>JAUWGH010000011.1 GCA_030606485.1 Promethearchaeota archaeon | reverse complement strand
TATCAACAAAATAAAATCAAAAATTTTTAAAAACCCATCTTAATTTACATTGACGGGAACAAAAAAATCGTTTTATTGGTTCTTGGCATATATTAATATGATGATATTCCTTATTCCACTTACTGCCCACGATGCTTTTACCACAGAATTCACAATTAGGCACTATTATTTTCTCTTCTTGTTTAATCTCTTTCAATCCCTCTATCATTTGTGATATTGCGTTTAATTTGTCCATGTTGCTCATAAAATAATGATCTCAAATATATGTTTGTTAATCTTATAAGCCTTTTATATATAAGTCAAAAAATGGAAAAAAAATTCCCGCACGTATCGAAAATGTGTAATGCTTTATATCGATTCTGGGAGAAATATGAAAAGATGGAATTTTTTCATGTCGGAAGAAATAATCCATATGCCCAAAAATGTGATATTTTACACATTTAATCATTAAATCCCTGTTTCTCCAATTTTAATTCTACGTATTGATAAAAATCTTCTAATATTTAAATTTGAAGGGTATGAAGCCTTGAAACGGGTTCTTTAATTATTTTGTGTAGGTTTATTTTTATAGATCTAGGGCCTAAAAAAAGAATTAAAAAAAATTAAAAAAAATTAATCATTACTCGATAAGTTAGAAAATAAGTTTTTGGTTGTAACCAAAACTTAGAAAAAATTGAATTAATTATCTTCTATGCTTTCTATAACACTCTCGACAATAAACAGGTCTGCCTTCCTTAGGCTGAAATGGAACTTCGCACTCGTTGCCGCAGTCGGCACATGTAGCTTTGTGCATCGTTCTATTGCCATAATTTCTATTAGACATACTTTCACCAAATTTTAATTTTATACTTGAAACTTTGAAATATCTCTGTTCAAGCATGTAAGATAAATTTTTAAATTAAATAAACTTTGGTATTATGAAAAATGAACTTCAAAATTCTGTTAGAAAATATCTTGGTTATTTTTAGTGTAATAGGGTTAAATTGAGGTATTTTAAGAGAAGAAAGTGAAAGGGTTTAAAATTTTAGGGAGATAGGGCTTTTTTCCTATGTATTAAATTATCTATATAATTGATAATACCTTCTTGTTCCCATTCTCTTAAATGCAACCCAAAGAATTCTCTATACATTTGGAATCTTTATAATTAAAATTAAATTTAATGTAGTTTATTATTAAAAATAAGATTCCAGCAAAATTATTACAAAACAAAAAATTAAATTGTGTATATGTTCTATTAGCTAACAGTATATTTTAGATTGATAAAAAATGGGCGTTATTATTAGTTTTATAAATTTAAAGGGGGGCGTGGGAAAAACTACATGCTGCGCCAATATTGCAGGAGAACTCGCAAGAGAAAATCGAAAAGTATTAGTAATTGATACGGATCCTCAAGCAAACGTTTCTACATTGTTGATGGGTCCAAAGAGATATCAACAAAAATTTGGATATGAACTAGATGAAAATGATATATATCGCGATACCATTTATCAACTTTTTTTAGATGCAATGGAAGATAATGAAAATAAGAAAAGATTTAATTTTGGAACTGCAATAATTAAATCAGTTGTAAGACGAACAATTCAAGGAAAAGAAATCAGACCATTAACTCAACTTGATTTACTTCCCGCAACTTCTCACCTAATGCAATTAGAACAAAAAATCGTTAATTATGTAAGATCAAGGTTTGCTATTCTTAGTAAATTTCTGGAACAAATAAAAGATTATTATGATTTTATACTTATTGATTGTCCTCCAAATATCTATACAACTACCCATAATTCATTATATGCATCAGATTATTTTATAATTCCAACAATTCCTGATTATCTATCTATTAGTGGAATTCCACTCTTAGTTAATTCATTAAACAAAACGATTGAGATTAAAAGAGAAGAGAAAAATGCATCTGTTAAATTAGCTGGAATATTGATAAATTTATTGGATACACGCATAAATGTACATAAAGATGGATTACAAAGGATTCGGCGATTATTAGAAATTTTTAAACAAGAAAACATGGTTGATGAAAATTCTATAGTATTTAGAAGTATAATTACTAATAAAGTTGATATCAAAAAGGCTTCTGGTAAATATTTACCCGTTTGTGTTGATAAACCCCGCTCTGATTCTACAATGGAATTTAGAAACCTATGTCATGAAATACTGAATATAATTTCAAAATGAAATAAAGGAGGGGTTTTTCCAATTAAAAATATTATGATTGAAATAATAGATGGGATTAAATTATTAATTCAGAATAAATCAGAGTTCTATGATCTCAATCAAATTCATAATTTATTAATTAAATTGGAACAGGATTTAAATCTATGTGTTAAAATTGATGAAAAAATATTAAATTTCTTTAAAGATAAAAAAAATTTTAGAATTATTACAGATCTAAAAAATTTTTCAAAAATAAAATTAAATTATCAAGTTAAAAAAACCAAAAGGGTAGATATCGAAGAGGAGATAGCAAAAGTATCTATATCTAAGAACATTGCTCTTAAAAAATTGATAGAACTACTTCCTAAACCTGTTAGAAAAGCTCCAAAAAGGAAACTTCCGCCTAAAAAGAAAGCCCCTTCTGTATCAAAAAAGATTAGAATTGAAGATCAAACCTCAAGATGGCTTATGTTACCCCCAGAACAATTAAGAAAAGAATTAAATGATTTAAAAAGATATCCAGATGTCCAAATTTTAAAACAAGCCGCTTATTCCATTTTAAAATCAAATGAAAAAAGATTCCGTAAAAGGGAAAAAATTGTCAATGTTATCGTCGAAAGAATTATGGAAGATAAAGCAATAGCGCATTTAGGAAGGTAAATAACGTGTTTTTTTTAGATGAAGAAAATTCTGTTACTGAAAAAGAAATTCAAACTCTTTACCAAACTCATCCATATTTGATTGAAAAACAATTTCTTAATCAAAAATCAATACCACAATATCGCCTACCATCAGGATTTGCCGATTTAATAGTTTTTTTAAAAAATGAAATTGTTGTAATCGAATTAAAAATTGAACCCCTTGAAATTAATCATTTATTACAATTAAATGGCTATTTGGAAGATATTGGACAAGAATTTGGGGATAATAAAAGAATTAGAGGTATATTGATTGGTAAAGAATGTATAAGTGATTTAAATAATGCTTTAAAAACTATTCAATTTGAGATTAAAATATTAATTATAGAAAAGAATATCTGCACAAAAATTAAAATATGTGAAAATTGTAGATTAGCAAACGATATAAAAAACTCAGAATGCTTTAATTGCTCCAATAATTCTTTTTTTTAAAATACTAATAAAAAGTCATATATATAGAATCGATAAAATAGTAAAAATATCAAAATTTCTTTATCACGAGGGATTTTGAGTTATTTGATCACAAATGTTTGAATCTTAATGCAATTTTGATTAAAGAAAATAAAAGAAATGAGTATCATCTTCATAAAAAGCTGAAAATCTTTATTTTAAAATAAATTAAAATTAAAAATAATTTTATAAATCTATCCTTTTATTAAATTCAAGCAAGGGATCTGAAACCTTAAATTTTAAAATTAAATCTGCAAGAATATTTCTGTGGCAAGCATATTTTTGCTCTTTCGTTGGTTTTGCATATCTTTCCATACATAATATTACCGACCGTCCCGAATCTTTTAAAAATTTTATTATTTCTTCCAATTCAACATTTTCTTTGATATGCCAATTGTACCATTGTTTTAAACACTCATATGAAAATTTTCCATCTTTATATGGTTCTTGAAGTATATATGGAACACCTAATTCTGGATAGTGTTTATATTTCATATCATTTCGCTCCAATTCTCGACTCAGGATTTCTTCATTAAATTCTGGTTTTTTTTCTGATTTTGCAGAACTTCTAATATCAACGACAAGTTTAATATCATTTTTTTCTAAAATTTCAATAAAATTAGCTGAATTTCGTCCTTGATATCCAATCGTATATAAGGTGTTATTTAAAAATTTATTCTTTATTTTTGTTGCTAATGCTGGAGATGAGATTTTACTATTCAAAATGATTTCTAAAAAAATAGGTTGCTGTTCTAAACTAAGACTTCCAATAACAGATGCAATTCCATAATTTATGGTTTTTAAATTTAAAGCATCAACGACAGATTTATGTAATTTCAATACAATTGTTAATAATTGACTAATTTTGCTCTGACTCATTCCTATTTTTTCCGCTAATTCATTTTGACTAATCCCATATTTTGTTATTAAATTATGTATAACTTTACCTTGTTCTCTTGGAGACATATTCAATCTTAATAAATTTGTTTTTAAAGACAATACATCTGCATTAATTTCTGATATATCTTTTACAGTAGCCTCGATTTCTTTCCAACCTAATTCTATGGCCGCTTGTAAACGATAATGTCCTGAAATCAATTCATATTTCCCATTTCCTATAGGTCTTATAATTATAGGATTCCATTGCCCATCAATTTTTAGGCTTTCTTTTATTTCTTCTAAATATTCTTGTTCAAATTTTTCTCTTACATTATATTTTCCAACTATTATTTTTTCAATTTTTATTTTCATTTTATTTAATCTCTTATCTTTTTGGGGGATAAAAAAGTCCAATTATTAAAAATTTAGGAAATTGCCAATGAGTACCTACAATAAAATATAAATCTCTATATTTAATCATTTTTTCATAAAATTGATTTCTTAATTGTTTTTCGAGTTCTTCAGAATCGTATATCTTTCTAAATTTTCTAAAAGCTTGTAGTAATTCCCAATCTTCACATATCATTTTATGAGTGGAACATTTAACATTAATACATTTAAATTTATATTTAAATACATTTTCTATTTTATCAACTTTTATTAATTTCTCTCCAAAAATGGTATATTGAGTTGATTTTTCAACATCAATTTCAATTTCATCAACTGGTTTAAGAATCAAAAATTCTATTGAATTTGCTATTGGTTTTATCATTCCTAATGATGTTTTATCCTCCTTAAATTTTTCATTAAGAGTTTCAATTGAATTGGAGAGAGTTTTTAATAATATCTTTTTTCTTTCTTGCCAGACTCCTTTATTTTGAGTTTTAGTTAAACTATCATCAGTTATTCTGATTGTAGGTTCTCTGATTTTATAGGAATCTTTTCTTTGTAGATATTCTGAAGTATTTTTCTTAATTTGAGCTTTAAAGCGCACAAATTTCTTTAAATTATTTTTAGCATATTTTATCCATCTGATTGGATAAATTCTTACCCATTCATTTGTATCTTCTAAAATCCCTGCAGTACATACGGTATTTCCATGAGATCTACTTCTTACAGGATAGGTTTTTGCAACTAATAAAATCTCTCTTTCCTCCCAACTCATAAAATTTACCAATTAAGGTTTATTATAAATATATTTTACTCTTAATTTTCTTTTATTTTTTTTAATATCCCACCAAATATATTGCGTTTTTTATACATCTCTTTCACTTAACGTAATTTTTTCTAATTTAGTTATGTCAATAAATTCTTCAATATTTTCACTAATTTTTTCACTAAAAGTTTTTCCAACTCTACCGCTTAATTTCTCAAATTCGATATTAGGACTTAAAACCGTTACACCATTAATTATCATAAAATTCACACTCCTATCTTGAAGCCATTCTTCACTCGGTAATTGTTTAATATAGTCTCTATATTTATCGTTAGATATAATTAGACAGAAGTCGCAACTAAGTGCAAACCCTAAAATGAACTCATCTGCCGTTTTCGGCGATTTTATGACCTCTCCAGAATCTATCATTTTTTGGAACTTTTTCGAATCATCCATATACCTAACAACTCCAGGATCCGAAATACAAATAATATTATGCCTCGGGATTTCTAATTCTTTAATCAAATGATGTAAAACTGACATTAAGTTGGCAAGAATAGGTTTCCCATCATCAGTTTTTTGGCAATAACATATATTGCAAACATCTATTAGAATTTTAATATTCTTTAAATCCAGAAAACTTTCTATCGTAATCATATTAACCCCTCCTTTTGTTTTTATTGAAAATAAAATATTTTAAAACATCCAAAGCCTTTAATCTTAAAGCGAAGGATACAATAGTTGAAGATGTAATAATACCTTTCATGAAGAGAAGATACAATTTCTAGAATTAAAATTTCAAAAGGCTGTAGAATTAGTGAATTTTATTTTTTACTTTTAGTCTCCCCTCTCTTTTATCAAGGAGATTTTAAATTTCTGTCGGATTTTTGTCGAACCTTTATTTTGCATTGATATAAAGAACATTAAAATCTTATTTTTTCCAATAAAAAGAGAAATAGAACAAAACGTGATCGAGGTATATGTACTGATAAAAACGTTAGATGGCTTTGAAATAGAAAAAATAAAAGGCTATAGAAATATAAAAGTAATTGATAATGAGACAAAAGTGTTAATAAAAAGCAGGAAATTTTATAAGAATTGCGGTAGCAAACTCAAAAATAGACAAAAAGTGTGTAAAATTTGCGGGAATAAGGTTGAATAAAAGGTTAATAAATTTTAGTTAATTCTTATCACAATTATTAAATAACTTATCTTCTAAATTTATTTTTAGTAAATTTGAGAAATAATGATCCAATGAAAAATTAATGGTTGATTTAAAATCACTTAAGCGAGATCTAAAAAGATTGGTTAAGTCCAATCCTGACGTTGAGGCTGGAGCAATTGTTTCAATAGAGGGGTCCCTTATTGTAAGTGTTTTTCCCGAGGTGATCGATGATACAATAATTGCCGCTATGACCGCTGCGATATTTTCATTAGGAGAACGTGGGGTTTTAGAGGTTGCTCGTGGAAATCTAAAGAGAATTATGATTGAGGGAGATAATGGTTTAATCCTCATAATAGCCGCGGGCAAAAATCGAATATTAGTTCTATCAACAACCAGATATCCTCGTTTAGGAGCTGGATTAGGAGATTTCTTAATTGATACCTGAATATTGAAGAAAAAAGAGATTAATTTCAGACTTGATATTTAAATTAACTAGAGTGGAGGAAAAATCTTAAATGAAGACTGATGAAACATTTAAGATATTAATGTTAGGCGAGGGCTGGATTAAGAAAGCGCTTTTATCACGTCATATTAATAAGCCTAAATTATTTGAGGAGGATCTGAGCCTTACTATTGGAGTTAATTTTTTCAGTAAAAATGTTGAGATCGCAAATATAAAAGTAAAACTACAATTGTGGAATTTTAGAAGTGAAAAAAAGTACAAATTTTTATTCCCGCAGTATGTTAAAGGAGCTGAAGGGTTGATATTATTTTTCGATTTTGCCGATCGGAGATCTTTCGAGAATTTGCCTGATTGGATTAACTTAGTTAGGAAGAATGCTGTAGGTATTCCTATACTTCTTGTGGGAAATAAAAGATATTCCAATTTTTTTACTGTATCTCACAAGGAAGTTGAGAAATTAATTGAAGATTTTAAACTGAACTATATTGAAACTTCGGTTGTTTCAAAAGAAGGAGCATCTGAAATTTTCTCTAGGATTGCAAAAATGGCATTGGATGAGAAATCTAAAAGATAAGGAAGTTATTGATATACGAAAATTAGGAAAGATTTTAAAAATTATATTAGCATTTTTACATTGATGGATAAAAAACAAATTTATCTTATTAACATTCAAAAAAATTATGATAATCTCAACGGCATAAAATATGATCCGGATATTTAAAGTATTAGAAACTGGAGAAATAGAAGAAATACAAATCGATAAAGATATAAAGGATATCCTGAAGACTTTTGAAGTGTATATTATCATCAGTGATCCCCCTGATAAAACAATTTGGTTATGGAAGGGGGCAGAATCATCAGTTAGAAAGAAATTTATTGGTGCTCAAAAAAGCCAAGATATTAGAGGGCAAGTAGGTTTGGAGTATTCAGTTGTGCCTGTAGACGAAGGGATAGAGCCCCGTGATTTTCTTGAGTTTATAGAAGGAAGTAAAAGTATTAAACTTGCAAAAAAATTTGATAAAATAGAAATAAAACAAGAAATAAAACCAAAAGAAGGAATTGAATTAAAAGAACAAATTGAGGAAAGCATAGATCAACTGAGAGTTGAGGTAAATCAAATAAAAAAGGAATTTGATTTTAAAAATAGAGAAATTGAACACCTCAAAACGGATTTAGAGATTAGTGAAATATCAATATCCTCATATAGAGAAGAATTAAATAAATTAAATGATCTAATTGATAAGTACGGAAAAAAACGTGCATATGCTAAAAAATTACAGTTGAAATTAGAAGAAACAGAAAAAAAATATAGGGAATTAAAGATTAACATGGGTTTACTTAGAAAAGAAAAAATTCAGCTTCAGCAACAATTAGAACAGGAAAGAAAGAAAGGATCTAAATCAAATGGTCATATAATTGAGATTAAAGAGGAGGAAATACCTGTACATAATCTTGTTAGAGATTTACAAGAGAAGTTGAAAAAACAAAGACTATTAATTACTAATTTAAAGGAAGAAAATATGAGAAAAACTAGTCAGATTGATTATTTAAAAGACTTAATTAAGAAAAAAAACATTGAAATTAAAGAAAAAGAGAAAAAAATCAAACGGTAAAAACGACAATAGTGATGAAAGAAACAGTAGAATTGATAAAGAGTCGAAAATTTTGTAAGCATTGCGGAAGCAAACTAACAAAGGAACAGAAAATTTTTAACTAAATAATATTATGGTCCTAAATAATCAAGAAAATCTTTTTCGAACAGTATATTCAATATCATTTATAGTTGAATTAATTATCAAACCAAAAAATAATTCTAATATCCTCGCCATTTTCTCTACTCATATTATTCAATTCTTTTAAAAAATCTTCAACAAAATAAATACAACATTCACGATAAGTTTGCACCCATTCCACCATAGTATGGGCAATATAACCATTTTTTATTGGGTCATATTTTTCCATCTCTTCATGTGAAATTATCTTTCCACCTGCCAACTGTGCTGCTCCCCATGGTTTTCCAGTTTTTTTCCACTTATCATAACCTATTTTATTCACATATGCCTTAAATTTCACTTTTTTTCCATCCCAATCAAAATGATTCAATTCTTTTAATAAAAACCAACTATGTGAATGAAACTCAAGTATCCAATTATCTGCTCTTTTACGAACTTCTGGGGAAACATTATTAGGAAGGCCTCTTGGATATGAAATTGGCTCAAACTTTCCGCTTCTTATTCCATTCCTTACATTAGCTAAAATTGCGAAGAGTGGATAATTTCTAGCTATGTCATGTTTTCCAACATAAATCCACTTATTATTTTCCTTCTTTTCTACAAATAAATGGATATCTGTTCCCATATCTTATTTATTTAATTTTTTGTGTTTAAATAGAGTGTATAATATTAAAAAAGCTTTAATTAAATATTCTCATTTTAAATTTAGTAATAAGGGTCATTATTCTTAGTTTCAAATCGAATTATTTAATTTTTTGATTTTTTCTCTTTCTGATTTTTCCCATATGGCAAATTGTTTATCTAATTCATCTATAAAATCTGAAACCATATCTATATTAGTAATTAAATAATCCCCATCAATTGTAAAACCGAATTTTTCTGCCCATTCGAAAATTTTTTCGTTAAATGTTTGTGTATCCATTTTAAGAGCATCTATAAGCATATCAAGTTTAATTCGGGTGGATACTTTAATTATCTTTTTTATTTTTTCGAGTGATTCCTTTTCCAATTTTTCTTCCTTCTCTCTTTTTTTACGACAGTATTCTACCAAATTTTGAGGACTTTTAGCAAATCCATTTTTACCTACACCACCCAATTGATTTAATAAGTCTTGAGGGATTTGATTTTCTTTTAGGTAAAATGTTGTAAGTTTCGTGAGAGATTCTAGTCCTTTGATCTCGGAGATTTGATTATATCCAAGATTTAAGATCCATAGATTTATGGAAGTTTCAAGACCTTCTATTTCAGAGATTTGATTTCTATCAAGCCATAATTCTTGTAAATTTGTAAGTTTTTCGAATCCCTTGATCTTAGAGATTTGGTTATTACTAAGAGTTAAGCGTGTCAAATTTATGAGCGTTTCGAGTCCTTTTATCTCTGTGATTTGATTTCCTCTAAAATCTAATATATGCAAATTCGTGAGATTCTCTAACCCTTTAATCTCAGTAATTAGGGTATCCTGTAGATTTAATGTTTTCAATTTTGTAAGATTTTTGAGGCCCTTAATCTCTTTTATATAATTCCAATGAAGGTCTAATTTCTGCAAATTCGTAAGTGTTTCAAGTCCTTTAATTTCAGAGATATTATTACGAGATAAATATAATTCTTGCAAATTAGTGAGTTTTTCTAAACCCTTAATCTCAGAAATTTTATTTTTTTTGATAACCAGCCCATTAGTTGAACCTTTGTTATTAGAAAGCATTAATATTTGCAGGTTCTTGAGCATCTCAACTCCTTTTATCTCAGTTATTTGATTATTTCGAAGGTCTAATTTTTTCAAATTCCCAAGATTTTCAAGCCTCTTAATCTCGGTAATTTGATTATTATAAAAGTAAAGTTCTTGTAAATTCTTAAGATTTTCAAGCCCTTCAATTTCAGAAATCTGATTTGCACCCAAATCTAATATTTGTAGATTCATGAGATTTTCAAGTCCTTTAATCTTGCTTATATCACTAATTTTTAAATCACTTAAATTTAGCCCCCTATTTTCCACATGATATACAAATTTTTTATACTTAACTTTCTCCATAAAATTCACTCACTAAAAATCTTTTTTAGAGGTTTAAAATTTAAATTTAAAGTTTAAACCATAGATATTCAAATATTTTTTAATTTTATTTAAATTTAATAAATGAATAAGGATTAATGAATACCGAGTTCATTTTTATTTTATATAAAAAGAAGAGAGTGAGAATTAGAATTGAGCAATTTAGAAAATATTAAAGAAGATATTAAAGTACTTAAAAAGTCTATTACAATTTTGCAAAAATGCAAAAAACCAGATAAATTAAGAGATGGTATGTTTAAGGTAGCCACGATAGTCTCCAAAGTTTCGGAAAATAAAGAATATGTTCATGCTTTAATATCAGCGGATCAATATGATGATTCAAAAATATTTAAAGTGCGCGATATTATCTTAACAATGATGAAAGAGCAAATTAAGCTGGATGAGGATTTCTTAAAACAACGTTAAACCTAACAAATCTTATGCAAATTATTTAATAATTTGCTATTTTCTCAACATTTTTAAACCGCATCTCGCACAATATTGTGCAATTTCACCCACTTTTAATCCACATCTCGCGCAAAATTTTACAACATCTCGTTTCAACCCCTTATCTCGAATACTTGTCTTAACCACTGGGTTTTCTAAGATATTGGTGTAAAATTCTTCCGTGTTATCATCGTAGTAGATTGAAAATTTTCCGCGGCAATGAGTACAAATTTTAGTTGCAATTGTAGTTGGACTGGCTTGAACGCGGTGTTCTTTCTGACAACTTGGGCACGAAATGAAGATGTAAGAGAAATCTCTTGTGCGTAAGCTTTCAGAAGTTCTTTTCCGAAGCTGGGCAATCTCATGGACGAAAATTTCCCTATTTTTCTCATCAATATGAATTAACAAATCTTCAAGGATTTTCAATATATTCTCCGATTTCTCCAAAAATCCAAGACCACGGTATAAACTTGCCGCTTGGTAATAATTTGTACAAGAGTTTAAGAAATCTTTTCTTATTTTATGGCAAACTGCGATGTTTTCTGTCGTTAGTGCTCCGTGCTTTAACCATTCCGAAATAGTTGTTTCCGTTTTCCTTCCTACTTGATCTTGGAATTCTATTGTTCCCGATGTAATACTTCTTGTTTCAAAAATTTCATCAGAAAGTATCCCAATTTGATATTTTGAGTTTATAGAATCAATCCAGACTGAAAATTGGATATTACATCTGGGACATGTTTCAATTATCGCTCCCTGGATACCCATTATTTTAATTTCTAGTTCTGCCGAACAAATAGCATTTGGACAAGATAATATTCCAGTTTTGAAGTCTAATTCTTTTCCTGCAATTCTCTTCTGAAATAAATTCAATGAACGCTGTAAGTAATCGAGAGCCTCACTGATTTCATTTTTATCAAATAAAACGGTTCCTATATTGTTTAATAGAGCTGCTTTGCCTCCCAAGATGCCTATTTGCTCATAAATTTCCAATGCATGTTGAAAATTCTCAAGTGCATTATCGAGCTTGCCTTTATCAAGATATATCAAGCCAATATTGTTTAATTGATTAGCTTTACCCTTCAAATCACCTAATTTTTTAGCAATTTCCAAAGCATCCTGGTAACACTCAAATGCTTTCTTGAATTCACCCTTATTTACTAGTATCTCTCCAATGTTGGTTAATCGATCGGCTTTTCCTTTCAAGTTTCCTAATTTTTTATCAATTTCCAAGGCATGTTGATAGTATTTCAAGGCTTTATCAAGTTCGCCTTGATCATATAAAACCAAACCGATATTATTTAATCGGATAGCCTTTCCTTTCAAGTATCCCGACTGTTCATCAATTTCCAAAGCACGATGATAATTTTTTAAAGCCTCCTTTAGCTCTCCCCTATTGTAAAATACCATGCCAATGTTATTTAATAGAGCAGCTTTTCCACCTAAATCGCCTAATTGTTCGGCAATTTTCAAAGCTTGTTGGTAATATTTAAAAGCATCATCCAACTTTCCTTTATCTCGAAAAATTTCCCCAATATTGGTTAATGGAGTTATTTTTCCCCTTAAATCGCCTAATTGTTCAGAAATTTCCAATGCATGTTGATAATTCTCGATAGATTCGTCGAGTTTCCCCTTATCATGTAATATATTTCCAACGTTGATTAATATACTAGAACTTATTCTCAAATCTCTTAGATGGTCGGCAATTTTCAGAGCCCGTTGGTATGACCGAAGAGCTTCATCAATCTCGCCCTTATCGCGAAAAATCAATCCAAGGTGGATTAAAAGAGTGGCTTTTGCTCTTAAATCCCCTAACTGTTCTGCATTTTTTAAGGCATGTTGAAAGTTATCGAGAGCTACATCGAGTTTTCCACTTTCATATAAGATGCTTCCGATATTAGTTAATAAAGCTGTTTTCCCTTCTAGCATACCTATCTGTTCAGCAATTACTAAGGCGGGTTGAAAATATTTTAATGCCTTATCAAGTTCACGTTTATTATGAAAAATTTCTCCAATATTATTTAATAGAACAATTTTACCTGCCAAATCACCGACTTGATCGGCAATTTCCAGAGCACGTTCAAAATAATTTAAAGCTTCATTAATTTTCCCAATGTTATATAAACATTTTGCAGCTCTATTAAATTCCACTCCAGCGATATTCTTATTGCCTTTTTTTAAATCTAATTCAGCCGCTTTTAAATAATGTTTAGCAGCTTCATTATATTGGAATTCTCCCTCAAATTTTTGAGCTAATTGCCTAAGTTTATTTAAATCTGACATTTTCATTAAGTTTGAAAATTAAATCCTTTATCTCGTAAAATTGTGTTGATTTTTTCTAAAAGAAATGCTTTTTGATTTGGATTTCTCACACTATTGGCAATTTCTCTAGCCTTTAATAAGTATTCAAAACCTTTTGCGGAATCATCTTTATTAATTAGTTTTTCACCAAATTGGCTTAATAGAGCAACTTTATCTATAATTTCGTCCAAATCTTCCATTATTTTTAAAGCTTGTTGCCAGTGCTCAAGACCTTCATCGATCCTGCCCATATCACCTAAAAGCTCTCCAATGTTAGTTAAATGTATAGCTTTTGTCCTTAAATCCCCTAGTAAGTCATCAATTTCCAAAGCTTTAAGATAAGATTCGAGTGCATCGCCAAATTCGCCTTGCTCGTGTAATAATAGTCCGATATTATTTAATATAGCGGCGTTAACCTTCAAATCACCAGTATATTCTACAACTACTATAGCGCTTCGATAGTTCTTGAGAGCTTCGCTGAATTCTCCCTTTTTGCCTTGAATTTCTGCGATATTAGTTAATCTGATACCTATTCCTATAAAGTCTTCTAATTGTTCGTCAATTTCCAAGGCACGTTTAAAGTACATAAGAGCTTCATCAAGATCATCACTCTCACGTAATATTCTTCCAATATTATTCAATATAGCGGCTTTTCCACTCAAATCATTTAATTTATTGATAATTTCTAAAGCCTGTTGAGAATATTTTAGTCCATTGCTGATTTTTCTAGCACCATATAAGCAATCTGCCCCCTTACTAAACCCAATTGTAGCTGTTTTCAAATTACCCTTATTTAACGATATTTGGGCCGCTTTTATATAAAGTGTAGCAGCTTTTTCAAATTGATGTTCTATTTCAAATTTTTTTGCCTGAGATAATAATTTTTCAGTTTTTGTCATTTAAACTAATCCTTAACAGTTAAAAATTAAGATGTTGTTCAATATTTTTCCCACATGATAAACAGAATTTAAGATCTTTAGATTTTGGCATTCTAGCTCCACAAAATGGGCAGAATACAAAAACTTGAGTTTCTTCAATGGATGGGATAATTTTTTCTTTAATGATTTTTGTTTTAATAGCATAATCTGGAATTTTTGGCGCTGGAGGTGTGATTGGGTAAACATGATAATCTGGTGTTGATTTTTCTAGATAAATTGGGATTTCAAAGGTCCCTCCATGTTTATAGAACTCATCAGGGTCATATTTTTCAAAACTTAAGGATTCTAATTTAGTAGTAAACAGATATTTACCATTTAGAGGAATCGAGGATAGATTTAGATACTGGATTTGATATGTATCTCCTTCTAAATTCGCGTGAGTAATTTGGGGGAGGGCCAGATTAAAAACACCATTTCCATGAATTGGATCATTTTGATTATTCCATTGTTTTTTTAACATAAGTTCCTTTAAAGCATCCTTATCTACATTAGGCACTTGAATTTTTATGGTTGAGACTTTATTATCTTTCTCAATTGAAGTTTGGATATCATCTCCAAGATAGGCATATTGAAATTGTTTTTCTTGTTCGGTTTTGATACGCTCGTCAAGATAGGTAACCCAGTGATTTGCTGTTCCATTATAATCTGGACTTTTCACATTAATCTTAATTAATTTTTGGTCTATTTTCTTTTTAATTTTCTTTACTATCATTTTCCCTATAAAACTAGCGATAGGAGATAACAATGCAATAGCAATTTCTGCCAAAAATTTTACACCTCTTTTACTTTTTCAAGGATTTTTACTAAGACCGGAACAAATGACCAATAAAATCTTCCATCGTCCAGACTAACTACTATAAAATAAACGATAGCCACAACAATGAGTAAAGACAGAATGATTTTACCTGCCCTCGGCGAACCCTTCATTACTGGGGATGAAAATTTTTTGGATATTTTTGACATAGTTAAAGATTTGAAAATTAAAATTATAAATGTTTTCCAATATATTTGCGAAAGTTGTTATGTAGGGAAATATGAAACCAAAAAAATAATTATTTAGCTAACAAAGTTAATGCTCGATAGAAAGTGGAAATATATTTATTGGTCTAGGTAAATTTATTGTTTTTTATAAAAAATTATTAGCTGCTTTTGAAATTAAATTTATAAAAAAATAAAGTTCAATTTTGAAATCTTAAAAATTTTTTTAAAAAAATCTAATAAATTAGGAAAAGATAAAGAAAAAAAAGAAATTAGATATTAAATAATTATTCTGGCGCTTTCATTCCTAATAATGTCAAGGCTTCTACAGCAGTCGACCAAACTTCCTGCTTACGGTTATATCCTTCGATGTTAAGGTACATTACAAAAATGTTATTATCTCGGGCTAGAGTTTCTTCAAGTTTGCCTTCTTTTACATCTATAACACCCATGGATATTATACCATTTTCATCTGTCGAAACAGCAGTTACAACTTCTTTTCCTAGAGATCTATCAAAAGGATATTTCTTACGCTCTTCAATATATATTTTTGCAACTTCATTTGCTTTATTAGTTGGAAACCAAGTCTTTATAACAACATATGGCATAATTTTTACCTTTCTTATTATATTTTTATTAAAATTATATTTTGAAGTAAAGAACTATAAAATCTTTTAATATATAAACCTTACATTTTTGTTAAGTATTTTTTGTCTAATGGAAATGAAATTAATATTTTAATATTTTTTGTATAATTTTATCCTCCAAATTTTTCAATTATCCCGACTTTCTTTAATCAGATCAGAATGATTATGAGGTTGTTGATCACTATGCAAAAATTGTAGAAATCATATTTAAAGCAAGAAAGGAACCAATAATTACGCTACATCACTTTACACATCCAACATGGTTGGGTATAGATAACTTAATAAAAACTTCGAAAGAAATTGAGCAATAAAGAAAAAGATAGTACTGAATGAAATATGATATTGAGAATTTTGCTAAAAGATATTAAAGTCTCTAGAAAGATAAAAAGATCCGAAAAATTGCGGAAATAAGATTGAATAAAACATTAATAAATTTTATTTAGTTCCTATCACAATTATTAAATAACTTATCTTCTAAATTTATTTTTATATAAATTTGAGAAATAATGATCCAATGAGAAATTAATGGATGATTTAAAATCACTTAAGCGAGAATTAAAAAGATTGGTTAAGTCCAATCCTGACGTTGAGGCTGGAGCAATTGTTTCAATAGAGGGGTCCCTTATTGTAAGTGTTTTTCCCGAGGCGATCGATGATACAAAAATTGCCGCTATGACCGCTGCGATATTTTCATTAGGAGAACGTGGGGTTTTAGAGGTTGTTCGTGGAAATCTAAAGAGAATTATGATTGAGGGAGATAATGGCTTAATCCTCATAATGGCTGCGGGCAAAAATCGAATATTAGTTCTATCAACAATCAGATATCCTCGTTTAGGAGCTGGATTGGGAGCTGGACTTTCCCCTTTTCTCTTTCCAGGACCTAATTTGGATGGTGAAGATGCAACAGAACTTAGGTTATCTGAATTTTTTTAGTAAGAACCACAAAATGGATAATATGTCAATTCTTTTGTATATTAAGCCCCGCAAATTAAATAATGAAAGATTTTTTTAATATTCTACGGAAATCTGTGGAATTAATCTATATTTTACTTTCTCTGTGTATTCAGTATATTCTGAATATTGTCTCTTGCATTTGCAAAAATTTTCTGAAACATTGCTAAAATATTCTAACTCAACAAAAAAATATTTAAATATATCCATAAGAATTAACAAAAGAAATTAAATTTGTAATTGGGATTAAATAATTCTGCAACTTCAAGGTAAAATGATAAGTAAATAGAATGTTATAAACTTTATAAGTATCTAAAGTATTAATTCTATTGAAAGAGTACATGTTTAGAATTATATTTTTTCTAATTTAATTTAATTAATGTTTTAAGATATAAAGGGAAAAATAATGGAACTGTCTATTCGCACCCTTAAAGGGCATGAAGGTACTGTGTTGTCGGTTGTGGTCTCTCCCGATGGAAACTACATAGTCAGTGGATCAGTTGATAAAACGATAAAGGTGTGGAGATTAGGGACGGGAATGCTCGTTCGCACTCTTAAAGGGCATGAAGGTGGTGTGTATTCGGTTGCGGTCTCTCCCGATGGAATCTACATAGTCAGCGGATCATCTGACAAAAAGATAAAAGTATGGGAATTAAGAACGGGAAGGCTCGTTCGCACTCTTGAAGGGCATGAAAGTTGGGCGAATTCGGTTGCGGTCTCTCCTGATGGAAATTACATGGTCAGCGGATCATTGGACGCAACGGTAAAAGTGTGGGAATTAGGGACGGGAAGGCTCGTTCGCACTCTTAAAGAGGATGAAAGTCCTGTGGATTCGGTTGCGGTCTCTCCCGATGGAAACTACATAGTCAGTGGATCAGTTGATAAAACGATAAAAGTGTGGGAATTAGGGACGGGAAGACTCATTCGCACTCTTAAAGGGCATAAAGCTGATGTGAGTTCGGTTGCGGTCTCTCCCGATGGAAACTACATAGTCAGCGGATCATGGGACAAAATGGTAAAAGTGTGGGAGTTAGGGACGGGAATGCTCGTTCGCACTCTTGAAGGGCATGAAGATGAGGTGTTATCGGTTGCGGTTTCTCCCGATGGAAACTACATAGTCAGCGGAGCAGGGCCAGTGGACATAACGGTAAAAGTGTGGGAATTAGGAACGGGAAGGCTCATTCGCACTCTTAGGGGGCATAAAGCTGATGTATTTTCGGTTGCGGTTTCTCCAGATGGAAACTACATAGTCAGCGGATCATATGATAAAATGGTAAAAGTGTGGGAGTTATTAGAAATAAAAGAGAAGTGACTAGAAGCTGAAAAGAAAAAAGAAGAAAAAAGACGATGAGAAAAGGAAAGTCTTGAAAAAATAAAAATAAATATCAATAATAAAGCTGGTTTAATAACCGAAACTTTTCCATCATTAAAGCCCTTGTGTAATCCAATAAAGAATAAAATGATTAAAATGTTATGAAACAAATTTAATTAAACAAAATTGGTTTATTCTGAAAGTTAATTTCTAAAATAGAATAGAAATGTTTTGTCTTATAAATCCCTTTTTTTACTTACTTACATCCATCAATTAGTCTACGGGAGTATTATCTAAAATTGATACTTATTTTTTGATTTCAAGTAAGTAGCTGAAACTGTTAAGGAATTTTGGGCATTACTTATCTAAAGGGCTGTACTTTCCTATGAATCCTCCTTCTGGGTCAATTAGTCTTGCCAATCCTAAAGTAGGAAAAAACTTATTAAATCTGATAAATAACCCAATTGTAAATAGAGAATATTAAAAAAAAATTGTAATTTATATTATTTGCCATTACATTAAAACCCCCTTTACTAATATTCTACCAAATCTTTGGAATTAATCTACATTTTACTTTCTCTGTGTATTCAGTATATCCTTCGAGTCCTTCGTGTAATAGTTTTTCTTCAAGAGGAATTCGTATTATTATTAAGATGGCTAATATTGCTGTTGGAATAAGACCAAAAAGGGAGCCCAATGCGATGGTTAATCCAGAAAACATTAATATAAACCCGGTATACATTGGATGTCGCACAACAGCATATGGTCCCGTAGTAATTACTTTTTGTCCTCCCTCTTTATCTATTCTCAGAACTTTTGAAGCGTAAGCATTTTCTTTCATAACTAGAAATATAATAATTAACCCAAGAGCTACACCAATGAATCCAAGTATTTTTACTAAGACTGGAACCAATGACCAATGAAATCTTCCACCGTCTAGACTAACTACAAAAAAATAAACAATACACACAACGCCGAGTAAAGACAGAATGATTTTATCTGAACCCGACGACCCTTTCATTGAGGTTCTACTTTCAAGTAATTGGGGGTTGTTTTTTCTTAACCAAAACATAGAATAAGTCATGAAAATGGTAAATATTAATAGATAAATCCACATTTCAATCCAGAGAAAGTTTCCAGAGAGGAGTATCAAAGGCAACGCTTGCATTACATCGGCAAAAATAATTATGGCAATTAATACTGGGGTTGAAAATTTTTTGGATGTTTTTGACATAGTTAAAGATTTGAAAATTAATATTATAAAGGTTTGTCAAGATATTTGCGAAAGTTGTTATGTAGAGAAATATAAAAAACAAAAAAGAAATTTTTAAAAAAAATTTTTATTATTATTTAAGATAAAATCATTTTTACCTATAATCTTCTGCGTCTATTATTTGCATTTCATTGATGGAGTCAATTCCAATTCCTTTCACACTCTCCCATGCTTTTCGGATTGATTCTTCATCTTTAGCATTCCATTCACAATATAACTTATCTTGATCTGGAACCACCCAGCTTCTAACCCAATAGGCATCAAAATTTTGATTTTTTCTCGCATTAATAATCATGGTATTTTTCTCAGGAGGAATTTCGGCCATTTGTTCAATTTGTTTTTTCGGTATTGTATGAATTACAATAAATTTTGGCATTTTCACACCCTTTTTTTTGTGTTATTTTATTACGTTTATAAATAAACCCACTCGAATTTATATATATTTCTGTAAAATAATTTACTTTACCATAGAATGAATAAATATAGATAATGATACCTATGGAAGATACTTATAAAAAAGCAATCTATAGAAGTGTAATAAAAAGTGGCAAAAATTTAAATCTACATCTTATAAATATTAGACTGTTAAAAATAAAATTATAATGAGTGTGCAAAAATTTGAATACCAAACGCAAATTGATAGGAGTGATCGCCAAGAATAATTAATGCTATTGATACTGGGGTTGAAAATTTTTTGGATGTTTCTGACATAGTAAAAGATTTGAAATTAAAATTATAAATGTTTGTCAAGGTATTTGCGAAAGTTGTTATATAGAGAAAAATGAAACCAAAAAGGAAATTATTATAAAAAGATAAGCAAATACAAATTTATAGTAAAATTTATCAATAATTAATAGGATTCTCTCAATCATATGAGAACAAAATTTGAAGAGTGAAAACTAATTGTCGAATTTCCGTCTTATTCCAACCGAATTTCATTCAGAGGGGCAGTTGCTGAGGGGAAACTTTTTAGTTCCAGAGGGCGATGGACCATTTCCGGGGATATGTAAATTTCATGGGCTTCCAGGGTCTCCTGATCAAGTGCATGGTATAGCCTCTCGACTAGCGGAAGCCGGTTTCCTAGTTTTAACGTTTGATTTTAGGGGATTCCGTCGGAGTGAAGGATATTTCAGTCTTGCCCGAGAAGTTAAAGACGCCCGAAATGCTGTTTCTCATCTGCTAGAGTCTGATTACTCAGTTAAAAACTGGATTGGAGTATATGGGGCTAGTTATGGTGGAGCTGTAGCTGTGTTGGCTGCGGTTCGCGATAATCGAATTAGTGTGGTATGCCTTCGGGCACCTGTGTATGACACGCTTGCATTTGCTCGTTCCCCCCTTATTCAACTCGCTGTAGAAGACTTGGTGCAAAATTCACCAGACGAAATGCATGGATTGAGTGATCCAGATATTAGCAAAGAAATCCTTGAAAGTATGCTGGAGGATTCGAAAAAGTTAAATCCTATTCGGGAGGTTTTAAGTATTGCTCCCCGTCCACTGCTTATAATTGCAGGAGATGCAGATGAAGGAATAGATTTGGCGGGGGTTCACCGCCTTTTCGAATTGGCTAAAGAGCCTAAGGAGCTTATTGTTATCGAAGGAGCAGATCATAAACTTACAGATCCCAAAGCTTTTGAGAAGACGGTTGAATCAGTAGTAACCTGGTTTAAGCATCAATCTCAATCAAAATCTAAGTAGTCACTGACCATAGGGTTTTTATCCGTACATTGGACTCCAAATTGACAAAATTCACAACCTACAAGGAAAATATCTTCTTTTAATTTCCAGTTAATACGGCGGGAATCAGGCTTCAGAATTGAACCAAGACGTGGTATCATTTTTCTTGCAACCTTCCAGCGATATTTATTACATTTTGTTTTATTATGTCCTTTTTCTGTAATCGCATTTGCAGGGCACTTTTTCGCACATTCTTTGCAAGTTCCTTTTGCATAATATAAACAATTTGAGTAAGGTTCATCACTCTTTCTTCGAGAAACTTTAATTGGGGCATTAGTGACCACTGAGGCTAATCGAATATTACACCCTACTTCAGTAATTAGTCCTTCATGCAAACCGAAGGTTCCTAATCCCGCAGCAAAAGCAATATATCTTTCAGACCAAGTAGAATAAAATTTTCCTTTCAAAATAACTGAATAAGCATCACAGGACATCCCAGATACGGCATTATAACCTTTTTCCTTTAAAAAATTAATTGTTTGCTTCATTATATCCCTTTTGAATACATTACCATAATTTCTAGCAACAGAATAAGTTTCAGCTGGTAATGTTATTCGAGGCAATACAATTGGATTATTACTTTCCCTGCGAATCTTATCAGTAAAAGGAAACACCATAGATACTACATAAAGGTCAGACGCTGACAATTGATCTTGACCACTTCCTACCCACATTTCTAGAGGTGTTAGATGTTCCGGACCTACAACTTCTTTGAACTTTTGAAAAATAGGATCATTACCTTGAGCAACGCCTATTAATGGATGAGAAAATATTTTTCCACCCTTATATTTCTCAGGAAGAAGGTTAAGCTTGCTACTTTCAAATTCTTTTTCTAAAAATCGCAATAATTCATCTTTAATTACTAATCCTAAGGAATCCAATTGCTCCACTTTTAAGTTTTTATTGAATTTTTATTTATATTTTGACCCGTTTGTTCTATAGTAAGAATAAGAAAATTAAATTAATATGCTTTTTAATTTTTTTTCCATTACAACAATTTTTAGAATTACAAATAAAGGTTTTATGAAGACTCCATATTCAAGAAATGTTAATCCCGCTTTTTCTGATAGATGGGCCCACGTACTTATAAGGCCGCAACCAACTGAAGAAGTTACTGAAATTGTTATGATAACAAATAAATAAGAGATTCATATAGTTCCTAGGTGTAGAGGGATTGACTTGGTTAGTGGGTAATTGGTTTTATTATAGACTTTATTAGAGTTTCATTTCTTAGAATTCGTATCCGCATTTTTTGCATATTTTTTTCTTTGCGTAAATGGCTTTGGTTCCTGAATAATATAAAATTTTGGTTTTGTCGTCTATTTCTTTTATAGCAGTTCCACTACACATAGGGCATATCACTCTCTCTTCTCTCCGAAATGGTTCAACGGGGCCAATCTCAGGGAGTTTAAATGCACTCAATTCTGACTTCGTTTCTTCCAATTGGGCAGTAATTTGACTCAATGTCTGTTCTTTTTCGGCAAGAGATGATTTTAATTCTTCTAATTGGCTTTCTTTTTCACTTAAAGTGTTGGTTAATTCATTAATTTTTTCTTGTTTTGAGGGAATTTCAGATTCAAGGGTTTGGATTTTATTTGTTTTTGTAGTTAAATCGGCTTCAAGGTTTTCAATTTTTTTTAGTAGTTCAGTGTTGGTTGCCGCAGAGGTATTTAGTTTTTCTTCTAACTCAGTAATTTTCGCTTTTCCATCATTTAATTCATTCTCTAAAGCGGATTTGGTTGATTCAAGATCTGTAAATTTCTTATCAATATTTTCTTTTTCCTCTTTAATTGTGCTCAAGTCAGTTTCTGTGGTAGTTAATTTTGTCTTGGTGGCATTTAATTCATTAGTAGTTTTTTCCAGCTCTGTTCGGTTGATTGCCAACTGTTTTTCTAAACTATTAACTTTTGCACGCAAATCTAAAAGAGCCTGTCCAATAACTTTATGGGACTTATCTGGTTTAGCCTCTACTGAATTCCAATCAATACTCATTAAATCACGACCTTGTAAGTTGCTTAATAGATAATTTTTTTAACTTCAATCTCAATACGATATAAGAGTATTTAAATTTTTTCGAACTAATTCAAATTTAGTAATTTTCTCAAAAATATCTCTTAAATTTATAATTTTCATCCGCTTAATATATTAGAAGTTAAAAATTTTTATAATAATAGATTAAACAATGGTACAAAAGGAAAAAATGAGTGTAAAATGAAGCTATGTAGTGCGTGTTTATTGGGGATGAAATGTGCTTGGGACGGTAAGGATCGAAAGAATGAAAAGGTTATTGCTTTATTAAAGAAGGAAATTTTGATACCCGTTTGTCCTGAACAGTTAGGGGGTTTGCCGACTCCTCGACCGTCGCAAGAAATTCATAGGCATTCGGGTGAGGATGTGTTAGATAATCAATGTCGAGTTATTAATAAGGAAGGTGCTGACGTTACCGAACAATTTATTCGGGGCGCTTATGAAGTATTAAAAATCATAAGATTGCTTGGTGTAAAGGAATTTATTGCTAAACAGGAAAGTCCCGCGTGCGGCTGTGGGAAAATCTATGATGGCACTTTTACTGGTAAAATTATTAACGGCGATGGCGTAACGACTGCTTTATTGAAAAGAAATGGAATAACTATTATTATGGAAGAAATATTTGATTCCATTTAAAGAATTTATTTTACTTTATAAGAGGAAATTTTAATTTAATAAAAATTTATAATAAACCGTTGTAATTTAAAAAGGGAATAAATATGCCTAAAATAATTGCTAATAATATCGAGATTGAGTATGACACGTTTGGAGATCCCTTATCTAATCCATTACTTCTAATTAGGGGGCTTGGCTCTCAAATGATTTCTTGGGAAGAGGAATTCTGCGAACTACTTGTAAATCATGGTTTTTATGTGATTCGATTCGATAATCGAGATGTTGGTTTATCAACTAAATTTGAAGAAATAGGTGTGCCAGATATAATGAAATTAGTCATAGGGGCTCAACGGGGTGAAAAAATTGAATTTCCTTATACTTTGGAAGATATGGCTGATGATGCAATTGGTCTTCTAGATGCTCTTAAGATTGATGAAGCCCATATTTGTGGTGCTTCGATGGGTGCAATGATTGTTCAAGTTATAGCGGTTCGATATCCCTCCCGAGTTTTAAGTCTTACTTCTATTATGGGATCTACCGGAAATTTTGACCTTCTACAGCCAAAACAAGAGGCAATGAAAGTAGTCATGACACCTGCGCCAACTGAACGTGAGGCTTATATTGAGGAATCTGTAAAACGTTGGCGGATTCTTTATGGTACTGGCTTTCCTTTCGATGAAAAAAGAAGGCGAAAAATGGCAACAAGAGCGTATGACCGTAGTTTCTATCCGCAGGGTTTCGCACGTCAATTAGCTGCGGTTCTTGCAAGTGGTAATCGGAGGTCAACATTGGCATCAATAAAAGTACCAACACTTGTAATTCACGGAGGAGATGATCTACTTGTACCCGTTGAAGGTGGGATAGATACCGCAGAAGCAATATATGGTGCAGAATTGCTAATTATCAATGGCATGGGACATAGCTTGCCACCTGAAACTTGGCCACAAATTGTGGATGCGATTGCAAAGAATGCAGCTAAAGTTTAAAAGTGGAAAAAAGAAGATAAAAACTTACAAGATATTCTAAAAGTTATTTTCTTGCTAATTTAATTCCTTTTTTTTTCAAACTCTTCATTACAAAAGGATATGATATCAGAGTCTCATATTCCAAGTCGGGAATTCCTAAACTTTCAATTTGTTTCTCAGAAAATAAATCAACAAGAATAGCGGCTCTGCTTTTAATTCTATATTTCTTAAGTAATTCCAACGCATTTAGCTGGTTTTTGAAAATTTCACCATCCGCACCGGTAATTTGTTTAAAGGTTTTCTCATCAACTCCTTTTAAAGAAATTCTAACATAAATATTCTTAAAATTGCTTAATTCCTCAATATAATCTTCATCTAATAATATTCCATTGGTTTCAAGAATGAATAATTTATTTTCTGGAAATAAACTTATAAGTTCAAGCAAATGTTTCTTGCAAATTGTCGGTTCTCCACCACTCACTCTCACTAATGCGTAATTCATTTTAATTAATTTTTCACTAACTTCTCTCGGTGTATAAAACTTACCGAATTTTTCAGGAGTCCAAACTTTTTTTTGAGCCCAGCAATAGGCACATCTCAGATTGCAACCTAAGCAATCAGCAGTGGCGCAACCTCCATAGAAACTTGTTTTACGGAATCTATAATACTTTCTCGAACTACTCCTGCATACTTTTGTCTCAACAATTTTAGTTAATTCAACTGGATCAACCATATTAGTTGGTAGTTCTTTCTTAAGTTTATTGATTATGTTTATAACTCTTACCTATTTATTTATGCGAAAGATGGGTGGAAAAAAATAATGGCAAAAAAGAAAAAAAATGATAAATTACTTATTTTTATATTTTAAGAAAAACAAGATTGTGTTGAGTATTCCCGCTATAATACCGCCGTAAAATCCAGTCTCAGGCCACCATATATATGCCTCATAAGCTATTCCAAATGAAGCAATCCCTATGATGGCAAGAAGGATTGTTAAACCTGCAAGAAGTATGCCAAATATCTCTAGATCCATTTCTATGAATTTTTTGGGGAGCAGGTCATTTAAGGCCACAACTATTTGTATTATTAATAGTATTATCATAATGACTTGTGCTGCTAAATCACCGGGTGTCCAATATTCACAACCCAAGCAAGAATATCTATTTCCATAACTAGGTAAAAAAAAACCTGCAAAACTAAAAGCTGCTATTAGAATTATCCCGACAACACTAAGTACTAATATCAACGCGGCAAAAGGGTCAATTTTAATTTCGGATGACATTTTATATTCCTCTTTAAATTAAAAGGAGATTTATTTTTTATTATTAAGTATTACTAATTATGTTTATAATCTTTTCTCTTATGTATTATAAATTAAATATTAAAATTGGATATTAAATACTAACTTGGAAGAAAAAGGGAGTTACTTATTCATTATCTTTCTTTTTTCGACCAGCTAAATTATAAATCAAACTTGCCAAAACAGCCCAGAATGTAATTGAGACAATCCATCCACTGATTTCATCAATATAAAACGTAATCCCAATCAAGCTAAAAGATACGATATAAAATAGTATGATGTATGGAACGTGGGTTATCGGTTTTTTCCTAAAATCGTATTTTAATATTAAATCGAGTAATAATTCTAAGAATAAGTATAATAAAATAATCACCAAACATATAATAATCCACAATTCTTGCCCGATGATCAAATAATTAATGAAAACGATGATCAATGGTATTGTTAAACAAACAAATACAATCCCAAACCATCTCCTCAGTTTATCCTGCTTCCTCTTTCCAGCGATAAAAATGCCAATAATTAAAAGATTAAAAGTAATTGCAATAATTACAAATAACAGGTCAAACGCATTATCAAGACTCAAAATATCACCAAATTCTTTAATTTTAAAATATTTAAAAATGGGAAATCTAACTTAATGATAAGTTAAATAATAGGAGCTCTTAAAAAAGTTTTCTTTAGAACTTTATCTATACCGATTAAAGTCTCGTTTTTTAGTTATTGATTAAAAGCCCATTTAAATATCATTATCTTCTTAATTTTGGAATTAACATTGGGACATTTTTCTTATAATCCTCATAATCCTTGCCAAATTCTTTAATCAACTCTTTTTCTTCTTTCCATGAGATGAGATAATTAAATATGATTATTAAAGGAGTGGAAAGTAATGAATATAACGAAGATAACAAAATAGAAATACCCACGTGTGCTAATATTGCACCGAAATATTGCGGATGTCTAATAATAGAATAAATCCCAGTAGTAATAATTTTTTTGGGTTGATGTGTTTCTGCTACTTTAAGGGTTATTTCTTTTACGCCTGCAATTCCAAGCCAAGCACCAAATATTAAGAAGGGCATAGAAACTATTAGATGGAATAAGTGAATTAAGAAATTGATAATTGGAATTAAGATTGAAATATTTTGAAAAATTGGGATAACAAATCTGGGTTGAGGTAAAATCCAGGTTCCAATTAAAAATATGAAGAAGCCCCATCCTGAAATTATTCCAAAAATTTTGGCAATTTTAGTTCCTTTTTGTTTTCCATATTTTTCTTGAAGCTTTAGATGCTCAACAGATAAAAAATGAATGGGTGCCATAGAAATTAGACTTAATATACAAATAAAAAACAAAATGTACATCTTCCACTTATTCTCCTATTTAAAACACAAGAAATTATCGATTAATTTCAGACTTTCTTTTATTTATAAAGCGAATTGTTTGAATAATGAATACTATTCTTAATATTGTATTTTTTTTGTTAATTTTAATAAATAGACTTCCTTAATAAGCTCAAAGAATGGATCTATTTTAAATAGTTCATTTATACCCTACTGAATGAATTAAATTTAATTATGATATATCCCCTTTTTGTTCAATAATATCGTATTTCGTATTTTTGAACAATTTTAATTTTACTTTTTGCTACTAATAAACATCCAAGCGAGAAACAGTTTAATTTCAGTATTCGGGAAAAAAAATTGAGAGAAGAATTGGAGCACTTCATCAGGAGTATAGCTTGCCTGAATTGAACCTAAAGGCTCATTAATATTTTTTAATGCTTTAGGAACAACCACTTTAGTAATAAAAGTTAAAAAGCCATAAAAAAATTTTCGTGAATCTCGGCGAAAATCAAAGATTAAAAAGGTTCCACTTTCTTTCAAAATGCGATAAAGTTCTTTAAACGCTTTAATGGGATTCACCCAATGATGAAGTGAGAAAGTACTTATTATAAAATCGATTGAATTATTTGGAAAAGGCAAATTTTCTACAGTTCCGTTTTTAAATTCAACTTTATTATCCACCTTTTTCTCAATTGCTCGTTTTTTTGCAAGTTCGAGTATTTCAGAGGAAATATCAACTCCAATTAAATTAAGCTTTGGAAGTTTTTCTGCAATTTGGATAATTAAATTTCCAGAACCGCAACCTATATCCACCAACTTTCCGCTTGGGTTAAATTTTTTCAATCGAGATATTACTTTTCGGCGTAAGAGTTTAAAGGGAAGAAAATTTGTCATTTTTTCGAATGCTTTAGCAACTTCTGGATTATCAAGACCTTCTATATTTGGTTGTCTGGTACTCTTTTTTCGAGGTAAGCCAAATATCAGAATTAAAATAGAAATAATTCCAATGATAACGAAAAAAGCATACCAGTAACTCATAATTCTTAATTAAATAATAGTTAATTAAAAAGATATTTATATAATATAAGAAGAAAATTACGAGTAAGAATATTGTAAATAAAGATTTATAGAAAAAAAATTGCTAAAGTTGGACTAAACAAGACCTACAATTCTTAGCCAGGTAATCAAACAAGGAATGGGTGAAATTAGATAGAATGATTTTTTTTTTAAATAATCTTATACCTAATTAAATTTAATTTCTGATTAAAAATAGTTAGATTTTCAATGAAAAGCTCAATGATCAATATATTTTTATTTGTTTGAGGAAATATTGAATCATAAATTTAAATCGAATGTTTATAAAATTTTAAGGTGGAAATTGTGATAATTGATGGTCATTGTCATGTGTGGGATGAGGAGTCCTTGTCTAAAGAACTACGAGAAGTTATAGTTTCGATTGCAAAGCAGCACGATTTTGATCCAAATTTAATATTAAATGGAACTCCTGAGAGATTGGTTGAAGAAATGGATGAAGCTGGGATAGATAAGGCGGTGATTGTTGCTTTGGATTATCAGTATCTTTTTAGGGGGAAAGTAAGTTATAGGGAGTATAATGATATGGTCGCAGAGATGTTCAATGAATATCCTGATAGATTAATTGGATTTGCTGGTATTGATCCTAGGAGGGGTAAAGAAGCAATTCAAGAATTAGAGAGGTGTATTGAAGAATTAGGATTTCGTGGAGTCAAATTATGGCCTTTAACTGGGTTTTATCCTGATGATATGAAGTATTACCCTTTTTATGAACGGGTGGAGGAACTTGGGGCTGTAATATTTTGTCATACGGGAGAAGGCCCTCCTAGAACATATTTGAAATATTGTAGACCGGTCTATATAGATAAAATTGCAATTGATTTTCCTAAAATTAAATTTATTATGGCACATATGGGAAAGCCATGGACAGATGAGGCAATATCAGTGGCTACAAAAAATCCAAATGTATATCTTGATATTTCTGCATGGGAACCAACTTTTAAAATGGTTCCATTTGCTTTTTTTCAGACTCTCGTGCAAGCTAAGCTTTCATGCGGAATAGAAAAAATTCTATTTGGCACAGATTGGCCTTTATTTACCCCTATACTTTCACTTAAAAAATGGGTAAGGGGAATTAAGAAAATGAAATTACCTCCTCCGCTCCAATTAATGGGGCTGCCTGAATTTACTGATGAGGAGAAGAATAAAATTCTTGGAGAGAATGCTGCAAAAGTGTTAGGTTTATAATTCAAGGTAAAATAGGTAATAATTTTAAATCGAAGAGAAAAAAAATTTAGGAAAGGTGTATTAAAATTAAAAGTAAAACTCCGCGTATAATTAGGATACTTTATGTTTTTATTTCTTTTATTTCTCTTGCTTGGAATACTTATTTTGCAGATATTTTTGTAAGTACCAATTTCCCAGATTTCGATCCTTTTCATCTATTACAAGCGATTTTAATAGCTGGAACTTTCTCTGTTCTTTTGTCAGCTTGGTTTCTTTTTACTTTAAATATTAATAGAGCCACAATATTTGGAGTTTTAGGATCAATATTAATAGGAATTGTAGTTGGAATAAAAAAAAAGTTTTAGATTTTAATATTCTCGTGTTGGGGTTTCTTAAGATGCTCGTTTTAATTAAGCTACTTTCTCTGTTGCAAATAGAAATATGTAAAAGCTACGAGAAAGAATACAAGTAAAATTGAATTAAACGTACCAGCAAAAGTGAAATCCGTGACAAGTCCCCATATCATTGCAATTAAGCCTAAAAGAATCCAGACGATATGAAAAATAACTAAAAGCTCTATTCTATCCCATTCTGTTTCTCTATAAGCTAATATGGCTAAAACTGCGATTCCTAATGAGAATGCACCAATATAATGTCCAGCGATTGGGTCTAAATATGGCCAACTAAAAAGTACTACATATGCTTCAATGAAAAAAAAGAAAAAAATCCCAAAGAATGTCATTGTGATAAATTGAAGGAGAAATATTATTTTAAGCCCTTTTAAAATTTCGGTTGCCATTGTTTGTTCCCTCTTATTATTATTTATTTTTTTTACAAGATTTAATTTAGTTTTAATTATACTAATAGTATGATAAAATTTTTTATTAAATTTCACACTATTGTATATAAATTGCAGTTGTTTTATTTAAAGCTAGTTAGGGAAAACATGTGGTAAAAAAATGTCCAAAGTTAAGGAAGTGTATGTTGAGATAGAAAAAATTATTGGCTCGGATTATATTACTGATAAGGATTTCATGAAAGCAGCATATTCGAGAAATGTTGACCCCGCTTTTCCCGATAGATGGGCAGATATGATTGTAAGACCGCAATCAACGGAGGAAGTATCAGAAATTATCAAGATTGCGAACAAATACAAGATTCACATGGTTCCGAGGGGCGGTGGCGCTGACTTGGTTGGGGGGTCAGTCACCGAGGGAGGAATTCTGATGGATCTTACGAGAATGAATCAGATTTTGGAGATTAATGAAATAGATTATTATTGTGAGGTTGAGTGTGGAATAACTTGGGGCATTTTGGTTTCAGAATTGCAAAAGAAAGGTCTAACAACGGGAGTTCTGGGACCTGGAAGCGGTTACTCAGCGACCATCGGGGGCGGTCTTTCTAATAGCACAGCGGGGTTTGGTTCGACAAAATATGGTTTAGTTCCTGATATATGTTTGGGAGTTGAGGTTGTATTACCAAACCCACAGGGAACTATTTTGAGAACAGGGGCAGCCGCAAGTAAATATGCAAAGCCATTTTGCCGGTATGGAGTTGCACCGGATTTCACGGGTCTTTTTATGGGGGATGTGGGAACCATGGGGATTAAGACTAAAGCATTTTTAAAAATATTTCCGGATGCTCCATTCAAATCTCAGCGACATTATATCCTTAACAAGAATGATTATAATAAAGTATTCGAAATAATGTACAGATTGCGAAAAGAAGTTAATGATGGATTACATGATTTAATTCTTGTACCATTTACTGTGGTTAAATTTATGGAGGGTATGGCACAGCAAAAACCTCCCACAAGACCTAAAATAAGAGGTTCTGTCTTTATGGTTGGGTTGGAGGCATTTGATCAGCGAATCTTGGATGTTTATCAAGAAAAAGTTGATGAGATTATGAAAGATGATGCCAGACCATTTGAATGGCAGGAAATTGATTTAAGCCAGCCATTATCAAAGGATTGGGAGTTCAATTTAAAGTTTGCCTATAATTATTTTAATCAATACATTTCTATTCAACCACCAAAGATATCCTGCACAACTTGTCATAAAGTTCCAATTTCATCTATACCAGAAATAGTTAAATTAAGCACTCAATTTGATGCAAAGTATCGGGCTGAATTTCCACCTGGAAGTATATCTTTATTTGCCACATGTATATTTCTATTACCTAACGGAAATTGTGTTTTTGTAGGCGGTTTTAATGCAGACAATATTGAGGAACAACGCCAGATTGCGATGAATATGTGGCATAAGAAATTAAGGCATCAAGTAAAATATGGTGGAGTTCATTATTGGCTTGGAGAGGCAATTTCGCAGTCGATAGTTGAGGCTGGTGCTTACACACCGGAATTTATCCAATTTTTTAAGGATATGAAGAGAACTGTGGATCCAAATTTTTTGTTGAGTCCAGAGAAGTTCCATTTTCACAGTTATGAAGATGATATTACAAAATATATCGTCAAAGATGAGGAATAATAAAAGGGAAATTCTATTTGTAATTTATAAGGTTGATTTATTATGAGTTTTAAAAGGTCTTTAGAAGAGATTGAGAAAAAAAGAAAAGAATTGAGAACGACTATTTTCAAAGATGCGGAAATGATAACAGTTTTATGGGAGACTAAACCAGAAATTATCGAGAAAATACTTCCACCTCCACTTAAACCCATTTCGAGACCCATTGCCTTTGCCTTTATCGCAAATTATTCTTCTACTAATCAGGGTCTGCCTTACTTTGAAGGCGCTCTTATTTTGAGATGTGAATTCAATGGTGAAATGGGAAATTATTACTTAGCAATGCCGGTGACTGACGATAGAGCAATGATAGGTGGTCGAGAAATTTTTGGGTTTCCTAAAAAAATTGCAAATGTTTATCTTGAACGCACTGATAAGGATGTTTATGCTTACTCCGAGCGTCTTGGAGTAAAAAACATCGAAATTCGCGTAAAATTAACGGGAAAATTTAACGATCCTGAGACTCCAAAGATTATAAAAGAACTTGGCTTACTTCCTGGTCGGAAAAAGAATACTGTTAATTACAATTTTAAATACTTTCCGGCTCCAAATAAAGTTGGTTTCGATTATAATCCGTGGTTGGTTAAACAAGAGACTGCTGTAGGTCCTAAATCAATGGAAATGGGTGAAGCAGAAATTACTCTTAACTCAACAGCCCACGACCCGTGGGGCGAAATAGAGGTAGTTAAGGTGCTGGGTGCTTTATATCTCAAGACAGATAACACAATGTTGCCAGGTGAGAAAATCGCAGAAGTAGATCCAGATGAATTTTTGCCATATTCGTATATAAAGTGGGATTGGTATTAATTTCATCTTTTTTATTAAAATAAAATCAGTAAAAATCAATTAATTATTAATTATTTTCTTTTAAAAAACGATTCAAGAAAAGTTTCAGATAATTTTCTTCCTTGTATGATTTCTAGTTCTTTTTTCCTTTGGGTATCAGATTGATAATAAACCGCTTGAATTGCTCGAATGAACTCTACACCATCTTGAGTTATTTTATACTTACCATAATCCGGCTTTTCTATTAAACTATTTTTGAATAATAATGTAAGATGATTTGATAATGCCGTTTTTTGCAAATTTGTTTCACTCATAAGAGTTTGAAATGATTTTTCTCCAGAAAGTAAAGTTATGAGAATTTTTAACCTATTTTGGTTTCCCATAGCTTTTATAATAGCTAAAATATCATCGAATGATTGTTCAAGTGATTCTTTTAATTCATTTGGTGTTATTTTTTCAATCATATTAAATTTAATGGTTATATTTTTCTTTATTTTTCTTTAATTGGAATATACCAATCAATTTCGGACTCCTCATCATCGAGTGCCTTGAATCGTCTTCTATCGTAAGATTGAATTATATATGGATATGCTTGCTCGCAATTTGAATTTGGTAACCACTTTTTAAAAACATATTCGCCTTCGCTGAAATCTCTGCCTTTAGTAATGAACATCACATAGCTTGTTTTTGGAAGAATTTTAACAAACATCTCCACGGGTACTTCTTCATAATTTTTTACTTCAATACCCACAAAAACATCATATTTTTTAGTTTTCTTGTATTCTTCAGGTTCTATATGTATTTCATATGCCACATAAGGATTTACGTTAATTTTTTTAAGTAAAATTGAATATTTTCTAGAAAGGTTCCCAAAACGCAGCCAAGTTTTACCTATTTCATTTTCTATTGTCCATTCCTTCGCAGAATGGAAAGGATCACCATAAAAAACGCATCCTAGTAGTCTATAGCTTTTTTCATCGATTATTTTTGGTTCTCTGTTCAAAGCACACACAGCCTTTTCATTACTGATATAGTAATGGCATATTTCATATTTAAATCTTCCTAAAAAAAATGAATAAAATCCTAACAAATGTGAATATTTAAATATGAAATTGATTTGTTGTATTTATATTTTTAAAAAAAATTGAAAATGATAGAAAACAGACTTAGAGGAAATAAATCATGAACGAAAAAAAAGAAGAATTTAATATATATCCAATTGGATATGTTAAACAAATTAATGGAGAATTTTATATTGAAATTTTAAAGCCTTTTATTCCTGCACTTAAAGAATTAGAGCATTTTAGTCATGCACAGGTTTTCTGGTGGGCTCATATAAATGATAATAAGGAGAGCCGTAATACTATGCAAGTTACTCCTCCCTACGGTGAAAATCCCCCTGTTACTGGTGTATTTGCTACCAGAGCAGAATTTCGCCCAAACCCCATTGCTTTAACAGCAGTGAATATTTTAGAAGTTAATCATGATAAAGGATTAGTAAAAATACCATTTATAGATGCTTTTGATGGAACGCCTGTTATTGATATAAAAGGTTATTTCCCTGTTTGTGATCGAGTAAGAGAAGCTTTTATACCTCCATGGCTTAAAGGGTGGCCAGAATGGTATGAAGATGCGGCTGAATGGGCAGCTGAACAAGGATTTTTCGAAGAAGAATCACAATAAATATTCAAATCTTTTTTTTTTAAGATAAAAAGGAGGTAAAAAATATGGCAAAAATAATTGATATTAATGAAGAAAATATGGATGAATATAAGTTATTTTGCAAGAAATCGCAAAGCAAGGAAAAGGGCTATCAAAATAAGGCCAAATGGATAAAAGAACGATTTAAAGAAGGGTTAAAATACAAGCTTCTCTTAGTTAAAGAATCTAATAAATTAACATCACGAGGTTTTATTGAATACATTCCAGGTGAGTATAATTGGCGTGGAATTCAAGCGGATGGCTGGATGGTAATTCATTGCCTTTGGGTCGTAGGTAAGCATAAGAAGAAAGGACATGGTTCAAAACTCTTAGAAGAATGTTTCAAGGATGCAAAAGGGCAAGGATTATTTGGTGTTGTAATTATGACCGCTGAGAAAGGAGGTTGGTTGCCTAAAAAAGCATTATTCCTTAAGCATGGATTTGAAAAGGTAGATGAGATAACCCCTAATTACGTATTATATGCTAAAGCTTTTGCAGACGATGCACCTTTACCTAAGTTTTTTCCATTATCTGAGGAAACTTTAAAGGAATATAACGAAGGGATAACTATTTTCAATTCTCATCAATGTCCTTATGTTTATGATATCGTTGAGGAACTAAAAGAATATGCACATTTTAAAAATATACCTTTTCAAGAGAAAGTGTTGAAAGACTGTAAGGAAGCACAGCAAAATTCGATTAATGCATATGGCACTTATTGTATTATATGCAATGGTGAGTTTGTTTCTTATAAAGCTAGGAAAATGAAAGAAACCCTTAATTTAATAATTAATTCTAAATGAAAGGGGATTTATAACAATGAAGGTTAAAGCTTCACTTGTTAAGAGTAATGATCATTATGAGGGAGTAAGCGCCTAATAATAAATTTCACTAATTTTTAATCAAATAAATATAGGGAAATTAGATTCAATTTTATTCGAGAATTAAATATTTGATGAGTAAATAAACTTATTTAAATCACAAGTTCTAATTTTATATTATTAAATTTGAAAATCATAGTTAAAAAATGTCTAATATTTTAAATGCATACAAGGAAATTGAGAATTACATTGGATCGGAATTTATTACTGACAAGGATTTTATGAAAGCGTCATATTCAAGAAATGTAGATCCTGCTTTTCCTGATAGATGGGCTGATATGATAGTTCGACCTGAAACACCGGAAGAAGTTTCTGAAATTGTAAAAATCGCCAATAAATACAAAATTCATATGGTTCCAAGGGGTGGAGGTGCTGATCTAGTTGGAGGGTCTGTTTCGGAGGGAGGTATTCTTATTGACCTTACAAGAATGAATCAAATTTTGGAAATTAATGAATTTGATTTTTATTGTGAAGTTGAATGTGGAGTAACCTGGGGTGCTTTAGTTTCGGAATTATATAAAAGAGGCTTAACTACAGGCGTTCTTGGTCCAGGAAGTGGATATGCTGCAACTGTAGGAGGTGCTCTTTCAAATAGCACTGCAGGATTTGGTTCCACTAAATATGGTTTAGTTCCGGACATTTGTTTAGGAGTTGAAGTTGTATTGCCCAATCCTAAAGGAACCATTATAAGAACGGGAGCAGCGGTTAATAAGTATGCAAAACCATTTTGTAGATATGGGGTCGCTCCGGATTTTACCGGACTTTTTATGGGAGATGTAGGAACTATGGGTATTAAAACTAAAGCATTTCTAAGATTATTTCCAAATTCTCCAATAAAAATATTAAGAACTTACATGCTTTCTAAAAATGATTATAATAAACTATTCGAATTAATGTATAAGTTACGTAAAGAAGTTAGTGATGGATTGCATGATTTATATATCTCACCACTAGTTATAGTTCGACTTCTTGCATCTCAAGCAAAAAAAAAACCGCCTAAAAGAGCAAAACTAAGGGGACCTGTTTTTTCAGTATATTTGGAAGCATTTGATGAACGAATTTTAGATATTTATCGTGAAAAAGTTGATGAGATTATGAAGAATGATTCTAGACAATTTGAATGGCAAGAAATTGATTTAAGTGCTGAATTAGCTAAAGATTGGAAGTTTAATTTAAAGTATTCTTATAATTATTTTAATAAATTTGTTTCTCTTGCTCCACCCAGAATTTCATGCGTAACATGCCATAAAGTTCCAATTTCATCAGCTCCAGAAAAAATAAAATTGAGTGCTGAGTTTGATAATAAATATAGAAGCGAATTTCCAGCATCTAGTTTTTCTTTATTTGCTTCTTCCATCCATCTTTTGCCTAATGGAAATTGTGTGTTTGCGGGAGGGTTTAGTGTTGATAATACGGATGAACAACATCCAATTGCGATGAATATGTGGCACAAAAAATTAAGAGCTCAGGTGAAATATGGGGCAGTGCATTACTGGCTTGGAGAGTCAATTTCACAATCAATAGTCGAAGCAGGTGCCTACTCACCCGAATTTACGCAATTTTTTAAGGATATGAAAAAAACAGTAGATCCGAATTTTTTATTAAGTCCAAATAAATTCCACATGTACAGTTATAAAGATGATATTACTAAATATATTATTAGAGATGAGCAATAAAGGGTAAAATAATGACTGAAATAAGTTTAAAGGAAAAGTATAAACATTTAAGTGAATTGGAGCAAATGATATTGCAATGTATCTCTTGCGGGGATTGTCGAGAAGCAACTGATTTTTCCTCAGACCCTCCAAAATGGGGCGTTTGTGTGGCAAGAGACCATACTCCGGGCTTTGAACCTTTTTTTGGTAGAGGGAAAATGCAAATTATCCGTTCTCTCTGGCAGGGTAAATTAGAATTGAGTAAAGATATGGCGGAGGTAATTTATCAATGCCCTACTTGTAATGCTTGTTCAGAAGCCTGTTTTTATGATATAGATAATGCTTCTTTTTATGAAGCTTTAAGAGCAGAATTAGTGGATGCAGGTTATGCCTTAGATGGACATAAGGAAATGAATCAAGCAATGACTGATTTATTAAATCCATATCAACGGGATAATAAACAAAAAAATGATTGGCTAGAAAAACTTGATTTCAAGATAAAAGATGCAAGTTCTGAGAAAGCGGACGTCTTATATTTTGTTGGGTGTACTACTGCTTTAACTCCACAAATTCAAACAGTAGCTATAAACACGGCAAAAGTTCTTAAAAAATTAGGAGTTGATTTTTCCGTTTTTGGAGAGAATGAAGTGTGTTGCGGTAGTGTTGCAATGCGAACAGGAGATCGGAAAGCGTTTAATTATGTTAGTGATAAAAATCTTGATTTGTTTCAAAAAAGTGGAATTAAAACGATTATTACCAGTTGCGCAGGTTGTTATAGGACCCTAAAACTAGATTATGCTGATTTACTTAAAGATTTAGATATTAATGTAGTTCATACAATTGAACTTGTATACAAAATAATAAATGAAAAAAATATTCAATTAAATAATTTAGGAATCAATGTAACTTACCATGATCCTTGTCATACAGGAAGAAACTCAGGAGATACCCCCCTTTACGAAGAACCGAGAGAATTACTAAGAAAAATGGCAAATCTAGTAGAAATGGCAACTATTAAAGAAAACGCTAAATGCTGTGGCGCTGGAGGGGGTGTTAAAAAAGCGTTTCCCGAGTTAGCTTTAGAGATTGCGAAGAGTAGAGTTCAAGAAGCGGAAGAAACGGGGGCACAAAACCTAGTAAGCATCTGCCCCTTCTGTTTCAGAAATATTGACGATGCGATAAAAGCATTGAATTCCAATATGAAAATGGTTGATCTTTTAGAATTAATAGATCAAGCATTGAATTAATTCTTATGACATTTTATTATTCAAAAGATAAACCAAATTAGAATATAATATTTATATAATTTATCAACGAAAATAAAATATGGAAAAAATAGATCTACCCGAAGAACACGTATCAGTAAAAGAAAAACTTAGTTTTAGTTTTGGAGGATTTGCTAATAACATTCTTAATGGATTTGTTTTTGCAAATCTCACATTTTTTTATAATCAGAAATTAGGTGCGGATGCAACACTTTTAGGAATTGCTTGGTTAATATTTGCTATTTGGAACACAATAAATGACCCTATCGCGTCATACTTCATCGATAATACTAGAACTAAAATAGGGCGGCGCATTCCTTACATTCGTTATGGGTCAATTTTTTATGGATTAGCCTTTATTTTTTGTTGGTTTCCTATTGCTCCTTTAGATAATCAGATAGCTCTTTTTTTTAATTTTTTATTAGTATTATTTATTTTAGATACGATGTTTACTATCGTTGGTTGCTGTTTCTTTTCTCTCCCGAATGAGATTGCCGTGACAGCTAAGGAACGAGCAAGTCTCATGGTGTATTATAATGTAATTGGTTTTATAAGTATAGTAATAGGAATTGTGCTTCCAATTATTCTTCTAACTGGACAGCAAGGAATCCCCGCAATATTTAGTATTGTGATACTTGTCATTGGTTTCAGTTGTACATTAATACTTTTTATAACATCATTCTTCATTAAAGAAAACATGTTCGCACAAATGCAACCCCATGAACCCTTTATAGATGGCTTAAGATTAACACTAAAGAATAAACCTTTTTGGATTTTAATGATACCTTCTTTCTGTATTACGTTAATATACCCTACTTTACAAACAGGTTTACTTTATTACATCGACTATGTAGTCGTAGGTCAAGATTTAATATTGTTTGGGCTTGCTCTTATCATTGGAATTGTATTTGGATTGGGATTTAATCTCAAAAAAATAGCCACTTGGGGTTCAAAAAAGACAATGATCATATGTTTATCCCTAATTTCAATCAGTTTTACAATTTATTTTTTTTTTGGTCGAAATTCCTCTATGGCAGCAGTACCAATGTTTTGCATAGGTTTCGGGTTCGCCGGAGCATTGATCGCAAATGCTGTTTTAATGGGAGATGTTATTGATAATGATGAATTAATCACCGGAAAACGCCGAGAAGCGATTTATGGTGGAGTTAATGCAATTGTTACAAAGCCAGCGATTTCTATTGCCAATTGGATGTTTCTAGGATTTTTAACAATATTTGGATTTGTTGATCCAATTATAGAAAATGGGATTCCTATTAAACAACCTCAATCTGAACTAGCCATCATTGGCATTTTAGTTGCGTTTTGTATACTTCCAGCTATATTAATTGGTATAAGTGCATTTACTTTACATTGGTATCCATTAGATGGACCTGAATGGCTGAAAAAGAAAAAATACATCATGGAATTACACGAGCAAAAAGAACGCGAATATCTTCAAAAACTTTCCCAAGAGCAAAAATTAAAAACATAAAACCTCCATAACGCCAGATTAAAGCACTAAATTTCAATCTTATGATATATTAATTTTTTAGAATTAATGAGCAAAGGATTAAATAATATTTATTGTAATTTAATATATAATTTATTTCTAATTTGAGAAGAGAAAGTTAGTTAATCATGCCATATTTTGATAATGAAGGAGTTAAGCTCTATTATGAGATTGAAGGAGTGGGTCCAGATTTATTCATGATTCATGGATTTGCAGCGAATATTGATTTTAATTGGAAAATAACAAATTGGATAAATGCATTAAAGGATGAGAATCGATTAATTCTGATGGATTGTCGAGGTCATGGAAAAAGTGATAAACCCAAAGAGCCAGCTCAATACGGCGTAAAAATGATGGAAGATATCTCTAAATTGATGGATCATTTATCGATCCATAGAGCAAATTTCTTTGGTTATTCAATGGGTTCTTCGCTCACATTGAATTTGTTACTCAGCGAGCCTAGTCGAATTAATTGCGCAATTCTAGGAGGTTTTGTATTACCTTCCCCAAATGATGAACAAACAACGCTTAGATATGATTCTTATATAAATGCGTTAAAGGCAGAAAGTATAGAACAAGTTAAAGATCCAGTAGGTCAAGAATTTCGTAGATTTGCAGAATCAACGGGTGCTGATTTGAATGCATTGGCAGCTGTAATGACAGGTTTTGACCAAGAATCAGAAAAAATACCTACGACTCAGAAACGGGTTAAAGCGGTTCTTAAAAAAATTTCAGTACCTGTTATGACCGTGATGGGTTCTGATGATTTTTTGCCAGGCGATAAAACATTGATCGCAAAATTAGTTCCAGATGCATGTCATTTCCAGATTCAAGGTAAAGACCATGGGACCGTTGTTTCAGATCCTAAATTTCATATGATCGTTAAAGCCTTTTTAAATTACGTGAATAGAAAATAATAAAATTAATTTTTACTCAATGATCAAGTCTTCAAGTTTTTCGGGAGCTTTTGTCAATTTTAAATACCCATCCTCCGTTATTAATACGGTATCAGAGTGTCGAAAACCTCCCAAGCCGGGTATATAAATTCCAGGTTCAATGCTAATTACCATATTGGGTTTAAGTTTCCGATCATATCCTTCTGCAATATAGGGCGCCTCATGTCCGGTAATTCCTAGACCATGACCTGTCCGATGTATGATATAATCACCATATCCTCGATCAGTGATAAATTTACGAACTTTTTTATCAATCTCGCTCATTATAACTCCTGGTTTTACAAAGTCATAGGCGAGAGCTCTTGCTCCAAACATGACTTCAAAAGGTTCCTTTGCTTTCTCAGGAACATAACCTAAAAAGAATGTTCTTTCAATTTCCACACCATAGCCATCTACTTGAGCAGATACTATAGAAACATGGGGTCCTCCTTCTTCCATCTCGGCAAAGATATTCGGAACGATATGGGGCTCATGAGAAAAGGACGGTGGCCAAACAGCACCTGCAGTATTGGTCATTATGAAGTTTGCATTGGGGATATCTGTTACTATCTTGGTCGTCATTGTATTGGTGACCTCTTGATATAATGCAAATTCCAACATTTTAGGTTTGCAAATTTTTAGTAACTTTTTATGACCCTTATTTACAACCCGGCAGGCATGGACAGTACGCCCGATCTCATATTCTGTTTTTATAATACGGACCTCATCGATAATATCAATAATAATTTTCTTTCCGGGCGTTTTTTCTGCGATCCCAGCAGGCATAGCAGATTCAATTCCTACTTTCACATCATCCTCAATAAGGTTGCGATAATGATCATACCAATTTTGCCCTTCAGGCGCTGGGAACTCATAATAACTTATAAATTCAAGTTCACACCTTGATCTCGTCTCGACATGACCCTTCTCTAATAGTGGAACTAGCATTTTCGGAATTCCCTCTGTTGCTATTATAAGAATAAAGGGGCGTTCATGTACTTTATTAGCAAAGTTAGTTAAATAATAAATATTCACTGGGTTGAAGGAGATATAATAATCCAGACCTTCTTTGTGCATTAAACTTCTTACCTTTTCCAAGCGATTGGACAATTCTTCTCGGCTTGGGGGTGAAGTAATCGCTTTTAGTTTGCTATTAATTGTTTTTCAACTCACAATATTTTGATATTAATATAATAAGTAATCATATAAAGTTTCCATAATAAGATTTGAGTATTGGGCTAAAAATTGGTCTCTAGAAGTAATTTATATATCTTTATCTGTTTTTCACTCAAGATAATTAGTTTAAAAAATCTATAAAATAATGATCTATTGAAAAAAAATGAATTCAATAATAATTTATTTCTCACTTTTAGGTCATAATAGACACATTGCAGAGGAAATTGCAGAAAAGGAAAATTATGATTTACTGGAATTCGCTTCTGGAAGTATTTTTAGAGGATTTCAATATTTAATGGGTAAAAAAAGGTTAGCTAAAAAAGCAAAAAAAATAAATGTTGATGTTGCAAATTACAATGAAATAATTATTTGCGGTCCTATATGGGGTGGAAAACCTGCTCCAGCTATAAAGGCTTTACTCAATAATTTGGATATGAAGGGAAAAAATGTAAGTTGTTATATGACATATAGTCAAGATTACGGAAACTCTGAAGATATTATAAAAGATTTGATACAAAAAAATTCTGGTGAGGTTCAAGAGATAAAATTTAATAAAATTTCCAAAGAATGAAATTAAAGTGTTTTAATAATTTTTTGACAAAATTCTATTAAATGGAAGTATGAGTAATGGAATGGAATCTATTAAAATGGCCGATTAGTTGCATTGCAGGTATTTCAGTTATTGCAATTTATTGTATATTTACATTTACATCTTTTGCTTTATTTTCAAGTCCATTTTCACCATTAACCCATTGGTTAAGTGATTTGGGAAATTCAATGATGAATTATAACCCTCAGGGTGCGATTTTTTATAATTTAGGTTGTATTTTCACGGGAATAGTTCTCTTCCCATTTTTCGCAGGTTTAAATAAGTGGTATACTAATGAAAAGAGGGTTAAAGCCATTTTGGTAGCAACCCAAATATTAGGATTCTTTTCAGCAATCTCATTAATGATGATTGGGGTATTTTCTGAAGAATTTCCGCAAGAACATCAGTTCTGGGGATCAATTTTTTTTATTTTGATCCTTTTAATTCTAATATTGGGTAATTTCTCGTTTTTAAAACATCCTAATTTTCTAAAACCATTTGCATATTATGGTTTCGTTATAGCTGCTACTAACCTTATTTTATTAATTATAGTGTTTATTCCTTTATATTTTCCAATAATAGAATGGTTTACGGTTTTTAGTTCCCTTAGTTTCGTAGGAGTGGTAGTATATAACACTTATAAATTGAAATTTACTTCTTAATTTTTCTAGATTAGATTTTGCTTTTATTATTTAAATAAGTTTTATATATTTTTATAATATAGTGAAGAATTATTAAAAATATTTAATAAATTCAAAAAAAAAAGAATTTGAAAATAACTGAAACAAACATATATTTTGAAGATAATGCTAATTTAGATAAAATAAAGGGTAAGAAAATTGCAATCATAGGGTATGGAAATCAAGGAAGGGCTCAAGCACTTAACCTAAGAGACAGTGGTTAAGATGTAATAATTGGTAATAAAGAAGATTCTTGCAAAGAAAAGGCCTTGAAGGATGGTTTTAAGATATTCAACATCTCTGAGGCTGTAAAGCGTGCAGATATTGTCTTTCTACTAACTCCAGACGAGACCATGCCTGAAATGTTTGAAAAAGAAATTGATTTATTGAGTTGCTAAATTGCCTTTAAAAGAGATGTGTTTATAATGGCTAATGAAAATATTATCATTGGATTAATTTTTGGATTAATTGCTTATATCTTTCTTGATATAGGGAAAGGAATCCAAAAGTATGCAATTGAAGGTTTTAAGGAAGATTGCTCGATTAAGAAGAAAAATTCTGGAATATGGGTCGTTGGAACTATTTTAACAAGCTTGTACATGTTCATCCAATGGGCTGCTTTATTTTTTGCTCCAATTAATATAATAGCTCCATTAGAAGGCGTTGGGCTAATCATTCTTTTACTTTTCTCTCATTATATTTTAAAAGAACATATAACCACGAATGAAATTAGGGGTGTTTTTTTCATAATTATGGGAACTGTTTTAGTAACACTGTTTAACATAAATGTTGGAAGCCTTAGCATGAGTCATTTCGACCTACCTTTTTTCTTGTGTTTTTCAATAATTATTCTCGTAATTGAGATATTACTAATTTTTATATCTAAATTAAACGATTACAAATTAGTTGGAATAATTATTGCACTTACAGCAGGAACCACCAATGCATTGCAAACTGTTTCAAAGCGTATTACAACTATTCCCGAAATGACACTATATTTCACAATAGCTACATTTATTTTTGCGCCATTAACTTTACTTATAACGCAATATGCCTTTACTAAAGCAAAAGCCAATCAAGTTGTGCCTTGTTTTATTTCTACTAGCATTATTTTGGCATCATTAATAAGTGTTTTAGCTTTAAGTGAAAGTCTTAGTTGGATTCAAGTTATTGGAATTGTTTTAATTATAATTGGGATTATATTTATTTCAGCATTTCAAAAAGAAAGCGAAAATTTGAATAAATAAATTTTAGTCATTAGATACTCTTTCTTTAATCCTCGCCATCAGACTTATCTAAATGATAAAGAGGCGCATCACTTGCACTTTCTCTAAGTCTTTCTATGAATTTTTTAGTCACAGCAGGTTGATCAATGTTTTCAACAAAGAATTCATTAAGTCTACTATATGTAAATTCAATACTTTTGTCTAATACTTCCTGTTGAGACATTTTTTTCCCTAATTTTAGAGTAATTTCTGCTTGAAGTTTTTCAAGCAACCTCTTATTATTTAATTTTACATTCGCCATAATATTTAATAGAATTTTCTACTTTTCAACAAAAAAATCAGACAATATAATTTTTTTTTCTCTTTTATATTCCAATTATTAGAAATTTTAGATACAAATTAATACCAGTCCCACTTTAAGAATGCATATGGTTCGAATTTATCTGGTTCTACCTCGGCTACAACAGTACCTGACCGCATGGAGTTATCACCCACGATATATAATGCACCCAGCACTTTAACAATTTCTACTTCACCCCATGGGTCATGTATTGAAGACTTAAGCTCAATTTCAACCTCACCCATCTCCATTGATTTCGGACGGAACTCTACCTCCTCTCTAATTAAACGGGGTTTATAATCGAACCCACGCATCTCAGGCGCAGGAAAATGTTTGTAATTAAAACTGACATTTACTATATTCTTCATCTTACTAGGAACCATCCCAATTCCGATTAAGATCTTCGGAGCTTCCATATCATTTAATTTACCGCTTAAATTTGCTCGTACCTCAAAATAACGTGTTCCAAGGCGTTCTGACCATCCTTCAACATCCTTTCCATCACGTTTTAAATGGATATTTGCCATTTTCTTGGGATATCCAAACCATTCACGCCCACCTGCTAAAGCCATATCATCCGTAACATGCATTGCAAGGCAATAACTACCCTCTTCACCATTAAATTCAGCCCTCAGAAAAAGTGCACTCTCTAAATAGGGTAATCCAAAATTAGTTTTGGGATAGTTAGCAATTAATGCATGAGCAATGGGCATTTGAGCTGGTTTTAGAGGTGGTGGAAGTAATCGTTGGACAATTTCCGGTTTTGTTTCCCATAAAACAAGCAACATTTCCGCAGAATAGAAATCATACGTTTCTTTTCTTTTTTTTTCTATTTCATCTAAATTTTTTACAAAACTCATTTTAAAATATCTTCTAATCTAATTAATTAGGTTTATGAAAAATTGCATTTTGTATAATAAATATATTACTATTCACTTTTTTCTCTTACAATAATTTTAAATACAAAAAAATGTAGTATCATTTAATAAAAATTTTAAATAAAAAAGGATAAGAAAAAAAATGAGTGAAGATACTTTAGGTCTTAAAGACAAATTTTGTTTCGGTTTAAGTGCTATACCTGACCAATTAACTTATCAAGCTTTTCAGTTCTTAATTTTTACGTTTTATTTTTGTGTAATTGGACTCGATATAACCGTGATGACGCTTATTTATATTTTATGGGGAATATGGAACGCAGTAAATGATCCTGTTTTAGGTGCATTATCAGATAGAACAAAACAAAAAGGTAAATGGGGCAAACGGAAATTTTATTTAACTCTCTCAATAGGTCCTCTCTGCTTAATGATGATATTATTGTTCACTGTCCCTACAGGAATGGAAGCTTTCTACTTTTTATTCATCATCTTTCTATTTGAATTTGTTTATACACTTTTTGATGTAAATGTAAATGCACTTTTTCCCGAGATGTTTACTACGGAAAAAAAAAGAGGCGCTGTTAATTTATTCGTAAAGGGATTAACAGTTGTTGCTTTAATAATTGCTTCGCTTCTACCTACAATACTTGTTCCAAAATTAGTTCCTGAGACTCCTGCTGAAATTGAAGGTATTAAATTAAATTATATTACTGCTGGAGTAGTTTTAGCAATTTTAACTGCAGTACTGTCTTTACCTTTTTTCTTGCGGGGTATTAAGGAAAAAGAAGAAGTTCAAGAACAATTTGAAAAAAGGCCATCATTTCTTAAATCATTGAAAATTACATTTACAAATAAGGAATTTATAAAATTCGTAATAGCAAATACATGTGTATGGTATGTTTTTAATATTTTACCGACCATTTTAACTTTGTATTTTGTACATGTTTTTGGACTTTCAGGTAATTCCATAATAATCGGAATATCGTTAATGCTTTCATTCGTAATTGCTGCTTTAATTATGCCTTTACATAGAAAACTTGGAGCAAAAATAGGTATGCGAAATGCGTTCATGGTAACATTGGCTCTTTGGATTTGCGCATTATTTCCATTTGTTTTAGTTTCAGGTGAAGAATTTCTCATTTTAGGAGTTATTATTACAGCTTTAAACGGAATTCCATTATCTGGAGCGTTATTTTACGTAGATATATTACATGCAGATGTAATAGAAGAAGATGCACTTAAATTTGGTGTAAAGAGATCTGCAAGTTATTATGGTGTTAATGCTTTTATCCATCGATTGGGAATAATTATAACTATGTTAACTATTTGGGTAGTTTTCTCTGGGACTGGTTGGGATAAAACTTATACGCCGGTAACAAGCGATCCTGCATTAACCATCATTGGCTTAAAAGTACTAATATTTGTATTTCCTGCAATTGCACTTACTATCGGAATTGTTACCATGAAATTTTATACCTTACATGGAGAAAAACTTGAAAGAATAAGAGAAGAATTGAAACAATATCCAGAATTAATGCCAAAATAAATTTTCTTTTTTAATTTTTAATTTTTTTTTTTCTATTTATCAATTAATTAGTTATAATCATTTTTTAAAGCAGGAATCTTGAATTTAATAAAAATAATAGAAAATCGCTCTATAAAAATTCTTAGATTAATATTAACTATTTTTTTAATCCCAACATTTTTTTTGCCTCATCAACTGTGGCTGGTTCTCTTCCTATTTCTCGGGCTAATCTAACCATGCGTTCCACTAGTTGTGCATTACTTTTTACTGGTACCCCCTTCTGGTAATAAATAGTATCTTCGAGCCCAGTTCTAACATTACCCCCCATTGACATAGCGATAAGAGTGGTTCGTAAATGGAATTTACCAACTGTAACAACTTGCCACGTTGATCCCTCGGGAAGTAGCTCAATCATGCTTAATAGATTCTTTACCGTTGCAGGAGCGCCCCCTTTAATTCCCAAAACAAGGCTAAAGTGCAGAGGTGGTATTAATATGCCTTTATCGACAAGTTCCATAATATTAGCAATATGGCTTAAATCATATACTTCAATCTCAATACCACAACCCAATTTTTTACATCCTTTAACAAATTTTCTATTAAAATCCATTGGATTATCGAATAACCCCCCACCATAAGGAGTTCTGAATTCAAATGATCCAGCGTTAATAGTGAACATTTCAGGTATAGGCTCAATTGTAAGTAGGTTCAGTCTTGCTTCCAGTGATGGTTGCACAATCTTGGATTTTACCGCTTTTCTACCATATCTTGTTATAGTTGTAGTTGTTTCTAGACGTGCTCCAATTCCATTACCGATCTGCCTAATAATTGGGCACTTCTCACCAATTAATTTTACTGCTTCATTATATACATTTATATCGGCTGTATTTTGACCATCATGATCACGTACGTGAAGATGGAGTATTGATGCACCTGCATTATAACATTCCAAAGCATCTTGAGCTTGCTCCTCTGGAGTTATCGGTAGCGAAGAGGTCGCCCACTTTCCATGTATCCCTCCGGTTATCGCAACGGTTATAATTACTTTTTTCTCTGAAAGAAGATTTGGTTTCATTTCAATTATCTCTTATATTAATAATTTAATTTACTGATGACATTATTTAAAATTTTTTATCGGATAAAGCCTTTCTATTATTACATCTTTCTTCTTTATTTTCTTCCAAATATGTCTATAAAATAAAAAGTTTTGCGGATTAAATAAAAAGAAAATGAATTAATAGACCAATTAATTATTCTAAATAGTTCTATTGAGTCGAAAAAATATGTAGAATAATAAAAAATGGCAGATGTAAATTATACTTTCCTTTTATCATTAACGATAATTTTAATTGGTTTTATTCTTAAAAAAGCAAATATAATTAAAGAAGAAAATGGCAAGATTATTGCAAAAATCATATTTAATGTCACGTTACCGGCAATTATCTTAAAGGTAACAAGCACCATTGAATTTAATTTATCATTGAGTTTAATACCGTTAATTCACATAATTTTTGGACTTGGAATGCTAGGTATTGCCCTTATTTTATTTAGAAATTATCCGAGAAATATAAAAGGGCTAATATTAATGACTGTGATTGGATTTAATGTTGTTCATTTAGCATTTCCATTAGTAGAAGGGATTTGGGGCGAAGAGGGATTACAATATATAGTTCTAGTTGATGCGGGTAATGCTTTAACAGTATTTTTATTCTGTTATATCGTTGGTTGCATTTTTTCACCAGCACTCAATAATGAAGAAAAAAATGTGGATTTTAAACATGTTGCCAAACGCTTACTAAAGTCAGCACCTTTAATGAGTTATGTTATAGCCCTTACAATAAATTTTTCGGGTTTCATCATGCCAATTTTTATTACAGATATATTGGATATTTTCGCAAGAGCAAACACGGCTTTAACATTGCTCTTATTAGGCATTTATTTGAGTTTCAAATTTGAAAAAGCAGAATGGAACGTAATTTTAAAAGTTCTCATAATGCGCTATTTAATTGGACTTTCTATTGGTCTCTCATTATTCTTTTTCTTACCCATCGACCAATTTCCTCATCTATATAGAGTAGTTATCACTGTTTCATTAGTTTTACCAATAGGTCTTGCAGTTATTCCGTTTTCTGTAGAATTTGAGTATGACCAAAAGATAATTAGTATGCTAGTGAATTTAAGTATTATTATCAGTTTTTCTCTTCTATGGATCTTAATTTTACTATTTGGTGTATAATCTTATAGAAAATAATAAGGCCATTTCTTCTGAAATTTTTATCTTACAGCAATTTTTTTAAAAAAGAATAATTTATTTTGATAAAATTGATTTTAATTATCAACTAATTAAAAATAACTGGAGAGAATGATTTGATGAAACTTCTGGAAGGAAAATACGCTTTAGTGACTGGTGGAGGGCGTGGTATTGGAAGGGCTGTTGCGCTTGAATTTGCAAAAAATGGTGCTCATGTGGCGATTACGGCTCTTGAAAAGAATGAATTAGATCAGACTCATAAAGAAATTGAAAGTTATGGTGTAAAATGTTTCTCCATCCCAACTGACTTAACTATACTTGAGAATGTGAAGGAGTGCGCCAAAAAATATTTTGAAAATTTCAATAGATGTGATATTCTCGTAAATAATGCTGGTATGACCCATTATTCCACAATGATCGATTTTCCTCTTGAAAAAGCTCAGAAATTATTCAATCTAAACTTCATGGCATCCTATATAATGACTAAGCAAATTCTTCCTAATATGGTCGAACATGGTGGGGGAAAAATCATTATGACCTCCTCGGTTCAAGGAAATGTTTATTTCAGTGGTTATAAAGTTGCTTATTCTGCCTCTAAAGCAGCTGTTACTACTATGGCTAAATGTCTGCAAGCCGAAGTGGGTCACAACAATATTCAAGTGAGTGTTATTTTGCCAGGAGCAATCCAAACTAAGTTGATAGAAGATATGAAAGATTTAGGACAAACAAGCCTTAAAGCAGATCCACCAGAAGCAATTTCACCAATATATTTATTTCTTGCGAGTAATTTGGCTGGACGTCGCTATAATGGTAAAGTTTTAAATCAACAATTACTATTCGAACTATTACCTGAGCTTCAAAAAGAAATTGGCGAAACAGATTATAACATCAAGGAGTTGCTTAAATTGATGAAAGGGAAACAAAGCACGCAGATTTATGATTTGTTTAGGAAAAATCTAGAACTAGTGGATTTTCTATTAAAATATAAATGATAAATTACTTATTTACGATAAAAAATAAAATATTGTTGCCACAATAATTATAAGAATTATGCAACATAAGCAATTAGAACATCCTTCATCTGTTTTTTTCTTCTTTTCTACAGGTTTTATTTCTACTTGTTGAGTTTTTTGCAATATTAATTGTTGTTGCAGATCCGAGACTTCACTTCTAAGTATTTCTATTTCATTTTTTTTCGAAGCTCCTACTTGTTTTTCTAACTGGGCAATTTTTTGTTTTAAATCTGCAATTTCTCTTTCTTTTTCTTTCTTCTCCACTTCAACAGTTTCTTGAAATAAAGATCCACAAAAAGGGCAATATATTTCTGTCCCTTCTATTTTTTCGCCGCAATTAGGACAATAATCCACCTTTTTCATCCCTTAATAGAATTGAATGCAAATATTTTTAGCTAAAAAATTAATAATCTTTTTTCCTTTAGCATTGATAAAATATCTCATTTATTTAAATTTGATCAAAATAGATAACTTAACTTAAATTCTTTACCGATTAATTAAATTCTATAGAACTTGTTAGTTAGTGAATAAAGAATTTAACTAAAGCATTGCGAATTAATAAAAAATTAAGATATTTATTTTGGTTGCGGGATAAACCTTTTAAAAGATGCCATTTTTATGAATTTCTTCTTACTCAAATATTTTTCAAGTATATCACGCAACCAATCGGGATGATATTTTACGTGTTTGCAATTGCTCAAATCCGTATAACCTGTTCCACGTTGAAGATAATCAGAAGTCCCTACTCTATACCATTGTTGAGGATCTAAAAGAGTATTATTAATTTTAACATAATTAATCTTATTTAATGGTTTTTTATTAGGATTAAAAGCAACACGAACATTATTTGATATTTGAATGTTTCCGAGATATTTTCCTCTAAATCCAGCTCCTTCTCCATCCATTAGTTGATATCTAGTAAGGAGAGATTTTTCTAAGGTTATCAAGAGGTCGCTCCCTTTTAGTTCTACAAGGGTTGGGTTTAATGGTGAGGGGCATATCTTAAAAAGTAGGCTTTTTGTAATAATTCCTTTTTCAATTCCTTGATTTAAAACACCACTGTTTATTATTCCTATATCGCTATTGAACATTTCTCTTAATGCATCAGCTAAAAGATTTCCAATCTCGTTTTCTTCGGTTAATGAATGTTTTAATGTAACAATAATAGAATATAAAGGTCGGGACAAGAATTTTTCTGCCTCTTTAGAATTGCGAAGGATTATATCACTAATTTTAGGATGTGGTGGAAAATTTGCTGCTGGGATTAGTTTTCCTTTAAATTCTTTAATTATATTTCTTTTTTTATCGTAGTCTATAACTAGTTCACCTAGATATTCTCCATAACCTCCAGCTTGACAGATAATGGTACCATTTTCTCTAATTGGTTCTGTAAGAACTGTATGAGAATGCCCTCCGATTATTATATCAATATTTGCAATTTTAGTGACTAATTCTTTATCGTGAGTTAATCCAAGATGTGAAAGGAGGATCAGAAGATCGTATTTTTCTTTACTTAATTTGGAAAGAACCCGCTTTATCTCTTCTAGAGGGTCTTTCATATGAATTCCAAAAAGATGATAAAATTCATTATATGGTGCGGTTACCCCAATCATTAAAATTTTTAATCCTTTCATGTCGATAATTACATAATCTTTTAGATAATCAAGCTTTTGACCATTAATATCATACATATTACAAGTAATAACAGGACACAAGGAATTCTCAGCCATTTTTCTACCGATCTCAATTTCTACAAACCCTTCATTATTTCCAAATACTCTGGCATGAAATCCAATCTCATTAAGAATATCCGTGCTTATTTTACCTTGGGTACCTTCAGTTTCTAACCGTGAAAAGTCTGCATTATCACCTATATCTAAAATTATAGTGTTCTCATCTTTTATCTCCTCAATAATAGATGCAATTTTTGCCATCTCCTCATACCTACTGTGTAGATCACTTACAAACAATATCTTTAATTTCATGATTCGAATTCAAGTGAATATTTTATTTCAATAAAATCATCTTTTATAAAACTAAAATCTAAAATAAGAACATTATTTTAATTTATGTAGCAGATACTCTTTTAGGATAACGACTTTGCATTTTAAGGCTTTCATGAAGTATTTTATCCAACATTTTGCATTGTAGTTCCTTCTCATCATACCATAAATTATTTATCTCGTCTGGATCGTTCTTACGGTCGAATAAATCCCCAAATCTGGGTAATTCTGCATAAACTGTTAGCTTATGGGTATCTGTAATTAAATGTCTTACTCTTGTGTAAAGAGGACCGTAAGGACCGACTTCTTCGTCCTCCTCAATTAAAAAACAATCTCTAACTTTTTTGTTAGGATCTTCTAAAATTGAGGTTATATCAAGACCTTGCATATTTGGAGGTTGATGTCGTTCTTTAATATTCAAAATGTTGAGAATAGTCGGTGTGAAGTCAATTGAGCTTACCAAAGAATCTGAAACTGACGGTTTTGTCAAACCAGGTACTTTCCACAGTAAAGGGACGTTTAATAAGCAATTATAAGGGCAAGGTCCTTTTAACAACATTCCATGCTCTCCCATTAAATCTCCATGATCACTTGTATACATTACTATTGTATTATCAGTCAAACCTAACTTTTCTAAAGTGGTTAAAATTTCCCCTACCGCATCATCGACCATAGTTAAGGATCCATAAGTTAAAGCCATAAAATTTCGAACTTCTTCCTCCGTTGATTCACGCAACATCGCCCCTCTAATAACAGGTTCCTCTAAAAGTGGTCCTAAAAATGGATGATTACGTAAATTCTCGATATCATCAAAACTCGAGGGGAAATTAATTTTATCAGGATTATACATATCTTTATATTTTCCTGGTGGACAGACTGGATGGTGTGGATCTGGAAATGAACAATGCAAATAGAATGGTTTGTTCTCGTAATCTCCATGGGCATACCTTTCAAGGAAGGCAATAGATCGCTCTTTTACGTAGGTAGTGTTATAATACTCTTCCGATAAATCAAGATCACAAAATAATGTAAAAAAATTATCTAGAAATTTCAGATATTTTTTTTTCAAATGTGGTATATACTTGGGATTTCTTTCTTTTAACCAATTAAAGTAATGTCCGCTGCACATGGTACCATGTGCTAGTACCATTTCTACATCCTCAAATCCATAATATGGGATAGGGAAATTTTCTCGTACAGGATTATTACCTACTTTCTCAGCGAACCAATCACCAATACATTCTGTTGATTTAGTTTTCATTTTATATGGAGGTGTCCAAAATTGATAGTGCATTTTTCCTACAGCAGCTGTATGATACCCCCTTTTTTTCAAAACCTTGGCTAGAGTAGGAATTTCTGTAGATAAATTAATTCCATTGCTTCTAACACCATGCACCATTGGATATAACCCTGTAACCATGCTTGCTCTATTTGGCATACACATAGGATTAGCACAAAAAGCATTGGTGAATCGAATACCATCTTTTCCTATACTATCAATATTTGGTGTTTTTAATGCAGGATTTCCAGCGCAACTTAAATGATCAGCTCGTTGCTGATCGGTCATTATAAATAATACATTCATTTTCTCGCTCATAATTACCAAATTAATAAATTTAGATGGAAGATTTAATTTCTAAATAGTAATTTATTTAAATAAATTAAGTTTTGAAAATAAATTTTGTTAATTTCTTAAAAAAACAATATAACTATATTTTTCTTGATAGTATCATTTGATTCTTAATTTTCTATCTGAATAATTATCAAAAATTGTAAAAAGTTTAAATACTCACCAATTTAATATATAATCGTTTCAAAATCCAATTTTATTAAAAAAAATTAAAAGAAGGTAAAAAATATGGTATTAATTATGGTAACTTCATGGTTTCCACCTAGCAAAGCAGCTGAGGCTGGAAAGAAATACATTGAAGTTATGAAAAAATATCCTACGGAATCTTTTGAAAAACCTGTCTTATTAGTAGGTGCGAGGGCTACTAAAGATGGTATGAAAACCATTTCTATCACTGAAGCTAAAAAAGGTGATTTAGAAAAGTTATTAAATATTGAAATGAAACGCATGCTTATGTTTGGTGCTGTCGAAGGATTCAGATATGAAATTGAAACTTATCTATCAGGAGCAGAAGCCATGCCAATGGTAGGTCTAGGAATGCCAGAATAATTCTAATTTAAAAAATTAGTGTTGAAAATATCTCTCATATCTAATTTTCTTTTTTTTCCTTTTTTTTGAAGGAATCAATTAAATTGTAGCTTGACGAAAATGTAAAGACTTAAATACATAATAATTTAATTATTCTTTGTTTCAAAATCCAATTTTATTAAATAAAATTTAAAATGAGGTGAAACTAATGGTATTGATGGTAACAACCAGCTGGTTTCCATCTGGTAAATCAGCAGAGGTTGGGAAAAAATTTTTAGAAGTTACTAAAAAATATCCTGATGATCCATCTATCGCAAAACCTATATTAAGAGTGGGTGTGAGACCAACTCAAGATGGCATGAAAGTTATTGCTATTAGTGAAATACAAAAAGGGAAATATGAAGAAGCTATGAGTCTGTCTATTCAAATGTTACTTGAGTATTCAGACATCGAAGGATTTAGGTATGAAATAGAAACTTTCATGTCCGGAAAGGAAGCATTGCCGTTAGTAGGACTAGCAATGCCCAAATAAAGATATCTTCAATGGATATAATCCAAAATTATAAATAAAAATTATATTTTTTTTTAATATGGAGTTGATTTTAAAGGAGAACAAGAAATCGTTGTATCGTTTACAATCTTTTATTTAGTTTTTCAAGCATATCCTTTGTCATTGTTGTAAGATTATAGCTTGGATTCCAGGACCATTCTTCACGTGCTAAGGAATCATCGATAGTTTTAGGCCAAGAATCAGCAATTGCTTGTCTAAAGTCTGGTTTGTACTCGATTTTGAATTCAGGTATGTGCTTTTTGATTTCAGTTGCCAATTCCCCTGCAGAGAAACTCAATCCCGTCACATTATATATATGACGGGTCAATTTTGAACCATCCGCTTCCATTAAATCGATCATACATTTTATACAATCTGGCATGTACATCATTGGCAGAACAGTGTCTTCTTTAACAAAGCAGGTGTAGCGTTTATTCTTGATCGCTTCATAGAAGATTTCTACGGCATAATCGGTTGTTCCCCCTCCTGGGGGTGTTTCACTACTGATAATGCCCGGGAGTCTCATTGAGCGAGTGTCGAGACCGAATTTTTTAAAGTAGTATTCTGCTAACAGTTCTCCGGCCACTTTTGTTATTCCATACATTGTAGTGGGTTGGAGAATGGTGTCATTTGGTGTTTGTTCTCTCGGAGTGGTTGGTCCGAAAGCGGCAATTGAGCTTGGCCAAATAATACGTTCAATTTTATATCTTCTTCCAATTTCAAGAACATTTATTAGGCTATTCATGTTTATCTCCCAAGCTGTTTGAGGCATTTTTTCTCCAGTTGCTGAAAGGATCGAAGCCATGTGATAGATTGTATTTATCTCATACTCATACATCACTTTTGCGAGAGCATCACGATTCAAGGCTTCCAGATAGATAAACGGTCCCGATTCACGCATGCTTTTAGGTGGAGGCGTCCGTCTTCCAGTTGCAATTACATTTTTACTCCCATACTTCTCTCTAAGTGCCGGAACAAGTTCACTACCGATTTGACCGCATGACCCAATTACAAGAATTCTTTTAATTTTTATCAGTCTCATAATGGATTAAATTTAGATAATAATCATAGGTTAGTCAAATAAAAAAGTCTTATGACTTATTTTTTTAGAAATATTAATGAATTAAATTTTGGAAAAACTTATATGTTTTCAGAAAATTAGTTTTAAACATAGATTTTTTTACAAATATAAATCAAAATAATAAAAGATGATTAAATGAAAAGAGAACCAGAAGCATTTCTTAAAGAGGAAATAAAAAATATATATGATAGTAATTTAAATTGGGTTATTAGGCATCTTGAAGCTTCTTCAAAACCACACTCTGTTGTAGATGGTAAGCAGGTATTAATGCTCAACACTAATAATTATCTTGGTCTTGCGACACATCCGAAAGTTGTGCAGGCTTCAATTGACGCAATTAATAAATATGGTGCGGGTGCAGGGGCAGTACCGGTTATTGCGGGAACGTTTGATTTAACAAGAGAGTTTCAAGAAAAGTTTGCTAAATTTAAAGAAGTTGAAGCATCAATTTTATGTCAGACGGGTTATGCAGTTAATTCAGGGGTAATTCCTCAATTAATCGGAAAAGAGGATGTTGTAATTTCTGATCAATTAAATCATGGTTCGATAATTGATGGAGTAAGATTAACAAGTGCTAAGAGGTTAGTGTATAAACATACTGATGTAGCTGACTTAGGAGTTCAATTAAAAGAGGCAGATAAAAGTGGAGCAAGAAGAATCCTTATTATCACAGATGGAGTGTTTTCAATGGATGGTGATATTGCACCATTAGACGAAATTTCAAAATTCGCAGAAGAATATGGGGCAATGGTGTTTGTTGATGACTGCCATGGTGAAGGTGTTTTGGGAGAAGGAAGAGGAATAGTTGCTCATTTTAAATTACAAGGAAAAGTACATATTGAAGGCGGTTCAATGAGTAAAGGTTTTGGTGTTTTTGGTGGAACAGTAGCAGGTTCAAAAGATTTGATAGAATATATTACCAATAAAAGCAGGACATATCTACTTAGTACTGCTCATCCTCCCGGATTGGTTGCAGCTTGCATTGCTGCAGTTGATGTAGTTGAAAATGAACCAGAGCATGTAAAAAAATTATGGGATCACACAAATTATTTCAAGAAGGAGGTTCAAAAAATGGGTTTCAATACAGGAAATTCACAAACTCCGATCATTCCATTAATTGTAGGGGATCCAGGTAAAGCCCAAAAACTAGGTGAGTTGTTATTTACTGAGGAATCAATCTACGTAACACCAATCGTCTTTCCCATGGTTGCTAAAGAGCTCTCAAGAATAAGGGTTCAGATGAATGCATTGCTCTCAAAGGAAGATTTAGATAATGCATTAGGTGCCATTGAAAGAATCGGGAAAAAATTGGAAATAATTTAGTAATGAGAGTAATAGTTGGAATTACTGGCGCATCTGGAGCTATATATGCTCAAAAGTTTATTGAAAAACTATTTAAAAAAGCAGAGCTTGAGATTATTGTTTCTGAAGTTGGAAAGGAGGTTATTAAGCAAGAGAACCCGTATTTCCTAGCTGAGTTGAGTAAGTACGGCAAGGTATATGAATTCAATGATTATAATGTTTCAATTGCCAGTGGTTCCCACCTTTTTGATGCAATGATTGTGATTCCTTGTTCAATGAAGACCTTGGGCTTAATTGCGAACGGAATTGCAAATAATTTGATAATCAGAGCAGCTGAAGTATGTATGAAGGAAAAAAGAAAGTTAATCTTATGCCCAAGAGAATCTCCACTCTCACCAATCCATTTGGAAAATATGAGTAAATTGGCCAAATTGGGAGTGATAATTGCTCCTTTAATGCCAGCTTTCTATACAAAACCAGAGACTATTAATGATCTAATTGAACATACAATCAATAGACTTATGGATTTATTAGGAGTTTCTGGGGAACATGTTAAAAGATGGAGAGAATAATAATTCTTAAACACTAAAATTAAAATTTAAATAATAAAAAAGAAATAAATAAAAGAAATTTTTAACTGGATAATTTTATTGGTTCAAATTCCTTTAGTTTCTTTATTTTTTTCACTTTAGGGTTTTTGATTAAATTCCCTTGTATTATTACTTTAAAAACTTCTCCAAGAAAATCAATATTTTCAAGAGGATTCCCAGGAACAACTTGAAGGTCTGCCGATTTTCCAGTCTCTATAGTACCAGTTATATCATCGATCCCGATTATTTCTGCGTTATTTTTTGTTGCAAAATATATCGCATCTTGGGATGTCATATCTGTATATTTAAGATAATGTTTTAATTCTTTCCAAACCTCATAATGAGTAGAATAAGGAACTGAAGCATCCGTTCCAAGGCCTAATTTTATACCTTCCTTATAAGCTCTTTGTAATCCTTTAATCATTCCTATTTCTATCAGCTTCGCATTTTCATGTTTCACTTGTGTTATTTTTGTTACTTTAATCGGGAGTGTGGCCATCCCCATACCTGCTATGACGGTGGGTATTAACGCTGTATACCCTCGTAGAGATTTTGGGTTGTTTTTAAATAATGGTACGAGTTCGTCTGTGATTTCAGCTCCATGTTCAATTGTATCAACACCGCCTAAGAGAGCTTCTTTAATTCCTTCTGTACTTTCACAGTGGGTTGCGATTAATAAACCTCCCCGGTGAGCTTCAAAACAAGCGGTCTCAATTTCCTCGACGGTCATCTGAGGTCTTCCAGCCTCTCCCACTTTTCTAGCATCCATAACACCCCCAGTTGAAAGGATTTTTATACAATCAACCTCTTTTCGAAGGTTTTTTCTAATACATTTCCTTATTTCAGGTATTGAATCTGCAACATAACCCATTATAGCTCCATGACCACCAGTAATACAAATTCCTTGACCAGCACAAATTAATCTAGGCCCAACAAATTTTCCCTTTTCAATTTTCTTTCTTAATTTTACATCTAAATAAAAAGGATCACTTAATGACCTAAGCGTTGTTACACCGGCATTTAAAGCGTTTAAAACATTTTTTTTCATCATTTTAATAAGAAGAATCTTTCCTAAAGGTGTTTTAAATAGTTTCATTAAAATACTCAGCATTTTATCACTAAGATTCATTATTTTCATTGGTTTTCCACTACCAGATAAATGACAATGGGCATTAATTAATCCAGGAAGCACATAGGCATCTTTAAGATCTATCTTTTTATAATCCCCTGGTATTTCAATTGCATCCTTTTTTCCAACACCTACAATTAAACCAGGCGTTTCGTTTTCTTTTACAATATTTTTAATTAAAATTACTCCATCTTTAATTACTTCACTATCGCGATTCCCATCGATAATATTACAATTAATTAACGCAATATTTGTTTTTGGCTCTTTTTTTCTGTACTTTAATCCTCTTAGCCATGAAATTATGAGCAACATAAATACTATATCGATTATACTAGCAATAATAGCTACAACCCAATACCATAAAAAAGGCATCCAACTATGATTGAGATGCGCTAAATTTAATGTTAAACTATACATCCCCTGTCCAAAAAACCCAAGAATATCTAAAATCCCCAATGGAATTCCCGCAAAAGGTATTATCCATGGAAAAATATTCAACACACCTACAATAATATATGCAAGTGATCCCAACACTCCTTCTATTGTTCCATATGTAATCCATGCAAATAATGCAACTAATACTGTAAAAAAGAAAAGAATTATTCCACCTAAAGTAACATAATTTACAAAAGAATTATTATTACTCATTTTTACCAACACTAAATTTTTTCTTATCAAAAATTATAATTTATAAATATATTTTCTACAATATATATACCTAATGAAATTCGAATTGTAATTTTGAGTTATACTTAATGGATTTCATAATAAAATATTATGCATAGAAAAAAGTTAATATTCATTGTTAATTAAATAATTATTTATTTTTCAATTAATTTTATTTATCTATAGTAGTTTTATATCTCTAGAAGGATAAGAAAAAAAATTTCAAGATCTTATTAGATCTAGAATTCACGCCCATTTCAAATTTGATTAAAAAAATTTTAGTTTTATAATAAAATAATTAGTATAATTTTTTAAAAAATCGAGTAATCAGAGTTTATGACCGTAGAACTAAGAACATTTTATTTGCCCTTTATTTTTATATCATTTATTATTGGATATCAAATGTCCTTCTATTTTCTTTATTATTATTATAGACATCGAGAAAGAAAAATAGAATTAAATAAGATTTTACTATATTATGGAATATTTTTTGGCTTGTCAATAACCGGGTGTTTATTTGATATAATTAACGATTTTTATATTACTAACATTTTTATCAAAGATATTTTTGCAAGGATTGTTTATTTACTGGTATTAATCGCAAGCGTATTAATTCTATATCATATTTCCTCAAAAGTGTATAAAGAAATAATTAACCCTACATTAACAAAAATATTGATATTTATGAATATTTTTCCATTTATTTCAATTTTTATATTTAATCCAGCAACTACTGAATTTCATTTTGCTACTATTTTCATATCTATAGATTTTCTATTTTTTCTAATTTTCCAACTTAACCTAATTAGATTGTCGAGTGGTATTATAAAAAAAAGATTGAGGTTTATATTTTTAGGAGCATTAATAATTATTTCAGCGATAATTATTGGATTTATACCAGTAAGTGATCTTGAAACTCAAATACAAAACCCTATTATTGCTATACCATTTATTACCACACTAAGTTTAGGATTAATAATTTTATTATTGGGAGCATTAAGATTTCCAGTTTTTCTTGAATTTTTTTGGAAACAAAATCTAATAAGCCTTTTTATTATAAATCGAAAAACACTTAAAAAACTATATTCATATAATTTCACATCATACACAGAAGATATGGATAATTCAAAAAAAACTCTCATAAATATTAATGAAAGTATAAAATTAATATCACATGGAATGATTGGAATTATTGAAATCTTTACTGCTGTTGCAGAAACAAAAGATAAGAAAATTAAACAAATTAAACAAGGCGGGTTTTCAATTCTTTTAGAATATGGAGAAGAGCCGATTTCTAATATTTTCTTTATTTTATTGGTTAAAGGAGAAATGGATAGCAATAAATATTTTTTAACAACCATTAAAAATCAATTTCAATGGATGTATAAACATGTAATTCCCATTTTAGAATTTCTAGATGGAAGTAGTACAGAAAGGATATTTTCAAGTTTTGATACAATTATGAAAAATATTTTAAAAATGAATTAGAACATATTTTAATGTTAATTATGCTTAATGGAGTTAATTTTCCGATACAAGGGCCATTTCAAGAACCTTTATTGATTATGGAAGAGATTGTAATTTTTTTTGCTCTTGAAATTGGTATTATTCTTTGGATTAAATCTAAAAATAAAAAAGAAGAAATATCTAATTTGCAATGGAAGGCTTTTAGTTGGTTTTGTCTTGGCTATTCTCTTATGTGGTTAATTTATATTATTTCAGATTATTATGTTGAAGATTTACATATACGACTTATATTATTGAATTTTGCTTATTTTGTACAAATGATATCTGGACTATTATTTATCTATAATATGGAAAAATTTCAAATCTTTTTTAAAAAATATCTATTTACCTTTATTTTTACAGTATTTATGATTCTCTTTGTTATCTGTTTTTTTATTGAATCAGTATTTACAAAAACATTCTCATTTTTTTTCTCTTGGATGATATATTTTGTATTTTTCTTCCATTATTTGATAAAAGTTAGTACTAGTAAGGAATTAAAAAAGGTATTGAAAAACTTCAAATGGCATTTATTTGAATTATTTAGTGGATTTATTTTCCTCAATATTGGCTATGCATTAACCACGGATGTAATAGTAAATCTATTTGGTTTGGTTGGTAGATTAATAGGTGCTGTCTTTCAAATAATCGGGTTGGTATTACTTTCTCTATATTTTCTCTCTATATCATCAATAACTGAATACTTTTGGAAAGAAAAAATAGATTCTATTTATATAATTATGCAATCTGGACTCTGTCTATATACTAAACACTTTCGAGAAAAAAGGAAATCTTTTGATGAAATTGTAGCTTCGGGGGCTTTATCAAGTGTTCAAATCATATTAGAATCAATCACTGATAAAAAGGATATCTCTATTATTGAAAAAGAAGGAAAGACCATGATATTCCAGCCGGGAAAATATATTATTGGAGTGCTAGTTTGTGAAGAAGATCTTGAATCAATTCGAATTACTTTAAAAAACTTTGTCCAAAGAATCGAAAAAATATTTTTTAACATTTTAAAAACATGGGATGGCAATTTGAATATATTCAAACCTATTGAAGATATTGTTAATGAGGTCTTCATTTAAATATTAATCTTGAGAAGGTTCATATCTTTGAAAATCTACTCTTTTTTCAATAATTGAAAAAATGTATATGCCCAACGTTGCTAATATTACTTCGGATATGAATACATATAAAAAATTCAGAGGGAAAAGCTCACTAGGTAGACTGAACCAATATCCTATAAGCCACGCCACATAACATGAAATGATTAAAGCATAAAATATTCCACCAATATATCGTATCAGCTTTCCCTCTTTCCCAAGTTTTTTAAATAAAATAATGCAATATAAAGCAGGAATATTCACAATACAACTTATAAAATCAAGGGGTACAAAAGGAGAAGTCATATTGACAAAAAACACACCAATAATTTTGCCAATTAGCCCCGGTATCGGAAATAAAATGCACATCCCAACCATAACTTCAGCTACTCTAAATTGAATTTCAAAAAATGAAATTGGCTGAAATAAATAGCCTAAAACAATATATAAGGCAGCAGTTATGGCAGCCATTGCTACATCTAAGGATTTCAGATTCATTAATGTAATCGTTTATAATGAAATTTTCTCCGAATTATTTAATAAATAGATTTATCTACTTAAAAACAATTTCATTATAATTTTAGAAGAAAAAAATTAAAAAAAAATTATTATCTCACTTACTTACTCCTTAAAAAAATATTTTACAAAGGAATCATAAAAATCATTTACCCAAAAATTATCATTCTCTGCAAACTTAATTTTTCCATAATTTTCTATAAAGTTTGGATAAAATACAGGTTTATCTATACTTGTTGTTCCCATTTTTTTCACCTTGATTTTTTTATCTATTTTTATATAAATAACTATTTAAATAAATAACAAATTAATTTATAAATTAATATTTAAACCTTATGACTCTTTTCATATTATTATTAAACTGATTTTTAAAATCTTCCCATTATTCTGGGATTTCTTACTAAAATCAAGAGCAGATATAAAAGTGATAAATACGATGAGCTATTTCATGCAGATTTAAAAAAATAGTGATCATTTTTGTAATCTTTATGGATTTCCATAATTCCTTTTGAAAATTAAAACCCATCATTTTATTATATACGATCATAGTTATTAAAAATTTTTACTGATTTTAATAAAAAAATATAAAGAGAAATTGATAATTTTAATCAATTTTGAAATAAAATTCTCTAAATTCAATTTTTTTTATTTTTTCTTTAATATCTTAAAAATGTTTACCCTTATTAGGAGATATACTACAATTATTATCCCGTACAAGCTTAAAATGCTAAGAATCCAATTTTCTCCTCCCAAAAATCCACATATACTAAAAGGATCATATGCAAATATTAACATCAATCCTAATTTACCTAACCAACAGAAAAATATTGTCTTTTTGGCGGAATATTTTATTAAACCTAATGGAACGATCAGTATATCATCATTAAGTGGTGTGAGTCCAAATAAAAATATCATAAGTGGTGCTGCTTTTGGATGATCTACTAAATACTTTCTTAATCCTGTTAAAGTTTCCTTGCTTTCTATATCAATAAATTCAGCAGTTCCACGTCCTACTAAATAACCCCCCATTTCTCCCACTAAACAACCAAGAGATGCAATAATTCCAACTAAAATAGGGATAAAAAGATTTAACCCGATAAAAGGAGCACTTCCATAGCAAACAACCCATGTATATGGCGTTGGAACAGGTAAGAGGTTTCCAATCAAACAAACTACAAAAGTTATAATTAGAGCGGATTCCATATTCTGAAAAGGTTCCGTACTTGAAATATTTTCAATCAATTCTCTATGTTCTGGAAAGAAAATTAAATCAATAGAAAAAATAGTAATAATAATGATAAGAATCAAAAAAGTAATATCTGCTTTCTTTAATTCCATATATTATGCTAACATTTACTATTTTTTACTTTTTGCTTTTCTTTTAAAACAACATATTGACGAAAAATAAATTATTGCCTTTTGAATCTTTATTTTAAAGATTTAAGTTTAAAAAAAAAATATTCAATTATCCTTTTACTCTTCTAATTCATCTTTTTTTATTTCTTGATTAACTGACTTTTCTGAAATCTCTGAGTTAAGTTCTTTTGGTAGAACTGTATCTTTAAGGTTTTTCTTATTTAAGTCCCTTCTGGGTGGTGGAGGTGGTGCTTTAAGACCCACTAATTTTTCTTCTAAATCTTTCTCTAATTTCTCTAACTTATCTTGAAATATCAAGATGCCACCTTTTTGTTTTTTAAATATTTTATCATGATGATACTTTTGAGCCTTGGATTTTCTCCTTTTAATTACCACTACCGAAACCATAGCACCAGCTCCAATTGTAGAACAAATACCAACTATCCACCAAAATTCTGGAGGAGGAGTAATAATCATTGCATCAATTGCAACTGTAAAATAAACAAAAGTACTATTAACATTTCCTTCTGTATCATTCACAAACACAGTAATTAAATAGAATGCATTCTCTAATTCAATTGTAGCATATCCATTTTCAAGTAATATTCCATTTGGATCACCAATCCATTGCTCATTTGATATATCATAGAGTGTATAAAAGAAATCATC
>JAUWGH010000008.1 GCA_030606485.1 Promethearchaeota archaeon | reverse complement strand
CGGAACAGAGGGATACTATAACATTACTATTTACTGTAATCAATTTAATCATGATGATTACGGACAAAAAACGGTCCAAATCACTGCTAATAAAACATATTACGATAATCAAACACTTAACTATGACTTTAATGTGATTTGTCTTACGGACTTAACCCTAATGGAACCAAATCAGGATGATACCTTCTATACAAATCAAGTTTTCAATATTACTATCTATTTTGAGGATTTAAATCATAATGCTGCCATTGATGGTGCAACTATATACTATAACATTGATGGACAAGGGTGGCAACAAACAACATTGAATAATGGCACAACAGGCTATTATAACATCACAATTTATTGTAATCAATTTAATCACGATGATTATGGACCAAAAACAGTTCAAATTACTGTCAATAAAACTTATTACGAAAATCAAACACTTGATTATAACTTTAATGTGATTTGCTTTACAGATTTAACCTTAATGGAGCCAAATCAGGATGATATCTTCTATACAAATCAGGTGTTCAACATAACGATCTATTTTGAAGATATAAACCATAATATTGTTATAAATGGAGCTACCATATATTATAATATTGATGGGCAAGGGTGGCAGCAGACAACCGTAAACAATGGGACAGTTGGCTACTATAATATTACCATTTATTGTAATCAATTCAATCACGACGATTATGGACCAAAAATGGTCCAAATTACTGCCAATAAAACTTATTACGAGAATAATACTCTCGATTATAATTTTAACGTAATTTGTTTCACTGATTTAACGATAACATATCCATTACAATATTTAGATATGGATTCAGAGAGTTATTTCAATATAACAATTTATTATAATGATATAAATAAAGATTCTGGAATTTCTGGAGCAAATATTGAATATGATTATGGGAATGGGTATCAATCAACAAACTGGTTTGATTATGGAAACGGATATTATAATATAACAATTTATAATTGGCATGTTCGAAATATTGGCTACGGACCTATTTTAATTAGGGTAAATACTTCGAAAATTTATTATATTAACCAATCTAAAGATTATAATTATTATTTATGGAATGTTACCTCGCAATATATTGATGATAATTATCAAGAAGTAATAAGAGGTGCAAATATAACTTTTGTTGCACATTATATGTGGAATGATTCGAGTCCAATTTCTGGTGCTCAATTACAACTAACATCTATTGATCCATCATTTATTTATTCATGGCAAGATATTGGAAATGGGAATTATAATTTAATTTTAAATACTTCTAACGTAATTGGAGCAGGAGGAAATCCTTATGAAATTGGATTCAACATATCTTTAATATATAACATAACTCAAAATTATATAATATATTTAGAGGTTTGGAATAGAACTTCCTACAATATTAATAGAATCGATCAAAACAATTATGGTATTTTCGATGAGAGTTCTCCTTGGCAAATTTATTATGGTATAAATGCGATAATTAATATATCTTATTTTGATATTGATAATTTGAATACATTAATTACAGGTGGAACAGGAAATCTTACTTTCCAAAGTTTGGCATCTCAAATTCATCAAGATTTAAATAATGATGGATATTATATTTGGACGTTAAATACTGCTTTTTTAGATGTTGGTATTTATAATGTTGAAATTATTTTGAATAAAACCTATTACAACTCTGTTATTGATAGTTTTCAAATAGAAATACTTCCTTGCGATACATACATGGAAATTATAAATTTAACCCAATACGGACAAATCTTAATTCTAAGAAATGGAAAATACGATGGTTTTAATGGTGAGAATATTACGGTTTATGCAAAATATTTAAATTATTATAATAATACGGAAATAACACCTGCAACAGCGAAATTAGAATTTAATTTAATAAATTATACAGATACAGATATTGATGGAGACGGAATATTTAAATGGGAAATTGATGTTGAAACTTTAGCAATAGCTGAAGATTATTCCTTTATCATTTATTTTTTTAAATCGAATTTTATAAGCAATACAACAACACATAATTTTGATATAAACACAATATATACAAACATTACCATAGATTTAGTTTTTGATAAAAGCGAGCTATTTCCAAGTTATGTGGGTGATTATCCTATATATACTTCAAAAGGAGATGAAAATGTGACTATTATTATTACATTCTGGGATGTTAATCACTCTTATAGTATAGATGCCGCAAATGGTAATTTAACGGTTCAAGGTATTGAATTTCTAGAAAATCAAACTCAATCTGGAACATGTTGGTTTGAATTAAATTCTAGCGGTTATGAGCAGGGTGATTATAAAATAAATATAACTTTCTGGAAATTCAATTATGAAGCCTCAGTGATTTGGTTAAATCTATCCATAGTACAATATGAAACAAACTCTTCAATTTTAACAGTTAATCAAACTGGAGGCTTAACAACTGTTTATTTTGATGGTGTTCATTATGTCATTTACAGGAACTATAATACAACAATCTTAGCAGATTATTGGAATACGGATGATCATGAGCCAATAAATGATTCACAAGCTACTATTGTTTTAACTTTTGGTGGAATAGAAGTATTTAGTGATTTGAGATTCACAAATGATTCAGGACAAGTTAAATTTATAATACCTACTCATAATATGATAACTGGAATCTATGATTTTACGATCACATTTTCAAAAGAAGATTATAAAACATCTGTAATTACGGGAAAATTAAATATTACATTTATTCCAACTAACGGCACACTTCTTAATGTAACGCAATTAAGTCATATATCGGGTGATCCTGTAGAATTAACTTATTATCCATCAAATAATACTTATGAAGGACTAATGAAATATAATATAAATATTTCTTTTTCATTTTATGATAAATTAAACGAAGTTTGGATTAATGACGGAAATTGCTCATTATTATTTAATGGAGTTCTTTATTGGAATCATTCAGGAAATATTGGAATTTATTCATGGGTAATTCCATCATATAATGTAAATGGCACTTTTGTGATTAAAATAATAATGAGTAAATTAAACTGGGCGAATGTTACCTATGAATTTAATTTAACAATTAATCCAATAACAGCCGAATTATTACTAGGACCTGTTACTCCGTCTGAAATAGATTCTGTTTATTACTCAAATGATATTTTAAATATTACGGTTTTCTATAATGATACAATGAAGAATGAAGGTTTAGATGGTGCAACAATACAATGTAGTTTGAATGGAGGGTTTTATGGTTCTATAACTATTACCCCACTTGCACAACCTGGTTATTATAATATAAGTATTAATTGCTCCGAATTTACAACTTGGGGAGAGAAATATATAATAATTAACGCATCTAAATTTTTCTATGAAACCAGTAGCTTGAGATTTAATTTTACTGTTATTGGGCTTTCTTCTCTTTATTTAGCCGAACCAAATCAGGATGACATTTTCTATACTAATCAAAATTTTGATATAATTATATATTTTGAGGATTTAATTCACTTCAACGCAATTGATGAGGCAACCATATGGTATAGTATTGACGGCGGAGCATGGTTAGCCACTTCTGAAAATAATGGAACGATTGGTTATTACTTAATTAATGTTATTTGTAGTAATTTTGGACCTGATGACTATGGTTTTAAAACTGTAGAAATTACTGCTAATAAAACATATTATGAAAACCAAACCCTTAATTATAATTTTTATGTGATATGTGAAACGAATTTAACTCTCTTTAGTCCAAGTCAGGACACTACTTTTTATACAAATGAGGATTTTGATGTTGTAGTTTATTTTGAAGACACGAATCAAATTGAAGCAATTTCAGGGGGTACCATTTGGTATAATATTAATAATGCTGGTTGGCAATTAATTGTTGGAGATAATGGAACAGCAGGTTACTACGAATTTAATGTTGATTGTAATATATTTGATTCCGATGATTATGGTCGAATAAAAATAGAAATTTCGGTAAATAAATCTTACTATGAGAATTCTACGTTGGATTATTATTTTTACGTAATCTGTGAGACGGATTTAACTCTCTTCAGTCCAAGTCAGGATTCTACTTTTTATACAAATGAGGATTTTGATGTTGTTGTTTATTTTGAAGACACGAATCAAATTGAAGCAATTTCAGGAGGTACTATTTGGTATAATATTAATAATGCTGGCTGGCAATTAATTGTTGGAGATAATGGAACAGCAGGTTATTACGAATTTAATGTTGATTGTAATATATTTGATTCGAATGATTATGGTCGAATAAAAATAGAAATTTCGGTAAATAAATCTTACTATGATCATTCTACGTTGGATTATTATTTTTACGTAATCTGCGAAACTGATTTGACGTTAGCTTCACCAAATCAAGATGATTCTTTTTACACAAATCAAAATTTTGATGTTGTTGTTTATTTCGAAGACACGAATCAAATTGAAGCAATAAATGGAGCAACAATTTGGTACAGTATTGATGGTGGAACTTGGTTATCCACTATTGCAAATAATGGAACAATTGGTTATTATATATTTAACGTAGATTGCAGTAATTTTGGACCCGATGATTATGGCTTAAAAACTGTAGAAATTACTGGAAATAAAACATATTATGAAAATCAAACGCTTAATTATAACTTTTATGTGATCTGCGAAACTGATTTGACGTTAGCTTCACCAAATCAAGATGATACTTTCTATACTAATCAAAATTTTAATATTGATGTGTATTTTGAAGATGTAAATAAAAATGCTGCAATTAATGGTGCAACCATCTGGTACAGCATTGATGGTGGGATATGGCAATCAATATCTGTTACCAATGGAACCGACGGCTTTTACCGAATTAATATTATTTGTGGTAATTTTGGACCCGATGATTATGGCTTAAAAACTGTAGAAATTACTGGAAATAAAACATATTATGAAAATCAAACGCTTAATTATAACTTTTATGTAATCTGCGAAACAGATTTGACGTTAGCTTCACCAAATCAAGATGATACTTTTTATACAAATCAAAATTTTGATATTGATGTGTATTTTGAAGATATAAATCAAATTGCTGCAATTAATGGTGCAACCATCTGGTACAGCATTGGTGGTGGGATATGGCAATCAATATCTGTTACCAATGGAACCGACGGCTTTTACCGAATTAATATTATTTGTGGTAATTTTGGGCCTAGTGATTATGGCTCCAAAACAGTTGAAATTACTGGAAATAAAACATATTATGAAAATCAAACTTTTAATTATAACTTTTATGTGATATGTGAAACTAATATCACTATTACGAGTGCATTTGATGATAATGGAGAAATGTCATACGATTCAATATTGAAAGTATATTATTCAAAAGGTGATTCAAATGCTACATTTATTATTCAATATTGGGATATTCTTCATTCAGAGAGAGTTTCTTATGCTAATGTTAAATTGGAAATTAATGGTGAATTATATGAAAATATAACAGGATCTAATGGAGAATGTTGGATTGAGATTAATTCAAGTAATTTTATTCCAGATAGATCTTATATAGCCCTTTTAAATATATCAAAATCATTCTACAACTCTTCTATTATTACATTTAATTTAACGCTTATAAGTTGGTTTACAAACAGTTCAATTTTAAATGTAGAACAACCAGAAGGTCGAGATATTATTATCGATGGGGTTAACTATTTTATTTATAGAAATTATAATACAACATTTCTTGTTGAATTTCGTAATGCTGAGAACGGAAATCCAATAAATGGCGCTAACGCTAGCTTTATTTTTAATTATGAACAGTCTGGAGAAAAAATATATGAAAATATCACAAATAGTCAAGGACAATGTATGTTTACCATTAGCACGTTTAATGAACTTATAGGAAATCATACCTGTAAAATTGTATTTGTTAAAACTAGTTATCATGGTGCGTCTATAACGTGTTATTTAATAATTAATTTTATACCAACTAATGGAGCGTTAATAAGCGTAAATCAACCAGAACATGATGGATTTAGTGGCCAATTAATCTACGATGTAAGTTCCAATTCGTATTTAGGGTGGTTACCCTATAGTTCTAGAATTCAATTCTCATTCTATGATGAAAATAATTTCATGTGGATAAATGATGGTAACGGGATTCTTAATTTCAATGGACAAAATTATTACGATTACAATGGAGTTAGTGGAATATATGAATGGTTAATACCAACTAATCTAATAGGCACATATTCAATATCAATAACAATGATGAAGGATAACTGGGAGACCGTTACGTTTCAATTTTATATTACAATGGGTTATAAAGGGCTTGAAATTTCTAATTTAAGTGCAAGTGATTATGGGCATGAGTTAGAAATTCAAGATGGGTCAATTTCAGATGCATATATTGGCAATAATTTATCGATTCAACTAAAATTGAAAGATAATATAACGGGATATTATATCAATCAAAGTAATGTAATATTGGTGCTTGATGGCATTAATTATGAAGCTACTGTTTTGGGTGATATATATTATTGGATTTTATTAACCGATAATTTTACTGCACAAACATACAATTTAAATATTATATTTACCGAAGATTACTATATTAATCGCTCTATTTTATATACTATTGAATTTTCAGAAAAATATGTAGTAGATCTATCATTATACGATGCTCCTGAAAGTATTGGAATTGGGGATATCCTCAGTATTTCAATAAAATTGGAATTTGTCTCTATTAACCTATCATTATTACAAATAAGTGCGGATCTTCCAATTTCGGGTGAAAATATAAGTTTAATATTCGATTTTGGTGGTGGTCTTGCCCCACAAACGATAACTTCTATTACAAATGCAGATGGACTTGCAAGTTATGATATTGTAATACCAGAGGGCGCTGAGTTTGTAAATATTACAGTTTTATACGAGGGAAATTACAAATACAACGGTGCTTCCTTAAGTTTAACAATATCTTTAAGTAAAGCTCCTCCAATAGATAATTTGCTTTTAATTTTTCTGGTTTTAGCTATTATTGCGGTTGTAGTAGTTGGAGCTATAGCAATTATTATTATAAAAAAGCGTAGAAAAAGTGCTGAACCAATTGAAGTGAAAGATGAAAAATCCAAAAAACAAATTGAAATGATTCCTTCTAAAATAATAACAACCAAGGAAATAACAGAAAAGGAAAAGAAATCAGAAGTTAAACCTGATGAAATTGAGGAAAAGGAGAAAAAAGAAATCGAAAAGAAGCCAATAGAGGAGGAAATATCTCTCACTGAAGAACAAGAACAAACTTTTCTAAAAAACAAAGAAAAGATTGAAGAAATGGTGTTTAAAGTATTAAAAGAAAGTCATGATGTAAGAATTCTTAAAGAAAAATTAATAGAAACTGTATTAAAGACTGCAGAGGATGCTGAAATACTAACAACTAAAAAAGAAATTAGAGTGATCATAAATCAAATAAGAAAGGAAGATAAAATTATTTTTGTTTTAAAAGATGGTTGGAAAATTAAGGATTAAGAGAATATTAAAAGAAGTTATAGGCCTTTTATTCCTTCTTCTGTGATTAAGAATATTGCTTCAGCCTCCGGCAAATGTGGTGCATCAACAATTTTAGCAACTCTTTGATCCCCTTTACCTTTTCTTAGATAGATTCTTATAGTAGAGCCATGAGCCACAATATTTCCACCGGTAGCTCTTGTTGGATTACCATAAAATACACCTGGGTCTGATTGAACTTGATTTGTTACGCATACTGCCAATTCATGAAGTTCAGAAAGTCGCAATAAATCATGTAAATGTGAATTTAATGTTTGTTGACGATCCGCTAAAGTCCCTCTTCCAATATATTCACTCCGAAAATGTCCAATTAATGAATCTACTACAATTAATTTGATATTTTCCTCAACAGCTAAACGAGAAGCATCTTTTGCAAGCATCATTTGATGATCGGAATTATACGCACGAGCATAAACTATATTCTTCAATATTTTTTTATGATCTAAATCTAATCCTTCTGCCATAGATATAATTCTTTCAGGTCTAAAAGTCCCTTCAGTATCAATATATAATGCTTTTGCATTAAGACCACCCTTTGATTTGGGCAATTGAATATTAACACATAATTGATGCATAATTTGAGTTTTACCGGTACGATATTCACCATAAAATTCAGTTAAGGAACCAGTTTCTATACCTCCGTTTAATGCGTCATCTAACTCCTGGCTTCCGGTAGTGATTCTTACAATTTTCTTTCTTTTTTCCCAGATAGCATCAGCAGATTTAAATCCAATATGTAAAATCTCCATCGCTGCTTTAACTAATTTTGCTACTGTTTTTTCGCCTAATCCACTTTCTTCTTGAATTAATCTTGGAGAACTAAAAGCTATTGATTTTAAAGATGTAAATCCTCCTTCAATTAATTTTTTTCTAGTGGCAGGTCCAACACCTGGAAGACTTTTAATATCTCCATAAAAATCATCACCTACTTCAGTAATCTCTTCTTCATCCAATATTTCATCATCGTTTAATTCCTCTTCGTTTATTATATCTTCCAATTCGATCTCCAATATGTCGTCAGTTCCTTCATTTTTAGTAGCAACTTTTTTAGTTGTGCTTTTTGCCAAGATAAATCACATAATTTTTATGAATAATAGAAATAAAAGAATAAAAATTATAAAAAAATCAGTAGAGTGAAAAATTTATGATTTTTATCTAAAAGAAATAAATCTATTTTAATTTTTAGAGTAGAACAATTTTTCTTTTATTTATTTAAAATAAATTGCTTTATTGGCTTAAGAGAGGTTTTTTATTTGATTAGTAATTTTTCTCATTTCAATAAAACATATATCCATTCTAGCATCCATTGCGAGGACAGTGACCAAAATAAGTGATTCTCCAGCACTCATAATTATGAAATTTCCTTCATTTCCTTGAATTACACAAATATCTAATTCTCCTTGTTTTAATTCTAAAAGGACACGTTCGCATGTGGACAGAATAGTTGCACTCATAGCCGCAATTTTTAATTCTGAAACCTCTTCCTCTAATATAGATTGGACAATTAATCCTTCTGTACTTATTAATGCAGTTGATAGGAGTCCATCAACATTCTCCACTAAATTTGTCAACAAATATTGGAGTTGTTCTTCACTCATCGTTATTCTCAGTTTTTATCTGTATATAACATATAATAAATATATAATTAAAAAAAGTTTTTAATGGATTTATTAATCTTCTTTTTTTTACTATTATAATATTATAGATAAAAATATAAAATTTTTAGGTGTAGTTATTTGGATCTTAATTTAAATTTTGAATATTATCCACAATTATCAATAGATAAATTATTAGAAGCAAAGGAACTTATTTCAAAAAATAAGCATAATTGGGATGAGCCTTTTTTTATAAATACTTCCGATTTTGTAGATTTAAAACACATAGAAAAGATTTGTGAAGGTTATAAAAATAATGAGAATATTAGAAATTTAATTATCTTAGGAACTGGGGGTTCAATTCAAACATTATTATGCTTGAGCCATCTTACAGAGAAAAAGATTTTCCCAATTACAAGTTCAAGACCAAGTGAGATTAATAATTGTTTAAAATTTTGCAATGAAAATAATTCTCTTGTAATTCCTATTTCTCGCGGTGGAAAAACATTAGATATCAATTCCACACTTGAATTATTTCTTCAAAAAAATTTTCCTTTTCTCGGTATATCTTCCAGAGGACCTATGAATGAAATTTTAAAAGAAATAGGTTGCTCAATTTTAGATGCTCCAGATCTTTCAGGGAGATTCGCTGCTTCAATTACAAATGTAGCTCTTGCTCCTGCATATATTGCAGGAATTGATATTAATGCATTTTTAAAATACCTAGACTATGGCTATTCTCATTTTATGGATTTAGAGAATATTGCAAATAATTCTGATAATCGAAATTATGCATTAGAATTAGCAACTTTTTTATATAATCTCTATTTAAAGGGTTATCATAACATATTTTCTATGCCCTACTTTAAAGATTTAGAATATATGACTGGTTTATTTGTTCAAGGATTGAGCGAAAGTAGCGGTAAAGATGGGAAAGGTTTGATAGGAACTTATCAGCCAGCACCATTGTGCCAACATTCAATCCTTGAATTTCTTCTAGGAGGAAGCTCCGGTTCTGTAAGCCCGATTCTATGGACGACTGATGAAGAAAAACATGATTATAGTTTAAGTTCGAAAATAGATTTTATTAATGGAAAATCGGCTGAAGAAATAATTAATTTTCAAGCTGATGCTACATTTCAAGCATTAATTGAAAAAGATGTCCCTTCGGCAAAAATATCAAGTAAAGATGTATATCTTAAATCAATCACAGAGTTAATATCATTTATTCAAACGAGTGTATATTTCTTTTGTATGATGATTAATGTGAATTGGGCGACTAATCCTTCAGTAATTATTGGAAAAGAAATTTGTAATAATGCACTCAAAATGAATAAAAGTAAGGAAGAGAGAGTTCAAGACAGAAAAAATATTGCAAATAATAAATTTCAAAATTTCTTTTAATTCTTTATTTATACATAAAAAAGGAAGTGCATTACCAAACCTTGATCGTATTCCTTATGCTTAATGTTTTTTCTTCAAGAGTGGCTCCACTTTCTACCTCCTAATCTTATATTAAAATATTACAAAAATTTAAACTCACATATTTTCACATATTTATATGTAAATAAATATTAAAAAAACATGAAAGAGGTTTTAAAATGACGAATTTTACTTTTTCAATCCCTGATGATCTAAAGAAAGAAATAGATAAATTCCCAGAAATTAATTGGTCGGAGATTGCAAGGGCATCAATGAGACAAAAAATAGCAGATCTTAATTTTTTAAAAGGTTTTAGAGTGAATAGTGATATTTCACCTAAAGACGCAGAAATGTTGGGACGAGAAGTAAGCAAACTTTTGGCTAAACGATGTAAAGGGGATCATTAGTGAGATTGGTACTTGGCGCTAATATATTATTTGCAGCATTAATTAAAGACTTATTAACTGCTGAATTAATTATTAAAGATGAGCTTCAACTTTATGCACCATAATTTCTTTTAGATGAATTTGCAATCTTATCTCTTATTTCTATTTTCAAACCTATTTTTTAAAGATTACTAAGAATAAATATAAATACTAAGGATCTTTAATTTTACTTAGTGAATAAAATGGTAGAAAAACTTGTAAAAGTTACTAATAAGGGTATGATTTCTATTCCCGCTGCAATAAGAAAAAAATATAATATCAATGATGGTGATTATATTTTGGTAAAAGAAGATGAAAATAAGGGAATACAACTCATACCTATTGAACCTATAGAATCTTTAAGAAATAAAGCGTTTACCGTAGAAGAATCTCGTGAAATTTTTAGACAATCCCGTAAGGAAGATATGGAGTTAGAAAGATAGATGCCTCCTCGTGCGTGCTTAGATGCTGGCCCTATTTATCTTTATTACCGAAAATTTCCTCCTAAAAAAGTAGAAGCATTAATTCAAAACATTCAAGAACAGAAAATTTCTGCGTTTGTACCTAGTATTATATTAGTGGAAGTTTTTAAACATCTTTGTGTAACTGAAGGGAAAGATCATGCCATAAACTGTATTATTAACTTTCAATATGATATCAATGCTCAATTCATTGCATTAACACCCGATTTAATTTTAGATGCTGGCCGTTTAAAATGCCAATATCGCACCAAATTATCCTATAATGACTGTATTGCGATTGCAGTTGCGATAAAGCTGAAGGCAAAACTTCACACGACCGAGAAAAATTTACCAAAGATCCGAAATTTGCGAGTAGAACTATATAATTTTTAAAATATTATTAAGAGCTCTAATGGTGTTATTTCACCACGAAAGGGTTTAAAGGATTATTTCCAATTGTTAATGTGAATGTGAATTGGAATGTGAATGCAAGCAGGGGTGTGAGCGAATGTCATGCGAATGCGAGTTAAAATGCCCTTGTAAATTTGGAGATCCCCCTTTTTCAATTAAATAATCCATTAATTTATAAACCCAATCAGCTAATTTAACATCGAGAGGAGAATCCCAAAATGTTAAGTGGGGTTTTATATCAATTATAGGTGTGCCATTAATGGCATCTAAATCTTCTACTATTAATACGTTGCCTTTCCTTTCTAAAAGTCTAACTGTTATTTGACAAATTGGGTTGGGTCTTACTGGAGATCGAGTTGCAAAAATTCCTTTAAAAGGACATTTTTTAATCCCAGCAGGATGTACTTTTTTAATTTGACGAGCTTTCTCAGAAATGAGATGCGTCCAGAAAAACACAATAAGGTGTGAAAAATCCTCTATACCTTCTAGACATTCTTCATATTCTTTATCGATAATGATTTCAGATATGTTCATTTCGATATGTTGTTTTAATGCTAGATCAATATCAAGTTTTAAGTCGTTATTTTCATTGGCTAAACAAACTTTTTTTCGGTTACTCTTTACTATTCCGACTGGTTTAATTAGGTATTTCTCCATTATGATCAGAAAATTTATTATTAAGTTATTCGTGCTTAAAAAAATGAATTCATACTTATTTATAAAGTAGTAATACTAATCAAAATTGAAAAATTAAAAATTGAAGTTACCAAAAAAGGTTTAACCAAAATAAGCGAAAAGGGAAACAATATTCGGTGTACAACTTCTTGGAAAGACCTGAAATCTTTTAAAGATCTAATAGTTAATCGGTTAGTCAATTAGAAAAAAATTAAGTTGTTTTAACAGAAAATTGCTCAATTTTCATTTTTGATTCATCTACCAAATCTTGTTTTACTTTGTTCTCCATAAAATAACCCTCTTTATATACAATTCTATTTACTTTTGCATTCATTAGCAATTTTAAACAAGACATACAAGGAAACGTTGTACAATATAATGTGGTATTTCCATCAATTGATGTTCCATGAAGTGCGGCTTGAATTATACAATTAGCTTCGGCATGCACCCCTCTACACAATTCTGGGTGTTCTCCAGGTTTTAGATTTTGTCTAACACATGTTTGGGCAGTACAATGAGCAAATCCAGATGGAGCGCCATTATATCCGGTAGAAAGAATATGATTATCTTTAATTAATATGGCACCTACTTTTCTTTTAATACATGTAGACCTTTTTGATACGAGTTCTGCAATTTCCATAAAATATTGGTCTTTGGAAATTCGATTTTGATTTGTTTTACCTTTATCTTTATCTGGAGACATTGATTTTTTTGTTTTGATTTAAATTTCAAAATTAATAAAATAATAATCTTAAGAATAAATCTTAAATTTTATATTTTTAGGATAAATAAATGAAGATGGAAAAAGAAGTAAAATAATAACTAAAAATATAAAATGGCTACCAAGGAAGAAAATCTATAGATTCTTAGCAATTTTTACGTGAATAAAATGCAAAATAGGAAACTAAATAGTAAAATATTGATTGACATTATTTTGGGATCCATCTCAATTTTTATCTTATTGTATTATGAGTTGTATTATTTTGATTTTTTTATCGATGATGCATATATTTCGTTTCATTATTCTCAAAATTTGGCTAAAAATGGTTCAATTTTTTTTAACAAGGAGGGAAAACCAGTTGAGGCATATTCAAATTTTCTGTGGATAATTATCGCGAGTTTATTTATCAAATTAAATTTTGATCCTTTAATTTCTATGAAAATATTTGGAATGATATTAAGCATAATAAATTTACTTCAGATTTACCATATACCAAAATATTTTAATAAAGATAAGAGATGTAGTATAATTCCGGTATTCTTTACTGCAATTCTTCCATTTTATGGAATTTGGGCGATAGCTGGGTTAGAAACGCAATTATATATTTTTTTCATTTTAATTTCAATTGGATCTTTTCTACATTTGCATATAGAAGAATTGGAATTAAAAAAAAAAAGAACTGCATTTATATTTTTAATAATAGGATTTATTGGGAGCGCATTGACCAGAATTGAGGGTATTTTCATTTATTTAATAAGTCAATTATTTTTAGCTTTTGGTCTTTTAAAATATAGGCATAAAAGAAGTGTTAATAAAGAAAAACATGAATATTTTTTCTTAAATTTGATTTTAATCCTAATTGTAGGTGGAATTTATTTTATTTACACACTTTGGAGAATTTTATATTTTGGTGAAATTTTTCCACTTTCATTTCATATAAAAGCTTCAAATCCACTTCAACTTCCATATAATTTTATTAATGATTTTATGAAATTATTTCCGTATATTTGTTTGTTCATTATAATTGCGTTTATAAAATTAATATTTGAACTAAAATTTCTAGGAAAAAGGATAGTTTTTTCAAGGTTTTATCTTTTTTCAATAGTTTTTTTTATTTTTTTTATTGCAATTCTTACCGGAGATTGGATGATTGGGTTCAGGTTGTATCTGCCCGGACTTCTAATAATATTTATATATTGTTCTGAACCACTATTCAATTATTCAAGCAGGAAAATAAATCGAAAATTAATATGGAATAAAATATTTAATGAATTTAATTTTTTAAATAAAAAAATCCAAAAATTAAGGAATAAATTCCGTCTAAATATTGGTATAAGAACAATTTTAAATAAGAAAGATCTGAGAGAAAATATAATATTTCTAAGTCTCTCTCAAGTTAAAATCACAGTATTCGGAATCCTGAGTCTATTTTTGTTTAGTCCAATAATAATGGATTCTTTAGGTAGATTTAACCAAAATTCGTCATTTCTAAATTTTTATTATTTTCGCATGCAAAAAAATATCCAAATTTGTTCGTGGATTGATAAATATTATCCCAATTCAACAATTGCAATTGATGACTTCGCAGGAACAATTCCTTTTTTTTCAAAATGTGATATATACGAGTTTGGTTATATTTTAACGGATAAAAATGTTGTAGAGAATCAAAGTTTACAAGAGAATTATACTCTAAGAGTAGATTATGTTTTAAACATAAGACCTGATTTTTTCTATGATGTGGACGGAATTAAAATTTGGGAACAAGAATTAAAAAACCGTGAGGAGTTTAAGGTTAATTATATAAGGATTTATGAAGGGTTGTATGTTAGAAGTGATGTAGAATTGAGTGAAGAATCCCTACTAAATCTACCAATTCTGGAATATCAAAATAAGTGGAAACCTTTTCTATAAATTTACACTTTTATTCTCAAATAGGTTTGAGTAAACCGAGTTAATCAACAATTTACGGCTAAAATAATCGAAAATTTAAAAATAAAGTTATGTCGTAATTTCATTGGAATTTTTAATGCATATCTACTATTTTTTCTTTTGATCGAGGAAATAAATAATTATAATAATAGACCAAATCAAGGGTAAGATTGCCCAGATTACTTCTGAAAGAACAATTTCGAAATAGCCAATCACCATATATATAGATTGTAAGATGGTAAATGCTAATCCTGCTGGAATTCCCAAAATTAATAGGACCTTATTCTTCTCTATATCTCTATATAAAAAGAAATTGCCAATTCCATTATAAATAAACATCCAGATCCATAGAAAACTTATCATTGCTCTTGCGCGATCAGAAAATGGTGCTGTACCCGTAATTGAAGCGAGTAAAGGACCAAAAAAAATCATAAAAATTGATATAAATATAAAAATTATCCCAAAAAAGAGCCAAACTTTTTTCCATATATTTTTAGAAACCAATTTTTTCTTCCACCTTTTATTTGTTATTTTTTAATTATTTTTTATTTAAATTAATTATTGAGAATAATTTAGTTTATATATCCGGCTTTTTGCCTTTCACTATAATCCATCCTTTATTTTTCTCTGTAAAAATCTCAATTTCAGTAAAACCAGCTTTTTTAAAAAATTCTTCGAACTGCTCAGGTGTATGAATCTCAAAATTTCCTATTTTAGCCCACTTTTCATTCCTTTTTCTATATTTCTCATTTTCACACTTATATCCCTCGTTAATCCAAGCTAAAGTCCCGCCCGGCTTAAGCACCTTATAAATTCCTTTTAAATCGTTAATCAAATCTGGCCAGAAGTAATATGTTTCATAACCAGTAACCAAATCAAATGTATCTTCATTAAATGGCAAGGACGACACAGACGCATATTGTATTTCAATATTACCATTTTCAATTAATTCCTTATTGACTTTCTTGCTAATTTTAACTGAAATTTCTGAATTGTCTATGCCGTAGACTTTTCCTTCTAAGGCAATCTTTGCCAAAACCTTAACATTTCTACCGCCACCACAGCCAATATCTAAGATAATATCTTCAGGTTTAACTGAAATATGGTTTAAACTCCATGCAGCCATTTTAGCATGAGATCCCTTATTCATTCCTTTAGCCACAATTCTTCCAAATCTTCCCTTCGGCTTACGACATTGATTTACCATTTTCACCATCAATTTCGCTATTAATCCCATACCTAATCACCTTGCTTAAAAATTATTGAAAAATAATGAACTAATTTTTTTATAAATATAAAATTAAAATAAAAAATAAAAAAAAAAAAATTAAGAAATTAAATAGTTTTCACGATTTTTCCAAATTAGTAAGATAGAAATCGAGCCAATTCCAATGAACCATTCAATACGAATTCCATCGGTAAAGACAAAGTCCTCCCAGACTGCAAGATCAGATAAACCTTGGATTGCAAAATCAATAACATTTGCTATCCATTCTGCAATGAACAAAAACCCAATTCCAATTGCAAGAATTCCGGCTCCAATTATAAATCCAAATCCTTCAAGTGTACCTTTTTTGAGTTGTGGAATGCTATAAAGAAATACAGCTGTAATTAACAAACTAACTAGGGCTTTAGCGAAATGATCTAGATATGCTGTTTCAAAAACGGCATCTCCAGGAGATGAGAACAAGAAAAACAAAGGTTCTTCTAAGCCAATGTGAATAAATTCCATGATTGTATTAAACAAATAAATAAGACCAAATACCAAGGCGATTATGATTAATCTAGAACGCTTTTGTTCTACAATTTCCATTAGAAATATACACCTCCGATCAAATTAATTATTAAAGCCAATATGTATCCAAGTGCAATACCATAAGTGGCAGAGACGAGAGTCCATTTTTTCGAGCCTGTTTCCTTGTATACAGCACCGAGATGAGCTATGCAAGGAGTATATAATAGAACAAAGACTAAATATCCATAGACCAGTGCAGGTAATGCTGCTGCGGCAACTCCAACTGCTGGTAAAGCTCCTACAACTAAACTTCCCAGACCTTCGGGGTCTTCTTGACCTGATAAAATCAATCCAAAAGCTGCAACTACGACTTCTTTAGCTAAAAATCCAAAAATAATACCTACTGCTGCTATCCAACTCCAATTTAAAGGCGCAAATAACGGTTGAAATAATTTTCCAATAAAAGCTAAAGCAGAATTTTCTGGTTCGGTACCCCATGGTAAATTTTGAAGTAACCACAATAAAACCACAACTGTAAAAATAATCAGCCCAGCTTTTTTGATAAATTCTCTTCCTCTTTCCCACATATGAATTCCGGTATATTTTGCAGTTGGCATTCGATAATCTCCTAACTCCAACATAAATGGTGCGGCTTCACCCTTAAAGATCACTTTTCTAAAGAATAAAGCCATAAGAATAGCAATTACTATTCCTAGGAGGTATAGGCTAAATACAATTGTCCCAGTCGCTCCAGGCCACATAAATGCGCCTAATAGAATATAAACCGGTAATCTGGCTCCACATGATATATTTTGATTTACTAATATTGTAGTTAATCTATCTTCTTCTGATTCAATAGCTCTGCAAGACATAACAGCAGGAATATTACACCCAAACCCTAATATCATCGAAACAAAAGATCTCCCATGTAATCCTAGTTTGTACATTAATCTATCCATATTAAACGCTGCTCGTGAGAGATACCCTGAATCTTCCAAGAAAGAAAGGACCAGATACATCATGAAGATTAAAGGCACAAATCCGAGTACTGCTCCAAACCCACCAATGAGACCATCATTCACAAATGATAAATACCAAGCATCTTCGGGCCATATGGCTTCGAAAACTTGACCTGCAAGTCCCAAAAGATATTCAACTAAAGTAACTAAAGGTGCGGATACTCTGAATGTAAATTCGAACATACCCCACATTATTAAGAGAAATATGGGAATTCCGAAATATTTATGCAGAAAAACTTTATCTAAAATATCTGAAATCGTAACCACATCTTTTTTCCGAATATAAGTTTGTTTTATTATTTCACCAATTTTATTATATCGTTCACCTGCCAGATCAAATTCCTCGGTTCCTGTACAAAAATTCTTAACCTCTTCGATAACCTTACTTCCATTAGAAATTGAAGTTAATTCTTTTTGAACTTCTTTGTCACCTTCAAGTAGTTTTATTGCAACCCATCTCCGCTTTTCTGTGAGAAATTTTGGAGTATATTCACCTAATATTTCCATTGTCTGGTTGATTTTATCTTCTAATTCCTTGGAATATTTTATAGGGCGAGTAGATTTCTCAGCTAACTTTTTATCTTCGAAGATTTTTTTAATCATTTCCCTGGCTTCATCAATACCCTCTCCTTTAATAGCCGCAGTTGGCACAATTGGTGCATTTATTAATTCAGATAATTTTTGGACATCAATTTTAATTCCTCTATCTTTTGCAGCATCCATTAAATTTAAAACAAAAACAATAGGTACTTCAAGTTCTTTCAGTAAAAATGCTAAATAGAGATTTCTTTCCAGATTTGTCGCATCCAAAATATCAACTATTACATTTGGGTTATCTTTTATAATAAAATTCCTTGCAATCAACTCGTCAATAGCAGCAGGAGATAAACAATAAACCCCAGGTAAATCCACTACATTGATATCATCCATTTTTCCTTCTTTTTTTTCAACAGTTACGCCTGGCCAGTTTGCAACATGACCCATCTCTCCGGTAAGTTCGTTAAAAACAACAGTTTTTCCTACATTAGGATTTCCAATTAAAGCTAATGTTTTACTCATTTTTTTTTAACCTCTTTTAAATTCTCTCCACTTCTATTAATTTACATACAGATTTTCTCAAACTGAGATTATAATTTTTTACTTCAAGTTCTAACGGATCTCCTAAAGGTGATGCTCGAATTACTTTTATATCTGTTCCTAGCACAATACCCATCGCCACTACTCTGGTTGTAACTTTCTTGTCAATCGATTTTATTTTTGCTAATGTATTAAATGGTAATTCAGAAAGCTTCATTTGTATTTTAATCACCAATTATTTATACTTTTCTTTTTGTAATTTAGAAATAACTAATTTTAGTAAATATTAAATATATATTTAAACTTAATTATTTTAACCCTTAGAGTTCTAAATGAAATAAGTGTAAAATGTAAGTAAAAACAATATAAATTTAAATTATATAAATCAATATTAAATACAAAATATAAGAATAAATATTTTATATAACCATTATTTTATAAGATTTAGAATAACCTAATTATATTATCTAATATTTAAAAAATTTGATATATTCAAAAAAATACAGAAAAGAGATATATTAATAGAGATTTAATTTAAAAAATTGGAGTGATTGAATTTTATAGATAAATCAGACTCAAATTTATATCATAAAGTTCTAAAAAATCTTATTCAACAGGGAGTAACAAGTCCTAAACTTTTAGCAAATACTTTAGATATTTCGAAGGAATTATTGGATACTGTAATTCAATCATTATTAAAACAAGGTTTCTTAAAACTTATTGATGAGGGAGAATTTCAAAAAGAGGCTTCTTTGAAATGTAAATTCTGCTCTTTTGCCAATGAATGTTCTGAAAATTTACCTAAAATTTTTTTTGAGATATCAAAAAAAGGAAAAAAAATGATTAATTTGGATAAAACCAGGAAAAAGATTAATAATAGAAGATAAAAAATGCATAAAGGAAGAAAGAGAAGAAAACATCAGAAGAGGGGTGGAAGAAGAAAAGGTTGGAATAGAGTAGAAATTCAGCCATTAAAAATAAGTGCTGAAGAGATTTTAAAAAGAGGGGAAGAAGATATTCTTAAATTTATGTTTGAAAATAAAGAGAAAAAAATTGATTTACCTATACTTAAGAGAATTGCTAAAAATTTTAATATAATTTTGGATGAGGTTTTAAAACGGCTACAAAAAGAGAAGCTTATTATTCTGCAAGGTAATATATATTCATTAACTCCTACAGGGGTGGAAATAGGAGGAGAGATTTTAAAAAAACATATGGAAATCGAATATTTTATAAAGAGCCAAACTAATAAATGCAATGCTCATCAAATGGCTCATATTCTTGAACATTCATTAACAGAAAATGCTATTCAAGGTATGTTTGCAGTTTCTCAATTGAAAGGTCAAGGAATTCCACTTTCTCAATTCATATTACCTTCTGGCACTATTGTAGATATTTCATGGAATAGCTGTAATCTTATGACGAAATTAATTAGTATTGGAATATTCCCTGGGCAACGAATTCATATCTTAAGTAGATCTGCTAATAATTATCTACTTATAGTTAAAAGGAGTAAAATTGCTATTGACCGCATATTAGCAAGAGGTATCAAATTAATTCCATAAAAGTGATTCATTTTGACTAAAATGATTTCAATAATTCATGAACCAAGCGGTAGACTATTAAAATGAATAAAATTGTATTCAAATTATTTCAAATAATATTATCAAACAAATTTTGACTAATTATTTGTGGCATTAGTCCTAATGCCTCTATCCCATCAACCGATACGGAATTTGGGAATGCTTTTTTCATTATATTATACGCACCGTTGACATCCGCATTGATCAAAATGCCATTCTTTGATTTAAATAAACCACGTTTGATCCGTTTCCCGAGGTATTTATCATGGTGTTTAATCTCTTCATTATAGAGAAAACTGCATTTGGACGTATGGTCTTCATTATTACAAACAACGTTAACCCCGATTAATTCCGCCTTGTATTTTATTTGATTAATCAATTTCAAGAACGGAATTTGAACAAATTTCTGATTGTTTCTCTTTCCGATATTTATTTTCCGCTTCCACCCGTTATTATACCCGATCACGATGGTTCCGAGATTATTTTTTATGCCATAATCGATTAGATTTTTGGAGATTCTGTGAAACAATGTGTTTATTTTGTTGTTCCGCTTTAAATGTATTCTTTCTATTCTTTTTGTTAATTCCAAAACATTCGTTTTCTTCGCAATACTTTTATAATACGCTAATTGTTTATTATAAAATTGATTTACAGACTTTACAGCCCCACCTTTAATAATAATCGGTTTTAGCCCGATATTATTTACAGCAGTTATGAGGTTGTTTAACCCCAAATCAATTGATAATTTTTTATCTTTATTTAACCCTAAATCTTGCTTTTCTCTCTCGTAAATTATCTCTACAACATAACAAACCCCTTTAGGAATTATTCTTACTTCTTTTAGTTTCTCTTTAATTCTCGTTTTGATCGGTTCGAGACCGCTTTTTTCAGGAAAATATAAATATCCCTTCTTTATTTTACATTATTGATTTGTGAAGATAGCGATAGATTCTCCGTTTTTCTTTTTATAACCTGGAATTCTCGGTCTCTTCTGGAATTTCCTATAATCTTGTCTATACTTTTTTATTGTCCTAAAATAGGACTTCCAATTCCTGATAATTAATTTGAGAATTTGCTGAGATGTTTGAGCGGGTAGATTCCGATACGCTTCTTTATGCTTGAGAATAAAATCCAAATCGTAATAAGAAAGGATATTCTCCAATTTGAAGAAGTCCTGTCTGAAATACCAATTACTTGAATTGTAAAGGTTTTTAGCAAGATGACATAATTTAGATAATTCCGATGATTTTTTTACCTGTATTTGCTCAGTTTTTCATTTTCCTTAATTAATTTAATGATAATTTCTTCTTTTCCTTTTGAATATAATTTCATTGAATAGCAATGGAGTAATGAAACAATTTCCTCAAATATTTCTTCCGAATCCAATTTTTTATTTCCGATCTCTGAGATTACTGTAATCTTTGTTCCGAATTTCTGAAATAGATAATAGAACAAATTTGATCCGATGCAAAAACAATTCTTTCTTTATATAAATAAACAGAATAAGCATTTAAATTTAACAAGACAACAGGTTTTCTATAAAGTGAAAAACTATAAAAAACTCAATGTTATTATCAAATAATATTAAACTTTACATATTTTATTATTTTTGCTAACTATAAATTATTAAAGAAAATTAAAATTGATAATTAAAAATGGTAAAAATAAAGGTTCCTTGGGCATCATGGAAAGAGCCGGAGTTCAGAGAATTTGAGTTCCCAGAAACATGGGAAGTTTCAGAAGGTAGAATGAACAACACTGAAGAAATTTCAGAAGTTGATATAAAAAATGCTGTTTTGAATCCTATTGGTTCTTTAAAATTATCTGAACTTGCTCAAGGTAAGAAGAATATTGCAATTGTTATTGATGATATGTCAAGACCTACACCAATATACCAAATAATCCCCTATGTTTTAGAAGAACTTCATAATAGTGGTATTTCTAAAGACCAAATTACAATAATTGGTGCTACAGGAGCACATAGACCAATGAATAGACATGATTATACCTTAAAACTGGGGATAGAAATTGTCGAAAATTATAATGTTGAAAACCATCATCCTTATGAGAATTTAGTAGATTTAGGAAAAACAATGATGGGTACACCAATTCATGTTAATAAAACCTATTATGAGTCTGATTTAAAAATTGCAATAGGTGGTGTTATCCCTCATCCTTTAGCTGGATTTGGTGGTGGAGCAAAAATTGTCTTACCAGGGGTTTGTGGAATTGAAACTTTATATGGAAACCATAGTATGGCAATGAAAGGAGGATCAGGAGCAGGAATGGGTCGTGTTACTGAGATTAGAAAAGATATTGAAGATACTGCCAAAAAGGTAGGGTTGGATTTTAGTATAAATATAATTCTTACAGAAAATGGAAAAATTGGAGGTTGTTTTGCAGGAGACTATATTAAGGCACATAGAAAAGCAATGGAATTAGGTAATCAAGTATATAAGACAAAAGTTACTTTAGATAATGACGTTGCGTTTTTTAATCTGTTTCCAGAAGATACAGAACTCACGCAAGGTATGCATAAAGCTTTTAATTTCTTAATGACAGCCCCAAATAACATGTTAAAAAGATATGGCACAATTGCCATTATGGCTTCATGTTATGAAGGACGTGGATTCCACAGTCTAATTGCGGAAACGGGAGCAAAATTATATACTCCTGTTTGTGAACAAATGATTTGGAAAGCCTTTGTAAAACGAAGAAATGTATATTGTTTTTCAGAATATCTTAGTAATAGTGATCTTGATCATATCTATGGAAAGTCAAAGGTATTATTGTTTAAAAAATGGGCAGATTTAATTAATAAATTAATAGAAGATCATGGAGAATCATTAAAAGCAATTATTATTCCAACCAGTATCCAGCTAAGTGAGTAATTAAAACTTTATATTTATTAATGATTAATTAAACTTATGATATACCTGATTTAGAGATGTAAAAATACGAATAAAATTCTGAAACCTCAAACCCAAATCATAAAAAAGAGAAATATGTATGAAGCTAAATATAGGGAAATGAAGATAATACCAGCTTTTTTATCCATTTTTTTTCTTACTGCAACCATGACAAAAACAATTAAAGATATTAAAAGAGTATAAAGAATTGTAGGAATTGCGATTTCGGCAGAAACTGCTTGTGGAAAAAGTACTTGTCCTATTCCTATGGAGAGTGTTGAATCAACTATGCAACTACCAACAACATCTCCGATTGCGATCTTATAATGTTTATTACGAATAGCATTTATATCGACTACTAATTCTGGGAGAGAAGTACCGAGGCTAGCTATAAAGAAACTGATGATATATTCATGAACATCAAGTACACTTGAGAGTGTTATTATTGATTGAACGATTGCATATGCGCCAATAGCTACGCCTATGAAACCTAAAGAGGCAATCATAATATGAAATGGTTTGCTTTTAGTAGTTTCAATTTCTTCCATCAAATCTACCCGCTCTAAAATACTTTCCTTAGTAACTCTACTTATTATTATTAAATATATCACCAAACTCCCAACCATAATGAGTGCATTAAGTCGAGTAAAATATCCTTTTTCAACAATGGCATAAATTACTATAAGCGATAAAATCTCACATCCACCTAATACAATGATTTCCCTTCTATCAATCTTAAATGAGCCGCAAATTATGGGCAGAAGTCCAAAAACTAAAGTTAATTGAGTTAAATCTGAACCTACAGAATCCCCCACATCAATATCTCCGTGCCCTAAAGAACATGAGATAATTGAGTTAAAAATTTCTGGAAGATCAGTTCCTATTGATACCAATGAGAGCCCGATTATTAAAGGTGATACACCAAGAGCTGTTGCGAGGATTGCTGAATGTTTTACAGCGATTTTACTGGAAAATGCTATAAGAAATATTCCTATAATAAGAATTATAATCGCAAATATGATTTCATACATTTTTCAGCAGAAGGTTTGAATTTTTTTTCAATTTGTGGATTATATATAAATAAACTTTAAGTCAATTTATAAAGTTATCTTATTCTTATCCAATTATTGGATAAAAAATGAGTATTCAAAAACTTTTTTATTTAAAGTTATCAATTTAATGTCTAATTTGTGGATTTTATTTGGATAATCAAAAAAATTATTAAATAATATTAGTAAAATGTACCTAATGGTGCCTGAGAAAAATAAAGAATTGCATGTTCCAATCGAAAAGGAAATATTTCATAAGTTAGAAGACATTAAACAGTATCATGGAATAAAAAATAATACTGAAATTATTAGATTTTTGATAACTAAGGAATATCGAGAAATTAAAACATCCGAGTGATTTCAGGTATTTTCAATTTCTTTTTTGGTGGTTTTTCTTATTTTTCAAATTTTTAATCTAATAACGATTACTTTTATATTGCTTGCAAATTTTAATGAAAAATATTTTAATAGATAAAATTTAGGAATTAATCTGTTTTTAGAGATAAAAAGATTATTTTTATTAACTATAATTTATCTAAGCCCAAGTCTTTAAATTTTGATATTAATCCAAAAAAATGTATAGGATATTGGTTATGTGCTGTCACTTGCCCAAATGATGCTATTAGCATGAAGAGAGTGGAAAGAGAGGAAATACCTGGTTTGAAAACGTACGAAGGTTAAATTTAGATTAAAATGAATAATAATAAATATGAAACTAAATAGAGTATGATGAAAGCAATTCCAGCTTTTTTATCCATTTTTTTTTTAACTGCAACAATAATAAAAACTATAAAAGATGCAAAAATAGTATATAGAACTGTCGGAACTGCGAGTTCGGCGGAAATTGCTTGTGGAAAAAATACTTGTCCTATGCCTATGGAGAGTGTTGCATCAACTATACAACTACCAACTATATCTCCAATTGCGATTTTATAATGTTTCTGACGAATAGCATTTACATCGACCGCTAATTCTGGGAGAGAAGTTCCTATGCTAGCTATAAAAAAACTGATGATATATTCATGAACATGAAATAAACTTGAGAGTGTTATTATTGATTGAACAATGCAATATGCACCAATAGCTACTCCTATAAAACCTAAAAAGGCTATTAAAATATGAAATGGTTTACTCTTAGGAGTGCTTGTTTTTTCTATCAAATCTACCCGCTCCAAAATGCTTTCCTTAGTAACACTACTTATTATTATTAAATAAATCACCAAACTTCCAACCAAAATAATAGCATTAAGGTAAGTGAAATATCCTTTTTCAAGAATAGCATAAATCACTATAAGCGCTAAAATTTGGCAAGCACCCAAGATAATAATTTCCTTTCTATCAATCTTAAATGAACCGCAAATTATAGGTAGAAGCCCAAAAACCAAAGTGATCTGAGTTAAAATTGAACCTACAGAATCACCTACATTAATATCTGCATGTCCTAAAGAACTAGAAATAATTGAATTAAATATTTCAGGAAGATCAGTGCCTATTGACACCAATGAAATACCGATTATTAAGGGAGATATACCTAGAGCGGATGCGAGTATGGCAGAATGCTTGACAGCTATATTACTGGAAAAGAATATAAGAAACATTCCTACAATAAGAATTATAATAGCAAATATGATTTCATACATTTTTCAACGGAAACTATGAATTTTTTTTGATTTTTAGGATTATATTTTAATAAACCAGAAATTAATTTATAAAGATATCCAATTTTAATCCAATTTTTGGATAATAAGTGGATGATCAATAATTTTTATATATAAGGTTATTAATTTGGTTTCCTATTTGTGGATTTTATATGGATAATCAAAAAAATTATTAAATAATATTAGTAAAATGTACCTAATTGTGCCTGAGAAAAATAAAGAATTGCATGTTCCAATCGAAACGGAAATATTTCATAAGTTAGAAGACATTAAAGTGTATCATGGAATAAAAAATAACACTGAAATTATTAGATTTTTGATAACTAAGGAATATCGAGAAATTCAAAATAAGGAGTAATTTCAAGTATTTTTAACTTCCATTTTAAAATATTTTCGATTGTAATCTTCTCAAAATCACTTAATAAATTCTGAATTAATTACCTTATTTTCAAGAGAAAAAGAAAAAAAATATAATTTTTTATAAATTACAATTTATCCAAGTCTAATGATTTTAGTTTAGATTCGTTGGGTTTTCCCGTATTAGGATCCCAGTCTCGATACTCATAAAATAATTTCTTCAATTGTTCAAAATTTGGTGTTCTACCTGCTGCACCGCCGTCATCAAATGGTCTCAGTAAAATATCCGGCAATCTATCATCTGCTGATGTTAATCCCATTTTAATATTGAACATTCTTTTCATATTGAGAATTCTTTCACCATATAATTTGACTTCTTTAATTCCAAATGTTAATCCGGTTGTATTTTCAATTAAAGCAGCGTTTTGAGATGGTAGTGGATTGGAAAAAGAGCACATTATCATTGAACTATAGAGTGCGCGATAATCTTGATTTAAAGCACATACTTCAGCCATTTCTTTATTATCCAAGAATTTGTCAATATTTTGAATGCCAATTTCTTGAAATGGAAGGCCCAATAAAACCATATAGGTGTCGCATGCATTGTGGGAAGGACCTCTTGGTCCAATTCCATATGCTATTGCCATTCCATAACAAGTACGAAGGTCATGGTATGTTACTTCTAATCCATTAACTGTAGCGATTTCATCTTGTGAAATATTAAATTTTTTTGCAATTGCATCTGAACCATCAGCTAAAAGATCACCAATTCCTTGCCTATATACTATTTTATCCAGCAATTCTTCACCAACATCAATATTTCCCCATTCTGGTTTTAACCTGTCAAGATCTTCTTCTTTAATATTACCAAGATCATAATGATAAAATATACAAGCAATCACACTACTCGAACTAATAGTATCAATCCCATAATCATTGCATTTTTTATTTAAATGAGCAATTGACTCTAAGTTATCATTTAAAAGCATTGATCCATATCCGGCAATTGTTTCATACTCAGGACCTTCACATTCCTCTGTTTGATATTTCCCTTCTTTAATAGCAATTTTTCTTCCACAGCCAATAACACAAGAATGACAAAATCTTTGACCTACTAACATCTTTTCAGCCATGGTTGATCCAGATATGTTGTATGCACCATCCCAATTCGATTGAGTCCAATATTTAATTGGTAATTCACCTTGTGCATTATACATATCTACATTACTGGATGTTCCTAAATCATACAACAAAGTTGATAAAAATGCATTTTTTACACTTTCTTTCGTAATATTTATTGATTCTTTTAATTTATCAGGATTTGCAACATCAACTTTAGTGTTACTTCCTTTGACAATAATTGCTTTCAATTTCTTGGAACCCATTATGGTGCCCATTCCTGTTCTTCCTGCTGCTCTTTCTTCGGATATTACATTAGCAAATTTTACAAGATTTTCACCGGCTTGTCCAATACATGCAACATAGGCTTTTTTATCTCCAAAAATTTCTTTGAGTTTCTCAGTTGTCTCATATGTACCCTTTCCCCATAAAAAATCCGCATCTTTTATTTCCACCTTGTCATCATTAATTTCAAGATATATAGGCTTATCTGAAGCACCTGTAATTATTAAGCCATCATATCCCGCTTTTTTAACCTCAGCACCGAAATAGCTACCGCAATTTGCTTCACCCCAAATTCCTGTATAAGGTGATTTCGCACAAATTACCCATCTTCCAGTATTAGGGGCGAATGTCCCCAAAAGAGGCCCTGTCATTATCATCAAAACGCTTTCAGCTGAAAGTGGATCTGTTTCCTTATCAACTAAATCATATAAATAACGACATGCATAGCCAGAACCCCCTAAGAAATTCTTCGCAATTTCTTCATTTAGTGGTTCAGTAGTAATTTCTTTTGTTGTAAGATTAACCTTTAATAATTTACCTCTAAATCCTTTTATTTTAATACACCCAAATATTTAATTAAAAATCAATATCTTTGCCTTCATAGGCATATGTAAATAATTTTCGAAATGCTTCTCCATCCGCTGATCTAGGAGACATCACAGAACTACTTGATTGAAAGCACAAACTTACAAGATGATCTAAGTTTTTATCTAAATCTTCTTTTGGAATATCTAACTCTTTTAAAGATTGAGGAAAATCAACTAATTTCTGTAATTCCTTAACTTTCTTGACAAGAATCTTTGCAGCTTCTTTATCATTGGTATCCCATTTTGCAAAGTTCAATAATTTAGCATTTTTTGCCAAGATTGCAACTGTTTTATCATTTTCATCTGGGTTATTTATACAATATTGCATATTATAAGGCAAGAATAGTCCAACCGCTAAGCCATGATGAGTATGATATACTGCTCCCAATGCATGACCCATGCTATGACCTAGATTGGCTTGCGAATTTCCAAAAGCTAAGCCTGCCATAGTAGCTGCTTGATGCATTTTATCTCTTGCTTCCATATCATTTGGATTTTTATATGCTTTAGGAAGATATTCAAAAATAAGTTCTAATGCTTTATAACTCATTGCGTCACTGAAATCATTGCGCCATACAGAAAATAATCCTTCAATTGAATGAGCAACTGCGTCTAAACCAGTTCCTGCCGTTAATTTTGGGGGCATTCCAACCGTAAATATTGGATCTACAATAGCGATATCAGGAATAAATGCCTTATGAGCTTGTTCCAATTTTCTCCAATAGTTATCTTCAAAACGATTAATAATCACAGACCATGTAGTTTCTGCACCAGTTCCACTAGTTGTCGGAATTGCAACCATTTTTGTTTTTTGACCTAATTTAAATAACTCATCGTTAAATGGATGTAGATCATCAACAACCATATTTGGAAATTCATATAAAGCTCTAACTGCTTTGGCAGTATCTATTGGAGAACCACCTCCAAATCCAATTATGATGTCTGGTTTGTAAAAGATACAATGTTCTCTCGCTTTTAAAACAGTTTCTTCATGAGGATCTGATTCTACTTCGCTAAATACTTTAAATTCCTTTCCAAATTTTGTTAGTTTTTCAGTTAATATATCTAAATATCCTAGCTTAATAAGACCTTCATCAGTTACAATAAAACATTTGTTTCCAGGAATTTTTTCTAAGAAATCAAGAGCGTCTTCTCCGTAGACAATATTTGGACTGAAAAAATACCACATTTTTATTTTACCTCTTAATTTATTTTATTTAATTTTAAAACAAATAATATTTAATTATTTATGATAATTAAGGATTAATAGATTTTATATTAAAATTAGAAAAATCTAAGATATGTAGAAATTTAAGGTAAAAAAAAAATGGAAGAATCTGATAAAGATAATTTATTTATAACATTTAGTGGAGTTATCAACGCAATAATAGAAGATAAAAGAAAAAATCCGAAAAATTTTAAATTACTTAATTCTTTTGAGGGAGTTGTTAATTTAGGGCTTCAAGTTGAGGAAGATTATTATTTTTGGTTAAATTTAACTGCAAAAGACGGAAATTATAAAATAGATAGAGGTAGATTAGAAAATTTTGACTTAGAATTAATGTCAGATCCTGGAGATTTACTGTATTTTTCAAATGGGACTAATTCAACTGTGCATATGGTGATTAAAAAAAATAGATTCGGTAAACGGAAGCTAAGAATTAAGAAAGGTGGCAGAAATCTTGGAAAATTACTAAAAATTTCGAAAATATTAGTTTTAGATAAAATCCCTGCAGAAAAATGATTTTTTTTCCTTTATCATCAATTCTGTCAAAAAAACTGATAAATATTTAAGATTTTAAAAATTGTTGATTTTTAAAATAAAAACTCTCAATCGTCTTAATTATTCGATCATTTTTTAGTTTATATAGAATAACCTTAATTTCACTTTCTTCAATATCTACTTTAATAATTATAAAGGATGGAGTTCTAGACGCTACGAAACTCCAAGCACCCGTAAAGCTCCCAGGATTAAGTAATAGAATACCATCTGAAGAAAGAAAGATTTCTGCAAGATGTGTATGTGCAAAAATTAGAAGGTTAACGTTATTTTCTTTAGCAATATTTATCAATTCATCCTTATCTCCGCGCGGATGAATTTCTGCTCCATGTGTTATTCCTATGTTTAAATAAGAGTCGTTTTTTAATGTAATAGATAAAGAATCATATAAAGGAGCTTCAATATTTCCATAATAATAGTCCATGTTGCCTTGAACTATCAAGAATTTTTTTTTGGCTAGATTTTTAAAAAATCTTATAGTTTCTGGTGATTTAACTACATCTCCAGTAAAGATTACAAAATCAAAAAGTTTTTTCGCAGATAAGGTGTTAAGTTCGTTTATTAATAATGGAGATAAACCCATAGCTCTTTTAGGAATGTGAGTATCTCCAATTAATAGGATATCAATCAAAAAAGTTTCACTGGTTTCAATAGAAATTGGATATTTAAAAGGAAAAATGAAAATTTTCTAAGATTTTTTCATTCGAAATTTTAATTGTGCTTGTGCTGCTGCAACACGTGCAATAGGAATTCTATAAGGCGAACAAGAGACATAATCTAACCCAATTTCGTGAAAGAATTCGATAGATGATGGTTCTCCACCATGTTCTCCACAGATTCCGCATTCTAAATCAGGATTTATTGTTTTCCCATCTTTTACTGCCATTTTTAACAATTTACCTACACCATCTTTATCTAATACTTCAAATGGATTCTTTTTTAGTATTCCCTTGCTTAAATAGACCGGTATGAATTTTCCTTCGGCATCATCACGAGAATAGCCAAACGTCATTTGTGTCAAATCATTGGTGCCAAACGAAAAAAATTCACAATGTTTTGCAATCTCTCCGGCAACTAATGCAGCACGAGGAACCTCAATCATTGTTCCAAATTTATATTTAAGATCACTTTTATTTTCCTTTAAAATTTCTTCAGCCACTTTTTGAAGCTGAGTTTTAACCTCAAGCAACTCTTCTACAACTCCTACTAACGGAATCATGATTTCAGGTTTAACATCAATCCCTTCTTTTTTTAATTGGCATGCCGCTTGAAATATTGCTTTAACTTGCATTTCATTAATTTCTGGCCAAGTAATTCCTAAACGACAACCTCTCAAACCCATCATTGGATTTGATTCAGAAATTGAACGAATTAAGGAGACCATTTTATTTCTTTCTGTAATTTCCTCATCTAATGGAGTGAGGTTGAGTAATTGACGTGTTAAATTATTTGTAATCTTAAAAGTCATATTTTCTAGTAGAATTTCATTTAAATCAGGAAGAAATTCATGTAATGGTGGATCAAGTAATCTTATCGTAACAGGTTTTCCTTCCATAACTTTAAAAATTTCATAGAAATCAGATCTTTGCATTGGAAGTAATTTATTTAATGCATCTTGTCTATCTTCTTGGTTTCTAGCTAAAATCATCTTTTGGACTACAGGTAATCTATCTTGTGCCATAAACATATGTTCTGTACGACAGAGACCAATTCCCTCCGCACCAAATTCTATAGCTTTTTTGGCGTCAGTAGGAGTATCTGCATTTGCTTTAACACCAAGAAATTTTATTTCATTTGCCATTTCTAATAATTCTTTAAATTCTCCCCTAATCTCTGGCTCTACTAAAGGAACTTTTCCTGCTATCACTAATCCTTTTGTACCATCAATTGTAATCACTTCACCTTCTCTAATAACAACATCTCCAACAGTAAATTCTCGATTCTCAAGATCAATATGGACTTCAGAAGCACCTACAATGGCAGGTTTTCCCATTCCACGAGCCACAACAGCAGCATGAGACGTTTTACCACCAAACTGAGTTAAAACACCATTTGATGCATAAAGACCATGAATATCCTCAGGTTTGGTTTGAGGTCTTACCAAAATAACATCTTTATGGTCTTCATTTACTAATTTTTCTGCAGTATCTGCATCAAAAATTACCAATCCGAATACAGCTCCAGGTGATGCAGCAATACCATGTGCCAAGACCTGAAAATAAGAATTTTCATCAATACTTTTAAAGAGTAAATTTTCTAAACCTTGTGGATCGATTCTCCCTATTGCTTCTTCTTTTGAGATCAGTCCTTCTTTGAATAGATCAACTGCGATTTTTACAGCTGCAAGTGGTGTTCTTTTTCCAGTTCTTGTTTGTAGAATGAATAAAATTTTATCTTCAATAGTAAATTCGATATCTTGCATATCTCTATAATGCTTTTCAAGATTCTCCATCGTTTTAATCAGATTTTTATATATCTCAGGAAATTCTTCTTTCATATTTTCAAATTTTTTTGGAGTTCTTATTCCTGCGACAACATCTTCTCCCTGTGCATTAGTTAAATACTCTCCAAATTTATGGTCTTCACCATTTCCTGGATCCCTTGAAAATGCTACTCCAGTAGCTGAATTAATACCTTTATTTCCAAAAACCATCGCTTGTACATTAACAGCTGTTCCATAATTCGGTATATTATTAATTCTTCTGTATGTAATTGCACGTTTATTATTCCAAGATTTAAATACTGCTTCTATTGATAGAAACAACTGTTCATCAGGGTCTTGAGGAAAATCATTTTCAATTTCAACTTTATAAAGTTCTTTATAATCACTAATAAGTTTTTGAAGATCAACTACAGTGAGGTCAGTATCTTGTGCGTGTCTTCCTATTCTTCTTTTATAACCCTCTAAAATTCTTTCAAATCTATCAGCATGAATTCCCATAACAACATCTCCAAACATTTGTATAAATCTCCTGTATGAATCATAAGCAAATCTCTGGTTATCTGTAGTAACTGCAAGACCTAGCACAGAATTATTATTTAATCCAAGATTTAATACAGTATCCATCATACCCGGCATCGACATAGGCGCACCGCTCCTTATACTTAACAATAAAGGATTTTTATTACTTCCAAAACTCTTTCCTGTTTGTTCTTCTAACAATTTAATGTTTTTTAAAATATCATCTCGTAGATCATCAATAATTCTTGGATTCTCAAAATATTCTAAACACGCTTCAGTTGAGATTGTGAAGCCTGGAGGGATATTTAATCCTAAGTTAGTCATTTCAGCGAGGTTTGCTCCTTTCCCTCCTAAAAGAAGCTTTAATTCTTTAGAACCTTCTTTAAAAGTATATATTTGTTTTTTTTTATTAGCGGTTACCATTGTTAAAACAAATCCATAATTAAAATTGATATTTTCTCTTAATCATATAATTGTAATAAAACAATCTTAATATTTTTTTTTAATCTATTATGAGATTAAAGAAAAAATTTAATTTAAGATTATAACACATAATTACTAGTTCTATTTGTTTTAAAACAAATATATTTAAAAATTTAAAAGACAAAATACTTTTTTTATTACTAACATTTAACATATTAATTAAAAAAAATTAGATGAGTAAATAAAATGCCTTTATTTGGAACTAAAGAATGGGTAGATGCATATGTTAAGAATTTAAATGATAATAAAGCATACGAAGAGGCAGCTAGTTGGTGGGAAGGTGATTTCATCTTCATAGCTGAGCCTGCTGGAAATCTCGATCATGAGATAAAGTTATATGTTGATCTTTGGCATGGAAAATGTCGTAGTGGGAGAGTTTTAGAACCTGGAGAAGAGCCAAAAGCTGAATTCATATGGTCAGGTATCTGGGATAATTGGGTTTTACTTTTAACTAAAAAAATTGACCCGATCCAAGGATTAATGGCTGGGAAATTTAAGCTAGTTGGTAATATGGCAAAGGTAATGCGTGCAACTAAAGCTGCCCAAGAAATGGTAAATAGCGTTGTTGCTACAGATACACATCTCTATTAAAATTAAAAATTTTCTTATTTTATTTTTTTTTTCCTTTAAATTCCTATACCAATTGTGTTTCCAATTCCCGCAATAATTATTTTTGTTCCTTTTTCTGTCCTTGATCTGATGGCTTGCTTAATTTTTTCAATTATTTTGGGAACAGAACGGGTAATCGGTCGTTTCATTGTTGTTATTGCATCTTCTAAGCTTTCTCTACAAATTACAGCATCAATAGGTATTTTCACGCCAGAAGTTGATTCCTCAATTTTAAATTTTTCAACTCCAATCCCACCAATAGCCGCACCAACACCTATTGCAAGCGAACCTGTGCGATCACCTTCTAATTTTAAACCAGCATCAATCATAATAATCCTTGATATCTCGTTTTTATGCTTTTCTACTAATATTTTAATGGCTTCTCCGGGTTTTCCGACAGTTCCACCTGGTCCTTTGGCTCTTACTAAAAAAATTGTTCTATCCTCAAACTCTACTTGTTGATAGATTGTATCCTTAGCTATCTCAATAGCTTCGACATCATCTCTATTTGAAATATCTCGAATAAAACTAGCTACAACTAATGGTCCAAGTGCATCCCCGATGGGACTACCTTCCTTAAATGCTCTAGTTGCATGTAAATAAGACTTAGCCATTGTCATAATTAATGATAATTGCATTTGAATCTGCATCAATAACAACATACTTTTACTTTTTTTTCCTAAGATCAAATAATGCCTAATAAGACGATAAATGAAATCCAAAGCCATTGATGCCTCTAAGAGATTCTCAAGATTACTAGCGGTCACAGAGTCGGCACTAGGGGCTAAGATCTTGATTTCCTCTTTGAATCGGTCATCTCTAACATTTATTAAATGGTCCAATTTTGGTATAATTCCAGCTGGATCCAAATTAGTCGGTGAAATCGTTACAAACGTCATAATATCTTCAATTTTTACTTTTAAATCTTTAGAAGATAAATTTTCGTCTTTATATTTTTGCATCTTTTTTAACACAAGACTCTTTCCCTCATCATTCCACGCTTTTAGATCAACTAAAGCTACTCCAATTTCCCTTGAGGCACGCCACGCCTGAATTTTGGTTCCATAAAACATAAAAATAATAAATATAACATAAAAGAACATACTTAATAGTAGTGAAATCGGATCAGTTCCTTGAGTTTGGCCAAACTGGTAAATCATAATAAATCAAACTTTATTATTTCTCTTAAGAATTATATTTTTTAAAAAAAACGAAAATAAAAACTTTGATATTTCATTTTATTCTAGAAGAAATAATCTAAAGATTTATTTTTTTCCATTATTAATTATTATTTAGTAGTTAAAATTTGATTTTTTGATTAATTTATTTAGAACATAAGTGGAACTCATTGATTGAAGAAGAAGATGAAGATTTTTTAAACAAGAAAAAAAGTAAAAAATCAATTATAAAGAGTATTTTAACTTTTATTCTTGTAATTATAGGAGTAATAATACTTGCCCTTGGAAATGTCTTGGGGGTGACTTATCTATTCTGGATAGGTGTTTCTATAATGTGCATAGCATCTTTTTTTCTAAATGTTAAGAAAAGGCCCAAAGAACCGTTAATTCAAACTCTATGTGTACTTCGATGTGATCTTTGTGATTATACAAAAGTTCAAGATTATAAAGAAGGGGATTTTGTTTTTAAAGTAGCAGGAAAATGCTCAAAATGTGATGGCTCAATGAAAATCAATGATATTTACTCAGTAAAATTAAAAACTGAAAAATCTTAGTTTTGAAAAAGTATGTTCAAACTAGTAGGAATGGGTGGTTGTTTCGATCATTTACATGAAGGACATAAATATTTAATAAATACTGCACTTAAAGTTTCAGAAAAGCTGGTAATTGGTTTAACTACCGAAAAAATGAATCAAAAGAAGCAATATAAAGAAGAAATTCAAGATTATTCAACGAGAAAACAAAATATTGAAAATTTTGTTCAATCGTTCACTGAATTAAGCCGTCTTGAAATTATAGAATTGAATGATCCTTATGGTCCTCCAATTGAAGATGAGGATTATGAAGCATTAGTATTTAGTTTAGAAACACTTCCCAATGCAATTAAAATAAATGAGATTAGAGAAGAAAAGAGTTTCAAACCTCTAATATTTATAATCATATCATTACTCAAAGGCAAAAATGGTAAAAAAATTAGTTCTACAAATATCAGAAAAAATCTTTAATAAAAGTAATTTTAAAAATTATATGTTATTTTAAATAAGCTAGATTTAAAATATTAAGAAATTTATAGTTGAAAAAAGATTACTCAGAAGGGTTACGATTATTTAACAATAGATGAAATGGGAGTAGTTTTTAGTCTAGCCTCTTTATTCTTTATTTAACCCAAGAGACATGTTTTGATAAGTTCTCTTGGGAGTTTTAAAATGAAAGTTATTAGCTAAAATTTTCTTTAATGAAAAATTTTAACGTAAAGAGGTGATTTTATAATCTAATTTAAGTTTAGAGCATTTTAGTTGAAAATTTTAGAGATATTCTCCAAAAGATTTAAATAAATCAAAGATTTAAAAAAAATATAGGAAAAAAAATAAATATAATAAGGTTTTGTAATTGGGAATTAAATTAAAACAAAATGTCTTAGAAATTTTAAAAACACTTCAAGAAAAAAATATAGAATGTGATGCATCAGAATTAGCAAAAGATCTCAATTTAGACTATATTGTTCTAATGTCCGCCGTAAATGACTTAGATAAGGCGAATTTGGGAGGTTTTAAAGAGAAATATCTCGATTATCTATATTTAACCGATGAAGGACTTAATTATCTCAAAAAAGGCCTTCCAAGTAGACAACTAATAAATTACTTAGTTAAAAATAAAATTAAGGAAATATCTATAGCGAAATTAAAAGAGAAATCGGAATTAACTGATAAACCTTTTTATAGAGCGATTCAAAACTTAAGACGTAATAAATGGATTGCTACTAGTAAAGCAACTGGTGAAAATAAAGTGTTTTTGGTTGCAGATGATTTCCCAAATACAGAATTGGAAGTTTTTCTTAAAACATTTGAAAAAAAACCTTTTTATGATAAAAGTAAATTATCTAAGGAAGAAGTAGAATTAATTGAGATTCTAAATAAAAGAAATTTAATCCGTCGAGAAAAGAGTACTCAAAGATTAATTTTCTTAACTCCAGAAGGTAAAAAAATAGATGTGCGGAAAATTGAAATATTAAAAGAAGTAAGTAAGATTACTTCGGAGATGCTTATTTCTGGAGAATGGAAACATATTAATTTAAAACCTTTCAATGTTTCGATTTCAGGTCCCAGAATTCATGCAGGAAAGATCCACCCATTAATAAATATAATCAATGAAATTAGAGAAATCTTTCTTTCAATGGGATTTACTGAAATAAAAGGACCTATAGTTGAATCTGCTTTTTTCAATTTTGATGCATTATTTCAACCTCAAGATCATCCAGCAAGAGAAATGCAAGATACTTTTTATCTTAATAATCCTAAACAATCTAAATTGCCTGAAAGAGAGCGAGTCGAGGCGGTAAAAGCGACACATGAAAATGGAGGAGGTTGTGGTTCAATAGGATGGGGATATGATTGGAGTTATGATATTGCAAAAAAAGTGGTTCTAAGAACACATACAACAGCAACGACTTGTAGAAGATTAGCTCAATTCTATCGAGAAAATGAAAAACCACCAGTAAAAGTTTTTTCAATTGATAAGGTTTTCAGAAATGAAAGATTAGATCATTCTCATCTTGCTGAATTTATGCAAATTGAAGGAATTGTAATTGATGAGAATGTAACTTTATGTGATTTAAGAGGATTATTAACAGAGTTTTATCGAAAAATGGGTTTTTCTAAAATAATCACACGTCCTAGTTTCTTCCCTTATACTGAACCTAGTTTAGAAATAGCAGTTTATTCTGAAAAATTAGGTGAATGGCTTGAACTTGGAGGATCAGGTATATTCAGGCCAGAAGTCACTTATCCGTGGGGAATTAAAGATCCAACAAGAGTTTTGGCATGGGGGTTAGGTTTAGAAAGATTAGCGATGTTAAAATATGGGCGGGAAGATATTAGAGATCTATATAGAAATCCATTAAAATGGTTAAGGGAGGTATCCTATTAAAAGGAGGGATCAAAATGCCAACACTTGAATTGAAAGTAGAAAGATTGGAAAAATTAGTCGGTAAAAAATTAAATATAAAAGATCTTGAGTATGATCTTCAATGGATTGGCTTAGATTTAGAATCCATAGATGAGAAAGAAAATAAAATAAAAGTAGAATATAGTCCAAACAGACCTGATTTTTCCAGTCCAGAAGGTATCGCCAGAACTTTAAAGGGGTATTATGAATTAGAATTGGGAGCTCCAACATATAAAGTAAATCCAGGATCATTAGAAATCAATGTAGATCCAATAGTTAATAAAGTTCGACCCTATATAGTGGGAGGAATCATTAGAAATATTGATTTAGATGAGGATGAAGTTGCGACTTTAATGAATATTCAAGAAGACTTGCATTGGGCACTTGGTAGAGATAGGAAAAAAGTTGCAATAGGTGTGCACGATTTAGATAAAATTGTTCCGCCATACCTTTACACAGCAGTCAAACCCGATAGTTGTAAATTTCGTGCATTACAATTAGAACGGTTTGAATTAACTCTAGCTGAAATTTTAAAGGAGCATCCAAAAGGAATCAAATATGCACATATCTTGGAAGGTAAAGAAGTATTTCCGATAATATTCGATAAAAATAAAGAAGTTATTTCTTTTCCTCCGATAATTAATGGGATTCTTACAATGGTAACTGATGATACAAAAAATTTATTTATTGATATAACGGGAACTGATTTTAGAGCTATAAATTATACTTTAAACATTCTTTCTACAACTTTAGCAGAAATGGGCGCAAAAATAGAAAGTGTTAAAGTAAATTATAATGAAGATAGAAGGCAAATTACAACACCCGATTTAAATTTAATGAAGTGGACAGTATCAAAAAAATACATTAATGATTATGTAGGAGTTAATCTAAGTGAAACAGAAATGATTAAATGTTTTCAAAAAGTACGATTTAATGCTAAACCTTCGAAAGAAAAGGGTATGGTTGACATCTGGGTTCCAGCATACAGAGTGGATATTATGCATGCTGTAGATTTTGTAGAGGAGTGTGCTATAGGGTATGGTTATTTCAATCTACCAACAACTATTCGAGAAGGTTGTATTGGTGAGTTTCATCCATTTCAAGAACTATGCAATTTGATTAGAAAAATAATGATTGGAGCACAATATTTAGAAGTTATAAATTTTCTGCTCACAAATTCTGAAAGACATTATAATTTTATGAAAAGAGAATATGTCTTAAAAGACCTTATACAAATTTTAAACCCAAAATCAAAAGAACTTGATACTACTCGAACACAATTACTTCCTGGACTTATGGAAAATTTACTCTATAATAGATCTGAGGAAAAACCAATTAAAATATTTGAAGTTGGAGAAATAATTGAACTTGATTTATCTACAGAAACTGGTGCAAGACAAGATTTACATCTGGCGGCTGTTACATACCATGAGAACTCCAATTTCACAGAGATTAGGAGTTTATTAGATCATTTAACCATTTCACTTGGAATTAATGAAAAAATCAAAGTCATGCCAACAACTAGTCCAACTTATATTGAAGGAAGAGTCGGAAAGATATCATATAATAGTGAATCCATTGGTATAATTGGGGAAATTAACCCTGAAGTAATTCTAAATTTTAATTTAGAATTTCCTGTCGCAGCTTTAGAAATGGACATGAATAAATTTCTAGGAAAGCAATTAATATAAGAAAAAGGAAGAATAATGGAAGACTTGAAAAAATTTAGAGCCTTAATTGATGAACTGGACGAAAAAATCGTTGAATTATTAGAAAAAAGGGCTGAAATTTCAAAATTAATCGGAGAAAAAAAGGAAAAATTAGGAATAAATATTTATCAGCCCGAAAGAGAAAAAATAGTAATTAAGAATGTTCAAGAAAAAAGCTTATTATTAAGGACAAACATAATAACAATTTGGAAAGAAATCATCAGTGCTTGCAAGGAAGTTCAAGGACAAACAATAAAAGTGAGCTATTTAGGCCCAGAAGGAACTCATGCTCATAAGGCAGCATTAACATTTTTTCCTAAATCTGGAACTGAATTAATTAACGCCTATACTATTGTTGATATATTTAAAGAAATAGAAACTGAAAAAGTAGATTATGGAGTCATTCCAATTGAGAATAGTCTCCAAGGGACTGTAAGAGAAACTGTAGATTTATTAATTGAAAAAAATTTAAAGATTTATAGTGAATTCGAGATTAGGATAATTCAAAACTTAATAGGCTTTGAAGATACTCAAATAAATAAAATCAATGCTGTCTATTCACACCCACAAGCAATATCTCAAACTAGAATTTGGCTTAGAAGTAATATTCCTAATGCAGAAATCATTAAAACAAATTCCACAGCACAAGCTGTAAAAAAAATTGTGAATCTAGACGATAATAGAAATGTTGCAATTGGAAGCGAGATTGCAGCAAATCTAAATAATTTAGAAATAGTCGCTAGGGGAATAGAAGATAATTCGTCTAATTACACAAGATTTTTAGTAATTTCTAAAAAAGAAAGTAAAGAATCAGCAGATATCTATAAAACATCAATTGTTTTTGCAACAAAACATACCCCAGGTGCATTATATAATGTTTTAAGAATATTTGCCGAAGAAAATATAAATCTATTAAAAATAGAATCGAGACCAAGACGACAAGGACTCTGGGAATATATTTTTTTAATGGATTTTGAAGGTCACAAAAACGACAAAGTAATAAAATCAGTTCTTAATAAAATGAAAGATATCACAGTCTGGTATAAAATTTTGGGATCTTTTGTTCCAAAATCTTTCGAAAATAAATAAACATTTAATTATATACATAAATTTACACTCAATCAAATTTTCCAATTAATTAACGCATTACTACCCATTATATGTTTGTTAATATGTAAAATATTATAAGATTTGAGTTATTTATAAAACATAATTGAACATTTCTGGTAATCTTAAATGACACTATTAGATAAACGAATTGATGGAAGAAAAAATGATGACTTACGGAAACTTAAAATTGAACGTAATTACCTAATGTATCCAGAAGGATCAGTTTTAATTTCCCAAGGAAATACTAAAGTAGTAATAACAGCTTCGATTGATGAATCAGTCCCAAGGTTTTTACAAGATTCAGGTTCTGGTTGGATAACTGCCGAGTATAATATGCTTCCGAGAGCAACGCAAATCAGAAATAATCGAGAAAGTAGAAGAGGATTTTTAAGAGGAAGAACTATTGAAATCCAAAGGATAATAGGAAGAAGTTTGAGAGCGGCTTTTAATTTAAGACAATTGGGAGAAAGAACAATAAAAGTGGATTGTGATGTAATCCAAGCAGATGGAGGGACAAGATGTGCATCTATAACTGGAGGATTTGTTGCAGTGTTTGATTCAATAAGATACTTACATAACGAGGGTTTAATTCAGAAATTCCCCGATTACGTAATCACTGCTGCGATATCTGTAGGAATGAGAGATGGATATCCAATATTAGATCTAAATTATGAAGAAGATTCAAGAGTAGATGTAGATATGAATATTATAATGAATGAACAAGAGAAGTTTATTGAGGTTCAAGGAACAGCAGAAAAAAATCCATTTGATCATCAACAATTACTAGATCTATTAAATCTGGGGAAAAAGGGAATAATAGAAATAATAGAACTCCAACGAAAATCTTTAAACTTAAAATAAAAATTATTTTAAAATATTCTTTTCCTTTTTATATTATTAAAATTGAAATTAATATGTGATAAAATCTGGAAAATATATTAAATTTGAATATTGTTCAAAATTTTTTAGAAAAGGCAGAAGAACCAAATATTTTAATTAAAGATTTGGGAGTAAATGAATTAAAATTGCTTTTTGACCAATTTCCTAATTTATTTCCCAATACATTTAAACAATATATTATCGAAAATGAAAATAGATTACAAGATTCTTCAGTAGTAAAAGTTATCACATTAGTTAAAAATAAAAAGGATGCAATAAGTTTAAGCAAAATTAGTAAATTAAAAATTTATTATGATAATCAGAACAGTCAAATACTCAAAATCCTTAACTTATAGTCGTACAATTATTCATTTTTTTCTAAATCTTTATAATTAATTAGTTTCTATCTAATTTTTAAATAATTTTCTTTATATATTATTTATAAATAATCAGCAATTGTTAGAAGATAAAGTAAAAATAGTGAGAAAAATTAAAGGAGTAATATTAGCTGGTGGAACTGGATCTCGAATGTCTTCATTAACAAATGTTACTAATAAGCATTTATTGGCGGTTTATGATGAACCAATGATTTATAAAGTGATTAAAACCTTAACAAATTCATGGATTAGAGATATTATTATAGTATTAGGAGGAGAAAGTGTTGGAGATTTTATTAGATTATTAGGAAATGGAAAAGAATTTGGAGCTAACTTTAGTTATGTTTATCAAGAAGGTGCTGGTGGTATTGCAGAAGCAAAAAAAGAAAAACTAGTAAAAAATTGAGATGTAATTTTCATATAAATATTGATGTCGCCGAGTGGCGGCGCACCTCCGAGGTGCAATTTGTCCCAAATATCAATAGATACCCAAACGGCTAGATTATTGGTAAAAAATACCTATTTCCCAATTATGGTGAGTTAAGTGAAGACTAAAGCAACAATTGGATTAATCCTTCTGATTCTCTCTTCTTTTTGCTTCCTCTCCATATTATGTGTTCATTTTGGAGATTCAATAAAGAATGTAAAAATTATGAAATTCCCAATTAAAAAGGAGATCGCAGTATTCTATTCCCCTGATGATATTGTAGCCACTTCTAAATTGTCTGATTTAGACTTTTTAATAAATGTATTTCACGAGAAGTATCCACAAATCCAAGTCATTTTACAAACTGTCCCGTGCAATCTTCTCATTTATGATAATAATAAACAAAATATTGAAACTGTTGACGAATCATACACAAATGAGATAAACGGCCGAAGTTTATGGAAATTACTTCAATTAGGTGAAAATTATGAGTGGATCACGCTAGGGAATCACGGTTACTATCATCGCCCTCCAAACGGATCTCGTACAGACCACGAATTTAATCCAATTTGCGACCCCCAAGCAGTGAAATATGAATATTGTTACGAACGGTTGAATAAAGCGAGACAAGCATATGCGAATATAGGACTGAACAATAACGAAATCTTGTTAATGAGATTTCCTGGACACAAATATACGTCAGAAGCTCTAAGAGCCCTTCGAGATTTGAATTTTCTGGGATTTTTTCAGTTCACCCCCGATTATCAGGAAAAGTGGAATAATTTAACGGACGGAAACGAGTTTTTAGGAATTCCTACCATTCCTCTGATATACTTTTATCATAACAAGAGTAATATACAAGATTTTATAGAAAGAAAAGTAGAGATTTATAATTTATTTGATCATTTTTGGGAAATGGCTGAAAGCGATAATTTCGATGTATTTTGCAATGTAATCAATGCATTAATAGATGAATATGGAGAGAAAATTTGGTGGTGCTCTCCCATAGATCTTGCGTGTAGGCTATACATCGAAAGAAACTCTTATTTCGCTACTTTGACAAATTCCTTAATCGAAATTAAGATAGATAAATGGGATACCAGATGGGAATCTTCAAACATTACCATCAAGATTGAATTTACTTCTAGAAAAAATTTAAAAGTCACTTCTCCCAACAAAGAGGTCCATTATGTTACGGAAAGAGTTAACGATTTTGAGGGAATCTGTTGGGTTGAACTTCCAGCTGTTCCCGGATTTAAATTGAATTTAAGTTTTCAATAGTATGCGACCTCTACCCCCTCACGCCGAGAATTCGTCCCACCGATCCATTTATGCTTGAGTAAAAAGCCGAGACAGAAGCCTGGCTGAAAACCATGGATGTAATTTTAAAAATTATATTTTTAAAAGAAATCATTTAAAAATGAGAATAAGTATATTGAAGAAAATAATAAAGTAGAGAAAAATAATAATAAATCCAATTATGAATAAAACTATTCAGAAAATGAGTCTAATTAATAATGAGATTAAAAGAATTATGTTAATCTCGAAATATTTTACCGGAAATAACCCTTTAAATGGTTTAAATACTTTTAAATAGATTGATTTAAAAAAAATCAAATTTCCATTTTTGGATCTTTTTTTTAAAATATATTCTTCATTATTTTTTGGAATAAAATCAAATTTTTAGAAAAATAAAATTCTTACTAAATTTTAAATTATTTTTAGCTTATTATTATTTAATATTACTTTTATTGACTTATCAAAAAAAAAGAAGAATATTGTGATTTATAATTAAAGGAGTAATATTGGCTGGAGGAACTGGTTCTCGATTATCTCCATTGACAAAAGTTACCAATAAGCATCTATTAGCGGTTTATAATGAACCTATGATTTATAAAGTCATAAAAACTTTATCAAATTCAGGAATAAATGATATTGTAATTGTCTTAGGTGGAGAAAGCGTTGGAGATTTTATTAAATTACTAGGTGATGGAAAAGAATTTGGGGCAAAGTTTAGTTATGTTTATCAAGAAGGTGCTGGTGGGATTGCTGAGGCATTAAGTTTAACAAAACATATAGTTAAAGGTCATAAAATCGCTGTTATATTAGGTGATAATATCTTTGAAGATAAATTTAAGGAGGAGGTCCAAGAATTTGAAAATTCCAACAATTGGGAGTGTATGTTATTTTTAAAAGAAGTACCTGATCCTGAACGATTTGGAGTTGCAGAAATTGATGAAGATGGGAAAATCCTTAATATTGAGGAGAAACCCAAAGAGCCAAAATCAAACTTATGCGTTACCGGATTATATTTTTATGATGAGAATGTCTTTGATATTATTGAAAATGTAATTAAGGAGATTGGCTATTCAGCAAGGGGAGAATTAGAAATAACTGACGTTAATAATTATTATATAAAAAAGGGAAAAACTAAATCTAAAATTTTTAAAGGATTTTGGTCTGATGCAGGAACTTTTAAGACATTATTGAAATGCAGTAATTTTGTAAAAAATCAATTGAATAAAGAATAAATTATATAATATTCAAAAATTGAGGAAAAAATTATGGAAGATTTAATAGAAGGAGTTAAGATAAAAAAGTTAAATACAATTTTAGATGAAAGAGGTTATTTAATGGAATGTTTTAGGTCGGATTGGTCAATGTTTAAAAAATTTGGACAAGTATATATTACAGTGGCATATCCAAACGTAGTTAAAGCGTGGCACTATCATAAAATTCAAACTGATTACTTTGTTTGTATCAAAGGTAATGCTAAAATTGTTTTATGTGATAATCGCAAAGATTTACCAACATATAAAAAGATAAATGAATTTTTTATGGGGGAGAAAAATCCGATTTTATTGACTATTCCCAATCATGTTTGGCATGGGTTTAAAGCTATTGGGGGAAAAGAAGCCGTAATTCTAAATTGTCCAACGGAACTTTATAACTATGATACTCCAGATGAATATCGATTACCATACGATTCAAAAGAAATAGATTATGATTGGGAAATTAAAATGGGTTAGAAATTTTATTACTTGGAGAAAGGAAAGATGGAATCGATTTTAGTTTCTGGAGGCATGGGATTTATTGGAAGCAATTTTATTCACTACTTATTAAAAACTCATAAAAATTATAAAGTTATTAATTTAGATTATTTAACATATGCTGGAAATCCCGAAAATCTATTAGAATTTGAAGGTTTTGATGAGAATTTATATAAATTTTATAAATGCGATATTTGTGATTTTGATCATATTCTAGAAGTCGCAAAGAATGAAAATATCGATTATATTGTAAATTTTGCGGCAGAAACACATGTAGATAGGTCTATTGATAATCCTGATATTTTCATAAAAACAAATATCTTAGGAACTCAATCTTTACTGAACGTAGCAAAAAAATTAAAAATTAAAAAATTTATCCAAATCTCAACCGATGAAGTCTATGGATCGTTGAATTTTAAAGACCCTGCTTTTACTGAAGATCTACCACTAAAACCAAATAGTCCTTATTCTGCAAGTAAAGCATCGGCAGATTTAATCGTCCGCTCATATTTTAAAACTTTCGATTTACCAGTCAATATCACCCGTTGCTCAAATAATTACGGTCCTTATCAATTTCCTGAAAAATTAATACCTTTAATGATTAATAATGCGAGGAATAATCAAGAATTGCCAATCTATGGAACCGGACAAAATATCAGAGATTGGATTTTTGTAGAAGACCATTGCGAAGCAATATTTTTAATTTTAAAGGATGGAATTCCAGGAGAGATTTATAATATTGGGGGCAATTCTGAAATTTCAAATTTAGAATTGGTCAAAAAACTTTTATCTATTTTAAATAAATCAGAAACTTTAATTAAATTTGTAAAAGATCGACCGGGGCATGATTTAAGATATGCAATTAATTTTAAGAAAATTATGAATGAGTTATCTTGGGAACCAAAAACCAATATTGAAGATGGATTAAAGTATACAGTGCAATGGTATTTAAAAAATCAAGATTGGCTAGACCATGTTATCAATGAAGATTATCTTCAATATTATGAAAAAATGTATAAGGACCGTTAAATATTTTAAAAAAATTGGTTTTAAGAAATCTTGCAGAAAGTTTTAATAATAGGAGCAAATGGGTTCTTAGGGAGTAAATTAATTCACTATATTCAAAATGAAAATTACAACCATAAATTTATTCCAATTGCTTCAGACATTCAAAACAATAGAATCCCAAAAGAGATTGATTTTAAGAGAATTGATATTACAAATAGGGAAAAAACTATAGAGACTATTAAAAAAATAAACCCAAATACTGTTATTTTAACTGCAGCCTATACCAATGTTGATGAATGCGAAGATAAGAAGAGATTTGCTCATGATCTAAATATTCTTGGTCCTGAAAATGTAGCTTTAGGATGCAAAAAAATAAATTCAAAAATAATATTCCTCTCAACAGATTTTGTTTTTGATGGCAAAAAAGGAGATTATTCAGAAACTGAAGACCCTAAGCCATTAAACTACTATGCGAAAACGAAATTTGAAGGTGAAAAACGCATTACAAATGCAGGAATTGATTATATAATTTGCAGAACTGCTGTTTTGTATGGTTGGTATCCACATAGGAAGAATTTCATAACTTGGATATTAAATAATCTAGAAAATGGTAATAAAATAAAAATTATTACTAATCAAATAAATTCTCCAACTTTAGCAAATAACTTAGCAGAAATTTTATTACATTTAATTGATCATAATAAATCAGAAATTATTCATACTGTTGGAGATTGTGCTCTCAATCGATATGAAATGGCAGTAAAATGTGCTGAAGTTTTTAATTTTTCACAAAATTTAATCCAACCAATTAAATTTTTTAAACAAAAAGCCATTAGACCAAAAAATGCTTCACTCAATATATCCAAGCTTAAAAAAATATTGGGAAATAAATTAAAAGTTTTAGATTTAGATGAGGGTCTCAATTTTATGAAAGAGCATAAAAATTTATAGTTATTTTACATATATTTTTATTCCAGAAGTTCGATTTTAATACATAATTAGTGAATCTAAAGATAATTTTTTGATCGATTATGGAAAAGCAGAGAATTTTAAAAGAAGCTCAAATTATTGCATCACAATTTTCTTTTTGGATGGTATCTGGAAATATTGCTCATTTATATGGAGCAGTATATGAAACCTCAGAACAAAAATTCATTATAGAGGTGAAATTTGATGAAACATTTCCTCATGCCCCTCCTCAAATAATACTTCATCAAGAAATAAAAGATTTATTAGGAGATATAAATCTTGATAACATGAAAAATTGGACTCCTGATTTAAGAGTTGTTGATATAATAAAAGAATTAAAAGGAAAAATTCAAAGTACTTTAAGTGGAACAGCAAAAATTGAAGAAGATTTAGCTCCCATTCAACCAATTGTTGAACAATCTGTTTTAGAGCAGAAATTTAACGAAGAATCCCAGAAATCAGAAGAGTATATTACTCCAGATTATTCCAAATATCCTGCAGAAGAACTTTCTCTTCAGCAAGACTCATTCATTACTCCTGACTATTATGAAGAAGAAAAACCAAAAGAAGAATCATTTCAACCCCTAAAACCAGAAACGCAATCTTTTACTGAAGAAACATTTACTATGCCTTTAGAAGTCACTACAGAATTAGGATTAATCCAAATGGAATATCCAATTGATCAAAAAGGTAAAAATAAAGCATATATCGACGTATATCTCACAATTACTTTAGAAAAAACATTTATCATCGGGATTGATTTTAATGACTACCCCAAAAAACCCATTGTTACATTTCCAGAAAAAGTAATTAATCTTTTGGGAGAACCAGAGAAAGAACTTGATTTGCTTAAAAAATGGAACTCAAAATCACCCCCACATATTGCAGAGTTAATAAGAGAAATCGAAAGTAAATTATTTTTTATAAAAGATATTGAAGTTCAATGTAAAAAAATATCAGGAGAATATCAAGCTGAATCAATAGAGGGAAATATTTCAAAGTTGAATGTTCATTTACTTACCTATGGATTTAAAGAATATAATTTAGAGATAGATATTAGCAAATATCCAAACCCACCCGTTTTGCAATATAGCCCAGAATTAAATAGTTTAATACAAACTTCTCCTTCTAAGTTAGACTCAATCAAGAGTTGGATACCTAAACAATCAGAAGTAGTGGATATTTTAAGAGAAATATCTTGGTTAGTTGATAAAAATTCGAGAGTAAATTTTGAGATTAATTTGTTAAAAGGTGGCATTGATGAGCTTCAATTTGACGCTTTCACAAATACAATTAATCTGAAAATGAAAGGTAAAATGAAAACCGAGAATATAATTTTTGAATTTCAAGCAATTTTACCCCCAAATTATCCTATGAATCCTCCCGAACTTAAAGTATTAAATGAATTTGAAGATGAGATCCATGAGCCAATAAAAAAGAAACTTGAAGCATCTATTCAGCAATTTTTTGATGACTGGACTCCTTTTACATATCTGATTGATTTATTTAACGCAATATCTAAAAAGATTTTTGAAGTATCGGTTATTTCATGTGTAATTTGTCATCAAATTCAATGTCCTGACGGTACCTGTAAACTACCTATTGCATCTGCTGATGGTAATCAATGTCGAACGGAATGTCCGTATTGTGAAAGATTATATCATAAACATTGTTGGGATCAAACAATTTCTTCATTTGGTAAATGTGGATTTTGTTTAAAAACCCCACCTCCACATATGATACCGTAAGATGAAAACCATTATTCTATAAATAACCATATTAAAATGATGAATTTCTTTATTGAATATTGGAAATTAACTTTTATTTAAAATTAGTTATAATTATTTTTAATATTCTTAAAATAAATAAGAAAAATAAATATTGGAAAAAATTTTAAAAATTTTATATGATTATAAAAAGACTAATTGAAATTTTTAATAGTACAAATATTGATTTATCTAAAGTAAAAATTATATCAATCTTAATAAGACCCAGCATAAGAAAATTCTACTTTTTAGATTTTTATAGTTGTTTAATTATAAAATTTTGAAAATTTCCTTGTAAGTCTATATAAGTGAAAAGAATTTAATATACATAAATGATAAAAAAAACCAATTTCAGTATAAATTTAGAGTTTTTGAGAAAAAAGAAGGTATTTTTTTTTGATTTAGACGGTACTCTTTATTTAGAAGATATTTTATTTGAAGGAGTTCAAGAATTAATAAAATTAATGAAAATCTTCAATAAGAGATTCTTTTTTTTATCAAATAATTCAAGTATTTCTACTAAAGAATATGTTCTAAAATTAAATAAGTTAGGTTTAGATGTAAGTATTGAAGATGTTATTATTTCAACACATCCAACGATTTATTTTTTAAAAAAAGAAAATGTTAAGAAAATATTTCTTCTTGGCACAAAATCATTACAATCCGAATTTATTGAAAAAGGATTTGAAATTACGGATAAGGATCCAGAAATTGTTGTTTTAGGTTTCGATAAAGAACTTACATATGAGAAATTAGTAAAAGCTTCATATTTCTTACAAAATAACATTCCTTTTATCGCTACTCATCCTGATAAAGTATGTCCCACAAAAAAAGGATATATCCCTGATGCAGGAGCAATAATTTCTCTGCTATATGAGGCAACTGGAAAGAAACCTAAAATTTTTGGAAAACCCAATAAAGAAATGCTTCTATTTAAATTAAGAGAGTTAGGAATTTCTCCAAATGATGCAGTAATTGTTGGAGATCGGTTATATACAGATATAAAAATGGGAATAAAGGCTGGAGTATCTACTATTTGTGTATTATCGGGAGAAACTACACGAGAAATGATTGAAAAATCAGAAATTAAACCAGATATTATTTTGAATAAAATCTCAGATTTGATTAATTTTATAAACTAATACTAAATTTATATAAATAAGTTTATTTCAAATCTAGAAAATCGTAGAGTTCTTTCAATTTTTTTCTAGTTTCCTTATCATCTGGATTAATTAACATTTTTTTTTGATAAAATATTAATTTTCCATAATTTAATTCTAATTCTTTAAATAATTTTACCCACGCATTAAAAATATCTTCTGCCTCTTTAATCCGTTGTTCTTCTTTGAAATCTTTAATTTCATTTTTCTCCTCTTCAGATAAAAGTTCAAATTCTTTTTTTGAATATATGCTTTGTTGTTTCAAAAAAATAGATGTTTGTTTAGATTTCATTATACTTATTTGAGAGCGCCAACGTACATAAGATTTTATTAATTCATCAAAAGAATTTTGTAATAAAGTAATTTCAGCTGGTCTAATTATCTCATTATCTTTTATTAATATACTCCTAATAGATTTAAATGTCCTTTCAAATATAGTACAATAATATTCAATTAAATTTACGAATTGGTTAATAGCATCATTATAACTCGTTGAAAATTCAATATCAGAACTTATAAAATTGCGATTCGATTCATCATATGTTCCAATAAGAGTTTTATTTTTAATCAGAGATTTTATAATATTCTCAATCAATATATACTTATCATCCGTCAATTTCTTCCCAGGAAATAATTCATCTATAAAGAAAATATCGGTAGATTCCAGAATTTTGTTATTAATTCCCTTCTTAGTATAAAAAATTATTTGATTCCCTTCTTCACAAAAAATTCCTTTTAAATTCTCTGATTGTTCTAAATCTTCAATAATTTCTTTGACGATTGATTGTTTTATATTAAAATTCCCTAAAATTAGTTGAGATTGAGATTTCGATTGAAGCTTTATCTGTTTTCTAACTTCATTTTTTATATCTAATATTTTATCCTCATTTAAGTAAAGTAAATCGCCTTTTTTGAAATAAGTAATATTTAAACTGTTAATAAAATTAAAAAATCTTTTAGAATCCATCCCCATTTTATCCATATATTCCGAAATACTTATTTCTCCTTTGCTTTTAATTTTTTCACCAAATTTCTGAATTTCTTCATTAATTTTCAATTGAATTTGGTCTTGATCTATATTTAACTTCTGTGCTAAAGAATAAATTTTTTGATTTTTTATCTTCTCATCGGTAACGGTTCTAAATTTATCTATTTGGTCTTGAATATATTTAGAATAATAGAAAATTTCTTGAAATTTATCCCAAAAACCTAATTGTGAATTTAAAATTGAATTGATAAATGAATCAAGAAGAATTTCAGGAATACTCAATTTTTCACTAATCTTCTTCTTATCAAAAAAACCGATTTTTTTAGAGTTCTCAAATTCATTTACTATTTTTGTTTTTCCAACATTAGTTAGCCAATTTGTTCTTATATGATAATCTGTTAAATAACCTTTGGGAAGTTTCTTTATAATTTTTAGAAAATTATTATCATCAAATAATCCGTGATACAGTTTCAGATTTATAACACTTTCTTTTGAGGCTAAATGAGAAATATCTTCAATAATCTTTTTGAGAGAGTAAACAACCTTCTTAGATTTATTATATAATAATGTATATTTTAATTCAGATTTTATATCCTCAAGAATTAATTCAATAAAATTGGGTTCAATATGCTTATACTCAGTTAAATCAATAAAGCCTTTATCCACGATATTGGTTAATATATTTGTTTTTACATAACCATAAGAGTAAAAATAAAACTCAGAAACATATCCTTTTATTAATTTAAATTGAATCAAATTTAACAGAAATAACTTTAATTGTGAAGTGTTTTCGATTACTTCAGATAAGACTTCTAGTAGCTCCTTAAGAGATACCCGTTTATTTTCTAAAAAGTGTAAGATTTTAGATTTTTCAAATTCAATAAAAAATAGTTTCTCTTTATCCTTTATGTAGCAATAATATATATTCTCATTTTTTATTGTATTTTTTATTTTTTTTTTGAAATCATTAATTATATTTTCTAGATTTCCATTTTTAATGATTAAATTATATCTTTTCAGTAGAATTTTCTTTGCAATTATTTCTAATATATTTCTCTTTTTTTTTTTAGAGTATTTAATATTTTTTACTTCAGAAATAAATTTTGAGAGAATTTCAATTGCTTTCTTTAATATATATTCATTGTCATAGGTTTGAATTAAAAATTGTAATATATCTCTAATTCTTATTATTACTGAAAGACTTCTTAGTTTAAACTTATCAATAATTTCTAAAAGTATATTTATTTTATTAATATCCGTCTCTGTATAGAATAAATTTAAAAGTAAATCGCTATTATTTTCAATAATATCCGGTTCATTTTCAGCAAAATAATTTAAAAAAAATAGTATATTTTCAACAATCTCTTCCTCATCGTCTTTTAAATAGTCTAGAAATCTTTTTACTAATACTTTTTCTTTTTTAAGGTTTTCACGTAAATAAAATCCAATAATTATTAATGTATTTATTTTTGCTTTTACATTATTGGAATCCAGATTTATTTTAATAGATTCTATATTATTTCTCTCGAAAAGCTGTGGAAATTTCTCCGCAAGAATACTTAAAATATATAAAGCTTGAACATTAAGATGTTCAACTTTTGTAAATTGCTCTAACTCTTCAATAATTTCCTTAATTTTCTCTTTTTTAACCTTATCTATAAATTTATTTAGCTTATTAATAGTTTTGATTAAATTTTTATCGATAAAATCATTAGGATTAATATCCATAACCATATTTATCTTTAAATTTTTAAATCTTTTATTTTTTATTCACTCAAAATTTTAAATTTTAACCAATACAGTATCTACTAAAAAATAATAATCTCTTAGATATGGTATTTAATTATAAAAAAATAAAATTTTCTTATTAAGTTTTAAAAATAAAGTAAAAATCTTTAAAAAATCGGATATAAATAAGTAGGTTTATACTTTATTAACTTTCTTCTTTCCTTTAACTTTTTCTAATAGACTGTCAAAATCTATTTTTTGCATTTTTATAATTTTATAGGTTTTTGGGCTATTACTTCCACTGCATCTAAGGATTCCATGATTTTCAAGAACTTTCAAAGAACGCCAAATAAAATTGATTTTTGACCTATTTGAGGATTTAATATTAATAGTTTTTCTAATTCTCTTAACATCAACATAACTAATCTTTCGGGCAATTACTTTATTTACAGCACTAACAGTCTCTCTTAAATTTTCGATAAAGAAGTCCATGGAGAGAATACCCTCAAAAAAATAAAGTTACCTAATTATATATAATATTTTATTAAACATTATTAATTTACACCGTAAATTATTTAAACTTTTATTTCAAGTTAATCTAAGAGTTATTTAAACTGATTTTTAGAGTTTGTTAAAAAAATTGAATTAATTGCTTTAATAATGTAATAATGAATAATATTTTCTAATGTCGAAACACTCGTTTGCCACAAAATACTAAACCGCAATTAAGTTCATCTGCTTTTTTTATAACTTCATTATCTCGAATGGATCCTCCTGGATTAATTATTGCAATAGCACCAGCTTTTACTGCAGCTTCTAATCCATCCGGAAAAGGAAAAAAAGAATCTGTACCCATCACACTACCTGAAAGGTCATGCCTAAATTCTAAGGCTTTTTGATGCGCCAAATTAACAACATGAACTCGGCTCTGTTGCCCTGCTCCTATCCCAATAGTATAAATTCCATCATGGTCCCATTTCGCAAATACAGCAGAATTTGATTTTGCATATTTACATATTATATATGAAAAAATTAATGCTTTTTTTTCATCTATAGAGATTTTCCTTTCACTAACAACTTTCCATTCTTTTATTATAGGACCGAAATCATAATCTTGAAATAAAACTCCTCCAAGTACACTCCTTATTTCTGGATTTTTATATATACTTTTTCTTTTGATTAAAAAATCTCCGAATTCAAGAATTCTCATATTTTTTTTAGATTTAAGAATTTTTAAAGCACCTTCTTCATACGCTGGTGCAAGTAGGACTTCTACAAAAATTTTCTTTTGATTCACAATAAAATCTGCAATCTCAACTGTTAATTCCTTATTTAATCCCCAAATTCCTCCAAAAGCAGATAAAGGATCGGTGTTAAAAGCTCTTTTTACTGCATTCAATTGACTTTTTCTATCTATTGCAACTCCATTTGGAGTTGTATGTTTAAAAATTGAACAAACGTAATCTTTTATTCCAAGCTCTAAAAGAACTTGCATGCATGCATCAATATCTAAATAATTATTGAAAGAGATTTCTTTTCCTGATATCTGTTTAATATTTTGAAGTCCAAAATCTGCTGAGAGATCCTTGTACAATGCAGCATCTTGATCCCAATTTTCTCCATATCTAACATCAAACACTTTTTTAAATATTTTTATTACATTATCTCCAAATTTTTTATCAGGGAAATTGATTTTTTGTAAATAATTTGCAATATTTGCGTTATATTCTGCCATAATAGTAAAAACTTTTTGAGCTAGGAAGGCCCTAGTTTTTTCACTGATTGCTCCTTCATTTTCCCTTAGCTCTTTTATAATGAGTGGATAATCTTTTGAATTAGTAATAACGGCTACATCTGGATAATTTTTTGCGGCTGCCCTTATCATCGTTGGGCCTCCAATATCGATCATTTCTAAGGCTTCTGTTAAAGTAGATTTAGGCTTAGAAATTATGGCTTTAAATGGATATAAATTACAGACCACTAAATCAATGGGGGGGATATTATATCTTTCAGCATCTTTCATATCATCAACTATATCTCGTCGAAATAAAATACCACCTTGAATCTTTGGATGTAATGTTTTAACTCTACCATCAAACATTTCATCTGTTTGTGTATATTCTGAAATTTTTTTAAAAATGATCCCGTTTTTTTCTAATAGATTTCCCGTTCCACCTGTAGATAATATTTCTATTCCAAATTCATCAACTAAGATCCTAGCAAATTCTACAATTCCTGTTTTGTCGCTTACGCTAATTAATGCTCTATGAATTTTTTGCATATTTATACCAATCTCATCTTTTATTATTAAAATAATTTAAAAATCTTAATCCTAAATTCAAGAAATCAGAAAAATATATTAAAATTGAATTAAATAATACCATTACCATTTACCAATTAAATCGTGAGGCTCGCTTTCTAATTTACCACTCATTGTAATAATTCCTATCTCGACATTTTTCATCTCTTTTATGTTTTTTGCCCCAGCATAAACCAAACCATTTCTAATTCCTGTTTTCATTTGCTCAATAACTCCTTCTACGGGTCCGACAAAAGGTATATAATCACTCACACCTTCCGGTAATGTTTTTGTCTCTTTAGAATAACGATCCATAATATAATCTCCCATAACATGTCTTGCCTCTTTACTTCCCATACCTCGATAAACTTTAACCTTACGACCTTGAATTGTATCCACAAACCCTGGACTCTCAACACACCCACCAAAAAAATGCCCTGTCATTATCATATTTGCTCCAACGGTAAATGCCTTAGGTAAATCACCTAAATTTTTAAAGCCACCATCTGCAATTAAACCCATTTTTGGATCATACTTTTGTATTGCATCTGCAATTTGAGCTGTAGCAAATAAAGTTGGAGCGCCAACACCAGTTTGAATTGATGTTGAACATATAGAACCAGACCCCATTCCTGCTTTTAATGCAATAAATTTATCTCTGTCATAATCAATTTTAGTTAAAATATATTCAGCTGCTTCAAAAGTCCCAATATTCCCCAATATAAAATGAACGTTAAAAGTTTCCATTATTTCTTTAGTATTCTCAATATCTTGTTTTTTATAAAAATCTGCAACGTCAATAAAGAATATATCGGTATATTCAACAATCTCTTCAAATATCTTTCTTTCTTTAACAGTAGGAGGCATAACGGGAGAAACTGCTAAAGCACATAATAGCCGACCTCTCTTATCAAGAGAAGCTTTTGGAAAATCCGGTTTAAGATCCTTATTTGTAATTAACCCAACTAACCTTCCCTCCTTATCTATTATTGGTAATTTCTCCTTCCGAAACTTATATAACATTTTAGCAGCTTCTATTCTTGAAATACCAATATTTCCGGTGATTAATTCTTTTGTCATAACATCTTTTACTAAGCCGTTTTCTTTCAGCTTTGCGTCGAAAGGTATATCTCTCGAAGTAAGGATCCCCTCAACTTTATTATTGTCATCAACAACCACTAAACCACTGATTTCTAATTGCTCCATTTTAGATATTGCCTCATGTATTGGAGAATTTGGAAAAATAGTTGCTACATCATCAACGATATAAGAGCGGGCTCTTTTAACTTTTTTAACCATTTCAAGTCTCTTTTCGCAAGAACAATTTCTATGAAGTACCCCAAGACCACCCAATAATGCCATTTGAATTGCCATTTTCACTCCTGTAACTGTATCCATTGCCGCTGACATTATTGGAATATTAAATTTATATGGACCTAAACTACTCGATATATCTACTTTATTAGGATCAAAATTTGTAAATCCTGGCTTTATTAACACATCATCAAATGCATGCATCCAACCTTGATCGGCTAATATTTTTTTTCTATAATTTCCAGCCATTCGAAAAAACCTATTAAATTTCTTTTCTTAAATAAATTATTAAAAATAAATAAACTGTTAAAAATATAACTGTTTATGCTGTAAAAATTTTTCTATAAAAGGAGAAATTACATATAAATTAGATTTCTAGGTTCCATATTGATAATTCTCGGGTCATTGATAAATGAATCTAATATCTTTAAAACAACTGCGCGATCTTCTCTAATGTTTTCTGATTCTACGTCACAATAATTAGATATATGATCATTTCTAAATGCTGATGTAACGTTTGGTCCTAAATTATCAATAACTTTATACTCTTCCTTTAATGCATCAACAGGTTTCAATATTTTAAATTTTCCTTCTTGCACCTCTTTATATAACTCCGTATTTGGTAAAATATTTAGGGTTCGAAATCTAAATATTGTTGGATTTATTTCGGTAAGAACTCTCGCTGTTTCTATTGCATGTTCTTCAGTATATTTATAGCCACCTAAACCTAAAATTACATATAGAGATAATTTTATTCCCGATTTCATTACTTTTTTCCCTGCTTTTATATATCCTTTAGAATTTATACCCTTTCTCATCATCCGTAATATTGTATCAGATCCACTCTCTAATCCACAATAAACAATATCAAGCCCAGCTTCAGCTAACTTTTTTAATTCTTCATCGGATTTTCTTAAAATATCTAAAGCTCTTGCGTAGCAACTCACTCTAGGAACATTTTTGATTCTTTCTCTTACATATCTTACAATTGTAGCAAGGTGTTCAGTGGGAAGTGAACTTGGATTACCTCCAGCTAAAAAGACTGGAAATCCATCATAATGCAATTTACCATATTTATCAATATCTCGCAGAACATCTTCCAAAGGTCTTATAGCATACGGCTGTATTCCTCCATAAATTCCCTTATACGTCCCACAGAACTTACAACCACCAGTCTGGGAATTCCAAGAACAGCCACCAGTTACAGCAATTAATAAAGAATAAGCTTCTACTGGCGGACGTATAACTATAACTTCAGGAGGAAGTATTTCCATTTAATTTAATGCTCTTAACTGTTATTTATATTAAAATTAAATGAAGATTAACTAAAAAATATTAAGATTAGTGATTATAAATTATTCTTTTTTTGAGAAAATATTTAAAGTAATTATTTACTAAAAATAATGTTAAGTAGATTACTTTAAGTTTTGGTTGAGTCAATATTTGAAGAAGAGCCCCTCAATAATAAAAGTTTTACTCATTGGTTCAAATTATGAAAAATCTATACAGTTTCTTCACACGTATGGTTTTAAATTAACTGAAGGAGAGTTGGATTATGGAGATACAAAAAATTTTCTTGAATATGAAAAATCCTTAAGATATAATAATATTCCTCTAATAATTAAGATTTGGATAATCAATACATTTTCAAACATGTTGGAAATGTATGATATCATTCAAAAAATCAATTCTCTACTTTTGATTTTTGATATTCATGATATTGATTCATTTAAATTTCTGAAAAAGGAAGATTTTAATAAAATTATAAATGTATTTGAATTTTCTGAATCAATTATAATGATCGGGATAAATTATGGAAATTCAACAGGAGTACAAATCGATAGAGAACAAATTATCAAAAAATCGTTAGATTTAAACATTTTATATTGTTTTGAAGCAGATTTGAAAAACTATGATGATTTAAATGAGATTTTTAAAAAAATCATTAAAGATTATGTTTTTAAAATACAACTTACAAGTCCTGATTTATTTGAAAAAGTAAAAACTTACGAAAATTTGGTAGATTTTGAAGAATTAGAAGAAAAACCCATTGAAACAATCTTAACCCAGACTCAAGGATCTGGAACTTCCAGAGTATTAAATTTGGAAAAAGCCTATAGTCAAATGCAAGAAGATGTCAAAAATGATCTGAAAATTAGAGAAGAAATAATCGACCTCACAGAACAAATAAAAGAAGAAAAGATTATTAACAAAATTATCAAAAAACATGAGGTAATTTTAATAATCAAAAAACCAAAAGGTAGGAGAAAATGCCCTATCTGCGATAATGCAAATAAAGCCATGATCCATGAATCTGAAAATAGAGATAAAGTTTTATTAGCTTATCCAAGGATTTATGGACGTAAATTTAGATGTGGCTTCTGTAAAACAGAATGGAGAGAAGAATATTAAAATTTTTTAAAAATTAATGGATTTTTCTTTATGAAATAAGTTTTTAGTTATTCAATTTTATTTTTTTTTCCATTAACCCTTATTATTTTAATTTTAAAATTTCTAATAGGGAATAATTTAGAATAATATAAGAAGCGAAATAATATTATTTTTAATCCTATCATAAATAAGCTTATATATAATCTAGTTTCAAAATATTATATAATAAATGAAAAATAGATTTTATTTGAGTGAAATATTATGGTAATGTCCTTTACCCGGATTCTGCAAGTATATATTATCCAAGGAGCAGTTTGTCTTTTCTTTTTTTTTATTGGGTACAAAATAATTAAAAGAAATCCTAAAAAACGATTAAATCAGATATTCTCATTATTTTTTTTAATTGTAGCAGCGAGTTTAATTGTTAACTTTATTTATGCACCGATTGATGATCCAAATCTTCAATGGTTAGCTACTATTCTGAATATATTTACAATCTACTTTGTTGTTTTATCTATGGCTTTTTTACTTATTTTTATAATGATTGTAAATAAATCTGAGAAAATTATTAATACTCGAAAACAAATCCTTATCGTACTAATTTACGCTGTATTATTATCAGTTCTATTTTTTATTCCCGAACCTTTTGGTGCAAAAGTGGAAATTCAGCCTGATGGAACTCAATTAGCTCCTGTTTGGGGTATTGTTTTTGTAATTTATACACTAACAATAATTGGAATAACTATTGGAATATCATATCGGTTATGTGTAGTAGTCTATTTTAAATTTGAAGACAAAAGCTTACAAAAGAAATGGAGATTTTTCACATTAGGTTTGTGTATCTTTTGGTATATTGGTATCGGGACATGTATAAACAATCTTTTAGATAATGAAACTTTTAGACTTGTTTTTGGTTTAAGTGGAATAATAATTGTTTTAGGTGCTTACCTCGTTTATTATGGAGTAGGTCGTCAGCTTTAAATAATCCATCTTATTTTTATTTTTTTTAAATTAATTGGAAATTTTTTTTATTCCAATCCTAGTAGATTATATTATGTATATATCCCATTTTTTTAAAAATAAAGTAGGTATATATTTTCGATAGTATTTTATTGAGATAGAATCATTATAAATCTGGCGGGATAAAAAATTCCAACTCAAAAAAACAAATTAAATTCAAGAAAGGAAACTATTCCTAAAGAAATAAACGGAAAGATAATTCCACCAGAAAAATTGAGTCGATTAAACGAAGCTGAACTTATGAAATATTTTGAAGAGACTACTGGTAAAAATGCCATATGGAGAGGACAAATAACCAAAATATACCTCCGATGGAAAAAAAGACAAAATTTGTTAATTTCAAAAGAAAAACCTTCTTTCCCGGAAATATCTCTTACTAAAACTCAAAAATTAAAGAAAGCTTCACCCGAACAGCTTAGTGAATTGGAAGAAGCAAAATTAATGAAAGTTTTTGAAGATTCAACGGGGCGTCATGCAATTTGGAGAAATAAAGTTACAAAAATCTATCTCCAATGGAAAAAACGACAAAAAATCATAACTTTAAAAAAAAAACCTTCTGAATTCAAACCCAAAATTTCTAAGGGTCTTAGAAAAATAAAGCAAATTTTTATAGAACCGACAATTATTTCGCCAGATTTAAGTAAAAAGAAAGAACAAGATGTTATCGAATTTGAAGAGATTCCAGAATTCGAGTATGTCTCAGAATTTGATGATATATTTGATTTAGAATGGTCACCTGAAATCGATTTGGATACAATAGCGGCCAAACAGATCGATACAACTAAGACAGATTTATTAGAAGAATCAATTTCTCAGACATTAATTCGTTTAAAGGAATCTTTCGAAAGACGTTGCCCTAAGTGTGGGGGTGAAATGAAACGCTCTTTTGTGATATTAGGCCCTCAACGTAGAATGATGGTATATCAGTGTGGTCTATGCAAGTTTTATTTACCAAGATAACTGAATTTTTTATTTTAAAAATTAACAATTATGATTAAATAATAATTTTTAAAAACACAAAATGCATAAAATATACTTAACACATTTATTTTTTTGAAATCCTTAATGTAAAATTTAATTAAAAAGTGAATATAATGAGAAGAAATCTTAAAATTTTAACAATTATGTCTATACTATGCACTTCTATGATTACGGGTTTTAGCATATTTTTTCTAGTAACTCCCTCAAGCGCTGCTACACCGACTACCTTAACTTTAGGGACACCACAATCTTTCTCTTATACAAATGATACTCATATCGCTTCATATGCAATTAATTTTACGAAAGATAATTTATATAAAATAACACTAACAAATAAGAAAGGCTGTAACATCATAGCGAACTTGTATTGGCCGGATTATCTTGTTGAATGTGATGGGTGTGGAATTGGCATACCGAGAATGAAAGGAGAGAGTTTAGATTACTTTGATATGGGTGTTTGGTTTTTTACAGATTGGAATGCAACTTCAGAAGATTTTTTTTATTTTGCTATTCGTGATTATAACTTAATGATCAACTGTTATAGTACACCTTCCGATAGAAATGGCTCTATCGCTTGGGAGGATTTAGGAGGTAGTATTACAGTATCAGAAGTAACTTCAACAAATGTAGATGAAACAAGTGCAATAACTTGGAGTACATCATTAGCAACTTCTGAAGATTTCAAGTATAAAAAATTAAATATTACCTCTACTGGATTATATCAATTTGTTTTAAATTCTACAGTAAATGATACACAAATTTTCATTTATGAGCCCGATTTTAGAGGAATGAATCTCGAAAGACGTAGAGGCTATCTGGATGATTCTAACTTAACCGATGAGGCTGACATTTGGCAATTTTACTTATGTCAAGGTATATACTATCTTTATGCACAACCATATTATTTATACGAAGGTTGCTCCTTCGATCTCAATATTAAAGAAGTATTATTACCAGCTGTTTCGCCACCTATAGTTGATTCAATTAATGTAAATTTTTATAGTGCTAACATGTCTTCTTATAATTATGCAATTCAGGGAATAAATGTTTCAGGTCTTGAATCTCGTGTCTTATATGACTGGTCTGTTTCTTGTCCTAATGGTTTCGATGTTGAACTTTTTTTTCCCTTCATAACGGGGCCTTATTACTTACATAATAAGAGAGGAGAAAATAAAACGGAATCTGGAGCAATGATTTTTATTCCACCAAAAGATCCTAGAGAGTGTAAATTAAACGGAGAAGTAATGCCTAATATGGAAACACTGATGCTTGGTGGGTATGACGAAGATATAGGAGATTCTCTTGAACGATATTACGGCATTAATGAACATATTAGTAAAAGTTGTGAATTTAATATATCAAATGATGCAATTGATTTGATTATATATGTGCAGATACACAACACATCAGTCCCTTTTACGGATACATCATTAACTTTCAGTTTTAAAGAATCTTCAAAGCAACCTGTAGATCTACCTACAACAAAAACATATAGTTTTAGTTCAATTTCGGATAGTGATGATGAGGGGATTTATAAACTCCCAGTAAACACAACTAATACTGTAGTTGGATTTTTAATGGACTCAATGGGCGATAATGCAACGACAACCTTGACACTTGAAACTCCCACAGGTGGGGGCATAATCCCAGAATATTCCCTATGGCTTTCGAAAAGTAAGACATTTAAAAATTCAACTTATGAAACTTCTAACCTTGATAAATATATTACCGAATGGGCAATTTTTGAAGAAACATGGGTCCTCTTAGCTGATGATAGTTTCCCAGGTTCAGGATATCCAACTCAAAATTCAACTTCATTTACTATGTCTTATGATTGGAATGAACCAATATCAATTGGTACAGAATACGATCGCAATAGAGGTGAAGATCTAACTTTATTAAACGGGACATTGGATTGTTGTTGTTACATTAATATTGAAGCAATTAGCGGCAAAGCAAATGTCCATTCTCCTTGGACATATGATTCAAATGTTAGATCAATAGATGGAAAATGTTTCGGTATCACAGCCTTTTCCGGAGGTAATTACGGGGTAGTATATACTTGTAAAGTATCTGAATATTACATTGTATTAGATTCACATACTGATGATGGATATCATAATATAGGTACCTTTAAAGCAACAGTAACTTATGAGGTCCCCGTCGAGGCTCCTATAATTCCTGGTTATCCAATATTCATAATCCTAAGCTTCTCGTTTGTTGCAATTGCCGTTGTAGCCTTAAAATTCTATAAAAAGAGAGAATCAAAGTAAAATCTACTGAAAACCATCAAAATTTTAATTCAATTTTTTTTTTTTGCTTGTAATATTTTATCAGAATATACTATTTATACATAAAATGCCCTCCAAGATCTATATTTCAACTCAAGGGAAAAAAAAGAGCTTTTATTTTAATTAAAATTTGGAAAAAAAAAAAGAATTATAATTTAATATTTCATCTTTTTGAATTTAGTCATATTCGGCCTTTTTTCTTTAAAATTACAACGATTACAACTGCCACTCCTGCAATTATAGATATCACTATTACTATCCCTAATAGCAGAACTGGATCAATACCTGGAACTGTTGTAATTGGCGTTTCTGCTAAGATTCGAATTGTATCATATTGACTTAATCCAAGTTTGAAGGTAATTGTTTCATTTGCCATTTGTTCATCAAATACAAAGATAAGAGTAAAAGTATCAGTCAATACTCCAAATTCAAATGTACTATTATCATTAACACCTGTAGCAATAGCCTTAATTTCATCGTTTGGTCCAAAATTGTCTATCCATGTAAGATTCTGCATTAAGTAGAGATCATAGGAACTAACATTATTAATGCATACAACCAATTGAGTCCAATCAATTGCATTACCATAACATTCGACAAATACTTTACTACCGTCTGGACTCAATGGATCAATATCGACTAATGTATTATTAAATTTAATAGTTGCTCCGTATGAATAGAGTGAATAATTTACTTTTTGCCATGGTTTTTCCGGATCAAGTACATCATCAATTATTTCCCATGGATGGTAAGTTGGATTTGTTGTAATATTATAAGATCTTTTCATAGCATAAGGCATATAATTTTCTATAGCAAAACGGAGTTTTATTGGACCAGGATGACTCCAATATGCAGGAATTATTAAAAGTTTGTATGCACCTGGCTCAATTCCGATCATGTGATGATTTTTGTCCTGATCTAAAATCCATGTTTCACCAGTGGCAAAATTATTAGATTGATTTATGTTAATAACAAAATCATCATCTCCATTATCTATACTGTCTGGTTGGTTTATCGCTGAAGGTTCCCAAAAATCACAATATTCATAACCGCTCTCTCCTATAAGATAAAAATTAACATCTCCATCGATTGTAATATTTGACAGGGTTAAGTGTTGAATATACGGCAATCCAGTTCCAATATTATCAGAACAGTTTATTGCCATCCAATAATATAAATCCTCATCAATATCTAGAACATCAAAATCACATCCCTTTATCCACTCTGTAAAATTATTATCTTTTATATTGATATCTTGACTACCATCTTGCCTGAAAGCCGACCATCCAACTACTGTATTATCAGTATAAGATAGAGGATTATTCCAATCCCCATCCCATATGTATAGAGAAACCTGCCTAGAACTCCCAAATTGCGAGAAATCATAATGTATATCCGCCCATTTCTGTGGATGTGCAATAAAAAGGCAATCACCAACTTGGTTCTCAGGAAATGCGGGGAAAGAAAGTGTAGCGTCAATACATTCTGCAGTCCAATCATGATATGTATCTGTATTATTATTATATACAATAACTGCAGATGGATTCACTGTGGCAGGAAGATAACTTGAATGATCAGATACCCAAATTGTGGTATTCAATCTATATTGTCCTGGTTCTGTAATGTTAATCTCAACCCAATATGCTTCTTTAAGGCTTGTATAATATTCATCAGGAGTGAATTCAATTGCTGCAGATATTGATGGATTATGGTTTGGATAAGTTAATGGATTTATTGGGATTTTAGCAGTACTGTATTTAACAAATTTGGAACTTAATTGTAAAACGCTATCGTATTTAGGTTCTGTATTCCATATTATGAACTCATATTCACCTTTAGGTAAATAATAGTAATAAAAATTATTACCATCAACGGTCTTGGTTTCAATTGGAGCGATTTCTTCAAAACCAGCAATTTTTTTCGCATCTTTAAAAATCAACGCTTGAGATCCAGTCCTGCGTCCCCAATCAGCTTCTCCGCTACCGTAACTCGTTGAATTTATTCTAACAAATGAGTCTTCTTCTATAGTGAAATCTACACCTTTTATTTCATCTTTTGATACCTTGATGGAAGTATCCAAAGTAGTACTCATATTCCAATATGTAGCTGGTATCTTCGTTAGATATAAGGAATATCTATAAAGATTTTGATAATATTGATCAGTGACAGAAACATATACGTTTCCACTTATTGGCAAGTAGATCGAATATGTACCCCAACCTGCTGGTAATCGTGAATGTCCCGAAGCGGTAGGAATCCAAATGTCTACATAGGCTGAACCAGGCGCTTGTTCAAAATCGAGTCCAATATCTAATCTAAACTTTTCTCCCTTTTCACCGCTGAATTGATGCCATTCTGAACTCCATCTCACATCCAATAGTTCTTGAGAATTAGGAATTTCTTCAGCGTTTCCACCGTATTGTATTGCACCTATATTTAATGTTCCTATGTCATAATCGAGAAATTGTAAACGCATAATTGTTGGTGAAACATAGTTAACATCCATTAATAGTCTATATACTCCTGGTTCTGGAGCTACGAATGTTAAAATGTTAAATGATTCAGGTGCCCAAGGCGTAGTTTTGATGGTTTTTGTGTCTATATCTACAGGAATTCCAGATGGAGAGATTAAGTGTTTAGCAAATGAGGTAATACTGGGTACAGAATCGGTCAACCAATCATATTTTAATATTTTAGGACCAATTGAATTAATATTTATATCAATTACCATCGGAATAGAAGAATTTAAGTGGACATTCAATGAACCACCTTCAGACATTGTATAATAATTCCAGACTGTACTTATATTGAAAGGCGAAAGAGTTTCACTCTCTGCATCAAAAGCACTTACATTTAGCCATCTAACGTCCCATGGATCAGTATAATTATTATTTGTTGGTGTATATATTCTACTACCACCACCATCAAAATACCACGGATAAACCGAAGAAATATCATCTCCTGGAACATTAATTTCTTCAGTTGCTATTGGATTACCTCTATAATCCAACTGAACAAATTTTCCTTGGTTAAATCCATTTATACTTACAGCGGTATACATATTTGTGTCTGGAATAATAGCTCCAAATGCAATTGGGTCATCTTCGTCCAAGTCAAATGATGCACCTTGACCTTGCATTGATGTAGCGATTGAAAATGATCCGTTTAATATAGTAAACAAAAGTAATGATAACAATGTAGCAAATGAAAATATTTTTATTTTCTTTACCATATTTTTCACTTTTTTTATTTAAATTTGATTTCGTCGATTTTAAAAAATTTATCAATAAAATTGATTAAAATCTATATATGTTTTAAAATATTTAAAGCAACTGATTATTTGAGAAATATTTTCATCAATAATGTTAATTTTCTGAAAGAGAAAATTTAATTAATCAAATATAAAAGAATTTTTCAATCTATTTTAAATAAGAAATTATTTTTGGTAGTATTTCACCTACTTTTCCTTTTAAGAAGAAATCAGCTATATTATTCATAAAAGTATCCTCTTTATTTATAAAAATTACTTTGGCTCCTTTTTTTTTTGCGGAATAAGGCATTTGGTTTGCGGGAGTAACTAATAACGAACTTCCAATCATTAAAAAACAATCACAATTATTGCAAGCGTTAATAGCACCAGATAAAATTTTTGAAGGAAGTTGTTCGCCAAATAAAATCGTAGTTGGTTTAATAACACCTCCACATTCGCAATAAGGCACAATCTTTTCCTTTTCTGTTAAAAGGTCTTTTATTTCATCGTGATTATATTTTTTATTACATTTCATACAGTATAATTCACCAAATGCTCCATGCAATTCATAGATAGGAACATCATTAACTGTTCCTGAACCCGCCCTTTGATGAAGCATATCAACATTTTGAGTAATAATGGCTTTTAATTTTCCCATTTTTTCCAATTCAAAAATTGAGTAATGTGCAAGGTTAGGCTTAGCTATTAACAACATATCAACAACTTCATGATGCATCGTCCAAAATGGTGATGGATTTTTTAGAAATAGAAAATAATTCGCATATACATCAGGATCATATTTACTCCATAAGCCCCCTGGACTTCGGAAATCCGGGATTTCTGATTCTGTTGAGATACCGGCTCCAGTAAATACCACTATAAGGTTGCTCTTTCCTATAATTTCCGCTGCCCTCATAATATCATCTTGTAAAGTCATATCGATCGCATTGAATCTTATTTTTTTAAGTGTTCTATATCTATAATTAAAGTGATGTCCTTAAATTATTTATTATCATCTATCGAAGGTAGATAAAATATGGGAAAATTACTTGTTAAATTTGATATTTTTATAGGGGAAATTAAAGTACCATTAATTCTGATACTAGTTTGGTTTGGTGGAGGTTTTTTATTTCATTGGTTCATGTATAGTTCCATCGCATCTCTAACAGATATTTTTTTAGCAACATTTTTTTTATGAAAGATTTTGGTGCTGAAAATACTTTTGAAATATTTTATCAAGTGTTTGGTACAATTATTATAAGCCAAGGTATTTTTGGTGTTATCATTGAAAGATCCACGGGTCGAATCAATCCGAAATTAACTGCTGAAAAAATCGCAAAAAAAATAGATAACCATGTTGTTGAATGTTAAGACATTTTCAACTTCATATTTTGCATTTGAGAATTTAAAAGGCGAATTAATTGATTAAAAAAAATAATAAAAAAAAAAAAGAATTTTTAGCCCTTAATTTCTTTTCCTTTTTTCAATTTATCAAGATCTTTTTCTTGTAATACTCTTCTTTGAACTTTCCCAGTAATACTTACAGGCAATCTCCTAAGAAACTCAATATATTTAGGAGATTTCCATTTTGCCATATTTTCTTGACACCATTTCTTCAAAGTTTCAGAATCAATATCCTTTCCTGCTTTATAACCTTGTTTTAAAGTAACCCAAGCTTTTACTGCTTCCCCCGTCATTTCATCTGGTATTCCAGCAATACCGACCTCATCAACCATTTCATGGTTTGCCATCAATTCTTCAACTTCTTTTGGAAAAACACTATGCCCTGAGACTTTTATTAGAGATTTTTTACGGTCTCTAATTTCAACATATCCTTGTTCATCCATAAACCCAATATCTCCAGTCATAAGCCAGCGTTTTCCACCCCACATCTTTAAATTATCTTCTTTTTCTTTAAATTCCCCTAAATATTCCTTCAGTATCATTGAACCAGAAACGCAAATTTCTCCGGTATGTTCAATACCAAAATTTCCCCTTTCTTTAGTACCATCACAAATGGGACCTGCTTCAAAATTGTTTGGGTCAAATATAGCCCAATCTACACCTGATAAAGGCAAACCTAATTTTCCAGTTTTATGCTCTCCCCAAAAAGGAGCTATACTTAAAACAGGAGAGGTTTCTGTTAAACCATAACCTGACCGAATTGGACAATTAAATATTCGCTCAAAAGGTATTCGAACGTAATCATGAAGTGGTCCTGCACCTTGAGTTGCAAATTTCAATTTTTTCCAAATATCATATTTCTTTTTAAACTCTTCTTCTCCCATTCCTTCAACAAAATCTGTCAATCGTTTAAAGAGCATTTCGACCCCTGTATACATTATCCCTTCAGGGGCATCAATATGGTTTATTGTTTCACATAAAACATCGTCGGGAGGAGGTTTTGGAAATAAAAGCATTGTCATCCCGATGGACAAACTTGCATTCATAACGCAAGTCATCCCAAAGACATGAAAGAAGGGAAGTGAACCAATTGTTATCATTCCTGGTTCAATTTTTGTCCAAGGTTTCATAATTTGTAAATCTGTTATTAAATTTGCGTGAGTTAAGACAGCTGCTTTAGGAAGTCCAGTTGTTCCACCAGTCATTAAATATACTGCAGGATCCTCCCATGGATCAATTTCAATCTTAATTTCTTTTGGTTCTGTTTCATCGATAATCTTTCTCATTCTAAATGTTTTAAAAGTCTCTCCTCTATCTGGAACAGAACTTTGAAAATCTGGGAGTGCGTTTCTCAATTTTTCAAATACCTCTCCTTTAGCAGTTACAAAATCTAAAAGATTTGTAGAAATTAAGTATTTTATGCTAGTTTTAGGTAATATTTGATTAGGTCCTGCAACATATAATGCATCCATTACAACTAATACCTTTGCTCCCGTTATTGTAAGTTCATGTAAAAGTTCCATCGGTTTATATGTTGGATTAACTCCAGCAACTACTGCACCTATATACTGGCAACCAATGTATGCAACCACGAAATTAATAGAATTAGGCAAATCAATTGCAACAACATCACCTTTTCTTATACCGAGATCATAAAGAAAAGTTCCAAATCTTTTTGCATAATCAATTAAAGCTCTTAATTTTATTCTTTCTAAATGACTACTTAATACAAAAATGCAAATATCTTTATCCCACAGATTATATTTATCTGCTGCAGTTAAAAATCCTTCATATAAAGGTTCTACTGATATATCTTCAACATCATATATTTGATGAGGTACTCCTTCTGGCCAATGTCCACCAGTAAACCAAACTTTATTTTCATCTACATGAAAATCCTTTAAATCTGGCATTTTTCTTTCAACTTTTTATTTTTTTTGTTTTTCAAAAATTTTACTAATAATTAATTCTTTTAACTTCAATTAAAATATTATTAAAAATTCTTACAAATCTGCTAAACTGATAAAAAAATATTTAATTAGCTAGCAATTAATCAAAAAAAAAATTAATATTCATAAAATTCTTGAAATTCTTTTAATTCTGCTAATAATTTCTCTTTCTCCTCAAGTTCTTCGATTGATGGTGGCATCTCTTCATATATATCAATATCCTTTAGATTTAAAGTTGCTCTGACTTTTTTTTCCAACTTTGCTATTCTTTGTTTTGTTGCAAAGAATTTAATGAATCTAAATTTCAATTTGGCTAATTTTCCTTCCCATTCCCTAGCAAAATCCCCATTTTCTAATTCTTTAAGGATTTGGTCATACTTCTCTCTAAGTGGTATTTTCCTAAATCTAATGCCACGGCTCATTGAACCATATTGACTGGTTTGAGAATGAAAATTAATCTGCTTTATCAATCCAATATCTGCCATTTTTTGAAATGTGTAGCTCATTTCTCCACTCATATATAATTCAACTAACACCGCTTCTGGAGGATAACCTGCATCAACTAATGTATCAACATATGTTAATAGACATCGTCCCATACTGGGTCCAAACATCTGTTCAGTGGAGAGATCAAGAACGGCTTCCGTTTTCATATCAACTTCTATTCCAGCTTTCATTAAAGTTCCCAATCCTTTTGCTAGAGCTAATAATGTTTTTTTTGCATTTCCAGTAGCATCTTGATGAACGCAGATAAAACTATAGAAACCTTTTTTTAGAAGAAAGGTCTCTCTTACTCCTACACCGATCATCCTCGGTGCAATCATAATTATATCAATATTGTCGGGGATTTTAATGAGATCGTAAGCAATGTTATATCCAGTAGCAAAGCATAAGGTATATCCTTCTTTTAGGTTATCTTTTATATCGTTTTGAAATATATCTTTTGTTATTTCGTCAGGTATCAAAATAAACCCTATATCTGATTTTGAAACAGCGTCAGAAATCGAATTTACTTCAAAACCATCTTTCTCTGCGGTTTTCCTATATTCGTCTTTTCTATTTCCTACTATTACCTTTAGACCGCTATCTCTCATGTTCAGTGCTTGAGCTCTCCCTTGGTTGCCGTAACCAATAACTGCAATAACTTTGTTATCTAAATCTCTCAAGTTTGCATCTCTATCGTGATAAACATTTACCATTTCTATTTACCTTTCAACTATCTTTTTTTTGAAATTTTATTTATTATTATTTAACATTCTTAAATAAATTATAAATTATAATTAAAATAATCTCAAAATCATTATGTTGTAGAAATTCAGTAGAGTTTAAATATATAGTGCGGTGTAAACGTATCAATTGCCTCCACTAGATCTTGCCCAAATCGCCAACCATAGAAACTAATTGTTATTCCATCGGTTGTAATATCAATAATGGTAAATCCTGCTTTTTCATAGCTTGGTAAGGATTCTTCAACCTCTAAATCGGTAGGTGGAGTTGCTTCTATTCCTCGGATGCCCCCAGAAGGAAAGCCACCCCCATCTACTCCGAGAGAACCCGTTAACACAGATGGTATTGGATTCGGACTGAAATCTAAAACTCCGCTTTTTGTTATGTAGCCTGCTGCTTGAGTGTGCATATCTCCGCACACGAAGAGAGGTTTGCTATTTTGCATTTCATACGCAGCTTTTAAAATACGGTTGTGCTGTTCGAACCAACCCCTCTGCCATAAGTATTTTGATATGTTCTTCGTAAGAATGTGTACTCCATTTTCTTTTGTCTTCACATCAGGATACCACGATAACCATTTTCCAGCGCTCCAGCCGAAACTTATCGGCGAAAAATTTATCACATAAGTAGCATCTTCAGCGGCCATTCTATTAATTAGCCAATTTTCTACCTCAATAGGTATAAAAACAGCATCCTCTCCAGTAAGAGTTATATACCTTCTTACATCATAAAGCAAACCCTCAACCAGATCTCCGTATCTAAGCGTTCCAAAGCACTCCGAAACACCTTCCGACCTATCGGAAGCGCCAGTGCCAGGTAGACTTTGAGGTCTGTTAGAATCAGGAAGAAATTCTGGCATATAGAGTTTCTGTGCTGCTCGACAAAGTTCAAGAGAAAAATTATCTGGTGGAAATGTTACACACGCTGGTACATATGGATCTATCCAAGCCATTAGAAGTTGCCAGTTTATCGAGTCGCTTTCGTAAGCATCATCGTTTACAAAATATTCATGGTCGTCCAAAATGAAAAAGGTGGGAATCGAACGACATGCAGTTCCGTATAAATATGCAATTTGTGGTCCAACAGATCTCTTGAGCACATTTTCATTTTCAGTTCCCATTACTGCTTTTGAGGGGTCAAAAGTTCCAGAATATTGCTGAGCTCTTCTCGAATCGCCCATAATTTTCGATGAGACTCCAAACCTAATATCATAATAGATCTGGTCTCCTGATCCAATAATTATATCTGGTTCAAAAGAAAGCGCTTTATTCAAAATATGCTTTCGTATAGATAATGGTATCGTTCCCGCGCCATACCAAGTTCGACAAGCGTCGTGCCCTCCTGATCCAGTAAATGCTAAAATTCTTAAGCTCTCAGGAGTTGCCTCAGGAGATGGAAATGTCTTTAGAGTCCATGGATCGCACAACTTTCCACCTATACCGTTTAATAGAGTAAGCTCGTAAGTCGTATCAGGAATTAAATTTTTTACATCAAAGCTCCAAAAATATCTATTAGTGTCCAATTGCACGCCAGACACAAGTTTATTACCGATCTTGAGCGTTGGATTATAAATGGGTTTATTATATGAAGTTTTCAAAAGGATTCTGTTATCGTTAACTGTAGGAAGAATATGAACTATGTCTCCCGAATCCCACTCAGAATCAGGATGATTGGGAGATACATTAACTGGGATAAAAGGAATATAAAAATAGAATATTACAAGTGATATAATAATTATTAGAGCCGATGCATGTGTGATGTTTTTTACTTTCTTTTTAAAAAAAAATGAGAAAATAAATAAAAATATTACTGTTATTTCTAAAATAACAACGAGTGTTATTGGTGAATAAACAAATTCCATAACCGTTGATATGTCAAATCCGCCAGAAAACGCCATAATAGGAACTAATAAGGCAAATGCCCCTACTATTGCAATCGCAATAATAATTTTTTTCTTCTTAGTTAACCACTTTTCGTCCATAATGACATAAACCACAGCTGTTTAATTAAAAAGCTTTACTAATTATGTTAAATTTATGCCATTGGAAGTTGGATACTTCTCATAAATATTCCCGCCTTAGGATTATCATCGACTTGAGTCTCAATCGCTTGAATAACATCAGAAAATTTATTATAGAAACCCATTTCGTCTGTCCAATAATGAGTGATATCTGCTCTACTAAGATTTGGTGAGAAAATTGAAAATGTTTTTTCTTCGCAGAATTCTAAGAGAACTTCTACAGCGTTAATCCATTTTTCGTATAATTTACCACCTTTTTCGCCTAATAAAGAATGATATCCTCTGCCTTCGTAAGAGGATGTAAGAAATATAACGGAAGCGTCTTCTTTTAATAAACTATCAGCTTTCATGAACATATTAGTGCCCTTAGCAGACTGAGAAAGTTCTGTATCTTCTGGAAACAGATTAAAAAGGCCAACATCAAACTTTTCATCATCTTCTAATTTAGGGAGGTTTAGTCGATATACCTCTTTTGCGAGATCAATAGCTTTTCGATGTGCATCAACGAAATGACCAGCAAATATGCCTGCAATTCCACGATTTTTCGTAGTGATAATATTAATACTAAAATCAAGACCAACGCGATTGCATACATCTTCAATATCTTTTCTCAAATCAGTGATAAATCCAAAGCCGACCCCTTTACCTTCTAAAGCTGCTTTATGATTTGCTGCTAGCGTTTCTATCCCACATATTCCTGGTAAAATAATTTTTGCACCTCCACCGAATCCAGCAAGAGGGTGAGGGATAACGGTTCCAACAGCAATTTTTACATCGGCATTATAATAAGTTTTATTTATAAATATAGGTGTTCCCATCTTGGATTTTTCAATTTCTATGAGGTTCTCATAAGGATGGTGGTTTTCGATATTAATTCGCTCAACGACATTTAGTCCTACTTTTTTGATATAATCTTCGCGATTCATTGGTCGATGCGCACCAGTGGCACCAATTAAAGTGATATTATCGTCCGAAATACCACTACTGTTTAATGCTTTAATTATTTGTTCGCAAATTGGTCCGCATTTAGTGGGTCTTGAGATATCCTCAACGACGATAATTGCTGTGTTTTTGCCATTTGCGATTTCGTAAATCGTAGGTGTTCCTATTGGATTGTTTAAGGCACTTTCTATTGATTTTACATCAGTGATATCTTTTGTATCTTGCATATCAAATACTTCAATGTCCCAATTCTCGGGGAACTCCAAAATATATGTCTCATCCGTACCAGACCATGCTCCCCATGGAAGAGTGATTGATTTAACCATTTTTACATCGTTATTTATAGATATTTTTCAGTGAACTTTCAGCGTAAATTTTTACTTACTTAAATATTAATTGTAATTATTAATTAAGATTAAATCTTTTTATGTATTAATATGAATTTCAAGGAGCAACTTAAGACGGCTTTAAAGTCTGACTTAACTCAAGAAGAACTTGAAAAATTGCCGAGAGGGTTTCAACAAGTATCAAAAACAATTATTTTTAAAACGCATTCGGATTTATATGAAAAAAGAAAGTTAATTGCACAAAAATGTCTGGAAATAAATCCGAGAATGGAATCCGTGTATTATTATGGAGGAAAAATTACTGGACAATTTAGAATTCCAGAAAAGATAGAATTTTTAGCTGGTAAAGACAATCCCGTTGTTGTTCATAAAGAACATGAAGTAATGTATAAATTTGATATTACAAAAATTATGTTCAGTAAAGGTAATCTTAATGAAAGAAAAAAATTAGCAACCCTAGTAAAACCTGGAGAAATAATAATTGATATGTTTGCAGGGATCGGATACTTTTCTTTACCAATTGGAATACATTCAGAAGCGAAAATAATTTATAGTATTGAATTAAACCCAGTTGCATTTGAATATCTAAAGGAAAATGTAAAATTAAATCATTTAGAATTTAAAATTATTCCGATTTTCGGTAATTGTAAAGAGAAAGTAAAAGAATTAGCTGAAAACGGAATTACGGCAGATAGAATAATAATGGCTGTATTTCCTGCTCCGAAGGATTTCATTTCATCTGCATTATTATGTGTAAAAGATTCTGGGACATTCATTCATTATGAAGGAGTTATAGAAAAGGATAATTATTTAAAACTTTATGATGAGTTTGATAAAGTGGCTCAACAAAATGGATATCAATGTGAATTAATAGAACATAGGGTTGTAAAAAGCTACGGACCTCGGTTATATCATATTGTAGTTGATATATTAGTAAATAAATGAAGGTTAAGAATTAAAATAAAAACTTTTATTACTAAAAAATTAATATTATGAATTCATATTTAATCCTAAGTAGACTGTGGTAATTTTATGAGTCAAGATATAAAGATTTGTTTTGATTATTCCCACGGAAATAAGCTAGTTATTGAAAGTCCTTCATTTATTGACTTTGTTGAATTTTTATTCACTAGTGGGTATAAACTCGGAAAAATCGAAGCAGGAATAAATTCCGTGAAAAAAATAGAAAAATATAATTTATTAATTATAGGTGCCCCCAATAACTCTGTTTATTCCGAATCAGAAATAAAAGTTCTAATTGAATACGTTAAAAAAGGCGGGAGTTTATTTATTATTAGTAATAATGGGGGCGATTATTCCAATAAAACTAACTTATTTGATTTAACCAAGGAATTTGGATTTACATTTTCTCCAGATCGAATTAATGATTCAGTTTATTATTTAAATCTGCAAAAACGTCCAATAATCAAAAAATTCATACATCACTCAATAACTGAAGATCTAAATTCATTTGTGCATTCAGGTGGATGTTCAATTGATGTTGTTGAATACAGTGAAGATAAAAATATAAAAATCGAGATAATAGCATATGGTGGACTCAACTGCTGGAGGGAAATTTATGATGGAAGTAACTGGAATCACGAAGATTGTCCTAATATCCCTATACTTGTAGCAACTAAATTTTACAAAGGAAAAGTAGTATCTATTGGTAATGTATCAATATTTAGCTCTTTAAGTAGAGAATATGGTTTTGGAGCATTAGATAACTCTATGCTTATTTCTAACATTTTTAAGTGGTTATCTCAAGAACAAATCTCTGGAGGAAAAGCTGTTTCAATAAAATTAAAAGATAGTGTTTATCATTGGGCTAGAAATATTTTAAATGATCAAAATTGGGAATCTATTTCAGATATAGTTAATTTTAGTTTAAAATATCTAAAAGACCATTATAAAAACATAATTGAGACAACAAAAAAAGAACGTATTAAAAAAAAGAAAGAATATGAAAAGAAAAAAAAAACCGCTGCAGTAAAAAAGAAAATGGCTGAAGATAAAATATTAGATATGGTCGGAGATAAAAGAGAAAAAATAGATATAGATGAGATCATTTCAGATATTGATAAAGTTGCGGGCACGGATGAAAATACAGCACAAAAAAAGAATAATAAAAAAAAATAATGAAAAGATTTCTACTTGTTCTTGGTTCTAATTGGCATTTATCTTTAGCAGAAATAGACCTTATTATACGAAATCCACCATTTAAAGGCCGAATTATAGATTATTCAGCTAATATTGCAATAGTAGAAATTGAAGAGGGATTAAATCCCAAAACATATGTTAATAATTTGGAATTATTACAATTTTATTTTGGAGGAATATTAAAAATTGCAGAGATACTAGATTTTATTGATATTTCTAAGGTAAAATCAGCATTTCCTGAATTAGTAGTTTCCTATAAAAAAATTAAGCCTTTTAGAACGAATATATCTAAAAAGTTAAATGATTTATTACCTAAAGTTTTCCCTAAAATTGAAAATGAAAGCATCTTTTTTGCGGTTTCAATTTATCCTAATCTTTATATTGATGATTATTATAAATCCATATTAGTTAAACATTTTTTACCCTTTTTAAATGAAAATTTTTCAAGATTGTTAAAAGAAAGGAATGCAAGAAAGGCTATTTTTTATAAATATCCTCAAAGAAATATGGAAACTGGAAATTTAAATCCAATATTTCCACACCATGTCATTAGGTATAATCTATTAGAGGAAAATCGCGCAGAAATAATTTTTGGTTTCACAGAAGAAGGATGTTATATTGCAAGAACATATACAGTGACTAATCCAAATTTTCAAAAAAAGATTGATGAAAAGCGTCCTTTTACAAGTTTTGAGCGATCTATCCCTCCAAAATTTGCTAAAATTATGCTTAATTTCTTAAACCTTTATGAAAATAAAGAATCCAAAAGGATTCTTGACCCATTTTGTGGTTCAGGAACAATTCTTATTTTTGCGTATATTAATGGTTTTGAAGTTTATGGAGCAGATATTAAAAATAAATACGTTGAACATACAATAAAAAATTTAAGATGGGTTGGAAAGATATTAGAAGAGGAAAATATACCGAATTTTAAAGAAAGAATAAAAAATATTGATATTAAAGATCTGATAAATATTTTTGAACAATCTTCCTTTGATGGAATATGCACAGAACCCATATTTGGTCCTTTTTATAAACAAAAACCAGACTTTAAAGATGCAAAGACTTTATTAGATACAAAAATTCGCCCCACCTTTGAAGAATTAATAAAAATAGCGTATAAATTACTTAAACCTGGCAAAAGATTATGTTTAACCTCACCCGTAATTGAAACCGTTGAAAATCTTGAAGTCCAACTCCCTCTTCAAAAAATCGCTGAAAAACATAAATTAAATTTAATTCCTATCTTTAAAAAAAATCGAATCTTCAGTAAGTCTAATAAATTATTACAATTAAACCTAAATAGCTTAAAATCGATTATTGAATCAAAAAAAAATCAAATTATAAAGCGCAAATTTTACCTCTTTCAAAAATTAGATAATAACAAATGAAATTTATGGATTTTTATGGATTTTTATGAAATTTTTAAAAAAATAAAACAATCTTTGAATGGAATATCCCATTTGGAAGAACTAGTCCAGAGAACTCCTAAAAGTATTGATCCTTACAAAATCTTAATCTCAACTATTCTATCAGTCCGAACTAAAGATAAAAATACTTCAGCTGCAACTGATAAATTATTCACAAAGTATTATACTCCTAAAATGATCGCCGAGGCAGATTTAGAAGATATTGAAGAATTAATCTACGTTTCAGGAACGTATAAAACGAAAGCTCAGAGAATTAAACAAGTTTCTCAGATAATCGTAGAAAAATATAATGGACAAGTTCCAAAAGATTTTAATGAATTAATAGAATTACCTGGAGTTGGGAATAAGGTGGCGAATTGTGTATTGATATATGCATTTAAAATCCCAGCTATTGCCGTGGATATACATGTACATAGAATATCCAATAGAACTGGTTGGGTAGATACAAAAACACCTGAACAAACTGAAAATGAGTTAAAAAAAATAATTCCAAAAGATTTATGGATAGAATCTAATGGATTAATAGTAAAATTTGGTCAGCAAATATGTCGTCCTACATATCCAAAATGTAATTTATGTCCAATTATTGATATTTGTAAAAAAAGTTTTTCTAAATCTTTTACAAAAATTAAAAAAAAAGAAATAAAACTGATTTAAATAAATCATCTAAAAAAACAATTAAAAAAATAGTGATTTATCGATGTCTCTTAAAATCAATTATTCTTTATTTTACTTCAAAATTATATCGAATCTAGTTAAATAGATAAAAAATCCTGTATTGATTTTATAAAATCGTTAAGTTCTATTGGTTTTGAAAAGAATTTGCTGAAACCAGCTTCTGAAACAATGGATTCATCAAAATCTTCAGGATAACCTGTCATTGCAATTATAGGTTTATTTTTAAACTCAGTTAATTTCCGGAGTTCCTTACAAATCTCTATACCATTTATACCTGGAAGTTGAATATCTAAAATAATAAGATCAGGATTATTTTTTTTTATCAATTCAAGAGCTCGCCCTCCTTCAGTCTCCATTATAACTTCTAAATCAGGCATAGTATTGACTACAGCCTTAACTAATTTTAAATAAACTTCATTATCTTCTGCAATAAAAATCGTTTTTTTCATTATCTTCACAAACTTCCAATAGGTATTTTGGAATTAATTATTTTCTTCTATATATAGTTTATCTTGAATCCAATATATAACTAATATGTAAAAGACTAAATAAAGTGAATAAGTTCTCATGTGAATTTAACTTAATTATGCATAGTATTGTGATATAAAAATCTCTCAATATAATAAGTAGTTATAATATTATGCTGAATTCCCAATATATGTCCATGTCCTCCAAAATAACCAGGAATCAATATACATATACGATTATTTTGCTGCATTTTTAATTGAATGGTTATACTTTCCTTATAGGGAACCATTGTGTCTGAAGTTCCATGTAAAAGAATGCATGGCGGCGAGTTCTCATTAATTAAATAACTTGGACTGTAATGTAAATATGCCTCTGGGTTAGTTTCAGGTGTACCTGGAATAAATTGATTTATCTCATAATACATTTTATGGACATAATAAAAGAATTCTGAAGCGTTATTAGGGGGATAATATAATACTACACCGTTTATTTGTAAATCACTACTAAAAATTCCAGTAAAATATTCATTCTTATAACCAAATCCACAAACTCCTGCCAAATGTGCTCCAGCACTTCCACCCATAAAAAAGACTCGATTTAAGTTGGCACCATAGATATTGTTTGAGTCATTTGCAATAAATTTTGTAAAAGTTCCAATATCAATAATTTGGTCCGCTAAAGTATAATTTCCAGTGCGATATTCAAGTCCTGTCGTTGGTAAGTTAAAAAGGTCACTTATTATCTCTGAATCTGAATTTCCTTCTAATAAACTTGCATTCAATAGTCTATATTCAATAGCAAATACAATATAACCTTGAGAGGCAAAATACTCCAATGTGCTTGCTTGTTGTTCTTTCTCACCGCCAGTCCATGCACCTCCATGAATATAAATAATTGTTGCATTATTAACAAATCCTGATTCTTTTGAACAATATACGTCAAAATATAATTGGTAATCAGTTTCATTCACAAAAATTATATCTTTTTGAACGCCAAACATGTGCTCATTTGAATCAGGAATACCATAATATAACAGATATAATTCAAAAGGTGTTGTATAAAAATTATTTTGGACTTGTGCTGGGAAAGTATTCCAATTTGTACCATAATTAGAATAGAATTGTGAATTTGTCTGTTGAATCGAAATTGGCACCATGAATAATGGAATTGCATAAATTATGCTTAGAGATAATCCAATAATTATGATAAGAGAGTAAATAATCTTGTGCTTTTCTTTAGGAATTAATTTTGAGAAAAATACTGTAATTATTGGATATAATATAATTAAATGAGGAGATAAAATTGCATTTGCAAAACCAATTAATATCCCTAAGGGATCTGGACCTCCAGTAAATAGTATATAGGAAAAAATAAACCCACCAATAAAAGTCCAAATAAAAATTACAATTAATGAGACTTTCAATAATTTTATATTATCTCCCATTTAAAGATCCCCTCTTTTTTATCAATTATTATAAGTTCATAATAGCTAATAACAATAGGAAATAGATATATAATTAGAGAAATAATATAATTTTGAATTACTATTGGTTCTGAAATAGAAAATAGTGGCAAAACTCCGAATATTAAAAAAAAAAGATAGCAATATGTTACTCGATTTATAATTTTACCCTTATCACTAGTTTTAATTAAAAATTTAGAATTTATTTGCATAAATAGTAAATTTGCAAATATATTGCATAAAAATAAGACTCCAAAAATGTTTCCAAAAATTGGAACTATTATCCCGATTAATAATAATGGGTATAAAATTAAGGAAATACCCAAAACTACAAAATTTAATATTAGGATTAAAATACAATACTTTTTAAAAAAACTTTTCTCGTTTCTAAAGAATTTCATTTGCTTCAATTCAAATATGTGATTAAATAATCTAAATAATAATCTCATTAAAAATTATATACAAAAAATTAGATTTATTTAAACGATAAAACATTTTTTCTTAAATTTCTTTTTCAGTTCTTATTTTTTTTATTTTCTTAATTAGTTCTGGAATAACTTTTTGAAGGTCTCCAACAATTCCGTAATGAGCTAATTTAAAAATTGGTGCTTTCGGGTCTTTATTAATTGCTACTATAATCTCTGCGCCTTGTATACCCACTATATGTTGTATTGCACCCGAAATTCCACATGCAATATATAATTTTGGCGAAACTGTTTTGCCAGTTTGTCCAACTTGACGATCTTGTTCAATCCAATTTAATTCAACTGCAACTCTTGATCCTCCTATTTCAGCATTTAGAGAATCTGCTAGTTGTTCAATAAGTTTAAAATTTTCTTTTGAGCCAACTCCTCTTCCTCCCGTAATTATTATTTCCGCTTCTTCAAGATTTATCTTCTTTTTTTCTCTATTAATAATTTTTACAATTTTTGAAACGGAATCTTTTTGATTATAGTCATAATCCATTTTTTTTATTATTACCTTTCTCTTACTTTTCTTAAGTGGTTTAAATATACCGGGTCTAACTGTAGCCATTTGTGGTCTGCTGGTGGGAGTTTTAATTGTTGCCATTATATTTCCACCAAATGTAGGGCGTGTTTGTAATAAATTCCTACTTTCAAGGTCAATGACTAATCCAGTACAGTCTGCGGTAAGCCCAGCATTAACCCTTTTTGCTACTCTTGGTGCGAAATCCCTTCCCGTAGGTGTTGCACCGATTAATATAATCTCTGGTTTATGATCAATAATTAATTCAGTTAAAGTTTTTACATATAAATCTGAATAATAATCTTTCAAGATTGGTGATTTAATGTAAATAATTTCATCTGCTCCATATTGACTAAATTCATCTAAATTATCATCGAAATTACCCCCTAATATAACAAGGGATAAATTTACTTCTAATATATCAGCTAGTTCCCGTCCTTTTCCCAATAATTGAAATGCAACATTATGGATTTTATTTTTATAATGTTCTGCTATAACCCATACTCCCCTATATTGAGTTATATCCATTTTTTCAACTTTTAATTCTTCTCGTTCTAAAATTATTGCTTCAACGGGACATACATCAACACAAGCTCCACATAAATTGCAACCATCTGTTATCTGAGCTTTATCGTCTATCATTTCGATCCCACTATATAGACACACATCAACACAACTTCCGCAGCCGGTACAAAGGTCCCTATCTACTTTTATGCTCATTTTATCCCTCCATTCAAAAGATTTTATCTTCCTTTAAATTTTCACATAAATTTTGGACCATTTCTTCTATTGTACCAGTTAATATGATGTGTTCTCCTTTTCTTTCTGGAATAAATATTTTCCAAACTTGCGTCATAGAACCATCTAACCCTATTTTTGCTTTATCTGCTTTCAACCTTTCTGCATCTAAATAATGAATTTCTTTTTTTTGATACGCATCCACAATTCCAGACATAGTTGGATTTCGGGGTATATTTATTTCGCTTAAAACTGAAATTAATACTGGAAAATTAGTTTCTATTACAACAACTTCTTCTGTTCTGAATACTCTTTCAACAATTACTTTATCTCCTTTAATTTGGAATTTTTGCACATATGTTATTTGGGGTATATTTAATTCTTCTGCTAATTCAGGTCCTACTTGGCCTGTATCTCCATCAATAGCTTGAGATCCACAGATAACGATGTATTTTTCATCTTTTTTCAACTCTTCTAATATTTTTTTAATCGCAAGTGATAAAGTATGAGATGTAGCCAACGTGTCTGCACCGGCAAAAGCTTTATCGGTTAATAAGAAGGCTTTATCTACACCCATCGCTAGAGCTTCACGCAAAACTTCTTCAGCTTGAGGTGGACCCATTGAAATTGCCGTGATTTCAGCTCCATGTTTTTCCTTTATTGACAAGGCTAATTCAATGGCATTTTTATCGTAAGGATTTATAATTGATGGTATTCCTTCTCTAACAAGGGTGTTTGTTTTTGGGTCAATTTTTACCTCAGAAACTCCAGGTACTTGCTTTATACAAACGAAAATTTTCATTTAAACACGTCTTCACATAAAAACATTTTACTATTATTATTATTCTTGTAATATTAGTAATCTTAAAAATATGATTCTAATACTTTATGAAATTTAACAAAGTCGTAATAACAATAAAAAAAATTTGAAATAATGAAATTTGATGGTAAAAATAGCTATGTTCTATACCAAATGGCGCTTATATCATTTTTAATAAAGTGGGATTTTTTTGGGCAATTTTCTAATAATTCTTATATTTTGACTCAAAATTTACAAAAAAAAAGATAAAAATAAGATAAACCTAGTTAAGTTCATAACAAATTAATATTTCCAATTTATAAGATCCTCGTCTTTAAAATCCTTTCCTTAATAAATGGTTAGCAATTACTAAACGTTGAATTTCAGAAGTTCCTTCATATATTTCACCCATTTTTGCGTCTCTAAAATATCTCTCTACAGGATACGCCTTCATCAAACCATATCCACCATGTATTTGACAAGCATCATGAGCTGCTTGCATTGCTGCTTCAGATGCGACAAGTTTTGCCATTGAGCTAGCCAAACCATAATCCAATCCTTTATCACACATATAGGCAGCTTTATATGTTAATAATCTACCAGATTCGACAGCGCATGCCATATCAGTAATTTTCCATTGGATACCTTGAAACCGCCCTATTTTCTGTCCAAATTGTTCCCTTTCATTTGCGTATTTAACTGCTGCTTCTAATGATGCTTGTCCTAATCCAACACATTGCGCTGCAATAGATATCCGTCCAAAATCCAATATTTTTAAAGCGAGCCGAAAACCATCCCCAATTTTACCTAATATATTTTCTTGAGGCACTCGAACATCTTGAAATACAAGTTCGGAAGTATTTGAAGCGCGAACTCCTAATTTATCTTCTTTTACACCTACTGAATAACCTGGAGTAACTGTATCGACTATAAAAATTGTTAGAGCCTTTCTTGCACTTTCTTCGCCTGTCTTTGCAACAACGAGCAATATTTTTGCTATTCCACCATTTGTATTAAAAATTTTGCTACCATTTAAAATCCATTCATCTCCATCTAATACTGCGCTCAATTGAACTCCTCCTGCATCTGAACCAGCATTAGCTTCAGTCAAAGCAAATGTTCCTAATTTTTCGCCTTTTGCAAGTGGAATTAAAAATTTTTGTTTTTGTTCTTCAGTTCCAAATCTATATATTGGAGATGCAACCACGCTACAGTGGACTCCAGTAGTTATTGACCAAGAAGCATCGACACGTCCGATTTCTTCTGTTATAATACAAAAACTCAATGTATCATCATGTAATCCTGCTCCCCCATATTCTTTTGGAATACAAGTACCAAAAAAATTCATTTCTTTCATCTTTTCGAAAACATCTTGATTTAATTCTTGTTTTTGATCACTTTCTTCTGTGATAGGTGCGATATATTTTTCCGCAAATTCACGTGTTGTTTTTTGAATCATTTTTTGTTTTTCAGTTAGTGAAAAATCCATAATAATCATCTATTTTTTATTGTATTTTTAATAATTCTTATAATTTATACTAGTTTAAACAATTAAATAATTTAATAAATAATTCTAATTAAATTTAATAGGTTGGTTTTTAAGACTAAACTTATATGGTCAGAAAATTCCATAATTCATTAATTATGAGTGATGATAAACAGCATTTTAAGGTTTCGAAACATAAAGATTATCTATATGTAATTAAAGAAAATATCTCTGTTGTTCATCCAGCTTATAGAAATGATCCTCTTAATATGTACTTACTTTTAGGAACTCATACTGCTCTTTTACTTGATACAGGATGTGGATTATATCCTCTAAAACCGGTCGTAGATGAACTGATAGGTGAAAGAAATTTATTGGTTTTCAATACTCATGCCCATTGGGATCATATTTTAGGAAATGAGGAATTCGGAGAAGTATATATTCATGAAAACGAAGCATATATTATTTCGAAACCTTATGATTTATCGTTTTTAAAAGATTCTCCATGCGAAATTGTAAGAAAGTATGAGGAAAAAGACTTTTCAATTCCGCCAGCAGAAGTTATTAATACATTAAGAGATGGTGATATCTTTGACTTAGGAGGAATAAGTGTTAGAATAATTCATACTCCCGGGCATTCTCCCGGTTCTATATGTTTGCTTATAAGCACAGGCGAACTTTTTACGAGTGATGTAGCTTATTATGGAGATCAATTTTTACCTAAAAGAAAATCCTTTCCAAAAGTTCTCATAACTCTTTCTAAATTGATAGAATTATGTGAAAAACAAAAAGATCTTGAACTCTATCCATCACATAGAAAATATCCATGTGATAAGACACTTTTAACGGATCTTTACAATGGTATTAAAAATATAAAGAATCTATGGGATACCAAGAAAGCTTTTGATTTTTTTTATGCATGGCAGATTGATGATAATAAATTTAGATATTACATCTCTAGATCGTAAAAATTCAGATACGACTCGACCTTTTGTTAGTTATTAAGACATTTTTTAAAGAGATTAGAAATTGAACTGGGATTTAATACGGTTTATAATAAAATAATATTAAAAAATACAAAATTTTAAGAAAAAATCGATCTCATTAGGAAAAATGATCAGGCAAGTTCTCTTATACGAAATATATTTAAATAAAAATAATAAAAGAAACTTATGAAATCCGAAAATGAAAATAAATTTATAAAAGAGAAAATTGCGGAAATTACTGAAAGATTGCTAGGGCTTTTCATGAAACGAAAGATCGACAGAGTACCAGCAATTCCGTTAATTGGTGCTGCTTCTCGTCATCTTCTTGGTATTTCCTATCGAGAATATGCTCAAAATTCAGATGTGGCAATAAAATGTCATCTAGAGGCTATGAAGATAGTTGGCCATGATGCGCTTCCTTCATCTTTAGGGCCTGACCTCTGTGTAGAATCAACTGATTTTGGTGGAGCTACTATTTTTCCTGAAGATGATACACCCTACCCTGATCCTACCAAGTGGCTTATTAAAGATCCAAAAGATTATAAGATTGTAAAAAAATTTAGTTGGGAGAAAGCAAAAAGGATGAATGATGTGATACACGGAATTAAGAAATTAAGTGACATCGTGGGCATGGGAGGGGCTATAACTATTGGTCCAATGGGCGTTCTAGTTCGACTTCGAAGGCCACAAGACCTAATTCGGGATTGGATTTGGCATAAAGAAGAACTTCATGAAGCTTTGGATTTTATCACAGATATATTAGTTGAATATGTAGAAAAGCAAATTGAAGCAGCAGGTGGAGGTCCTTCAATGCTTATGATACCAACTGTTTGTGCTCAAAAAGATATTATGAGTAGGGAAATGTGGGAAGAGCTAGATGCCCCTTATCAAAAGAGGATAGTTGATGCTGCGAAAAAGAAAGGAGCCATGTTTTTAACCCATAATTGCGGACGTGGAGCATACTTCGATCTTTTGATCAAATGGTTAAAACCAATCGGCATGAACTTTGCTTATTTGCCATATGACTGTGAAACCGAGGAAGAGATGATAGAAAAATATAGTGAAAAAGTTATTTTTATAGGCTATGTGGATACATCACTTCTTGCTCTTGGAACACCTAGTGAAGTGATAGCAGAATGCAAAAGAGAGATTGAAGTTTTTAGAAATTGGAAGCGAGGGTATATCCTTGGTTCAGCATGTGAATATCCTCCGTATGCTTCATTGTACAATGCTATAGCCATGGTTAAGGCAGCTGAGATCTACGGAAAATATGAATAATTAGGAGGGATTTAAAATGGAAAATAAAAAAGAAGAAATTTTAAAAAAGCTCAGAGAGAGCGTAAAAAATTATGATATTGAAGCTGTTATAGAAATCACTAAAGACGCTTTAAAAGAAGGAATAGATGCGCAAATAGTGTTAAATGAAGGTCTAGCTAGAGGGTTTATAGAATTAGGAGATCTCTATGAAAAAGAAATCTTTGCACCTGAATTAATGGCTAGTGCAGATGCATTCAATGAGGGGTTAAACATTTTAAAACCTCAATTAATCAAAGAAAAAGCAGAAAAAAAGAAGGGAGTTGTTGTTCTAGGCGTAATGGAAGGAGATATTCATGATTTGGGCAAAGAATTTGTCAAGTATTTGTTGATAGCACAAGGGTTTGTAGTTCATGATTTGGGGTATGATGTAAAATTAGGACGGTTTATTGAGGAGGTAAAAAAAACTAATGCAGATATCCTTGCCATGTCCGCATTAATGACCTCTACAATGGTAAAAATGAAAAAAGTAATCGAAGATGTCCATAAACAGAACCTAGATATAAAAATCATGGTTGGAGGAGGTCCAGTGACTGAAGAAGTCGCTAAGTTGTATGGAGCAGATGGTTGGGCTCGCACTGCACCAGAAGCTGCAAAAAAAGCCTTAGAATTGGTTAGTTAAAGAGAAAAAAGAATTATCAGATTTCCAGACGTTTTAATTGTTTGAATCCATGTGAATCTATGAAATAAAAGTGTTCTTATATCTTTATCCAGAGGGATTTATCGCACATAATTTAAAATCTTATTAAAAAAATATCTATTTTAAAAGATTAAATTTTTTAGTTGTTTATTATAATTATATTTAGTTAGATAAATATTAATTTATAATAAAATTTCGTGATTATTTAATGTTTGATGAGAATTACCTTGAAAAAATTAAAGAAAAGAAGCAAGAATGGGATAAAAAATTTGAAAATACAAAAGAACGCGAAATAAAATTTATTACGGATTCAGGAATTCCAATAAAAAATTTATACACTCCATTAGACGTAAAGAGCAATTATTTAGAGGATGTGGGTTTTCCTGGGAACACTCCTTATACCAGAGGAGTATATCCAAACATGTATAGGGGACAATTATGGACTATGAGACTGTTTTCAGGGCATGGGACACCTGAAGAGACTAATAAAAGATGGAAGTTTTTATATTCTCATGGAGAAACTGGATTTAGTGCAGCTGTTGATGCTTTAACATTTAATGGTATAGATCCAACTAATCCTGACGGAGATGCTGAAGTTGGAACATCAGGAGTCCCATTATATTGTATTGACAGTATGTTTGCCCTTACAGAAGGATTACCAATAGATAAAGTTAGTGTTGCATTAATAGTTGAGCCTTTTACTTCAGCACCTGTATGTGCGATGTATTATAATATGGCGAAAATGCGTGGACTTGATATTAAAGCATTGATGGGAACAACACAAAATGATATCTTAACAATGACGGTTGGATATGTTCCTTATAAAAATGTAAATCCTTATCATATTCTTCGATTAGCTTGTGATTTAATTGAGTGGTGTGTACCACAAAAAAATGTCCCAAGGTGGCATCCTATCAATTTTACGGGATATAATTATAGGGAAGGTGGAATTGATGCAATTCAAGAATTAGGATTTGTATTTGCAAGTGCATGTTCTCATATTGATAATTTAATTGACAGAGGTTGGAAAGTTGATGATTTTGTTAGTCGTCTTGCATTTCATCTCTCAGCTCATAAGGATTTCTTTGAAGAAATAGCTAAATATAGGGCAGCAAGAAGGATTTGGAGTAAATTAATAAAAGATAGATACGAAGCAAAAAATCCAAGATCTATGGAATTTAGGTTTCATGTTCAAACTGCTGGAAGCTCCTTAACTGCTCAATCTCCTAATGTAAATATAATAAGAACAACAATTCAAGCTTTAGAAGCAGCATTAGGCGGAGTACAATCACTCCACACAAATTCTTATGATGAAGCAATTTGCTTGCCTTCTGAAGAAGCTGTCTTACTTGCTTTAAGAACACAACAAGTAATACAAGATGAAACAAGAGTTCCAAATACTATTGATCCATTAGCGGGTTCTTATTTTATTGAGTGGCTAACTGATGAGCTCGAAGAAAAAGTGTTGTCTTATATAGATAAAATCGAAAAGGTTGGAAATATTGCTAGAGCATTAGATACAGGCTGGTTATATAAGGAAATGAGAGATGCTTTTATGCGTAGGCAAAATCGTATTGAAAAAGGAGAAGAAATCGTGCTTGGAGTCAATAAATTTCCAGTTCCTTATGATCAAACAACAACTGTATTTAGAACTAATAAAGAAGCAGTAAAAATTGAACAAGAAAGGATTATTAATTTGCGAAAGCGAAGAGATAACAAAAAATTAGAAACACTTTTTGATAAATTACGAAAAGTATGTGAAAAAGAAGAGAATGTAATGCCCATTATGATGGAAATAACAAAAGAAGGAGCAACAGTTGGTGAAATATGCGATGTTTATCGCGAAGTTTGGGGAATCTGGGAGCCCCCAATTGCTATTTAAAGAATGAGGTGTAAAGTATGAGTGAGAGAAAAATAAGAGTTTTAATGTCCAAGCCCGGCATAGATTTATTCTAAAGTTCTTAGGATAAAATGCTCACGGGCATTGGCGAGGTGGCGTAGTTGTTTCAAGAGGCTTAAGAGACGCTGGTATGGAAGTTATATTTGGAGGGTTTCAAAATGTCGAACAGATCGTTGAGTCTGCAATTAGCGAAGATGTTGATGTTATTGGTTTAAGTATGCATTCAGGGGCTCACTTAGTATATACTGAAAGAGTCATAAATCTCCTAAAAGAAAAAGGCGTAAAAGATCACTTTTTAATACTTGTTGGTGGTGTAATTCCGGTGATGGATTTTCCCACATTAAAAAAAATGGGTGTAGCAAATGTCTATGGTCCTGGAACTGTCGTTGCAGATGTTGTTAATTTTATTGTAGAAAATACTAAAAAATAATTATTAATAATTAAGAATAATTAAATCTTACTCTAATTAAAAAAGAATAAACGATATATTTGGTGTTATTTTTATTTGAAACGAAATTATGACATTGATCTTTTAATTGAGAAATTTAAAAAAAAGGATAAAATTGCCTTAGCAAGGCTTATAACTCTTGTTGAAAATAATCCTGAAACCACTACTAACATATTTAATAATTTTGATAGTTCAGAAAACGATTCTTATATTATTGGGATAACTGGGTCTCCAGGCGTAGGAAAAAGCACTTTAGTTAATGCTTTTTCAAAGATTTTATTAGAAAATGGAAAGTCAATCGGAATTATTTCTGTAGATCCAACCTCACCTTTTACTGGAGGAGCTTTTCTAGGAGATAGAGTAAGGATGACAGATATTTCTTTACATCCAAATATATTTATACGGAGCCTTGCATCAAGAGGTTATAAAGGTGGTATTTCACGAGCTGTTTTTGATATAACTTTATTGTATGAAGCTTTTGGAATGGATTTTATCATAATTGAAACTGTAGGTGTAGGTCAATCCGAATTTGATATTTATAATTTAGCTTATACTACAGTTGTAATAATGGTTCCTGGGTATGGAGATTCGATACAGATACAAAAAGCCGGAATAATTGAAGTTGGAGATGTTTATGTTGTAAATAAAAAGGATTTAGGGGGGGAAGATATTGTTGTGCAAATGGAAATGATGCTTGACGATGCAACTATTACCCAGAGTGGCTGGAGGGCACCAGTTATAATGACAAATTCTATTACCGGAGAAGGAGTTAATTCTTTAATAGAAAAGATAATGGATCATAAAGAACACCTTGAGCTATCTGAATTGCTGAAAGAAAAGAAAAAACATAGATTTGCATATAAAATAGAAGAATTACTATCATCTAAAATAGGAAAGGTTCTAGAAAGTCTAATAAGTGAAGATGATCTAAATAAAATTTCTAATTCTGTTTTACAAGGTAAGAAATTTAAAATCTACGATATGGTTCACGATTTATTTAGTAATGTTAAATTTGAAATGAAAAAATCGGATTAAAAAATTCTTTATTCTTCTTTTATTCTATTATTCACAATTCTGGATATATTAATAATAAAATTAGTATTCAATATTATTGGAGTGAAAATATTTATTATTGAATTTGATTATTATTCTTAGATAAAAGATGTCAGATATTATTGAATACAATCCTCAAATTCTTGGAGGAAAACTTGTAATAAAAGGAACTCGAATTCCAGTTGATTTAATTTTCGAATTAATTGGACTCAATTATTCAATAGAAGAAATATTAGAAGAATATCCTACTTTAAATCGAAAAATTCTTCTTAAAATAATTAAACTAGGCCAAGATGCTCAAAAATACCTTTCTCAAATTGATCTAAAAGAGAAATTTAGAGAAGAGGTTCATTAAGACTTGAAATTCTTACTTGATGAAAATGTACCTCATTCAATTAAAAATATAATTCTTAATATTGGATATGACGTAAAAACTTTAAAAGATCTAAACAAACTTGGAATAACCAATGGAGAAGTTGCTGAAATAGCATTAAATGAGAATGCCATAATAATTACTTTTGATTCAGATTTTTTAAGTTTAAAAAACGATATCCTGTTAAAAAGTAGAATTATATATATTGATCTCCATCCAAGAAATCCAAAAGTCGCACGAGAACTTATCGAGAAAAATCTAAACGAATGTATTAATATATTATCCAAACCTGGAAAAATTATAATAAAAAGTGATACTTATATCTTTAAAAAACCATTGGAAAAATAATTTATAGTATCTGATTCATTAATTATTTGTTAAGTTAGGATCTTTTTATAAATGTAAATTTTTAAATAAAAAACACGCGAAAGATTTTCTTATTATTCAGGAGTTAGATTAATAATTTTAGAAATCTTTTTTCCATTGCTATTTGTGACTCTCATCCGTTTACTTTTTTCATCAATATCTAAATATGTTTTATTTATTTTATTAGACGTAAATATAAAATGTTTAAAAAGTGCACCTTAAAACTTTATAAGGTGAATCAATTGTAGATTATCAAGGAATTTTCATTAAAAAAATAGTGTGGTTTAATTGGAAGAAGAAAAATGCAATAAAGAAAAAAAAATAAAAGATTTTATTTTGAAATTCTCAGGTTATTTTATTCCAATCTTGCAATATGTCCCAAATACTACAATTTGGTTTGGAATCATGAGTTTGCCACTAATAGGATATTTGACGTTTTTCTTCATAAATCCTAGCATAGCATGGAAAGATTTTCTCTTTTTTCTTTTTTCACCTGAATCATACTTAACTATCTTAGGTACAGTTGTTTTTCTTTATTCTTTGATTCATTTAATTCGAAATAGAAAAAATGGATTAATTATAACGGGACTTTATAAATACATACGACATCCTCAATACCTTGGAATAATAATTATGACATTAGGACTTACTTTATTTTGCCTTCGAACAACATCACCGATTAGTATAGTACCTGGAATCATGGTAGATTATTCATGGATAATATTCATATGGGTTGCAGAGGTAGTTCTTTATATTATGTTAGGTAAGATTGAAGACCTATCGTTAAAAGCAAAATTTGAAGGAGAATTTTTAGAATATGCAAAAAATGTTTCATTTATGCTTCCATTCTTAAATATATTTAAAGCAAGAACAGCAAAGTAAACTTAGCTAAACATTAAATATATTAAGAAAAATATATTTAAAGTTTTGAAATTTTTTCTCATTGATATTAAAAAAAAAGATATTTATTTAAAAAGTATGAAAGAATTAAATATAAAGGAAAATTCCCGCAAATTATACCTTTTTAAAATTATAGTAATAATCTCAATAATAATTCTACTATCTCTCTTATTATCCATCAAAATTACATCAATTCTCGATATATTTGGTATTGAAATAACTATTTTTGATTGGTTATTTATCATATTCTTATTAATTCCAATAATATTCTTAATTTCAATTTCTATCTCAATATCTTTTAATCAATTTAGAGATTATTTTAAAAAGAAAACAGTTCCATTACAATTTAACTATTATCTTTCGTTTAATGATATATTTGAAAATGAAAATCGCAAAAAAATTATAAATCAAATCCTTGAAAAACCGGGTATTCATAATAATGAACTTCTTCGACAATGTAATTTACAAAAAGGACAATTACAATGGCATTTACATGTATTAATGCGATACGGAATAATTAGAAAGGAAAAAATTGGTCAATATGTTGTTTTTTTTCCTAATATTGTAAATCTAAAAGAGAATGATGATTCCCGTATATTTCTCATGAAATCAAAAACTTCTTTAATAATTTTAGATATTATCGAAAAGAATCCAGGAATTTTTTCTAGCAAAATTGCTCGTCAAGTAAATTTAAGAAGGAGTTCTGTAAAATATCATATCGATAAATTATTTGAAAAAAATTTAATTTCCTTTAAAAAAATAGGTCGTAAAATATCTTTATGTGCAAATCAAAATAGTTTTCTAAATTGAAAATTATTATAGGAAATAGGGTTATTGATCTTAATATTATTGTAATATGAGATTTGAAATGAAAAAATCAAATTGAAATATTCTTCATTCTTCTCTTATTCTATTATTAACGATTTTGGATATATTTTAATAGAAAGAAATTCAATATAATAATATTATTCATTTGGTGATACATATAATGGGAGATACAGAAAAAACAAAAAAAATAATCGAAATTATTTGGGTAGTCATTTTAGTATTTTTGTGGGTTTCCTTTCCTTTCTTTCCTGGGGATATATTTTTTTGGATGTGGTTGGCAATAATTTGGAGCATAATTGGCGGTGTCATGGGGACAATATTATTCATGAGCGAAAGTAAAAAAAATACAATAATAATTGGAGTTATTTGGGCAGTTATTCTGGTAATTATATGGATTTTTTATCCTTACATCCCAGGTGATAAATTAGCCTGGATCTGGGTTGTTATAATCTGGATTATAATTGGCGGTATCATGGCTATAGGCCTTTTGATATTCAAAAGAAAAAAATAAGTGAAAAATTGCGTTTTTTTTAACTTATACTTTCTTTAAATTACCTTTTTTTTTTTGGATTTTTTTTTCAAATATAAGACATATTTGACATTCATTAAAGACAACCTCATTATGGGTTTTTTCTCCTCCTTTCTTTCCCATTCATACCCCCCTTCTCAAATGCATACTATGCTTTTTTGTGGAGACAAAATTAAACGCGCTAAAAAAAAACCATTTTTATATCCCACTCAAAATTTCGAACTTGATTTATTTAAGTGCTGGAAAAATGAATTTATCCTCTAAATAGTGGAGATATTAAAATTAATTATTAAGTAATTTTGGAAACCTTTTTTTCATTGCTAATTCTTTTTCTATAATCACATCTAACAATTCTTCTCGTTCCTTACCTGAGAAAATTTCTAACTTCCTTATGCCTAATGGATCTACTTTTTCTCTCAAAAGTTTTATTTCTTTTACAGTAGGCGGTTTCGTTTCTTTCAAATTATCAGGAATGATTAAATCAAAACCAGTAGAATTTTTTATGGTCTCAATGTCTATGCCAGGATGAATTGATGCGATTTTCATCCGCTTAACCTTTCCATCAAAATTTAAATACGCTAAATTAGTTATTACACATTGGGGTCCAGCACCACCACAAATGCTTGGCTTTCCGTTAGGGAAACCAACTCCCGAGATAAAGTAAAGTTTCTCTATTGGAACGAAAGTTCGCGTATCATGTCTTGGTGTGTAGAGGAAAGAGCCACGAGAATAAAACATGCTAAAGTCAGCTATGCCTGCGCATCCAGGAAGTCTAATCTTTGGTCTATTCCAATCACCAATGCAAACATTGTTTGTATTTCCATATTGGTCAATTTGAGCAGGTCTAAAGAACTCTATTGTAGTAAGTTTATCAGAAGGTAAGCTTTCCAGAGTACATTCACCTGTATTTTGAAATCTATATGCTCTTGCTGTATTCATCTCTAAATAAAGTAATGAAACTTGACGAGGTTCAAAAACAAAAGTATTTCCCATGATATAATGATAAATAGCATCTGGAGCATGTGTTAATTTTGCCAGTGTAAATGCTGCCCATACACAAGGTGTAGCAACTCCAACAATCATAACATCATCATTTCTAACTTCCCTTGCCATTAAAACAGTTATCATCTCACCAATCGTATAATCTTTTGAATATTCACTCATTCTTTTATCCCTCTTTTATTAAATATTTTCAGAAATTTAATTTATATATTATTATTTTTCATACTCCAATCTTTAATGGCTACTTTAACTGATCGTCGCATTTCCATAGAATAATCCGCCGCTAACTTTGCAAAATAAAATTTTTGGCCTAAATTCTTAGCTTGTTTTACATCATAACTTCTCTTCACATTTTGAAACATTTCAGTAAAATCTTGCTCATTTAATCTATTGTACTTGTTGGTAAAATGGATAAATTTTTGAGAAAATCTGGGTGTTAAAGGAATCTTTTCCTTATTGCCTTTTGGGTACCCAAAACAGACCATTATTATAGGAAATACCCATCGAGTAAGATTAAACATTTTACGATGAATTTCAATATTTTCAACAATATCTCCAATATAACATGAACCGATTCCTAAAGCCTCCGCTGTTATAACAGCATTTTGAGCTGCTATTAATGCATCACAACAGGCAAGTAGTAGATCAGATTCCTGTGGTGTTTGAAATTCTACGCCAATTTCATCGCATAATTCTCGTGTTTTACAGATTTTGAAATAATCCCACCATCGTTGCATATCAGCTAGAAAAATCAAAACCAAGGGAGCTTTTGCGATATGGGGCTGATTATCACATGTTATTGCCAATTTATCTTTCATTTTTTGATCAGTTACTTGAATAATGGAATAGAACATCATGTTACCTGCTGTAGGAGCTCTCATTGCTCCATATATAATCATATTAATTTCTTCTTGAGTAAGTGGTTTAGGATCATATGTTCGAATAGTCCTTCTGTTCTTAATCAATTCTAAAGTGTTATTGTTTTTACCAGTTTTATTCAATCATATACACCATTTATTCTATTTTTATTTTATTATAATAATATATTTAAAATCATCTGTGCCCCCCCTGCATTTTCTAAGTATTGCGCGTGAGATTTAACATCAATAAATTTGCGTTTATATTCATCAAATTCCATTTTGAGATATTCTTGAATATGTAGAGCATCGAATGTGTAGCGATTGTAGCACGAAGTGGGATGAGCACCAAATGGAATTTTCACAACAGCGTCTGTTGTTTGCATGGGTAATTGAGCTTTTCCGGGAAGATATCGAATATCTTCGGTTTCGACCAAATTTTCACATATTATGATTGTTTTTTTAGCAGTTTTTGCCATATCATCATCAAGCCAAACAGCTCCAGCAATATTTCCATTTCCAAATTCATCAGCATATGGCACATGTAAAATAGCGACATCTAGATCGATTTTAGGTAATGCCATTAATTGGGTGCCTGAACCTAAAGGGTCTTCAAATTGTTTTATGTCTTTTCTTACTTTAGGAAAATCCGTTCCAATTATCCCTTTTAAGGGCATAAAGGGTACCTTTAAATAAGAGCATTTAAGCCCTAGGGCGAGTGAGGCTTCACTTTCTTCGGATATATTAACTTTTCCCGTCTCAACAGCCTTTCTATAATGAGGTGCCATTCCAAAAACTTCCATTCCTACAAATGAGGCTCTAACTTCTGAAACACATTCGGCACCTATAAGCATATCAACTTCAATCCCTCCAACAAAAGTGCAAATTGAAAGATCTTTTTTCTCTTGCCTAATTATTTCTCTACAAGCACTTGCTGGTTTCCTCCAAAAAGAAAGACCACCAATCCCGATTAAATCGCCATCATGAACATATATTGATATTGCTTCTTTCAATGTCATTAATTTGCTATTAACCATCAATTATCACGAAATTATATTGAATTGTAATCGTATGTATAAAATTAATATTTAAAATTTATAATGGTTTTTCAAATTAAAATTAGTAATATTGTCTTGTCTTATAATTTATGGCAATTGATTCCCAATCGTTCATTCTTTCTAATTTTAAAAATTCTTTCAATTTTTTTCTCAAATCTAATTTTAGATTCTTTCAATTGCTATTATTTGTTAGGTAATACCATATTTAGAAAATTGAATTCCCTTGCTTTAAAATCATCAATTAACCCTTTAAACCGTAATAGAATAACCAAGAACTTCCAATCATAGCAGATCTTATAAAAATTAAAATAATTCCCGGAGAAAATAACCCATCCAAGACGGCACCGATGGCATATACAAAAGATCCTAAGGATAAATATAAAAATTTTCTTCTTATTATACCAGTTGATTGGAATGACTTATGTAAAAATCCCACGCCTAAAAATAATATTATTGAGAGAAGAAAAATTAATGCAATAATCGAAGGAATTGATTCAAACACTAAATTATCATTTATGAGATCTTCTCCAGGAGATGTTGGATTGTCATAAGTAACCGTTCCTGATGGATTTAATAGAAAAAAAACCTCAAATATAATTCCCAAGGCAAGATAAATTGAAAAAATTAACCATTTTTTCTTTGGCGTGATTAATTCTGCACCGATATACATAGCAAATACAACTGCTCCGGGAAACCAAATCCAATTGATTAATCCTATTATTCCATGCGTATTATCTACGTTATTTCCAGTTATGAGAATTGTTATAAAATCAAGTACATCACCTGAATATACGAGTCCAGCAAAAAAATAAACAAAACCTAAAGATAACAACAATTTTAATTTTAATCTTCTAGATTTGTAAATGAAAAATAATCCAAATAAACAGGAAAAAATAAATACTCCAGATGCTGTTATACCATTTAACCAACCAATATTTGATAAGCTCAAATTATTCCTCTTATTTTTTATTTTAAATTCATATTCTACATTATAATATTCATTATTTTCAAATAAATTTGTTTGTTAAAATATGAGATTTGGAAAATATATAATATTTTATTTTACTGAATGAAAAAATCACGATTAACTTAGAAAAAAAAGATTTATTTTTGTGCCCTTGATTCCATCATAACATTCTTTGACCATATAGAAATTCGCTCAAATATATCTTCAAGCGATCTTCCATGCTTAGTTAAAGAATATTCAACCCTAATTGGTATTTCATTAAATACTTTTCTATCAATTAAGCCATGTTTTTTAAGATCTTTTAGACGTTCAGTAAGTGTTTTAGGACTTGCAGATAATTCCTTTAATATCTCATTAAAACGTAATTTATCATGAATTAATAACAATCGAATAATGCTTTATGTATGCTTTTTTCCAAATAAAGTTAATGCAGTTTGAAAATAACACTCATCTTGACAATATTGTGTGTCCTTATGCTGAATACAATGCCAACGGAGTGACTCTTCCTGTGTTTTATCTTTAATATTTTGATCCATTTTAAAATAACTCCTTTCTTTTTAACACTTTATTTTTAGATAGTTACTTCCATAATTAACATCTACTTCAATACTTCACTCTTTGAAGTTTAAATACTTCAATTAATACAGTATAGGTAATCTTAAAAAATTTTTGGAGAAAATAAAAAATGGTTGATAAAAAAGAAAAATCACATGCTGATGATTGTGATTGCGATAAACCCGAAATTCGGGATGGCTTCGAAGATGGGCAATGCTCAGAAGATCAAATTATAAAATGTCATGGACAAGAATTCTTTGAGAAATTGAAAAAAGAAGGGAACATATAGAATCTTTGATGATTTATAGAAAAACTTAAAGCATAGATTAAAATAAAAAATATAAGAATTTAAAAGGAGAACATCGAAAATGAATGTTATAAAAGTTGAAAATCTTTCGAAATATTTTGGTCAGGTCCATGCTGTAGATAAAGTTAATTTTTCCGTAAATAAAGGTGAAATATTTGGTTTTTTAGGTCCAAATGGAGCAGGTAAAACAACTACAATTAGAATGATGACTGGAGTATTAAAACCAACAAATGGGCAAATTCAAATATTTGAAAAAAATGTATGGAAAGATCCTATTCCTATTAAGCAAATTATTGGAAATGTCCCTGAAATGGCAAATGTTTATCCAGATCTTACAGGTATGCAAAACTTAACGTTAATAGGTGAATTGTATGGTGTACCTAAAAAAATCAATAAAGAACGCGCTGAAAAATTGTTAAAACAATTTGAACTATTTGAAAAACGAAATTTCAAAACGAGAAAATATTCAAAAGGCATGAAACAACGATTATTATTATGTATGGCGCTTATGAATGATCCTATAATATTATTTCTTGATGAACCCATTGTTGGATTAGATGTTCAAAGTGCTAAAATAATAAAGCAATTATTAAAAGAATATAACCAAAATGGAACGACGATTTTTTTAACAACTCATGATATGGAAGTTGCCAATGAATTATGCGATCGAATCGCAATAATAAATAAAGGAAAAATTGTAAGTTTAGATACTCCAGAGAATCTCAAGAAATTATTTCAAGAATTTCAAGAAATTGATATCTCTTTCAATCAAGATATTAATAAAGAAGAATTCGAAAAATTAAGTTCAATAAAAAAAGTACAGAAAGTTAAAGATGGTTTTTCCGTTATTGTTCATGAAGTGAATCAAGCTATTATACAAATTACAGATTTTGCTAAAACAAATAAATTAGAAATAAAACGATTAAATACTCATCAACCACGTTTAGAAGAAGTATTTTTAAAGATAATTGAAAGAGGTGGTTAAAATTAAAGAAGAATCATTATTTCCTAAAAAATCAAAGATTGAACAATTTAGTTCCCAAATGAAAAGATCTATTGCTATTGCGAAAAAAAATTTAAGGATTTATTATAATAAAGGACCAGTAGTAATTCAAGGATTTTTATTTCCGGTGGTATTATTTGTTGCAATGACAATTGGACGAGAGATTCTTCCTATTTATATTATTTCAGGATTAATGGCGATGGTTCTCTTTTTATCTGCAACATCTATTGGACCTATAGCTTTTCCATGGGAAACAAGACAAAAAACCCTCGAAAGATTAATAACTTGTCCAATTTCAATAAAAACAATTATATTAGGAGATGTTTGGGCTTCATTTATATTTGGTTCGATTATTTCAATTGTTCCTTTAATATTTGGTCTTGTGGTTTTTTCATTTTGGAATTCATTAAATTTGGTAATTATTATAATTGGAATTCTTGTGTCATCATTTTCATTTTCCTGTATTAGCATCATTTTATCAGTCCCACCATCAGACACACCTGCGAATACTATGATTTTAACAGTAATAATCAAGTTTCCACTAATCTTTATAAGCCCACTTTTTATGCCAATTGAATCTGTGCCCGGTGCAATGATATCTCCGCTGACTTATTTTATAGACATTATAAATTTCGGGTTATCAGGAAATAGTGCGTTCGGATCGTTTGGATTACTACTTGATTTTGGTATTTTATTGCTTTTTGGCTTTGGATTTCTATTTTTGTCATTCAAACTACACGGAAAAACATTACAAAAAAGATTTCGAGGATAAAAAAAAATAAAAAACTAGTCTTTAATTTAAAAAATTTTTTATTTCAATTATTTTTTTCTATTTTCTTCCATCTTAGGGAAGAAATAACCAAAGTAAAATAAATAAAGCGAAAAAGGCAAGTGAAATTAGACCAAAAATCTTAATCCAATTGGCAATCCCAATATCTCCTGTTTTAGCGTTATAGAAACATCTACCCATTGCCGCTACAAAAATAAGTCCAATTAATATTGCAACAATATATAATAAAATTAAGAACAATGTTAATGCCATCTCCTCTTGAATAATGGGATATAAAAAAACAAGAAACCATGTAGATACAACAAAAAAAAACGCTGCTGCAAATAAAAAAACAATACCCCATAATATTGCTGATATTTTCATATTTTTATCCTTAAAATCAATTACTTTTTCTTATTTTTTATTCTAATTTACTATTATTTAAATTATTTTTTTCTGATTTCTATAAGTTCAAATTCTTTTAAGTAATTAGTGAATGAAAGTGATAAATCTTAACAAAAATTATAAATTCTAATTAATTGTTTTTATAATTAAAATCAAGATGAGAAAAATGGAAAAACCAATTACTGCCATAGTTTGTGGTGCTGGACAGCGTGGTCGTGATGCATATGGAAGATATGCGGAAAGTAATAAGGATAAAATACAAATAATTGGTGTCGCAGAACCAAATCCTATTAAACGCAATAATTTTATGAAAATCCATAAAATTCCGGAAAATAGAAGCTATAATTTATGGAAAGATATTTTAGCAGAGGATAAATTTGCGGATGCTGCTATTATTACTACACAAGATAATATGCATACCCAACCTGCATTACTAGCTATGGAACAAGGGTATGATGTTTTATTAGAAAAACCTATGGCAAATAAATTAGATGAGTGTGTTCAACTTGTTAATAAAGCCCAAGAAACCGGTAAGCACCTCCAAATCTGTCATGTGTTGAGATATACCGATTTTTACTCTACAATTTATGATACTATACAAAATGGAAAATTAGGCAAAGTAATTAATATTGAATGTAAAGAAAATGTATCTTATTTTCATTATAGTCACTCTTACATACGAGGAAACTGGAGAAATTCTGAAATATCTTCCCCAATGATCCTTGCTAAATGCTGTCATGATTTGGATTTATTGTATTGGATGGTTGGAGTCCCACCAAAAAAAATTAGTTCATTTGGAAATCTATTATATTATAAAAAAGAAAATGCTCCTGAAGGTGCACCTAAGCGTTGCCTAGATGGTTGTCCTTATGCCGATAAATGTATTTTTTATGCTCCCTTTATTTATATTGATAATACGCCTTTATTTCGGGTGGGTTTGGATTGTGACATTAAAATCATAAAATTTTTTGCATGGCTTGCAATTAAACACAGAACTACAGCAAAAATCTTAAGTAAAATAATTCCACCGCTTAAAGATGCCGTTGAATGGAATGGATGGCCAGTAAGTGTGATTACAGATGATTTAACCTATGAGGGAAAAATGAAAGCACTTAAAGAAGGTCCTTATGGGAGATGTGTGTATCATTGCGATAATAATGTAGTTGATCACCAAACAGTTAATATAGAATTTGAAAATGGTATAACAGCAAATCTCACTGTTCATGGTCATTCAGCCTTCGAAGGAAGAAGTATTCGAATTGATGGGACTAAGGCAACATTAATTGGAGAATTTTTATTTTCTGGAGAACAAATCTGGCTCTATGATAAATTATCTGGAAAGAAAGAAAAAATATTTGAAGGACATCTGGAACTGACTGGACATGGCGGAGGGGATACCGGACTTATGAATGCATTTGTAGATTTAATGAAACATAATATTTCAAAACCTCTTACAGATGTCCAAGCTTCCCTTGAAAGCCATATAATGGCATTTGCCGCGGAAAAGTCAAGACTTGAAGGAGAAGTTATTAATATGGCAGAATATCGACGAGAAGTTATGAATCTTTAAAAAAAAGAAAAGAGTAATAAAAAATTTATTTATATGTTTTTAATTTGTTTTACCATGTAGTCTGGAAATAGGAGAATATAAATAATCCTAAAAATGCAACACTTATGAAAACAAATAATAAGCCTCCCAATCCTGTGCCAGCTATAATTACACTCAAAAGCATAACCACAAAAGCCACAGCGAGCCAAACTATTTCCATTACTACTACAATCTTAACTTTCTCCCAATCAGATTCTCTTGAACCCAATGCGGAACTAATTCCAAGACCCAGAAAAGCTGCACCAAGCAACCTAATTGCGACTGGGTCAGAATAAGGCCAACTAAACAAAGCCACAAATTCATCTGGTAAAAACAAGTAGAAAAAACCCAAGAGAACAGCTACAACAAAATGGACGAGGAATGTTATTTTTAACACTTTTGATACTTCCTTTTCTGCCATATAATTTCACTTCTTTTAAAATTTTGATTTTTTATTTATTAAAATTTAGTTATTGTAATATTAAGTTTCACTTATATATATACTTAAAAACCTAATTAATATATTGCCTTGTAAAAATATCCTATTAATAATCTCCTTAATCATTATTTCATATTCTTGAGTATCAATATAAAAGAAAATTCTTCTATTTTTAATAGACTCATAGCTCATTAATTAAATTAAATAATTTAAAAAGAAAAAATAAAAAGAAAAGAAATTAGATTTTTTCTATAATTTATTTACAATTAGTTCAACACATCTCATGGAATAGCCCCATTCATTGTCATACCATGAAAATATTTTAACAGTTTTACCAATAACTTTAGTCATCATAGCGCTAAAGACAGAACTGTGAGGGTTACCAATAACATCACTTGAAACAATTGGGTCTTCAGTATATTCGAGAATATCTTTTAGTGGACCTTCTGCTGCCACTTTCATGGCAGAATTTACAGCATCTACGCTTACATCCTTCTCAACTACAACCGTTAAATCTACAACACTACCATCTGGAGTTGGTACACGAACCGCTACACCATCTATCTTCCCTTGTAAATCAGGAATTACTACACCAATTGCTTTTGCAGCACCTGTACTGGTTGGTATCATATTTGCAGCCGCACCTCTTCCACGAGTCATTTTAATTGGAGAATCTTTTCGAGCTGTGTCTACTGTTCTTTGATCTCCGGTATAAGAGTGAATTGTTGTCATAAATCCGCTAGTAATAGTAAAATTATCATGTAACACTTTGGCGACTGGCCCCAAACAGTTAGTTGTACAACTCGCAAGGCTGATAATTTTATGTTCATCTTTTATTATATCATCATTTACTCCAATGACTACAGTGACATCAGGATCTGTGGCAGGAGCACTAATTAGGACTCTTTTTGCTCCAGCAGCAAGATGTTTTGCAGCTCCATCTCGCTTAGTGAAAAATCCCGTAGATTCTAATACGACGTCAATATTATTACTTGCGTGAGGAAGATTTGCAGGATCTCGTTCTGCCGTTATGGGTATCTCGCGTCCATCAATTATTAGGCTATTCTCAGTGTGTTTGATATCTCCTTTAAATCGGCCAAATACAGTGTCATATTTTAACACATATGCTAGATATTCTGGGGCAAAGAGATCGTTAATACTAACAATCTCAAGACCGGGATTTCCCCAAGCAGCTCTGAAAAAATTTCTGCCGATTCGCCCGAAGCCATTAATAGCTACACGCTTTACCATATTTTTTCAACCTACTTTATTTTATTTAATTTTTATCAGATTATTTTAATTAATTTTAATGTAAGATAATTGTATTTAATTTCACTTAATATTTAATCTTTTTAAAAAAAGATCTTATTTATTTAGGATTAAAAATCAGGAAAAGTTTGAAAAAGAGTTAAATAAAAATTTATTTTGCTTGTTTTCCTAATAAATTAAGTACTTGCTCGGTCATTTTCTTTTTTGTTGGACCTTGAAGATCTGTAATAGCTGCTGGCAAGCCTAATAATGCTTCAGTAATTCTTTTCCATACAGATGAGACTTCACCTTCATTTGGGATACGAGCACGGGTAATATCAACATTTATTTTTGGATAACTCTTTTCAGATGCCTTTTGACATTTAAAACAGTTAATACACTGATCTTTATCTATGATAATTTCGGTTCCTTTATTTGAGAGTGCTCCAACTACGCATTCTTTTACAAAATCCTCAACAGTTTTAACTTTCTTTTCTGTGCTTTCAATCTTCGTAGTTCCTTCTACCAATTTTTGAATTTTCTGACCTGTTTCCTTAATTTTAAGTTCTTTTGGTTTTAATTCAGGAAGAGATCCATTCTCTATAAGAAGAAGTTTGGGCTCACCATTAATTCGTAAATTTAATGCAAATCCTGAGCAAGTGAAAGCGCATATACCACAAAATATACATTTATCAATATCGACATATCTTTTTAAATCTGATTCAACTCCCATATCTTCTGGAGAGCCAATGCATTCTTTAGGACATACTTTTGCACAAAAATCACATTCAATGCATTTATCATTATTAAAAATTAATTCACTCACATGATTTAACATTTTGAACTCGTGAGAGTAAACATTATCTTGAATTTCAATAATTTTCTTGGACGGTAAAGACATTTTTCTTCACACTATATTTTTTTTATATAATTATTATCTGTTTTAGAATAATTACTTAAATAATTCTATATTAAAAAATATTTTATAATTATTCTACTTTTCACATATTTTTTTTAAATATCAAATTCAATATAAATTTGGGAAATGATGACTTAACAAGTTAATGACATCTATCTAATGGATGATTTACGACGGACGGTCTGATCCCACCGATCTACTCACTAATGAACTATAAAAAATAAAAACCCATAACATTTTTTCAAATTTACCTTAATCTATATTTATAAGCAGTCTCTTTTCTCGTAGTTCTTGTCTGATAATATTGAAATTAAATTTTTTTTTTACACTTCAAAGAAATTTAATCAGTCCTTTTCTTACTTGAGCTTTTTAATCTAAACCATCTGTCAATATTATAAAATTTCCTTTTAGGTTCTCTTATTCTAAAATTTATTTGATAATATCGTTTCCAAACGCCTATACTAATATACATCAATGCCACGATTAATATTAAATAAAAGCCTATTCCTAAATTAATTATTCCAAAATTATCCAACTCAGACGAGCCCCCTATAACACCTGAAATGACAGAATATAATAGTAATGCGTATAAAAAATAAGCAATTTTGAAAAAACCTGCAATTATTGGTTTCATTAGGCTTATATGGAAAAATAATATAAATATAATAAGGAATATGGATGTTAAAAATGGAGCCATACTTCCAAAAACCGCTTTCCAAGTATATAACTTGTTAAAGACAAATATTGAAGACCATGATACTCCACTGTTTCCAAATTCTGCTATTGGTAAAATTAATGATATAAAAAAAAGCATTTCGGTTATTCCCAAAAAAGAAACTTCTAAGATTAAATTTTTTTTAGCTCCACGTTGAAATTTTTCCTCTAATTCTTTAACATTTTTTTTATATCTCCTCCAAATTAACAAAATTGCTGGAAAAGATATGAAAACAATGAATAAAATATAAAATGGAATAGTTAAATTACTAATAAGTTTTCCTACAGTATAAATTTTCGAACTGAACCATACATTATTTTCGCCTTCTAAATTAACAATTATATAATAATCAACATCTGATGTAATAACTCCTGGATTTAAAATACCTATCCAAATATCTTCTTCAGATTCTTCAAGATTAACTTTTTCCCAACAAGTTCCTATAATATCAAGATATTTATATACAACTTGAACTGATTCTATATTTACATCCGAATCTACATGCACTTCAATTTCTAAATAATCACCCAATATATTGTTTCCTTTTATGTGATCCTTAATATCAATTTTAGGAGGAGCTGAACCCTTACTAATAATATAATCAATAAAAAATTTTGTCGTATTTTCATAATCAAATAATCCATGGTGTCCATTAGGATGAATTTGAAGATATTTATCAGTATGATTAACCTTTTCGTAGGTATTAATAATACAATGATGATAAAAAAATTCATCTGTAGTGCCAAATTCCCAAAAAATTGGCGGTACCTTATCTGATGCTAAATAATATATTGGATCGGTTCTTAGATTTTGTTCATTCCAATAAGAATCAGGGATTTCATTAATATTTTTATTCCATACCCAAAATAAAAGCTTCGTAGGATCTTCATTATTCTTTTCATAATCACCTACAGCAATATATGGTATTGCCCCCGCAATTCTCTCTCCACAAACACCAGATAAATACATGGTATTTAATCCACCATATGAACTTCCAGTAACCATAATTTCTGAGTTGTTAACAAGATTAAGACTTTCCAAGACTCTTAACCCTTGAATAGCCCCGCAAAGAGTCAAATAATGATGTGATGATTTGTTATATTCTCCTTCATAATAAAAATTATTTGGCGTAGGGTTTGTCCCTTCGGATTTTCCATGCCCAGGATGAGAATGGCATAAAACCATAAAACCATTTTCTAAATAAGGCGCAGCAAACTCAAAAGACTTGTTAGCATTACCACCCAAACCGTGCATACATAAACATCCAGGATTTTTATTTTTTAATTCTTCTGGGTATAGAAGATATCCATGCAGTTTTATAATTGTGGGAGTAGCATCGACCCAATTTGGAGAATCAAAGTGAATTTCTTGAACAATAAAATCATATTCTTCTTTTGTATTAGGATTAGTATATTTTAAAGTAGAATTTTCTCCTAGTTCAATATTTGATAAAGTATTATTTACGCGTTCAATTTCTTGATCCCAAAATGTCAATATGTTAAAATTATTAGAATTAGAAGTCAGAATCTTTGTAGAATTATATCGGGTACAATTATTGTTTAAATCAATACATTTTAAAATAATAAAGGAAGACAAAATAACACTAAAAATAAATGTTAAACCAATTATTTTATGCTTAATCATTCTTTTGTTTGTAATCATCTTAACATCATCCAGCATCAGGGTGCAACTTTATCTCACTGTCTGGATATATAATAGATAAGAATTTAATAAAAAAATCATTTTTTTATGCAGTTTTTATAATTCCATTTCCTTAATTGCTTTTCCTGAACGGAATGGAATATCATCAACTGATTCTCCAGCAATATAATTAAATTTCTCTTTAAATGTTTCAATTAATGATTGGAAGTATTCAGATAATGGTAAGTTCATTGGACAATTATTGGCACAATTACCACATTCTACACATCTGTCAGCGACATGTGCAACGCGGGTTAATTGAAATGTAATATTATTAATTGTTTTTTCCTTTCGTTTTTGCATTAAAATACAATCAATGCAGTAACATACGGGGCAACCTCGAATGCAGAGACCACACATAGTGCATTTGTTTAACATTTCCAATTTTTCATCTTGATTCATAGTTTTCCATTCTTCCAAATCTTTAGTGCGTTTTTCTTCAGCATTTTTTAAAATAGTCTCTACTCTTTCAGAATTGTGATTTTTTAGGTCATCGGGAATTTTTCTGGTTTTGATTCCAGCTTTCTCAACAGCAGACTTTCCCTTCTCAGAATAAACACGCAATATCAAATCATCTGATTTTACAGAGATTCCGATATCACTTATCGATAAATCACCCATAACAGGAACTTTTCTTAGGCATCTCAAACAGTTATCTGCTATTTTTAAATTTTCATTAAACTCTAAAACCTCTAAACTCCCACCATCTAAAATAAGGGTAAGATTTTCAGCGGTTAATTTATCCCGAATAATTTTACTCTGATCAAACTCCTTTCTTTTGTTAAATATCCTTGTAATCATTGAAGACGGGATCATCCCCATATCTTCAATTGCAATAATAAATAAATTATCAGGATTGATTTGATGTAATTTAATAAGTTCAATTATCGCTCTTGTATCGCAAGGACGAGCAATAAGTCCAACTTTTTCGTCTAATGCGCCATTTGCATTTTTATGTAAAAATTTAGATGCACTATCGGTTCGAGCATAACCATAAGAAATGAGTTGAGAAAGTGGCAAATCTTCTAATTCTTCAAGTTTTGAAACCAATTTCGGGGATACATTAAAATGTCCTTTTTTAATTTCTCCACTAATGATTTTAGAAACTATTTTCTCTTTTAATAACGTTGCCATTATACTCTTAACATCATCATATTTTATCAGTAATTCTTCCATTGGCTCCATGAATATCACGAATTTTATATTTCTTTAGATAAATATTAACCTAACTTTTAATTTTATGAATCTTTTAACGTTATTTTTTCCAATTTAATTTTTGAACAAATTTCTATATATTTTTTAAAAAACTTTTTATTTCCAACACCTCTGCAACAGGTAGTCATAACACGACTAAAATTTTCTCGTATTATTCATTCTTGTCGGAACTTTTCTTATTAAGGGGATTTTTCCCAAGATTTCGTATAAGCTTGTCGAAATTAATTGCTACTTGCTGAAATTTTTGCCCTTCTGCAGAACTACAATATTCCATCTTTACTCTTTTATCTGAGAGACCCAGTACATTTAGAACTTGATTAATATATTCAACTTCTCTGTATGCCAGTTTATTACCGATTTCATAGTCACATTCACCTGGGTGTCATCCAACTATTAAAATACCATCCGCACCTTGACCAATAGCTCTCATTATTAATTCAGAGCCAACTCTTCCTGCGCAAGGTACTAATATTGCTCTAATTGTAGTCGGATATTGCGCTCGAATTGTACCCGCCATGTCACCCGCCCCATACCCTCATTTCCAACACATAAAAGACGCAATTTTTATATCAGAACTCATTTTTTTACCTCTTTATGTTTACGCTTCAAATAATGTATCAATAATTGCGTTATATTGATAATCTCTATAATAACGTAATTCTATAGCAATCGATGGACAAACTGCTGCACACATACCACAACCTTTACAATTAATAAGGTCAACTACGATTTTCCCTGCTTCATCAACTGATATAGCGCTATAAGGACATGTTTCAATACATTTATAACATTTGGCACAACGTTCATCATTTGCTTGTGCACGAATTAATTCTATTGTATATTCTCCAGCAGTCATTGGGATTGAGGCAGCTTGTGCTGCACCTCTTGCTTGATTAACAGTTGCACCGATATCTTTTTGTCCTTGACACGAACCACAAATATAAATCCCAGTTATTTTTGTCTCAATTGGATCAAGTCTTGAGTGGAATTCTTTTAAAAATCCACTCGGACTTTTTTCTACCTTTAAAATATTTGCAATTTCATTTGTACCTGCTGAGGGTAGCGATGCCGAAGATAATACCACTAAATCGGCTTCATATTCAATAATACCCCCAGTTCCGATTGACTCCATAGTAGCAATGAGATTTTTTGTTTCTGGATTTTCTCGTAAAGTTCCCACTTTCCCATTTATAAACATGATTCCAGCGTCTCTAGAGCGTTTGTAGTACTCTTCATATGCTTTTCCAGCACATCTCATATCGATATATGATACTACAATATTAGAATCTGGATATTCTGATTTGATTAATTTCGAATTTTTAATCGACAATAAACAACACACATTACTGCACCATGGATGCTCTTCATTTCTAGACCCAACACAATTTATGAACAAAATATTTTTTGGTCTCTTTCCATCAGATGGCCGCTTTAAGTGTCCAAGAGTTGGACCATTCGGAGCGATAATTCTTTCAAGTTGAATTTGTGTAATAACATTATCATATTTTCCGTAGCCATATTCTTCTGGTTCATATATATCCCAACCAGTAGCAATAATAATTGTTCCTACTTCAAATTCAACAATTTCGGGTTCTTGACTTAAATCAATACAATGAACATCACAAGAATCAACACAAGCGTAACATTCTACACACCAATCAGTTTGAAGATCCCAAACTGCAGGAACTGCTTGTGCAAAAGCTACATCTATACATTTTCTAGCCGAGAGATTTTCATCAAAATAATTTGGCATATATATGGGACATACATCTGAACATGCACCACAACCAGTACAGATATCTTCGTAAACATATCTTGGATTCTTACGCACCTTAACGGAAAAATTACCAATATAGCCATCCACTTCTAAAACTTCGGCCATTGTCATTGTCGTAATATTTGGATTTCTATTGGCTGCCAACATTTTAGGTCCGAGAATTCATATGGAACAATCATCGGTTGGAAAGGTTCGATCCAATTGAGCCATTCTTCCACCAGTGGTGGATTTTTTCTCAACAAGGTATACCTTGAACCCTTCATTTGCTAAATCAATACTGGCTGTCAATCCCGCTATTCCTCCACCAACTACTAATGCTGCTTTCTCTACTGGAACTGTTTTAGTTGGTATATCTTCTAAAACCTCAGCTCTTGCAATGCCTGCCTTAATTAATTCAATCGCTTTTTGTGTAGCCATTTCTGGTTCTTGTTGATGGACATAGCTGCAGTGTTCTCTAATATTAACAAATTGAAGAAATCGTGGTGGTAAATCTGCATCCTCTAAGACACTATGAAAAACCGGTTGATGTGTTATTGGTGTTCAAGCTGAAACTACAACCCGATCTAACTCGAGATCTTTAATCTTTTCAATAATAAAGGTCGCTCCTGGATCTGTACATATATTTAAATACTCCCAAGACCAAACATTCTCCATTTTACCTATTTCATCGACAATTTTTGGAACATCTAATATCCCCGCAATATTTATTCCTCATCTGCAAACAAATACTCCAATGCGAATTTCAGACATTTTTTACACCTTTTTGTAAAATACCTCCATTATTCTCTATAATTATTTTAATTTAATAATTTCTAATTAGCTTTCAGATTTAAATAATAAATTATTATTTGTTATGGATTAAAAAGGTATATTGTTTAAAAGTTTTTAAAAATTTAATGGAAAATAAAATATCTGAATTTAATCGATATATCAATTAATTATTAAACGTGAAAATATTAAAAAAAGTATGGAGAAGGAAATTAAACATAATAACGATAATTCAGAATGTAATAACTTAAATTTATTTTTTGCTCCCAACTCGATTGCAATAATTGGAGCTTCGGATTCTCCAAGATTTGGATTTTGGAATACAAAATATCTATTAAATTCAAAATTTAAGACATACCCAGTTCATTTATATAAAGATAAAATTTTTGGACATAAAGCATATAAAAACATAAAGGATATTCCTGATAATATTGATTTAGCAATAATTTTAGTAGGAAATGAGAGTGTAGTTCAAGCTGTAAGAGATTGCGTAGATAAGCATGTAAAAGGAATAATAATAGAAACAGCTGGTTTTGCAGAAACAGGTATTAAGAAATACATTAAATATCAAGAGGAATTAGAGGAAATCGTTAAAAGTTCTAATATTCGTATAATTGGTCCTAATTGTGTAGGTGTTACGAATTTTTATAATGAATTCACTAGTTCTGATGTAGATTTTTCAAAAACGGTGAAAGGTAATATTGCAATCATTGCTCAATCTGGTGTTTTAGGAAATGTATTTATTGATTGGGCTAGTGTAGGTCAGAAAATTGGTTTCTCAAAGGTTGTAACGCTAGGGAACAAGATTGATGTCGATGAAATTGATATGATAGAATATTTTGAAAATGATCCAGATACTAAAGTGATAACCATTTACCTAGAAGGAGTAAAGAGAGGTGATGCTTTTATCGAAGTCTTGAAAAAAATAACAAAACCAATTATAATTCTTAAAAATGGGAGAAGTGAATTGGGTTCTAACGCAATTAAAAGTCATACTGGGTCATTAGCTGGTAATGATCGGATATTTGACGCTATCTTTAAGCAATATCCATGTATTTTTCGAGTAGATAATTTTTATGAGATGTTTAATATTGCTCAAGTTTTTGCTATACAACCTTTACCTAGGGGAAAAAATGTAGCCATTATAACCGGCTCTGGTAGTATCGGAATTTTGGCATGCGATGAGTTAGAAAAACAAGGACTTATTCTTGCTGAACTTGGGGAAAATACAATTCAATCGATGAGAGCAGTGGCTCCCGATTGGGTGTCATTAAAAAATCCGGTAGATCTAGGACCATCTCAAATGATTACTCTTAATCCTACATTAAAGGCAATTTTCAACGACAATAATGTTGATAGTGTATTGTTCCTTTTTACTGTACCAAGATTACCCTTAGAATTGCTAGGTGTAAGCATTATGCCATCATTAAGAATTATAAAAAATCTTTCCTCTAAATTTAAAAAGCCTTGCATTATTTGTGTTTTTGGTTCTCGGTGGGTGTTTGATTATATATTAAAACCAGCATTGAGATTTCAAATTCCAGTAATGAACCGAGTAAAAGAAGCTATTACGGCCTTAAAAATGATGTATGAATATAATCAATTTATTTCATCACAATAAATTAAATAATTCCCGTTGATTTAGAAAAAATATGATAATAACAGATGTTCAAACGCATGTATTACAATTAGATTTTAAGATTAAAATTGGTGCAATGCCATCCCTAAAAGCTACTGGTTTATATGTAAATATCAAGACCGATGAGGGTATTGAAGGATGGGGGTTATCTCATTGGAACTTGTCAAATAGTGCCCAAAAGCGCTTTATTGATGAGGCTTTAAAACCTCTATTATTAAAAAAAGATCCTTTTATGATTGAGGATATCTTTCATACAATTTACCATACAAGTAACAGAATTCTATTTGGTATTCCTATGGCTACATCGGTCATACAAGTAGCTCTCTGGGATTTAGTGGGAAAAGCTGTAAAGACTCCTATTTATCGTCTTCTAGGAGGGATGAAGAAAAAGGTAAGGGCTTATGCATCATTGTTTAGACCATACAAAAATCCTAGGGCTGCTGTAGGCGCAATTCAAGCTGCATTAGATTTGGGGGGATTTAATGCAGTTAAGTTAAGGATTGGAAAAACTCCTGAAAAGGATGAGGCACTTATAAAGACGGTAAGAGATGTTTTTCCAGATATTGAAATAATGGTTGATGCAAATTCAGGTTATGAAACCGTTAATGAAGCCCTAAAAATCGCGAAAATTTGTGAAAAATATAACATCACATGGCTCGAAGAACCATTAACTTCTGATAATCTTAATGGACTTGCTGAACTAAGGAGGAAATCACCTGTGGAGATTGCTGGTGGAGAAAATGATTTCGGAATGTATCGATTCGATGAAATTCTTACTAAAGGAGCGTATGACATAATTCAACCTGATGTAACTCGTAGTGGAGGTTATTTGCAATTGAAAAAAATTGATGCGATGGCTGAAGTTAAAGGAATCCGCTGTATCCCCCATGTTTTTGGTATGGGGCATATTTTAGCTGCTAATATCCATTTTGTAATGGCATCAAGATGTCCATGGTTAGAATATCCATTCATTCCAGATGAATATCAAATACTTGAAGAACCAATAAAGGTTGAAAAAGGAATCGTAAAAGCGTTGGAAAAACCAGGTTTAGGCGTTGAAATAAACAAAAAAATGTTCGAGGAAAATGTAATCGAATAATTATATTTAAAAATCAAAAAGATGATACTAAATTAACATTAAAAAATCTTAAATGAAAAATGGTGTTTTCGAATTGAAGATTGAGGATTTTAGAGATATTACTTATGAAAAAGAAGAAAATGGTATTTGTACACTTACTTTCAACAGACCTGAAAGAAAGAACGCTTTATCTTTTTTAACTTTTTTAGAAATTTACACTGTATTGGATGATATGGAAAAAGATCGCAATACAAAAGTCTTAATAATGACTGGATGTAAAGAAGCCAATGCCTACTCCTCAGGTGGCTATTTTAATTTGAAATTTCTTGATGAAATTCCTCCAGAAATTAAAAAGGAACTTAATATAATGGATATTGCCCAAAAAAAACTGTGCATGAAATTTTGGAATTTTACTAAGCCAGTTATTGCAGCTATTAATGGTCTAGCTGTAGGGGCAGGCATAACAATGTCATTAGTTGGGGCAGATTTGATTTATATGTCGGAAGATGCTTGGTTAGGTTTTTATTTTGTAAAAAGAGCTGCTATACCTGAATTTGGAATGAATTTTATTTTGCCTTTTTATTTAGGATTTCAAAAGACTAAAGAAATTATCTATTTTGGAGATAAAATAACAGCTAAACAAGCATATGAAATGGGTTTAGGTATTAATAAAGTTCTTCCACCGGATGAATTAATGCCATACACTAGAGACATTGCCTTGAGATTGATACCTCCAAAAGGTCCAAGCCTATCAATAAAATTGATGAAAAAAACTATGCATTCTTATTTTAAGGATATCTTAGAAAGAACTTTGGATTTAGAAAATAGAGGATTGAGAAAAGCCATGACTTCTTATGATCTTAAGGAATCAATGCAAGCTTTAAAAGAAAAACGAGATTCAATATTTGAAGGACATTAAATAATTTAATAAAAAATGGGTTTAAATTCTATACTAATTTTTACTTGTTTTCTTATAATTAAAATAAAAGGGTTTAGGAGGGGATTGTATTTTTTGTAAAATTGATGGAGAAAATATTCCACTTGTTATGACGGGAACTTCTCCATTTATAGGTGCAGGTCAATTCGGAACTAATGCTCGGATTTGGCGTAGAAAATTTTTAAATCATATAGATGCTATGCTTGAAATTTTAGAAGCGTGTTATAAAGCTGGAGGTCGTGGTATTGAAGCAATACCCGCTGGAAAAATTTGTGAAGCTGCTAAAATAATGAAAGAAACACACAATGATTATGTAATTACCGGTTCTACATTTCCAGGACCTGATCCCTTAATTGAAGATTTGATTGATGTTGGTGCAAAACTAATTTTTGTACACGGAATGGTGGCTGATAATAAAAATATTAAATTAATTAATTTATTGGATGAGATCTCCTCCCGAGGTGTGATTCCAGGAATAGCTGCTCATAACCCAATTTCCACTCTAACATATGCTTTTGAAAAATCATTAAATGTTAAAGCATTTTTAATTCCCTTTAACACAAATGGGATCTTCATGAATGATCAAAAAAAGCTGGAAGCACTTATTAACCAAAATAAAAATTACTCTTTTTTAGGAATGAAAACTTTAGCGGCAGGAAAAATAGAGCCACAAAAAGCTTTTGATTATATTTCTAAACATAATATCTGTTCTGTGGCAATAGGTATGGTTAGTGTTGAGCAAGCAGAGATTTCTACAAAAATTGCTTTAAATGCATTGCAAAAATAATATGAAACCCTTTTTTAAATCTAAATTTTTAATAATTATTCAATAGATAAGTCAGAAGAATTTATTCTTGAATATTTATATTTTATAAAATAAAAATATTAAAAGAGAAGTGAATATTGATTTCATAGAGTTTGAATTTCAGACATGTGAAATATATTGAGTGTTACTTTAATATTTTCAGCTCCATTTATTACAATTATGCAACGATGGGATATGGAGATCAAATTAGATAGACCCATAACTCTAAGAGAATTACTTCTAGATTTGATTGAAAGAAACGGAGAACCTTTAAGAGAAGTACTTTTTAAAGAAAATATGGAAGAAATGGTAGAAGACTTAGTCTTAACAATCAATGGCATCCACTTTAGGTTTCAAGGAGGGCTTGATGCTGGATTAAAAGATGGCGACCGCCTGAACTTTATGTGGAACTATTATGGTGGTTAGGTTTTCTTATTTTCCCATAAATTTGTTGTGTTTTTTCTTTCCAATCTTCAAATTTTTCCATTGTTTTTGGAAATTTTTTATAATGCCTTGAGATATTATTCATATTAATTCTCATATAATTTAAATCCAATAGCAGCTTAGGTTGAGATATACCTTTAATCGCCTTAGAGATTAAATCAAACAGAGATAATTCAACTTTTCCCGTTGAGGCTATCTCTAATATTTCCTTCCCAGTTAATAAATCACGTTCTAAACCAAAATTTAAATCTTCATTAGAAAGATTTTGTAAAGTAATTCTTAACAGGTCAAGAGCGGCAAATTCTGCACCAAAAGTAGTCATTACATTATAATTATAATTCCATAAAGCATTTATAGAATAGTCTTCGCTTTCAATTGCATCTTTTGCACTAAGTGCTGAAAAATATCCACCTCGCATTGAAGGGTCAATCCCTCCTCCATGAAGTGGACTGACTTGACATGCAGCATCTCCAATAAACATAATCCCATTGTCTGCACAAGACCAAATTGGTCTTCTCACAGGCGCAACCCCTCCTCCTGAAGATATTATCTTATATTCAGAAGTCTTCACGTAATTCTCAAATACATTTTTTCGATATAATTCTTTAACTTTACCTTTAAAATCCATAAATACACCTAATCCTATATTGACTGAGTGTTCATTTTTCGGGAAATACCAGATATACCCGCCAGGTGCTTTTTCTTGATCAAGAATAATTGTTATATAATCTGGATCATTAACTCTTGGATTTTCAGGACCAAAATCTACAATTTCTCTATAACATAAAATTGAGTCCTTTTTAGAAATTTCCTTCTCAATTATAGAACTTTTTATATTTCTTCTCAATGGAGAATAAAATCCACTTGCATCAATTATTATTTTTGAATGCAGATCGGCTTTTTCTCCATTGCTTAATTTAACTTTTATTCCATTTACTGCTCCACTTTTATATAATAAATCTAACGCCATAGTATTATCTAAAAATTGCCTTACTCCTGCATCAATTGCTTCATTTAATAATCGTTGACCGAATTCTAATCGATTGATAACATATCCTGCTTGCTTTGGGTCAAGCATTATTATGCATTTTTTTAAATTTGGAGAATACAATTTAGCACCTTTTATGTGGCATGCTAATTCTTTTCCTTTTGGTGGATTGATGTTCAGAAATTCAAAAATTTCAGTTCCAATTCCATCCCCACAGATCTTATCTCCAATTTGATCCCTTTTTTTGCTGTCAATCAAACACACGTCGAGTCCGTATTGTGCTGCAAATCGGGCTGCAGTACTTCCACCGGTTCCTGCACCAACAACTATTACATCATATGATTTTGGTAGACTTTCCATTTTTACATCAATTAAAAGTAATTATATTTGTTAAAATATTAATTATATCACTCCTCTTAATATATTTCACAAAAATAATATTCGTATTGATTTTAAAAGCTTTTAAAATCTTTAATTGTTTTACAATATGATTGATAATGGACATCATTCTAAACGAATCTGAAAAGCAAACGACTTACGGATATATCATTAATAAAATTAATGAAGATGGAGCCCTTCATTTCTCTCTTATAGATCCTGACCCTATTCGTCAAAGTCCTTCTCGGGCAGCAAAAATTGCTAAATATGCTGAAGACGCTGGAACTGATGCAATTTTAGTTGGAGGATCCACTGCATTTGACCAAGCGTTTATTGATAAAACAATTGAATCAATAAAGAATAAGGTAGATTTGCCCGTTATTATATTTCCGGGTGGAATTAGTAATATTTCTCCTAAGGCAGATGCAATTTTATTTATGTCTTTATTGAATTCAACAGATCCTTATTTTATTATTGGTCAACAGGCACTCGCATGTTTTCCAATTAAAATGGCTAATTTAGAGAGCATATCTATGGCATATTTAATAATCGAACCAGGTTCAACTGCAGGATGGATTGGAAATGCAAAATTATTACCAAGAAACAAACCAGAATTAACAACAGCTTATGCATTTGCCGCGGAGATGTTTGGATTCAAGTTAATCTATTTAGAATCTGGTTCTGGTTCTGAAAGAATTCCGGTTAAAATTATCAAAATGACATCTAATTATTTAAAAATTCCCATAATTGTTGGTGGGGGAATTAATAATAAAGAGGATGCAAGAAGTTACATTGAAAATGGAGCAGATATCGTTGTTATGGGCACATTTCTCGAGAATAATACACTAAATGATAAAGGAACCTCACTGAAAGAGATCATTGATGAGATTAAAACTTGTGGTAAGCTTTACGATAAAAAATATGAAAAAAAATAGTTAAAACAAGTGTAGAGTGCTAGTCATGAAATTCAAGGATGCTATAGAAATTATAAGACCCATAAATTGTATTATGGGATCACTTACAGTAATAATAGGTATTTTAAATACTCGAACAGGAATATTAATTGAAATATTACTCATTAATTTAATATTAGGTATATTGACCTATTTCTTTATTGCAGGCTCAGGGATGGTTATTAATGACATATATGATATCGAAATTGATAAAATTAATCGCCCAGAACGTCCTATTCCAAGAGGATCAATAACTCTAAAGCAAGCAAAAATACTTTTCTTGATTATTTTAACCATTGGAGTAGCACTATCAATCATTCATAGTATAATTTTTAATTTGGGTTTTCTCAATATAGTATTTGCAATGTTTTTCGGTTTTTTAGGATGGGTGTATGCTAAATGGGGTAAGAAACAAGGTTTTCTAGGAAATTTAGTTGTTAGTTTATCATTTTCAATAGGATTAATATATGGCGCGATTTTGAATAGTTCAATAATTCCACTATACATTTATTATTTCTTTTTAACCTGTTTTTTTCTTTTGCTTTCTCGCGAGATTATAAAAGGATGTGAAGATATTGAAGGAGATAAACAATATGGAATAAAGACTTTAGCAATTCAGATTGGAATTGAAAAAACCGCTAAATTCTCTGTAGTCTGTGATATTTTAGCTATAATCTTTTTTAGTTTACCAATATTTACACCAATTATAAATCCCGTTTTGTTTTTTATTTCAATGATTTTTGGAATAATTATCGTTATTTATGCGTTAATATTGTCTCTTAAAAGTGATCTACAGACCGCTGATTTTAAAAAAATAAGCTTATTCTTAAAATTAGGGGCTTTTCTCGGCTTAATTGCTTTTATTTTTGCGAGTATATAACATTTTAAAATAATTCATACAAGAGAAATTAGAATAAATTTTAATCTTTAATATTATGAAACTTCGGAAAACCTTTTTAATAAAATAATAACGAGATTTTAATAATCTGAAAATAACCCTCTTAATTTTCTTGAATGAAATTTTAGATATTAACTAAAATGACTAATGTCTTAATAACTGGTGGCACTGGATTTATTGGTGTTCATTTGGTTAAACGTTTATATGAATTAGGACACAATTTAAAACTTCTTATAAGAGAAAATAGTAATATTGAACCATTTAATGATCTAAAAAACATTAAATATATTATTGGTGATGTTCGAGATATTGATAGTTTATATCAAGCTGTTGATAGTGTCGATATAATTTATCACCTTGCTGCATACACCGGGATGTGGGCTCCTGATAAATCTATTTATGAAGACATTAATGTAGGCGGTGTAGAAAATATTGCTAAAATTGCATTAGAAAAGAATAAAAAGCTTTATTATATGAGTTCATTTGTTGCCATTGGACCAACTCCTGAAGAACCCGTTGATGAAACTTTTGAAAATGAACTTTTTTATATGGATTATGAGAGAACTAAGTTTTATGGGAAAAAAAAAATTAAAGAATATATAGAAAAGGGACTTAATGCAACAATTTTTTATCCTGGAGTCGTTTATGGTCCGGGTGATTTTAATTATTTCGGTCAAACGCTTTTTGATATAGTAAGGGGGAAATTTTTAGGCTGTCCAGGAAAGGGGGATTCAGTCGCTTGCTTTTCATATGTAGGAGATTTGATTAATATTTTAACATCAATAATTAATCGGGATGATCTAATAGGTGAAGACTTTATCCTTGGCGGAGAAAATGTAGAGTTAGGAGAATATCTTAATTTAATTGCCGAGATTGCAGAAGTGAAAAAACCTAGACATTTTCCAATGTGGGCAGCTAGTTTTTATGCCTGGTTATGTGAGATTAAATCTAAAATAACTAAAAAAATACCATATATTACTCGAGCTACTCTTAAAAGTATAAAATATAATAGATCTTATTCATCAAAAAAAGCAATAGAAAAGTTAAATTATAAAATAACACCTTTAAGAGAAGGTCTTCGAGATACTATTGTATGGTATAAGGAATATATTGAATTAATTAAGGAGAAAAAAGAATAAAAAAAAGAAATGAGGTTTTTATATGAAATTAGATGTTTTAAATAAATATACGGGGGAGGTAATAGAATCTATTGAAGCAGATACTGAAGAGACAATTCAAAATAAGATTAGAAGAACAGTTCAGTGGGAAAAGAGACTTTTAAACACCACATTAGAAGAAAGAATTGATGTAATCAAAGATATAGCTAAAGTGTTATTTAAAGAAAAGAAAAAAATTAAAGATATCATAGTTGCTGAAGGAGGATTACCCATTCGCTATTCAGAATGGGAATTTGCTATGATTGAAAAGGGATATTCTTATGTTGACTGGTTTATCGATTTGGTAAAAGACAAAACACAACGTGATCTTGAAAGTGGACAAGTTTCACTCATAAAATATCAACCTATGGGATTAACTATAGGTATAACTCCCCGTAATACTCCTATGAGTCTACCAATGTACTTTTGGGGATCAAGCTTTATGACAGGAAACCCTGCTATTATAAAGCCTTCCACAGCTTGTCCCTTGACAATGAAATATTGTATAGAAAGAATTAATGAGAGTGATTTTCCATTTAATGAAGCATATGATTTAGTTATTAGTCCCGGCAACTTTGCTATCAAAATATTTATTGAATCAAAATTAATTAAAAATATTGTTTGCGTAGCCGCTTCGCATACAGCAAAACAGATTCTAATCGATTACGCTGAAATTTTAAAAAAATATACCCAGAAGTTTCTTGGAGTTAATATGATAAATTTTCCATTCAAAAAATTTATATTCGAAAGTGCTGGAAATGATGCAGGAATCGTAATGCCCGGAGTAAATTTAGAATTAGTAGCTAAATGGAATGTAATTGCTTCCTATACAAATTCAGGACAACAATGTTTTTCAATGAAGCGAATAATTGTACATCAGGATATATATGATGAATATATTGAATTATTGCTAAAAGGGATTGAAAAATTAAAGATGGGAGACCCCAGAGATATGTCCACAGATATTGGACCTCTTGGATCTCGGAGAATCTTGATGATGATGGAAGTAATGGTTGGTGAAGCCACAAAACATAAGGGTGTGAAAATCTTATGTGGTGCTGAAAAAATAGATACCGGGAAAAGCTATGGCCTTTTTTATAAACCAACTTTAGTAGAGATTCCTCGCGAAAATATACTTGATTTTGATAAAGCTCCTTTTCTCTGGCGTGAAGAAGCTTTTGGTCCCGTAAGAAGTGTAACTAAAGCCAAAAATATTGATGATGCTATTTTTCTCGCAAATCATTCTAACTATGGAATGCGTGCTGTAGTCTACACTCCTCCAGAAAATATTGAAAGATTTGTCAATGAATTGCAGGCAGGAAGCATATATATTAATAATGAACCGATGCAGGCTAATATTAGTACAGCTTTAGGGGGTTGGAAAGATAGTTCATATCCTCCTGGAATAAAATATTATCCTTCTGAGATGGTGATCTCTAAGATTGTATACAATGGTTCACTTAATACTTCCAAACATCTTTTCATTAGAGCAACTGAATCTGCTTTGAAAGATGTTGTTAATTAGTAAAAACTAAATCAATTTTAATTCTTTTTTTATTAAACTCTTTTATTAAAGAAAATCTAATTATCTTTTAACAATCATAATTATTGCGATAATAATGAAAGTTGAAATTTCAAATGATGATTCTGAATATATGTATAATGTTATAAAAGATATTATAGATAAATTTGGACCAAGAATGCCATGTAGTCCTGCAGAAGCACAAGCAGCCGATTATATTAAAAAAGAACTTGAAAAGACTTGTGATGAAGTTAATGTTGAACCATTTAAATGTCACCCACGGGCTTTTTTGGGGTGGATAAGGATTGACATTTTACTAATTAGCATCTCAATTTTAAACTTTTTATTAATGCCATTTATTGCACCAAATTTGTTCTCACGTATATTATTAATTACTATCGCTGTGATTCTTAATATCTTTGCATTCTTGATACTTTGGAACGAATTTTTTAATTATCGAGAGTTTATAGATAAATTATTTAAAGAAAGAGATTCGCAAAACGTCATAGGTAAGATTAAAGCAAAAGGAGAATTGAAAAAAATTATCATTTTTTCAGGACACCACGATAGTGCTCTACAATTTAACCTTTTACGATATTTAAAGTTTGGATATGTGGTTATTATTTTTTTAGGATTAGGTGTATTGTTTATATGGATGATAGTTTCAATAATTATATTTATTTTTGTATTTTTTAACTTAGAATATTTGTTATTTTATAATTTTATAATTATTCTCTTTATAATTGGCATCCCTGCTTTTATTGGTTTATTTTTCTTCGTATCAAATGGCGAAAAAGCGAATAAAGTACCAGGTGCTATTGATAATCTTAGTGCTGTTGCTGTTATATTGGGTCTCGGAAAATATCTCAAAACTCTTAAACAAATTATTCCGAATAACATAGAAATTCGTTTAATCTCCTTTGGATGCGAGGAAGCTGGCTTAAGAGGTGCTTATCGCTATGTAACACGTCATCTTGAAGAATTAAAAAAAAAAAAAGCAGAAATAATAAATATGGATGGCATTCAGAATGATGAAAAATTTTATATAATAGAATACGAACCTACAACAAGAACGAGACATTCACCAGAAGTAGTGCAAAAAATAAATAAATCCGCAGATCTGGTTGATCTTAATATTAAACCATTTGGTTCTGGTTTTATAGAGAAACTCATAGGACAAATTAGTGGGGGAACTGACGCAACTGCATTTTCAAAAGTTAAAATTAAGGCAGCAACTTTTGCATCAATGGATTTCAGCAAATTTTTGTCTTTCTATCATCAACCAACAGATAATATAGAAATAGTAAATAAGATTGCACTCACAAATGCACTAAAGATTTGTATCGGCTATTTGATTGATGAATCGAATAATTAATTTATTAAAATTTTTCTTTTTATATTTTCATCAATTTTAGGAAATCTATCTTCTTAACAAATGATAATTAATATTGGGAACTTTATGGGATTTCTTTCATAAAATATATCAATTTCCTAAATCTCTCTTTATTTTTACAAAAATTTAATTAAACTTTTTTATATTCTCATAAATGTTAAAAATTTTTGACGATTTTTAGACAAAAATATGGTTTTTTGATTAAAATGTAATAATATTTAAATAGAGATAAAATGAATATTAAATCGATATAACAATAAAAATTTTTTTAAAAAGTGATATGAAATATGGAAACAAAAACTAGAAATATAATTATTGTCGTTGTGATAATTGCTATAATTGCCGGAGTAGGTATTCCACTCGGAATCATTTTTTTGGTACCTAAATATGGAGCAGTTCAACCAGGCATCCTTCTTACTCCCGGAGCTCCAGAAGATGTTGCAAGCAATCGAATAATTAAAATCGGAGTTCTTGGCTCATTAACTGATATACAAGGTGAAGGTCAATGGAATGGAGTATATATGGCAGCAGATGAGATAAATACTGCAGGTGGCTTTAAAATCGGCACTGACACGTATTATTTTGGAATCGTAGGTGAGGATACCTTTGAATCCGATGCCCAGCTCGATATAACCAAGGGAACGACTGCCGCAACGAAAATGATGACACAACATACACCCCACTTTATCATTGGTGGATTCAGAACGGAATCGTTATTAGCATACCAAGAAATTGTAATGGATGAAGAAATTGTCTTTATTAATACAGGTGCGTCTACAGATTGTTTCGCCCAACAGGTTCTTGATGACTACGACACATATAAATATATGTTCAGAACGATGCCTATCAACTCTACAAGCTTAGGAGGACAATGTATTACTCTTTTTGCCGCATTTGCAGCGGTTTTGCCAGTAATGTTAGATAAACCAGTTAATAAAGTTGTGATTGTAAGAGAGGATCTTGACTGGACACTTCCAATGGACGCTGCTCTAAACGCTTACTTACCTTTATTCGGTTATGAGATCTTGGATGATATAGCCTATCCAATCACTGCTACATCCGAAGATTTCGCTACAATATGGCAAAGCATACAAGATCTTGGAGCCCAATTAGTTATTCCCGTAATATCCGGAACGACAGGGATTACTTTTACCACTCAATATGCACAAATTCAAGCAAAATGTCTTATTGCTGGAATTGATGTTCAAGCACAGTTGGATTCTTACTGGTTTGATACGAATGGAGGTTGCGAACACGAAATTATAATGCAAACATTATGTCGTACCGCTAAAACACCAAAATCAATTGCATTTTGGGATAGATGGATAGATAATTTCGGTGAATCACCCCTTTATACGGCTGTAGGTTCCTATGACACCGTATATATGATGAGAGACGTGATTGAAGCATGTGATTCCATTGATTCTGATGACCTTGTGGCTCAAATGGAGACAATCACTCCTGAAAACCCAAGTCTAACTTCAGTATCGACACTAGAATTTGGATGGACAAAATCTCATGATGTAATGGCAGGTTGGCCATATGGAGTCACCTTATTCGTGCAATGGCAAGCGGGCGGAGCAAAAGAGTGCATAACAACTGGTGGTGCTCTTTATCCAGACACTATTGTAACAGCACCAATTACATTTCCATCTTGGGGTATAAACGATTAAATTTAACAAGAAAAACAAATTTAACTCTATTTTTTTTTTAAATTAATAATATCAACTATTCTTTTTACCCATTTTTATTAATTTATCTATCTTAAAATCAGAATTTAGGTTCAAATTTTTAAAAAAATTAGATGATCTCAAAAGAAATGAAATTTCATTATCTTATTAGAATTTATTGTTTAACTTTTTTATATCCTTAAAATTATTTATTTAACGATTTAAAATAATTTTTATGAAAAGTAAGAGTGTTATTAAGAAAAATAAACAAACCTCTAAAAGAATTAGCTTATAAAGTTAATAAATTAATAACTTAATAATCGAATTAGAAAAAGAAAACGTTTTTAAAGAATTAAGTTGAATAAAAAGTAATAAAAATAATATCAAATTTTACCATAGATAACGATTAAATGAGCATGAATTGATATGATATTTCAAATTGAGAATGTATTAATTTTTGGAACAGTGCAAGGGTCAGTATTAGCACTGCTTGCTTTAGGTTTTTCTCTGGTGTATGGTGTAGGGGGTGTTTTAAATTTAGGTCACGGTGCTTTTTATTTAATTACTTGTTATGTATTTTACATAACCTCTAGGGTTTTATATATTAATCTTATAATTAGTATAATACTCTCATTAATTATTGCAATAAGTATAGGAGGTGTTGTATATCTAGCTTTGATAAAACCTTTACAAGACTCTCACATAGGAGTTGTGATTGTTACATTTGCATTTGCCGTTTTCATGCAGGAGTTTGTAAAAGTAATAGCTGGAATTAAACCACATTATATTTCTCCTTTTATTTTCGGTAGCGTAGAGTTTTTAGGAGTTACATTCCCAATTCAGTTCATTTTTGTAATAATTGGATCTTTAATTCTTGTATTTCTAGTTGGATTATTTATTAGCAAAACAAAGATTGGTAAATCAATTCGTGCAGTTTCCCAAGATCGTGAGGCAGCGTTGCTTATGGGCGTTAATGCAGATAGAATCCTTATGATAACTGTTATGATCTCTGCTTTTCTAGCGGGTATGGCTGCAATTTTATATGCTCCCACTTCTGCTATAACAGTTGATATGGGATGGAGTTTTCTATTAAGCGCTTTTGCAGTTACTGTTTTTGGAGGTATGGGAAGTACCTCAGGATGTGTCCTTGGAGCCTTTATTATGGGATATGCAAAAACTTTTTGCAGTGTTTTTATTAGTCCAACTTTAGCTACAGTATTTCCACTTTTAGTTATCGTAGTTATGCTTTTAGTTAGACCTCAAGGTTTGCTTGGAAAGAAGGAGGTGTAATAAAAAATTGCCTAAAAAAATTAGAAGGAAACTTTCTAATGCTGTAGCGGGTTCTAAAAATTTTTTTCTAGGGATACCAAGAGCGACTAGAAATTTTTATAAAGAAATTCCTCATCAAGTAAAAAGTTTTAAAGCGTGGATTTTTACTTTCAGAGGAAGCTTAACTATATTATGTATAATTGGCACGATTCTTATTCCACTTATTACTATGGATGATTACATTACAACTATTTTAATTTCTTTCTTGATTTTTTCAATTTTTGCTGCCAGTTGGGATCTCTTGGCGGGATTTACGGGACAGGTCAGTTTTGGGCATTCCGTTTTTTTCGGAGTAGGGGCTTATGTCGCAGCAGCTTTTGTTAAAATGGCTGGATTACCTTGGTTTTTTTCTATGATCATTGGGGCTGTTGTGGCTGTATTAGTTGGTTTGCTTGTTGGCATTCCCTGTCTTAGGTTAAAAGGACCATATTTGGCATTAGGAACCATGGCATTTAGTTTAATTATGTTTAATTTATTTATGTCGGGGGAATTAAAGGACATTCTTGGAAGCACAGAAGGAATCTCAGGACTTCCCGCAATGTCAGAAGACCTTATTATAACTTTCCTCTATATTTTGATTATTATGATAATCTCTTTTGTTATTTTAATCATTATTATTAAATCAAATGTTGGAACTATATTTAAAGCAATCCGTGATGATGAATCGGCTGCGGATGCCTCAGGTATTAATACAACGAAATATAAATTAATTGCATTTATGATTAGTGGTTTTTTTGCAGGGATTGCAGGCTCACTTTTTTCGATGAATTCAAGAGCTGTAAATCCTTCGGTTTTTCTAGCCCTCTACTCATTTTATGCAATTGTTATGGTAGCACTAGGTGGGCTCGCTACAATATCTGGTTCTGTTTTAGGAGCTTTTGTCTATTGGGTTATATTTAATGAATTATTTAAACCTTTGGGAATGTTTGGTACAGTTTTTCTGTTTTTTCCAACATTAATTTCCGCTATCATCTTAATAATTATGATCCGTTTTGCTGAACAAGGAATATTAAAACCAGCTTTAGAGCATCTAAGAGAATTTTATGATTTCTTATTAGGAAGATAAAAAGGTATTATATAAAAAAAAAAAAGAAAAAGTTGATTTAGAAAATGGGAGTAATTTTGGAAATAAAAAATTTAACGAAAAAGTTTGGAGGATTAACAGCTGTTAACGACTTCAGTTTTGAAATACAAAGAGGAGAATTTGTAGGGCTTATTGGTCCAAATGGTGCTGGCAAAACTACTGTTTTTAATTTAATTTCTGGATTTGAAAAACCTAACTCGGGCTCAATCAGATTTGATGGGATGGATATTACTGGGTTAAAACCTTTTCAAATTGTAAATTTGGGTCTTGTGAGAACATTTCAGTTAGTTAGATCATTTCATTATATGTCAGTGCTTGATAATGTTTCTGTTGCATGTCTTTCACCAAGAGGTAAGAAGGCTGCTGAGAAAGTAGGAATTGACCAGTACGCGAGTAGAATTCTTTCCGAAGTGGGACTTATAGATAAAGCTAGGTTCCCACCAGTTATATTACCTCACGGTGATTTGAGAAGACTTGAGATTGGTAAAGCTGCTGGTACTAATCCCCAGATACTTCTTCTTGATGAACCATTTAGTGGTCTCTCTTATGAAGAACAGGAACATATACATGCGTTAATAAGACGATTAAGTAATGAAGGTGTTACAATTTTTATTACAGGGCATGTATTACGCGAATTAATGAATTTAGTTCCGAGAGTGATTGCTATGCATCAAGGTAAATTCATCACTGATGGCACCCCTCAGGAGGTTGCCAATCATAAACTTGTACTGGAAGCATATTTAGGTAGAGGTGGTGTAATTGCTTGAGATCAGAAAAATTTACCATTATTATGATAAAGCAAAAGCCCTTGAAGAGATTAACTTAACAGTTGAAGAAGGATCATTAGATGCTGTTATTGGTCCAAATGGTGCAGGAAAATCAACTCTGCTCCGAGTTATATCCCGTTTGGAGGAACCTGATAGGGGGAAAGTTATATTTCTGGGTGAAAGGATTGATGAGTTGGAAGCTTATCAGATTGCTAGAAAGGGCATAGCACATTGTCCAGAGCGTCGAAGATTATTTTATGATATGTCCGTTCTTGAAAACCTTGAAATGGGGGCTCTTTCACTTAAAGATAAGAAAAAATATCATGAACTACTAAATTTTATATTCGAAATATTCCCACTTCTTAAAGAACGCCAGAAACAGCGAGCAGGAACCCTCAGTGGGGGAGAACAACAAATGCTTGCAATAGGTCGCGCATTGATGGCTAATCCAAAGCTTCTTTTAATGGATGAACCTTCTTTAGGATTGGCTCCAAAAGTAAAAACAAAGATTTTCGAAGCTATTGAAAAAATAAAACATGAAGGTACAACCACTTTATTAGTTGAACAAGACGCAGTATTAGCTATGGCTGTAAGCGATAATATTCATGTTCTTGAAGAAGGAAAAATCGAAATTAGAGGTACTAAAGAAGAACTTGAAAGAGAACCACGAATAAAAAAGGTTTATTTGGGAATATAAGGAGGTTAAAAATGTCAGCACCTATAGAAAACTTGTTAAGAGATGCTAAAGTTGATTTGGTGGTTGCACGGGTTGAAAAAGATCCATCAGTTATAAATGATATAATCAGATATTTAAAAAGTGAGATTAGATCAATTCGATTTAACGCTGTATTAGCACTAGGTGAAGTTGGTCCAAAAGCCACCTTGGGAGTATCCAATCTAGCGGAATGTTTAGCAGATGACGATTGGAGTATATGTCGTGAAGTTGCGCGATCATTAGGAAAAATAGGAGCTCCAGCAAAAGATGCCATCCCCGAGTTATGTAGGTATATTAATAATAAAGAAATGTCGATTCGAAAAGAAATTGTGATTTCTCTTGGAAAAATAGGTTTCGCAAGTCAAGAATCAATATCTAATTTAATTAATAGTCTAAATGATGAAAATGAAGAAATTCGAACAGAAGCCGCTAAATCACTTGGAAAAATAGGTCCTGATGCCTATAATGCTATTCCCGACTTAATGAATAGCCTTAAAGATATAGGTTGGACTGTTAGAAATGCATCTGCTCAAGCAATAAGTAGAATTGGTGAAGGTTCTACAAGAGCAATTCCATCTCTTATAGTGGCACTTGAAGATCCAGATTGGAGGGTACGATATAGAGTTATTGATTCTCTTGCAATGATAGGTCAAGAATCAGTCCCATCCATTTTGGAAGTTATAAATTCTAAAAACCCTATCGTTAGAAAGGGCGCAATTGAGGCTTTAGGAGAATTAAAACTTGCTAATCCTGAAATACTTGAAAAATTATCATTTTTACTATATGACAAGGTTGAACATGTTCGCGGAAAAGCTGCTGATGCACTTCGTAGTATCGGTAAAGAAGCAATTCCTGCTTTAATCAAAGAACTTAAAGTAACAAATAAGGAAATGAGAATTCTTATTATTTCTGCAATTGGGGGAATAGGTATTGATGCAACAGCTGCAATCCCAAGTCTGATTGAATCATTAAAGGATTCAAAAAGTTCAGTTCGGGTAGAAGCTTCAAGAGCGTTGGGAAAAGTGGGTACAAATTCAGAAGATGCTATAATTGCTCTACAAGAAGCTTTAAATGATTCAAAAAGTATAGTAAAACGAGAAGCGGCACTTTCTCTGGGGAATATTGGTCCATCTGCTGCTAAAATAATTCCAGCTTTAATTGAGTCATTAAAAGATAAGAAACCTGATGTTAGATGGAGAGCTTCTGAAGCCTTAGGAAAAATTGGTGTTGATAATCCAGAAGTCATCACCGGATTAAAAAATTTAGAACATGATAAATACGACTATGTGAGTGAATCTGCTTTAAATGCGCTTGATAATATTACAGAAAAATAAAAAAAATTATTGATTTTAAATAAAATATAAATGTATTCATTTTTTTTTTGTGTTTTGATTTAAGTAAAACTATTTATGTGTTTTTAATTAAATATTAAATTAATATCTATCATTTAAATAAAATAACAATATAAGAGGTATAAATAGAAAAATGAGTGAAAACCCTTATGCTGAGAAGCCCTGGTTGAAATCTTACGATAAAGATGTCCCTTCCCATATAGATTACCCGGAGCATAATATTTATAAATTTCTTGATGATGCCGCTAAAGATTTCGGACGAAAAACTGCGATTTGGTTCATGAAGAGAAAAATAACATATAATGAGTTTAAAGATATTGCTGATAGACTTGCTACTGCTCTGGTTGATTTAGGTGTAAAGAAAGGTGATGTTGTTGCAATTATGATTCCAAATTTTCCTCAATTTCTCTTTAGTTTTTATGGTATCAAAAAAGCAGGTGGAATCGTCACAGCATGTAGCGTTCTCCATACAGAACCTGAATTGGCATACCAATTAAATGATTCTGGTGCAGAAATAATTATTGCATGGGATGGACAACTTGATAAAATTAATAAAATTAGAGATAGAACACGACTTAGGCATGTAATTATTACTAATGCAATGGATTATATTCCAAACGCTCCGAGGAACCCTCCAGAAATAGCTGGAACTATACAATTTGTAAGATTAGTAAATAATACAAAACCAAACCTTCCAAAATTTGAGACTAATGCTAAAGAGGATATTTGTGTGCTCCAATATACTGGAGGAACAACTGGCTTACCTAAAGGTGCAATGCTTACACACTACAATCTAATATCAAATTGTGTTGCTATCAATAGATGGAATATTTCAGAACTAGAGAGGGGGAAAGGAACGGCACTCACCAATTTGCCATTATTCCATGTCTATGGAATGACTGTTTGTATGAATTCTTTAATATATAATGCAAGTACCATCGCTTTAAATCCTGACCCTCGTGATGAGAAATCTTTATTTGAAATAATTCGATTAACTAAACCAGCAATGTTTCCTGGCGTTCCAACAATGTACATGCGCTTATTAGAACGAGATGATCTAGAAGATTATGCTAAAGATCTAAAATCTATCAAAATCTGCAATACAGGTGCTGCACCTATGCCACCCGAAGTTCTTAAAGAGTTTGAAGAAAGAACGGGAGGTAAAATAATTGAAGGATACGGATTGACTGAAACCTCGCCTGTAACGCATGTTAATCCGATACAGGGAACAAGAAAAATTGGTTCCGTTGGACTTCCAATTCCTGATACTGAAGTTAAAATTGTAGATGTTGATGATTATACTAAGATTATACCTATAGGTGAATCGGGAGAGATAATGATGAAAGGACCTCAAATTATGAAAGGATATTGGAATAAACCCGAGGAAACGGCTAATCAAAAAAAAGGTGATTGGCTTTTAACTGGAGACATAGGAAAAATGGACGAGGAGGGATACTTTTATATAGTAGACAGAAAGAAAGATATGATTATCGTTAGTGGATTTAAAGTTTATCCAAGAGAAGTTGAAGATATCCTATTTGAACATGAAGCCATTGCAAACGCCGCTACAATAGGAATACCCAATCCAGACATTCCTGGTAGTGAAAAGGTAAAAGCCTATGTTGTATTAAAAGATGGTTACAAGGAAAGTGATGAATTAGTGAATGACATAAGAGAATTCTGCAGACAAAGTCTATCTCCGTATAAAGTCCCTAAAATCATCCAATTTAGAAAAGAACTGCCTGAAACATTAGTAGGAAAGGTACTTCGAAAGGATTTAAAGGATGAGGAAGCCAAAAAGAGAGGAGAAGATGAAATTTATTAAATTTCACTAAAAAATTATAATTTGAAATTTTTCTAAAATTCATAACTTTTAATTTAATTTTTTTTAAATTTAATTTATAATAAACAAAGATTTTGATATCGATCTTTTTTATTTAAAAGAATTCAAATCTAATTAATTTCAAAATAAAAAAAATAAAAGGAAAAAAAAAAAATTATTTTGACCCTGCTAGTAGTTCTGTTAAAAGTCTCTTAACTGCATCGATACGTTTTTCATCTCCCACTTGATCAACTGTTCTTAAGGAAATTGCTTCTCTAGGGCAAAACTCTATACATTGTGGCTCTTCATATTCAGTAGATTCACATAAATCACAAATTAAAACTTTCCCAGTTTCAGTACTCATGGATATTGCTCCAAAAGGACAAGCTCGAATACAAAAAGCACAGCCAGAGCATTTATCCTCATCAACTAAAATTGATCCATCTTTTTCACTCTTTTCCAGTGCTTTTTGTGGGCAAGCATTAACGCAATCAGGGTCTTCGCATTTCTGGCAAGATAAAGCGATGTTAATTAACGGTTCGATGCGTACTCTTTTAATTCTGGAATGAAGTGGATTGAATTCTCCATCGTGCACAAATGAACAAACGGTTTCGCAAAGTTCGCAACCAATACATTTATCTGGATCAACAACAATAAATTCATGTCTTGGCATTATTTTTTACCTCCTTTGAGTTTTCCAATTACAAAATCTAACCCCAATCGTTTTAGTGTTTCATCAGTAGGAACTCCTTCCTTATCCCAACCCCTTGCTTCATAATATCCTTCCAAAACCTTAGTATATCCTGCTTTTTTAAGTGTAACACCTTTTGCTGGACCTCTTGTTGGTGCTTCAGTAAAGAATCTTTCGGGTGGGTAATCATCCGCTTTAGTTGCACCTTCTCTAATGTTGAAACACTTTGCCAAATTATGGATTGCTTCGCCATCAAGCATTAATTTTTTTGGAGTCATATCATATCCAGTTACGGCTTTATAAATATCACAATGGTCCTGTTTATCTGCATAAATGCCTCTGGTGAATTTACAGATTATAAGAGAATCGATTACGCCATATTCATCTTCAACAACTTTAATTGCTTTGCCTCGTTCTAATGGTTTATCATATGTAAAACGATCGAATTTACCTTTAGCGTCCAAGCCATATGCACCATTTCGTAAGTGGCATGCTCCTCTTATAGAGACGCTCGCTCCTACAGCAAAACATGACATACCACGAATATCGAACATCGGGAATTCAAGACCTTTAACTTGCATAGAATATTTCATTGCATCTCCTCCAAGTTTTTTAGCGGCAGCACGACTTCCATCGGAAAGGATATCCCCGATTTTGCTACTTCTATTTCCCATTTCTTCAATCATTTTTACTACTGCTTCTCCATCTCCAAATGATAGATCGTATCCAACATCTTCTTTTTTGATGATTCCTTTTTCAAAACATTCCATGGCAAAAGCTACGGTTGTTCCAGCTGAAATAGTATCCATTCCCAAGTCATCACAAAGCGTTATAGCCTTAATTATCGCATACCAATCATCATGACCACAATTTGACCCTAATGAGTATATATTTTCGATATCCATACTTCCAACTGCTCCTGCCCATAAGGGATGATCCTTAGGAACCTTTGCTAAATGATCACATGCAATTGGACATTGACTACACGCTACTTTTTTAACAACCAAATTTTCATCAAGCCATTGTCCTGTGAATTTATCCATTTTATCAAAATAGCCTTCTCTAAAGTTATAATTTCCAAGCATTCCCATATCGTTATATGATGCCAAACCACTAGGTGTACCATAATCTCTATATTTAGCAGTAGCTGTTCCAATAGCGCGTTTAACGAAATCTTTTCCTAATACATAGAATTTTTTTGGATCTGCAACTTTAATGCTTTTTGTTCCTCTAAAACATAAGGCTTTAAGATTTTTTGACCCCATCACGCAACCCATTCCGGTTCTTCCTGCTTGTCTGTTTCTATCATTTGTGACGCATCCGATCTTGGAAAGTTTTTCTCCTGCGGGCCCAATTGCAGCCACGGAGAGTCTTGAATCGTGAAAATGTTCCTTCAATATCTCATCAGATGTCCAAGCACCCTTTCCCCATAGATCAATCTCCTTACAGGGGAGAATTTGGATATCTCCATCATCAAACATGATATATACAGGTTCTTCTGCTTTACCATAAAATACAATCAGATTATGACCGGCTCTTCTTGCTTGTTGGGCAATGCTTCCAGAAGATATTGATAATCCGAACAATCCAGTAAGGGGCGATTTAGCAAAAAGTCCATATTTTGAACTTGTGGGCAGAAAAGTTCCGGGATATGGTCCAATTGCCCATACTAAAATATTATCAGGACTTAATGGGTCAGTTCCAGGTTTTAATTCATCCCATAATACCTTTGCGCCAAAACCATATCCACCAATCCAGTTGGTACAAAATTCTTCCGTAATCGAGCCTTTTTCAATTTTACCAGTATCTAAATGAATATTAACTCTTTCTTGTGTATATCCTTCTAAAGTCATATTTCTACACTTTTTTTATGTTCTTAACAAATGTTATTAACTTAGACATTTCTCTATAGAAGAATGTCGTATGATAATAATTTACATTTGAAATATATAATAATTAAGATTTATTGTTAATCATTATTAAATTAAATTAATTTTTACAAAAGACTAATTTGTTAATTATATGGTAAAAAAAGGTTTTTCCTTGCAAATTATTGATTAATAGGAAATATTAAGAAAGGAAAATAGAGAAATAATTAATAACGGTATAACATACCAAGGAAAGTGATTAAACACATAACTTTAAGATCTATTGCTGGATTTTCATGTAAATAGCAATTAAAGTGAGTTAAACATTTTGGGCAATTAAGAATCATATATTTTGCTCCAGTTTCAATAGCTTGATTAATTCTATCGCCTTGAATCATTTTTGAGTAAATATTACAAGACAAATTAGCAGCGACACCACAACAAAGAGCATCCTCTTTATTATTTTTCATTTCTATTAATTCGACAAATGGAATTTTATTCAATATTTCACGGGGAGCATCATATACTTTACTCATTCTGCCAAGTCTACAAGGATCATGGTAAGTAACTAAAATTTTATCAGAATTAGGGAGTTTTAAATTATCTAATAATCCTTCTTTTTGGATATATTCACTAATATGATATACTTCAAAATTAAAATCATTGTTATCTTCAAGAAGATCTTTATATACAAATTTCCACATGTAATATCCTTCTGCGCAATTACAAATTATTGTTTTAACTCCGGCATTTTTGAACAATTGGATATTATATTTTGCAAGTTTTTCAAAAGTATCCATATCTCCTGTCCAATAGTTATCATGCCCACAACATTTTTCATCCTCTAAAACTACAGGAATTATTCCATTTTGATTTAAAATACCTATTGCAGTTTTTGGAACTCTTAAATAATCTATTTTATCAGCAGAATCGTAAAAAGATTGTTTTCCATATACACATTTAAATTTTTGCCCTTTTTCAATTGTTTCTTGTAATAATTCATGAGGTAAATCACAATTAGAACACATATTACATAAAACACATCTATGAGCTTCTTGAATTGCGTCTTCTTCCGAAAGTCCAATTTCACATTCATTAAAAGATTTTATCCTTTCTTCTACGGGAATTATTGGCATCTCTCTTCTTTGGGTGACTTCAATTTGTTTTTTAGGTATTGCAGCAGGTCTTAAATCTTCTCTAAAGAACCTATCTTCTTCTAGGTCGACACCTCTGATATATCGATCAATTGAAATTGCTGCTTCATATCCATTCGCTATTGCTCTAATGACTATTCCCTCACCACCTATTATATCTCCTCCAGCAAAAACACCAGGAATATTTGTTTCTAAAATTAATTTATCAGTTTGAATACTACCTCTTTTATCAATTGCTAATTTATGTTCAGCAGCTAATACAGGTTCATGGTCAGCTGCCTGACCTATTCCAAGTATTAAAACATTAACTTTCATTTTGATTTCAGAACCTTCAATAGGAATCGGTCTTCTTCTACCTGAACTATCTGGTTCTCCAAGTTTCATCCGGATGCATTCAACTTCAGAAATATTACTATTTTTATCCCCTAAAATTCTTACTGGATTAGTTAAAAATTGAAATTCAATATTTTCTTCTTTTGCCATCTCAATCTCTTCTTTTGATGCGGGCATTTCTTTTTCTGATCGTCGATAAATTATGATTACTTGTTTTGCACCTAATCTTACAGATGTTCTTGCAGCATCCATAGCAACATTTCCGCCACCTACAACTCCAACTATTTTATCTTTAACTTTTACTTCAAATTTTTTTGAGGTTTTATCTGATAATTTATAATTTTTAAGATATTCTATACCTCCGATAACATTTTTAAGATCATCTCCCTCTATACTCATTCTTCTGCTATGTTGAAGTCCTATTGAAATAAAAATAGCTTCATAGCCCATTTTTTTTAAATCTTTAAACGTTAGTTTTGGTCCTATTGGTGTATTTGTTTTAATTTCAACACCGCTCTTCTCAATATATTCAATTTCATAATCTAAGATTCTTTGGGGCAAACGGTATTCTGGAACACCAAATCTTAACATTCCACCTTTAAATGGTGATGCTTCAAATACTGTTGGTTTATATCCCTTTTTTGCTAGATAATATGCTGCGGACATACCAGATGGTCCTGAACCAATAATTGCTACCTTTTCTTTAGTTTGTTTAGTTGGTGTAATATTCTTTAAAGGGGCATTTTTTATTTCCCAGTCAGCAACAAATCTTTTTAATGCTTTAATAGCAACGGGTTTATCTATAGTCCCACGATTACAAACATCTTCACAAAGAGCAGGGCATATTCGACCACATACCCCTGGAAAGGGAATCCTTTTTCTTATTAAATCAAGTGACTCTTGAAATTTTCCTTCTCTAATAAATGAGATATAACCTTGTATGTCTACACCTGCTGGACACGCTCTTCTACATGGAGATATTTTATCAATATATGGAATACAACCAACGAAATATGCAATATCTCCCTTATCAGCAATTTTTAAATTTGTATCATCCAAATAGCCAAGTTTGTTCTCGAATTCTATTTGATTATTTGCCATTAAATAAGGTAAATTTGCATATAACCTACCATGTGTTGTATATTCCAATTTCTCCTCTTTCAATTTTTCTGATTCCGTAGCGATCTTCCGAAGATTCAAAATAATATCAAAAAAATTTACTCCGATATTTTCTTTAGACATTGGACAGTATTCGATACATTGTCCACAAGTTAAACAACTCCAAATATTAGAATTATTAATTGTTTCTTCAATTGAAAAATTTGCAAAGTCGCTAACGAGTTGTCTTGGATAAAAAAGTCCATATATAGAAACTGGACACACATTTACACAACGATTGCAATCATAACAATAATTTGCGGATTTAACTAATTCTGCAATTCTTTCAAGATCTTTACTTTCAATTTTTAAACTTCTTTCTGATGAAATTTCCTCTTTTGCTTTCATTTTAAATAACTATTTTGCTTTTAATTTTGATTAAATTTGAGGAGTTTATTTACTGATATGCATTATTTGTGTTAATCAATATTGTAAATGAATTTTCAATTTTTAATGTTTATTATTATTTTCTATAACCATCTAACTGCTTTTATTGAATAAATAAAATGAATTATAGAATTACCTTGAAGATTGAAATCCAAGAATATTTTATTTTACCCTTACAAATTTAATGAAGTTCATCACACCATGATTTAAAGAAAGTTCTCCATTTTTGATTTTGAATTTTATTAAGTAACTTACCCCCTCTCTCATTTAAATATAGAATTTTATTATATTCAGTGAAATAATCTAGGATCATATCTTCTTTAGAGTAATCTCTTGAAGGTCTTATCACTGAACTCTTTAATGGGTTCAAATCTTTAATTTTCCAATATTCATCTATAAATTCAATTCCATAATTTTGAACATATTCATCTTTATGTTGATATACAAATGAGTTTGGGTATATTGAATAAAGCGTTGGCCCCATATCAATCAAACTATGAATTGAATCATTATTTATATAATTCACAGTTTCAAAAAATGTCTCTCTCGTCTCTCCTGGATAACCTATTAATAAATTCAATCTACATCTTACCTTAGCGTGCTGTTTGTAAAATTCAATTATCTCATGAGTTTTTTTTATATAAGAATTAACATCTTTTATGGATATTTTATTCATTCCAACCAACATTTCTTTGGAAATAGACTCAAGTCCATATCCTACAACCATATTTGCTTCCTGAAATTTTTTTAACATCTTTTTACTAAAGTAATCGATTCTTGCTTGACAAGAGAACTCCATATCCTCATTTAATTTGTTCTTTTTTATTAATTCAAGCCATTTATATTTATACTTTAGCGCATTAAAACATTGATCTGAGAAATTAAATCTTTTTACATCATTTTTTTGAGCAATATTATATAGTTCCGTAAAAAACAATTTTGCTTTAATATATTCTAAATTTCTAAATCTAAAATTACTACCACAGAAATAACAATTTCCAGGACAACCTCTTGATACAAAAAGTTCAAAATTCATTTTTGAGCTAAAATCGGGATATATATCTAAATATCCAAGATAGTCTGGGAATGGCAAGGAGTTAAGGTCTATTGGTTCAGGTATTACAACTCTCGTCTTTGGAGTTTTAATTATATTACCATTCCTTAATAAATCTAAAAAAAATCTTTCTCCTTCACCTCTTATTACAAAATCAAACGGTGAATTTTGGAATAAAAAATCATTTGGAACTGCAGAAGGATGATATCCACCAACAATTATTTTGATGCCTGGTTTTAGTTCCTTTAAAATAGAGGCTATCAATCTTGTTTGTAAATATGCGGCAGAAGTATAGCAACTTAGTGCAATTAAATCATATTCAAGAAGTCCATATTTACTTATAATTTTATTGAAAAACTTTTCAAATTCTTCTTTTTTATATTCGGAGATTTTATATCCATCAGGATTTAATTCTTCTTCGCGTCGGATGTCAATAATCATTGGCATCTTTTCTTTTATTAATTTCCTCTTCAATAATAAAGCGATTATTTGCAATGGTCCGAGAGGAAAATTATAATAATAAATTGGTTTTTGATAATCTTCATCAATATTGAAGAAACTTGGAATTATCATTACAAATTTAATTGGAGTTTTTTCATATTGATTAGCATTCATAAAATGATCTTCCTAAAATTATATTCTTTATTTTCTATCTTATTTTTCATATATAAAATGCATTTTTTCCAAATATTTGAATACTCCTAAATCAAAATAATTTTATATAAATTAAACAATAAATTCCTTAATCATAACATTTTAATATAAATTATAAAATGATATTATGAAAATTATAAATGCAGGTTAGAATTCCATGTCAATTGAAGATTTAAGAACTAAAATAGCAGAAAGAGAAAGTGAAAAAGGTAAGGTTGAAGCTGAGGTATTAACTAAAACTACAGCTGCAGAGTCTGAAATCAATTCTACTTTTGATCCAAAAATCTCAGAATTAAAGGGACAACTAAGTATAGCACAAGAAGAGGCTGAAAATACTCAAAAACTATTAGATGAGGTAAGAACTAAATTTGGAAATGCTAAAGAAAATGTTAAAAAAATATCTAATGACATAAAAATGATTGAAAAAGAAAAAGCCACTGTATTAAAAAATAAACATAGAGAAATTCAAAATGACAGAAAAGCGAAATTGAAATATCTAAATATCAAAGTAAAGGAACTTTATGCTGAAATTAAAGAAATTGAAAAAGAACAAGCAGTTAAATAGTAATTGCTTTATGAAAGCCCTTTAATTATTAAAAATATGAAAATAATTGTTATTATAAAGTTTTTTTATTTTATTTTTATTTTAAAATCTCTAATAATTCTATTAGAATTAGAATTTTTTTTTGATAAAAATTATGCAAATAAATAATCAAATAATGAAGTAAAATTTGCTTAAAAGATAAAAAAGAAAAAGTAATAATTAATTTTTTTAAAGAACAGGAATTTTATCTGAATTATATATTCTGAGAGCTTCTTCTACTGATTTTCCTTCAAATATGGCTTTATATCCCAGAGCTTTGTTTATTGGCTTAGAATCTTGAAATATATTTCTACCTATTGCCATTCCATCAAGAACATGAACAATTTCACTTGCAGTTTTATATGCCTGTTCAACAGTATCCAATTTGGCTCCTCCAGCGATCAAGCAATACATCCCCTGAGCATATTCTTTTATTTTTTTAAGACCATCCTCTCCTCTTGGATAGTAAAGTTTTACCATATCTGCTCCAAGTTCAAACGCAACTCTTGCACCATATCTTACATTTTCCCAATAACCTTCCTCATCTTTTTTCCGGGGATGTTGCCTTATATAAGCCCATACAATTACTGGAACCTGAAATATCCTAGCTTCTCTTATGATATCCGCGAGTTCAGTTAATTGGGAAGTCTCATCCTGTCCTCCAACATAAAGACTATATCCTACAGCACATAAAGTTGGACATAAGGCTAAAGCCTCATCAACAGAACAATCAAGTCCTCCTCTTGGAGCACGATTATCACTATATAATTCAGTTTTTCCATTGATTTTTATTACCATTGGGAGATTTGGATGACGATCTGCATATCTAATATATAACCCTTTATGTAAGATGAGTGGAATTCCAGCTTTATCTGCAACTGTCATAACATAATCTGGGTTTGCCGCTTCTGGAATGGTAAAATCCGAGCGATGTTCAAACCCTTGATCGACCGCAAGAAATAGAGCTTTTTCTCCTAATTCTCCTTTAAATAGCATTTTTTCCATTCGAATTTTAAAACCGGTAAATGGATTTTTTAGACTCATAATAAATCACAAAAGGATAATAATATAATTACTATTTATTATTTTTGCTTATTACCTTTAATTTATATTTATTTTTAGTTAATATAATGTACAAATTATTAAATAATAGTTAAGTTAAATTAAAATTAATTAAAATTAATAAAAATTCAAAATAAAAATTATAAAAATTGAAATGTAGCGTGATTTAGGAAATGTTAGAAGGAGATAAATGTGAAAGTTGTGATACACAGAGCTGTTTAATTAAATGTCAATATATTGATATAAGTAAGGAAGACGCAAAAGTTGAGATCATGAAAATGGTTAATGGAGAGAATTCACGTATTTTAAGTGAATGTATAACATGTTTTGCGTGTCAAGAATACTGTGAATTAAACGCAAGACCATTTGATAGGATTGTAGAATTGCAAGAAAAATATAATTCATTGAATATACCTCTCGCTATGATTGAAAGGGGAGTAAATCAATATGCTCCTCACTCTGAATTAAGAATGAAAGAAATAGACCCAGAGAAGCCAGTTTTAGACAAATGTACCTTTAGGAATATGAGTAAAAACGAGATGCAAGGGCAAATGTTCGATAATCTTCAATACTTAAGCGGTACTGACTTTTTCTGTAATTTAATGTTTCATCATATGGCAAGAGATTCCGTAGTTAAAGAGAGAGCTCCTCTTATTATTAATAATTTCAAAAGACACGGAGTAAAAGAATTAATTTGTTGGCATGATGAATGTTATGGGTTTTTTGTATCGTATTGTCCAAGAAATGGTATTGAAGTACCATTTAAAGCAATTCATCTTTTTGAATATCTCTATAATTATCTTAAGGATCATGAGTCAGAAATAAATAAATTAAATATGAAAATTGCTTACCTACGTAATTGTTCAAATAGATTCATACCTGAAACCGATCAATGGGTTGATAAAATATGCGAATTAATTGGTGTTGAGAGGGTTGCAAGAAAATACGATAGAGAAAACGCTTTATGTTGTGGAGGCGGCATGGAGGCGATACCAGACAAGAAAAAATTACGTAGAGAAACTCAAAAGAAAAATGTCCAAGATATGGTAGATTATGGAGCAGAAGCTTGTGTATTTAATTGCCCCATGTGTAAAAATATGATTGGCTCATTAGCTGAGAGAAATGGCTTGAAATTATATCTATTAAGTGATTTATGTAGGCTTGCCCTAGGTGAAACATTAGATTACCTTAAATAAGAAATTTCTAATTTTTTTCTCGTTTTTTCTATTTTTTTAATTGTTCAATAGTTAAATTTCTATATTAAGTAAAAATTATATTAGAAAAATACTATATTTCTAAGCAAATGGAAAATAATATTTCGAAAAAAATCAAATTAATTCTTTCTAAAATTAAGAATATCAATAGTCAATATTCTGATTTTTTTACTTCCTTAGATGAGTTAGTAATTCCTTCTAAAGATTCGTTGATTGAAGATATTTATAATAATATCCTATTGAAAAACGACTTTTTTTCAGAGTTTACTCAAATTAGTAATAAAACAATAATGAAACTTGAAAAAGACCAACTTTTTGAGAGAATCATTTCTCAAATTAAAAGTAATCCTGATAAAAAAACCATTTATATCCAACAATTTTTAGATTCATTTGAAGATATATCCCCTCAAGATAAAAAAGTGATGATCCAATCTTTTTTAAAATTAAATGAGCAAAGTCTTAGAGATCAAATGACTAGTTTGATGTCAATTTTTAAATTTAAAGCTTAAATTTCACTTGTAAATTATTTTTGATATTAAAAAATTTATAAAAAACTTACAAAAAAAAATTGATGAGATTATAATTTCTACAATGCCATAAGTTTTCCAAAAATGGCTAATTTCCTTATTCCACGTAATTTAATCTTACGAGTTATCCATTTTTTTAATAATGCACCTGTAGATAATCCTTCGGTAAAGATTTTTAAAAAAAGTTCGGTAGAAGCTTCGAATAAAGCATCATATTTCAAACTTTTCAGTGTTTCTTTATCATTTTTAACATCATCTACGTCTATAGTGCCCTTATATATTTTTAATAAAGCTGCCCGTTTTTGATCTTTAGGATTAATTAATACATTAACCGTAGTCTCAGCAAATTCTTTTTTAAATTTTTCGTTGGAATTTAAAGGTTCAACTTCTTTCCATAATATTCCTGCAAAGCCTTTTTTTCTTTTAGGTTTTTCCTCAGACATTTCAAATCACAAATAAAATGAATAGATATTAATAATTAATTATTTGAATTAAATTTTATAATTTTAATAATCTTTTTATTTCAGATTGAAATAAAATTATACAAAATAAATGAAGAAAAAGTAAATTAATAGCAATATCCAACTTGGAGATTAATTTTTAGTATGATGGGTTCTCTGGTTTACCAAAGAATTCTTCATAGGCTTTTCTATCATCTTCAGAAATTTTTTTATGCATTTCAGATTTCTCCACGACAATTGGAGCCATTTCACTCTCTGAATGATGGATTTTTTTAATTATTTTATATTCTTCCTTGCTTTTAAATTTATATTCATAATCACAGGCTCTACAGTATAATATCTTTTTCCCTTTTATTGGAATCAAAATATTATTACACTTTTGACAAAACTGCACTTGTCTCCACCTAACGTCTTCTATTTTGAATTCTTTTTTTTATCCACAGTTAATATTTTAATTAACTTACTTTTTATATAAATAATTGTTTTTAAATTTATCCTATACTAACCATAAAATTTATAACCTAAAAAATTTCTATAGCAAATCCGGTATATAAAATTTGCTATTTTTTATTATTAATGAACGATCAATCTTTATTCTATATTAAAAATGTTTTTTAGTTCAATTTTCATTATTATTAAATATGTTGGTATTTGCACATAGAGGAGCAAGTCGTGAAGCACCTGAAAATACTTTAATTGCGTTTTCTAAAGCTGTGGAGATTGGGGCTGATTATATCGAATTTGATATTCGTTTAACCAAAGATAATGAAATTATCATAATGCATGATGAGAATACTGAAAGAACAACAGGTTATGATGGATTAATTAAAGATATGACACTCAGTGAATTAAAAAAATTAAATTGTGGTAATGAAGTAATAGATGCTGAAATTCCTACACTGGAAGAAGTTATCAATCTCAAGAGGGGAAATACAAAGCTGCAAATAGAAATATGTTCCCTTGGATTGATTGAGCCATTATATAGTCTTCTAAAAAAGTATGATTTAATGGATTTAGTATTTGTAAGTTCATTTAGATTGGAAGAATTAATTAAATTACAACGTTTAAACACTGATATTAAATTAGCTTCACTTCATACGCCGCAACCAGGGTTATTCGAACAATTAAATCCTAATTTAAAATCCGAACCACTTCAAATAACTAAGCCTGGTTGGGTTTTGGACTCCAAATATCGGAAAGCAATAGTTGATTTTGCAGTTAGACATAAATTTTATGCGATTCATCCTTATTTTTTTTTTGCTGATGAGGAAATGATTAACTATGCTCATGAAAATAATATTTTATTCAGCATATGGACAGTAAATAGAAAAAAATCATTTAAAAAGTATATTAAAATGGGAGTAGATGGAATTATTACAGATAATCCTAGACTCCTAATAAAATTATTAAAAGAAATTTAAAATGATAAATAATTTCATTGAAACACTGAGACGGAAAATCAGATTTTCTAATATATTTAAATATTTTATACTGCTAAGATAAACGTAAGTAACTAAATTTTTATGTATTATTACTCAAATTTAAGTAGGTTTATTGATCAATATGAAAAGAATACTTGTTGTAGATGATGAACGCGATACCGTAAGACTGACAAAAAAGATTCTCGAGGATGAGGATTTCGATGTTATACCCTCCTATGATGGGAATGAAGCACTAGAGATAATCGAACAGAAATATAATGATATTGATTTGATCCTCTTAGATATTATGATGCCAGAAAAATCTGGTTTTTCTGTGTTGGAGGATTTAAAAAATGATGAACGATTTAAAAACATCCCTGTTATTTGTTTTACAATAAAAAATTTTAATGAGGATATTCAAAAAGCTAAAAAATTAGGTGCTTGCGGATATTTAGTCAAACCATTTTCTGGGAATCAATTAATAACTTATGTGAAAGATAAACTTAACTTAAATTGAATTATTGCGAAATATCATAAAAAAAATCATTAGTTTTCTATTTCTTCTATTCCCTTATAGGTTCCAGTAAGTGGCTTCCCGGGGGATCCTTGATAAAAGAGCTCATTCGGTCTCCCTTTCCAATGCTTGTGAATTACCGTATTTGGAAAAATTACATAATTTTTATCAATTAAAGCTCCACATCCTGAAATATTTCCTGGATAAATTACTGAATTTTCATTGATTTTAACTACAAACATATTAAGCCAGCCAAAAATTGAATTGACTGAATGAGACGACACTGCCGTTGAAGGATACATAAAAACATTATCTTGAATATCAGTAAATTCTAATCCCACAAAGACATCTTCCATTATAACATTTTTACCAATTTTATTATGGCCGATTCTTCTTAAAGCCCTATTGAGTAACCAAGGAAATGGAGATTTCCCGGATAGCCAAACAGGAAATTTAATTATAAATCCTCTTAAATGATAATATTTAATTAAACGAGTTTCAGGAGTTTCTTTATCTATAAACATTCTTGGAAAAACTCCTTCTTGAGCGGGACTTTTTTTATTCCATCTCCTAACTAAAATTGCAGCAAATTCAATTAATAAAATGATATAAATATAAAGAAGCAACAAAAACAATGAAGGAATAAATAGAAACATCCATATTATTTCTACAGATAATATATTCGTTATGAAGAGGTATAAAAGAAAGAGCCCCATACAAGGATAAAGTGGAATTACAAAACTAAGCATATTTAACCCAAAATATGTTAAAACTGGTAATTCTACTGTTTGTTCTTTTTGTTCAGCTTCCTTTCTTTCTTCGCTTATGTTTTCCATTGAATATATTTTGTTTACCAATTTTAAAATATTTTCTATTTTTTTATTTTATTCAATTCAGAGTTTTTATAAAATATTTTAAACATTCCAACCCTATCAATTATCATGATCGACCCTTTGACCATATTTTCAGGAATTACTTTGTCAATTATAGCAGCTTTTTGTTTTAATTATTCTATTATTTTAAATAAGAAAGGACTTTTACAAGGATTACCTGATATCAACTTTGATCAAGGAGTAAAAAGTGTTGTAAAATCATTTATTTCATTTTTTAAAAATAGAGATTGGACAATTGGGTTTTTTTTAGGGGTCATTGGATATTTACCATATCTCATTTCTATGAATTTAGTGGGAATTGTTGTTACACAACCAGTAACAAGCGTTGGTTTAGTTGTATTAGTTTATTTTGCTTATAAAAAGTTGAATGAAAAAATTGGTTATACTGAAATCGCTTCAATTGCTTTAATGATTGGGGGCACAATTCTTATTGCTTTTGCGCAAGTTTCTGATATTTTTATTGAGATTTTAAACATAGCATTATCGTTAATTCTTTTTAACTTACTATTAATTGGGATTTCAATATGTTTATACATTGTTGCTTTAAAGTATAAAGGTAAAGGTATCGAAAGTGTTTTAATTATGATAATTGGCGGGATGATAACTGCAATTGGTTCAATACTCTCGGGTGCTTTAATATTAACATTAAATAGTGGCGTATTTTTTACAATTCCTCTATTAGGGATCCTTGAAATTTTTTTTGGCATCTTTTGGTTTGAAGTTTACCATATATGGGCGTTTATTGGCTGGTGGGGATTAATTATTTTTAATATAATTGGATTTACATTTGTTCAAGCAGGATTACAGAGAGGTAAAGCAGTTTTAGTATTTCCCATATCAAATACAATAAATCTGATTATCCCTTTAGTTGCAGGATTATTTATATTTCAGCAAACTTTTCAAAATTACATATTATTCTTTCTAGGAGTAATCTCAATTATGATTGCGACAATTATTTTATCAAGATTTCAAGCAAAAATCGAAAAAATTGAAACACTCGAAATAGAAAAGGAATAGAAATAAAAATTTCATTATATAATATATTTTTTTCCATATTCTGGAATTATAATTTTTATATCATTTAGTCTCAATGTTAAAAATAAATTAGGAAATTGTGTGTGAATTGGAAAAACAACTTTTGGATTAATTTGATTAATAATATATTCTAAATCTTTTTTTCTTGCATGTCCGGAGCAATGTACTTGATAAAAGTTTCTCTCTTCGATTTTGACCAATTTCAACCAGTTCATTAGCTTTTCATGTTCTAATTCCATTTCTGGTTCAAAAGGTTCCGATTTTGAGTGAATGAAAACACTTCCTGGAACGGGATGTAAATCTATCAAACTAAAAAGCGACCAGAAAGGTAAATAAATTACGTATAATCCTTGATTGTTTGCGATTTCGTCGATGGTAATTGGCTTAACTTGATTATTTATTTCAAAATCTTGTTTTGTTTCCTCTTCAAACATATTTTTACTTGCAGGAGAATATGTATAATCTTCTTTCTCATATAGTCCCCAACCTTTCCTTGAGATGTAAGGAACTAAATCCTTATCTAAAGGTGGAATATTCGAATAATCTCCCTTTATGTTATATTTTTTATCTTTTAAGGCGAAATTTAATCTTTCAATTAATTTATAAGTATTTGGCATAATTGCTAATTTTCTTCTATTATTTTTAGCTGCTTTAGAAAATGAATTAATTCGACTTAAATCTCTTAAGGAACAAGCAAACATAACTAAACCATTTGTTTCTTCAATTATTTTGGTTATTTTCTCTTCTAATATATCCTCACTTTCAACCTCTCCCTTCTCTCTTGAGCTACTAATATTAGTTCCTTCACATATTAGAACATCTGACTCGAATTTTCTTCCAATCTCTATAAAATTTAATGTTTTTTGTTTTAGATTCGATGGCCCATGTATTCTAATATCTCCTGTATATATTATACGTTTATTATTTTCAATATCTTCAATTAAATATGCTCCAGCTCCAGAGGTTGAATGATCTACTTCATGAAACTTTATTTTAAATGCCCCTAAAACCTTTTTTTCACCTAAAAAATAATCCAAAGTTAATTCTTCATTTGAATTTAAAGTAATAAAGCTCCTCTCTTTTATTTCGATATCTCTTTTATATCCTCTCCTAAGTTTAGTAAGATCTGCTCTATATGGAACCAAAATAAAATTCTCCATATATTGAGTAATTCCAGTAAAAGTATCACTTTGAATAAATTCAAAATGATCGAGAAATTCCTTAGAGATTTTACTACTAACATTAATCACTCGGGGATCTAATATCTTTATGTCCGAAACATGATCAGAGTGAGAGTGAGTTATTAACACATGACTAATTTGGGGCTCACCTATAGGATCATAACCAAATCTTTTATTCCAAATTTCATAATTGCGCTGATAATTTTGCTTATAATCATATTTTTGTTTATTAACTTCACCTGAAATATTGAAAATATACCATTTTTCATTAAAAAAACTACAGTCTATTTTGGTTAATTTATCTCCAAATGCTTTAATAATTGTATTCAATGATTCCTTAATTTCCTCCGCACCATCAAGTCCCGCTTTCTTTATAAGAGTAAATAAATTGTCTTCATCAATTTTAAAAAATGTAATAAATTTATCTAAATGTTTTTGTGTTAGATTTATTTTTTCTCGTATCCCTCCATACTCAATACTGAATACTATACTAATATTGTAGCCAAATTGTGGATTTCCATAATATTTTGCCTCAAGAACTTCTATATTTTTACAAGGAATATGAATATTTAAAAATTTATTATTATCTGATTCAATTATTCCTAGTTTCGTTACTTTTTTAGCAGCTCTTACTTTTTGCTTAAAATAATATAAATCTTCTCTATAAAGACCATGAAACGGTGACCCTGGTTTAGGTTCCGGGATAAACCCTAAAGTTATATAATCCTCAATAAGATTGAATTTTCGAGGGGATAAGAATGTATCAAGATATTCCTTACTAAAATCTTTCCCAAAATCAAGTAGAATAGACTTTTTATTTATATTCTCAGAAGAAACAAGAATTTTGTTGCCTCCAATTTTCCCAACACCTCCCCAAAATGAAATTGTTGTCATCTTTAAATACCTCTTATCAAATATATTTATAAAACCCAATTATTTATTAAATTAAACATTATATGATTAACAAATCTTCACAGACTAATAATTTATTAAAAAATTTCGCATTAATTAAAAATAAAAATGAGTAAAAACAAGGAATCTAAAGATCTTTCAGAAGAATTCATATTTGAATTTTACGAGGAGGTTGAAGATACTTCTGTAAATGGTAAGGAACTAATAAAAAAATACAATACAATAAATTTTGAACAAGAGCTAAATGAGGAACAGCTTGAGATAGTAAATAATATTAAAGGTCCAATGCTAGTAATCGCTGGAGCGGGTTCAGGTAAGACAAGAACTATTGTTTATTCTGTAGCTAGATTATTATTAAATGGAGTTCGCCCCTCTGAAATAATGCTTGTTACCTTTACTAATAAAGCAGCTAAAGAAATGATTAAACGTGTGGAAAAATTACTTGGCAAAAAACCGAAAGGAATATGGGCTGGAACTTTTCATTCCATGGCTAATCGATTTATACGAATATATACCAAAACACTCAGCTTGAAACCAAATTATACAATAATGGATGAATCCGATGCAAATGCACTTATGAAGTTGGCAATTGATGAAATAAATGTGAAAGAAATTGAAAAACGTTTTCCAACTTCAAAAATGTGTAAGAATATCTTATCATATTCGATTAATTGTAATAAATCTATTCAAGAAGTTATACTCTGGAAATATCAGCAATTTGATAGTAATAAAATACTCACGAAATTAAATGATACATTTGAGATATACAAAAAGAAAAAAGCAAAAGATAATTTGGTTGATTTCGATGATTTATTAGTCTATTGGAATCTATTATTAAATGAAAGATCATTTGCTCAACGAATTGCAAAAAATATAAAATATATTTTAGTTGACGAATATCAAGACACAAATCATATCCAAGATGATATCATTCACAAAATAGCTTCACAAAATTCTGAACATAATATTATGGCTGTTGGAGATGATGCACAAAGTATTTACGCATTCCGAGGAGCAAATTTTCAGAATATTTTAAATTTTTCAAAAAAGATAAGTAATTGTAAAGTTTATAAAATCACTTATAATTATCGCAGCATTCCTGAAATTCTTGATCTAGCAAATAATTCAATTCAATACAATAAAAAGCAATATAATAAAGATATGAGAGCCACTCGACGTAATGGAGTAAAGCCTTATCAAGTTAATGTAGGAGACGATGAAGATCAAGCAAAATTCATCGCCAACCAAATTTTAACATTGCGTTCAAAAAGTTTTAAATTACATGAAATGGCTGTCCTTTATCGTGCTGGGTTTCATTCTATGAAGATTGAATTAGAACTCCAAGCAAAAAATATACCGTATGAAGTACGATCAGGTGTATCATTTTTTGAAAGGGCGCATATTAAAGATTTGATTGCTCACCTAAGAATAATTGAGAATCCTTATGATGAGTTATCATGGTCTCGAATTTTTTCTATGATCCCAGGATTTGGCACAACCTCTGGTTCAAAAATTTTTGGTGCCATATCACAGACTGAGCGTCCCATCGAAGCCATATTAAATAAAACATTTTTTTCCGGAAAATTGAAAGGACAAAGAATTCCAAAAGATGGTCTAAGAAACCTTAGAGTTCATATAAAACAGTTAATCGCCCTTTCCCGCGAAGATAAACCTTCTGAAGTAATCTTGAATCTTACTGAATTACTTGAAGATCCATTAAAATCTAAATATACTGATTGGTATGATCGTTTAGATGATTTAAAACAACTTAGTTTATATGTTACTGATTTTAAAACAATCCAACAATTTTTGGAACAAATGAGTTTGAATGTATCCGAATTAGATTCAAGAACTACATTATTGGGTTCTAAAAAAACTATCGAAAAAAAATTAATTCTTTCAACTATTCATCGTGCAAAAGGTCTAGAATGGCGGATTGTCTTTATTCCAATGCTCTCCGAAGATTATTTTCCGTCTCATAGAGTAGTGGGTGATGAGGATGCTTTAGAGGAAGAACGTAGAGTATTTTATGTAGCAATGACTAGAGCAAAAGATCAGTTATTTTTAATATCTCCTTCTGTTATTTCAGGGTTCAAGGGAAAAAAAACAGCAGGATTATCACAATTTGTATCTGAGTTAAATCCCAAATATTATTTAAAATCAAAAGTTCGGTTTAAATCAACTCCAATTGAATATGAAACAAGGAAAAAAAAGGGGAAAAGGTATTATGATACTAGCACTTCATTTATCTCAGCTGATACACTATTAAAAGACAATAAGAGAAAAAAACCTGAAAATGTGTAATATTAAATTAAGTCTTTTCATTTAAGAAAAATAGAGACTTACATCCTACGTTAAAATAAATCTATTCTTTATTCACAAAAAGGGTTAATTAAATTTTCTCTAATTTTTCATAATTTAATTTTTAGATCATAATTACAATTAGCACATTTTCCATCTTTCGTTAAATTTAACTTATTTATATCAAATATATATCTTTTAATGACCATTTTCCCGCAATTTGGACAATAAGTATTTTCATATTTATGACTAGGAACATTTCCAACATAAACATAATTTAATCCGACTTTTTTTCCTATTTCATATGCACTTTCGAGCACTTTCAATGGGGTTTTTTTACTTGCCCCATATTCGAGTGATTTATAAGCAGGAAGGAACCGATTTATATGCCAAGGAGTTTCATTACCTAAATCTCTGTTTATTCTTTCAGCAATCTCTTTGAAGGTGTTATGGTCAGAATTCATCCCTGGAATAACTAATGTTGTAATTTCTATATGCATTCCTAAATCTTTTGCTAACTTTGCATTTCTCCACACTTTCTCAACATCAACTTTACAATATTTCTTAACAAATTCCTGATTTCCCTTAATATCGATATTTAATGCGTCTAAACCATTTTCAGCAAGTGATCTAAGAACCTTTTCGGTCATGTATCCATTAGTAACATATGTATTATAGAGACCTTCTTTTTTAGCCAATTTAAAGACTTCTAAAGAATACTCAAATAATAACGTTGGTTCATTAAAGGAAATTGAAGTGCCTTCACTTAATCGTGATTTTGCTAATTTAATTAATTCCTCAGGAGAAATAAAGAGATTTTTTGAATTAAAATTGTCAGGATTTTGTTTTGAAATATCCCAATTTTGACACCAAAAACAATCAAAGTTGCAACTAAAGGTTCCAATAGTTATTGCAGTGGTTCCCGGATGAAAATGGAAAAATGGTTTCTTTTCAATTGGGTTATAAGAAAGGGATGAAATCTTTCCATATACGGTGGTGAAAATTTCACCATTGATATTTTTTCTTGTTCTACATATACCTACATTTCCATCAGATATTTTACATCGATGTTCACATGTCAAACATTGAGTAATGCTATTATTTATTGTCTTCTGAAATTTGCCTATTTTAATGAATTCTGAGTTCATTTTGATGATAATAATTATAAAATTATTTTTAAAAAAGATTATTGTATTTAATTACCATTTTTATGGTATTTTTTTCTGTTTATTTATCACTAATCTTGGTATATCTTTTTTCGTTAAATTGTGATCAAAAAACAAAACTTTTAATCTCTTTTTTTATCGAAAATCTAAATTTAATGATTGAAAATACTCAGAAAAAATACCAATTTTTTATAATAAAAATAAGAAAAAAAAGTAAAAAAACTTAATTGGAATTGTAAATAAAAATTAATAATTAATTAGTCCCTTTTAATTTTTTTACATATTTGATATGGTGTTTTTTATGAGAACTATTGATGAAAAACAGATTAAAAAGATAAAAGAGTTCATTTTTAAAAATGGAAGACTTCTTGAAAGAAAATTATTTTCATTTTTTTTTGAAAACGGAAATAAAGATGACGTGATTAAGGCTTTAGTGGCATATCAGAATTTGGATGGAGGCTTTGGTAATGGAATTGAACCAGATTTATTATGTCCAGATAGTACTGCGATTGGTGCTGAAACTGCAATGTATATTCTTGATCTCTTGGAATATATAGATAATGAAATCACAAATCAATTATTTAACTGGATTATTAAAGAACAGAATGAAGAAGGATATATTAGATATCCTCCTAAAAATATGTATAATTATCCATTTCAAGAATGGTGGAGTGGTCCTGATGAGCTAAGAATATTTGCTTTATCAAGCTTTCTTAAAAAGTGGGGGTTAAAAGACGCTGAATTTTTTAAAAAAGTTAAAGATTTTTATTCAAACAGCTCTCTTCCTGAAGAATTTACATTTTATGAATATTCCATTTTTTTTAAATATCTGAAATACTTAGGAGAAAATAAAGAGGAGAAAAAGATGCTACAACATATTATCTCCCAACTCCCGAGTATTTTTGAAAATAATAAAGAACGTTATCCATTATTTGGTCGACATTGGTATTATGCTCTCGATATTGTGGATAAAAAGTTTATCGAAAATGAAGCAGATAATTGGTTTAATGGTCTTCAAGACGATGGTGGTCTTAGAATATTCTATCAGAACTTTCCTTGGTGGAGACCAATATGGACTTTAGATGGTTTAATATTATTAAAAAAATCAGGTATGATTGAATTCTAATTTATAATTTACACCATTTTATTTTAACTTATATGTCTTTATTTCTGTCGAATTCATATGATGAAAATTCGAATATTTAAACATTTGTTAGAAAATACCACTTTTCTGGTAATAAATTTAATTAAATTATTTTTAATGGATTTAATTTGTCTTGTTAATAGATTTTAGGGAAGAATAACAAATCCATTCATTTGCATAATAATTAGGGTAATGAAATAAACAAGAAGGAAATTTCCCATTAATATCCCGACATCTTTTACACCCCTTGTGGATTTTGTAGGGCGTCTAAATGTATACATAGTTCCGATTGGGAAAAGAATAAATGGTAAAAAGTAGATTATTGGATAAACAATGAATGTACAGACTGCTATTATAAGTGTAAGAATTGATGAAACCCATATTATTTTCTGTTGAGTTTTTAAAGAAAATCTGGTAATACTATCCCCATCTATTGCCTCATGAACAAATTGACCTGTTATTGCGAAAGTAAAGAATGCAAACATTAAAAACCATTCAAAATCACCCATAAGGGGTTCGGTTAAGGGAATTCCAATATGGTCTATTTTTATCATAAAATATGGTAATATGATGTGAGAAGCTCCGAGTAAGATGTGATTCAATATTGGAACTGATTTATATTTTACACAGTATAATAAAACCAAGGTGATTATTACGATGAGAAGGATTCCATTGACCCATTTTTCAAAACATGTCCTTAATAATAATGTCAAGCCCATAACAAATGTAACCAAACCTATTGTAAATATTTCCTTCCAATGATACCCCTCAACTCTTTCAAGTGTCTCTATTTCATTGGGATCTCTCATATCCACTACATCATTCCAAGTATTACCCGTAATTGCGAACATTACAAATCCTACGATAATATCGATATGGTTCCAAATTAGGTAATTATTGATAAAAATTGCGATAAGAAGGGGAACAATGACCGAAAAAGTGTAATCAAGTCTTAATAAATCAATCCTGCGGGACATTTAAATCACTTTTTATATTTAATTAGAAATTAAACTATGATATTATTAGTACTTTATGGTATTCATATAGAAAACTCTATTCCTAAGGAAAAAACATTCTTATTGAGCCCATTAAAAGGACAATTGCTAATATTATTGTAAGGTTTTTACGAGATATTTTTTGAGATATTTTTGCACCAAAATATGCACCAATTAGACCTCCCGACCCCATTAGAATTCCCATGATGAAATCAACCTTTCCCAACATTGATTTAACTATTACATTATAAATTGCAGTAAAAAAGATAATTCCTGTTGAATTTGCAGTTGCATAATAAATTGGAAATTGAAATATATAATGTAAAGTTGGTGTATTAACAATTCCTCCTCCAATTCCCAATAAATTTGCAAGAAATCCTGCCAAAATAAATAAGGGTATCCCTTTTTTAAAAAAATTTTTATGATTTTTAAACTCTAGGGAAAAACTCTCGCTTGTATTTTCACTTTCATTTGAGTTTTTATTTTTATTTGCTGGATCTTTTCTGAATATTAAATTAATTGATACATATATCATTACACACGCAAAAATCAACCTCAATAGATAATTATCTATTGGATATATGATAAATAAAATCGTAGAGATTAAACTTCCGATAATAGAGAATATTGAACATATTAAACATAATTTTATGTTTATCCTCTTTTGTCTCTTGAGTAAAATAAATCCAAAACCTGAGGAAATAAGAATAATTAGCGTTGAGGTTCCTATGGCGATATCTTCACTCACCATAAAAAGTATAGTCATCAATGGGACAGATATTACACCTCCGCCCATCCCTGATAAAACTGCAATTGTGCCTATTAGAATTCCAATTAAAAAGAGTAAGAGAATAGTATACCAATAATAGTCCATGACTCGTTAAGTGATTCTTTTCTTTTATGGTTTCTTAATCTTAAAAAAAAACACACTTACATCTTTTTTTGAAAAATCATCGCAATATTCATAGCACTCCTAATTGATCGATGGGTAGCATCTAATTTCATTAAGATAGAGCAAAATTTAACGAATTTTTTCCAAAAACTTCTGAAAACTGGATTATCGCCATATTTTGTTCGTAATTTAATTAAATTTTTTTCAACTTTATCTGGATTTACTGCTTGAATTTCAGAAATTTTCATCAATTGCCCGTAAATTCCAAAAGTTCTAATTTCTTTAAAGCCATTAACTTCAAACATACCTTTCAATTCCCTTATTTCATATCTACGATAATGACCAATAATTTTATCTTGTTGAGTATAATACTTTTTTCGGTGAGGTACGGTAATTACTACAATTCCTTTGGATTTTACAACCCTACTAATTTCTTTTACAGCTAATTTATCATTTTTTATATGTTCAAGCACATCTAAAGCAATAATTAAATCAAATTGATTTGCTTGATATGGCAGCTGAACCATATCAACGCAAATTGGATGCATTTTATGTTCAGGCTTATTCTGCAATTTTCTAATTTTTGGAATATATTGTTTTAAGGGAGTTATAGCTATATCTAAAAATGATTTATGAATAATCTTTTCATAAAAATAAAGAAATGAATCGCCAGAACATCCAATTTCTAAAGCATTAGTAAATTTCCTTTCTGATCCCAAATTTTTAAGAAGTAAATCGAATTTACATCTTATGCCTGGAGATAGATAATATTCTGATAATGTTCTCAATGAAAAATTTTTATGTTCTTCATAAAATTCTTTATATTTCACATTATTTATCAAAAAAATTTCCTCTCAATTAATATAGAAAAATGATATATTAATTTTTTTTAAAAATTTTTAATTAAAAGTAATAATTTATCCAAAAATTCTTTAACTCTGAGTAATTTATTCAGTTATAATGCCACTTGGGGACGAATTTGCTTTTCTTGCGATTTTTTTTGGTCTCGGTATAGGAACTATCGCTTCAATGGTGGGTCTAGGTGGTGGCATTCTAATTATGCCTACTTTTATATTTATTTTTGGATTTCCTGTTAAAGATTCTATTGTTATCTCACTATTCTTTATGACTGGGACAGTAATAAGCGCGTCAATCAGGTATATGAAATTAAAATTGGTTGATTATCGATTAGCGTTATTATATAGTATTTGGGATGTTCCAGGGGTGATAATCGGGGGCCTTATAACTTTAGTAGTAACTAACAATATTTTAGCTGGTCTTTGTGGCTCAGTAATAATGATTTTGAGTATCTTGCTCTTTAGGAGAAAGGAAATTGAAGTAAGTACTCAGCATATCTCTAAAAACAATGAATCTATAAATATATTGCCCAAGAATTCAAATGATACATTAAAATCAACAACTACAATTAAGGGAAAAAAAATTCGTATTGAAAGTTTTGCTTTTGCCTCTTTTAGTTCATTTTCTGGCGGATTAATATCGGGGCTTGTAGGTTTAGGTGGTGGCACTGTTGATACCACTTCAATGATACTTCTCGATTTAGAACCAAAAAAAGCTGCTGCTACAGGTGAATTAGGTAATATTGTGAGTCCATTTTTTGGATTAATTGTTCATCTCTTATTGGGCTCTTACACAAGTTCATGGTTATGGCCAATTTTTGGGACATTAGGAGGAATTGTTGGTGCTCAAATTGGAGTATATTTAACCTCTCGAGTTAAGGGTAATATAATACGGAAAATACTTGCTTGTTTAGCGTTTTTTACGGGAATATTGATGATCTTTTCAATGTTTGGAATAGGTTGGAACCAATGAAACTGAATAACAATGATTTAAATTAAATAATCCCGTAATAAAGTAATATATCAATAAAAAATATTTGAGTTCTAAATTATGAAATGTCCTCATTGTGATGCGGAAATAGGTGAAGATTTAAATAAGTGTCCTTTTTGTTATGCTGATTTAACCGCACCTCCAGTTGCACAAGATATCTCTCAGGTAGGTGTATCCCCTTTAGATTCATATTCAATTGGTCATGTTGCAATGGGTGTAATGGCGTGGTTGATTATTTCTCTGGGTTATTCTATCTATCAATATTATGGATTTCCCCCTCTTTTTGAATTGTGGGTTGTATTTCTTCTAACATTATTATTTGCCTTTGTTTGGGAACTATTTGAAAATACAATTTTCTGGTATGCAGGTAAAAAATTTGAAAATCGCCGTGATTCTATACTAAATAGTATTTGGGATATAATATTTGTAATGTTGGGAGCAGTAATATTCTGGATTTTCTGGTACTTGTATGTAGAAGTAGCTGGATATTCTGGACGTTGGTATTATCTAATTGGCTTTATAACATTCACAATCTTGGTTTTAATCTTTGCATATTCTCTAAAATTCATCAAAAAGACTTCAGAGAAGAAGTGGATATCATAACTTAAATTAAATTAATTTTTTTTTATTTTAATTTCCAAATTAATGTTAAATCAAAAATTAGATATCTATAACAGAAAAAACTAAAATATTTGCTTTTTTCTCTAGAAATAATTTAAATTCTCTTCATAAATCATATAAAATTTATTTTCCTCTAAATTATGAAAAATAATAAGGATTAATAATGCGTTAATAAACCAACCCATTTTCTCGAAAAATCGAAAATTATGAATCAAAATAAAAACAAATTTAAAATTCAAAAAAATTTCAATTTTTGTCGTTGTAAATTTTAAAAGAAAATTTTATTTTTCTTAAGAATTATGGATTATTTTCTCTTTTACTTTTATTTATTTGAATTTATATAAAAACACTATATTTTAATTCAATTAATTTTGAAATATAATTACAATTTATTCTCTAATCATTTCAAACGTTCATATTTTTTGGAGAAAAGTTTAAATATAGATTGGGATATAGATATAATGTAAGAAATTTTATAAAAAAAAATTGGAATGCATTGGAAATAATGGATTTTTTGCCATAATTTATTCCTCCGCTAATATTGAATGGTAATTGATTATTAATTTATAATTCCTTTTTCCTCTTGCATTCCAATCCTTTCTTACATTCCGGATTTTTATTATTGAAATTTTTAATATTATTTAAATATAAAAATTAAAATCCTATTTCTATTTCTTTTAAAATTCTATTTAATTTTTAAAGAGTTAATTTGGAAATATAAGACAATTTTAATAATTTCATTGAAAATTTTTAAAGTACAGATAATTTTGCATTATTATAACTTGCATTTATTCTAATTATTAAAAAAAGGAGTCGATAATTATTCAAAAAAGGTTAAAATTGGGTTTAATTCAATTATATTTTGGTAGAGGGAAAGGAAAAACAACTGCTGCGCTTGGTCTTGGCTTACGTGCTTCAGGACATGGATTTAAGGTAAATATGATTCAATTTATGAAAGGTAATACGAAATATGGCGAATTAAACGCTATCAAAGAAATTGAAAATTTTGAAATACACCAGTTTGGAAGAATTGATTTAATAATGGAACCAGAGAAAATTGATATCGAAGAAGGTAAAAAAGCCCTAAAATACGCAGAAGAAATTATTATGAGTGATAAATATGATCTCGTGATACTTGATGAAATTGGAGTTGCTCTTGAAATGCATATAATCAAGATTGATGACGTAATGAATTTAATTGAAAAAAAACCTGAAAAAGTTGAATTAATTTTAACCGGTGGGCAAAAAATACATCCCAAAATAAAGGAAAGAGCAGATCTTATTACTGAAATGAAGATGATAAAACATTACTTCTCAACTAAGGGTATACAAGCCCGCCTTGGTATTGAATATTAAGAATATAAAAAATAACAAAATGTCATATGATAAACATACCTATTTAATATGGTTTTTAAGTTTCTCAACTATTCTAACTTCTTTTTTTTTGCTCCAAATTGGAAAATCACAAGCCACAACTATTTATTTTTTTAATAACAACAATTATTTTCAATTTAATTCTACAAATGCATATAATATAATTGAAACCCAACTTAATTTTGGATTTCGAATTCCAGGAACTGAATCTAGCAAAAATTGTGGAGATTATTTTATTGAACATATGACTGCTATTTCACCCACGCTTCCAATTTTTCAACATAATTTTAGTGTAAATACAATAAATTGTCGGAATTTTCTTATAACTATTAATCCCAATAACCCTCGCATAATAATTCTCGGGGCTCATTATGATAGTAGAGCAATCTCTGAAAAAGATCCTACAGTAAATAAAAGAAATGAACCATGTCCGGGAGCAAATGATGGAGCAAGTGGAGTTGCTACACTCTTGGAATTGATTAGAATCTTCTATGAAAAAAGAGAATCCCTAAATTGTTCAATATGGATTTTGTTATTTGACGCTGAAGACCAAGGTAATGGAGCCATGTCTGGTTGGGATTGGTGTGAAGGCTCAAAAAGACTTGTTGAAAATATTACTAATTATTATAATCCTGAAACCCAATCAATTGAAGCAATGATTTTGTTAGATATGGTTGGTGGAACAAATTTAGAATTTATTAATGAATTGAATTCGAATATGCTATTACTTGGTGAATTATTTGAAATTGGGAGATCTTTAGGATATTTAGATGCATTCCCTTCCAATCCGGTATCTAGCGCAATAACTGATGATCATTTACCTTTTAAAGAACTTGAAATACCAGTCGCTGATTTAATTATCAACTTTTGGAGTCCATCAAGTTTCTGGCCTTATCATCATACAACATCGGATAATATCAGTCATATTTCACAAGAAAGTCTTGAAATAACAGGAAAAACAGTTGAAAAATTTATCTATAATCATTATTTAAACAGCCCCGAATATGAAAATGACTCAGGAAATTATCCATGGAAAGATATTAATGGAAATATCAATTTAGATATTATATATTATGTTATTTTTTTTGTATTAATTGTTGGAATAGGAGTTTTTTTAATAATTATCAAAAAGAAAAATAAATTTCAAAAAACTAAGAATAAGATAAAATTGAAATAATTCTAATTATTATGATAAATTAAAATTGCATAAGTTATCCTTTAAATCCCAGAAATTTATAGTATATTTAGAATGAAATAATTGTTGAGATTATGGAAAATAATAAAAAAACTTCCATCTCTGAAAACGGAGAATTGAAGAAAAAAAAGTTATCTAAAAAAATAACAATTGGAATTCTTATTATCGCAATTGGATTTGGAAGCCCTTTTATTATAACTTTATTAATGCAAGCAATTCTTCAAACTCAACATCCAATTGTAGTAGTAGTATCTGATTCCATGAATCCAGCAATTTATCGAGGCGATTTATTGATCTTGCAAGGAAAAAATCCCATAGACATCGTAAATGGAACAATCACGGGAAAAGAAGGTGATATAATTGTGTATGATGCACATGGGGTATGGGATGGATGGCCAAATGGTCAAGTTCCAGATGAACCAATAGTTCATAGGATAGTAAATAAATGGTTTGATGATTCTACGGGAAAATGGATGTTTTATACTAAGGGAGATAATGATGCTACAAATACAAATATTGACCCGCCTGATGGATATTTTCAAGTTGATTATAAATATCCAGTCCCAGAAGATAAGATACTTGGAGTTGTTATTGGTCGCGTTCCATTTATTGGTTATGTTAATATTTTCTTATCAGAGAATAATATATTTCTCTATCTAATAATAGGGATTCTTGGCACTTTATTAATAATTTCTGTCATTTGGGATATTGTAACCCCCGAAAAAGAGAAAGAGAAAGAAAAAGAATCTATACTCATAAAGAATAAAGGTAAGGAACGACAATTAACTTCTGAAAAAATTATAATTCAAGATGAATTTGAGGAATAGAACCCTATATTTTTTTCGAATTATTTTATATACATATGGTTCTAAAAGAAAAATTTTAAAACTATTATACTTTTTTTGAATATAATGTTCTTTTGAACATTATTAATTGATTAATAACATAAAAATCTCTGCATACGCAGAATTTCTATCAAACAATAATACAAAAATAAATTAAAGAGAGGTTTTAAAAATGGCAGATGATCAATCCAATCAGAACAATGTATTTGTTGGAAGACGCCCCACAATGAATTATGTTATGGCGACAATGATGGTACTTAACAGAGGCGATGAATGCACAGTAAAGGCACGAGGTAGAGCAATTTCTCATGCTGTAGATGTATGCGAAATCCTTCGCAACCGATTTTTAAAGGGAACAGAATACGGAGATATTATCTTGGGCACAGAGGAATTAGAAGGTGAAGGTGGGCAAAAAAATAATGTAAGTTCCATTGAAATTACATTGAAACCACCAAAATAAAATCTAAACTAGAAAACGTCGTTACATCGACAATACTTATCTACTTTTTTTTTTTATTTTCAATTAAAACAGTTATCTATATTGAATCAGTTTGTGTTAGAAACTCTTTTTTTTCAAATAAGTTAAAGCATTTTTAACAAATAATAATTTTAAAATTCTTTAGATTATTTCAAAAAATAGTGATTTAAAAGGATTTTAAAAATTATGTCAGAAGAAAAATATAAAAAAGCCGCAAGAATAATTGTGAAAGCTGGATTTCTTCCTTTTCCAATTAGTGATACTTTACTTGAAATATTGAAGATATTAATTAATGAAAATGAATTGGATTTAATTTTTGCTTTTAAACGACAAGTTTCTCAAACTATGGAGCAATTAAAAAAGAGTAGCAAAATGGATGAAAATGAAATAATAAAAAAAGTCGAGTCTTTAGCCAATAAGGGTTTAATTTTCGATCAACCAAGTTCTAAAGGTATTGTGGTTTATAGATTACTACCTTTATTGAACGTTGGCGTTTTTGAATATACTTTTATGAAAAAGCTTGAGTTCTCAGAAAAGGAAAAGAAATTTGCAATCTTATTTGAAAAATTATTTGATGAATATAAAGAGTTCGTTCAAGATAACTATGATACAATTACACCCTTTCTTCAGACCATGCCTCCTGTTGATCGCACAATTCCAATAGTAGAAAAAAATATTGAAGGAAAAGATATTCAAATATCAATTAATAAAGAATTAGAAGTGCCCAAAGAGGAAGTTCTCCTTGCCCAGAATGTTGAAGAAATTATTAACAAATTTGATGATATTGCTGTTGGATATTGTTATTGCCGACATCATAAAGATTTATTGGGCGATTCGTGCAAAATTAATGCACCGCGAGAGAATTGTTTCACTTTTGGAAAGTCAGCTAGATTTACTACTAAACAAGGTTTTGCTAGAATGGTTACAAAAGATGAGGCATTAAAAATATTAAGGGACGCTGAAGAAAATGGTTTAGTACATAAAGCGTTTCATCCACATTCAGATATATCTAAAGATGAAACTTCAATCTGTAACTGTTGCACTTGCTGTTGTGAAACTTTTGATCAATTTAGGAAAGGTGCTTTGCCTATAATTAATATAACCAATTATTTAGCGTGTGTAAATCCTGATCTATGCATAGGTTGTGGAACATGTACAGAAAAGTGTCCCATTAGTGCAATATCATTAAATGATGATAATATAGCTGAAGTGAATGAGTCCAATTGTATAGGATGCGGAGTATGCGCTCATTTCTGCCCAGAAACAGCAATATCCTTAATAGAAGGGAGAAGAACTGTTTATATCCCTCCTCCAAGATTAAAATCTTAATTTTTTTTTAAATTATTTTTATTTTTAGGAGATAATATCTACAAATCCAATTATTTAAAATTTTACAGGTTGATTTTTCCTTCTAAAAATTATTATTTTGAAAGGAATCATATAAAATTAATAAAATTGTATTCTCAATTTTGATATTATCTGCCCGCGGTCTAACACCTGTATGCCGTTATTTTTTCCGTATTTTTCTGAAAATTCACTAGATTTACTACAAATCATAACTCCACCCTCAATATCTTCAACATCCTTGCAAGCTTTGTGCAATTGACGGATCTGAGTTATTGAAATCTCTCGTTTCCAATCTCGAATAAAGACTCCAAATTTTCCTCCATTGTCTAATATTAATGCATCAAATTTCCAAATTTTTTTTGATTTACCTCGAAATGTTTGTTCTTCATCTACATATCGATAATTCGCAGAAAACAATGTTTTTGCTAATTCCCGCAGGTTTTTATCTACTAAATCCAATTCACATACACATTTTTTTATTTTTTAATGTAATATTGAGATGGTATCTAAATCTAGACTATTTTTAAAAAATATTTAATATAATATAATATCTACACAGTATATGTATTTTTGTCGGATTGCCATTTTTTATTAATCTAACTTATCGAATGAATGATCTCTGTTATTTGAATCAATTTTGTTCAGATATTTTTCAAAAATATTATTAAAATCTTTTACTAAATTATTTGCTAAGACTTCACATCTATTAGAGAATTCAATTTTTCCTATATCTGTATCTCGAAATCTCCCATAAGACAATATTTTTGCTAATTCTCTCAGATTTTTTTCTTTTATATCCAACTTACATCAATATTTACATTTTCTTCTTTACAATATATTATTTAGAAAGTATCTAAATCTAGATCAGTGGAATATTAAATACATTGTGATATCCAGGGATTACGACTACTTTTTTAATTTAAATTATATAAATAAATCAAATAAAGCCGACAAAAGAATATAAAAAGATTCACCTGATAAAAATCCTAAAAAAAATCGCTAATTTTCATTAATGGATAATCTCCATTATTAGATCCAAATTTTTCTAAATATGAATCTAAGACACTATTAAAGAATTTTATTATATTATTTGCGACTACTTCACAAATATTATTACAATCAAAGTAATTATCTGGAAGCAGAGGACATCTTGGATTAAATTTTTCACAATATTTTTTCATTTGTAGTGAAAATCCTTCTGCTTGAAGTGTCTCAAAATAATTCCATGAGTCTTTGAATCCAGCAAACTCACAAGGTTTTATTTCTTGAAGTCTCTCTTTTAAAGATTTTTCATTGAATTTGAATTTTAAACGGTGTTTTATTTTTTTCAATTCAATAACAAATTCTGCTTGGCTCCAATTACTATACATTTGGAGTAAAGTTTCGGCTTTTATGACCTTTTCAGGCGAAATTATTCTCCAACCATCTGCTCTTTTACATTTAATATTTTTATTTTCAAAATTATCAAAATTGGTTGGGTAAATCCAACACTGAGGTGGTTTAAGATCTGTAGAATGGAGCTTACATCCATTAAGCTTTTTATCAAAAAATGCGCACTTTCCTGTATTATCATCAATCCGTATTTGAAATGAAAAAACATCTCCTCTTATAAAATCTTTTTCTTTACCTAATCCTTGTCTTATAATTTCTTCAGCTAATATTTTTGGGACATCGATAAATATAGAGCAGCAATCTCCATGGCAAATATTTGGGTCTGTACAATCAGGACCTGTTATTCCCTCCATCATTAATTTATTGTAATTCCTGATAATTTCTAATATATCCTTTTCAAGGATATTTTGATTTCCATCTGTATTTAGATCATTTACTTTCAAATTTTTTCATTTATTATAATAAAAGGGGATTAAGCAAAAACATAGCAGTAATTTCTAATATCATTCAAAACGTATCGGAATTAAATTTATTTTGTTTTTTAATATTAAAAAGGATTTAAGAATTCAAATTTTTATTTAAGGGTATTTATACCTTTTTTTAGAATAAAAGTTTTTTCAGATTAAATAAAAGCCATTAAAGAGGATTGGGTAAAATGACATCCGTTTGACCACAAATTGTACGATTTAGATTCTCTTTTCTTAGGTTTGATTAAATACCTCCTATAAATAATTGAAAAAAAAATTTATTGACTTTATTTTATCATCATGTTGGATCAATGATGTCTTCGTTGCCGATTACATTTCCTTCCGAATCTGTAATTAATGCACCTTTGCTAATATCAAGTAATACTAACTTATTGTCCCATGGATCCTTAACGATGACACACTTACCAATTTGAATATCGAAAGGACCCACTACCACCGTCCCTCCTGCATCAACAAAACGTTTAGCTGCCACCTCAGCAGAGTCTACGAGTAAATCCGTTTCGGGATCCTCAGGTTCGGTGTGAATAACTAACTCCGCATCATTTTCAGGAAGTTGAAGCCCTGCAGCACTTTCTGTTCGCCATTTGAGTCGGTGACCGAGGGAATCTCGGTAGAATTTAAGACCATCCTCAAGGTCTGATACAGGGAGTCTGATACAATCTACCTTACGGATTAAGCTTATATCATTAGTTTCTTCAAGTATCATTTTTTAATACCCGATAATTATTTAGAATAATATATTGACGAAAAAATCTTTTATCTGATAAAACACTTTTTCACCTAAAAGGTATAAATACCATATAAGAATTACTATAAATTATTTATTATATAATTTATATTAAATCTATAAGTAATATTATACATTACCCCCCAATTAATCAAAATTTTAAGGTATAATTATAAATGAGTGATATAGAAATAAAAAAGAATTTATTAATCGTAATAGATATAACCGAAAAAGAAAATGTCGTTCTTAATGATTTAGGAAATGTGAAGGAAATAAGTGGAAACGGCAAATTTATTATAAAAAATCCGTCAGATAAAAGTCGATTGTGGAATATTACATGTGATTTAAAAGAAACGGTAAAAACTTCATTTTCTGCACGTGAAATAAAAATAGATACTCTAGACCCGTTAGAGGATTTTTCTTCCGATTATACAATTTCTAACATAAAAGAACCTCTTTTAACAATTGCTGAAAAATTCGATACTTTATCAGATTTTTCAGATCGAGAAAATAACACGCTTTTTTTTGCTCAAGACACTAAATGTCAGTTAAAAATCCATTTAACAAATCAAATAAGTGGAGATATTATCAATATTAAACTTATTAAAGAGATTCCACCTATACTTAAAGATATTGAGATCGTTCCACCTAATAATGGAACAGCTTCAATGAAAGAAGAGGAAGGTTCGAATAAAATATTTTGGGAATTAAACTCTTTAGGAGTTGGTCAATCGGCTGAATTAATAGTAAATTGTATTGCATTAGCAAATTCCGTAGAAATGCAACCACTTGGAGCAATAAGTGCTACATATCTAGTAAACAATAGAATATTAACAATGATTGATCCAGATATAGTTGCAATAACAGATTCGATGAGTGGAGTAACAAGGGATGAAGGTAGTAAACCAGGGGTATGGGATTGTAATGTTGAATTTATTAATGAATCTGAATTTCAAGTAAAGTTAAATGATGTAAGAGTAGAACATAATATTATTACTGGTAAAGAAATTGTAGTATCCCAAGCACCCGGAAAGATTTTAAACAGAGATCAAGCATGGGATTATGATTTCATTGTTGAATCTAAAGAAGTCCCTCAATTAGAACCAACTTTCGAATTTACTACTTTATTTACAGCGATAAAACGAGTTGAGGGAACTATATATAAAGAACCATTATATTATCCCGTACTTCGGGCAGAAGTTTCAAAAGATATTAAACCAAATGAGGTAGGAGCTTATGCAAATACTGATATGGAAATTGTTAACACTCTTTTTAATAAAGGATCTGCTCCAATCGATAAAGTACTGATTACAGATGAAATAGCTGATGATTTTGAACCTCCAGACCTAAATAATATTAAAATCTTTGCAAAAACTGGCGGAGAATTAAAAGGAATTTTCGGTAATGAATATGTTAAAGTATTTAGAATTACACCAGATGATAAGGATTTAACAAAATCTCATAGAATAGAAATTGAACTATTTAATATGGCAAATGACTTATCATCAGATAGTACTTTAGAAATATCATATCCAATAATTGCTAGAAATCCAAAACCTGATAAATCATATCAAATTCCGATTACTGTTCAATTAAACACAGAAATTGAAGGAAAACCTTATATTATTGCACCAAGTGAAACACCGGAGATAAGAATTAAATATATTGCTAGAAAGTTCAAAACTCTTAAAAGCATTAAACCAGGTAGTGTAACGGGAGAATTTATTGTGAGTATTCGACTCCAAAATCAAGGAAATGTTGAATTGGAAAATATTCTATTTAAGGATAAAATTCCAGTAAATTTTGAATTAATAAGCTTTTCTCCAATGGAATTGAAATATGAGTTAAATAAGATTGAAAATGAATCTGAATTAGTAGTAAGAATTGCAGAGATTAAAGCAGATACTGCATTGCAGATCAAATATCACTGTTCTGGTAGCGGTGAATACCCAAGATATGAACCAGTAGTTATTGTTGAAGGAAGAAAAGACACTATTTCTAAGCCTGAAGAAAAGACTGAACCAATAGTAAGTAGTACACCTGAATCATCAATAGGTTCATTTGCGGAAAACCTTTCATTCTCAATTAAATCACAAATTTTTGATGAAATTATTAATCTTGAGAAAAAAATTACGCCTGGATTAAAATCAGTGGATGTTGCCAATATAATTGAAAAAATGAGAGACTTTATTGCTAACATTGCGAGAGTTGGCCCCTTTATTCATGAAATTGGACAACTTGCAAGAGAGTTTAAAGATCTAGGAGAAAAAACCATTGTTGGTGAATCTCACGACAAAATTACCAAAAAAATCAAAGAATGGAAAGCGAAATTATCTTAAAAATGTAATTTTAAATATTTTTTTTTAAAATTATTTATTAAAACAAAGTTATAGAAAGCACAAATTCATTACTTCTTATTCATCATCTGCTTTTGGAATTTTGGGAAGTGTCCTTCCAGCAACTTTTATCATTTTAGGTTTAGTTTGATTATCTTTAGTTGTTCCTAAAGTGTCTTTCTTTTTACTCGATGTCTTAGATATAGCCTTTTTAGATGTGGTTCTTGCAGTTGTTTTTTTAGCCGGTGTTCTAGTGATTGTTTTTTTTACTGGAGTTCTGGTTGCTATTTTTTTAGATCTTATTGGAGTCTTTTTATCTAATGTTAACACTTCAATCCCTTTTATTATAGCACGTTTTTCATCAATATAAGCCCTTATCTTATTGTTTTCTAGTTCAATTACCTCATTGGGAAATTTTTTAATTCTTTCCCATTCTGTATCCTCAACCTCCTTTCCAAGAACTGTGGTCATCTTAGAGACAACTCCATATAAATAGTTTCCCATTATGATATTTTGCCGTTTATATCCATCTGGAATATCATTTTTTAAGATTTCATTTAAAATTTTTTTAACTTGATCTTGAGAAAAAGATGGTTTTCTAGTAATATATCCAGGACTTATACTTGATGGAGTTATTGGAATAGGTTTAAAAGTTTCTTTTTTAGGAGTTTGAGGTTTAATACCAGAAGATACTAAAGCAGATTCCATTGTATTCCCATCAAAAATACCTAAAGCAGGGGAATAATAATCATTACTTTCTATTTTTTTCGAAACAGGAGTTGCATCCATTACTATGCCTTGAGCCATTCCATCCCTTTCAATATTTCTAATATATCTCATATCTGGTAATCTTTCAGTTACTTCCATCGATTCTAGACCAAATGCATTCAAAAACTCAACTAATTCATCCCCTTGATCAATTGATTTTATTATACATCGATGAAATCCTGCTGATTTTATTAGCTCGTTTTGGAGTTCTTGGGCAACTCGTGAAGAAATAAACCGCTTTCGAACTGGAGATTTTGAGCCTTTCCAAATAAAAATACGGCGTAGATCTTCCCTCACTATCACAAATACTTGGTTAGGATTCAAAATTGAACCTAATTCTTTAGGGGATGTATCCAGTTCATTTTTAGTTCCATCATCCAATAATTCAAAAGCCATGAATTCATTGTATTCAATCATGATTCTTCTTTATTTTTGCCTTATATAAAAAAAATTTTTTTATGACGATTAAATAAAAGCTCTCTTATTTGAATATATTCATTTTTAATTTTCTATGAATTTACAAAAACTAATATAATCATATAATATCTATATATATTTTTATCCATCTTTATGTTTGAGATTATTAATAAAGTATAATAATGATCTAATTGAAAAATTTCAATAACAACAATTAAACTCTCGTCTAGCAAACAAAATAAATTAATTTAATCAAATAAATTATAACAAGTTTAACAAAAATTATATAAATCTTTATTCTCATATTGTTATTAAATTGAATTAATTAATACAATTATTAAAAGGTTTGAATAAAATGGGAGCCAAATTTTGCCCGGGTTGTGGTGATCCTTTACAACCTGGTCAGAAGTTTTGTGAAAAATGCGGTGCTAAAATTGATGAGTCTGCACCAGTACCTTCTCAAACTGAAAGTGTTGCCAAACCCGCACCGAGTGGTGGTCTCTTCGACATTAACCGAAACTACTATGTCTTGAAAGAGAAATACTGGGATTGGGGATCTGGCGATATTCTTGATGAAAAAGGGCAACCTATTGGAAGGATGCACCGTAAAATATTTTCGCTTAGAAGAAAAGTTGAGCTTATGGAACTTGATGGAACTATCCAGGCAACAATTCATGCTAAGATTGTTAGTGCAAGAGGATCTCAAGACTTAAAAGATCCAGAGGGAAATATGATCGCCAGAATCAAAAAAGCAATTTTGAGTGTTTTTCGCCCTAAATTTTTCTTAGAATCTCCAGATGGAGAAAAATGGTATGAAGCCCAAGGAAAATTCATGGGTTGGTCTTACAAAGTTACAAATTTTAAAACTGGCGAATTAGTTGCAGAGATAGAGAAAGCGGATCGATGGCGTGATATTTTTTTGGGCGGTCTGTTTGATTTTAAGGACACATACGCCTTACGGATTCATAATAATAAAACAGATAGACGCATCTTGTTGGGGTTTGTTTTATCAATAGATAACGTCTTGCATGATAAATAATCTTAATAAATTCTTTTTTTTTAATTTCCTTTTTACTAGAACTATTTATTCAAACCTAAAGTAATTATTAAAAGATATTTTATGTTAATTAAAAAGATATTTATATAAATAAGTAGAAATTATAATAGGTTTTTTACAATGAGTAACATTATTCGACTTTTAAAATTAAAGGATTATATCACTCTTTCAGGGACAATTTGCGGAATTTTTGCCTTAATGGTTGGAATTTTACTTAACGATCTATCATTGGCATTTTTTTTTATTATGATTTGTCAGGGGACTGACCTTTTAGACGGGTATGTGGCAAGGAAATTAAACCAAGTAAATAAAATTGGAAAAGAGATGGATTCATTAAATGATTTATTTTGTTTTGGAGTTGTACCTGCAATGTTAATTTTTATTGGTTATTGTAATGATTTACCTTTTGAATTAATATTTTATATTCCAGCAGTCATTATTTTCATTTTAGGTGCCCTACTTAGATTAGCAAGATTTAATATTATGGATGCTAAGGGATATACTGGAATAGTAACACCATTTAGTGGATTAATAGTTACCGTCTTTTATTATATTGATTATTTTAGTATTCAAACTTTTTATCAAAATAATTTTATTTCAATTTGGGTTCAATTACTATTTCCATTTTTATTAGGATTTTTGGGCTACTTAAATATTACAACTTTTATTATATATGGTGAAGAGTTAAAGAAAAAGTCTGGAAACTTAAAATACGTGTTTATTAGCGGAGGTATTCTCACAATCGTAATTGGTATAATTGGACTAACTTTTCCAAAACAGTTTGCTGCTTTACCTATCTTGTGTTTATTTATAGTATCTTTTGTAATGGGATGGTTTTATATTTTCATCGGTTTTAAAAATTATTTGAATTCACGAAAGGATTTAAAAGAGGAACTTAATTCAACTAGCTAATATTTATGAAAAAACTTATTTTGCCAATCTTTCAATCCAAGATTTCATTCGACTTACTAAAATTTTTTTTAAATTTTCATCAAGTTTTCCTTTACCTTTAAGATCTGTAATCCAACGGCGTATATCATTTAAAACTACAGAGAAGCCTTTATTTTCAAGAATATAATCATTTAATTCTTCTAAATGTTTTGAAATTTCATTTCCATTTTTAATATCTAATTCTTCTAAAATTTCGAAAAATCGAGAGCCAATCTCGGTCATTTCTCCCTTTAGAACTCCACTTTTAAGAATTTCATCTTTAATAGATTTTAATGGTAATTTTTCTTCCTTTTTATCAGGATCTTTAATAAGTTTTTCCTTCTCTTCAATAAACAACGAAATTTTATCGATCTCTTCACCTCCCGGTTCTTTTTTTTCATGAATTTCTTGAGTTGAAACTGGAATTTCTATTTTTTCAATTTTTTCTACGATTTTAATTGGTATCTGTTTTGTTTTTTCAAGTAGAAATTGAAATGCTTGATTATTTAATTGCATTGGTGAAGATATGAAATTAAAAATACTTGCTAATAACTCAAATATTTTTTGGCTAAGAGATTCATCAAAAATAGTAAATTTTTCTTCTTCTTTTTTTAAAACTATATTAAAAGTTTTTTCTTGATCGTTAATAGTTTGTTCATACTCATACATTAAATCAAATAAACTCATTCGAATCTCATTTTCAATCTTCTCAACTTGGGAAGAAATTTCAGTTATATTTTGTTGTAAGCTCTCTGAATTTTTTCTAAAAATTTCAGGTAATTTTTCGTTGTAGCTTTCATTAAGTTCTTTAATTTTTTCATCAATAATTTTATCTATTAATGCTTTTATGTCATCCTTTTTTTTTTTAAGATTAAATTCCTCGAGGTTATCTATAATTTCTTGTTTTATATTTTCCACTTGCTTTAGAAAATTTTGATAATGTAAATTAAAAACATTCTCTACCATCTCATAAAATTTTCCGGAATTATTTAATAATAGATTCAATTCAGGAATCAAGGTAACTCCATCTTCATAATCAGCTTTCATTAAACTCAAATTTCCTACAATTGTGGTTTTTGCTTCTTGAAAATTCTTAATATAATTTTTTAAATTTAGTAAAAAACCTGACTCTTTTTTAATCTCTTGAAAAATGCTAGATATTTTATCCGGTAAATCATTTGACATTTGATTTAATTTCGCATTAAACTTTTCATAATAAGTTAAAAATGCCGGATATGGGGGTATAGCGTAATAGTAGATTAAATCTTCTTCAGAAGATTCTGAGTTAGAAATACACAATCCTTTATTTAATAATTCTTCGATTAAGCTTTTATTCAGTTCTTTCTTCGTAGTATTCATAATTAAGGCGATCTCTTCCCATGTTAACGGGGATCTTCCAATAATTTTTAAATAAAGGTCAATACTACCATCCGAGAGTTCTATTTCATTTAATAATTGAATTAGAAAATCTTTATCATTATTATTCTTCATTAATAAACACTATATAGAAAAGGTTATTTTGTATAAATATTTGATTTAGATTTTTATATTTTTTGTTTATGAGTAGTTTTAAGTTAGGTTTCTTAAATTTTATAAATTACAAGATTTTTCTAGAATATTATATAAAAAAAGAAATCATAATTTGAAAGTATTATAAGTAGCGATTAAAATGGATATTCATGATATAAAAATAGGAACAGAGGGAACATTTCTCCCGCCTTTTGAAAATGGTATTAAGACTGTAAAGCGACTCGATGAAATAGGATACGATTCTGTATGGTGGGCTGATCATTTGATGGGTTGGATACCCGAATCAATTTTTACACCAGATATAGTTAACGTGGCATCTTTTCAAAAAACACCCCATTTCTTCTATGAAGCTTATACTACGATTGCTGTTGCAGCCTGGAATACTGAAAAACTAAAATTGGGAACATCTGTAACTGAAACTTTTAGGAGACACCCTGCTGTACTCGCACAATCTTTTTTAACTTTAGATCATATCTCTAAAGGTAGAATAATTCTTGGTATCGGAGCTGGTGAAGGTGAAAACGTCATCCCATACGGTATTGAATGGAATAAACCCGTGAGTAGGTTGGAAGAGGCGATTAAGATTATCAAACTTCTTTGGGAAAATGATGGAAAAGTAGATTTCGATGGAAAGTTCTGGAAACTAAAAGATGCAATTCTTGCAATAGGTCCCTATAAAGATGGGGAATATCCTCCAATATGGATTGGAGCACACGGACCCAAAATGCTTGAATTAACTGGAAGATTAGGAGACGGATGGTTACCTGCAAATTTGGATCTCAATTCGTATAAAAAAGGACTAAAAATTATACGGGCGTCGGCAAAAAAGATAGGTAAAAATCCAGATAATATTACTCCAGCATTATGGTGTTACGCAATTTTAGATGAGGATCATGAGGGTTGTCTAAAGATGCTTGAAACTCCGTTAATTAAATGTCTTGGGTTGGTTATGTCCCATGAAAAATTCGAACAATATGGTATTTCACACCCTCTAGGTGAGAATTATAAAGGGCTTTTCGATTTTATACCCACTAGGATTGATCGAAAAACAGCGTTAGAGGCAATTGAGAAAATTCCAAAAAAAATGTGTGAAGATATCTTCCTATTTGGTACCCCAGACGAAATTATTGGAAAAATCGAAGAGTATGCTAAAGTTGGCCTGAAACATATTGTAATCCAAAATGCTACAATTTTTTCTGACATTAAAAAAATTAAAACTTCATTTAACTGTTTAAAGAAGGTGCTAAATTATTTTAAAGGATAGGGAATTTTATTTTATATTTTTTTTTTAATTTAAATCGCTCATGTATTTTCATATTATCTACAGGCAAATTTTAGGTTAAGGTTGAGAAATAAATTTAAATTATTTAACATATATACTAATGAGAAAATATAAATTATTTAGATTAAAGTAAATTATATTATCGTAAAGAATTGAGGTTAAATACAAATGATTGTCCCCTATACTCTCCCGCTTGATTTGTTAGAAGTATTTCAAGGAAGTTTTAGTTTGATTTTTGCCATTATTTCTATATTTGTAGGATTACGAATTTTATTTAAATATTTTGAATATAAGAGAAGAGAATTAATCCTTGTCGGTATTTCGTGGATTGGAATAGCGAGTCCTTGGATTCCTGATTCAATTAATTTTATAATGATTTTAGGTTTTAGTTCTATTCTAACAGAAGAAGCCTATCTCATTATAGGAAATGTTTTTATGCCGCTTTTTATTATTTGCTGGTTAATAGTAATTACGGATTTTTTGTATAAAGCAAGACAAAAGTTGATACTCATATTATGTCTTATTTGGACTGTAATTTTTGAAATAATTTTTTTTACATTACTCTTTATTGACTCTACATTAGTTGGAACATTTCTAGGACCATTTCATGTAGAATTTGGTGATTTTATCACATTTACATTGTTATTTACTATTGTTATATTATTAATAAGTGGCTTATTATTTGCTCGAGAATCACTAAAGTCAGAGGACAAAGAAATTAAATTGAAAGGGAAATTTCTCATAGTTGCATTTCTTTCATTCACTATTGGTGCGATTTTAGACTCATCAATTTCATTAATTCCAATAACCGTAGTCATTACAAGATTAATTTTAATATCAAGTTCGATAGAATTTTATATTGGCTTTATTTTACCTAAATGGGTAAAAAGATTTTTAATAAAAGGATTAGAAAGGCAATAAATTTAATTTTTAGGAGAAGATAAATAAGATTTAATAAATTTATTAAAAGAATTCTGTAAAAAACTTAATTTTTTTTTTTAATTAAAAGTATTATTATAAAATATAAGACATTTTTTTTAATTGGTATGAGATATTTACTAGGCTAGAACATGATTGAACTCCAGAAAGAAGATGTATTCATTTTCATTGATATTACAACAGATTTCCTAAAAAAAAAGATAATCCTCAGAGGAATTAAAGAATTAATTGAAAAAAAGAAACAAATCAATATTTTAACAATATTTAATTTACTGTTATTTAAAGAAGATGCTATTCCATTGTTAATAATGGATAAAACATCTTACGGAGAGATAATTAATATTTTATCTGAAAACTGGAATTATAGAAATAAAACAAGCCTATTTGAGAATGGGATGTTTCTAACTTTATCTGAAATTCTAAAAAAAGCAAAAAAACGTGTTGCAAATTATCGTATTATTGTAATTACAGATAGTCCAAGTGAAATCCCTGAAGAAATGCAAGCAACCTTATTTGATCTTATAAGTAAAGTAAAGATTCTTCCAACTTTCATAGATATCGTAAGAGTAGGAGATAAAAAATTTTATGCAGATGATGTAAAACTTAAAATAATTACAATGGAAACTACTGGTGGGATGTTTTATGCTGATTCTAGGGATTATTTTATGAACATTATGAATGTTCTTGCAAAAAATAAAGAAATTCAAAATGTTATTGTTGGAGAAATTAAGAAACAGATACAACCAGAAGATAAACTATTTTATGAAAAATTGGCTAGTGATTTACTTTCTCCAGAACCTGGAGAAGAATTAACTTGCACAATATGTAATATGCCCATTTGTCCAATATGTTTAGATAAAAATGATACTCCTTACAAATGTTTTAATTGCAATACTGCATATCATGAATGTTGCGCTGCTCAATATTCCGGGCTTAAAAATATTGGTTTTATCCATATTTTTAGATGCGCAGGTTGTGGTACTCTATTAAAATTAGAGGAAAATATGGTTCTCGAAAAAGTAAAAAATCTTGAACAATTAAAACTTATTGAGGAAGATATTGAAACTTTAGAGGAAAAAAGAGGTAAAGCAGTTAAAACTCCGATTTCTTCAAGTTCCGAAGAATTTCTCTCAATATCTTCCGAAACAGAAATTTCAGATGATAATAAGGCTGATCTTATAATTATAAATGGTGAAAAGTCAAAAACTTTTGAAGATTTGGTACCTTCTCCCCCACCTCCACCAACTATTAAGAAAAAGATAAGACCTGGAGGTTTTTTTGGGCCTGAAATAGAAATTGAAGGAAAACAACAACCGCAAAAAGAAAAAGAGCCCTCAAAATATTGGTCTCCGGCTGGATCAACAACTTCTCAAATTACTTCGATTACTCAATTAAAACCTCCAAAAACAAAACCTACATTAAGTTTTTGCAAAATTTGCGGTGCGCCCATGAAAGGAAATGATAAGGCTTGTAGGGCATGTGGAGCTCCTGTTTAGATTCTTAAACTTTTTGTCCTAGTATCTCTTGAAATATTTTTTTTACATTTTCTTCGTCGGGTGGGCAGCCTTCTATAATATAATCTATCGGAATTATTTCTGATAGATCTTCTGAATCAATTGTTAAATTTTTAAAATTTTGACCTTCAACATTAAATATCTTTTGCTTCTCAGTTCCGCAATCTCCAAAAGATATTATAATATGATTTTTCTTAATACTCTGCCAGGTTTCTAATAATTTCTCTCTATGGATTTTCAATAAACATCCTGTAATTATTAAACAATTACAATCTTCAGGATTATTTGTTTGTGAAATATTTTTAAACCCATTTTCTTTTTTATGAAGTAAAAATGAAGTAAGAGCTAAACTACACTTTGAACATTCACCAAGATTTAAGATATGTAACTTTATTTTACCAGTTGTCAATGATTTTTTGGACATCAAGTTATTAATCATCTTAAAATATGAGAAGTCTCTGAAAATACATAATTTTTTATATAATATTATTATACCTAATTTTTATTAAATATAACTCAGCTCTTCTAATTGAAAATAGAATTATAAAACTCTATATATCTTTATATGTCATATTTTGTCCACAGCATTTTGGTATGGGTTGATGACCACAATCTTCTGAACAACAACATAATAAATAACCTTCCTTTAATATCATTGATTGATTACAACATTTTGGAACCTTTATTTCTGAACCACAAATCTCACAAAATAATTTTGGTATATTTATCATCTCTTTTTAAAAATTAAAAACTAATTTAATTTTAATTTAATGAGAACGAATATAAAAACAAAAATTTCTCTCGTTTATTTTATAATTTCTGAGAGAGAATGTCTTAGCAAAGAAAGGAAAAAATAATATTTATAAATAATATATTAAGCATAGGTTTTAGAATAAAAAAGCGTTAATAATCACTTTTAAAAGGGACTTCCTTTATTTTTTCCATGAACTCATAATCATATGAGTGTTAGTCTCAATAATTCCGTCAATTAAATCAATTTTATTAGCAAAAATCTCATATAATTCCTCCGTAGAATCAACAATTAATTCTGCTAATACATCATAATCTCCAGTTAATGAAAAAACCTTTTGGACTTTTGGAATTTCTTTAAATTTTTCAACAACTTTAATTAAGGATTTATGTTCAATTTGACAGAAAATAAGTGCTGTAAGTGTCATGATTATTTTATAGATTTTATTATATATTCAATTTATGGATTTTATTAATAAAAAGTATTTTTATCTCTTTTATTCCGTTTAAATTCCTAAGTTTATTGTTGACTAAATGGTGAAATGATGAAATTGAATTTGTTTTTACGTTAATCCTTAGATCATATGTTCCAATTAATGAATCAACACCATAAATTCCATTAATTTTTAATAATTTAATAACTAACTTCTTTGAGGATACCTCATTTCTGCTTAATAATAAATAAGCATTTATCTTACTAGTTTTTTCATGAATATATCTAAGCATTATTGCAATTATTAATAAAAATAATACAATTACAAAAAATTCTATAGGAAAAAATTCATTTAGTAATAAAATTCCAAAAAATAGTCCGCCAATAGGTTCAATAATAGTTAAGATACAATTCCACTGAGGAAATGTAAGACTAAAAGGATTCCACTTAACAGAAGCCCAAAAGATTAAGAAATGAGGAATTATAGTTGCACCTATTATCAAAAAAATAATTTCCCAGCGAAATAAAATTGAATTAATATCAACAAATTGATTGAAAAATAGATTTATTTCCTGTGTTAAGGCAGGAAAAATGGGAAATATTTGAATAATTAGCATAGAAGGAATCATTATTCCAATTCCTGTTAAAAAAGTTAATGAAATCTTTATAAAGAGCCGAGGCATTTTATAAAATCTATTTTTATTTATTTCTAGTACTTCCTTTTTAGAATATGAGTCTCGATTTACTGCTACTTGGTAAAAAGTTAAACTAATTCCAAATATAACAATATAAATTAATCCATCGAATGAAATTTCAGTACCAAATAAAATAGATTCTTGGAATTTAACGAAAATAATCAAACTTATTGAAAATATTAAAATTATGATATACAAACTTTTAAAAATATCCAATTTTTCTGTTTTAACCCCATGTTCATAAAAAGCTATAATAATTATACTAATCGGAAATCCTACCATTACTAATGATATTGTAGTCAGTTTTAATGCAAGAAAATAAGAAACTAAATGTATTATTATTCCAAAAAATCCAACTATCGCAAAATATATAATGTTTTTCATTCGAAAAAATTCTTTATTTTTAAAAAAGATAAAATTGAATAGTATTTTTAGTGAAATTGGAGGATTTGAAGTAAGTTTATTATTAATTAGGACCAGAATTATTGCAATAATTAACAAAATAATTCCAGACACAAAAAATCTTAAAAAAACAACCATAAGAACGGAAATTTCATCAAATAAATCTAAAACAACAATGGGGATGAAACTCCACAGAAGGTTTGCTATTATTATATAAGAAATAGATTTGTTTTGCATAATTTTTATTCATATTTTTTAACATATTTAAGATCTTTAGATATCGGACCTAAAGTTTTGAGAGTTTCAGTAAATTCTCTAATTGTATTAGCAAATTTCTGCCCTTCTCCTGCAGAAATACTTATTATTTTAACCCTATTATTATTTATTTTTAATTCTTCGAGCATTGAAATTATACTTTCATATCTATTTTCTGCTTTAATGAATCCAGTTTTATAATGGCAATCTTGGGGATGGCAACCGGCTATTAAAACACCATCTGCACCATTGAATAAAGCTTCAAAAACTAAAGCGGGGTCAATCATAGCGGTACACATCACATGAATTGGCCTAGTATTGGTTGGATATTGAATTTTACTGGTCCCTGCTAAGTCTGCACCAAGATAAGAACACCAATTACAAAGAAATGTCACAATTAAAGGTGACTCTTTTTTTTTATCGGTTATGACTTTTAATTGTTTTATGATTTCTTCTTTAGTAAATCCTGGAACTGTCAATGCATTTTTTGGGCACATGGCTGCGCATGCTCCACAACCTACGCAATTAGCGTTAATAATAGTGAGTTTGTCTCCCTTAATCTCAATGGCATTAAATCCACAGACATTTTCACATAAGCGACATAAATCGCATAAATCACGGTTATATCGCACAACTAATGGATCTAATTCTATTTCTCCCTTAGTTAAAAGAGAAATTGTTTTAGAAGCAGTAGATTCTGCTTGACTAATACTATTCGGAATATCCTTGGGAAACTGAATTGCCCCTGCAATATAAATCCCTTTAACTGAGGAATCTGAAGGTCTAACTTTGAGATGACTTTCTAATAAAAATCCGTAAGTATCTGTAGAAATATTTAAAATTTGTGCCAATTCCTCCGTTCCTTCAGCTGGTTCGATTCCGACAGCTAAGACTACTAAATCTGTAGGATTTTCAAATAAATGATCATCTAAAATATTCTCTCCTCTTATTAATAATTTATTGGTGGTATCACTCTTAATAATGGTTGAAATATTACTTTTGATAAACCTAACTTGAAATTCTTCTCTCGCTCTATTATAAAACTCTTCACAAAATTTTCCTATGGCTCTAATATCTGTATAATATATTACTATATCTAAATTTTTAATTTGTTTTTTAGCCAAAATTGCTTGTTTTACAGAATAATTGCAACAAACTTGGCTACAATATTCATGACCTAGTTTTTTATTTCTTGAGCCAACACATAATATAAAAGAAATATGTTTTGGAATGCTACTATCAGAAGGTTTTAAAATCACTCCCTTAGTCGGCCCATCTGTATTAAGTAATCTTTCCATCTCCAATCCTGTAATTATATCAGGAAATCTTGTATAATTATATTCTCCCAAAATTGATGGATCGAATGTTTTATATCCCGTTGCGACAATAATTGCACCAACTTTAAATTTTTTTGTTTCTTTAGTCTGAGAAAAATTAATTGCTTCCCGTTCTCCACATGCTATTTCGCATGCTTTACATCCTATACAATATTCTTCTAATATATTTGGAATTAGTGGTATTGCCTGTGGATATGAAACATCTATTGCTTTTCTGGGGAAAAAAGTATCTTCAACATCAATTGGGCAAACTTCTCTACATATCTCAAAGCAACCAACGCATTTATCTTCAAAAATAAATCGAGGTTTTTTTTCAACAGTTATTTCAAAACTTCCAATATAACCAGATACTTCTTCTACTTCTGAATAAGTTAATAATTCAATATTTGGATGATCTTTTACCTCAACCATTATAGGTCCTAAAATACATATGCTACAATCTAGAGTTGGGAAGGTTTTATCAAATAAAGCCATTTTTCCTCCAATTGTTGGCTCCTTTTCAACAAGGTACACTTTATATCCCGCATCAGCAATTTGTAATGACGCTTTAATTCCAGCAATACCTCCCCCAATAATCAAAACCGAAGGTGTAATCTTTGATTTTTTTCGTTTTAATGGCTTTAATAATTTTACTCGTTCAATCGCCATATCAATTTGGTCTATAGCCTTTTGTGTAGCTCTTTTGGGTTCATTTGCATGGACCCATGAATTTTGTTCCCGAATATTTGCAAAAGATATCAAATATCTATTGATTCCTGTTTTTTCAATTGAATTGCGAAATAATTCTCCGTGTAATTTGAAAGAACAAGCAGCAATTACTACTCTATCTATTTTATTTTCCTTTATTTCATCCGCAATCAAATTTAATCCCAATTCAGCGCATAAATATTTATCTTCAAAAACTTTCAAATCAGGATATCTCTTAAAATGTTCCATTATGCCTTTAATATCTAATACTCCTCCAATATTAGTACCACAATGACAAATAAAAACTCCGATTTTCAAATTTTTCCCCTTCTAATTATAAACAATAATTTGAATAATAAAACATTTAATTTATTTTCTATAATAGTTAAATATTATTAACTTAATTTTAAAAATAATTAATAAACTTTCTAGATTGTATTCTTAATTAAAATTTATATAACTTCCAATAACTTAAAGGATTTGATTCTATTTTAGAAAAAATATTTAGTGATCCGAATCTAAAGCAAGAAGATCTTATGTGGCTTAAAAGATATATAATTATTTTTGGAATTCTTTTTATAACCCATTTCTGCTTAATCATATTTATTTTTTCAATTTTTGATTGGTTAGTTCTTCTTGGTTTGACATATTTCTGCTTATTACCAGCTTTTCTCAGTAATGCGTGTATGACATTTGCTGGAAAATTTCCAGTAAAACTTTATCCTATTGATGGAGGTCGAGTATATAAAAACACTAACAAGAGAATTCTTGGTGATGGAAAAACTTGGAATGGTATTATTATTGGAATATTTTTTAGTTTCTTAATCTGTTTGATTACCTCTTTTATATACTTTCCTCTTGCTGACATTACAATATATCGATTTGAACTTAGCTCAACTGTTTTAAAGCTTTTTAGTCAAGAGGATATACTCTTTTTTGTAGAAATTAGAGATAAATTTAATAATTTTCTCTTAAGAATTCTTCTTATGAGTATAGGGGCACCAATTGGAGATTTAATTGGTAGTTTTATAAAAAGACGGATGGGAAAAGAAAGAGGTGGACAAATCTTTTTGATAGATCAATTAGATTTTATTGCTTTCTCAGTTATTATGGTGTATCCGATTTTTCCCATACCATGGTATTTTATAATTTTTATTTTTATCTCAACACCATTAGTAGCAATTTTTTCAAATGTTGTTGCATATTATCTCGATTTAAAGAAAGTTCCATGGTAAATAATATCTAAATCTAATCTTTATTGATATTTCTTAAAAATGAATAAACTTCCTTTATTTTGAAATTATTGCCTTTCATCTCTAAGAAAAATTTCTTTTCTAATTGAAATTCTTTCTTTAAAATATCCAAAATCCTTTTTCGAGAGTAAGATTCTCCATTAGTGATATTAATTCCTTTACATTTTTTTAAATTTTCATCCCAATTCTTCTTTAGGGTAAGAATTATACGCCAAACTGGATATGAAATGCATTGAAAAGGCCGAACTGAATAAATTTTACACATATTATTTTCTCCAAGAAAACAACACTCTTCATTTTCTCCAACTAACTTAAAGACAAGAGTATCATAATAATAGTTCTTCTTTACATCTGTATTATTATCTTTATAAACAAACTTTTGCGAAATAATCTCTAAATGCTTTTTTGCGAATTCACATTTTTCCGCTTCAGTTGTACATTTAAAATATTCAAATAGTTTCTCTAAATCAGGTTTGTAAATAAAAATATAACCTTTTTTCTTACCTTTGCAACAGTTTCCGCATATCTGACAACCAAATTTAAATCCATTTTTTACCGATTCGCATAGTTTGAACTGCATTGTTATTATATATTAATAAAATAAAAAATAATAAAAATCTTAATAAAAAGTAATAATTAATATAAAAACTAAAAGTCAAAGGATTTTTTATTGATTGAAACAAGAGCTCTCTCTGGAGAATTAATCGCTCATTTATTTGGAATACATTCAGATATTTTTAAAAATACATACCAAATCTTAGATTCTCTATTTGGATTACATAATCTTCAAAACAATGAAGAATTTAACGAATGGAAAAATATATTCATCAAAATTTATAGTGAGAAGAACTGTAATAAAGAATTATTTCTTACACACACTTATTTAACCTTATTAATAAAAATAATTTTAATCCGAGTTGTTTTGAGCAAAATTGAATTTGAACTTATTGATTTAAAAAATATTTTTGGTTTATTGAATAATTTTGCTAACGATTTCAGTGATTTTGAACGGAATCTACGTAATTGGATATTTTTAAATGTAGAAAATAACCCAAAAGAAATAAATGATATGATAAAGCAATTGGTCTTAAATCTCCATAATATTTATAATTCAATTCTCAATATTAAAATCCTCAGAGAGGATTTATTCCATCATATTTATCAAGAATTGATTTCTGCTACTTTAAGGCATTCAATGGGGGAGTTCTACACTCCTTCTTATCTTGCCAGAAAAATGATTATCAAATCCTATGATTTTGGGGATAAAGTATTAGACCCAGCTTGTGGTTCTGGTACTTTCATTATTGAGCTAATTAAATATATTATATCAAAAGATACCCCCTTAAAGAATCAAATTTCAGCAATTAATAATATTTATGGATACGATTTGAATCCATTTGCAGTATTTATTTCCAAAATAAATATTTTCCTATTAATCAAGGATTTAATTCCACATTGTAAAATAAATATAGAATTGCGTGATTCATTATTTCTGGAGGAAAATATCGAAAATAAGTTCGATTTAATAATCGGAAATCCGCCTTGGCTGACATATGGCTCGTTAGAATCTTTAAAAGAACAAAATAAATTAAAGGTTCTAGTCGAAAATTTACAAATAAAACCATCCCCTAAGAATATTCTGAATTTAGATTTATCTGCTGTGTTTTTTTATCAATGCAGTAATCTCTACTTGAAAAATAAGGGTAAAATATTTTTTGTAATAACATCCGGAATTATCACAGGAAGTCATAATGACCGATTTAGAACATTCCGTGGGTTTAGAAATATTAAAATCTGGAAATTTACTAAAAAAATCTTTAATGTAGATTTTATTTGTTTATTTGCAATTAAAGATAAACTAAATAACAATAAAAGTAGGGAAGAACTTGAGCAAAGAGAAATACCCGTCGAACATTTTGATTTTAAAAAATCAAATTCTAGTTTTAAAATAGTGAAAATGAAGGAAGTTATCTATATCCCTTATGCAGTTGTCGAAAAAAGCGGAAAATTTTATGTGAAAAAGCTAATTCCAAAAGAAATTAAAAATAAAATGTATCCATATGCCAAATCTCATTATTTTGACTTGTTTCATAAAGGTGCTGACCTAAATCCACGAAATCTTATATTCATAAAATTTAAGAAGAAATCTAACACATTGGCTCTTATTAACCTGGATAAAAAAATTCTCAAAAAAGCAAAATCTCCTTGGAATAAGATAGAATACCAAAATCAAATTATTGAAAAAAAATATATCTTTAAATGTGTAAAAAGTACTGAATTGGTAAAATTTAATATCTTTCATACCTACAGCGTCTTCTTGCCCATTGAGAAAAATAATTTAACTTGGGACCCTAAAGCTTTATCAAAATATGGTTCATTATTTTACGAATTAATCAATCAAAAATACTTGAAATATAAAAAAAAAACTACTAAACATAAATCCTTAATGGAAAACTTAAATCGATGGAATAAATTGTTAAATAAAAGACAATTTTCGCATATTAAAGTAGTATATAACAATTCAGGTTCAATGTTAAACGCAGCAGTTATTACTGGCGACTGTATTATTACAGGTGATCTGAGCTTTCTTGATACAACTAATATTAATGAAGCTCATTACTTAACAGCAATTTTAAATTCTCCCATATTTTCCGAGCAAATCAAAATTAGAAAAAGTTCGCGCCATATTTTCAAAAAAGCATTAGAGTTTCCAATAGAAAAATACAATGAAAATAATAAAATTCATAAAAATCTAAGCGAAATCGGAAAAATTGCTACTCTTAAATCAAAAGAAGTTTGCAAAAAATATACCTCTAATGTGAATAATTCGATTTCGAAATGGGAAATTCAAAAACAATTACATCAAATTCTAAAACCCTTATTTGACAAAACAGATAATCTCATATATAAGATGTTTTATAAATCATATGCAGTTAATGAGAATTTAAATTAATTAAGCAATGAAATTTTATTGTAAAATTATTGTCTTACGATTGATACGAACAATAATATGTTTTGTAAAATTTAATTACTTCAAAAAACAATTTCATACTGAAGGAAATTAAGTATCTTAAGCATTTTTAAATAAATGCACTTAAAACATTGGATAGACTCACGCATTTCGCGAATGAGGCCCAAAATTCGCCCTCTTCTCGTGAAATCATTGCACGGGATCTCCTCCTTATACTTAATTTAAAGAGATACCGAATTCCTTCGGTTTTCTTTTTAACCTATTAATTATAATCTATGAGTTTTTTATTATTTTTAGGCAACAACAAAAAATACATTTTCCTTTTTTGATCATTAGATTAATTCAAAATTAAATTTATGAAAAGACTAGATGTTTTTATATTGGAAATAATTTAATTTCTATTGTCTTCTTCTTTTTGGAATGAACATACCTACTCTCTTTTTATATTCAAAATATGCATTACCAAACTTTTTTTCTAAAATATACTTTTCTTCAATTAATGCTTGTATAACAGTCAATAAAGCAATTAATGGGACTAAACACAGACAAAAGATCGATCCCCAGATAAGACACCATCCAATTATTAAGAGGATTCCTCCTGCATATTGAGGATGTCTAATTATTCCATAAGGCCCAGTGTCGATTATTTCTGTCACCTTGCTCAATGCTGTAGTAGTGCCTTTCCTCCGGAGATAAATCATTGGATACACACGTGCGATCAAACCAAACACTGTTAAGAGTATTCCAATAACATAATTTAAAATTATATCTTGAAAACACAGTTGTTCAAAAAAAGGTAAAATAAACGCAAAGAATCCGATAATGGCACCTGCTATTATGAATCCACTTCGCAAAACCTTGTTTTCCAATTTATTCATTCTTGCCAATAGCCACGAACTCAAAAGAATGACAGTTAATACAATTGGAAATATAATCCAAATCAAAGGAAAAATGAGCATTTTTTACCTCCAATCTTTTTCTAATATCTAATAACATATATTTCTATCTCCATAAAATCAAAAACGATTGAATCATATAAAATTCTATTATTATAATTTTTAAAGAAATTCAAAAAATTCAATATACTTTTCATTTGATTATTAGTAGGTAATCAATTAAATTGACAATAGTATTATAATAAAATGAAAATAATATTACTATTAATTTTCAATATATTTTATAAAAAAAAAATTGGTAAAAACCATTGAGTGAAGAAGAAATCTTATCTAAAAAAACATATATTTTAATTCTCGAAATTACGCTTGGTATTGCTTTAGTTGGATTAATGCTAATGGTTGCTGGATTAAACACGTGGTTTGGTGATACTTTAGTTAACAATGATGTTGTATATTATATTTTTACTGCCATCACTTATTTGGGAGATGCTTTAGTTTATATTATAATCGGAGCAGCTTTATTTTTCATATATGATAAACGATTTGCGAAGAATTTAATGCTTGTTCTATTAGGATCGAGTTTTTTGGACTCGTTTTTAAAAGATATATATAAGGATCCTAGACCTGCATCAAATGCTAGAGCCAACGCTGACGGCTATGGTTTTCCATCGGGACATGCGCAAGGCTCCACGGCAACATATGGATATCTCGCATTTCATACTCAAAAGAATTATGCACAAGAGAAGTGGTATAAATATATTCCTTGGATTTTTCTAGTTGTAATATATTTAGTTGCAATTTCGAGGCAGATTATAGGAGTTCATGATGTTGAGGATATCGTTGGTGGATTATTAATTGGAATAAGCTTTTTGCTATTATTTATTAATTTAGAACCACTTGTTACTGAAAAAATAAACACATTTGATTTGAAAATAAAACTAATACTAGCTGTAGCTATTCCTGTAGTTTTATTTATTGTTGCGTTGCTGATCTTTCCTACGGGTCTAGGTGATTATGGAAGGGCTTGCGGAGCTTTAACCGGATTATCAGTAGGTTATTTAATTGAAAATGAAAAAATACATTATAATCCGAAAGACCTTGATAATAAACAGAGAATTATCAATTTAGCTATAGGGCTTGTAATTACTATTGTTTTGTATTTAGTTTTAAGCCTAATACCTTTAGATGTTCAAATTTGGAAATTTTTTAAATACGTAATAGTAGCATTAGCAGTTACTTTACTTATACCATGGCTTTTGGTAATAATTCAAGAAAAACTCGGCAAGAGAGAAAAAGTCGAAAAAGTAGAAGAAGTCGAAAAAGCTGAAAGTGTAGAATAAAAATATTAAATTCTCTTTTTTTTTTAATTTTTTAATTTTTTTAATAATTCTATTAAAAAACAATATTTAATTTTATGAACTTTTAAAAAACCTTAGATTTCTAATTAAAATAAAAACAAAATAAATTAAGGTTAGGGCTAATAATATATTAAAATGGATAAAAGATTTTTATTTGTAGGTATAGGAACTCATTGTGTTTATTTGATAATTTCTCTTATGTTATTCTATTTTGCTGGATTTTCTGAAACGTGTGATTTTCTAACCTATTTTAATGCAGGTAAAATAATTATTGAAGATATTAATGATTTATATAATCAATCTAATTATCTCTTTCCATATAGATATTTTCCAATTTCTGCCTATTTTTTTACACCATTTTCGATGATGGGTTTAGAAATTGGTTATTTTGTATTTCAGATTTTTAGTTTGTTTTTAAATTTTGCATGTTGCTATATAATCTATATTAATGCAGCAAAAATACAATTAAATCGATTAAATTCAAAAAAAAATGATTTAAATTCACGTTCTATTAAGTATATTACAATTTATTTACTCTGTTTTCCGCATTTTATGAATTATGCTTTAGGTCAAATTAATAATCTTATCACAGTTTTCTTATTACTGGCGTTATATTTCTTTTTAAAGAATTCGTTAATTTATGAGTTTTTAGGTGGTATTTTAATAGGAATAAGTATTTCAATTAAACCTTTAGCAATTTTCATTATTCCCTTTATAATTATCATCAATTGGAATAGGAAGAATAAGAAATTAAAAATTGATTTCAAACGATCGAGTTTGCGCTTATTTGGTGTAATTATTCCAATATTAATTTCCGTGTTATTTTTTATTTTATATCCTACTTTGTGGCAAGGATTTATAGATATTAATTTCTCTGGCGAATATACGGAGGAAGGAATTAATAATTCTATTAGCATTACAAGAGCTATTTTAAATCTTTTCTATATTATGGGAATCCAGAGTAGTAAATTTATTATTCCCATCATTATTGTATTAATCGTTGCTATTCCTGGTTTCTTAATTTACATTTTTAAAAAAAATTCTAATGTTGGTATTAATGAGGGCTTAATTATGGGAATGATTATCATGTTATTAGTTTATTTTGATTCTTGGGATCATCATATTGTAAGCTTAGCGCCATTCTTATCTATTTTCTTAATAACAATTAATTCTAGAGTTAATTTAAAAGTGACAAGATTGATAAAGAATTTCAAAATTGGATATTTTCTTTTAGCGTTACTTGTTGTTCCGTTGTCTGGGTTGTTCTTCTTAACTTATCAAATATTCCCTTTTAATTTATGGGCTTCTATTTTTCTATTAATTATTTATATCAGTCTATTAAAATTTTCTTTTTTAGAAACTGCAGAAACACAAGCCTCATTTGATAGTAATTACTCCTAAATGCGAATAATAAATTTTCCAAATAGAACTTCTAAAGTTTAAATATGTTTTTAACACTAATCTAAAATATAAAAATTTTAAATTAGGAATTAATTAATTAAAAAAAATTTTGCTGAATAAATATGTCAGAATCAAAAGAAGTAGCATCAGAATTGAAAGAAAAAGCATCCAAAAGATTATATTGGATAGATCATGCAAGAGGGTTTATAATGATCTTGTTAGTTGTAACCGAATTTCTTCCAATTGCTATTCGTGAGGCAGCACGATTTTTTCTTGCGCATCCTGAAAACCAAAGAACAACAACAATGATGAATTTTTACGATGTAGGCGCCCCTGCTTTTATATTCATTATGGGATTACTTATGCCGGTTTCATTTTTCCACCGAAAAGAGAGGGATGGTGTTAAAAAAGCAGTTAGCCATATTTTTATACGATATGGTGTTATATTGGCCCTCGGATTGCTTGTAATTCTTATTGATCAAGGGAGTTTTATTAAAATAGAAGATGGTATGATTATAGTTGTATGGGATGTTCTTCCATCATTGGGACTTGTAGGTTTTATTGCTTTACCTTTTCTTTGGTTAAGTCCTAGAATTCGAGCTATTATAGCTTCGGGAATATTAATTTTTTATCAAATTATGTTATACTTCGGATGGCGAGAATATGCAATTGCATCTGTTCATGGGGGAATCTTAGGAACTATTTTTGGATTCTCAGTACTTATGATCTATGCAACTTGTCTGGGTGAAATATTAATCTTAAAAGAAGATTACACTGAGAAGAAAAAATATCAAATTTATGTTATTGTAGGCGTTATTTGTTTCATAGGAGGTTTATTAATATCACTTATTCCAGAGTGGTACGCTAATAAACGCCAAGTTACATTAACTTATATCATAATAAGCATGGGAGTTTCGATTTTACTTTCATTTATATTTATTGGCATTGATAAAAAATTGCAAAAACCAATAATAGTCTTAGACAGTTATGGAAAGAGCCCTTTCCTTATTTATATTATAGCTATCCTTCTTGAATTCTTGATTTCGGATATAATAGGATATGAAATGGATTTGCTAGTGGGCATACTAATGATTGCTCTCATAACTATAATCGCTATATTCCTCGATAAAAAAGGTAAAATTGTAAAATTATAATAAATTTTTAATATTTTTTTTTATTCTTGATTTTGAGTTTTTTCATTGCCAATCTAATTTTTTTTTATTAACGGGAATTGTTAGGATTTAATTTTAATCACAATTCACGCAGATTAAAAATAAAATATGAAAGAGTTAAATCAAATCCTATATAGATTAATTGAACAGAAATTCCGCTTATTAGGGTCGGTGTTAACCATGTTCTTATAAGGAACAAAAAAGACAAATCGTAATATCTAACCTCTGGAAAATCAAAAATTTGTATATACAAACTACTATGATATGTTAAAATATAGATTGGCTCCATATATGGAAAAGCTATCATAATAAAACCTAAAGTCATATTAAAACCGAGAAATAGAATTAGAACTGAAATTACAACCGAACTAGAAACTGATCTCATAAGTGAACTAATTAATAAAATAAATGTTGATACTGTTATTCTATAAAATATGCAGAATATATAAGAAAATAAAAATTCAATAATAAGATTACATTTTTTCTGAAATAGAGAAGAATTTTAAAAATTAATACATAAAATTATCATTTTTTCTCATAAACTAGATTTGATTAATGATGGATTTAAGAAATAATAGAAAAATCAACATTATAATTTTATATTCCATTATATTTATTTACGTTCTTTCAATTGGGTTGAATTTTTTTTATTATCTCTCTATCGGGAATATTAATAAACCAGATAATTTTATACCAATGAAGACCTCTAATTCTAATGATTTTAATATTTTAAGATTTTGGGAGAGTGAAATTAAGCGCGTCAATAATACACCTTTAAATATCATACTTGGAAAAAATTCCACTATAAAATATATTAACTCCTATACTAAAGTAGAGAGTGAATTTATCGCTCAAAAAATTCAATTTGATTCGCCAAATTGGGTCGGAGCGAATCCATCAATTATAACTCTTAGCGGATACCTTCTTTATCCTAAAGAAATTAAAAGTAAAAATCCAGGATGTTTATGTATGCATGGCATTGATGCAAATGCTAATGCCTCGTTTAATTCCAAATGGCCATTAGCTCTTCCCTATTTAGAAGAGGGATTTATAGTTTTGTGCCACTCTCATCCAGGACATGGAGAATCTGAAGGAGCGCAACCTACTCCCCAGAATATGTTTTTTCCAGGAGAATATAACAAATCAATTCATGGTTATTTGACTTTATGTGGAGCAATCCAAGGACTAAGAGTATTAGAAAATCTTACGTTAGTAAATAATTCTGAAATTATGGTAACTGGCTTTTCATATGGAGCATTAAATACCATGTGGTTATCAAGTATCTGTGGAGAACGTATTAGGGGTGCATTACCTTATTGTTTCGTAGGTGATTTTGAAAAGACTATAACAGATCGCACAAAACTACTTTTTTGGATTCTGGGAGAAAACTCAGACAATATTCCTGTTTCTTTGTGGGAAAATCTACTTCTCAGAATTGATCCAACCAATTATTTAAAGTCGGAAATATTACCACCAATCTTGTGGCAAGTTGGTACAACAGATGAATGGTTCCATTATTCTTCCATTAATAAAACTTACAGCACAGTTCAAAAAAACGAGTCTTATCTTCAAATATATCCTAATGGACACCATGGATTTCCTCATTATGAAAATACTACAAAATATTTTATTAATTATATTTTAAATGATGGCCCAACTCCACTTAAAATTGATATTAAAGACACAAAAAAAGGATATGATTTATTAGGAGATATTTTAACAATTCAAGTAGAATTAGATACTAATGAAAATATAGAATCAGTTAAAGTTGTTTATAAATATGTTGATATAATAGGAACTTCTTGGGAAGAATTATATCTTAAAAAATTTGATAATAATATTTGGACAGGGATTTTAGAGCCAGGAATTGTTAGCTCGAAAATCGATTATTATATTATTGTTAACTTAGAAGGTGAAGAAAACATTTGGTTTAGTTCGAGAATTTATACAGCAGGACTGATTATTAGCAACCTAACAATTCCCTTTTACATTTTACTTATCAGTTTCATTTTTCTTCCTGTTGGATTTATAATTTGGAGGGAATACAAGAAAAATGTTAGCGAATTAGATATAAGTACTCAATTTGAACTCAAGAAAAATTTTATCGAATTAAAAGTAAATATTCAACAGAAAAGTAAGAGATATTTTATTATATACTTTTCCATTATGGGAGCAACGGAATTGATCTTTTTTATCTCATTAATGCTTCCAATGATCGTATCTAATCCAAGTGGATTAATTTGGACAAATGAATATTTATATAATAATGTATATACTTGGGATCTTAAAGTTGGAGAACTTGCTCCTTATTTAACATTGGTATTCGTTATTTCATGGATTCTATATTTTCATTTAAGTTTAAAGAAACCAATGCTTTCAAGCTTATTTAAAATTATTTATCCCTTATATGTAATTTATTTATCCTTAGGTTATTTTGGATGTTTTAATGACCCTTCATCTTTATACAGAAATTTTGGACTGTTTTCTTTTGGAATAGGTCTCTATTTAATGCTCATTTCTGCTTTTACACCTTTTCTTATAGGTATTTGGAAACGAATATATCAAACAAAATTCGGAATAAGAATTCCTAAGACAAAATTTTATAACATTGATAGATGGTTTAGAATCAAATCCCCACTTAAATTAAAAAAACCAATAAGAAATCGAGATAAATAAGAAATAAAAAAAATTTATTGCTAACTTATATAATTTTAAAAAAATCTGCGTTAGTAATAATACCGATAAAAGTATTGAATTCTTTTACTGATACTGCATTATATTTAACAAGCAAATCAGAGATCTCTTTCACATCCCAATCTTTTTGAATTTCTGGGAATGGAAGTTCTTTTATAAGCATTACATTTATTTTTATCATATCAGGATTATCCGCTATAAGTTTTTGAATCTTTTTCGCTGTAATACTACCTAGATTATTGCTACCCTCTATAATCGGCAGTTGTGAGATTTTATTTTGATTCATTAACTCAACTGCATCTTTAACCATTGATTATGAATTGAGAAAAATTACCTCTTTAGTCATAATATCCTTAGCTTTTTTTTCTGATTTTCTTCCATTAGGCTTTAAACTTTCTAAATACTCAAAAATTTTCTTCGCTTTACTATATGGAGGATCTAACTTGCCTTGTTCAATTCTAGATATTATCGGTTGAGAAATGCCGCATGCTATCCCTAATTCTTTCTGGCTTAATTTTAGTTTTTTTCTCAAATTTTTAATTTCTTTTAAATTAGGCCACATATTAGAATTAAATTTTTTTTATCTCTCAATAATCTATTTTTTATTTTTGATTTATAACTCTTATGCATAATTTTCAGATTAATATTTATAAAAGAAATATTTTTATCTAAATTAAAAATGATAATTTCAAAATTAATATACCAACTTCAATTTCTTTTAACTATAAGGTGATTATGTGACAAAGACTTACGAAGAAATCAATAAAAAAATTGAAAAAAGTGACGCAGTGATAGTTACTGATGAAGAAATGATTAATATTGTTGAACAATAAGGCATTAAAGTAGCTCTCTAAAGTTGAACAAATCCTTCAGAATAGATGAAATGCAACTCGATAAAACATTATAACTATGAAATAAAACGCTAATATTTTATCATTTTATCCGAATTTGGTATTCGTCATTTCATCCCAATTAATAAATTCTTTTACGGTCTTTGAGAAGTATGTCTTATGAACCCTTCCATTAACAATACTAGTTTCATTTTTTATCAATCCGTCTTTAAGTAAATGTTTAAGGTAATAATCGACTTTTCCAGTGGTCCAACCAATTTTTTTACTCAATTTATAATTAGTAAAACCAGAATTTTTACAAATGATCCCATAAATACGTTTTTTATTTTTCCAAGCTTTTTTCCTTCTAATTTGATTAGCAATATTTTGCATTTTTTTTCACTCAATATCTCTATTTATTGTAAGGGAAATCCAATATATATAATTTTCTACTGAAATAGAATATTCTGTATGGTTAGATAAAATCATCTCTATTCTTCATTTTACTTTATTTTTTATTTTATTTCCATTATTTAATCCTTTTTTGCTGAGTTGATAGGTCATTTGATTTCTTGTTGGATGTTTTAAAATAAAACCGTTGGAAACTAACATCTTAATAACTTTTTTAATTATTTTTGAATTTATCCCTTTAATTCTTCTAATAATTGCTTCAATTGGTACGTGCGAGCTTAAACTATAATTATTTGCGTCGCAACAAGCAAATAAAACTGATCTATCAAACTCGTCCAAATCGTCTAATTCTTTCATACTATTTTAATTTTTTATTTCATCGCTGCTATTTCATTTCTAAAAAGTATTTATCTTGACAATAAAAAATAAATAATGTATTTTAGAAAAAAGTATTTGTAAGGAAGGTAAATCAATTTAATAGTTATTAAATTTAATGTTTTCGTTATTATAATTATATTTGAGATTTAATTTTTATAAAAGAAATCTTTTTTTCTAGTTTAAAAATAATAATCGTAAAATTGATATATCAATTCCCATTAATAACAGAAATTAGGTGATAATATGATTAAAACTTATGAAGAGATCAATAAAAAAATCGAAACTGGTGAAGCAGTAGTAGTTACTGCTGAGGAGATGATCAATATTGTTGAACAAAGAGGCATTGAAGTAGCTGCAGAGGAAATCGATATAGTTACAACGGGAACATTTGGTGCGATGTGTTCCAGCGGAGCTTTCTTGAATTTTGGGCATTCAGATCCTCCAATTAAATTCGAACATTTATGGTTAAATGGAGTACATGCTTATCATGGGAACGCTGCAGTAGATTGTTATATTGGGGTAACACGCATGAACGACAAAAGACCGTTTGAATACGGTGGAGGTCATGTTATCGAGGATTTAGTAAGTAGAAAACCAATTCATTTAAGGGGTACTTCATATACTACTGATTGCTATCCAAAGGAAGAAGTTGACACTTATTTTACAATCGACGAGATAAATCAAGCGATCTTGGTAAATCCTAGGAATGCATATCAAAGGTATGATTGTGCAGTAAATAGCACAAATCGTACTTTATATACATATATGGGAAAACTTCTACCAAATTTTGGAAATGCAACCTTTTCAGGAGCAGGATGTTTAAATCCTTTATGTAATGATCCCGATTATGAAACTATTGGTATTGGAACCAGAATTTTTTTAGGTGGAGGTATTGGATATGTTATTGGGGAAGGAACTCAGCATGATCCAATAAAAAGGTTAGGATCATTATTTGTAAAGGGCGATTTGAAGCAAATGAACGCAGAATATCTGAAAGGAGTTAATTTTGAAAAATATGGTTCAAGTATTTACATTGGTTTAGGAATTCCAATCCCAATATTAAATGAAAATATTGCAAGAAAAACTGCAATTAAAGATGAAGATATTAAAACGGAGATTGTTGATTATGGTATTCCAAGAAGAGATAAACCCTTAATAAGGGAGATTAACTATAAAGAATTGAAAAGCGGAACCATCGAGATTAAGGGTAAGAAGGTTAAAGTGTCTTCACTTTCATCTCTCTATATGGCAAGAAAAGTTGCTAATGAATTAAAAAATTGGATTGAAAAAGGTAAATTTTTCTTAAATCCACCTGCTGAAAGGCTTCCAAGAGATACCTCATTTAAACCAATGAAGGAAGTTAGAACACAAAAATTTGTGAAAGATTTCAGAAAACAAGCTCTAATATGCCATCTAAATGATAGTATTAATAAAGTTGCAAAAAAAATTATTGAAGAAAATGAAAATCATGTGGCCATAATTGATGATGAAGGTATTTTAAAGGGAATTGTTACAAGTTTTGATATTACTCGTGCTATTGCTGAAAATAAAGAAATCTTATCGGAAATCATTACAAAAAAAGTTATTACGACTACAGATGATGAACCCATTGATATTGCAGCGAGAAAGATGAGAGTTAATAATATTAATGGACTTCCAGTAATAGATAAAAATAAAAGAGTAATTGGATTAATCACTTCCGAGGAGTTGTTGCTAAAATGACTATTATAAATATTAATATACCTGTCAGAATAATTGACAGTATTAAGGATTATGCAAAAATCTTACAAGATGTTGTGAAAATGAATATTTCATTTGATATTCTTAAATTTTCTACAACACCAAAAGGAATAACTTTGATCATCGATGTTCCTTCTGAAAAATTGAATCAAGTTAATGAAGCTTTTAAAAGTGAAGGTATTTCTGTAGAACGAAAAAGTACAGTTTGTGTAGATAATGAACTTTGTATTGATTGCGGTGCTTGCATATCATTATGCCCCACTGGAGCATTACATTTTACTAACAACTATGAATTAGAATTTACTAAGGAAAAATGTATTGGTTGCCTTATATGCCTTGATTCTTGTCCAAGAAATGCAATTAAAGAGACTTAAATTTTTTAACTTACGCTTAATTATATTATTTAATTCTTTGATTTTATTCGATTTAATTATAGAATAAAAAAAGGGTATTGCAATTTATAAAAAAATAATTTGTTTTGCAGGGAAGGGTGGTGTTGGAAAATCAACTCTCGCAATTCTTTTTTTAAAATATTTAATCTCTAAATTTCCGAAACAAAAAACCCTTGTGATAGATGCAGATCCAGATGCTAATATCTCAGATCTAATAAATAAACAAACTAATTTTAGAGATACAATTGCTGGGGTAATCACAGAATTAGGTAGAAAATTAGAAAGAAAAGAAATACCTCCATATTTATCGGAAAAATCATTAGTAGAGGAAGAAGTATTTAGACATATTATTACATTTAATAATTTTGACCTTATAATTCAAGGGAGATCTGAGGGGGAAGGATGCTACTGTTCTATTAACAATATTTTAAAACATTTGATAAAGATTTTAGCTGAAAATTATAAAATTACTATTATTGACTCACCAGCTGGTTTAGAATTTTTCGCGAGAAAAACTTCTATAGATGTAGATGATTTGATTTTAGTTACTGACCCAAGTAAAATGAGTTTTCACACTTTACAGAGAATTCTTGAAGTGAAAGATGAAGTTAGTTTAGACTTTAAAAATATATGGGTCTTGGGTAATCGATTTAATGGAAAAAACAAAAACCTATTCATAGAAAGTTTTGAAAAAAATTTAGGGAATCACATGAAATTGCTTGGATTCCTTAGCTATGATGGTGAAATTCAAAAGTTCAATTTAAGCGGTAAATCATTACTTGAATTACCATCAAATAATGTTGTGTATCAACAAGCTAATAAAATTTTCTCTCAAATTGTTTAGATAAATGGGAAAAGAAGTTATATTTTTAATTCTTCAATAAGGGGTAATATTCTCTCAATACAATATTTATCGCACTCATATTCCATAAGAACTCCAATTAACTCATTTATATGAACCGCTGGTATTTGTGGAGACTCACCGAAAAGATCTTTCATATCATCCCTGAATTTATTAAGAGAATAAAGACAAGTTGGGCAATTAGTAACTAATAATTCAGCTCCAGCACTTTCTGCACTTTTTAATTTATTAAAAGTAATTTGAAGTGCTTCGTCTCGATGTATTACGTTTTGAGATGCTCCCCACCCGCAGCATGAATCTCGTTCTTGATACTCTATAATAGAACCACCCAAAATAGTTAAAATATCTTCTAATTTATTTTTGGGGGCAATAAAACTATGGATATCTTTTTTATCTAATAATAAATTAAGATAATGACATCCATAATGTACAGCACATTTTAACCCATTTAATGAATATTTTAATCTTTCTCCAATTTGTTCTCTAATTAAATGTAGGAAATCTAAGATATGAACTATTTTCAATTTTGGAGAGAATAAGATATCTTTTTTAAATTCTTTTAAAATTTTAGTTGTTTTTTCCCTTATATCTTTCGAATTTAAAAATTTACGTCCTCTTAATAACGAAAGGTAACAACCATTACAAGAAACAATCAATATATCTGCTATTTCATTTATAGATACAATATTCCTCTCATTAATTGCGGCGAACTGAGCTCTAGTTATTAAATTTCTCTGGAGAAAAGTTCCAGAACAGCAAGATTGCTCCAAAGATGTAGAAACTTGTAGATCAAAGTCTTCTAACATCGATTTTAAACAAGTTCTTATCCCGGGATAATAATATTCTAAACATGCTTTAAATAAACATATTTTCTTATCTTTAAAAAAATCTAAAGGATTATCATTATAAGTTTGTAAAATCTCATCTGTATCCAAAACAACTGATTTAATATAACCCTCCATCTTTTTGATCGAAACTCCAATATTTACTCTTCAATTCCAATATTTTTTTTGCTTGCTTTATGAAGATATTTGATTCTCGCAAATTCACAGATCTTTTTTATCTCTTCAATTCTTTCAGTAGGTAAATCAGATTCTTTCATTACAGTACCATTTTCTAAAAACCTTTTACACATTTTAACATATTTCTTCAATTGAGGAATATTATATCCTTTTTTAAAAGCTTCATTTCTAAGTGATAAGATAAATAAAGGTATATTAATACCCTCTTTGGGGCAAATTTTTGAACACTTGTTACATAAAAAGCAATACCATATGTCTTCTTCTTTTAAAATTGACTCATCTCCAATCAAAACTTTTTCAACTATTTTCCGAATATTAAAATCCGAGATTTTACTCGCTGGACAATCACCAACACACTTCCCACAACTAATACATTGGATAATATTCCAGTTTTCATCAACATCTGTAATTATTCGATTGAAAAAATCCCAATTATTTTTTGATTCGTTTTTGGTAGCCATCTTTAATGATTTCTTCCAAATTTTCTCTATCTTAAATTATCTCAATTCTCTATATTTAAAAATCAATAAAAAACTTAATTGATTTTAATTTATAAAATATTTTCACAAATTTTTTATTTTGATTTAATTAAAGTCCTTATTTCAACTCATTCAAAAAAAAGAAAAACGAATTATTTTTCTAAATCTTTAAAATAGGGAATAATTTTGTCTCTAAAGATTTCATAGACTATGTTCACATCTGGCCCTCGATTCATAATTGTCAAATGTGTTGCTCCGGCTTCTTTATATCTCTCTATGCTTGCTATAACATCATCTGTTGTGCCCAAGCAATTAAAATCTTGAAGAATAGTTTTGGGTAGTTGGTCTAAATATTTTAATAACTCCATTGCACCCTCACTGCTCATATCAAAATTATGAATTGTTAAATCACTGGATAAATTTATATTTGGATAAGCTTCATTGAGTATTGAAGTATTGAGTAAGTAAGATACCTTAAAGAATTCGCACCTTTTAATTGCATTTTCCGGATTTTTATCATCGATTGCCACAAAACAATCATATACATAATCAATCTCCAAAGGATCCCGACCAGCTTTCTTTGCAGCATCAGCCACTCTCTCTTGATTTTTTTTATATACCCAAGGAGGTTGATAAAGTGGATACCATCCATCTCCTAATTCTCCAGTCAATTGGCGAGTTTTCGGACCATTTCCAGCGATGTAAATTGGTGGGCTTTTTTGAATCGGTTTTATTTGAATATAAGCCTTTTTCATCTCTCCCCAGAATTCACTTTTTGCATTAACTTTTCTTTTAGTCCAAAAATCTCTCATTAGAATTATATATTCTCTCAATTTAGTTAAGGATCTTTTTCGATTCATTCCATACATGTCAATATTCATCGCCTCACCAGCTCCAATACCAAACATAGCTCTACCATTGCTAATATGGTCTAAGGTAGCCACTTTATGAGCCATTAGAGCAGGATGGAAACGATGACAATCAGAAACTCCGGTACATAAAGAAACCTTATTCGTTATCACTGCCAATGCCGATAAAAAACTAAAAGCATCAAAGCAAATACCTGGTCCTGGCGGTAACATAGCTGTGTGATCTGCATAAAAAACAGAATCAAATCCACATTCTTCAGCTTTTTTAGTTCCCGCAAACATATAGGTGATTCTAGGCGTTGGTACGGGAATATGAAATCCAAACTTCATATTTCTTAAAAATTGTCTAAACCTATTAAAAATTTATTATTAAAAATAGAAATTAAAACAAAATTTCTTTTCTTCGGATGCAAAACTTTACTAATTCAAACTTAAACCTTAAATTTTTCGAAAATTTTTTAAGGTAAAAGTAAATTAAACTTCTTTTTAATGAATACAAATATAAAAACTGAAAGAAATAATGAATAAAATAAAAAGATTTGAACAGCAATTATTGGAGCATCAATATTTAACATTAAATACATTCGATATAAGTCATCATAAAGAAAAACCCAACACATCCAAAAAATACTACTCCAATATAAAGCTTGTTTTGAAAATTTAATCTTTAAGGATACTATTAAAAATAACTGAAATAATGCAATAATAAAATGTAATAGAAAATCTCTAAAAAATGACATCAAATCATCTATTATAGGTATAAGTAAAGTACACATTGATAGGAACCAGCAAAATGATAAAGAAAGCATAGAATTTAAAAAGGCATTTTCAAATTTAGTTAAGAATGTTAAAGAAATCAACAATAATGATAAAAATGTAGTATTAAATACGACTTCAAAATTAGATGTAAAAAAAGCTAATAGCCCTACTAAGATTAAGATAAAGAAAAATCCAAAGCCGTAATAATTTACAATTTTATTTAGAACTTTATTTGATATTACTGGAAAACTTTGATTTTCAATTTCTGTTAGTTTATTTAATTCTTTCATTTTTTCTTTTTTTATTCAAATTAAAATTTTAAGCCATAATATATTTGAACATAAAGCCACAGCAAACCAAGAATAGAAAAGCAAAACAAAAAGATTACTATAATAAAGTCGTGAAAACGAACTTTTCCCATGTTAATCAGTATTTAATTCTTCAATTATTTTTTATAATAAATAGAAATTATAAGTAAATTTCTTTTTTTCGGGCGTAATACTTTACTAGTTCAAAACCTACAATTGTTATTGATGAAATTAAGAAACAAATTAGCCAATCTAATGCGGTTAGATACATAAACATGAAATTAATCCCGATATGTGCTAAGCCTACTTGAAATCCGGGAAAATACATTAATAATAGAAATACAGCAAATAGAAAGCCTAGAATTAAATACATTCTTTTATTACTTTCTTCTTTTATACTTTTTATTAAAGATTTATTAGGGCGTCTTATTTGTAGAACTAAAATTGTTTCAGAGAAAAATAATGTGGTCATTAGCATAGTAAGTGTCTTAGTAACGTTTAAATCAATACCTGGAGTCAAAAACATTGTTTCAGTTGTGAAAAGATAACCAGCATTTAGAATATTAAATTCATAATTCAATGGAAAAACGCCATATATTCCTGTAATACAAATAGAATAAACAACTCCCATACTAATCGCAAGTAATCCACCAAATATTAGAAGTAATATAATAACATTTTTATTTAAAATTTCTTCGGAATCACGAGGTTTCTCTTTCATTATGTCTTTAGATGTAGTATCGAAAGTCAAAACCAGACCTGGGAAAGTATGAATAGTAATTGACAAGAATATCCATTGTAAGAAATATTCTTCCGTTAGGAAATATGGCATTCCTAGAATGGCAAATAAAATAAATTGAAAAATACCTTCAAATAAATTTATACATATGAAAAAAAATGCTATTGTTCGAATTCTTGTAAAAATTCCTCGGCCCTCTCGAATTCCTTCAACAATAGAAATGAAAGAATCATCAGAAATTACCATATCAGACGCTTCTTTCGCAACATCAGTTCCTTGTATTCCCATTGCAATACCTGCATCTGCCATATTTAAAGCTAATGCGTCATTAACTCCATCTCCTGTCATCGCAACAACTTTCTTCTGATCTTGATATTTTTCAACAATATCTTGTTTGTGTTCAGGAGATACTCTGGCGAAGACTCTTATTTTATTCAATTCTTCAAATGATTCAATTGATTTTATTTGACTCCCTTCTATTACTACTTCTCCTTCAGATAAGATTGCTATTTGAGATGCAATCGCTTTTGCAGTATTTGAGGAATCTCCAGTTATCATTATAACTTCTACTCCAGCATTGTTGCATAATTCAACAGATTCTTTTACACCTTCTCTTGGAGGATCTAAAATTGTAACAAATCCAATATAAATCATATCTTTTTCGCAATTTTCTCTACTTTCCTCGAGATTTTCAGATAGGATGTCTATTTTTTTATAACATAGACTCAATATCCTGTATCCCATGTTTGCATATTTATTAACATTATTCAGAATCTCCTGTTTCAAGTCTTCAGATAGATCAACTTCTTTATTATGATATAAAACTCGTTTACATTGCGGAATCAAAACTTCGGTTGCCCCTTTCGTAAATGAGTAAAATTCTTTTTCTTTTTTATATATTTTAGTCATTCTTTTTATTGAAGAATCAAATGGGTATTCTCTTACGAATTTAAACTCTTCATCAACATTATAATCTTGTATGGATTTTTGATATAATACATTAAGGGCTCCTTCAGTTGGCGAGCCAATTATATCATATTTATTAATAAATTTTTGACCTTTTGTGGCAGTTTTAATCTCTTTTTTAACTAAAGCTGAATTATTATTAAGAAACCCTGAAATCAGCAATAGTTTCAACTGAGGATATTTTTCTACATTTTTAATAATTTTAGGATTCTTTATATCGTCCATCAAAATGATGTCTCCTTCTGGATTATAGCCACTTCCAGAAATTTTAAATATTGAACCATTTACCCAAATATATTGCACACACATTTGGTTTTTAGTTAAAGTCCCAGTCTTATCTGAACATACAACGCTTACTCTCCCTAAGCTATCAACTGAGGCAAGATTTCGAATTACAACTCCTTTTTGAGCCATAAATAAAACTCCAGTTAATAATACAATCGTTGTAAGTAGAGGTATGTTAATAGGCATTATGTCCATTGCCGAGTTTAAACTATCTACTATTTCAAAAGTTGTAAATCCACTCGCAATCCATTTAATCATAAACGTTCCGAACCAGAATATCAAAACTGCTAATCCTAGCCATTTTCCAAAGTTATTCATCTTTTCTCTTATAGGAATTTCACTTGTTCCTGCTTCTTCCATTAAATGTGAGATTTTACCAATTTCAGTATTGCCACCAGTCCTAACTGTTATTGCTTTACCATTTCCTGTTGCAATAAATGTTCCGTAGAACATCATATTTTTCCGTTCTGAAATAGGAATTTTTTCCTCACTAAGAGCTGTTCCTTTCTCTAATTTTTTTACTGGCTCACTCTCCCCCGTTAGACTAGATTCATTAACCAATAAATTTGAGGATTCAATAATCCTAGCATCTGCCGGAATTCTATCTCCTTGATTTAAAACTAATAAATCGCCTGGAACAACATTATTTGTGGGTATTTGTTTCTTTTCACTATCTCTCATAACAACAGTGGTAGGTGCAGATAATTGTCTTAATGCTTCAAGCTTCTTTGTAGCACGAAATTGCTGAACAATTGCTACGACACAATTCATTCCGACAATTCCTAAAGTTAAATAAACTATTCCTAGATTTCCTTCTTCTAAAAATACAACAGCTAAAAATAGGATTAAAGCACCTACTAAATATATTACTATAAGCCAATTGAAAAGAGGTGCTAAATATACTTTAAAAATAGATTTCTTAACTTTAGGAATCTCATTTAATCCATATAATTCGAGCCTTTTCTTAGCCTCAATCTCAGTTAATCCAGCATTTTCATTAGTTTGAAAAACTTCACGAATTTCTTGAATAGATTTGTTATAATAAATATCGTTCATTAAAATTTCACTTTTTTTATCTTACTACCAACATAATAAATAAACTTTAAAAATTTTGATTAGAAAAATATTTTTCGTTTTCTTGCAAAGTATTTGAAAAGTTCTACTCCAACAACACTTTGAGCAACAAAAACAAGGATCCAAATCCAATCTGTTGGACCTAAAAATATATAATTTAGTTGAAAATTTAAACCTAGAACATCATTTATCGCATAATTGACAGGATATGAAAATATTATAAATAAAACGTGTATTAAAACACAAAACATACTCATACTAATTAAATATTTGTCGAATTCATTGACAAAACTTTGTTTGAATGAATTATTTGGACGTCGTATACTCCAAATAAAAGTTGTTTCAGAGAAAAATAATACAGTCATACACATAGTTCTAGCTTTTTGGTGTGCTAAACTCATTGGCATTACTAACCTATCTGAACCATATAGTTCGGGCGCCAAAATATAACTCAGATTTGGATCCAAATTAAACTCATTTATAGGTATTACACCAAAAAACGTTAAATAATATGATAAAGCAAATCCTAAACCCATTAAAGCAGCTTGAACAATTAATAACATAATTAATTGCCTATTTAATATTTCTTCCTCATTTTTTGGAGGTTCTTTCATAATATCTTTTGGGACTTTGTCTACTACTAAAGCAAGTGATGGGAAAGAATGGACAATTGCAAACACATATATATGCTGCCAATTATTAAACAACTTAAATCCTTCAATAGGAAGAAATTCTGCAGTAAAAAAGAAAACCGCTTCCACAATATTTATGCAAATGAAGAAAAATATTATTACTCTAATTCTAGAAAAAATTCCACGACCAATTCTCACTCCTTTTTCTATTGATATAAAATCGTCATCAGAGATTACCATATCAGATACTTCTTTTGCAACATCAGTCCCAGTTATACCCATTGCAATCCCAGTATTAGCTAATTTAAGTGCAAGAGAATCATTAATTCCATCTCCAGTCATTGCTACGATACGATCTTGTTCTTGGTATCTACTAATAATTTTTTCTTTATCAGATGGAACCACTCTCGCAAAAACAGATACTTTATTGAAATCTTCTATTGGTAAAAGCTCTATATTTTTTCCCTCAACAACGATATCACCCTCATCAAAAAGGTCAATATTTTTTGCTATTGCTTCGGCCGTTGCTGGATGATCACCTGTGATCATGACCACGTCGATTCCTGCAGATTTACAATTTTTAACTGCCTCAATTACTCCTTCACGAGGTGGATCTAAAATTACTACAAATCCTAAGAACACTAAATTAATTTCAATTTCATCTCGATTAAATTTTTCATTTTTCGCTATAGGTTTATCTATTTCTTTATAGGCAATACTTAATGTTCGATATCCACTCTCTGCATATTTCTTAATTGAATTCAAAATTTCTGATTGCTTATCATCATTTAATGATATAATTTTTTTATTCAATACAATTTGATTGCATCTTTTCACAATTATTTCAGAAGCACCCTTTACAAATGCATAAAATGTTTTTTGTTTCTTACTTTTAGGTTTATATATTGTGCTCATTCTCTTAACGGAAGAGTCGAATGAAAATTCTTGAATATATTCAAATTCATCTTTTAATTTGTTAAGATCAAAACCAGCTTTTTCAGCCAATACTAATAATGCAACTTCCGTCGGGCTCCCTAAAGCACGTCTAATTCTTTTGGTTTTCATTTTTTTTGCTTTTATTTTTACCTCTTCTTCAATTATCGAAGAAATATTATTCAAAACCATAGATGTAATAAAAAAATCAAAATGATTTTTCTTATTAAAATTAGCTCGTTGACCATCAATTTTAATTTCTCCCTCTTTATCATACCCAACACCCGAAACTTCATAGATTTTATCGTCAAACCAAAATTTTATGACAGTCATTTCATTCTTTGTGATTGTTCCGGTTTTATCTGTACAAATAACTGAGATCCTACCCATAGATTCTATTGCTGATAAGTTTCGAATTATTACACCAGTTTTTGCTAAATTAAGCACTCCTGTGAGCATAACTAGTGTGGTCAAAATAGGGAGATTTATAGGGATAACATTCATAGATCTAATTATTGCAGCAATTAATTCTCCTTTGATATTTTCAGAAGTAAAAATATCAAGTAGTGCTAATACGCTTAATTTATATATCACCAAAATTGAGAGATTTATAAATACGATAATAACTAACCATTTAGCAAAATTATTCATTTTCCTTGTTAATGGAATATCTTCTATACTTCCCATCTCATTTAAGGTTTGAGAGATTTTTCCAATTTCTGTTCTTATTCCGGTCCTGGCAACTATTGCTTTCCCTCTTCCTGTAGCAACATAAGTTCCCATAAATGCCATGTTAAGCTGTTTTTGTAAGGGAAGCTCCTTTTTTTCGATAATATTTTCATTCTTTTCAATTGAAACACTTTCTCCAGTTAATGGTGCTTCATTGATTGATAAATTTATACTTTCTATTAATCTTGAATCTGCGGGAATTTTATCTCCTTGATTGATAACTATTATATCACCCGGAACAAGTTCTCGAGTTTCTATTTCTATTTGTGTCCCATCTCGAATTACAGTTGTAGTTAATGCCGAGATTTTTTTCAAAGACTCTAACGCCTTTTGGGCTCTATACTGCTGAATGATTGCAGTTAATGAATTTGCTATAATTACGCCCCAAGTTATATATGTAGAAGCTGGGTCTCCCAAAATCAAAATAATTATTCCAGAAATAATCAAAATAACAATTAAAAAATTAAAAATAGGCGCTAAATATACCTTCCAAATCGATTTTCTTATTTTTGGAAGCTCATTAAAACCATATTCTTTAGTTCTTTCTTTGATTTCGTCCTGTTTTAATCCCACTTCAACATTTGTATTTAAATCCATTGAAATTTTTTCAGTTGAATAGTTGTAAATTGGTTTGGAAGGTATTGCTTTTATCCTTTCTAATTCTAAAAGTGCTTTTTCATCAATGCTTAAAATTTTATTTTGAATCTTTTTAAAAAATTTAGATAATTTTTTGGTTTTTGAAGTGGATTTTTTAGATTCGGCTCCTTGATTTTTCATAAAAATTCATAAAATATTGGCTTCTTCGAATAATAAGAAATAAACAATTTAGACTTAAAATCTTTTTAAAAAAATTAATAAAAAAAGAGTATCTTCAAAAAAAATCAAAATTAAAAAAAGATGGATCTTCTTCTTCTCCTACGATAAATTCTATGACCTCGACCAAATAATAATGCAGCACCAACGGCTAATCCAACATCATCATCTCCCCCATGTACTCCTGAATATACTGGTGGTGATGTTGGCTGAGATGGGGGATTTGGATTATCAATCTCATATGGATTAGAGAGATCAGCAGCTTGTGATGCTTGAACTGACTGTGTTTGAAAATTTGGATTTGAATCTTCTTTTATTTCCCACCCACAATCGGGGCAGAATCTAATATTTATATCTAATTTTTTTCCACAATACTGGCAAAAATTAACTATTTTTTATCACCAATTAAAAAAGAAGAAACTAAGTATATAAATATCCTTAAGTCCAATTTTTATAAATCAAAATATTATCATTAATAATTGAATAAAAAATAAATGCATGATTATGAATAAAGTAGCGATAATAGGAGTTGGACATACAAAATTTGGGAAGTTGGAAGATAAAAATTTATTAGATCTATTATGTGATGCCTCATTACAAGCAATTGAAAATTCAAATACAAACGATAAAGATTTTGATGCTGTTTATGTATCATGCATGTTAGCAGAAACACTAAATCATATGACCGCAATTGCAAGTGCCGTGGTAGACCGAATTGGTTTAATTCCAGCAGCTGCTGACCACGTTAAGAATGGACCAGCATCTGGAGGATCAGCAATTAAGAATGCATTTTATTCAATTACTTCAGGAGCATGTGATATGGTCCTAGTTGTGGGAGCTGAAAAAATGACCCATATTACAACGCCTGGTTTAATAACCTCTGCAGTTGCTACATTAACTCATCATAATGCTGAAAGGGTTCACGGAGTCTCCCTCCCATCTTTGGCTGGAATGCTTACTCGAACTTATATGGAAAAGTATAATGTCCCCAAAGAATGGATAACAAGTATTGCCGTGAAAAACCACAAAAATGGTATGAATAATCCTTATGCTCACTTTCAAAAAGAAATAACTCTTGAAAAGGCATTAGCCTCTCCAATTATAGCGGATCCATTACGATTATATGATATTTGCCCCATTTCAGATGGAGGTGCTGCAATGGTTTTATGTTCTGCTGAAATAGCAAAAAAGTTTTGTGATACACCTATCCTTATCACAGGAGTAGGTCAGGCGACAGATACTCATATCGTTTATGAACGTGAAGATCTAACTGTCTTGAAGGCACTTCAAATCTGCTCAAAACAAGCTTATAGTATGGCTAAAAAAACACCTGAAGATATTGATGTATGTGAAGCCCATGATGCATTTACTATACTAGAAGCGATCCAGAGTGAAGATTTGGGATTCTTCAAAAAAGGTGAAGGCGCTAAAGCCGCGTATGAGGGATTAACGGAAATTGGTGGAGTAATTCCCATTAACCCTTCAGGTGGTTTAAAAGCAAGAGGGCATCCTTTGGGAGCAACAGGAGTTGCTCAAGTTGTGGAATTAGTATGGCAATTAAGGGGAGAAGCAGGGAAAAGACAAATCGAAGGCGCGGAAACTGGGATAACTTGTAATTTTGGGGGATTTGGGAATAATATACTTTCAATATTAGTAGAGAGAATGTGATTTTGTATTAAAATAATTAGAAATAATTGTCATAATATATGAAGTTAACAATTACTTTCCACTGATATAAAGGATTTTAATGAGTTTAATTAACACTAAATAATCAAAAAAATGAAATAGATAAAATTCGTAAATATTATTTTATACTATATTTTCTGAGAGTTTTTGTTTTTATTATTTCCTTCATTTTAAAATTATTATAAAAACAAAATGAATTTGAAGTAATTAAAAATGGATTTCCTATATGAGAATGAAAAGGAACTAAACGCTTTATTTAACGATGGAAAATTCATTTTAAGGGATCAATACAATTTTAGTAATGAAAAGGTTATAGTTAAAAAAGAGTTTTTAGCGCAAATTTTTAAGAAAATTAAAAATCTTCATCCTTATAATAACTATACTATTCATACTTTAAAATTGAGTAATGCAATTTATAGAGGAAGTTCAATATCGTTGGAACATTTTGATAAATTACAAAAACTATCTAATCGTAAGATTCCTCATTTGAAAGTTTTAGGAAGGAATGATTTAGTTTTATATAATTTACAAAAATCTCAAAAGGTTGCTGAATTTGTAGGTATTTTATTGGGACAAGCTTCTATTTATATTAAGAAATCAAGAAGTACACATTATTCTTTAGTAATTTATTGCAATAAAAAGTATCATAAAGATATTAGATATGTTAATTATTTGAAAGAATTGTTACTGGATCTCTTTAACATATCAGAAGACAATGGATTTATAGTAAATTATAATGATAATGGAGAGACATCGAACTTTACTATTAATAGAACCGTTATTGTTTATGAAATTTTAACATTAGGAGTGTATATTGATAATATATCTTCAAGGACAAGAGAGATACCAAATTGGATTTTTGAAAATGATGAATTAATATATTCATGTTTAATAGGGATAATTAATAGTGCATCTGTTTATAATATAAGTTTTAGAGAATATCTTGATAAATTTGATGGTAGATTATCAATAAAATTTCAAAATACAGAAGATTTTCTGAATGGTTTGCAAAAATTATTTGAATCTATTAATATTTCTTCTAATATTTTAACTTATGAGACTTTAGATAAGAAATCTATGAAATATTATACACAAAACTTGATAATAATACAAAAAAAGGAAGATATATATAGAATAATCTCAGAAATTGAGCCAATTTCATGGGATATTCAAAAAGATAGTATTATAAATGAGATCGAAAAATATAATCTTACTCTTTCAGATGTTATTGGTTATACCGAAAAAGCTATAATTGATTACTCAAAAGAATTCGCTTATAATATTTTAAAACTTTTTGAGATGTATGGCAGTTATACTAAAATAAATGAACAGTATAAAAACATTTTAGGACCGCGGAGAATAATCCAATTTTTAAGGAATTTATTTAATGAATATGAATTCTTATTGGCTTATGGAGAAGATGGCTATGAAAGATGGTATACAAGCAACGCAAGAATATTAGTTGATGATGATATACATTCTATTCAGATTCCATTTCATATTTTAAAACAATTATATCGCGAAATTTATCAAATATTAGATAATAATTGTTTTTTAATAAATAATTCTGAAGTATTAGAAAAATTTTATGATTTTTTTGATAATATGTTATTATTAAAAATAAGAGACATTAAAGATGTAAATATTCGAAAATTTGGGAGATTATTTTATTTAATTAATAATCCAGAAACAAATAACTTGTTTGAAAAGTATTTCTATTTGATGATTGAGTTAATTAGAACTATTAAAATCCAAACTAAATATGATACATTAATAGGATATAATTATTTAGCGGAAAAATTCGATACTTTATTTTCTCATGGCAGCTATGTTAAAGAAATAATTGAGGATTTAGAGGATATTTTTGAAACTAAATTTAAAGTGGGCTTTACTAATGAACCTTATCGATGGCATCGTCTATTGTTTAGATGCAATTATGATAATTTATTTAGAATATCCAATCAAGATTTAGCTAAGAGATTGGGTAAGCTATTTGATATTATAGAAAATAAGTCTTTCGATAAAGAAATGTTTAAAATTATTAATCCTTGTTGTTCCGATTTCAAAATTTCTCATAATCGGAATAAACCACTTAAAAAAGGAGATATTAATTCATTTATAAACAAATTAGAAAAGAATAAATTAATTATTAAAGGAGATAATTCTTTTTTAGGAAAGAAATTGATTGATTTTATAAATTTTGCTGAAAATTACTATAAAATCTCATTTTTTGAAGATTTTGCTGAAAATTTTAGCAACCAAGGAAACATTTATCACGAGAAATTACAAAAATTTTTTTTAAAAAGGGATAAAAACCTTATTGCTACAGAAGTTCTTGTCTGGCAAAATGTAGAATATTATAATGTAGGATTTAGATATATTAGTGGGCATATTGATTTTCTTTTTTATTATGATGGAATTATTTACGCTTGTGATTATAAACCAGATGAAGAAAAAAAAAAAGATAGAAATTTTTTACGCACTTTACCTCAGGTCGCTTTTTATGGATTAATTCTTAGGAATATGTTGCAAATTTCAGATTTAAAAATTAAATGTATTACTTTTAACAAATACCATGCTTGGGAGTTTGATCCTCTTATTTTATATTCTGTTGTTAATTTATTAGATTATTTAAAACAAAAATATCCCCAATTAACTAAAGAATGGGAGAAATATTTGGATTTATTTAAAATATTTTTTTTAAGTATTGATGATTCTTAAAGATAGTTTATACTAATATTAAGTTTCTTTTTCCATGAAAAATCTTAATAAATTTAATATATTCAATATATTAAATATTAGAAAGCTCCTCTTCTTATTATTTAATAATTTATATTTACATTTTGAGATTCTTGAAGTAGTAAGAAGTGAAGATATTAAGATGTGAAATTTATGAGTGAAACAACTATTGTTTGGAAAAAATGTAAAAAATGTAGGAAACTTCAACATCCTGACCATCTCCGGTGTATCCAATGTAAAAATACAACGTTTGATACAGTTAAATCTTCTGGGGATTGCAAGTTATTAACTTATACAATTCTTAATGCACCTCCTTCTGAATACCGCGATAAAAAATCTTACACTATTGGTGTTGTAGAATACTCCAATGGATTAAAAGCGATTGGACAAATAATAAGCTCGGAGAATCTTAAGATTGGAATGAAATTAACATCTAAATTTCAAAAATTAACAGAAAATTTAGATGGAAAAGAAATTTTTGGAATTACATTTAAACCCACTTAATTGGAAATATGAATTCTTTCTGAAACAAAAATTAAATTTTACTTCATCAATAATTCCTTATTGAAAAACTCATATTTTCTTATAAAAATCTTTTATGTCCCTAACAGTATTTTGGTATTTTAAAAAGTTAATTATGCAATATATTTAAGAGATAAATTTGATAAGAATAATTATGAGTGAAAAAAATAAAGCAACTTATGTTGATATATTTGAAAAGATACTAAAAAGTTCAGATATTTGCTACATAAGAAATTATAGCACTCAACCACAACCATTTATGGGCTTAAACTTAGAAAATTTTGATTTTATAGCGTTCAATTCGTTAGATGTAGATAAAAAATATGTCATTGATGTAATTGGGTTTGACTATCCTAATCCCTACGAAAAAGACGATGAGGCGTATGAGATTGATGCAAAAATACCTCAAAGTTCAATAGATGATAATAGAAAAAATATCGAACATATGATTTTTTGGCAGAACTTATTTAGCGGAAGCTTTAAAAGTCTTTTAGTATTCTTTTATGAATTTAAAGATAAAGCCTCTGAAGAAAAATATAAATCCATCATGAAAGATAAAGTAGAATTAGTAGAATATGAAGAAAAAACAAACCTACGCAAATTTGGTATAGCTGTTATTAAGGGCGATGATTATCTCTCTTATATTAATTTGAACGAAATTGATCCTGCTAATATAAAATTTAACCCTGGAGATGGACCAAATTTTCTTACCAAATTGAGTGATTTTTTAACTATAGAAAATTTTAATATCTCTTAAATAAATTTATAATAAAATCTTTTGAAAACACTTGACTAATTATAAGTAAATATCTTTTTATTCTTGCAATACTTTTCAAATTTCTGTGCTTTAATTGCTTCTCCCCATTCGTTTAATCCTCCCAATTCGTCGAATTCTTCTTCCGGAATTGAGTTATCTCCTATGTTTAAAACTTCTAATTTCGTAAGAGACCCGAGACCTTTAATCTCCGAAATCTTGTTTGAATTGATATATAATCTCTTTAAATTCTTTAGTTTATCTAAACCTTTAATTTCGGTAATTTGGTTTCATCTCAACCAAAGAACCTCTAGATTTATTAATTTATCAAAACCATCTTGGTATCATCTAGATTTCTGAATTCGATCTCAGCTCTGAGGGGGTTACTGTTCCTTAAACTTAATTTAATTGGATCTTTCGCTTGAATTAGCTTAGCCATGCTGGAAATATATCTAATAATAATAATAAATAGTATTAAATTAAATAAAAAAAACCAATAACTAATTCTGCGAATTAGGAAGCATTATTGCAGATTTATTATAGGAAAAAAAAAATAAAGATTTAATAATTGGGGTAATTAAGGAAAATCTTCTTTTTTATGGTTGTCCAGTAGTGTAGCACCTAATATAATCTACTTTAAGATAATGATATCCAATCCCAGCATTACGATAAAAATATATTCTTATTTGATTGGTATATTTCGCAGTATTTAGATTAAATTCTTTCCAAGAATATGGATTAAAAACGCCTAAATAAGTCCATCCCTCTCCTGAATATTTTACATAAGCTGAACATGGATTACCCGCACAATATGGCGGATCTGTAGCTACATATATTTTAACTCTACTGCACTTAACTCCACCAAAATTAAAATCCACTTCTGCCTCAAAGGGAGGATCCGTACCTCCATCGCATCTAATTTCGAGATATTCTAAATTGTATGTATAAGTATCTTCTAATTCGCCACCAGAGTGAGTTCCTTCTGATACACTAAAACTACCTGCTGTGATCCATTCAGGGGGGAAACTTTCTATTTCTGCGGCTAATCCCATAGCTTGGAAACATATCATGGTTAGTGTTATTAATCCAATTGTTAGAAGAATATTCTTTTTCATTTCTCTTTCCCTCATTTTATATAATTTTTAATTAGATTTATTTTATTTTTTTGTCAAATTTGCTCCATTTTACCATTAGATATGCTTATATATAAATATTGTGACTTTTTTGATAATAATTGGCTTTGTTTATTTAACGCTAATAAATGATTGACTCGTGTTATACGTTAAAGTGAATTTTACACTTTTTAAAATAAGAGAAAATACTGTTTGGAGTATAAATTTTAAATACAAGGATTAAATTACTTAGAATTTCATAGGATTGGATTTAACATCGAATATTTACAAATTATCGATTATCGAAGAATAAAATCATTTTGAGATGTTTGAAATAGATAGAGCAAATTAGTTCTACGTTTATTTTTAATATTTTATGTTCCAATATTAAAATTGAATTTGAAATTATAATCTTACTCTAATATGCCAAGAATCTGATAGAATGTCGTCTTCGACACTTTTTATTCTTATTTTTTCTTTTGCGCCTAATTGGATATTCATATCTAAATAACTCATCCAATTTGCACCTGAAGTTTCTTCTAACTTTTTTTCGTCTAATAACTTTACCTCCCAGAAAAATTCGTCTCCTTTGTATATCTCGAGTCTATAAGTTTGGATAAGACATTTAGGATTAATTAGATTAAAAACAAATATGTTTATAATAATAAATTCCTATAAGAAATATTTTTCTTTCAATTTTTTCTCTCTCATGATTTGAGATAAAAAATACAAATTTTTAAGATAATTTTTTTTAATGTATTTTCAATAATTATTACTATCCCTCACGATTTTAAATATTTGGAATGTAACCAAAAATAAACAACGAATAATACATATTCTGTTGAATGAATTTAGTTTTATTTAAGTTAAGAATTATTTGAAATAGAATAATTTTTATTTACGACTAAGAATTATCTGAAGTATTATGAGATCTATTTTTAAAACGATAAAAACTTTTAAATAAACGTCTTTCTATGTAATAAATTAGACATTAATGGAGAAATCGATTTATTATTGATTTTATCCAAAATTTTTAATCTGAAGAGAAAATCCTTTGAAAATACAGACAAAATTTAAGAAATATTACAAAATTTTAACTTTATTTGTTATAGTTTTTATTTTGATTGTTCCAGTTATTGAACTGGTTGTACCTAAATCAAGCATTAAAAAATCGCCTATTAATTCTAAGACACCCTCTAATAATTCAGATATCAATGCAATTTTATGGAAATTTGGTCAGGGGTTAATTGGTGAAGGACCGACCATGCAACCAAGGTTGGTTAGATTTACAGAAGAAGGAGAACAATTTGTTGTTGTGGGAACTGATGGCGGTCTTGCCGTGATTAACTTAGATGGA
>JAUWGH010000012.1 GCA_030606485.1 Promethearchaeota archaeon | reverse complement strand
GAAAATTCTAGGTTATTCTAACGATGATATGTTGGGAAAAACCCGATTAGATTTAATACATCCAGATGATATTAAACAAGGCATGAAAGCTTTAAGAAATGGCTTTAAGTATGGAGAAGGAATAGCAGAATTACGACTTAAACATAAGGACGGGCACTATGTATGGATTGAAACTAAAGGAAAAACTTATATCGATTCTAACGGAGAAACTAAAGCATTAACAATTTCAAGAGATATTACCGAGCGCAAGAAGGTAGAACAAAAATTAAAAGAATCCGAAAAAAAATACCGCTCTATTCTCGAAAATATAGAAGAAGGATATTTTGAACTTGATCTGAAGGGTAATTATACTTTTGTAAATGAATATCATAGTAATTTCTATGGCGTTCCAAAAGATGAAATGATAGGAAAAAATTATGCAGATTTTGTAGATAAGAAATATATAAAAATGTTATTCGAGATCTTCAATCAAGTTTATAGAGAAGAAGTTCCTAGTGCAAGATTTGAGATTGAAGATATTAGATATGATGGGGAGAAACTAATCTATGAAGGTACTTGTAATATAAAATTAGATTCTAATGGAAAAAAAATAGGTTTTTACAGTCTAACCCGTGATATTACAGAAAGAAAAAGAACAGAAGTATTAAGAGAGAAATTTACTGAGCAATTGAAAAATGAGGTGAAAATAAAAACTAAGGAATTGCAAGAAACAGTGGACCAACAGAAGCTTTATCTTGATCAGATCTTAAAAGCCTCACAATTTAAGACAGAATTTATGGGTTCAATGTCTCATGAGTTAAGAACTCCTCTAAATGCAATTATTGGATTTACTGATTTACTTCTTGAGAGTTCTTATGGACCAGTAAATGAAGATCAATTCGATTTTCTAAAGGATATTAAATCTTCTGGAGAACACTTGTTACATATGATTGATCAGATATTAGATATTTCAAGAATTGAAGCGGGCGAATTAATTTTAAGATTCCAAGAAATTCACTTAAAAAGTCATATTGCTCAAATAAAGTCATCAATTCAACCCATGTATGAAAAGAAAAAATTAAAATTTGAAATTATTGGGTTAGATACGGATAAATATATCTATGCAGATCCAATAAGGTTAAAGGAAATATTTTATAACTTATTAACTAATGCCATAAAATTCACTAAAAAGGGAAAAATAACACTTAAAATTTTGGAGAAAGAAGATCAGTGGGAATTTCAAGTGATTGATACAGGTATAGGGATTACGAAGGAAGATTTTAATATCATCTTTAAGGAATTTAAGAGAGTAGAATCACCAGAAGTTATTTCTATTTTGGGAAGTGGGCTAGGATTACCAATAACTAGAAAATTAGTATATATGCACGGAGGAACAATAGATTTCACAAGCGAAGTAGGAAAAGGCTCAACTTTTGTTTTTACCATTCCAAAAAATTTAGATCAAAAAAATCAAGAATAAGAAAAATAATTCTCATATTCTAAATCGATTTAGTTTAAAAAAAAATAGTTTATATCAGACATAACACAAACTAAAATTAGATAATATTAACAATATCCTTGCATTTGGTTTCACATATTTCCTTACCAATTTTTGCAATTCTAGATGCCAACTCTGAAATTTTCCAGTGTTCATAATCTTTAACATAAGTATTAAAAGTATCTTTTAATGGCTCTCTCCACTTCGATTTTATCATTTCTGCGCCAATTTGAGCCCCAACAATCGCTCCTACATTGCCACAATTACAATCTGTGTCCAAACCAAGCATTGCTGCAATACAAATTGAACGTCCAAGGGGATCTTCTTTTGTATTGGCACCATGCAATAATGATAAAATTATAAAGCCTGCATTAGGTAAAACATGAACTCTTGATAATATCTCATGATTTAAGAATTCCCTCTTTCTTCTAACGTTAGCTTTTTGTACTAATTCTACTCTTATAGTATTCCAATATTCCATTAATTTCTCTCTTGCTTTACGAAAATCATTTGGATTTTCATCATATAATTCAATTGCTTTAAAAATCATATCTGTATATCTACTTTCTTCTCTCAAGGGAAGGAATTTTATTGAATTATGAATATTTTTTCTTATATCTTTTTCAAAAAAAGCATTAGAAATTAATATTGCTATATATACTTCCCCATCAATGCCAATTCCGGCATGTGAAATAGATCCATCAATTTCTGCATAATATTTAGCCATCCTTGGACAACCAGGACATATTTGCCCCCAAATATCTGCTCTCATTTGTGCTCCAATAGCATCATACCAAATGTTTTTTGTAATTCCTGATTTGGGTGGTTCTATTCCTTTTCTTAAATTTTTTAAAGCTACTCTCTCTGCGGTGAAAGTTTGATTATATAGGCGATCAACCCATTCTTTTGCAATATCTTTTGAAGAAAGATCAATTCCATGCTTTTCCAATGCAATAAGAGCACAAATTTCATACATTTCATCATCATTGACATAATTAACATCAACCGGTTTTAAATAAGAGTCTATTGTTCCATATTGTTGCATAATAAAATCATAAGGTTTAAACTCAATTGGAGCACCAACATGGTCTCCCGCAGCTCTACCAATCCAACTGCCTAAAACTTTATTATAATAATTTTCAAATTTTATTTGTTTCAAATTAAAAATCTCGGAAATCTTTAGATCTTGCTAGTTCCTTGTTTTTTTATTTTATATAGATTTTTGTTTTGAGTAAAAATTGCTTTTAAAAAGATTATTATGACCAAGGATGAATTGGAAGGATGAATTTATACAAAAAAGAGATATAATTATAGACTTAGAAGAAAAAAATTAAATATTTGTGAGTTCTTTCTCATACTTTTGCACATCAAAAAGAGAAATATCTTTATCAATTATTATTTCCTTCTTAACTCCGAGATAAGCACATGCAAGCTTGGTTGCTGCGACAATTTCTGCCTTTTTCAGAGTAGTAGAATATTCCTCATCTCCATATTGATTTGCTCTCTCTCTTTTTATTCCATACAGAAGAGATGCAATTTTATCAGCAACCTTGAAAGATAATTGGTTTTTTACAACAATTCGAGTAATATTATTTATATCAAAATAGTTTAGGTTTTCATATTTCGCTCGAATATAACCTTTTAAATTATCTGAATTCCTTTCACATTCTATACCGGTCCAATCGAACAATGATAATTTCCTTCTGAAATATATCATCTCCCAATTAATTCCAAGCTCTTGAAGGAATTGGTATAATAACTCGTCATCAAATTTTTTTGCCTCAATTATAACGTAAAGTTGTATACCATAGTATTTATGTTCTTCTTGTAAAAAATATCCTCTCTGTTGCATACTTGATAATAATTTTAATTTAATTGATGAAATATTAGGGGAAAGGTTCTTTTTTTGGCAACTTAAATATATAATGTTTCCTTCCTCATTTATATACTCTCTATTTAAAAATCCAAAAATACTTTCACGATTTTCTTGTATAAATTCCATCAAACCATTTAATGTAGGATGAACATTATTAATAGTCAAATCAGATTCTTCGATAGACACATAATCATTTTTTTCCCCCCCGACTGAGAGTCTTATCTTATTCAAATCTAAATCTTTTTCATCCCCAAAAACTTTCTTAATTGAATCATTAATAGGAAAAATCTCTTCCACCAAAATCTTAACATCTGCCATAGATACTTCATATGGCTCCGGATTCCCAATAAATTTATTTACAATCGGCGCTTCCGATGCTTCAATTTGTAGATCATAATTATTTGATAGATCAATTCTTATTATTAATTTCGTATTCTCTGGTCGGTTAATAATAGTAACTGAAGTTCGATCATCTACTACAGCCCTAAACTTTTCTCCCTCTTTAGATTCTGTTCTCCGTTCACTATTCCTTCTAATTCTTCTCAATTAAAGAACAACCTTTTATAAAAAATTTATATAAAGAAATATCTCTCTAAATAAAGAATAATTATTTTAACATAAATTCTTATTGATCATTTTTTTAGATAATATTGTAAAAATATATGGAATCTAAAAATATTCCTAAAAAAAAAATCTATTTTTTTTCTTCCATCTCTACTTCCTCTTTCAGAAAATATTTATCCCCTTTCTTTATATATATAATTATGTTGCCCCAATTATTACGAAGGGTATAAGTATCTCCATCAACGGAAATAAGCTCTATTGCGTATGGAAGATATTTCATACTTCTTATTTCTTCTAATATTACCTTCTCTTGTTCCTCATCCATAGGAAACAAAATAATTTATGGTAAAAAAATTTTTTGATCAAATTTGTTTAAAAAAAATATTTAAAAAAAATACGATGAATAAAAAAAATCAATTACGAAAATCAATAATAAATGTTTTCCTTTTAGAATTCCCTATTTCCATTAATATTTTGGAATGATGGAACGAAATTTATTAAAAACTATCAATTTTTTTAATAAACAAGGATTTATATAAAAAAATAGCTAATTAAATATATATCAAACTATTAATAATTTTATTTCTAATTTTAGGAAATAATAGAGTTCAAGTTTAGATGCCTAAAAACATTCTTGATATTGGATTTTTCAGTATGATGTATTCCCAAATAAGTGGGATTGCAAAAGCTGTCAAAAGTTTAGCCGAGGCTGTAGCAAAAACAGGTCACAGAGTTCATATTTTTTCTCCAAAGATTCAAAATGGGGAACCTAAACCAAAAAATCTATTTATTCATGATGTTGGTGGATTTAGGGTAGGAACAAACCCAGAAATAATATTCTCACTCCCGATCCACAATTATTTTTTTCCTGAGCATGAATTTTTAGACATAAGCCATATTATGACTCCTGTAACTATTGGAGTGATGGGACTTATTTGGTCGAAATATTTAGGTATCCCAATGGTTGGAACTCATCATTCTCCTCTTGCATATTATTCCGATACCTATATTCCTATAGCAGGGAAGATAATGAAAAAGACTGGTTTTCTATGGGCATGGGAGAGACATATTTGGCAAAAATTTGATTTGATTTCTGTTCCAACCCCCTCAAAAAAGAAGTTACTACTTGAACACAGATTTTTCAAAAATCCTATTATAAGCTTAACAAATGGTATTGATGATTTCTATTTTCAAAAAATTGATGGAAGTGATATTAGAGAAAAATATAATCTCGGTGATAAAAAAGTTTTAGTTTATGCATGTCGTCAATCTCCTGAAAAAAATGTTGAAAAAGTAGTAAAAGCGTTTAAAAGAATTCATAAAAAAATCCCTGATTCTCATTTATTAATAGTTGGAACAGGACCATCCGTACAATCAGTTAAGCGTAGAATTCATTGGTACAAATTACAAGAGCATGTAACACAAACAGGATACATTTCTGACCTGGAATTATTAAAAATTTATAATACAGCTGATGTATCATGTCTATACAGTTGGATTGAAGCAGAAGGTTTAGTTTTATTAGAATCTATGGCCCAAGGCACTCCTTCAGTAGGTGCAAACGGATGCGGTATAAAAGATGTGATAAGACATAAAAAAACTGGATTTCTCGTTAATAATTTGAAAGAATTTGAAAATAAAGTTATTCAATTATTTACTGATGATGATTTAAGAGCAGAGTTTGGAAAAAATTGTAAAAAATATGCAAATATGCATAGGATAAATGAAGTGGCAAAAAAATGGGTTGAAATTTATAAATTTACTATAAATGAATTATACCCTTTACGTTATTATAAGAGGTCTAAAGAAGAAAGGTTTCAAAAGGTGTTCGAATTCACACAGAAAATTCCTGGAATTTTATTTTAAAAGAGAATTAATTTATAATTATTTTAATTTAAAAAATCATCAATGTGGTATTCTTTAGTATATGTTGATAATTAAAAGAGAGATCATTTATATAAAAAATGTAAAATTTTAGAAATCCAAATTAAATTTAAGTGAAATTAATAATGATTAAACCTCTTAATATTATTTTTATTGAAAATTTTCGTATATACAAAAGATTTACCAACGTAAAAACCGTAGGAGGTATAGAGACAAATACTCGGGATGTAATTAATTCATTAAGAAACAACGGTCATAACGTTTGGATTCCAAATAAAGGAAAATCAATTCCCAAATGGGTTCAAAATAATAATGTTGATATAATTGCTAGTTCATCTTTTGATCCATTAACCGCATATCAATTATGGACTATGAGAAAAAAGTATAATGCAGCAGTTATTCAACATGCACATACTACGGTTGAGGATTTAGAAGGTGGATTTCTACCTAATATAATAAGTTGGGGGAAATTAACTAAAATTTATCTCAAATTTCTATATAATATTTCCCACATGTTAATCACTCCCACAGAGTTTTCTAAAAGTTCTCTTAAAAGATTAAAATTAAAGAAAAGACCACCCATTTATGTTGTTAGTAACGGTATAAAATTCGAAAAATTTAAAGAGAAAAGAGAATATCGAGAGAATTTTAGAAAATTCTTAAATGAAAAATACAACATCCCAATAGATGGGAAAATCATTTTAAATGTTGGTTATACATGGAGAAAAAAAGGACCAGATGAATTTTTTAGATGTGCAAAAGATTTATCAAATTATTGGTTCGTTTGGGTAGGACCTATAAAAGAAAATATTTATGTAAAAAAAGCATCCGAATTAAAAAATTGTATTTTTACAGGCTATTATGATAATATTTGCGAGCCTTATTATGGAGCTGATGTGTTAATATATCCATCCTACACAGAAAATCAAGGAATCCCCCTTCTAGAAGCTTCAGTTTGTAAATTACCTATTGTTGTCCGGAATATTGAGCCATTTGATTGGTTAATTCACTGCGAATCTTGTTATAAGGCAAATAATCATGATGAATTTATTACTGGCATTGAAAAAATCCTCCATGATTCTAATTTTAAAAATAAACTTATCAAAAACGCTTATAGTATTACCGATGAATTACATAACTTTAAAAAGATTATAAAACAGATTGATAAACTTTATAATAGAGTAATTAAACTAAAAAATTTATATCTTGAAAAAATCCAAAAATAAGAAAATTGAAAAAGGTGTTAAATAAGATCAAAAGAAAACTAGGTGAAATTTAGATGCCCAAACAATCTCTCGATATTGGTATTTTCAGTTATGTATATTCCCAAGTTAGTGGAATTGCAAAGGCTGTAAGAAGTTTATCAGAAGCTATAGCACGAACGGGTCATAGAGTCCATGTATTTGCTCCTTGTATAAGGAAAAATAATTCTAAACAAAAAAATCTTTTCTATCATGATGTTGGAGGCTACAGGATTAGTCATGATCCCGAAATAATATTTTCCCTTCCAATTCATAACTACTTTTTTCCAGAAAATGAATTTTTAGATATCAGCCATATCATGACCCCAGTTACGATTGGTGTAATGGGTTTGAGTTGGTCAAAATATTTTGGTATTCCTATGGTTGGAACTCATAATTCTCCTCTGTCATATTACTCAGATATCTATGTTCCCATTGTAGGCAAAATTTTGAGTAAAACCGGCTTTTTATGGGCTTTTGAAAGACATATATGGCAAAAATTTGACTTAGTTTCAGTTCCAACTCCTTCTAAGAAAAAATTACTCTTAAAACATAGGTTCTTAAAAAACCCACTTATAATTTTAACGAATGGAATTGAAGAATTTTATTTTAAAAAAGTTGATGGTGGAGAAATTAGAGAGAAATATAATCTTGGAGATAAAAAAGTTTTACTTTATGCATCTCGTCAATCTCCTGAGAAAAATATCGAAAAAATTGTAAAATCTTTTAAGAGAATTCATAAAGTAGTCCCAGATTCTCATTTACTATTAGTCGGTACTGGGCCTTCAATGCCTTCAATTAAACATAAAATTCAAAAATATAGACTACAGGAATATGTTACTCAAACTGGATACGTGTCTGATAATAATTTAATAAAAATTTATAATACAGCTGACATATCTTGTTTATATAGTTGGGTTGAGGCGGAAGGTTTAGTTTTATTAGAAGCTATGGCACAAGGTACTCCCTCAGTAGGTGCGAATGGTTGCGGTATTCAAGACGTAATAAGACATAAAAAAACTGGATTTCTTGTCAATAATTTAAGTGAATTTGAAAAACGTGTGATCCAATTATTTAAAGATGATGATTTAAGAGCAGAGTTTAGTAAAAATTGTAAAAAATATGTCAAATTGCATAGAATAGATGAAGTAGCTAAGAGATGGATTAAAATTTATAAATTTACAATAAATGAACTATATCCTTTACGTTATTATAAGAGACCTATAGAAGAAAGGTTTCAAAAGGTGTTTGAATTCGCTCAAAAAACACCTGGAATTTCTTTTTAAAATTAAAGAAATGCTTATTTAATATCTTTAGGTTATTTTTAATTTTCCTTGTTTTCAATTAAAATTAAATTCTATCTTTATAAGATATTTGTTCTTTCTTACTTTTTTCTAAAAATTTTGCAATTTCATTTTCATAAATATAAAATTTCTCATTAGTAAATGAGATAAATGGAAAAGGTACCATTATCAATCCTTTTTCAAGTTTGGGTAATTTCGAAATAATATTTTTAGTATCAGTCAATTTCACAATATATGAAATGATTTTCCCTGTTTCTTTTGAAACTACGAGGTCATCTAATTTACCGATTTTGACTCCTTGCTGATTATGTATTATACTTTTACCCAAGTATTTAGACAATAAAATAGTCATAATTAGAAGATATTATATGTTTTAATCTTAAAATTATTTAGGGTTTTTTCGTTATTACTAAAAAAAACAAAAAGAATTTGTATTTTAATATTCCTTCAATTCTTAATGTAATTGTTTTTAATAATTTTTAAATTATAAATAGAAGATAATGCCGGAAAATAAGGAAATAATTAACAAGGAAAAAGAGAAAAATTCTGATAGGAAAATAAATATTGAGATACAGAAAGAAAAAAATAACGACGATAATAATGTTATTGATGAAGAAATATCTGAACCAAGCTTTATGCCCACATTTCAAGTTAAAGCAAAATATTTTCCAATCCCAATTATAACTGTTGTTATTATATCTGGAATTTTGGCTTATCTTAGTTATGTAGTAGCCGGAATTCAGATTGAAGGGGTAATCTTTCCTGAATCTGAATATGGAGGTATAGGTGCGTTATTAAATGGGCTAATTTTTATTAGTTATGCAGCTGTTTCAAGTTTTATTATAATTTATATTATTAAAAAAAAAGGAATTAATGCTTTAAAATATATATTTGCTTTCTCATTTGCACTTTTATGCTTCTTTCTATTGATTCTTTATGGAGATATAATTTTATGGTTAATAACCCGGGACATATTTGAAAATGAACTATATATAATTGTTTCAAATATAATGTATGTATGTATAGGTGCCTTTACAATTTTTATGATTTATAAATATATAAAAGGAGACTCCCCCAGAATTAAGAATTTATTTATTTTACTTATTGGCCTTTTAATTGGAGCTTTTATGGGAATGATGATTCCACCAATTACAACTATAATAATTTTAGTATTAATCTCAATTTGGGATATATACGCTGTTAAATCGAAGCGGGGCCCAATTAAAAAAATGTTTGATATTTTTTTTGAAAATTCTCCCAAAAAAGAAAAATTTAAAAAATTGGAGGACCAGGCAGAAGAAGGCGAATATGAGGTTGAATATGATATATCTTCACTAGAAATTGGTATTGGAGATTTAGCTTTTTACAGCATGCTAACTTCTCATGCTCTTATTTTTACAAATAATATTATTATTTTAATCGCAACTGCTTGTGCTATAATATTAGGTACTGGAATTACTATCTTGGGATTAAAGAAAAATAAAATTTTACCAGGATTGCCTATTTCTATATTTCTAGGATTGGGAACAATGCTATTAACTTACTGGATCTTTTCAGTCTTGTAATAAATAATATCCTAATGGAGTGTTTAATATGAAAAATAAAAATTTAAATCAAGATATAATAGAAAATTCTAAAATTTCAATAAATGTGGGGGAGTGCACCAAGTGTAAAGCTTGTATTGACGAATGTGTTCCCAGATTATTTTATTTCAAAGATGATAAGCTTCAGGTAGCGCACAACTTCGAAGAAGATTGTATTGAATGTGGCCATTGCGTAGCTATCTGTCCAGTTAATGTAATTCAATTAAAAACACGTCCTTTAGATGGAGTTAAAGATCTTCCCGTAAAAGAAAAGGGAATTACTTTCGATTCTCTAATCAATCTTGTTCAAACTCGAAGGTCAATCCGGCAATTTAAAGAAAAGCCAGTTCCAAAAGAATTAATTGAAAAGATTTTAGAGTTATCAAGATATTCTCCTACTGGTTCCAACACTGAAAATGTTCATTATACGGTCGTGCAGAATCCAGAATTACTTGCTAAATTTTCAGAAGCTTTAACAAAAAATGTTTCTGATTTTATAAAAAAATATGAAGATCCTGAAGGGTATGCTTCGCTGAAAGTGGTATTAGGAGAAAAGATATTGAGAATTGTAGGGGAGCGACTTGATTCTTTTAAAAGGATATTACTTGGAATTAAAGTTGGAATTGAATTTTGGCGTTGGAATACAGAAATTATTATTATTCATGCTCCTAAAGAAACGACATCAACTTTAGTAGAAGATTGCTCGTTAGCCGCTTGTCATATAATGTTGGCTGCAGAAACTTTGGGTTTAGCGACTTGCTCTTTAGGATTTGCGACTTCTCTATTAAATCAATTCAGTTCTGTTTCTGAATTGGTAAAAATCCCAAAAGGAAATATTGTAGGATATACATTATCAATAGGGTACCCCAATGTTAAATATCATAGAATTCCAGCTCGGAAACTGGTAAGAGTTAAATGGCTTTAAAAATTATAGATATTTCTTGTTTAAAGCAAAAAGAATAAGAATATAAAAAATATTAAAAAAAATATTAAAAAAAAAAATAAAAAATACAGATTAAAAATGAGTATAATAAATCAACCAGAGGATATCTTAGGTTTAGCACTAAAAAATGTACTTACACCAATGCTAACCAAGGAAAAAATTTTAAAGAAAATCAAGAATTGGCAGCGAATAATCGTAGTCGAAATAATAGGTTTATATGAAATAACACTAATTTTTAATAATTCAGAAATTACTATTGAATATGGAGAGAAACCAAAATATCACATAAAAATAAAAATGACACTTGATGCTTTAATAGCTATAACCGAGGGGAGATTGGGGTTAATCTCTGCCTTTTTAAGAAGAAAATTAAAAGTAAAAAAAATTTACCGCATTTTTACAATAAATAAATTTCAAAGTATTTTAGTTAAAGCATTACATTTGGCAAATAAAACTTACGAGGAGGTTTAAATTTGACAACCATTAAAGAAAGAAATATTTTTGAAAGGATAGAGAAAGAAAAAATATTAAATGAATTAATAAAGATATTTGGTAAATCTAATGTTTCTGATAGACAACATGATTTATATCCCTACTCTTATGATATGACTGAAGCAACACCACATATGCCGGATTTTGTGGTAATTCCAGAAACTGTAAATCAAATTATCTCATTAGTAAATTATTGTAATGAGTATTCAATCCCAATTGTTCCCTATATTAGCGGAAATAACGTAGGAGGTCTCACAATTCCAAATGAAGGAGGAATTATTTTAGATATGGGTAAAAAAATGAATAAAATTATCAAAATTCATGAATCAATGATGTACGCCCTATTAGAACCCGGTGTGACATTCGGACAATTAAAAAAATATTTAGATGAGAACCATCCAAACCTGAAATACGGCTATACAATGGCCCCACCATATGCTAGCGTTGTTGGAAACGCTCTTTTATCTGGATTATCAAATTTAAGTGGTTCCTATGGAAGTATGGCAGATTGGGTAAATGGGTTGGAAATTATTCTAAATAACGGGGATTTAGTTAGAACAGGTTCATGTTTTCTTTCTAAGGAATTTAAACCTGATAATTGGTTTGCGCGATATCCAATTCCTGATTTAACCGGTTTATTTCTTTGTTGGCAAGGAATGACTGGTATTGTAACTAAATGTGCAGTCCAATTATGGCCCAAAAAGGAATATAATATGGTATTATTAGCAATTGTTTATGGACATATGGAATGTGCTGAAATTCTTAGAGAATTGGGTAGAATTGAAGTTTGTGAGGATATTTCTGCAATTAATTCAGAAATAGCAAAAATGACGTATGGCTTGATTAAACCTAAAAAGTTTGAAAAAGAACCGAATTATGTAGTTATAATATCCATTTCAGATCATACGAAAGAATTACTAAATGCTAAAATAAATTACGTGAGAAAGATTTTTAAGAAAATAAAGGAACGAGTTAAAAATAATATATTCCTTACAAATTTTGTCACATTCGCTAATATTTTAGGCCCTGAATTTAGAATGTTCACTGATATACCCAGCGTAATAACTCCTCTTTATGAATGGGATGGATTAACTTGGATCGGGAGCTATGCAAACCCAGATCATCTTGGACCCCTTATGGAGAAATGTTATGACTTATTTAAACAATATGGAATTGGGCCAATTATCTATATGAAAAGCATGAAATCAAGCCATTATTGCGTTTTCAGACCAATTATTCGATATAATAAGAAAAAAGAGCAAGCAATAGTAGAAGAACTTCAAAAAGAATTTTTAAAAGTTATGCTTGAATACGATTGCGTGCCCTATAAAACACCAGTGTGGATGACAGAAAAAATAAGAGAAAGGTGTGACCCAAATTGGATTAAATTATTAGAACGAATTAAAAATGCAATGGATCCCAATAATATCTTTAATCCGGGAAAATGGGGATTATGATTTTTTAATAAAAGAATGATAAAAAAAAAAAAATTAAATAAAATTTAGAATCCAAACAGATACTGAGATTTCTTTAGTTCTTTTTTCAAAGATTTATGGAGGAACCAATGGCCATGGAATATATAATTCCCATTGGCTACTTTCGATAATCGGTTCTGCTTTAGCTTGAAGTTTCTGATACTCAGGATCCAAGACAGCTTTTGTTATCGTTTTTTCCATTTGAGCCATACTCTCCCATTGGAATTCTATAATAAGGGTATTTATATATTGGGTCCCAACTATGTGACGATATCGCTTCTTGTTGTCAGGAAATCCAAGCCTCTTTTCGATTTCATTGAATTTTTTGTTAATCTCTTCTAACTCATCCCATTTACCTGGTTGAATTTGTTGAATTTGACGCCATATAACTATTACCATTTAATTTCACCTTTTAAAAAATGAATAAATTCATTTTCAAATATAATTCAGCAAAAGATGTATTTATATTTTTGTAAAAATTTATTTTTCAGATTACTCTGTTTAAACGACAAAACTCTTGTAAATGTTAAAAAAGTTTTCGATCTTTAATTTCTTTCATTCTTTTTTCACGCTCTTCTTTTATCTCTTTTAATTCTTGCGGATCAATTGGCTTCAAAGGATTTCCTTTCTTAAGTGCTCCTTTTAATTCCACAACTACTGCACGAAAAGCATTTTCTTTAGGATTGAGGTGTGTTTTTACCGTTGGCGGTCTTCTTATCCGTTTTATTTCGATATCACTATGAACTCTAGGAATTTGAGCTAAATTTGGATTTGAAGGTAACGCAGGTAAGTATGGAATATTAGTAAGCACTTTAGAGACGAGATCTTTAAAGACTTTACTTTCCAAAATCTCTTTCTCTTGCATTAAATTTATATTTTCTTCTCTTATATCTTGAATTTCTTGATTTTTCTGTATTTCAAGCTCTTTAATTTTGTCCTTCTGATACTGAATAAAATGTTTTAATTTCCTTAATTTTTCACTTGATATTTCTATTGCATTCAATATAGTTTGGTTATTTATATCTATGTCTTTTACTAACTGTTCCTCTTCATTAAGTAAATGATTTTCAAGGTGTTTATTTTTCTCCTTTTCTATAAGAATTCCATCATTTCTACAAATTTTTTTGAGAATTTGTATGTATTCATTATAATTTTCCAGCTGTACCCCAGGATCCATTCCATATCGCGGATCGTAATCAATATTAGGGATTATTTTTTCTTCTAAATACTCATGGTGTTCTTTGGGTATTTTTCTTTTTGTTTTTTCTTCCATTTGTTGGAATTTCAATTCAATATCTTTTTGATTATATAGAATCAAGTAAGATTATATATATAACAATAAAGACTATTGATTTAGTAATAATTCTAATTATCAATCAATATATTTCCGAGAAAGAATGTCAATCCATAAATTTTTTAAACATTTTCCCGGAATTTTTTCAATGGAGAAACTAAGTTTTACTAATTCAATAATGAATAAATTGGGAAGTTCAAAAATTGGACTTGAAGAGTTTGAAATTTCAAACATAACTTTTTAAATTTTTTTTAATTCTTAAAATTAAATTTAGTTGGCATTAAGAATCTTTTAAAGGTCGTTAAAAAATAACAGAAAATGATAACATTCAAGAACCAATGAGTGGCTATGAAAGAATTGTCACTTTTTTCAATAACATGGAAGAAAACCATCCAGTTTCCATTAAAGAAATCGAAGATAATACAAATTTATCTTGGACTTACATTAAAAAGGTACTTTTCAAAATTGAAGATAATTATCACTTAAATTTTAGGAAATCTGGAGGTACATGGATTGTATGGAAAGAACCGGGCCATTTAAGGCGTAGAATTAAAGATTCTTGCAGTCAATATTTAAAATAAAAATATTCAATTATAGATTAAAGTGGATAAGAAATGTTAAAAATTGAAAAATCTTCTCCTGATTTGGAGACTGAAGTTATTTACAACGGAAAATGTGCCCACTGTGGCACTTGCGGAGCTTTTTGTCACCATATAGCCTATGATGATGTTGGACTTCCACAATTTGAATTTGAATGCCAAGAAACAATCGGTTTATGTTATAATAGTTGTCCTAGAACAGACCTTCCATTAGGAAAAATAGATGAAATGCTTTTTGGTCAGAAAAGAGCAGATATGGCTCTTGGGTTTTATAAAGACATAATCTCTGTAAAAACCAAAAAAGCGGATTCTGTTTTACTAGGTTTAATTGAAGCAGCATTTTCTGAAAAAATGATTGACGCAATGGTTTTACCGAAGGATGCTACGAAAATTAAAGGAAAAAATAATAATATCCCGGTGGTCGTAAAAGCTGCTAAAGAAGCTAAAAAATATATCCCCGAAAGAAGCCTTCAATTAGCAGGTCCATTAGTCACTGGTATCGGTGAAGCATGGGAAAATGGTGCTAATAAAATTGGGTTTCTTGGAAATCCGTGCCATCTTACAGGAGTTAGTAAAGTCATGCTTTCTCCGTTTAGTACTGGGGCAAATTATACAACATTAAAGATTGGGTTCATGTGCGCTTCTGGAGCGTTGCCGGGTTGTAAATTTTGCGTGGATTTCGCAGCCGAACATTCAGATTTATCAGTTGGAACAATGGGTGCAGTAAAAGAAGAAACTCTAGTAATTATTAGAAATAAAACAGGTCAAGATCTTATTGATGCCGCAATAAAAGCGGGTCAGATTGAAATTGCGAATAAGACTCCAGATTTAACAAAGTTGAAAGAACTTACAAATAGAAAGAAGAGAAAAAATATTCAGACATTACTCGGAACTGATAGGGCAACAATACATTATTTAGGTTTATCTCTTGAAGAATTAAAATATTTTATGAGTGAATAAACCCTAATTTTTTTTTCCTTTTTATATTAAAATTACCTTATTTATTTTTATCCATCTTATCTTTAATTTTTCTTACTAGTAGTTCAAAGACATCTTTATTGTTTTCCCCTGTTTTAGACGAAGTTTCGATATAGCCTTCAATATTATGTGATTTTTGAAATTCTAGTATTTCTTCAAAATCAATTGCACCTTTTTCTTTCACTAAATCGCATTTAGAACCAACTAAAATAATAGAAAGATGTTTTGAATTTTGAGTTACTATCTCATACCACTCATTCAATTTTTTAAAGGTTGAATATCTCGCGAGGTCAAATACTAAGAGAGCGCCTACTGCACCTTTACAATAAGAAGGAAGGAAGAATCTAAACCTCTTTTCTCCCGCAAAATCCCAGAGCTGTAATTTAAAAGGATTATCATCGATCTCCAAGTCATATGAAGCCAAATCCGCGCCTATTGTGAGCTTTTGGGGCATATATTTTTGGTAACATAACCGGCGGATCATTGTGGTTTTCCCAACACCGCCTTCGCCGACGACAATGATTTTAAATACATATAAAGGCTTATTGCTCATTTTCGAATTTTTTATTATTATACCTATTAGAGATAAATGATTCTTCTATAATATATGGAAAATATTTATGTTATTTATAAATTTATAATCAATTATTTTTGTTAAAATTAAGAAAATTTAATATAACTGCTTTTTTTGAATCATCGGTTATAACATTAATAACCTTTTCTGTGGAATCATGAGAAAAATCTATTATGTTTTTATAGATCTGATACAAAAACCAAATTGTGTAGATTGGTGGCATAATTACGCTAAGATATAGTCCATAAGAAATATTAACGGGTTGAGAACCTTCAATACCGGTTCCGGGGAGATAAAAGGGTAACGCCAGTATTTGATTAAAGAATGCTAAGAATGACATGCCCAAGGTAAAAATCAGAATTATTACAAACAAAATAAGGTTATACAGAGAATATCTTTTAAATCTATTAATCTCAATAAATGATATTACATCTTTATTCATCTTATTTTTAGAATTTTGTTTTATTTGATTCTTAAAATTTTTTAAATCAATTTCAATTATTGCTTTATTGAGAACTTTAATAAGGAGCAAAAAGAATTCAAATCCATATAAGAATACAAGGGGGATAAGAAAAAACAAGAAAAAATTATCTACTAATTGTGGATGGAATAATGAATCTAACCCTGCTGTAAAGATTAAAAGCATTTGCAAATAAGAAAATATGGTCAATATATTTGAGTTTCCATTTTCTCCTCCAAAAGGGTTATAAGATATAATAGAATCTTCTATTTCTGTGATTTTCTTATTAGACTCTATTATTTGAAAAAATAATGAAAAACTAAACGAGACAATAGGATATAAAATTAAAATTGGGTTTATCCAATTCTGCACTAAAATTAATAAAAAACCTATCAAAAATATTGAAGTTTTTAGGATGATATCTTTCTGTGTAAGAAGTTTGGTTGAGTTTAAATTATATTTTTCCAGCATTTAATTAAATAGATAAGTTTGAATTATTTTAATTTTTCTTTATAAGTTTTATTTTTACTAATTTACTAATCCCTCATTCAATATATTTTATATTTTAATCAAATTATTTATTACATAGTATTTAGAAACTTAAATGGTGTAAATTTATCGTATTTAAATATGCAACCTTTTTCCCTTATGAAGCCTTTAGAAAAGGACAAGAGGAAAATACAAAAGAAATTAGTGATTGTGTCAAAGAAAGAAAGAACATTATTTTAGTCGCTCCCAATGGTACTGGGAAAACAATAATTGCTCTCAGTAGCATTTTACCCTTAGCTCTTGAAAATGGCTTAAAAATTATATATCTTTGCAGAACTCACACACAAAATTTCAGAGCACTCAGAGAATTAAAAAAAATTACAAAGTTTTTATCAAAAAACAAATTTGATAGACCAATCAATGGAATTAGCATTAAAGGACGGCATGAAATGTGTCTTAATAAAACTCTGCTTCAACTCAAATTATCACCCCGGGATAGTATTTCTGTTTGCAGAGATTTAAGAAAAAATAAGAATTGCAAATATTTTTCAAAATTAATGAGAGATCTAGGTAAAGCCGAAGATATTTCGAAAATTGCAAAAAAGCTTCTAATAGAACCATGTGATGCTGATGAGATTATTAGTTTCGCAGTTGGAGCGGGGTACTGTCCGTATTTCTTAAGCAAACTTCTATTAGAAAAAGTGGGAATTGTAATTTGTTCATATCACTGGCTATTTAATCCTGATATAAAGGAGGTTTTCTTAAAATTTATAAATACGGATCTATTTAACTGTATTTTAATAAATGATGAATGCCACAATATCTTAAGTATGGCAACGGAAGTAAATTCTAAGCGTATAACTCCATTTATTCTCAAATTGGCTCTAAAAGATTTGGAACTTTATAACTCTGATCGGAATATGATAAATTTAGTAAGAATTTTAATTGCTCATCTGGAAAACAAACAAAAAAATCTTAACATAGAGGAGCGTGAATTAAATCCAGAGATTTTGGTAAAAAATCTTTATGAAAAGATAGGATTAAAGGATTTAAACAGCTTTAAAATTTTAATAAAAGAGTTGAAAGAATTTAGTTCTTATGTAGCCGAAATTAAATCAAGTCAGGGATTAGTTCAACGCGATTATATCGGGTCAATCGCAAAATATTGGTTAAAATGGTTAGAAGTCTTAGATAATGAACGATTTTTCTTTTGTTATAATCTAAGGACGACACGAGAAGGCAATAAAAACATTTCTATGGAGATTGTGGCTTTAGATCCTCGAGAAATAACCGTTCCTGTTTTTAAGAAGGCATTTTCTACATTGAGTCTCTCCGGTACAGTAAACCCATACGTATATACTAATTTAATGGGATTAAATGAAACCGGTAAAGCAACAAAAGTAATTGTATCACCATCCCCCTTCCCAAAAAAGAATATTAAAGCTTTAATCATTGAGAACGTAAACACAAAAAAAGAAAATAGAAATGCTCAAACATATAAAAAGATGGTTTATAAAATTGAAGAAGTGATTTATTGCACCCCGGGGAATGTAGGTATATTTTGTGCATCTTATAATGTGCTTAAAGCACTTTTAAAGCAAGATATTGAACAAATAGTTCAAAAATACAATAAAATATTATTTATTGAAGATTCAAATATTTCTGCAGCAGAAAATGCAGTAATGATTGAAAAATTTAAAAATGAAGGAAAAAATACTGGAGCTGTGCTCTTAGGGGTATGCGGTGGTCGAAACAGCGAAGGAGAAGATTATCCTGCTGAATTCATGAATTCTGTTGTTATAGCTGGTTTCCCGTATCATATCCCTACGCCACGGGTTAATGCTAAAATTAAATATTATGATAATGTTTTTAATAAGAAAGGCTGGATATTCGGTTACTTATACCCGGCAATTGAGAGAGCGAATCAAGCAGCTGGACGGCCAATTAGGTTAATTAAAGATAAAGGAGCAATAATATTTCTAGATAATAGGTTTAAAGACAAAATAAAATGGATATCATCTTGGCTTAGAGATGAAATTGAAGTTATACCTGATAAAAAGGGTGCAATTACACAGCAATTATTTCCCTTTTGGAATGAAGGTTATTTTTAATTTCCATTGTTTTAGTTGATTTGAATCCAAAAAGGATAAATAATGCAGAAATGGTTGGGAATAAGAACAATACAAGAATAGTAAAATAAAAATTATCATTTATCATTAATAGGATTCCAAAAAAAATATTTCCCGTAAAGTTTCCTAAACTAAAAAATGAATTTGCATGACCAACATAACGCCCCTTATTCTCAGGTGTAGTGTTTTGGGAGATATATATAATTGATGCTGTCCAAAAGGCAGCATAACTGATGCTTACTAGTAATTGAGCAATTAGAAAACCCCAGAAATCTCGTGAGAAATAATATCCAAGCATAGCAAATGAGCTAAATATAAATCCTAAAATAAGTATGAATTTCATGTTTTTCTTATTAATAATTCTTCCAATCATAACTGAAATGGCAATTTGAAGTAAAAAATTTATACTAATTAAAAAACCGATTTCTATATCTGATGTTAAAGTTAAAGCAAAAAAGATCGCAAGTACATTAAAAATAGGGCGAATTCCAAAATTTCTAAAAAATAATGCAAAATAAAGAGAATAAGATATAGTATTTAATATATTATCATGTTGAATTTTCTCTAAATCAACATTTACAAGATTATCCTTTTTTAAAGATTTGTTTAACTTAAATATTTCTTCTCTATCCTCTTTTATAAATAAAGAAAAAATAAAACTGATTAATAAAAATGAGATATAATAATAAAATAAATATTCAATTCCGATAAGATCTACATATATTCCACAAAAAAAAGAACCAAAGAACCATGCTGAAGCAACAACTGCACTGTAATAAGAAATCCATTTTGAATCATTTAAACAAACTTCTGAAAATAAAGGATAAATCATGCCATAACAATTTATAAAAAACCCACTAATAAAAATTAAAGGAAAATAAATCCATATGTATTCTATTCCTATAAAAAATATGGGAATTATAATAATTATATTCCCGATAATTCCGTATCTAATAAACTTCTTTCTTGTTTGAAATTTGTCAGAAAAAAAGCCAATTATTGATGGAAAAATAAAAGAAGCTAATGAAAACATTGAAATAATAAAGCTAATGAGGAAATTATCAGCACCAAGAGCTGAAAGAAATCTTGGATAATATGTAAAAAATGAGATCCCTCCAGCCATTTGGAAAAAAACCGATAGAAGTAGAATAATACGATTTCTCATTATAATAAGAATTATTCATAACTGAAAAGTTTTTTTTTAACCAGTTCCAATATTTCCATTCTTAAGGTTTAATTAATTCATGGAAATAAAAGAAGTGAATTTCTTATATTGAGTTTATTAATAATAGAGAAGCTCCTGGAGATAAACCCAAAATTAAAATAATTGCAAAACCTCCAATTATCGAACCAAAACTATTCTTCTTTCCCTTAAGATCCTTATTGATAAATACTAGAATTCCATAAATTAATAAAATAAAACCTAAAATAGATATAGTTCCAATAAATAACATGCCCAGCAGCTGGAGATTATTTAAATTCTGCCATTCTGAAGTTAGAGGGACAAATATATCAGCAAATCCAGAATATCCAAGCGATTCAATAATATAAAATATCAAGGGTGGAGGAGCTAATTCACTTATATTAATAATTAACATTAAGATAAAATCAAAATATAATCCCCATGCAAGTATTATATAAAAAATACCTAATAAAGTCTCTGGAATAATAGGTTGATAATATCCGGTTTTAATTTTTACATTCTTTCTCCTTTTGAAAAAGATCTTATAAATCAATAAGATTCCCATTATTAGAAAAATAGTCGCAAATATATTTTTCATGTACGGCAGAATTATGATATAAATGTTTATTATCATATCTATAACGTCACTAAATGCCATTATAAAACCACCAAACGGGTCAAAATCAAAAAATAACATTTACTTCATTCTTTCTTAAAGAAAAAACTATTTAAAATTGTAAAAAATAGTTCATGTCGGTGTTGCAATTCTCAATGAGATTTATAACTTCACTTTTAGAATAAACAAGATTCTTCTCTTCTATATTACTCCTTAAAAGTTTCCCCAACCGTTGAACCAGATGCACCAGTCGCAAGGATTTTTTTTACCATTTTTTAATCCCTTGAATTCTCACAGATATTGTTATTTTTGTCAAACCAATTATTTCTTTTCCTTTTTTTTATACAAACTCGCATCTTTTTTTTCAAGGGTAAGTGGATCGCCACCATAGCGAATTTTTTTTCCTTTATAATAATAATTGGTTCTTTCTTCGCAAATGTTTGACCATTCTTCTAAACCTAGTTTCTTTATCATAACTGAGTTGTAGACTTTCGAATTATGTGGTAAAAAGATTTCAAAATTAACGATAGGCATAAGCATTTCGCAAGGAAATTCTTCACATTCATAACAAAAATCATATCCCTTACTAATAACACACTCAAAAGTTTTGCATGTAGGAAATTTAGATATTCTACCTTTTTCTTCTCGACATCCCTTACAGTTATAAAATCTTATTCCAGGACAAGCTTTACAATAAATTCCGCAAGGAGCATGCCACCTTAACAATTCCTCCATACCATATTCCCTCTGTTAATTATTTTTTATTAATTTTTTTGACTTATTATAGAGAGAGAGAAGTTTTTTAGAGACTATTTTCCATCTGAAATTTTCCTCTACTCTCTTCAGACAATTCTCCTTAATCTTATCATAATAAAGGTTATCCTCTATAACTCTCTTTCTAAGAGCAGGATAGAAGATATCATGCACCATTAAATTCAATTCAGATTTTGGGATTAGGTCTTTAGTCTTCTTTATTCTACAAATTTCAGAAGTGATTAACATTGAAACAAGTGCATTAGCTAATTCTTCTGGATTTTCTTTCTTAACTAGAATTCCTGTTCCATTTTCTAAGTCATTATTAAGGTCGATTATGGATTCTTGAAAACCTCCTACTTTAGTGGCGATTACTGGGATTTTGGAAGACATGGCTTCAAGCGCAATAATTCCAAAGGGTTCCCATCTAGAAGGACAACAATAAAGATCCGCGCAAATATGGGCAAGATGATAAATTGATATTGATTTGCCAAATAAAATTCTAAGATTTTGAGGATGAATTTTCATGAATTTAGCATAAGATTTGACATCCTCCAGAGTATATTCGTTGGGCATCAAAAGCATTAAAAATCTTGCTTTAGGAACCTTCTCAATTACTAGAGGAATTGATTTTAAAATAGTATCTATTCCTTTTTGATGTGAAATTCTACCTGAAGTTAGAATTAAAGGGCCATCTTCATTAAACGCTTTAACCTTTCGATCTTGGAGTATTGGATAAACCCCATTTATAGAATTAACAACCTTTAAAACGATTTTCGATGTAATAATTGGTTCATTTTTAGGAATATTCTCAATTTTAAATTTTAATAGAAATCTTCTCATATCCCATCGGGATATTTTTGAATAATCAGTAATGCCAGCAAAATTTATAATTTCTTTAGAAAATTTGTTTTTAATCTCAGTTATTATTTCATCGTAATCCCAGTCACATCCATCCCATACAAAATCTGATTTGGGAAAAATTAAATCACCTCCAAGATTGGGTATTACATCTGATTCTAAGTATGATTTACTCACTGAAGTTATGATGTCTGCAATTAATGCGCAAATTTTTTCTAATGAAGGATTCATACGTTCATTGTTTCTTGCTAATTCAAAAATTTCCTCAAATGATAATTTTTTTTTCTCATTATCCAACCAAATTAGCAGAGATGTATCATCAATGCCACATGCTTTTAGAAAACGCTTATTTTTTCTTGGCCATGTCAATAAATGAAATGTAATAATAGAAGGAATATTTAAATCATGTTTTAATAATTCCTGTTTCATAGCGATAAAAGCTATGAATGGATGATAATCATGAATATGCACAATATCAGGTAATAAATTTGGATTATTTTCAATTAAATATTCCACATAATGTCTAATTGCATAGCTAAATAATCCAATTTTTCCAGATAAAGATTCAGGACTATAAACACGTGGATCTTCTAAAATCTTTTTTGAAATTTCATTATTTCCGGAAACTAATATAACATTTATTCCATTAACTTCTACTTTATGTAGTGAAATATCATATTTTGCGTGTGAAATATGAATATCAAACTCATATGGGATAAAATCCCCCGTAAAATTTAATCCTAAATCAAATATATTCGAACTTGATTGAAAATTATCTTTTTTACCATGGGAAGGCATAAAGATTGTAATATCCAACTCATCTTTAAGGGATTTTGCTTGGTTTGCCGGAACCTCACCTAATCCGCCAACTTTCAAAATACCTACGTATTCAAAGGTAAATATCCAAACTTTCATTTCATATTTTAATAAGATTTTTCAATTGTAATAATAAATTAATTATAATTTTATTGTTCTTAAACCTAATTTTAAATAACTATTAATTCGCATTAAGTATTAAATTTCTACAAGAAAATTCAATCTAATGTAAATAATTTTAGATTCTATCCTAAATTGATTAGAAAAGCATTTGAAAAAATCGAAAGTTATTTTATTTCTTTCAAATTATCTTTTTTGATTTCCATTTTTAAAATAATAAAACTTTTTTTACTTTCTATTTCTATTTCTATTTGAATTATTATGTGTGATACATTTCTTGCATTAACAAATAGTACTAAAAATGGGGATGTGATTTTTGGAAAAAATAGTGATAGACCTCAATCAGAAGCTCAACTAATTACCTATTCTCCCAGAACCAAGCATGCTATTGGAGAGGAATTAAAATGCACCTATATTTCGATTCCTCAAGTTAACGAGAATGCTGCAGTATTATTAAGCCAACCTTGGTGGATGTATGGTGCTGAAATGGGTACAAATGAATATGGTGTAGTTATTGGTAATGAAGCTGTTTTTACTAAGGAACCATTAAGAGATACCGGCTTATTAGGAATGGATCTCTTACGTTTAGGACTCGAAAGAGGTAAAACAGCAAAAGAAGCACTTGATATGATCATAAAATTATTAGAAAAATTTGGACAAGGAGGGAGCTGTGCTTTTGGAGCTCAAGGATGGTCTTACCATAATTCATTTTTAATTGCTGATCCTAAAGAAGCTTTCTTATTAGAAACAGCAGATATGTGGTGGGTTGTTGAAGTAGTTAAAGATGTAAGATCTATTTCAAATAATTTATCAATTCGGGGAAAAGGTGATTTCAGAAGGGATGGAATAGTACAATATACTATAGAAAAGGGTTATTGTAAAGATGATGATGATTTTAACTTTGCTAAAAATTTTTCAGCTGCACCAATTCCAGAGAAATTTCCACCTACTTGTCGAGATGGTAGATCTTTGCAACTATTAACTGAAAATAAAGGAAAAATAACCCCTACATTGATGATGGAATTTCTACGAGAGCATAAAGTTGGTTTGTGTATGCACCGTGGAACGCCATCAGCTGGAAGTCAGGTAAGTTTACTTAGATCAAATTCGAGGAAATCAATTCATTGGTTCACAGGTACAATGTTACCATGTTTAAGTGTTTTTAAGCCTTATATATTTCCTGTAGCAGGATTAAAAGTTTTAGAACCCAAACCTAATGATAAAATAGATTCAGAATGGTTATGGAGTAAACATAGTGATTTTATTAAGCCATTTAAAAATCATTTTAACAAAATAGAGTACCAGGAATTTGTTAAAAAATCGAAAGAAATTGAAAACCCAATAATTAAAAAAGTAAATGATATCCTAGCTGATGAAGAGAATATTTCTGAAGAAGAATTTGTTAATAGAATTAGAAAAATTAATTCTGAAGCTTGGAAAAAATCTGAAGAAATGATTAATTAAAATCCCTTTATTTTTTGTCCAACCACAGCATTCATTAATGTTCATATTTTTAATATTTACGCTGAAAAATGACATTAGAATCAATAATTATTATTTGTGATTTGATTTATAAAGTTGAAGATGATGATTACAAGAAAGGTTGATGTTGAAGAACATATTAGAAAATTAGTTAAATCTTTGAGTCTTTTTTTTTAAATTTCAATGTTATTTCTCTTAATTTAAACATTTTAATTACATTTTATTTTAAATAAAAGCCCTAATAAAATAAGATAATGGGTCGTATTATTTTTCACATCGATATGGATTGCTTTTTTGCCGCAGTTGAAGCGAGAGATAATCCAGAATATAAAGGAAAACCCCTTATTGTAGGAGCGGATCCTAAAGAGGGAAAGGGTAGAGGAGTTGTAGCCACGTGTTCTTATGAGGCGAGAAGATATAGAATTCATTCAGCTACACCAATATCTCAGGCATACAAATTATGTCCTCATGCGATATTTATTCGACCTAATTTTGCTAAATATAGTGCAGTTTCTAAAAATGTAATGAGCATTATTAGAAAATATTCACCAGCTTTCCAACAAGTTGGTTCTGATGAAGCCTATTTGGACATAACAAAAATATGTTCTGACTTTAAAGAAGCAAGGGAGATAGCGGAAAATATAAAAGAAGAAATTTATAGATCAGAGAGTATTACATGTTCTATTGGTTGTGCCCCTACAAAAACTTTAGCTAAAATTAGTTCAGATCATGATAAACCCAATGGAATTACAGTAGTTGAACCAGAAAATATAAAATCATTCTTAGAAAATATGGATATTATTAGGATTCCCGGGATTGGAAAAATAACTAAAAAATACTATAACGAGAAAGGAATAAAAGTAATCGGTGATTTCATCAAAATCCCCTTACCCAAGATGATTGAGCTATTTAGTAAAAGTGGAAAATGGATTTGGGAGATCGTAAATGGATTAAATATTAGACCTGTGCAAGAGTTTAGAGAGGAACGAAAATCAATCAGTAGAGAAAAAACGTTTCTTGAAGATACAGATGATTTTAAATTAATACTTAAAACTTTTGAAGAGATCAATAAGAAAATTCATAAAAAAATAATTAAACACAATATTTTCTATAAAACAATAACTTTAAAGATTAGATTTCAGGGGTTCATTACTTTTACTCGATCTAAATCACTTTTCATTCCTATACAAAATGAGAAAAAAACGTTAGAAATTATTTTAGAGTTGTTTAAGGAATTTTCGAAAGGAAAAAGAAAAATTCGTCTTATTGGAATTAAATTATCCAATTTAGATACTAAGATAAAATTCAAACAAAGAAATCTATTAAATTTTTTAACCGTTCCATAGATTTTTATTATTTTCTTAGATATTTAGGAAAGGATGTAGTAATTTGAATATCAGCTATTAAAACAACAAAAATTTCCCTTTTATATTTAAATTCATCAATAATTTCATGTTTTTTCAAAATTTTGAGAATTTCAAGCAATGAAGTAAAAGCATTTTCTGAAATTAGATTAGGTAGGGTGTTTTTTAAGATAGGACCTGTTCGTAGTTTTGAAAGTACATTGTATATTTTAGGATCTGCAATAAATTGAAATAATTGAAATGAATCTTCCTTAGTTGGAATATATTTATCAAAAACTTTTTTAACCTTATGGACAACAAGATCACTAATTTTTGGACTTTCGTCAAAATGCTCTATTAGACTTTTTGGTGGCATTCTTATAGCTTTAACTTCTTTTAAAAGGAGTATATGTTGTTCGTAGATAATTTCGGTTAACAAAATAAATTGATTATCTAATAATTTTTTTATTACGCCATCAAACAATGATTGTTTAAAATTTTCATTAAACCATTTTTGTAAATCATCATATGCAATAGCACCTATAGAAAGCTTTTCATGAGTATCAAAGATTTCTTTATCTTTAAAAACAGATGCTATTTTTTCTTCTTCACTCTTATCACGAAATTCCTCTAATGATGCCCAATATATTTCTTTTAACCAGCTCTTAACTAATTTTTCATTTTCTTCAATATTTTTTTGAATTTTCTCATCATATTTTTGTTTTTCATATAAATGGAATGCTTTATAGGCCTCTTCATTAGATTGTAACTTTTCTATAATTTCAATAAACCATGATAGAACATTTTTTTCTCTCTCTTGAGTAACAATTTGATTTACAATTACGGATAACATTAACATTTGTCTGCCACCACGCGCCCAACCAGAGTAAATTTCAAAATAATAATTCATAGAATTAAGATCTTCAAAATTATAATTAAAAAAGCCTTCATCAAGTGGGTGATCCATAAGGTTTGCAATTTTACGCATTAATTGGGCATCTAAAGCTTTTTCTGGAAATGAACAATATATATATGGACCGATTTTACTGTGAAAATATGATAAAGTGACAAATAATTTCAAATATATTTCTACCTAAATTATTAAAATATAGTATAGGTTTCCAGTTTTAATTAATATTGAAAAAATGGTTATCTTTTAAAAATCTATTGAAGTCGCTCTATTTAATTAAACGATCTTGCCTTACTTTTTATTTTTTTTAATTTTTTGTTTCAATATAACTTTTCATATTAAAAATTTATAAAATTTAAAACTAAACATATTTTTGAGTTATGTGAGTTATTAATTATGTCAAAAGTATTAACACTTCGGCAAAGAGTTTTAAACACATTTTCTCGAAAAACAATTGATAGAATAGTATTTAGCCCCAGGCTTTATTACTGGTACTATGGAAACCGTCTATGGAGGCGACCAAGAACTGATAAAAAATGTGCTGGTAAGATACCTAAATATATTTTAAGAAAAAGTTTACTGGGAATTTTTGATTATCTTGAAGCTAGTCCAAGATATGTTATAGAAAATTTTTACTTGCCATTAATATGGCCACGTAAAAAAATAAGACATATTCGAGTTAAATGGGCACGTGATAGAACGGATGGAACGTTAATCACCGTGTATAAAACTAAATTAGGGAATCTTTATAAAAAAAGTCGAGGAGGGCATCTTGTTGAATATCCAGTTAAAACTGTTAATGATATGAAAATTTTAAAATATATTATAAAACATACAAAATTTCATTTTTATTTGCCAATTTTTAAGTTAGCAAAAAAAATAATTGGAGATAGAGGTGTTGTAGGTACCTATTTTGCTCGTTCTCCTTATATGAGTTTAATAACACAATATATGGGTTTTGAAAGGACAATTATAAATTTAAGGCGATATCCGAATGAAATGGAAGATTTAATGAAATTTATGGACGGTTGTGATGATGATATGTTTGAAATTCTATGCAATTCCCCAATTAAAATTTTTAATTTCGGAGAAAATATTGATTGTAATTTAAGTCCTCCGAGATATTTTGAAAAGTTTCTAATTCCATATTATGAAAAACGAGTAAAACAATTTCATAGAGTTGGGAAATATTGCCACATTCATATGGACGGTTCTTTAAAGGATTTACTTCCATATTTAGAAGGATTACCATTTGACGGTTTAGAAGCCCTAACAGCTAAACCCCAGGGTGATGTAACTTTAGAAGAAATTCAAGATTCCATAGGTAAAAAAATTTTTCTTGATGGAATTCCCGCCTTAATTTTCTTACCTCTATACTCATTTAAATATGTGAAAAAATATACTCAAAAAGTGTTAGAGATGTTCTCTCCAAATCTTATTTTAGGTGTATCTGATGAACTGCCTCCAAATGCTGATTTTAGGAAAGTGGAAATGGTTGCCGATATAGTAAAACATTATGAACTATGAAAAATTATTAAAAGTATATTTCTATAATATTTTACTTAGCTTTTATATAACCATTTTGATAAAACCAGTCAATTTGTTCCCTAATAGCAATATATAAATTTGTTCTAGGCATCATCAACTCGGTCCATGCTTTAGAACAATCGAATTCTCGATAATGCTCAGAAGCGGCAACACTCTCTAAAGGTGTTTGTGGGTCGGTATGTCTTATTTTACACGAGATGAATTCATCGAAGAATGCAAACATTTTCGCTAAAATTTTTGGAAACATAAAAATTGGAGCTTTTTTTCCTGCAACATCAGCAATTAAACGTAAGAAATCTCCGAAGGACATATTTTTATTTCCTGCAATATAACGTTCTCCTCCTTTTCCATTCTTAATCGCAAGAACATGTGCCATTGCAACATCTTTAACAGAAACAATATTCAATCTTGTATCAACAAAACCCGGCATTTTCCCGTTCATGAAATCCCTTATAATCCTGCCAGTAGGTGTAGGTTTTATATCATAAGGGCCGATAGGAACGGTTGGAAGAATAGAACAAGTTGTTAATCCCTTTTTATTCCATTTTTGTGCTATTAATTCACCCAAATACTTTGATCTCTTATAATGACCAGGTAATTCTTTTGGTTTTGCATAAAGTTTTTCATCTCCTAAAGAACCATCAGATGGCATACCTACAGCACTTTCTGAACTTGTAAAAATTACTTTTTTAATTCCTTTTTCCTTTGCTTCTTTCATTAATTTATTTGTAGCCCATACATTCACATCATATATTGCCTGTATTTTTTTAGGATCTGCCCAAAACCACATAGGTAAAAATATGTAAATTGCTCCCGCATGAATTATAAAATCACAATCATCCATTGCTTTACTTATGGATTTGATATCCCTCAAATCACCATAAGCAAAATCAATATCTAAATCCCTAAGGTTTATTAAATTTGATGTTTTTCTGACAAATGCTTTAACTTCATAACGTTTCTTTAAAGCTGCTCTTACAATATTCGCCCCAATAAATCCATTTGCACCAGTTATTAAAACTTTTGACATTTTCCCAGCCTGATCAGTATAAAAATTTTTTTAACTAATTATAGTAATTTTATTCAATAAAAAAGATTAAGACTTTTAGATTACTTATAAATTATCATTCTTAAGCCTAATTTAAATTAATTTTCGATCAATATTTAATAGAGGTTTTTATTTTGCAAAATTCAAATGCTGTTCTAGAGAAAGATATGAGAAATTATATTCTCGAAATTTGTGAAAAAATAGGACCGCGCCCACCTTGCTCTAAGAAAGAAGCAGAGGGGTCTAAATTTTTTTATAATACAATCAAAAAGTATTGTGATAAGATTACCATTGAAAAATTTTATACACATCCCGGAGCATATAAGGCAGCATTTAGAATACCGATGATTTTGTATATTATTGGAATCTGTTTTTATTTTTTGTCCCCCTGGCTAAGTTTAATTATTACAGTAATTTCAGTTTTAATTTTATGGGGAGAAATGTGTTTTGTTAAAGAAATTATTGATCCTTTTTTTTCTAAAAAGAACTCTCAAAATGTTATAGGAAAAATAAAACCCAAGGAAATGAGAAAAAAAATTATAATTATTGGAAGTCATATCGACTCAAATTGGGAATTTTCATTAATTAGAAAAATTCATTCCGGGTTTGCGGTAATTATTGCAATAAATCTATTTTTAAATGTAATTTTATTAGTGATTTTATTAATTCAGAATTTCTTGATTATTTTTCAAATGCAAGTGATCTTTTCTAGTATTTACTTCTTTTTTTTTTGGATATTTATAGCTGGTGTTCCAATTATCTTAATTCAATTATTTTTTATAATTTCAAATCGTTCTGTTATGGGGGCTAATGATAATCTATCAGGAACTGCAGTATGTTATGAATTAGCTAAAAATTTGAACCATCCTAAAAATAAGCCTAATTCAGTAGAAATTTGGATTAATTCCTATGGATGCGAAGAAATTGGGTCTAAAGGAAGTAAAGCGTTTGTTAAATCCCATTTAGATGAAATTAAAAATGCTATAGTAATAAATGTTGATAATGTGGGAAATAAAAATGGGATACTTCAAATAAGTACAACTGAAATTTTTGGCTTAGTGAAAATGGATAAGAAAATTGTGGGGCTTATAAACGATACCGCTAAAGAGTTAAATATAAATGTAAGATTAGCCCCTTTAATGGCATATACGGATTCATTAAGCTTTAGCCGTAAAAATATTGCAACCACTTCAATAAGTAGTATACCACACTCATCAAAAGAACTTTTTTATCATACAAGGGATGACGTCATTGAAAATGTAGATTTTAAAAATTTGGTTAATGTCTTTAAAATATGCATGCAAATTATAAAAAAAATAGATAATTCTTGTTCAAATTCCTACACTGTTTGAGCTACAAGCGATTAAAAGCAATTTTAATAAAGGATTTAATTAAAACAATATTATATATATTCTTACTGAGTCTATATTATCAGAAAAAATTAATTATTTTTTTAGACTTAATAATAAACTAAGTTATGAGGGATATTTTTTATGGGTTTATATGATGAATTAGCCAAAATTGTGGGAAATAAATATTGCTCAGATAAAGATTACATAAATATATCTTATTCTAGGGGATTAGATCCAGTTCTACCAGAGATAATCCCACAAATCGTGATAAGACCAGAATCTACTGAACAAGTATCTGAAATTGTAAGGGTTGCCAATAAATATAAAGCCCCAATCTTACCAAGAGGTGGTGGTTGTGGCTTGATGGGAGGTAGTAAACCCATTAGTGAAGAAACAATTTTAGTAGATATGAAAAGAATGAATAAAATTTTAGACATTGATGAAGATAATCATTGCGTCACGGTTCAATGTGGAATAAATTGGTCTCAACTCAATGCTAGATTGTTTGATAAAGGTTATTATACAGGTAATATGGGTCCTGGAAGTGGGTTAGCCGCTGCAGTCGGTGGAGGGTTATCTCATCATTCAGGAGGTGGTGGGGGTTGTGCAAAGTATGGAGAATGCACTGAAAATTGCGTTGATTTAGAAATTGTGTTAGGAACTGGGGAAGTTTTAACATTTGGTTCAAGTGCAAGCCAATATGTAAAAAAACCATTTATACGGCTTGGTCTTGGTCCTGATTTAATGGGTATCTTTCTTGGAGATAATGGCACAATGGGCATAAAAACTACTGCAACATTAAAGATATATCCTAAACCTCCTTATTATGCAGGTAAAACTTACTTGCTTGAAAAAGATCCCTATGAAAATTCCTGTAATATGGTTCAAGAAATGATGAAAATGGGTTGGACAAATCATTTAGGAATTTATGATTATTTTTTTACACCACCACCTTCTACAATGGGTATAACGGTAGAAAATTTGATTGAGTCATGGGGAGATATAAGTGGGGGGGTTGTTTTTTATGTTACTGAAGCTTACGATGAGAAAATTTTGGAGAGAAACTCGGAAATTTTAGAAAATATCGCAAAAAAATATTCGACCAGAGAATTAGGTCCAAGTAAAGAGGAGGGAAATATTACTAATTGGTTTTATGGAGAACAAGGACACTGGCAAATATATCATGCCTTATTCTCAGTAATGGGACCAGATTATTTTGCCTGTACCACTGAAATGAAGGTTCCAATCGTTAAATTTCCTGAAATGCTACATAAATTAGACGATTGGCTAACAAAAAATGAAGAAGCTTTATATGAAGTAGATGCAGAAGCAGGAGTCAGTCACGTAGTAATGTTGGATCATAATAGCTGTTATATTGGAAGCGGTCTGTCCGCAACACATGACGAAGAATTAAAAGAAGGTGTAATTGAACTTTGGCGCAATCAATTTGAATTTATGCTAAAAGAAGGAATGGTATTATACATGTGTGGTCAAATAGGCTCTCAAGTAATTATTGATTCAAGGGTTTATTCTGAAGAATATTATAATTTTTTCAAACAAGTAAAGAAATTGTGCGATCCTAACAATTTAATAAGTCCAGGTAAGTTTAGATTTTAAAAAATATTGATCAAAAATTATGAGTGAAAAACCGTAATTAAAATGAAATTATCGAAATAACTAAAAAAAATAGAAGATAAAAAATGACTGGAAAACTAAAAAGAATGTTAGACTATGAAGAGCGATTACTTTCTTGTGTTTCAATTGGAGATTGCACAAATGCTATTAAAGGGCTTTATAGTAATCCAATACTTGAGGCAACTTGTCCTATGATTGATCACGGTCCAGGATTTGAAGCTTTCTTAGCTCGAGGAAAATTCACCATCGCACGAGGACTTCTTGATGGAAAGCTAGAACCAAGTGAAGGACTTGCAGAAGTGATTTATCAGTGTACTTTATGTGGCGCATGCCGAGAAGTATGTAACAATCCTGAAAATCCTTTTATGAAAATTAACGCAAAAGAAAATATCATAGATCATGTAGAAATATGGGAGGCTTTAAGAGCCGACCTCGTAGATGCTGGAGTGGCCCCTATGTCTCGACATAAAGAAATTTTTCAACATGTCAAAAAGGAACATAATCCTTATTTCGAAAAACATAGTGAACGTTTAAATTGGTTACCTAAAGATTCAAAATATCTATCAAAAGGAGGGGATGCTTTATTTTATGTTGGATGTACCTCCGCTTATCGTTTAAATTATGTATCTTCGACATTTCTTGATATTACTAATAAATCAAAAATAAATTTAACAATTTCACCAGATGAATGGTGTTGTGGCTCAATAAATCTTAGAACAGGCGATTTAAAAATTGCCAAACAATTAGCGCAACATAATTATGAATTATTTAAAAATTCTGAAGTCGATAAATTAGTAACGACTTGCGCGGGTTGCTATAGAACTCTAAAGATGGATTATCCTAAATTAATCGATAATTGGGAATTCGAGGTGGTACATTCGATTGAAATGATAGATGAGTTAATCAAAAAAGGAAAAATAAAAATCTCTAATAAAATTAATGGCGTCATAACATACCACGACCCTTGTCATTTAGGAAGACATTGTGGAGTATATGATGCCCCAAGAAATGTTATAGATGCAATAAGAGCAAATGATTTTGTTGAAATGAGGAGAAATAAAAAATATGCTTTTTGTTGCGGAGCTGGCGGTGGTGTTAAATCTAGTTTTCCTGACCTTGCACTTGAAATAGCAATTGATAGAATTGAAGAAGCTGAAGATACTGGAGCAAAATATTTAACTACTACTTGTCCTTTTTGTCTTAATAGTCTAAAAGATGCGGCAAAAGCGAAAAAATCCTCAATAAAAGTTGTTGATCTACTTGAATTAGTAAATATGGCAATTTAAAAATTAAAAATGTGATTTTATTTCAAACCGCAACATTTTAACAATTTTTATTAAAATAATTAGAAAAAAAAATTAAGACTTTAGAAATATTTAAAATCAAAACCTTTTAATTAATCGAAAAAGAAATTCAACACCATAACTCAGATTTTTAATTGAAATTCTCTCGTTAGCCCCGTGTTCCATTTCTACTAACTCTCCGAAAGACATGTTTGGATTAAAATCATACCTTAAAGGAATAAAACCTAAACAATAAACCCCCTTTTCTCTAAAAAATTTTGTATCACACGAGCCAGCTGATAACATAGGAACTATTTTAGCCCCTGGATGCATTTCATTCATAATTTCTTCAATTAAATCATAAAAAGGATCTTTACTTGAATTTATTGTAGCCAATTGTGTGGGTTCAATTGGAATTATCTCAATTTTATTAAATAATTTTTTACCTAAAGCTTTTTTAAGATATCCTTTAATGGTTTCACGATCATGCCCGGGTAAAATGCGACAATCAAAAGTCATTTCAGCGTATTGAGGGATAACATTGACCTTCTTTCCGGCGTTCAAGAGTGTAGGATTCAATATATCGGATACTAAAGGAATTATTAATTTTGATAAAGGTTGTTTTAACAATTTTTCTGCTAAATTAAGTGCCGGTCTAATTAATCGTTTAGAGGTTAATATTTTTTTGGCAATTCCTGGTAAAGATATTTTTTCTGCTGTTTCTTTTACTGAATCCTGAATCTCAATGGGCGGTTGGAATTCGATTATTCGTTGGATAACCTTAGATAAAACATAAATTGCATTATCATCAGGTTTCAACTGCCTGGCTCCATGACCTCCAATACCTTTAACCCTAATTTTTGTCTCTGCAACTCCTTTCTCTCCAATTTGAGCAACATAATCCCGAGTATCCTTTCCAAACGGCAATAAAAAACCTCCACCCTCATTGATCACATAATCAACATTAACCTTATCAAAATGATTTCTAATTAAATATCCAACACCTAGCTCTCCACCCGCTTCTTCATCAGCGGTAAAACATAACACGAGATCACCTTTTGGGTTATAACCTTCTCTCTTCAAGTAAATTGCAGCCATTAATTCGGGAACTAAAATTCCTTTACAGTCGAGGGCCCCACGACCCCAAATATATTGATCGGTTATGTCTCCACAAAACGGGTCTCGCTCCCAGTTGGTTGGATCGGCGGGAACAACATCTAAATGCGCTAATAATAATAAACTTTTAGCATTTGGATCTGAACCTTTCCATCTACAAATGATACTTCCTCTTCCTGGTTCAGATTCAATGATTTCTATATTTTCAAAACCCTCCTTTTCTAAGAGTTTTTTACAATACTCTGCGGCAACGATTTCATTTCCTGGAGGATTAGTTGTGTCAATTTTAATTAAATCACTTAATATTTCACATGCTTCTTTCACAACAGGGCTGCCAACTGGAAACATTAATTTAAATAATTCTTTTTCAGATTTCTCAATAATTTCTTTACTTGGCAAGATTAATCATCATTTAATTTTACACAAATTTTTAATTTAGCTATATAATAATTTAAAAATCGTCTATTTCAAAAATAAAAAATATTTGAAAAAATTAATGATTTTCTAAATTTAGGTAAAATTTTTATTTTTTTAACGATTTAAAAATGTATATTTGAATATATTAACGGAAATTATCATATTATGTCAATTAGCAAACTGGAATTATTAGGAATGGAAGGAGCTATTGCCAATTATAAAAGAGGTCGGCATTTAATTCACCCAAAATATTGTATTTTACATTTTGATGCTATAAAATCCCGAAGTAAGGCATCTATATTAATAGGTCGAACAGTAGAATGGATTTCGCCGGCAGGAAGATCCTTAAAAGGAAAAATAACAAAACCACATGGAAATAATGGAGCAGTTTTAGCCCATTTTAAAAAAGCTGGTTTGCCAGGTCAGGCATTAGGTCAAAAAATTAAAATAATTAAATAAATATTAAGTTTAATTTTTGTAATACATAGATATTATTATATTTTTTAGGTCTTGCTTTTCTAACTTATTTTAAAAATTACATGTGTATTTTAGGTTTCATTTAACTTTGCTATTTAGAATAGAGGTCCCTATTTAATGTTAGAACGACAAAGACAAACACAACTTTGTCCAATGTGTCAGAGAAGCATGCATTTAAATTATTATTGTGAAAGTTGCCATTCTAGTTTTTGCTCTGACTGCATTAAAGAAAAACAAACTGAATTTTTAATCTGTAGTAATTGTGGGTCCGAAAAAATAAGTAGAAATAAGGAAGGAATATTAAAATGTGATAGCTGCTTTAGTCAAAATACTACAAAAGTTTATAAGAATGTAAAAATATGCCCTAAATGCAATTCTTCCCTTATTGTGAAAGTATTTGAGAAAAAGAAGCAGATAAATGAAAAATATATTCAATTAATTAGAAACACAAGATCCTTTATTATTCCTTTTAGAGAGCTGATAAATAAGTTAAGCTTACTACGAAATAAACTAAAAAAAGTTAGAGAACCACCCTTTAAATGCTATCATTTCCCTTCTTTAGAAGCAGAATTAATTACATTATACAGGCTTTTTATTCATGTGAAAAAAGAAGTATATGAGAATATAAGACGAGAATATGACCATATTTTTATGAATAGGAACTATTTCATCGATATATCCACACAATCCAATACAAACATTCCTATCATCATTGGAATCTTGGAAAATCTTAATCATGAGCACAAATCTCTTTCTATTTTTATTGAGAATAATCTTAAAAAAATCAGTGATAAAATCCAAGAAATTGATGCTAAAATAAAATTCCTTGAAGATATTCGAAATAATTTTCAAAAATTTAACAGTATAATTGAATTTACAAGGGATGAGAAGGCATTATATGCGGTGCGGTGCAAATTGGCAAAGGGGTTTAATCCTTTAAATGAATATTCAAATGAAAGGGGGACACTATTAATTTCAAATCTCTACATTTATTTTATTCATGAATATGGATTATTAAAAAAGCGGGTAGAGTTTATTTTTAAAATTCCTCATGAGGAATTTAAGCGAATACAAATTACAGGGACAGTAAGAAAAAAACTATATATGGAATTCGTATATGGGAAATATTACTTCTCAATACCTTCATCAAAAAGAAAAGATGTGATTGAATATATAGAGAATGCAAGAGTTTTTGATGAAAATCAAAGATATGATATTGAATCCTCAAAATCTCTAATGATGTTTAAATTAGATGTAAAAGATTTAATTGATTTCATCGAAATGAACATTTCATATCTGTTAAATCTAAAATGCAGTAAAAATCCAGATTATTTACCGAATTATCAAATGAATTATGGTGAAAATTATAATTATAATCATCCGAGACAAAATTATAATAACCCCTATGTAAATAATTTTCAGGGAAATCAATTCGCACAGCCAAATAGAAATTATCGAAATCAAAATGATTTCCATTTTAATGAGAACAATATTTTAATGAGAAAGTTGGAGGACTATCAAAGACCATATAATCCTCAATATCCACCAAATATCAACCCTAATAACTTTATCAATCAAAATACGGCTGCTGCACACCCTTATCAAGTTCAAAAAAATTATTTCAACCCTGAATTTAATAACATGGACTTAACGAACCCAAATAGGTTAAACCAACGATTTTTAAATCGGGGACATTTATATTTAAATCAGCGAGGGTACCAAGAAGATAATAAACGCTCAGATTTTGATAAAAGAACCCATCTTTTAGAACTTGAGAAAGAAGAATTCAGTTTAAGTCAAACTCTTAAACATCTAGAGAGGAAGTTTCAGAAGTCAGAGATCTCAGAAGTGGATTATTTTAGAACGTATAGATCCTATCAACAAGAACTTTTTGTAATAGAGAGAAAAATTCAAGATTTGAAAATGGAAATTGATGAGGAAGATGCTTTTAAAAAATATTCTTCAGATTTTTAATAAAAATCTTTTTTTTTCTTTTTCTCAAAAAAAGTAATATAGTTATCCAGTTAAAGAAGAAATCGATTTAATAGAGAAATAAAACTTTATTAACCTTATTCTTCTAATTCTTTTTTAAGTTTAGCTATTTCGTCCTTTAATTTTTCCTTGGTTTCCATTTCAGGAATCTCATCTATAAGAAACTCCTCTTCAACTGGAATTTCTGGAATCTCACCAGCTGCTTCAAGTAAGACCTCGGATTCTAATTTTTCAAACTCATCATCAATATTAATTCCTTGGTCAATTTCCGGGTCTCCTGCAAGAATTTCGCCTGATTCCTCAATCATTGCAATATATTCCTCACTTTCCTCACTAAGTGTAGCTACTTTTTCTGGACTTGCGCTTACCGCTAAATCTTTTAAGGCAGCAGTTGAGGCTGATAAAGTTGATTCTAAACCCTTGATAAGTCTGCCTTCCTCGATTGCATCTATATATCTCTCAAGTTTGGACGATAAATTCGTATTTCTATTAATTTTATTCCTATAGGATTTCCATTGGACCAGATAATTCTTAGATCTTTCCTTATTTCCATTTTTTAATGCGATTTTAGCATTTTTTCGATATAATTCAGATTTTTGATTTAGTGCTTTAGATTTGAGTTTTAATTGATGAATCTGCTTCTTAATGTTCACTATTGTCTTATCTTTCTGTTTTCCCTTTTTTGGAAATAATTTGTTTTTTAGTCCCATCTTTCTGTTTTCCCATTTCAAAATATTTTTATTATGTATAATAAATACTAGTGTTATCTTTTTTAAACTTTAATTAATCCAAAAAACATCATCAAATAAAAAAGATTTTAAATCGCATGAAAAATAATTAAATCAAATAAAAAATTGGTAAGATTATCGGCTATAATGAAAAAGATAATTTTAAATTTTGAGAAAAAATCTGAAAATTTTAATGAATTAGTTCAGTCTGCATTTAATTATAATATATTGGATATTATCATTTCAGAGGAGACATTTGAAGTTTTTAAGAATATTAAAAGATTAAAAACATATTCAAATAATGCCAAACTTGTTCCAGATAATTTAATTTTAAAAGAAGATAGTAAATTAGAAGAATTAATCAATCAAGATAAAAATATTGGAGTTTTTTTTGAGTTAAAAACAAAAGATGATGAGTTAAAAGTTGTTGATTTAGCTAAAAAGGGTTTGAATTTTATAATTGTTCAAGCGAAAGACTGGAAAATCATCCCTTTTGAAAATCTAATTGCAAAGCTTCACTCAATTGATACTGAATTAATTGCACAGGTTGATACAATAAAAGAAGCAGAGGTGATGTTTAAAACTCTTGAGATTGGTGTCGATGGAGTCGTTTTTACGCCTAAAAATTCAGATGAGATCTTATCCTTGAAAAGATTGATTCAAACATCTACTCAAATTGAAATTACAAAAGCAAAAATCTTAAACATTAAAGAAATTCCAGATGGTAGTAGGGTATGTGTAGACACAACAACTTTATTACACTCTGGAGAGGGGATGTTAGTTGGTAGTACTGCTAAGGGGTTTGTACTTGTACATGCTGAAGTATTTAAGACTCAATTTGTATCTTCAAGACCCTTTCGTGTTAACGCGGGAGATGTAAGCGCTTATATTCTAGTGCCTAACGACGATCCTAAAGCTTCTAATCCATATAAAACAAATTATCTTAGTGAATTAAAAGCGGGAGATAAAGTTTTCGTGTCTGATTTAAATGGGAACACTAGAATTGTTTCTGTAGGGAGAGTAAAAATCGAAGTAAGACCTATGTTGTTATTCAATTTAGCAGCAGAAGTGAAAGATGAAAAAATACCGATTAATGTTATATTACAAAATGCAGAAACTATTAGGTTAATCAGTGTAGATGGAAAAGCAGTGCCCGTAGTTTATCTGAAGAAAGGAGATGAGGTCTTGGTTCATATTGGGCCAGGAGCTACTCATTTTGGAACAAAAATAAAAGAGACAATTATTGAAAAATAAAACTTAAAAAGAAATATTTTAACTTCTATTTTTTAGAGTGCTCCAACGATTGCTTCAGCAAAAATTGATTTTCTTATAAGATTGATAATCGGTTCTGCCAAGATTTGAAATTCATTAAGATTCATGCCATTCCATTCGGTAAAGAGTGTTTCATATTCAAAAATTATGGTTTCTATTTTTGGAAGTATTTCATTTACAATTTTATAATGTTCTGGCTCTGGGTCAAAGAGGATTACTACATCAATATTTAATTCTGCTATCGTAAAGATTTTTATTATCAAATTATCAAACTTAATCATATTGATATTTTTTGGTTGATTTTTTAAGATATCTGCGCCAAAACTTTTAAGAGCAGAAATGAATCCCGTAAATAGTGAATCATCTCCAATTATCTCTTTAAAAACTATATCTAAAATTAATTTACCTGAATTAGTTTCATATAAAATGATGTGATATATCACATGGAAAATATATAACAAAAAAAAATATAATTTTGTATCATACCCATATAACATACAAAAAAAAAAGTTATTATTTGGTTAATTTACTTTTTTATTTTTAAGATTAAGTTAATTATATTAAAAAAAGAAGATAAAATTATAAAGAGACTTAAAATGGCTAATTATTTCTCTCTATTGTTGCACATGTACCAACCCTCCACTCAGGACATCAAGGTCTTAAAAAAAATAAATGATGAGTGCTATCAACCGCTATTTAGAATAATACAACAATATGAAAATGCGCGATTTTGCTTAAATATCAATGGAGTTCTTGTTGATATGCTTTATGAGTTCGGGTTAGGAGAAACAATGGATTTAATAAAGGACCTTGTTAAACAAAAAAAAATTGAAATTGTTGGCACTGGAAAATTTCATCCAATACTTCCACTGATTCCCAAAGAGGAAGCTGAACGCCAAATACATCTTAATGAAGATGTTAATAGAAGAGAATTTGGAAATAACTGGAAAAAATTAGGGTTTTTCCCTCCAGAGATGGCAATTTCTCCTGCGATTATCGAATTAGTAAAAAATCTGGGATATGAATGGATAATAATAAGTGGTGTTGCGTGCCCAACAAACTGGCCATATGATAAAATCCATCAAGCTGCCAACAAACTTTTATTATATTTCAGAGATGATATTCTTAGCAATAAAATTTCTTTCAAAAATATTACTACTAAAGAGTTCATAGACAATTTAAATAACCTATATAAATCAGAGAGCTATATTATAATTTCTCAAGATGTCGAAACATTTGGACATCACCACGCTCACTATGAGACGGATTTTCTAGGTAAGGTTTTGAGAAAACTGGAAAAGGAGAATGATATATGTACTTGTTTTATTTCAGAACTTAAAAAATATTTTCCAATTGAAAAAAAGGGGTTGATCCCAAAGGAATCAAGTTGGAGCACAACTGAACAGGATCTAAAGCAAAATATCCCTTTTCCACTATGGAAACATCCCAAAAATGAAGTCCATAAGTATTATTGGAAAATATTAAAAAGTTTAAACAAACTTATGGAATTATTAGAGGGAATAGATAAATCCAAGAATTGGGAAGTAGAACAATATAGTAATACAGCCCGGTGGTTTTACGACAGAGGTTTACATTCATGTCCAACTTGGTGGGCTAATTATAATAGAGGGATTTGGAATCCAAATTTGATTTATAAAGGGATAGAGTTATTAATTAAAGCAGCGTTAAATTCTAGATTAGCTTTAATAAAAAGTGGAAAGGAAAATGGTGCTAAGGGAGAGCATTTTTTCGATTCAATTTTATATTATCATGGGATACTCTTAATGGAGATTATGAATATTACAAGTGGTTTATAGAGAATAACTTATATTATTGGTTCTCTCTTTTTTTAAGAATTTCTTCGATTTTTTCACATGTTCTTTTACATTCTAAAAAGATTAGCCCTCGTGTGATCTCAGAAGATGTCGCTATTGTTAACGCAGCAGTTTTACCAGCAGCTCTTGTAATTATAAAACCATCCTCTCCTTCTATAAAAGTCAGCTCTAGTTTACCCATATTCCTTTCTTGCACTGCTACTTCCCCAAGTGAAAGTATAGCTGCTGTCATTGCACTAATTTTTGCATCGTCTATACCTGCTGGAAGAGCACTCGCTATTGGGAATCCCTCCATTGAGACAATTGCAGCGGCTTCAATTTCCGGTACTGAAGTTATTAATTTTTTTAAGATCGACTCAAGTTCTTTCAAATTTCTTTTTCCTAGGAATATAACTATGAAAAATTTAATTTTGTTAATTTTAAATTTGCCTAAAAATAAAAAAAATGCTTGATATTTAATTATTGCGTTAAGGATTAGTTAAGATTTAAAAAAACTGTTATATTTTTTCCTTATGAATACTATATTTTTATTTCAAATATCTATTTTCTTATAAGTTCGATCTGAAATATAATAAATGAGATAAACTCACTCTGATTTATTAGGCAATATTCAATATTAATCCGTTTGAGACTAGACGGTAAATTTAATTTATAATATTAATATTATAAATAATATATTTGCTTTAATTTATTATAAGAATTTTTAAGAGAAATATTACAATGTCTGATGAGAAGAGCAAGGAAAAAAAAGAGACCTTAACTACATCTAAAGGGAAAACCCTTGAAAGAAAATGTTCAAAATGTGGCTCAATTATTTCCTCAAAAATCCTCAAACAATGTCCTATATGTGATACGGTTTTAGAGGATTTACCAATTGATATAATGGAGGAGGGAAAAAAAAAAGAAAAATCATATTTAATATTCACTGGAAAGAAACTCGAGCTCTCTGATAAATTTATACTTCAAAAGGATCAATGGAAATTTCGTGAAGCAATAAATGTCTTCTTTAATAGTTTAGTTTTGTTTTTATTTGCAAAAATTGGTATTATTACGCTTTTTTTTATACTTCAAGGACCTTCTGCAGGTACTGAATTTCCAATTACTATTGAAGCTATTACATTAAGTCAAATTCCCGGAGCAATCTTAATTATATATCCGTTGTCTTACATATACTCGAAGAAACACAAAATTTCAAAACTTGGATTAAATTATGAGAGAAAAAAAATACTTATTGCATTATTAATTGGCATAATTGGAGCCTTTATGGTTTATATAATGGCTGAATTTTCTTTTTTTATCAATGAGTTCTTTGTATCAATAGGTTGGACTATTTTTGCTCCACCAGAGAGTTTATCTGAACAATACACAATTATAAGGAGCTCCTCTCTTTTATATAAGATCTTAATATTATCTTTATTAATGTTGGATGTTCTTGGTACAGAGATAACATTCCGTGGAGTTTTATACAATGGATTAATCACAAAACTTGGTTCTCAACTAACACAAAGAATATATATTATTTTAATCGTAAGTTTAATGTATTCAGTTTTATTTTTATTTTTCACTTTTGATATGGGTTTAGTTATTATTTACTTCTTAAATAATGTTATTTTAGGCTTAATTTTCGAAATATCCAATCGGAATCTATTTTCTACTATTTCTGCTAATGGCATTTATACATTTATAACATTTATTATGATTTTAATTTAATTCTATTTAAACATCAAAAAAAATGCGGGCAGGGAATAATAATTTCATTTTTTCAATAGCGGGAGCTCACGGAGTCGGCAAAACCACTATATTTTCTATTTTAGAAGATAAATATTCTAAAGATAATACATTCAAATTTTATCACGAAAGATATATTGTTAAAAATCCTACATATCCATTAGGCTCAATCAAAAAGGAGATTGCTTTTCGTGGAGAAATATTCTTTCTGCAGCAATTAATAAAGCGAAATACTCGTCTTAAAAGTTATTTAAAAAAAAACAATAATAAAGTAGTAATTTTAGATCGAACTCCAATTTGTGTATTAATATATTCCAAAGCTTTAGAGATGGTTCCCAAAGATTATAAATTAATATATGATTTGTACAAATCAATCGATTGGGTTAAAAAAGAACATATAATTTATCTTCATGCTGATGTAAATGTAATTATGAAACGAATAATTTCAAGGGGGAGATTATCTTTTAAGGAACAAAATAAAGCAGAAATACAAAGAAAAAAATGGCATGAGAGAGATTATGATTATCTCTTAAAAGTTTCAAAATATTATAATGAATTTCTACTTGCTAATGAAAAGAAGAACAAAAATCTCTCAATTATTGATACTAACTACGTAAGCCCAAAGGATGTAGTTAAAAATATCGAAAATATAATTTTTACTATAAGTAATTACTCACTTAAGAAAAAACTTGAAAAATTTAAAGATATTAAGAATTTTTTATAGAAAATTAATAAATTTATAAAAAACAAAAATTAATTAAAATTAGTTATTATTTGTATAAATAGTAAAATTAAATAATTAATACCTTTTAGAAAAGAATGTCGATTTCTCCACAAATTCAGAATAGACTCATGGAAATCCTTCAAATAGAAGAGAAGAAAACAGATCTTGAACAGTTATCTGTACTATCACGTATTGGAATGAAAGTCGCTTCAGCAAAATCAGCCGAATTAGATGCAGACGCAATTTCTGCATCAAGCACAGCTTTAATCGATCTCGGAATTCGTTTAAGTCAATCTGTAGAACATGGAGCCTTAAGAGAAATCCTACTCCACAATGAGAAAGGTTATGGTATATTAATGGCTGTAAATGATGAATATATTATTTTCGGAGCGTTAGAGAACGTATTAAAAATCGGTTATTATATGGGTTATTTGAGAGAAATCGCCCGGAAAATTAATGAATTAATTTCAGGTGGAGAAGTAACGGAAATGGCAATAAATCTTGAAGAAGAAGAATTAATGAAAATGCAAGCAGAAAAGGAAAAAATACAAGCAGAAAAGGGAGTAGGAATATTAAAACCATCTGCTAAAGAAGATCAAAAAGCAATAGAAGCGACTCTACAATTTTTAAAATCATGGGGTGCTGAAGGAGAGGAGGAGGAAATAGTTCAAAATAATATAGTCTCCATTCCTCAGTCTATGATGATGAAAATCCCAGAAGAAGGAAAAACAGTTCCAATAACTGCCGAAGAAAAAGTAGAAGCCATCGATAAAGCACGAGAATCTGAGGAACTATATGGAATTAAGGTATATGGGGATGAAGTGCCTCCAATTCCTCTTGATGATTATACACCTATGGAAATTGAACAAGAAATTGTATCAGAAGAAATAATTCCAGAAGAAGCGCCCCTTACAGAACCAGTTCCTGAAATTGAACAAAAGATTCCTGAAGAAAGCTTTAATTATCAGAGCTTTGAACCCCCTCAAGGTTTTAATGAATTTGATCTTGCTTCTGAGTACGATGCTGAATTTGAAATAGAAGAAAATGAACAATTTAAAGATATTTTATCTGATCTGGGATGGCATGAAGAGAAAAATGAAGAATAAACCAATAAGCCTCATTAATGTTTTCTAATTTTAAAATTCTAAAATTGAAAATTATTTATATAACTTCATTCCTATTATATTTCGTTACTTTTTAAAATAAATTTAGGTAAAAATTATGAACGAAGTAAATGATTTCGAAAGGAGTAAAAGCTCTACAGGTAAAATGCTATTTTATGGATCAGCAAGACTCAGCTCAGCAATGGTTCTTGGAATTGAAGGTTTTGCTTTATTCACTCTTTATTATGTAGGTTTTGGAGTTCCAGCAATTCTTGTCACTTCTGCCCAAGCCATCGGATTCATTGTAATAGGTTTAGGTCAATTTTTCTTAGGATGGGTTAGTGATGCAAAATATACTCGGTGGGGAAGAAGAAAGCCATGGATAATAATAATTACTCCCTTACTGACAATTTCCTTTATTGCTTTATTATTACCATCTTTAATCTTACCTGATCTTAATGATAAGATTGCTTTATTTTTATGGTTTTTAATTTGGGACATTGTCTTTAAGATAGGTTATTCTATGACAACAGTATATCAAGCTTGGATGCCTGAGCAATTTGAAGTTAAATCACGTCCTAAAGTTTCACAATTCCAGAATTATTTCAATTATATCGGAAATGCAATCATGATACTTATGTCAATGCTTGTTTTAACAAGTTTTGTTAGCGATTTAGAAACTAATATAAATGCTCCTATGCCATCAATTTTTTTAATACTTACAATATTATTTGGAGTTATTGTAATGGTTTTATTCTATACAGTCGCCTTTCTAATGCCAACAGAGCCACATTTGGAGATCGATACTAATTTAAAGGAAACTATTAAAATCATCGTAAAAAATAAGAATTTCCTAAAAGTCATTCTTATGATAGGGATCTCAAGCTTAGCCTGGTCCCAGATATCTACTGTGATGTTAACCTACACTCAAGTTGTGTTAAATTTTGGTACATTTGAATATTTACTTGTTGCTGTAAGTTTTATTATTGGTGTTTTGATTTTCTTTTATATATGGAGAAAATTAATAGAGAAAAGAGGTAAAAAACCAACTCTTCTAATTATCATTCTCTTTGGGATTGTATTTCTTCCCCTAACACTAGTAGGTCTATTACCAATTGCTGTCAATTTAGTATTCGGATTAATTTTTATTATTGGTATCGCTGCAATATTGGGAGGTTGGGGCTTATTTCCTTACATCATATATGCTGATCTTGCTGAGGATGATGAAAAAGACACAGGGAATTTAAAGGCAGGAGTTTATGCTGGCTTTCCTTCTATAATTCTTAATTTATTCCAAGCTTTTGGAGTGTTTATCCTTGGTGTTGCTATTTCATCACTTCCTGATATTAGTGTAGGACCTCTAACTTATAGTTTGGGCTTAGTATTATGGGGGCCGATATGTTCTATAATATTAATTGTGGCTTATCTTTATACTAGAAAATACATCAAACTCGATTTCGACTGGGAAAAAACTAAATAAATATATTAAAAATTAATTCTTTTTTTTTTTTGTTCGTGAAACGGTTATTGTTCATAAATACTAAAAAGCAATAGAACCTTTTGATATTTGAAGTGAAAGTCTAGCAAGCAAATAAGAAATTGATGATTCAGCCCCTTGATTCATGTTTAGAGAATGCTCTCCAATACCATCGTGGCAACCACCCGTTAAATTGTTATAAACTTCTTGATTCAGAGAGTTTTTTCCAAAGAACCAATTAAATGTGTCGATTGCAAGTTTCATATACCTATTGTCTTTAGTGGTATCATATGCAACGCTCAATGTTTGTACCATTGAAGCAGCATCAACTGGCTGTTGATCATGACTAGCATTATAGCCATTTTTATGATACCATCCGTTCTGACCAATAGGAGCAAATTTTCCGTCTTTAAACGAAATAGAAATAAGAAAGTCTAAAGATTCTTTGGCAATTATTAAATATTTGTCATCTTTAGTTATTTTATAGCAAAAAAAAAGAGCCTCAGGCAATTTACTATTTGAATAAGTAAGGTAATTTTCGAACCAGTTCCATTTCTCAGTATTACAATCCTTATAGAGCTGGGCTAGATAATCGCCTAATTTTCTAATTCTAATGACTTCAGAATTTTTTATTACATTATAGAAATAGAGTCCAATCAAAATAAACGAAATTGCTCTTGGAGATCTAATCTTGTCTACAGCTTTTTTCGCATCTTCAAAAATCAGTTCTGCCTCTACTCTTAATTCCATTGGGATATTTTTTGTAGCAATTAAATAACCAAGAGCCATCATTGCTCTTCCATGGGCGTCCTCGCTCCAATGTTCGAGATTTACAATCTTATTGTAATTAACAAAATTGTACAACTTATTTTCATTTTTGTGGACATATTTTATAAAATTCAGATAAATTTTCATCAATTTCAATTTAGTATTATCTTTAAATAACTTATAATATAGCGTACAAGCTAACAAGGCTCGAGCATTGTCATCTAGAGTATATCCAGATAATTTATCTGGTTTTGCATAATTTGCAAATTGTAATATTCCAAAATCATCCGTAAGATTCATAATATGATCAAACTTGATTTCTGGATATGACATTTCACATTTTTCTAAATCAGGAATAACTCGCTTGAAAACATTATAATAAGATATTGCTACATTTGGCCAAATCATGCACCTAGAAAATGAATAATTGTTTCTTTCCATTTCTTCTTTTAAGAGGGGATTTGATAATATTTTTATTAGAGCATTAGTATATGAATTAGGATCTCTAAATTTTACTAAAAGACCTCTTTCAGGTGTAATAATATCTTTAGCATAAATGAAAGGTGTAGAGATTATCGCTCTACCACAGGCTATTGCGTACGCCAAAGTGCCACTAACAATCTGATCAGGATCCAGATTTGAAGAAATATAGATATCCGTTGCTAGTAGAAATTTTACTATTTCTTCTAGCGTCATATACCTATTATAGAATTTTACATTTTTTTCAAGGTTAAACGTCTTCACTTTTTCCTCGAGAAAATTTCTATACTTTTCTCCTTCTTTTTTCCTTACTTCGGGATGTGTTTCGCCAATTATTAAATATAAAATATTAGGATATTTTTTAACAACCTCAGTTAACGACTCAATTACATATTCACAACCTTTTCCGGAGTTAATAAGGCCAAAAGACGATAATACAATTTTATCATCGATACCCATTACTGTTTTTTCTTTTATACTCTCATCAAATGACACTGTTGGCGTTCCATGAGGTATTACAATTATCTCTCTTTTAATATCATAATCTTTTCTTAAAATATCGATCCCCTTGTTAGTCATAACAACTAAATAAGAAGATTTTTTTGCTAGCTCACGAACTATTTTCTTTAATTTATCCTCTGGATTTGGGATAACCGTATGGAATGATATAACGACTGGTTTTTTTACAATTTCTAGAAATTTTATTAAATAATTTCCATATTCTCCACCAAAAATACCAAATTCGTGTTGTATATTTATCAGCTTTATAGCATCTATCTCATTTACTTTTTTCGCAGCCTTTATATATGCTGAAATATCATTATCAGCAATATCAAATAAAACATCTTCAATATTTTCATAATCAATATCGTTATTATTATTAATAACGAGGATTTTTGATTTTATAAAAGGAGAAAATTTCTTATCCATTGCTGTCATTAAATCTTTTGTAAAAGTAGCAATACCACACTCTCTGGGAGGATATGTGGCCATATAAAGGATCCAATTAGATTCCATTCTAAATCACAATTAAAAAATGAATTTATCTTAGCAAAAAAAATGGGATTTACTTTTTTCATTAGAAATAGGACAATTATCTTATAATCTTGACACTTTTAAATTTTTAGGTGGTATCGTTCCTAATCTTATTGGATAAGGTTCAATTTCTTTGAATACAATGACATTAAACGTCTGATCTTTAATAATACAGAAAAAAAGCTCCATAATATGAAATTCGATAAATTAATTTAAGAAAAGACTAAAATATTAAAAAATTTAAGATTTTGGATAATTGAAATAATTTTTTGTCAATAGTTACCTTAAAGATCTAATGAATAATTCATCTAAATCAAATCTACACAGAACTTTATTTTCCCTTGTTAGCCAACCAATTGCCATCAGTAAAACTTTTTCGTTTTGATGCAATAAATTCTTAAGGTGAGTTAAACTTTGTTCTTCTTTAAATGTAAGATTATAAATCTGTCCTGCTAAAAATCCAATCCCAACTTCTACTTCAGACGCCAAGAGTTCGTGAAGAAGTTTATGTAGATTTACCGATGCTACGGCTATTCTCTTATCAGCGGCACCATAATAAATATATAATCTCTCTCCAAATATTGCGGTGCCTGTGGGGAAAACAACATTATTTACATCTCCAACTTTTTCAAAATCTTCGATTGGCGAAAAAAGAGGTTCTTTAAGTCGTCCTATTACATTAAACGGATTGTTTTTATCAAGGAGGGCGGCACTTGCGTGATACACCTTACCTTTATTAGAATCCTCTACAGAATGATATAACATGAGCCAACCTCTTTCAGTTTCTATTAATGGTGCTCCAGCACCGATATTTCTTGATTCATATCCAAATTTTGGCTCTATTACAACATGATCTCCTAATGTTTTTAGATAATCCTTCCAGAAATCGGTTGTCAAATCTTTAAAATCATCGAAACAAACAATTTGAATATCAGGTAATACTCTATGGAAAAGTACAAACTTATTATTATATTTTTTTGGTAAAATGAATGAATCTTTTTCCCATAAGAGTACATCTTCGGCAACGACATCCTTGTAATATGATATAAAGAAATAATACTTTTCTTTAAGTTTTGATAAGCGGAAAAAATCCCCTGCTTTATCATATCTCATTTGAGGCGAAATTATTCCATGCTT
>JAUWGH010000001.1 GCA_030606485.1 Promethearchaeota archaeon | reverse complement strand
ATTGGCAGTAATTTGAACCGTTTTTGGTCCATAATCATCGTGATTAAACTGGCTACAGTAGATGGTTATGTTATAGTATCCCTCTGTTCCGTTATTCAAAGTTGTTTGCTGCCAACCTTGCCCATCAATATTATAATATATGGTAGCACCATCAATGGCCACATTTTGATTTGAATCTTCAAAATAAATCGTAATATTAAAAAATTGGTTTGTATAAAATGTATCATCCTGATCAGGGTCTATTAAAGTCATATTCGAATTAGCTAAAATTGTTAAATTAGTTTTAAAAAATCCAACTGCTGTATTATTATTCCAAAAAACTCTAATCCGGAATATTCCATAACTTGTTACATTTTTAGATAAATTCCAATCACTTAAATTGACCACTGATGCTGCAGAGGTATCATTCACAGAAGTATAATTCATAAAATCACTTGGTGAGGGACTATATACTGTTAAATTGACTTCTCCTGCAATGTTTTCGGAGAATGTTGCATTAAAACTCACGGTATCAGAACTGTTCACAGTGGTTTTAGGAACTCCATCTACTTGAATTCCTATAGATTTAATCAAATTCGTAGATGAGGCATTTAACCCCCAAAAATTTCCGTTTTCTCCTGGTGATGTTTTCACAACCTGCCATCCATCTCCACGATCCCAAGTAGTATTTGTTTTTTCAACGCTCCCTTTAAATGCTTGAATTAATTTCCAAGATGATGGAATCGTAAAATTAATATATTTACTTTCAAAATCAATTCCAAAATCGTCTATATTTTCATTTATTAATACATTCCAAAGCACATCATCTGTATTTTCTGTTATATCAAATTCTGAATTGGCGTTTAAGTTACTTTTAGTGTAATTAATTAATCTTTTAGTTATATTACACGATACATCCCACCAATCTGCAGATATATTGAATTCCAAATTTCCAGAACTACTGGAATATTCTTCTGTAGAATTCCAATAACCGGATCCATTTACATTAGAATAACCCGTAACTACAGAATTATTAATTTTAAGTCCAATATCTTGTGGATTTGGTGTATTATTTATTGGAACTAAATCAAGTATTAACTCCATGTCTCGCCATTGTAACGGACTTGCTGAAGCATCTGTCCAAGTAATGGAATCATCTCCATCATTTTCCTTTTCATAGTACCAGTAACCTACGTCATTTAAAGTTTGAAGTGAAATAAAAAATACATTTTGATATGTGTTTGTTGGGTCAATTTCAAAATCTATGTCAGTACAATTTTCCCAATGACGTGGAGATGAACCTGTAAATCCAAAACTCGCTAGAGTAGATCCTCCAGTTAAATCTGATTGATATTTAATGTCGTCGCCTGGTAATGATGCGTTAAAAAGATCTATATTAAAGGTATCAGTATTGTCACATTTCACTCTTACTGATACATTTTTTATAGTACATTTAGAGGAGACATTAAAAGAAGCAAAATATTTATCTGACAATTTATCATAATCTGGAGCTCCTCCATCATCTTCAACTATTAAAGTTTTATTTGTTGCATATATATCCTCAATAGTTATATTAATAAAGCTAGTATTAAAAGTCGACTCTGTAGGACAACTTTCATAAAAAGTTATATTATTAGTATCAGAAGTATCTGCAATTCTAACTTTGGTTGTATTAACATTTGATTCGTGAAGTAAAACATTAATATTACCCCCAGATCCCTCATGTGCCTCTTTAATAGAAGATAATTTTAATTTGAAATCATAATTATTTTCAAAATCTATATTATCATCTTGAAATTTTTTACTTTCACAATTATCTATTATACTTTCATTCATTTGAAGTAAAAAAGTGCTGGAAATTATATTTATAATGAAAAAACTCAAGAGAATATACAAAATAAACTTAATTGAGTATTTTTTTTTCATAATAAAACACATTTATATTTTTCTTCCTATAAATAGGGGATATAATTATACCTTTAATAATGTAAATATCTATTACGCAAATATACAATAATACACTTACATAAATATATAACTTTTGGATAAAACTTAAATCTGTGCTATAGAGAACAAAGGTTTTTCTATAAATTAAAAATTAAGAAAATAAATTCTATCAGAAGTATCACCTTAATTGTATAGATTATGAAAATTATTTAATGTATTTTTCATATTCTTTTGCTTTGTTTTCATACAGTCTAACTTGTTTTTGCATACTTGTTTCTCCCAATTTAAAAATTTCCGATGCTTTACGGGCTGCTTGAATATATTTTTCAGACGCTTCAATATATTGACTTCCTTTCACTGCATTCTCTGCATCTTTAACTAAATTCTTCATTTCATTCTCTAAATTCTTGATACTTACCTCTCTTGCTTTTTCTTTTAACATTTTTGATTCTTTTAAAAAATTCCAAGTTTCTGCTAATATGGCTGTATTTTCATAAATTTGAATCGCCCTTGACAGGTCTCCTCCTTTTATTAACTCTTTAGCTTTACTTTCTAAGTTCTTCATTTCTGTTTTTGCAGATTTCGCATCAGAAATCTCCACAGATGTTTCTTCAATTCTTACCGGAGCAGATACAATTGCCTCTCCTTGTATCAAACTGGAGAAAAATGCCTCTCTTTCTGCGGGCTTCATATGTGCCAATTCCTGTACTAGACTTTGCTTTTGTTCTGGTGTATATCCACCTAATTGAGCAACTTTTTGACCTAAAATATTTAATTCTTGTTGAGAAATCGCCTCTGGTGCAATTTTATCAATTTTAATTGGGATTATTGCTTCATTATCTCTAAGTTCTTTAATAGCAACGAATAATTCCGCAGCTTCTTCACCTACTTTATCTGTAGCTTCATTTAAAAGTGAGGCGAGAAAGAAATACTTCCTTTGTTTTTCTACCGTTATATCTTGAGCAAGTTTTAATAACCTTCTTGCTAACGGAGATTTTACGAGTTTAATTTTAGAAACATCTGTATTTATTTCATGAGGTAATATAATGGAAGTATTAAATGCTTGATCTATTAAATCATCTGAATCACGAAATACTTGTAAATCACCTCTCCACTCTGGTAATACATGTCCAAATCTCCCTTCGAACATTTTAATAAATCTCGTTAAGTTTCTTCTCAAGACCATTGAACCTTTTTTACCCAAGACTAATGCTACTCTGATATTTTCTCCATCACTTAGTAATAACATTTTATCTCCATATGTTATTTCGTTTAAACTCTGTTGATATTTAATTTCTTTACCGAAAGATTGCACTGCTGATAAAAAGCCGCTAATTAAATCCGGATCAATAGTTTCCCCTCCAAATGATTTAAAGAAAATACATGTTCCTGACCCTTTATGTAAAACAAGTAATTGTTCTAAATTAATTGCGTCATCAAATGCAGTTGCAACTTCCATAATCGCTTCTCGCTTTCTCTTTTTTCTGGGCACGACGAATACTTTATATGAAATTGCTCCTACAGCAACTACGGCGCTAATTATTAATAATATTAATACGATTTCTATTGGAATGACTGGCGGTGGATTAACCATGATTGAAGAAAATTCTTTAGTCTTTTCAACCGTGTTATATGTTGGGAAAATTTTAATTGTTATTGTCATATTTCGAGCTTCCAATGGTAAAGTTATAGTAAATTGCACAATTCCTTCAGAATTTGTTGAATTTGAATATTCAAGTTCCTCAAGTCCATTAATTAAAACGATACACCTTATATTTACACTAGATACTGGACTCCAAACAGAATCATTCTTTAAATATTCAATTTTTACTGTTATTTTGAAAGATTCGCCTGCGGTTACAGACTCTGGAGGATTTAATAATGTTGCATTAACATCAAATTTACCAATGATGACTATTGTAAAAATTGTTGTAGCATTTTCGTAATTTCGATTCGCTATTTCTATTGTTATATTATATTCGCCCAATCCAAGACCTGAAGTACCAAGATTCCCTTTATGACTATTTGTGTTTTGGTCGTATATCTTTTCAAAACCGGATAGGTTTGTCAAACTGAGTGTGCCATTTATTAATGGCCCTTTTTCGTATGTAATTCGATATATAATACTCGCTTCGGGAACTATAAGAAACTTTACAATTTCAGTATTTGAATAATTGAATTCAATACTTATATCACTCTCAACAAATGTGTAATATTTCCCTCCTGAGGGGGTAATAACTCCTCCTGGATTGTTCACCTCCAGTAAACCAATATCTGAATAATTTCCTCTGATGTAGAAACTAATTGTCTCTAAATCATATTTATAATTTGGAATGAGAGTGGCATTTATAACCATTGTATAATAGCCCGAATCTAGTCCAGTTATACCCACTTTTAATTCATACCTTCCTGCACCCAAATGTTGTAGCGTTCCTTGACCTCCCGGCCATAATGTACCAGTGGCGTTCCTATAAACTGTGAAATTTAACCCTGGAGGATTTATTATTAATTCCTCGTTATCTGTATCGTAAAATTTGAAAATAAGTGTTTGTTCCTGGCCCATCCATCTAACGAGAGTCGGATTATAACTTTCCAGTAATATTTCTGTAGTTGCTTGAATTATTCTAATATTAACAACAATATTTTGCGAATGATTTCCCGGCGAAGAAATTCTAAAAGTACACTGATAATCTCCAATATCAATTCCTGTTGTATTTATTTTAATAGTATAGTTTCCTGGAGCTGTGGGAGCATCTCTTGTATAAGACCATATAGTAAATGGACTAATTTCGACTAATTTAATAGTTGAATCGTTAAGAGGAATACCGGTTGTCGTGGAGTAATTTATTTGAAAAGTAGCATTTTGTTTGTAGATAGTAATATTGGTGCTCGGAAATGGACCTATTAAATTAGTTGCATTAACTTTCTTGAAGTAATAAATTAGCGTTTGATTGTTATAATAAGTTTTATTAACATAGATGGTTACATTATTAAGTCCAGCTTTTATAATCGCATCTTTAGGGTCAATAGTTATATTATAATAACCTGCTGTCCCATTATTATCAGAAGTTTGTTGTTCAGCCTGTCCAGCAATACTATAATTAATCGTAGCACCATTTATTGCCGTATCATTAACAGTATCATTAAAAAAGAATGTAATATTAAACTTTTCAGCTGTATTAAGAAATTCCTTATATTGATTTGGTTCAATTAATATTGTCTCTGTTTCACCAAAAATCAATAAAGATTCTTCTAAAAATCCAGCTGCAGTATCATTACTCCAGATTGCTTGAATTGTGTATTCCCCATATCTACTCGCATTTTCTTGTATCTTCCAAGAACCTAAATTTATTAATGAGGCAGCTGGAGATGTATTATTAAAATTAGTATGATTTAAATTATTGTTTAATGATAGAAAATATACACTTAAATTTATTATTCCACTTATATCTTCCGAGAAATTGACTTTAAAATCAACTGTATCCGAAAAATTTACGCTTGTTATTTGTGTACTTTCTTTATATAGTCGAATATGACTAATTAAATTGGTTGAGCTCGCATTGAGACCCCAAAATGTTCCGTTTCCACCATCAAGGACATTAACAAGTTGCCAACTATCTCCACGATCCCAAGTGGAATTCGGTTTTTCGTCAGTTCCATTAAAAGCCTGAATTAATTCCCAAGATGAAGGAATTGTAAAATTAATATAATTATGTTTAAAATCAGAATTTTCAAAAACATCAATTTCATTCGGTATTGTTACATTCCAAATAACCAGATTTCCGCTTCCAGAAATATTATATTCTGAATTGGCGTTTAAATCACTTTCAGTGTAATTAATTAATCTTTTAGTTATATTACATGATACATCCCACCAATCAGCAGACATATTAAATTCCAAATGTCCTGAACTACTTGAAAATTCGTCTGTAGAACTCCAATAACCGGATCCATTTACATCAGAATAACCCGTAACTGCAGAATTATTAATATTAAATCCAATATCTTGTGGATTTGGTGTATTATTTATTGGAACTAAATCAAGTATTAACTCCATATCTCGCCATGGCAATGGATTTGCTGAAACATCTGTCCAAGTAATGGAATCATTTCCATTAGTTAACGTATCTTCGTAATGCCACCAGCCTTGTTTATTTAAAGTTTGAAGCGAAATAAAAAAAACATTTTGATATGTGTTTGTTGGGTCGATTTCAAAATCTATGTCAGTGCAATTTTCCCAATGACGAGGAGATGAACCTGTAAATCCAAAACTCGCTAGAGTCGATCCTCCAGTTAAATCTGATTGATATTTAATGTCGTCGCCTGGTAATGATGCATTAAAAAGATCTACATAAAAGGTATCAGTATCGTCACATTTCACTCTTACTGATACATTCTTTATGATACATTTAGAGGAGACATTAAAAGAAGCAAAATATTTATCTGACAATTTATCAGAATCGCCTGGTCCACCCTCATTTTCTACTATTAATGTTTTATTTGGAGCAAAAATACTTTCAATAGTTATATTAATTAAAGATGTATTAAAATTTGGTTCTGTTGGACATTTTTCATAAAATGTAATATTGTCTATGTCAGAGGTATTTATTATTTGGATTTTTGTTGTATTAATTATACTTTGATGTAAAGTAACATTAAAATTTCCACCAGTGGCATTATATGATGGAGTATAATTAGATATTTTTGGATTTTTATTTTTTTCCTTCTTATTTATTATATCCTCAGAAAATTCTGAATCATTTTTAACAAAAGTTGGATTGGACATAAGATTTGGTATGAATGCAATCATCCAAATAAAGACAAAGGATAAAATGATAATATTCCTTTTTTTCTTGTTTTTAAACATAAATATCTCTCTTTTCGAAATGTTTAGGGGAATTATATACTCTTATATATGAATAAATTAGTGTTATTGATTAATATTTATTTGGTGTTTTTGAAATTTTTATTTAATTAAAAAGTTCTTTCTTTCTAATTATTTTAGTTTTTTATAAATATTTTCATCTGATATTATGAGATAATGCAAATTTTTCTAAGAATCTCTCAAAAAATACATTTTAAGTTCATTAAAAATGAAAATTAGGAAAATTATCAGAAATAAAAACTAAAAAAATATAAAAATTTTAATCTTTTAAAATAATCCGGGCATCTACGCAAACTATCCCGGAATTATATACAAAGATGGGGTTAAGATCCATCTCATAAATCTCGGGGTTTTGAATAACTAAATCAGATACTTTTAATAGAGCATCAATAATTGCGTCTATGTCGGCTTTTGGCTTACCTCGGAATCCATCTAGCAAAGGAAATCCTTTTATTTCATGAATCATCTCATTTGCGTCAAATTTTTCAATTGGTGCAATTCGAAATGAGACATCTTCCAGTAATTCAACTAAGATACCTCCTATTCCAAACATCAGAGCAGGACCAAATTGCGGATCTGTTGTCATACCAATAATTATTTCAGTAATAGGTTCATCAGCCATTTTTTGGATATTAATTTTTTTTTCTGATTTTGATGGAATACTCATTAATTCATCAAAACTTTTTTCGATCTCATCTTTATTTTGCAGATTTAGTTTCACTGCACCAGCGTCAGACTTATGAACAACATCATCTGCCATGAGTTTCATAACAATAGGATAACCTATTTCATCGGCGAATTTCACAACATCATTTTTATCGGAGGTTAATTTTTGTTTGGTAATTGGTATTCCAATTTTTTCCAATAGTTCTTTAGATTCATATTCCGTTAATACTTTTTTCCCTTGACTTAAATAATTTTTTATGATTTCTGTACTTTTACTCATTATTAATCAAATTTGCTCTATTTCTTGAGGATATTATGTTTTTTTTAACTTAAATCTTATAAATATTTTAAATCTTAAAAATTTTGGATTTTTTAATAAAATTTTTTATTAGATAATTTAGATGATAATTGTAGTAAAATAATTTTTACTAGAATCCATTTGAAATTTTAAACCAAAACAAAAATTTTTAGGATTAAATGAAGTTATAATGATTTACTTGGAAGGTTTCACATGAAAGTATTGCAGAAGGAAAAGTTGCTCTTAGAACTGATGAAGAATTTTATTGAAGTGATAAGTGAAGTAGATGCAATAATGATCTATAATCGTCAAGGACTTTTAATAAGTAAATACACCTTGTCTGAATTATTAGATGATGGATTAGAGGAGTCTGAGAGAGAAGAAATTTATGGTGCATTTCTTAGTTCAATTGAACCGATGTCAAAAAAAATATCTAAAGATTATGGAATTGGAGAATTAGGTTTGATAACATTTGAAATAAAAGATCATCGTTTAATCTTCTTAGAAGCAGGTCCAGAGGCAATTGTTCTCATAATAACCTACTTCACATTGGATGCAAAATTTGCTTTACCTTATTGTTATTTACTTGTTGAGAAAGTAGCACAAATATTGGAAAATAAATTTGATTTAAAATATAATACCTTAACAATTCCTAAATTTGGTATTGGTGAATCATTTGAAGGAGATTTAATGAAAGCGGCTGTAAAAAAAGGAAACCATGAATTTCAGATAGAAAGAAAAAAGAAAGAAAAATTTTTTAAACTAATAATTCTCGGTGATTCGGGGGTTGGAAAAACAACTCTTGTGACTCAATTTGTTAAAAAACAATATTCTGCAGATTATAGGCCAACACTTGGGATATCAATAACTACTACGAAATATTATATTCAAGGATTTAAAGATTCATTAATTAGATTCATAATTTATGATTTAGCAGGTCAAGAGTTTTTCAGTCGTGTTAGACATATATATTATTCCAATACTCAAGCCGTGTTTATTGTATATGACGTGACAAGGAGAGAAACGTTTGAGAGGGTTGATTACTGGTATAACGATGCTAAAATTGAGATAGGCGAAATACCTTTTGTTTTAATTGGAAATAAAATTGATTTAGAGGATAAGAGGCAAGTATCTACTGAAGAGGGAGAAAAAAAAGCCGCTGAATTGAAATGTTCCTTTATAGAAACTTCTGCAAAAGAAAATATAAATGTTCAAGATACATTTAAGATTTTAGGTATTGGTATGTTCTTTAAAGAAATTCCAGATGATAAAGAACCAGTATTTCTATTATGAATATCTAAATTTAGTTTATCAGAATTTTCAATTTATTATTTAAGACAAAAAATTTCCCATTTAATTATCTTGAAAAAAATTATAATAAAAATTAATAAAAAAAAATAATCTCGTTATTAGATAATTGTAGAATTTAGAATTTTTCTCTGTTTCCTTCTTAATTTATATTTTCTCAACTCATCAACAACGGAAACACTAAATGCGCCAATAAAAACCGTAACCCAATGATACCATTGTGTTAAAGGCATAATACGAAATGCGAGACCTATTGGGGTATAAAGTAATAAAAATTGTAGTCCAAGAGATAGTCCTACGGCCCAAAATAAATGCTTATTAGGAAACTTATAAAATGGTTTTATATTAGAAGTACATGTGAATACAAACAATAATTCACAAATTACTAAATTTGTAAATATAATTGTTTGCGTTAATGTAATTGCATATTGTTGAGCTATTGGATCAATTAAATAGTTTGCTAAGTTAGGATCGATTAAACTCCAAGCTGGAATTAACCATGCCCATAGAAGTAAATAAAGACTAATATCTGTGATGGAAGTATAGATTCCCAGAAAAAGGACTGGTCCCTTTATATCTTCTATTAAAGAATAACCTTTTCGCGGTTTCTGTTTCATCACATCGGGATCTGTAGGAGTCAATCCCAGAACCATTGCAGGTATGCCATCTGTTGCAATATTTAACCAAAGAATCTGAATTGGCAAAACTGGAGGACCTATAAATATATTTGCAAATAATTTCATAACAATATAGGCTGTTAAAATCAAAAAAATCTCATCAAAATTAGTGCTTAACATGTAGCGAAAGAAACCTTTAGTTGTTTCAAATATACCTCTCCCTTCTTCTATTGCGTTAACAATTGTTGAATAATTATCATCAATTAATATCATTTCTGAAGCTTCTTGAGTAACTTCTGTACCTTTTATTCCCATGGCAACACCAACATGTGCCCCTTTTACAGCTGGAGCGTCATTAACTCCATCGCCAGTCATAGATACAACCATATCTAGTTCTTTTAATCTTTTTAAAATTCTTAATTTATGTTCTGACGTAACTCTTGCAAAAATGTCGACCGTTTTAACTTTCTCTCGTAGCTCATCGTCATTCATCTCCTCTAATTCTATACCAGTAATTGCCTCATCTGATTCAGTTAAACCTATTTGATGTGCGATCGCCATAGCCGTAATTTTATGATCACCCGTAATCATAATTGTTCTAATTCCTGCATTTTTTGCTTCTATTATTGAATCTTTTACCTCATCTCTTGCCGGATCAATTATACCAACCAACCCAAGATATGTAAAATCTTTTTCCACTTCATTAATATCGTAGTCCGAATCCAATTCTTTATAGGCAACTCCAAGAACTCTTAACGCATTTTTTGCAAATTCTTCATTTTGCTTTATGATTTTTTCTTTTAAAACGTCAATAGGTTTTACTTCACCATTTAATAATACCTTAGAAGCATTCATCATGAGAACATCAGGTGCTCCTTTTATATAAGCAATTATTTTTCTGTCTTTTTTTCCAATTACCGTCATCATTTTTCTATCAGAATTAAAAGGAATCTCATCTAATTTATCAAAAGATTGATCAATATTTCCCTTTAATGCTACTACTTTCATAGAAATTTCAGTAGGATCCCCTACAACTGTTAGATCTCCGGATTTTTGATCAACTAAACTAACATGAGAATTATTGCAAAACATACATACTTCCAAAAATATTTTAAGATCATCATTATTAACGATTGATTTTTCACTTTTGAGTATGCTTCCATTAATGTTGTATCCAACACCTTCAATGGGAAGCTCTTTATCATCTACATATAATTTTACAACGGTCATTTCATTTTTAGTCAAAGTCCCGGTTTTATCAGAACAGATCACATTCACTCTTCCTAAAGTTTCGACAGCCGTCAGTTTCCTCACCAATGCATTTCGATTTGCCATTTTTCTCATTCCGATGCTCATAACAACAGTGATCACTACAATTAATCCTTCAGGCACGGCAGAAACTGCTAAACTTATCGCTATTTCAAATGCAGTTATGATTTCCTCAATATTTTGTTCTGTAAAAACAAAACCTCCCGTAACTATTATTAGAACCACTTCAACTAAAAAGACAGCACCACATATTATCATTATTATTATTCCTAACTGTTTTCCGAATCTATTAACTTCTTTCTGGAAAGGACTTGGTTCTATAACCTCTTCTTGTAGTTTTCCTGCAATCTTTCCGATTTCTGTTTTCATTCCTGTTCCAATTACAATACCTTCTCCATTCCCCCGCGTAATTATAGTATTCATATATCCAAGGTTGATTCTATCTGCTAAAATCATCTTTTCATCTACAATGTCTAATTGTTTCTTAACTGGTTGCGATTCTCCTGTTAATAGTGCTTCATCCACATAAAGTGAGAATTGTTTCGTTAGTCTTATATCTGCGGGAAATTTATCTCCTTCCTCTACTAACACAATATCTCCAGGAACAACTTCTTCGACGCTTATTTCCTTAACTATTCCTTCTCTTCGTACTTTAGCATAATGAGGTGCTAATTTTTTTAAACTTTCAAGAGATTTTTCTGCTTTATATTCTTGATAAAACCCTAGAATTGCATTAACAATTAATATAGCGAGTATTACAACTGCATCAGTATATTCTGAAGACCATGCTGAAGCACCTGGTCGGGATGCTTCCCATGCTCCTATTATTACTGATATTATAATTGCAAAAATCAATAAATAAATTAGAAAGTCCTTAAATTGACTTAAAAATATATCCAATGCCGTCTTTCCTTTTTCTTTAATTAATTCATTTCTCCCGTACTTTTCGAGGTTTGCGCTCACTTTTGATTCTGTTAAGCCAGTATCAATTGAACTATTAAATGCCTTTACAACTTCTTCAAAGCTTATAGAATGTGCATTAATTTGCTCCATATCTCCTCAAAATACAAATTTTTATTTAAATTTTTTTGAAAAACAATATTCGATTTAAAAATATAAATTCAATAAATATTGATATCTTAAAACCTTTTTTAAAAAGAAAATACAATTTTTATATTGCCTACTTCAATTTGTTTAGAGGGATTATTGTTTATAGTTATCTTTATTAAAAATATAATCGAAGTTTTTAATGAGATAATTGATAAATACTTTAAAACTAATGATTTGGGAAAATTATTTATGGTGTTTTAAATAATCTAAAAGAACTTGAAAATCGTTTTTAAGCATTTGTAGATAATGTTTGTGATTAATTTAAAAAAAAAAACCAGAAAAAAATTAATAATGTTCGATATTTGGAATTTTTCTTTGTTTTCGTCTGATAAAGTATTTTCTTAACTCGTCAACAACAGAAACACTAAATGCGCCAATAAAAACTACAACCCAATGATACCATTGTGTTAAGGGCATAATACGAAATGCAAGACCTAACGGGGTATAAAGTAATAACAATTGTAATCCAAAAGATAGTCCGACAGCCCAAAATAAATGCTTATTTGGAAACTTATAAAATGGTTTTATATTCGAAGTACATGTGAATACAAACAATAATTCGCAAATTACTAAGTTTGTAAATATTATTGTTTGAGATAATGTAATTGCATATTGTTGTGCTGCAGAACCCTCCACCATATAACCTATCAAATTAGGATCTATGGTACTCCAAAGAGGTATTAGATATATCCAGAGAATCAAATATAGACCAATATCAGTAATAGCCGTGTAAATTCCCAGAAAAAGAACTGGTCCTTTTATTTCGGGCATTAATGTAAAACCTTTTCGCGGTTTTTGTTTCATCACATCGGGGTCTGTAGGAGTTAATCCCAATACCATTGCTGGTATGCCATCTGTTGCAATATTTAACCAAAGAATTTGAATTGGTTCTAATGGAAGAGCCAAGAAAACATTTGCAAATAATTTCATCACTAAATATGCTGTTATTATTAGAAAAATCTCATCAAAATTGGTGCTTAACATGTAACGAAAGAAACCTTTAGTTGTTTCAAATATACCTCTCCCTTCTTCTATTGCATTAACAATAGTTGCATAATTATCATCAATTAAAATCATTTCCGAAGCTTCTTGAGTAACCTCAGTACCTTTTAATCCCATTGCAACACCAACATGTGCCCCTTTTACAGCTGGGGCATCATTAACTCCATCACCAGTCATAGATACAATCATATCTAACTCCTTTAGTCTTCTTAATATTCTTAATTTATGTTCTGACGTAACTCTTGCAAAAACATTTACTGTTTTAACTTTTTCTCGTAGCTCATCTTCGCTCATCTCCTCTAATTCCACACCTGTAATTGCTTCATCTGATTCAGTTAAACCAATTGCCTTTCCAATGGCGAGAGCAGTAATTTTATGATCACCTGTAATCATAATTGTTCTGATTCCAGCTCTTCTTGCTCCATTGATCGCTTCTAATACTTCATCTCTGGGTGGATCTATTATCCCAACCAATCCGATATAAATATAATCCTTTTCTACATCATTGATATTATAATCAGAATTTAATTCTTTATATGCAACCCCAAGAACTCTTAATGCATTCTTTGCTAACTCTTCATTTTTTTCTAAGATTTTATCTTTAAAAACATCAATTGGTTTTATTTCTCCGTTTAAAACAACCTTAGAGGCGTTTTTCATGAGTATATCAGGAGCTCCTTTTATATAAGCGATTATTTTTTCATCTTTTTTTCCAATTACAGTCATCATTTTTCTATCAGAACTAAATGGGATCTCATCCATTTTCTCGAAAGACTGATCTATTTTCCCTTTTAATGCTAACACTTTCATAGAAATCTCAGTTGGATCACCAACCACTGCCAGATCTCCAGTTTTTTGATCAATTATACTAACATGAGAATCATTACAAAATAAGCAAACTTCTAGAAACCTTTTAAGGTCATCATTCATAACGATTGGTTTTTCATCTTCAAGAATCTTCCCTTTAATATTGTATCCTACACCTTCAACAGATAACTCTTTATCATTGAAATATATTTTTACAACGGTCATTTCATTTTTAGTCAAAGTCCCGGTTTTATCAGAACAGATCACATTCACTCTTCCCAATGTTTCAACAGCTGTCAATTTCCTCACCAGTGCGTTTCGATCCACCATTTTCCTCATCCCTATACTCATTACAACCGTAATAACTACAACTAATCCTTCAGGAACCGCCGAAACAGCTAAACTTATTGCTATTTTAAAAGCATCTATGATGTCTTCAATCCCCTGCTCAGTAATTATAAAACCTTCAGTTATTAATATGAGAACGAATTCAAATACAAAAACTGCTACGCATATTATTATAATAATAATTCCTAATTGTTTTCCAAATTTATCTACTTCCTTTTGGAAGGGACTTGGTTCTATTACCACTTCTTGTAATTTCCCCGCGATTTTTCCTATTTCAGTACTCATTCCTGTTCCTATTACAATACCCTCTCCATTTCCTCTAGTTACTATCGTGTTCATATACCCAAGGTTGGTTCTATCTGCTAAAATCATCTTTTCATCTACAATATCCAATTGTTTCTGAACTGGTTTCGACTCTCCTGTTAATATAGCCTCATCCACATAAAGAGAAAATTGTTTCGTAAGTCTTATGTCTGCTGGAAACTTATCTCCTTCCTCTACTAGCACAATATCTCCGGGAACAACATCTTCAACACCTATTTCCTTAACTATTCCATCCCTTTGTACTTTCGCATAATGAGGTGCTAATTTTTTTAAGCTTTCAAGTGATTCTTCAGCCTTGTATTCTTGATAAAATCCTAATATTGCATTTATAATTAAAATGGAACTAATTACTAAAGCATCTGTGTATTCAGATGACCAAGCTGATGCTCCTGGTCTAGTGGATTCCCAAGCTCCTATAATAATAGAGATAATAATTGCAAAAATCAACAAATAGACAAGAAAACTTTTAAATTGGCCTATAAATAATTGCCAAGCAGTCTTTCCTTTTTCTTTAATTAACTCATTCCTTCCATATTTTTCAAGCTTTACTTGAGTCTCTGCTTCTGTCAAACCTGTTTCTAATGAGGTATTATATCTTTTTGCTACTTCTTCAATACTTATAGAATGTGCATTAATTTGTTCCATATTTTCTCAAAATCCTACTTTTTTTATTTAAATCTTTTTATAAGAATTAGTTTAGATTTTTAAAATATTTCTAAGACCCTTTTTTAAAATAGTAAATAAATTTATTAAAATCTTTTTTAAAATAATAACAATTCAATTTATTAATTGTTGCCTCTAAATTTGTTTAGATTATTTTCAATTTGCCTTTCAAGATATTGTCACCATTAATGTTTTGCTCTTGAAAAAAGATCTTTATATGGTAAATCTAAAACCTCGCTAAAAAAAGATAATTTAAATCTATAAATTGTAGGAAATTAATGATTTCTCGTCGCACACGTAATTCAAAAGATTGAAAAAATAAAAATAAAATTAAAACCGTTCCTTTGATAAAATCATTAGAGAATTAATTAAATCTGAGACACATTGAGCAGTAGAACTCAATTTATTCATATCAATTTTATCCAATGTATCTTCTGCAGTTAGTAAGTAATAGGGGGACCTTATCCAATGAATTATTTTTAAATCACTATGAGATGTAAAATGACCTGCTTCACCAATAGGAGGTGTTGCAAAAAAATTGTCTGGGATTAACATCATTCGCTCTATTTTATGTTCTTTAAATGCTTTAATTGTATGAGCTACTAATTGTACTCTTTGAGATAGAAATACTGCCCCAAATGCAAGTTCATTTGTAAATTTAAAATTATGGGTTTGAGGATCTTCATCAACATCTTTTGCACACATATGTTCTAAGTTCACATCTACTAATACATTCTTTAAAAGGTCATCTTTATATTTTCTTGCAAATGATTCCGCTCCTATTCCTCCATACAGATGACCTGTTGTTAATATGAATAATATTGAGCGAGGTCTTTCATTTTTCGGGATTTTGGACCATGCTCTCAATTGAGCTAAAACCATTGCAACTCCAGTTCCATCTTCAGAAGCACCCTTAAATGCAGAATCATGATGGCTAGATACCATTATCATCTCATCAGATAGACCAGGTAATATACCCCAAATGTTATGTGCTATGCTTGGTTCCTTACGCCCCTCAAGAATTATTGTAGCTTGAGAATTATTTAATTTGGCTAATTCCCTAACTTTCATTCCATCATATTTTCCTACATATAAAGCAGGAACGGGTTTCATAGAACCATCATATGGACCCCAATGACTATTAACATTTGATGGATAATCTCTCAAAATAAGGATTAACCCTAATGCTCCTCTTCTTACTGCACGCCAATAAACAGAATCTTCCCTTGGTTTTCCCCCAAGTGCTTGTGGTGGGAAATTCAATAAAGCAAAGGTTAATATCATTTTCGTATTTTCATCGATTGAATTAGTAGGATCAGCAACATAATATGGTTTAGCTAGACTTACTATTTTCCCAATAGGAAGTGTTGGAAATTTAATATCTGCAACTACAATTTTATCTTTAACATCAACCCTTTTAAAATCTTTATCTCTTCCCGTTCTTAAATAAACTATAGGAGCGGTTAATCCGTCTTTATCAGTAAATTCGGTATTCAGCACATAAAAGCAAGGAATTTCAATAGTTCCATTTTTATTTAGAATACTTAATTTCCAATTTTTAGCAACCCAGTTTATCATATTTACCGGTTCCTTCTTAACATTTTCAACCCCTAATTCAATAAATTTACTTTCTAAAAAATTTTCAATCTCATGTGCTTCTTTTGTTCCTATTCTTCTATGTGGAACACTACATATTTTCTTCAAGTCATTTTGAATAATTTCAGAAGTCGGTGCTTGAACTTTTAATTTTGGCTCTTGAATCTCTAATAAGAGCTTTTCAGCTTTTCTTCGGACTTTTCTCATTTCAGGAATTAATTTTATTATGTTCGCCATAACTTTCTCTTTTGATATATGAAATTCTGGTGAAGGTTCTAATTCATTTTTAGATTTTTCCATAAAATTCTCCTTTAATGGTTATTTATTAAAAATCTATTCTCGAAATATATAAACTTTTATGCATAGAATTCTCGTAATTTGAATAAAAAAAGCAATCAAAAATTATTACTTTATTTATACAATTTAAATGAAAGAGAAATCTATTTTATTAAAATACTCACTAATAAATATCAATTAAAAAATATCAATAATTTGAGATAATTGATAAAATGATTAAAGAAAAAAGGGTTTCCGGATTTAAAGTGGATAAATGTGATCTATGTGGGTTATGTTTTCATCTCTGTCCTGTTTTACAACTGCCTATCGAAGAAGCAAAATTAGAAATGAAAAATCTTATCGAGGGAAAGGAATCTAAATATGTTCTTACTACTTGCACTACGTGTTTATCATGTAATTTATATTGTCCTCAACAAGCAAATCCATATCAATTAATCCTTGAAAGATGGAATGATTTATACAAAGAGAGAGGTGTACCTCCTCTCTATCGTTTTGTCTGTCCTACTGAGCAACATAACATTTGGCAACTCCTAAATATTTTCCTATCTAATAAAGAAAAACGATGGATTGATGAATGGATGAATTATATTCCTAAACCATCTGATAAGGTTTTATTAATCGGAAATTATACTCATTTATTTCCATTTATAATTGGAGGAAGTAAGTTATTAAATTATTTTAAGCCTATAGATAGAATTGATCAATGGGAGGGAGGGGCTTATCTTTATCAAGGAGGATATCTGGATGTCGTTCAAAAGATTGCTGAAAGAACAAAAAGAGACTTTGATAATTGGGGAGCTAATACTATCGTTCCAATTTTAGATGCCGTCCAATATATTTTTAAAGAAGTGCATCCCAAAGAAATGAGAGTAACTCATGATCAAGAATTTATAAATTTTCATGATTGGCTTATAGAAAAGATTGATGCAGGTGACATAAAATTACCTAAGCCATTAAATCTTAAAGTCACTATTCATGACAATTGCTATTCTAAACCTTTAAATGGTGTATATTGGGAAAAACCAAGAGATATTCTTAAAAAATGCGGCTGTAAAATTCTAGAAATGAAACATAATAAAAAAAATTCATTATGTTGTGGATTTGGAGCAGGAGCTTCTTGGGTGGATAATATTTCATTAATATTCAATATGATCTCTGAAACAAAAAAAAAGTATAATGAAGCGGAAGAAACGGGAGCAAAAGCCTTAATCTCTTATTGTAGTGGGTGTATATATCTATTGTGGACTGCCAAAGAACTTTTAAACAAAAAAATAGATGTTTATCACATAATAGAAATAGTTAGAATGGCAATGGGTGAGAAAATAAATTACCCTCATGACCATATCAAGCGAGCTTGGGATATAATCGCCATTATTACATATCAATTGCTTTTATCTATATTTCAATCGAATTTCTTTATAAAGCGAATAATATATGATAAAAATATGAGCACCTTCCATCCAAAAAAATATAAAATCTTAAAATTGATTCGAAGTTTATTTAATATTTCTGCAGTTCGAAAATTATATGCAAAAATGTTTCGAATTTTGATGCCAATAATGAAAACCCGTTAAAATTTCAACAAGGAAATAAAAAATTATACAAAAAAAATCATATATCTTAAATAATTTAGAAATTCTATCTCTATTGATGTTTTGAAAAATATCATTCTCAAGTAATATGACTAATATCAAACCAATAAATAATAGATTTTTTGACCCTTTTAACGAAGAAGTTTGTGATTTATGCGGTGAATGTCTAATTCATTGTCCAATAATGGAATTTTCGGTCGAAGAATCAAAAAATGAAATGAGAAAATTAATAGCTGGTGAAGAAACCGAACAAGTTTTAAAAAAGTGCCAGAGTTGTTTCACTTGCAATTTTTACTGTCCTACTGATGCACATCCTACAAGTCTTATCTTAAAGCGGTGGAATGAACAATATGAAAAAAATGGACTAAAAAAAAGAGCAAAATATTATATAACACATTATCCCTATTATCCAAATTTCCGTACTTATGTAATTGACCATATGTCAGAAAACGCTAAGCAAATTTTAGAGAAATGGAAAAATTTAAGCCCAGTTGAGGATACATTGACATATCCTGGTTGCAATATAATTACATATCCTGAATTAACTCAAGCAAGTTTCTTTAAAGATCTTGATATAAGAGGTCGGCTTGAATATTGTTGTGGTGAAACATTATTTCGCACTGGCTATGTAGATCAAATAAAACAAGTTGCTAAAAGATTGGATAAATGGTTTAACATTTTAAAGCCAAAAAATCTACTTGTTCTTTGCACAGCTGGAACAAATGTTTTTATGAATGTTTTGCCACATTACGGTTTAACTTATAAATTTGAGTCAATTAAATCGTATATTCAATATCTTTGGGAACGAATTGAAAGTGGTGAAATTCAAATCAAGGAAAAATTAGATATGACAGTTACAATCCAAGAATCATGTTATGGTAAAATGTTCGGCGATGGATATATGGATTTACCAAGAAAAATACTAAATGCAATAGGTGTGAAAGTTATCGAGATAGATGCTTGTAGAGAAAACATGAGATGCTGTGGCATTGGTGGAGGGTTCTCTGTTGATAGTGCATATCATCCAATGAATTTAATTAAATCAGGATTCAGAAATATTAGAGACTTTAAGAAGACAAAAGCAGATGCTGTATGCGTTTATTGTGCGGGTTGTTTAGCCCAACTTTCAACAGTTCAAAAGTTGTATATGAAGAAAAAAATGAAAATTTATCATATTATTGAATTATTACAAATGGCTATTGGAGAAAAGCCAATGTCCGAGAAAATAAAAAAGAAAAGAGCAAAACACTTTTTTTGGGGCACAATAAGAAAACAATTTCCTAAAGTGTTATCCAAGAAAACTTTCAAAATAGTAGAAATTCCCGAAGATCCTTATCCTAAAGGTTATTAGGGTTTAAAATTAAATATTCTCTTATAAAAAATATAACGATAACATAATATTATTAAAAAAAATTGATATTAATTATTATAATCTAACAAAATTTTTTCTAATAAAAGGGTATTCTTATGGGAGTTTCAAAAATATGTCGTATAATTTTTAGAATTACTTTATTGGTGATGACAATTTCTCTTACTCTTACAGGTTTATTCGGTGGTCTCTCTGCTGTAGCCGTGTTTAGTGATTTTTCTGAAAATATAGAAATACCGTCTGGTCCTATAACTGCACAATTAAATTTTTACCAACCTATGTATCTTTCAATACCTTTCAATATAACTAATGCAGGATATTTTCCACTTGATGAATTAAGGATAGGAATCTCAATTAATATGACTTATAATGTATCGTTATCTCATATTATCATGTATAATGAGGAAGTTTATCCAGAGATTGGACCCGGTGTTGAGTTTGAGGGAAATTTTACAGCTACCGATGAGGATTTCTCTATTCCATCAGGTGATATTGATATTTTTCATCCCCCAACATTTACAATGGATCTTAATATTTCTGCTTATTATACATATCGATTACTTTTTTTTAGTGTTGAATTAAAAAATATACCACTAACATTGGGAGGTCCATAAAATGGGAGGAATGAAGAATATCTTCAGAGGTTTTATTGGAATGGCTATATATATGACAACCACTATGTTGATACCAGCCTTAACATTTGATTATGTGGATAAAATGGTAATACCTATACCTCCAGATGAAATATTGGACATCGAAATAGCTAAAGGAAATATTGCTGTTGTTATATTCTGGCTTGTAGCATTAGGCTTAACAATAAGTGGTTTAGCATTTTTTTCATGGTCTTCTCCAAAAGAATCAAGAAGGAAAATAGTATTTAGTATTTTATTAGTAGTCGCGCACTGTTTTTATCTATGGAGTTACAAATTTAGTGGTGCAACAGCATTTGGTGTTGAAATTCCGGGGCTTGGAAGAGTTACATTTGATTTTGCTGGAATAGTATTGCTTTATTTGGGAGCTTATGCTTTAATAATAGTTGCAAAAATTTGGAAGTTAATTGAAGTTGAGTTTGGCAAAAGAATAGAAAAGAAGGAAGAGAAGGTATATATACCAGAATCTACTTTTGGTAAAGATGGAGGTGCAAACTAAATGATATTACTGCAAGTTGATATTTTGAGAATGATTGCAGACTTCATTGGAGTCATTTTTCTATATTCAAAAGTTGTTTTAACTCCAATCGGAGAAGTGATGAAATTATGGATTGAAGCAGTATTAAATTTTATAGATACATTTATTCCAATGAGATATGAAATTTATATTATATTATTCATAATTTTGGTTGTTAGCGGGGTTATTATTAATTATCATTGGCCAGGAGAAAAAAAAGAAGTAAAAGAAGAAGAAAAGAAGGAAATGGATGTTTCTGCTAAAAAATGTAAATATTGTGGAAAACCAATTGGGGATTCTGAATTTTGCCCATTTTGTGGTTCACGAAATTAACAAAAAATAAAAAATCCTTATTTTTGTTTTCATTTATTTTTCATTTTTAAAAGTAGATTTACAGCTCTCACACCTATATTTTTCGCTACTCTTTGCCCTATTTCGTCGATTTCACCCTTCTTTATGAATTCTTTACGCCCATATTTTTGTAAGGATGTCATTGGAATGTTCTCATCTATTACAGGATTCCCCAACGCACCAAAACAAACCATACCTTGAATAAAGGCAAAATTTATTAAATCTGATACAACTCCTGCAGCACCACCATTTCTTAAGCCTGATGCTCCCATAGGTGCAAAAATTATATCCTTTAATTTATAATTTGCCATTTTCCAAGGTCTTGAGCGGTCAATAAATACTTTAGTTAGACCGGATACACTCCCAAAATAGCACGGAGCTGCTATAAAAATTGCATCAGCGCTTAATATTTTTTCTTCTAATTTCTTAAAATCATCATTTTCAGATAATGGACATTCATACGGCTCCCGCAAGCATTGATCACAACCTGTACATTGCTCTAATTTATAATCCACCAAATAAATTTTTTCAATTTCAATAGTTTCATCTGTTTCTTTAGCTCCTTTCAGTGCTTCTTCTACCAAGAAATCGCAAGATCGGTTTTTTCTTGGAGATCCGCAAATTCCTAGAATTTTTTTGAGAATTTTTTCAATCTCTTCTGCCAATTTTCACTTTCACCTAAATTAATTATAAATACGGTTATTAAATTTATATATTATTCAATTTCAATTTATAAAAAGATAAAAATCGATTTATAGAAAAATGTAAACTATAATAATTTTATAAATTTATGGAAAATATCACTTTATTAATCCAATAAAACTTCTTCTGGTCTTTTCTTTTACTTTATTTTAAGATCTATTAAAAGTGATTACTAAGAAAACTATAAATATAAAATAATCAATTGCTCAAATATCATATTCTATTAAACTAGAAATATAAATTATATATATTTGAAAAACATTAAGTATTATAAGGGAGATATTTTTAAACTATTATATTACAATTGGGTTAAAAATTTTTTAATTTAGATAAGTATAAGATAATAAAAGGTAGTAAGGGTTCTATGAAATATTTTAGAGAGTTAACGAAAGAATTTAAAAGTAAAAAAGATATCGAACAAAAGTTAAATTTTTATCAAAATTTTATTGAGCGAAAGTTATCAGAAAATGATTTACTATCTGCTTTAAATAAATGTCAATCTGCCTTAACACTACGCAGAGAAAATAAAGATTTTGGATTGGGGCCCTACTTACAGAGATTTAATGAATTAAATGAATTAATAAATCAAAAAATCCTAGAATTCCGCAATTCTTATGAAATTAAATTATTAAATATGAATTATATAACCCTTAATCCTGAAAATTTAGAAGAAGTGTTAAAAAAATATGTATCTATTAAAAATCAAATTCTAAAGGAAAAAAACAAATCACTTCTAGAAGATATCAATCAAAAAATTAATCTTATTTTAGATTATATTAAAAAATCGTATGAACTCTTAGGAATATATAATTTCTTAAATTATAACCAGGTTATTGAAACAACCAGTTCCTTGATTTTGAAAGCTAAATCTGATAAACTTAACATTTTTAGTAACTTTTTTGAAAAATTACAATCAGAATTAGTAAAAAAGAAAGTAAATGAAGTCGGAGCTTCCTCGGATATAATGTCCCTCTATGACTTGAGCCAAGAATGCCTAATTAATGAATATGAGCTTGAAAAAATTATTAAAAAAATGATTAAGGAAAAAGATTCATGGATAAGAGTTTATATAAAAGAAACTAAAACTGTAATTTTTGAAGAATAGAGGAATAAAATATTTAATCAAATTATAAACCCTATTTATAATGCACGATAGGATTCGGGTCTCAAAATACTCGGATTTTCTATACCCTTTTTTATGGTTTTAAGAATTTTAAATTTATCTTGATCTAAAATACCTCCTATAGGTAAATAATTAGAAGCGTGGTTAGTACGAAAAACGCAATTTGCATTAGGATTATTCTTAAAATTAATATTTTCAATAAATTGATATAATTCTTTTAAAATATCTAAAGTTCCCATCTCGTGAAATTCATTTTTTACTTTTTTTTTAAAGAGTTCAGTACCGGGAGGTACCATAAGAGTTAAACAAGCAATATACCAAAGTGTGCCATCATCTGGGCAGATTTTATTTACTAAGTTCGCAGAATTGATGGCAGAGAGTTCAGATAAATCTTTATTATCACCCCCTAACCCTAATATTAATGTTGCAGAAAGTGTAATACCTGATTTCATTAATTTTTTACTCGCTGAAATTAGCTCTTCCTTAGTTGTATGCTTATTCATCATTTTAAGTAATTTATCGTATCCAGACTCGAATCCAACATAGGCAATTCCTAAACCTGCCTTATTTAATTCTCTCAATTCCTCATCAGACTTCTTAAGAATATCTTTCGCGTGAGCGTATACTCCACATCTTACAAATGGAAATAATCTTCTTGCATACTTTGTTATTTCTAATAATCTTTCCGTGGACATTACCATTGCGTTTCCATCCAAGAAGAAAATCTTTTTTATATTGGGTCCATGAATTTTTCTTCCAACATCCAAATCTTTCTTTATATCTTTAGTGTCTCTGATTATGAATTTCTTACGTAAGTTTGACATACAGAAAGTACACCGAAATGAACAGCCTTCAGTTGCTTGAATCAAAAGAGAATATGCTTCTGAAGGAGGTCTAAAGACTGGATGGCAGTAATAAATACTCTCTTGATTAGACATCTTAATCTTTAAAATTTATTTTTTATTGACTTTTGATGAAATCGAGATTTATATTGTAAGTTTACTTCTTTGGAGCTTTTTTACATTTATGCCTGCTTAATCTCAAAAAAGTTTTCCCACAATAAGGACATACCTCCCCTTTCTGTTCATCTTTTGGTTTTTCAGTTGGAGGTTTGGGTTTTCTTCCTCTAGTTTTTATCATCTTACTTTTAGAAGGAGCAAATTCACAAATAGCCTTATGAGCAGATAGATCTTCAAAAAATTCGCCGCAATAAGGGCACTCCGATGTAAGCATCTCATTAATTTCTTTTTTACTTCCTTTTGAAGTTCCTTTTGAGCGTTTTTTAAATTTAATTGCCTTCGACTCTTCATCCTCCTCTTCTTCGAATTCACTTACATCCAAATCAATATCTTCTAATAATTCAACTTCTAACTCTTTAATTTCTATTTCTTTTACTATTGGAATTTTTTTCTCAGCAATCTTTTTGCTTTTTTTATATACTTCATTGAATGTTACATTTGAATTCGGGTCATAATCTTCACATACCTGACATACATATGCACCTGAAGAACCATGAGATCCTAGCATTAAATCTCTTGTTGAACAAATACATAATGGTTGTAAGCAATTAGACACATCTCCTGCTGGTTCAAGATGGATACAAGCAATCTTTCTCTTAAACTTTATTTTTGTTTTTCTTCTAGGAATAAAAATCACAAAGAATTAGTTTGTTTAAATAAAAAAATACTTTAAATTATAACAATTAACCATTAAATTTAATTTTTTTTAAATGAAAAATGGCTATCTCATAAAATAATTATTCGAAATTTTTTAGTTCTGATTCAATTTTACTTTTAACATTTAGGTCGGTTATCTGATTTAGATTTTTTTTAATAGTTTCTTTTAGATTATTAATTCTTTCCATAATGTGTTTTGGACTATCCCAAACTGTTATTCTTAATGGATGAATCTTTTCAAGAGCTTTATTAAAATTTTTTAATGCTTCAAGAAAAAATAGAGAAGCCCTATCAATATCTTTTAGATGAGTAGAATAAATTGCCGCAATTTTTTGATTGCATAAACCTGTTCCATAAAAATCCATAGTATTTTCATAGAATATAGCAGCTTGTTGGATGTCTTCTAATCCTTCCTTTATGGAATTTTTTATTATTTTAATAAAACCAATTATATATTTAGATCCTGCCATATAGAATAAAGATCCATTAGATTCAGCAATTTTAAATAGTTCTTCAGAATTTTGTTCAGCTAATGGATAATGGTTATTATGTAAACAATTTTCACTTAATTTGCTCAAATATTCCATTACCTTGTCAATTTTATTAATATCTTTAAGAATTTTCAAACCTTTTTTATATTTTTCAACTCCTTCAAATGAATTTTTTTGTCTGAATGCTTGATTCCCCTCAAAAAATAATTCATCAGCCATTTTCAATTTTTGAGAGTTGTCATGTTTCTCTGACTGCATAATTTCAGGGGCGTCACGAAAAATATCTTTCATTTCAAATTCTCCGTTTATCTCTAAAGGAATTTCGTTTAATTCAGGCATAGTTTCTTGAGAAATATTTTTGCGATAAATATCTGATTCTTTATTTAAATATTCATGGATTTCTTCTGGATGATGAGTGAATTGCGGTGTATAACTGGAAACATTTTCTCCATATGCTGATTGTAAAGGTTTTCCGCTTGTAACTAAAGATGAAAGTTCAGTCATCACATTCGCAAAAAAGAATTTATTCAATCCATCAATAAAATAATCAACTTTATGATAATTATTTTCGAATCCAGGATCATTGATATCCATATTTACATCATTCATTCGATATATTTCAAACCCAGTGTCATATTTGGTAATCATATGTTCTGAATTAGTAACTTTTTCTCTTTTCTTTTTCCCCAACAAAGTATGATCAAAAACCAATCCACAAGCATCTCTATTTTTCCCTTGAAAGCCGATGTGATTTATTAAATCAACATATGAATAAAACAGTCCTAAACCAGGGTGACTATGAAACCAACCCACAATAAAACGACCTTGGTTTTCTTCATATAATTTATTTTCAATAGATTCAATAAAACCATAATGTCTTTCATCTAATTGAACATCGGTGCTATGCCCAAATGTGAGAGCTTCAGCTCTTTCAACAATAACTACAGCATCAGTAATATGCCCAACTAAAATTCCATAGATCTCTTTCCATTCGGCTGGAGGTATTGCTTGGTTAGCATATCTGCTTGCATATAATATAATCGTTTTATAAGCTTCAGCTTTAACTACAATTGGTTTTTCGCTTTCTTCCTCCTCATTTTCGTTATTTTTCATAGGTTCTTCTGCTTTCTTACTCATAACAAATCTTCCATGAAAGAATCTTTTATTCTAATAAAATAATACAAATTTGTTATTATAAATAAAATTATTTAAAGGTATTTTAGATTCAGTTCTATTTTTCAGTTTCTTATATTTAATTAATCATTAGGAATAAATTTAAGCAATCCAGTACCAAAAGAAATAATGACCGGTGAATTATTTGCAATTTTTGCTGTACTTACTTTTGTAATATCTAACATTCTATTTAGAAAAACTGAACATGAAGCATCTCCTTCTTTTATAAATTTTTTTCGCACAGGGATTGGAACTTTAACATTTATCATTTTAGCTTTAGTATTTGAAGTATTTTTTCATATTTTTTTGCTCCCTTTGACTTTATGGTTCATATTAATCTTGAGTTTTATTTTCGGACAAGTCATTGGTGATACATCATACCTTAAGGCTCAAAAAGAGTTGGGGACCGCAAAAGCTTTATCTATTTCAATGACATTTCCACTATTTACATTTATCATATCAATGATATTTCTTGACTATCCGTTTGATATTAGAATAATTATTTCAATTCTTTTCATTGGGATTGGGGTTGTAATTATTGCGACCTCTAAAATTAATCTGGAGGATGTCAATGTTTCTAATGGGGATCAAACTTCAGTTTCCAAGGATTTTAACAATTTTGAAATCAATTCACGAACATTTTCACCAACAATTATTTTTGGTTTGATAGCATCATTAGGTTGGGCAATTGGTGCTGTATTAATTGAATACGCTCTGAATGAAATTGACCGTATCCTACAAATAGAAGCATTCAGCTCTATTATTGGAAATGTAATCCGATTTCCATTCATTTTTTTGATTTTAACTTTAATTATATGGAGAGAAGAGCATATTCAGACCAAAATTAAATCATCCCATCGAAAAAATAAGTCTACCCAAATGTGGTATTGGTTAATTATTGGTTCTATTATAGGTACTTCAATAGGTGCTTTTCTATATACTGAAGCAGTTCGAAAAGCAGGAGCTACCTTTATAGCCATAATAGCAAGTGCAAGTCCTTTATTCGCACTTCCACTAGATTATTTAATTAATGGCGAAAAAATTTCAAAAAAAGGATTTTTAGGTGTTATATTGACAATAACGGGAGTAATCGTGATTCTACTATAAATTTTTAGAACATTTTGAATTGCATAGCCAATCTTTTGGATAAAAATCTCATTTTATTAGATGAATTCTTTTTAAATATTTAATATTTCAATAAATTTACGTTCTTAAAAATAGAGAAAACATAAAAACCATGTATTTTAATAATTAATTATTATGACTTTACCTTTAGATGGGATTAAGGTTTTAGATCTATCTAGAATGCTCCCAGGACCTTATTGTACTATGATTTTGGGTGACATGGGAGCAGAAGTTATTCATGTAGTAGATCCTAATTATGCCTATTCAAACCCTCCTCCATTTCATCAAAAAGGAAGATATCGAGAAAGCGCTTTTAATTCTATTTTAATGCGTAATAAAAAATCAATTACTCTTAATTTAAAGAAAGAAAAGGCAAGGGAAATCTTCTATGAGTTAGTAAAACGGGCAGATATTATTTTAGAAACTTTTAGACCGAAAGTAACAAATAAATTAAAAATTGATTATGACACTTTATCTTCAATTAATCCATCAATTATTTACTGCTCATTAACTGGTTACGGTCAGGATGGTCCTTATGAACAACTTGCGGGTCATGATTTAAATTATATCAGTATTTGTGGTATTTTAGATTTAAATAAAGATAGAAGAATTGAAACTCAACCAAATCGAGAAAGAAAACCTATAGTCCCAGGAATTCAAGCTGCAGATATTGGAGGTGGTTTGGTATCTGCTATAGGTATCTTATCCGCAATTATTGAAAGAGCAAAAAATTCAGAAAGAAAAGGTCAATATATTGATATTTCAATGTTAGATTGTGTCTTTTCTTTTATGCCAATGTCAGCAGCATATCATTTTTCTCAGAATTTAGCAACTCTATCCCTAATACAAGGTGATTTTCCATTTTATTCTGTATATAAAACTAAAGATAATAAATATTTGTCTATAGGTGTAATAGAGATAAAGTTTTGGAATAACTTATGTGAAGGATTGGGGTTATCCGATTTAAAACTAAAACAGTTCCCTCAAGGTCTGGAAAAAGAAGAAGTATTTGAAAAAATTCAAGAAAAATTCTTAACAAAAACTCAAGAAGAATGGTTAGAACATTTTAAAAATTTTGATACATGTATTATGCCCGTAAAAAATTTTGCTGAAGCATGTGATGACTCTCAGATTATCGCTCGAAATATGGTGGTCGAATTAGACCATCCAAAATTAGGAAAAATTAAAAATATTGCTTCTCCGATAAAATTTTCAAGAACACCCCTGAAAATAAGAAGTCTGCCTCCTAAAGTAGGTCAACATACAAAGGAAATTCTTAAAACATTAAATTATTCCGATGAAGAAATACATAAATTTAAAATAAATGGAGTAATTTAAATTTTGAATCCATATTAAACTATATTTCTATTAATCGGGGCTCCATTGTCTCTAAATCTACAATTACCAATGTAGCTTTTCCAGTTAGATATCCACATAATTCTCCTGGATTTATAACTAATGTATTATTAATTGTTTCAATTTTATGATCATGAGTATGACCTGTTGCAATAATATCAAATTCACCAGATTTTGCTAGACTTTTAATAACTAAAGGATCTGGACCATGAGAAACATATATTTTCTTCCCAGCTAATTCTAAAATTGCTTCATAACCGTTGAGTTTACAAATCTTTCCTAACTTTTCTATTAAATATAAAAGATCTCCATCGTTATTACCAAAAACTCCATAAAAATTTCCATTTTTTATTTTTTCATTTAACCCTTCAAAAACTGTTGAAATAAAAGGAGAGATGATATCCCCACAGTGTATCAAGAAATCAATATTTTCTTTATTCAAAATATTTACTGCTTTTTTAATCATGTTTAAATTATCATGTGAATCAGAAATAACTCCCAATTTCATATTATCAAACACCTTCTTTTATTAAAAATATAACATTTATTAATAATTATATAATTTACAATGTCATTTCAATAAAAAAGTAATTCCATTTTAATTTTTGACAAATAACTCAAAATTTATCGAAAATAATTCTTTAAGGTAGGAGGAACTAAATAAATTTAAGAATTTTTATTATTTTATAAAAGGATTAAGTGCCTATATTTTAATTATGATGAAAAAATTTAATTAATAATTATTTAAGTAAGAGTTTAGAGATGAGCAAATCACAAAACTTTTTAGAACAATATTTTAAAGAAGAGAAAAATAAAGTCGATTTAGAATTAGAAAAATATTTCTTAGATATATTAAAATCAGAATCAATTCAAAACACATTACTATATGATTTCATTAAAAAAGTAAAAGATTACATATTACCCCCAAATAAAAGACCAAAAAGATTACATCCTATAATTTTAATTGCATCATTTTTAGGAATTGCAAATCCTCACTATATAGAAGAAATGGCAGATAAAATTTTATCTGTCGCGCTCTCTGTTGAATTTCTTCATAATGCAAAAATTATTCATGATGATCTTATTGACAAGGATATGATACGAAGAGGATTTCCTTCTTTTCATGTTAGGTGGACAAATCAACTATTAGAAACATATACTGATAAAGACTTTCCTAATAAAGAAGAATCTGCTCGAGAATTCGGAGTCGTTATGGCAATTCTAGGAGGAAATATAACCTATTTTTTAGGTTCCCAGATTATTTTTAATTCAAAGTTTGAGAATGAAATAAAATTCAAGGCACTTGCTGAGTACAATGAAGCATTTAATTCAATAAATAAAGGATTAATTATTGAAGAATACATGTTTTGGAATAAAATCACTATGACTTTGGAACAGTACTTAAATATTGCAGAGTTAAAAACTGCAAGATTATTTGAAAAATCGGCAAAAATCGGTGCAATTCTTGCAAAAGGTAATTTCAATTATCAAATTCATCCATTATCAGATTTTATGTTAAAATTAGGTCAAATACATTCTATTAGAGACGACATTTTAGACCTAGAGAAAGATATAATGCATGGCGAGAAAAAATTTCCATATATTATAGCAATCCAGAATACAACAGAAGCCCAACAAAAAATTTTAAATGAATTATATGGGAAACCCGATTTAAATAAAAATGAAATTGAGGAAGTTTTGAAGATTATTAATGAAACAAACGCCCTACAAATATCTCAACAATTTGGTTTAAATCTAATTTCTCAAGCCAAGGTATCTTTAAAGAAAATTTATCCAGGATTAAATAAAAAATATGAAAAATTTTTCATGGAATTATTAAATTTTAGTATAAATAGAGAATTTTAATAATTCTTATTTTAGTTCCTCTTGAACTATAGATTCTAGTCGATTAATAATAGTTTCTAAAACTTTTTGCTTAAATTTTATCCGGCTAGTCTGAAAATGATATTTATCAACTATTATTTGATTTTTAAAGGAATATGAAACATACACTAAGCCAACCGGTTTTAATTTCGTACCCCCGGTGGGACCCGCTATACCCGTAATCCCGATTCCTATTTTTGAATTTGAGATTCTCCGAATACCTTCTGCCATCTGCTTTGCAACAATATCACTAGCAGCACCGAACTCCTTTATCGTTTCTGGATCTACACCCAATATTTCACTCTTAGATTTGTTACTATATGTTATCACTCCACGCTCAAAAACTTTTGATGCTCCTGGTATATTTGTTATCATATGAGAAATATACCCTCCAGTACATGATTCTGCTATGCTAATCATAATGTTCTCTTTCTCAAATTCCTTAAAAAGAATTTTTATTCTTTCTAATATTACTTTTTCATCAAATTTTTCGGAGATTTTCAAGATCCTCACAATCTTTTGTTAATCTAAGATATTACTTCATAGAATATAATATATTTCAATAAGAAATCATAAAATCTATTGTATTTAAATCGATGATATGTAGTATTTAATTCGATTTAATTCCAATTGAATATTTAATTTGTATTAACTTTTGTTAAAAAATAGGAAAATAAATTTATTTCTAATTTAATTAAATTGCTAAAGTTCTAAGAGCCTTTTGCATATTTCTTCTCTTAAGAACTCTCGAAAAATCATCGTTATTAGAACTGTTTGTTAAATGGTTTAAGAAAACGTCCAAATTATCAAAATTATCAAAAAAATAATCCTTCCCTTTAATAAACAGTGTTACGCCACGATTTTTTTCAATTTTTGCATATATTCCACCAATATTTATATCATGTTTCATATATACTGTCCTTTCCTTTCCCTTTTTTGCCCAAAAGTTTTGTTTCAACAAATAAGATCTAAACATACTCATTTCTTCACACACAACCTCTTAAATTTATTTTAATCCTTATATCATCCAATACTATATTCTCGAGATCTTTTCAATATCAGCTGAATAATCCCTTGAATATGATCTGAATATTATAGCAATAATAGTTTATATATTACAATGTAATATATGGATATGATTAAAATTCATATTCGTCAAAAATCATTTTTCTCCTTTTAATTCAGACCCTTTATAATTTTACGAGGTTAAAACTCCTATATAAATAAATTCGTAAAATTTTTTTCATTTGACCTCGAATTTTTATACTTGACCTTGATTTCCTATGCAATTAAAAAATAATACCTTCTTAAAAACAAGTAAATTAAATTGAAAAAAAGAGTTTTAATCTATTGATTTTTATTCATTTTTCTTATAATAGATTAATTCGGTAATTTTATGGAAAATATTAGGAACATTGACACCTGTTTTTGCGGATGTTTCGAAATATGGAGCATTTAACTTCTTAGAAAGATGCTCTGACATTGGAACAATAATCTTCCTTTCATCTTTTAAATCAATCTTATTCCCAACAAGTAATCTTGGTACTGATGAAAGACCAAATTTAACAGCTTCATTGAACCAATTGTTAACATTTGAGAAAGTACTACTTCTGGTAATATCAAACACAAGAATAATTCCGTTTGCACCTTGATAATATGGTTTGTGGATCATGTAGAACTGAGGCTGTCCTGCGATATCCCAGAACATTAGATTAACTTCAGTTTTCTCCCCTTCTTTTGTTTCAAATTGAAGAATGTACTTTAAAATATTCACACCTACGGTCGGTAAATATTGTGTTGTAAATTTCTTTTTAATAAAATTGTTTAAGAGGCTAGTCTTTCCTACAGCAGGATCCCCTATAACGATTATCTTATAAACAAACTCCGTATCTGGTCTATAGAAGTGTAGTTTTTCATTATTTGAATCTTCTGACATTTTTTTACACTTTGTAATTTTAAGATTTTAACCAGTTATTTAGTAGAAAAAAAAATTTCACTTTAAAATATTTAATCATAATTAAGATAAAAAAGCTCCAAAAAACCATGAAATTTCTAAAATTAAATTATTTATTTTTTTTAAGAATCCTTTTTTTTTAAAGAATGCAAATGGATTAGGGGATTTTAAAATTTTATAATCCAGAAATCAATCTTATCAAGAAGCATTTTTTCCAAAGATTCATTAAATTCTTTAAAGTTTTTTAACTCGGTAATGGTTTTTGATATTTCATACAAAGTTCTATGACCTCCGGTAATTTCAAAGATCGATTCTTTTGTTTCATCTAAGAGAGCTTTTATTTTCTCTAAATCTTTTGTGCTCCTAAGTGCTTTTTTTAAATTATTAAAGATCTCCTTAGCATTATTTGATTTTATTGTTGTTGTTTCATCTCTTTCAATTTCAGTTGATTTTTGAGTAATTATTCCTTGTGAGATTACTGATTTTAGGAGATCAATTTCACTTTCAATTATATCTTGTTTTTCAATAATTTTATTCAGTTGTGGAATAAGTCCCTTTATATCTAGAGTTGTTTTAAAAAGTTCATCAATTTTATCGGTTAATATATGAATTGAATGAGTAATTTTTCCAATATTTTGTATGAGGTTTAGACCAAAGTTTTGAAGTATTTCCGAGAATGATCCGATTTTGTCTTCAATTGTGTTTATTTTATCTGATGAGTTATTATTAGTCATTATTTTTTATCATGAATTTAACTCTATGATCCTTTGAAGATGGATATTTAATTTAAATTTATTTAAAGAATTATTTATTTTATGACTTATATATTAATAATAATAATTGAAAAAATAAATCCTCGTTTGCAAAAAAATTGATCCAATACGTTAATATATTAACTAATAATGGAAAATCTTTGTTATTCCGTAATTACGGTGTTTCGGAGGTTGATAAAGATCTATTGGCTGGTTTTTTAAGTGCATTTTCAAGTTTTATGCAAGAAATTAGTCAATCAGAAATAAAATCTACTGAGACTGGAGATAATAAATTCTTCTATATCTCTGTTAAAGACATAATATTTGTTGTTTGTGCAGATAAAGAAGATGAAGATAAAGAAATAACCAATAAATTAAATAATATAGCCGAAAAATTCTTAGAAAAATTCGAAGATATTGTTAAAGATAATAAATGGGCGGGTAATCGCTCAATATTTAAAGAATTTAACGAAGAACTTGATAAAATTGTTCTTGGCGCGATAAAAGTCTCAATAATTGGATTTGGAGGGGTTGGAAAAACAACACTTCTTCATTTAATTTGTGGGAAAGATATTAATTTAGAATACGTACCTACAATGACTGCTGATATTACAACTTATGATGGGTTTGGAGGTAAAAGAGAAGTTGTTTTCTGGGATTTTGCGGGCCAAGAAAATTTTCAGAGTTTATGGACAAGCTTACTTTCTGGTACAGAAATAGCTTTATTAGTAACTGATTCTACTTATGAGAATATATATGGTTCTAAAAAAATTATACATGAAATCTTAGATAAATATTATGAAGATGAATTGATTATCGGGATAGCAAATAAGCAAGATTTAGACAATAGATTAACTCCTGAATTTTGTGAGAAATTACTCTCTACTGATAAAAGGCAAATAAAAACATATGGTATGGTTGCAATAAATCTTGTTTATCGGGAAAAAATTCATGAAATTTTAAGAAATGCAATCGAAACAATAGAAAAAAAACATCTGAAATAAAAAATTTCTAATTTCTTATTTTAATAAAAGGTTTGTGTAATAAATATGGAATTTAAAATTGAAAAATTAAATTTTGAGGAATTTGATGATTACAATTTAATAAGATTACCTGATTTGAATGAAGAGGAGCAAAAAATTGTTGATCCTATTGTTCCACCAACATCAGGTTTAAGAATTAAACTTTTTGATTCAATAGAACCTTCAGGAACATATCTTTTAACTAATCAAAAATTATTTCTCTATCTTCGCGTTGCTAAAGCGATCAGCACCAAATATCAAGAAGATTTTAGTGAAGAAAATCCGAAAATATTAATTGTTTCCGATTGTCGTCCGAGTAGTAATTATTTAGTAAAACTTTGTGCTCAAATGTTTGCTTATGATGGTTTTGAAATTTTCTTTCAGAAAAATGGTGATGGTAATTCATTAATGTCTGCTCCTTATGCTAGTGCATCAGTTGCATTATATGAAGATATAAATCTGGCTTTAATGATTACTGCATCGCACAATCCATTAGATTGGAATGGACTTAAAGTCTATATGAAATATCCAATTCCTATTTCGGGGGATTTAATGAAACAAATTTCTAGTATAGCACTTACCTTAAATGAAATAAAATTTAAGAAGAAATTTAAAGAAAATAGAATTGGTGCAGAACAGAAAAATAATGAGTATATTAAAGATTTACTTTCTGAAATTATTGAAATTCAAGCATTAAAAAATGCGAAAATTGTTATATGGCCATATTTAGGCAAGGCAAGGGGTATTGTGAATCTTTTTAAAGAATATGGAGCTGATATTACCTTAATAGAAGAAACAATCAACCCACCTAATCCAATTAAGGAATTAAGGAGAGAAAAGTTAATTCAAACGATGGAATCTGTTGATTCAAAAATTGCGATATTATTAGACGCTGATAGAGATCGACTTGCATTCTTTTTAAAGGAAGATAATGAATATAATCTCTATATACCAAACGAGTTTTACACTGCCATGCATAATATTCTTGCAAAGGAATTCTCTTGCAAAATAATTAACATAAGAACTATTCCAAGCGATTATAGGGGTGACCATACTTCAATTCTAAATATTTTGACAGGTGTAGGATATAAACATTTAGGTGTTATTTTGTATTTCTTATTTGGGGTTGAAGTAGATCAATCAAAAATTGATACAGGAATATTATATGTTGAAGATAATGATAAATTTGTAAAAATTAATAATTCAACACCACTCAAAGAAAGTATAAGAAAAATAGTTAAGAATAAAGAACTTACTAATGAAAACTTAATAATTGCAGCATGGGAGGAAAGCGGGGGTCATACATTCAACATATTAAAAGTTTCCAAAAATGATAACACGGAAGAGTATGATTTTGAAACGCCCTTTCCTATAATTGCAGATAAATATCCCGTTCCAGCATTAATAATTTTAAGTGAATTAATAGCCAGAGGATATCGAATTTCCGATGCAATAGATTGGACAATTAAGGGAATAAATAGGACCATTCCCGCTGTTGACGAGCAGAAAATCAATATAATGAAAAATTTTGAGAAGAATGATGGAAAATCCATAAAAATCGATAATAAAAATTATCAAATTAAAAGTTTATCTGATAATAATAATAAGATTGATACTTATCGACTAAAAAGTGAGGATTCTATTCTATATTTCAGACCTTCGGGAACAGGTCCTGATGTCAGGTTTTACATCTTTGGGAAAAGAGAAACTCACTTAGAAGAAATAAAAAGAGTAATGGAATTTGTAAATAATTACAAATAATGCTGTCATCCAAGAAAAAATTCTAAGGATCAATCTCAACTTTTCTTTTTTTTATTCTTCGATTCTTTTTACGCCTCCAGTATCCTTGGAGCGGCGCTTTAATGAGACCTTTATTAACCCATCTATCCTTGTAATGTTGTATTCTTCCATAACTTACTCCTAAAGATTTGGCAATGTCTGTCATTGGCTTCAACCATAAGAGAGTTTCTAATTCTCCTGGTGTAAGTTTAAATTTCCTCATCTTTTCTCTTGCCTTATTAAGTTGTACTAACCTTTGTTTTATACCTGTGAGACGATTTCTCTTTCTTTCCAAACTTTTTTGGTAGTTATCCAACATTTCATTGTATAAATCAGCACCTAAAAATAAACCATTTACAGTACCTTTAATTACACGTCCATCAGGCATTATCCCTTCAGAAATACTCCGAGTAATTTTGCAATTAATATTAAATAAATCTTTAATTTTCTCCAGAAATCTTTTACTTCCACAACATATCTCAGAAGTCTTTGCTATCCCATCACCGTCATAAAACCCTAAAACAAAAGATAAATATTGTTTTCGAGATTTTAATTTAGGGAGTTCTATATTTTTCGATTTCGCTTTACCTGCAATGAATCCATGACATTGAAGCCAATACGCAAATTCTTTATTATCAAACCTAACAATAATGAACTCTTTTACCTCACCATCTTTGTTTCTATATCGCTTTACTTGTCTATATCTTATATCATAACCAATTTCCTCAGTAAACCTTTCTAACAGTTCTATGTCTTCTGAATTACACCCAACTCCAAATTCAAAAGAATCAGAATCACCAATTTTTGATAACCATCCTTCAGCAAACAACCAACCGAGCCAATAAGCCTTTTCTTTCGTGTCTATCCGCTCAAAATAATTCACTTTAAGATTAGGATGATGCTCAAAAACAGTTATACCGTGCTTATACTTTTTCAAATTGTTTAGCTCCCGATATTTCTCTAAAAATTTAATAATTTTATCTTTAACATCTCGTAACAATAACCTATATTCTTTATCAACGGCCTCTTTCTTCCATAAACTAAATCTAGATTTTAGGAATAATTCATAATCACCCAACATATCTTGTACAATTTCATTACCCTTATTTTTTTTTCTTCTTATATGGCTTTCTACTTGACCTAAGTATAGACTTAACATTGTATCAGTTAATTTTCCTCCCCATAAAACATCTAAAGGAACAATGCTTTCTAAATTTTTTCTTATATCTTCAAATAAATCATTTGCACTGTATTTTTTTAATTCCTCAATCTTTTTTTCATGCATATCAAAATTTCCAATTATTTCTTCTAATTTCTCCTAAATGAATTTTTTGTAATTCATAGTTTTTTTTAAAAAGTATTTAAATAGAAATTTTTTTTTTTCAAGATTTCTTTTTATTTGATCTTTAATTTTAAATATTTTCTTACACATATTATTAACAGGAGTCTTAAGCAATTTACTAATTTTATTTTACAAAAAGATCCTTATCTGGTATATAATCAAATAATTCTTGATACCCTATTTTTCTATTTGTCTAAACGATTAGATCTTTTTTTTAATTTTATATATTTGATAAAAATTAATATCTTTGAATTAGAGAGAGACCAAGCAAAATTATATTTTAGACCAAGTGGAACCGGACCTGATGTCAGATTTTATATCTTTGGGAAAAAAGAAACTTATTTAGAAGAGATTAATACAGTTATGAAAATTATAAAAGAGAAATACTCTTAGACTATTTTTCATCTATTACTTCTGTTTGTTTAATTCCGGGAATTACTATTTTGTTTTTTTCAATTCTTAAAATATTATATCCCTGAAGTTTTTTCATGATTTTTAATAAATTCTCCTCATCCCATTTTAGTCCTTTTAAAAATTCTTCTTTTGTCATGGGTTTTTTATTTATTGTAAATAATAAAAACTCTTTATCTTTATCATCCAATTCCATTTCTTGAAACAGGTATATTCTTCCTCTTCCTAACATAAAAGAATCTTTAATCATTTGCATTTCTTGGAATTTATGGAGAACATCTAAAATCTTTTTAACAATTATCTTTGGATAATCTTCTTTTATATGGTCATAAATTTTTGCAAATTGCATTAATCCTCCATTTAAGATTAGATTTTGCTCATAATATTCAAGTATTTTTTCCGAAATTTGTTCTCTAGTGATTTCTTGGGACGACGGTTTAGTATCGAAATAAGCAATTTCCTCCAGTTTTTCTATAGTAATCTTTAAATCATCTATATCTTTTAACCTCTGATCTTCAATTTTTTTTAGCTTTTGTTGTTTTAAACGCATTTTTTCTTTAAATTCATCTTCTCTCTCTTTTTGACGGCGTCTTTTTCGTTCAAAATCTTCTTTTTCTTGTTTAATTTGATTTTCTATGAATTCATTCCATTTTTTCCTCTCATCTACATTTCCAAAGCCGTCAATTTTGATGTTTTCATCATATATTGTTAGAAGTTCTTTTTCTTTTAATGAATTTATCACCTTCATAGCAAAATCGTTATTCCATTCAGTAAGTTCCATTAATTTTTGAGGAGTTAAATAATCTTCTGCATATGCAAATGCAAGAAGAACCTTTTCAGATTGATTAAAACTTAGTTTTTCCCTTTTAAAAACAATTAAACTCAACTCTGGATTGACTTCAATAAAATCATTAAAAAATCCAGTCTCTTTCATTATATTAAAAATTGATTCAAAATCCTCATTCTTTAATTGAGGAATACTTTTTAAGGAATGAAATATCAATCTATCGTTAGGTATTATTTTATGATCTCTTAAATTTAATTCATTTATTATAGAATTAATTTTTTGAGACATCTTATCAAAAAACAAACCTCTTGCAACATCAACCGTCTTTTGATCTTTTAAATATTTTGTTTCTTCCAAACTTTCCAATATTTCCATTACATTTTTTAAATCTTTTAAGTCCCTTTGCCTTTCTTCTTCAGAAATTGGCATTGCTGATGATAAACCTTTAGAAAATGTCCGATATTTAACATCTGCTTGTTGAATAATTTCTACTTCAGAACTTCTTTCCTTAAAAGACTCTTCTGCAAGTTTTGTTCTTTGAGATGTTTTTTCGGCAATTTCACTTTCAGTTTCAGCAATTATTTGAGAAATTTGAGCCAATTTTTCTAACATAACATTTTTCTTTTCTTTAAGGGCATATTTCTCAAGTATAATGTCTAAAGATTTTTCTTTTTTCTCAAGTTCTTCAGTCATCTGCATTTTTTGTATTTGTTGATAATAGAAAAACGTCAATAATAAGAAAAACGTCAATAAACCGCTGGATATGATGAATACAAAAATAAAGGTTGACATTTTTCTTCAGAATTATTCCTTTTTTTTAATTCTATTAAAATAATAATTTTATTTCTTAGTTATAAATCATTTCTTATTTATTGTAGAATTTAGTTAATATATTTAAAAATTTGATAATTAGAATGTTATAAATTAATAAAATATGTTTCGTTTTTAATGGATATTAGACTTTAAAATGAATATTTAAATTGAGTTAAATATGAAAATACAAGAAAAAATCATCAAGGATGAAATTTTAGAAAAACTGGAAATAGGTAATTTTTATAAGATTTTAAATCAAAATATCTTTCCATTATTAAACGAAGAAGAGCAAGCTTTTGTCAAAGAACTCGAAGATTTTTGTATCGAATTAGCCCCTACAATTGATAGAGAAAAAGATGTTTATGTATTATTTCCAAAACTTGGAGAACATGGATATATTCAACGAATGAATAAATATAAAGATTTTACTCCTTATGGTATGAAATATGAGGTTTTATTAGCTACAATTTTAAGCATCTGTGATCCACAGCTGGACCTTGCACGTTTGGCTAGTGGAATACTCTGCGGGAACCCAACATTCCAGCACGGCGAGTCAAGTGAGATTTCTAAAGTTCAAACAGATTTAATGGAAGGAAAAGGCATTGGCTGTATTTTAATTACGGAACCAGAAAGAGGTTCAGATGCAGTTAATCTGCTAACAACTTGCGAGAAAGCTGATGATGGGGTTATATTTAACGGAGAAAAGATCTTCACTACGAATGGTCCTAAAGCTGACTATTTTGTTGGATATGGAGTATATGATATGAAAGATCCGAGGGGTACTATGGTCCAAGCAATGTTTAAAAAAGAATTTGGTATTAGAACTGAAAGATTACGTATAAATGCCGTTCCAAGAGTGCATATAGCTCATAGTATTCTTGAAGATGTTAAGGTTCCATATCCATACATATTAGGAGATGATGGAAAGGGATATAATTATCTATTTGACGGTTTAATTCCCGAAAGGATAAGTATTGTAGGAAGCACAATAGGTATTTGCTGGAATGGACTCATTCATGGAATTATTTATTCCAATTTGAGAAAACAATTTAATAAAGACATAATTGGATATCAAGGTATTGGGTTTCCGCTTGCTGATTTACTTACTAAAGTCACAGCAGCTACAATGATGGCTTTTCAAATTGCATCAATATATGATGATAAAATTCTTTTTACTGAAAAACCGAGCAAAGAAATCGAAAAATGGATGGCTTCTTTATCATCACAAATAAAATATTACGGATGCAAGCTCTCTCACGAAGTTACCTACGAGATTCAAAATCACATGGGCGGAATTTCTCTCACTGATAACACTCTACTAGATGAGGCATTAGATGCCTCAAAAGTGGAGGAAGTTATTGGAGGTACGAGAAACGTGCAATTGCTCATTGTGAAGAATTCAATCCGAAGAATGTTTAGATCAATTTTATAGAGTTAAGTAAATTAACTCTCTCCTTTTCTTTTTTAATATTTACACAAGTTTCTTTACAGTCTTTAAGAAATTCGCAATAATTCAAAAATTTAATAAATATTGAAGAGAAATTTTAACCGAGTTTGCTAAAGTTTGTCCCATTAATAATTCCTTTTTATCTTTTACTGTATTTGATACTGCAGCGAATGAATAAAACCAGACTGAGTCTATATTTCTTATCCCAAAACAAGCATGATCCGACGGAGGATAGTAGAACCATGATGTCTTTGTAGGTATCTCCAATGATTCCGCACTTGCTTTTAATTTATTGACTATTCCCTTATCATGTTTTATTACCCTGGGAAAGCCAAAAGATCTTCCAAAACTGATTTGACCTTTTGAACCGCACCCATCATACGAAATTACATGAATTTTTTCAATACCATATAAATTAATTAATTTTTGAAGGTGTTTTTCTACAAATGATAAACTTCCTACAAGTCCTTCCTCTTCAGCGTCCCAAAAGGAAAATATTATATCTACATTTGGTAAATCTATTTCTTTTAGAGCTCGAGCTACACCCAAAACCGTAGAGACTCCACTAGCGTTATCTATTGCCCCATCAGAAAAATTCTGTAATTTTCTAAAAAGTCTAAGAAATAATGATAAAATCGTCAAAGAACAGAATATAAGATAAATTATCATAAATGTATAGTACCAGATTCCTTGCAGAATTAAAAGTACGATTGGAAAAAATCCAATTATTAAAATGCCTATAGTATTAAAAATTGATGTAAATATTATTAAAAAAGGTCCATAGGAGACATTTATTGAATCATAATGAGCACTTAGAATTACAATATGGCGTTTATTTTTGCTTTTTTTCTCAAAATTTAATTGAAATTCATTTAATTCATCAGAAAAAATTAATATAGATTCATTTGATTTAATTGTAAATATATTTTTTCCATTCCTGATTAGCTTTTTTTGCTTAAATTTCTCCCAATTAATTAGAGAGAATTGACTTATTTCTTGGTAATATGAAAATTCAATTAATAGTAAAACAATAATTAATGTTCCGGGAATTAAAATCCAGATGATTCTTTCTTGTGTAAAAGGAAAATACAAAATTAATAGCCCAATAATTCCTAAAATGTATATAATTCGTATGATATTAAAAACAAATGAACGAAATAAATAGGAATAAGTAAAATTCTGAAAATGTGGTTTATACTCTAGTTCTGTAATCTTTGAAACTAAAAGTTCTCTTGCTTTGAGATTTCCTTCACTCCCAACCCTACGTGGAAAACTTAAATCATAAGCATCCTTAAGTATTTTGTCTTTCCTTATATTTTTAATCATATTGGTGTCTATTTCAATCATATTTTAGTTCCATTAAATTTATTATTTTATTTTTTTCAATTTACAAATTGAAATAAAAAAAAAGAGGTTTTTAAAAAATTTGATAAAATTATGGAGCCTTTCTTCCAAGCCACTCTTTGTAGAATGCATCTATGTCGGGCAGAAAATTGAAAATAGTTGGATATCCTGGAGGTACAGCTTCCGTATCTAGCAGTGTAAAACAACCAGGACAGAAATATTCTCTAAGTTCCTCCCAATCTGGGTCACAAGACATATATTTTGGATAAAATTCTTCAAGCTCTTCAGCTGTATCTCTCACTCTTATTCTGCATTTTTTCTTCCAGTTCTCTTTATAATCTCCAAACTCATATCCACAATCACATTTTACTATTCTCTTTCCATCCTTTGAAACAATATGTAAATGTTCATGAATTGGTAAGATGATTTTTTCGTCCCAAGAGACTTTTTCTTGTAAAATTTCAATAATTTTATCAAATCTATCAGGATCCTTTGTACCACTTATTATTGGTTTTAATTCTTCCCAAGTTAAATCCCCATCAATCATTCTTTTAAGTGTCTTTTTATCATATTTTACCATTTTATTTCACCTCCAGTTGGAAATCCTCGGGTAATCTCCAAAATTCTAGGAATTCCTTTCTCCATTTTGTAGATAATCTTAAACTCTCTGAATACATTCGTTTTACCGGTTCACTCAGCATATCTTCTGTAATTTTCCACCGTTCTTGTTCCCAATAATCATCAAATGTCAAGGATTTATCTTTTCGTTCCGCTCTAATTTCTTCTCGACGTACGTCTGTGCCCATTTTGTCGATTACCCACTCTCCCATTTCTTCATTATATTCTGCTACTACACCATAAATATTATAGACTAAATCATTTGTGTAAATTCCATTATTAAGGTCTTGTTTTACACTCTCCACCTTTCTCTCTAGAGGATCACCGTATCCTGGACCCCCACTTAATGCATAATAAATCATATCGTTATTCTCCAAGATGATAGGATAGATTGTGCAGTTCTTCTTTCTCACAATATCTCCCTCTAGTAATTTCTCAAATTCACCATTGCTAGGGTCTGGATCTCCTAATGGATATTCTTTTTGATTTTGAATAATCTCTTGTAGATTTGTCTTTTTAGCATAAAGTCGATATCCAGTTGCATGAGGATAACCCCCGTGCATACCACCAGAACCATGAAAACAATAACCATCCCTAGCTCCAAAAAAATCCACTTCTTTCGAATTTGCAATCATTGCCACTCCTTCATAATTCGCTCCACCCCGGTATTTTCCATGACCTGCGGTATTTGGTTTAACTCTTCTTGATAAATAAGGAATTCCTCCTTGAAATAGTTCCCATGTTTCAACATCTCCAAGGTCAGCCTCTGGATTCCACATTGCATACCCCCAATCCAGTCCGTCTTTTACGCCACTCGCTCCTAACCCTTGACCGCTAATCTCAAATGTTGATAATGACCACCTTTGCCCTTTAAGTGGACCAGCTGAATAAATACCTCCACCTTGAATTGCATCTCCTGTAAATCCATACCCCGGAACGATTTCTTCTCTATATCCACGGGAATATAATCCATAAGATAGACATTTCATCATACCTGTGTAGGCAGGAATCAAGTTACCCCAAGGACTCTGATAAGAAAGAGAAGAATCCCCTGGATTACACCATGTCCCAATTGGATAATCCGTATCTACAGCAAAATACGCCCCATCATTAACTTTATCACCGTATATTAAGACTTGGGTCAAAAGAACCCACTGGCCTCCTTCCATTGCTCCTTTTGCACAATTCATAGGATTTGGTCCGGGACCACTTGCTCCATCAAAAGAAAGAAACATTGATCCATCATTTTTAATAATAATTTCTAATGGTTGATTGCTGATCTTATCAATTTTTGCTCTAGGTTGCCAGGCTTCTTCCTTCATAGGTATATCAAAGAAGGCTGCAGCTCTATATCTTCCAGGAATCAATCGCTCTTTCACACGTTCTTGAAATATCCTTCTTCCCTCCTCTATTACCTCTCTTATAAATTGTTTATAATATTCAATTCCTTCTCTCTCTATAAACTCTAGAACTGCATCTCGAATCATCAAATCTCCCGCTAATCTGCATTTTTCGTCTAACTCCCAATAAAATGGAGTTCTAACTGATCTTCGAGCATTTATCATGTGGTCTTTCCAGATCTTATCGTTTGAGCCAATCTTTCTACAAGTATAATAGGTTCCATCATCAAAACGTTGAATAGCTGAAACTAAATCATGACCAGGAGTAATACCTCCAGAATCGATTTGATGAGTTACACCTCCCGCCCAGCCAATCAATTCTTCCTTCCAGAATATTGGGATTAGAGTCTGAACATCTGTTGTATGCACATTTCCGCATTCGGGGTCGTTATTTAGAAAAATATCACCTAGGTTGATTCCAGGGTCTTGTTCATAATCCTGTTTTACCATAAATTTTACGGCTTCGCTCATTGTATGGACATGAACCAAGATACCAGTCGAAACGACAATAGAATCACCTTCTGGAGTATATAAAGCAAAGCAGAGCTCACCAATTTCTTTAACAATAGGTGAAGCGGCAACATGTAATGCAGTTTCTCTTGCAGAAACTAATGCACCTCTAAGACTTGCAAATGCTCGTTCATATTTAAAAGGGTCTTCTTCCTTTAACTTTAATTTATCTATTCCATAATATGATTTTGTTTCCTTTATATATTTCTCGCTTTCTTCAAGCATTTTCATAAGTGTTTTTCCATTCCATCCAATTGGTTTATTATTCATTTCTTTACACCTCCATATGAAAAATTCTATGTTTATCAAGAAAAACTTTAAAACCTGGTGGAACCAGTAAAGTGGTTGCCGGAGCCTCGATAACTGCGGGACCATCTATTAAATTTCCAGGATTAAGTAAACTCATCTCCCAAAGTGAAGCATTATGCCAATCAGCTTCCCAGAATATTTTTCTCTTTCCTTTATTTGCTCCTTTGTCCGGATCCTTCCCACTCAACTTATAATCTGGTAATTTTGGCTTAGGAACTGGGACAATCCCTGTTGCCACCGCCTTGGTTATATGATATCCAAGATCTGGGCTTTTTGTACCTCTTCGAAATATTTGTTCGAAAAGATCATCATAACTTCTTGCCAGTTTCCACACATCTTCGGCTTTAAGATTATCAGATGAACTCTTTACTTCTAAATCATCAAACATGCCAAAATATTGTATTCGAATTGAGGGAATAAATTCCATTTCACTAGGATCTCTATCCTCTTTTTCAAACTCTTTTATTATATTCTTTTTTAATTCACTCCACGTAGCGTTGAGCATCATAGATACAATTTCATTCATGCTCCCATCAGGAGATACCAATAAATCCACAGACTTTTCATGTCTGTAAGAATGATCGGCACATGCACAACCATACGCTGAGAACGCAGCTGCCCATTCTGGTATCATAATATTTTGAAACTTTAACTCCTTAGCATATCCTGCCACATGAAGTGGCCCAGCTCCTCCGAAGGAGATGAGTGTATAGTTCTCTGGTCTGAAACCAAGACCTTGAATCATTCCATTAAGATGATTTTTCATGTTAATCTCTATTAAATCAAGTGCACCTCGTGCAGTTCTTTCCGGATCCACACCAAAAGGGTCTGCCAACTGTTCTTTGATATATTTATATGCTCGCTTCTTGTCTAATGGAATATTTCCTCCGAGAAAATAGTCTGGATTGAGATATCCCAAAATTAAACTACAATCCGTCATTGTGACTGTTTCAACTCCAGATGCCTCATTACATACTCCGATACGATACCCTGCACTTTCAGGTCCAAATTCTAATCTTCCTGAAACTTTATTATATCTCACATACATGCCCGTACCTGCACCTATAGAGTTTAAACCTATCATGGGTATGTTTAAAATGAATTTTCCAACAGAACTCTCCCATTTGGTAGGAACATAATTTTCCATTATAAGACCTACATCGAAACTGGTACCCCCTACATCTGAGGATACTAAGTTCTTTATTCCATATTCCTTGGCTATGAATTTACTACCTATTATTCCACCGATAGGACCTGATACTAGGGTTGTGATGAGTTGTTTGTGATACGGTGAAATTGTTCCTCCATAAGTTGTTAAGATTCTAAGAGGCGCGGGAACTTGTTTTTCTTTAAAAGTTTCGGCAATTTTAGCTAACAATTTTCTTGATGGTTCTGCAGCATATTGTTCAATGATAAGAGCATTTAATCTAGGAGTTTCACCTCTAACCGGATTATGTTCACAAGATAATATTATTGGAATTTTTTTACCTTTTTCCTTCATTATCCGTTCTGCAATCCTTTTCACACGTTTTTCATGAGCCGGATTCATATAGGAACAAAGTAAGCATACACAAATACTTTCAACACCCATATCAAGTAATTCTTCTACTGCTACTCTTGCCTCATCCTTATAAAGTGGAATTAGTTCTTCCCCCCAAAAATTAATTCTTCCGCGAACACCTTTAATCTGTTTCCTTGGTACTAGTGGTTTGGGGTGTTCATGTTCCCTCGCGTGGAGACGCCCTGCATAGTCGAGCCATATCCAGCATTGTAATGCTCTTCCTAATCTGTGGAGATCCTCAAAACCTGCATTAACTATAATTCCAATATTACTGTTTCCCTTTCTCTCTAAAAGCCTATTTATCATTGTTGTTCCAGAATATACTAAAGCTTCTACAGATCCCCCTGAGTCTTCTAAAGTCTTATCCCAGTAGTTTAAAGCATCCTTTACGGAATTTAATATCCCCTCAGATTCATCCTCTGGAGTAGTAATTGCTTTTCCTATTATAAATGTTCCATCTTCGTCAATTACAAAAGAATCACTCATTGTTCCGCCAGTATCTAATGCAATGGCCCTTAAAGAGTGTTCTTTTTTCTCTATTTCTGAAGTATCTTTTTGTTTCTCGTTTTTTATTTTAGATTTCTTTTTTTCCTTTTTTATTTTAGATTCCTTTAGCTTTTTTTCAGCCTTAATCTTTTTAATTTCACTATTAGTTTTAGTTGATATTTTTGTTCACCCAAATAATAATAATAATTAATTTTTTTTTGCAAAAAATTGCTATGAAGATATATTATAAACCAATAGTATAAAAATTTTATAAAGAGATTTCTTTAATTTTTAAAGTATTTTATCATTCATCTAATTTCAAAGAATTTTCTAAAAGGAAAAAATTAAGAAAAAGGATATTTTTTATGAAATTTTTCTCGGTTTTTAACTAACTCTAAGTTTATCCATTTTTTTTGAAATGTTATCATTTAAACCTTCAAGATCTTTATCTATTGTTTTTATCTCAGAAGATATTTTTTCGAATTTGTTCTCTTGGTCTGTCAATTTTTTAACATATTTTTCTCTCAAGACGTTTTCTTGAGAAATTTGCCCACTCATTTATGTTTTAAATTATAAATTTTGGATCAGTTCAAATTCCTTAATTGGAATTAATAATATTGAAGTGAATATATAAGTTTAACTTAATCTATCTTTGAAATAAATATAAAAAAAAAGAGAAAAATTAATTTTAATTAAGATTACTTTCCAATTTCATCCAACAATTTCGGAATTAAAATTCTAAAATTAGCATTTTCATAGATTCCAGCGTTTGGTTCACCAGATCTAATTATATTTAAAATCGCTACGTCTGCACCATTAAAGTATGCGGTTCGTACATTATCAGGTTTCAACCCCCCTGCAACACTAATGAATACATCGAATTTTGATCTAACTTTATTAATATCTTTATATCGAATTATGCTTCTGGGATTGCTTTCTTCATCCCTACCCTTATGAATTACTACAAAATCAGGCTTGGTTTTTAGACGCATCACTTTTCTAAGAGGATTATCAACACCTAACATATCAATCATTGAATAAATTTGATATCTCTGACAGATTTGAGTAAAAAAGTCAAGTGTTTCAACTGGTGCACTACCCGCTGCAGTTACGGCGTTTGCCCCCGCTCTATATGCAAATGCTACTTCTGCTATAGCTCCATCTGTTGTTTTTAAATCCGCTACAATCATGCCTCTCCAAAATCTTCGAATTAATCTTACACCTTCCATTCCCTCTAATTTACAATATGGAGTACCAGCTTCAATTATTATCCTTGGGTCCCGAGGTATTTGTCGTATTATTCTCCACACTTCTTGAGTAGTATGGTTGAATGCTATTTGAATATAACGACGGTTAGGAATTAGGTGTGTGCTCAGTGAAAAATCCCCCTCAATCTGTAAATTTCCGGATTAACTTTTCAACACCACTTGGCATGAAAATAACAACTTTTTCGGATGGATCTTGAGCAATATCCCTAATAGTTTGTAACGTCCTAAGCTGTAGAGCTCCTGGTTCAGATGCCATAAGCGCAGCTGCTTTTTGTAGATTTTCTGCAGCCATAAGTTCTCCTTCTGAAGTAATAATTACTGCACGTTTATCACGTTCAGCTTCTGCTTGTTTAGCCATGGCTCGTTTCATTTCAGCTGGTAATTCAATTTCCTGGATTTTTATTGCTTTTATATCAACTCCCCACTCGTTTGTTTCCGAATCAACAATCTCTCTAATATCATGTGCAATCTTATCTCGTTCTGTTAATACACCATCTAATTCCATAGTACCAACGACATCTCTGAGAGCAGCCTGTGTGTATTGCCGCACAGCATAGGTGTAATTCTCAATCTTTATTACCGCATCTTCTGGTCTCTCCACTTTAAAATAAACAACAGTATTTGCTAAAACTGGAATATTATCTCTTGTAATAATTTCCTGCCTAGGAATATCTTGAGTTACAATCCTCAAATCAACCTTTCGTGAAGATTCAACGATTGGTAAAACATATACTACTCCTGGACCAATAGTTCGTTTGTATTTTCCTAAACGAAATATAACTAACCGCTCATATTCCAATATTACTTTAATCCCCGCTAAAAACCAGATTCCAATAATTACAGCAATAACTATAATTATAGGCCAAAAAACCATCCATATCTCTAATCCCATAATAATCACTTTAAACTCTTAATTTACGATATTCTTGAAAGAATATTCAAAACAGTAAGGATAAAGAAACTATTTAAAAGTTTTGAAATGATTCGGAAAAAATTAAGAGATAATTTAATTTCGCAAAAAAATTGAAATTCAAGTTTGGTTTTTATTTAATTCGATTATTCTTTTTATGCTCAATTCTACGGATTTCTCAATTTCCTCTAATATCTTATTATAATATTCGTCAGTTGTCATATAAGGATCTGGGATATCAACATCTTTAGTTTCACCTGCAAATGATTTTAGGGTAAAAACTTTCGCTTTTAGATTTGGAATTTTCGGAAAATGTTGAAGGATTTTATTCACTTGTATTTGTTCCATAGTTAAAATTAAATCATTTAATTCTAGAAGATAATAATCAATTAGTTGTGGTATGAAGTTTGACATATTTATTCCTCTAGATTTAGCAAATTTGACTGTTTCTGGCTGAGCATATCCAAAAACATTAATAAGACCAGCAGATACAAATTCCACATCAAACAAATCCTTTTCATATTTATTTTTTGCTAAACCTTTTGCTAGATATTCTGCTGCAGGAGACCTACAAGAATTTCCATAACATAAAAATAACACTTTTTTAATTTTTTTTATTAAAAGTCACCAAATAGTTTTAAAACGTATATTAAAATAACAAGATTCAAAATTTTTAAGTTTTCTTTGATTAAAAAATAAAAAATATTTTCTAATTTAAAAATTTGGCAAGTCTTTTCTCATAATTTTTTTAATTCGAATAATTATTATATAGTTAAAATATTATTTTAGAAAAAATTGATGTATTTAATAATCGTATAATTTCTTTTGTTTATTGAACTGAGGAAAATTCATTGAATACGAAAACTGACTTTTTAATCATAGGAACAGGAGTTTCTGGCTTAGGAAGTGCAATTAAACTATCCAAATTTGGGTCAGTCTTAATATTATCAAAGGAAAGCATATTTGAAACTAACACTTGGTATGCTCAAGGAGGGATCGCATGTGTTTGGGATAAAAATGATAGTTTTGAGTCTCATATAAATGATACAATTATTGCTGGGGATGATTTATGTGATAAAACAGTTGTTAGAAATGTAATAACTCAAGCTCCCGAAAGATTGCAAGAATTGATTAATTGGGGGGTTGATTTTACAAAGAAAAAAAATGGCTTTTATGATCTAGGTCAGGAAGGTGGGCATTCAAGGCGCAGAATTTTTCATGTAAATGATTTAACTGGTAAAGCTGTTCAAAATGCATTAATTTCTAAAGTAAAAGAATTAGATAACATTGAAATAAGAGAACACAATATTGTAATAAATTTATTTGGAATAGATCGTGTGTGCTTAGGAGCTTATGTTTTAGACAAAAAGAATAATGAGATTTATAATATCTCTGCTAAGTTTACGATTTTAGCAACTGGCGGTGTTGGAAAAATATATGTATATACTTCTAATCCTGATGTTGCTTCTGGTGATGGGGTGGCAATGGCATACCGAATCGGAGCCACAATTGCCAATATGGAGTTCGTTCAATTTCACCCAACTTGTTTATATCATCCCTTTGCAAAATCATTTTTGATAACTGAAGCATTGAGAGGAGAAGGAGCAATATTAAAAAATAAAAGTGGAAAAACATTTATGGAAAGGTATCATAAATTAAAAGAATTGGCACCTAGAGATATTGTTTCAAGAGCAATTGACGCAGAATTAAAAAAATCTGGTGATGATTGTGTATATTTAGATATTGCATCAGTAAAAGAACTGGAATTCATAAAAGAACATTTTCCAGGAGTTTATGAGCAATGTTTAAAGTTTGATATTGATATAACAAAAGATCCAATTCCAGTAGTTCCAGCAGCTCATTATTGTTGTGGAGGTATAAAGGTAGACCTCAATGGACAAAGTGATATTAAAAACTTGTTCGCAATAGGAGAAGTATCATACACTGGTTTACATGGAGCTAATCGGCTGGCAAGTAATTCTATTTTAGAAAGTTTAACTTTTGCACATAATTGTTCTGAATTTTTGAAGGATAAAGTGAATTCTGTAAAAAATGAGAGTTTTCCTCAATGGGAACCCGGAAATGCAGTGGATTCGACGGAAGCTGTAGTCATTTCGCAAAATTGGGACGAAATTAGAAGATTTATGTGGAATTATGTTGGTATTGTAAGAACCGATAAAAGATTGCAGAGAGCTAAAAAAAGAATTAATGTGCTTTTGGATGAAATAAATCAATATTATTGGGATTTCAAAATTTCAAGTGATCTGGTGGAACTGAGAAATTTGGCAACAGTTGCAAAGATAATTATCGTTAGTGCCATTTCTCGTAAAGAAAGTAGAGGGATTCATCATAATCTAGATTATCCTAATAAATCTAATATTCCGCGAAATACTTATATAAGAGTTCCATGGTAAAAATTATAAATTTCATTTAAATTCATAGATGTATTATTTTTTATACTAATAATTTCATTATTTAAATAAAAATTTGAAAAAAATTATGGATATAGGTAAGCGAATTAGATTCGAAAGAATTTTTGATAGAAAAACAAAAAGAACTATTATTATCCCACTGGACCATGGAATGTCTGAAGGAACCATAAAAGGTCTTGAAGATATGGCAGCTATGGTTGATAGTGTCGCTATCGGTGGGGCAAATGCAGTTGTTGAGCATACTGGTATGGTTGGTGCTGGACATAGACAATATGGAATAGATATTGGACTTATAATTCATTTAAGTGGAGGTACCAGTTTATCTCCCGATCCAAATAGAAAGGTGTTAGTTTGTAGTGTAGAAAGAGCCATAAAAATGGGAGCTGATGGTGTATCAATCCATATTAATATTGGAGCAAATGATGAGCCTGAAATGCTTCAAGACGCTCATAAAGCTATTGAGAGTGCAAGAGAGTGGGGTATGCCTTTACTTGCTATGATGTATTCAAGAGGTAAGAAAATTACAGATGAGCATAACCCCGAAGTGGTAAATATTGCAGTTAGAGTAGGTGCTGAACTCGGTGCGGATATTGTGAAAACAAATTATACTGGTGATATTGATTCATTTCATGAAATTGTTAAAGGTTGCCCAGTTCCGGTGATTATTGCAGGGGGACCTAAAATGAATACAGAAATTGATGTATTTTATATGATATATGAATCCATTCAGGCTGGAGGATCTGGAGTAGCAATGGGTCGAAATGTATTTCAAGCAGAGGATCCAACCAAAATGGTAAACGCAATCTCTCTATTAGTGCATCGTAATTATACTGTGGAAGAAATTATTAAAGAACTCAAATTTAAAATTTAAGACCTTCTGTATGTTAAAAAATGAATGTTGATAAAATACATCCTTCTTTTCTTGAAAAAATAAAACTCAAACCAATAATTTCTAAGGAAATCGAAGAAAGAATTGGGAAAAGTACATTAGATCAGTTGATATCAGCTAGAGAATCTAAAATTAAAACAATAATCTCCTTTAAAAATGATTCTGATCGAAAAAAATTCATTAAGAATCATAAAAATCTGGAAATTATATCAACTTTTGAAATAGTCCTCTCATTGTTAATGGAAATTGACCCGAAAACGATTTTTGATTTATCGGAAGATGAGCTTATAGAATGTATAGAAGAAAATCAACGACTTTATCAATCAATGAATAATGTCTCTGAATTATTAAATATTAAGAGATTTAAAAATTCCTTGCTCCCTTTCACCGGGAAAAATGTTTCAATTGCACTTTTAGATTCAGGAATAGGTAAAAATTTCGTTTCGCTTGATTATTCTTCAATTCATCAAATTAATTTCACTAACGAAGAACCATCCGATGAAAATTTCCATGCAACGTTATTAACACACATTTTAAAGAATAAATCAAGTGAATTTGGTGAAGGATATATTGGATTATGCCCCGATGTCAAAATAATTGATTTTAAAATATTTAATAATGCGGGAGTTGCTTATTTCTCTGATTTTTTAAAAGCATTTGATCATATCTTGGAAAATGATTTTAAATTCAATATCCTTCTGATATGTAGTTCTACTTTAAATCCAGTATCTAATGAAAATGATATCTTATCCAAATCTTGTGATATTTTATTTAATAAATTAAACATCATTATTGTTACCTCTGGAGGTAATTTTGGGCCTGAATTTAATACAATAGGGAGTCCCGGAGCCTCAAAGAGTGCTATAACTGTAGGTGCAATATCTAAAGAAGGGAAAATCACTTATTTCAGCGGAAAGGATTTAATTGATGTGAATAATTATAAACCAGAAGTATATTTTCCCGGCTCGAAGATTACGGTTCCAGTTAAAGGAATTGATACTTATGAGATATCTGGGACTTCAATTTCAGCGACAGTTTGCGCTGGATTAATTGCCTTAATAAAGGAAGCAAAACCTCAAATAACGAAAGATGAGATCTTAGAACTTTTTAATAAATCAAAAACTTTCATGTTAAAGCGAAAATCCGAGAATGTTGTTGGATTTATTGATGTAGTACAAATTTTCAAAATATTAGGGTTATATGAGGAAAAACCCGTTCCATACTCCACACTCGTAAAAAAGGCAATTTATTTATCAATTGGTTTTCTAATAATTTGTCTTATTCTTTTCTATTCAATTCGATTTCTTGACTTTATATTGATCTAAATCAATGCCCCAGTCCTATTATTAATGATTATGATCTTTTAATTCTTTTAATCTCAGCTTCTGCAATTGCTATAATTTTAACGAGAAAATTCAAAAATAACCGAAATCACCACGAGTGTTGCCCGATGAATCTTTAAAAAAATATAAAATTCAATTTTTTTTTACTTTTTTTCCTACTTTATTAAGAGGGATTAGTATTTCAAAATTACAAAAATACTAGTATTTTCTTAGAAAATAAAAACCATTTAAAACTATTTAAATATGGAAAAATAAATAGATATTAGAAAACAATGCAAATTTACTCTAAATTATTATTAGAATTTAAAAATTACCTTGGGAATGAGTTAAAAGGCGCACCTACTCGAAATTTTGAAAATGTTTTTTATATTAATAAAGCCCGTGTTAGAGATATTGCTTTTTTTTTCGGTGAAAAATCGGTTAATTTAAAAAATATATTAATTAATGATTTTGAAAATAAATATGAAGTAATTTATGAATATTTTGGCGAATATATTCCAGATAATCAATATTTATTTGTAATTACTGAAGTGGATAAAGATTCCAACGAAATTGATTCCGTGAGGGTCGCTTATCCTCAAGTAGAAAATTATGAAGATGAAATATCTAAAAGATATGGGATTAAATTTTTATATTTTAAGGAAGAACTTGAAGAGAGCTTGTATAATTTTCCAGTTAAATTATTCCCAGCACATTCTGCAAAAAATATTCTTTCTCAAGGTGTTTTTAATAGAATTCACCTTACAGATAACTATTTTCACTTTAATTTAGACAAAAATATTATAAAGTCTGTAAATTTTAAAACAGGTTGGCTGTATAGAGGAATTATCCCATTGATGAAATATAAGAATTGGGATAAGGAAAATCTCAAACTTGTAGAAAAAATATGCTCAACTAGTTCATTCCATCACAGTTTAGCTTATTCTTTAGCAATGGAATCGATTATTAATGTTTCGGTATCAAATCGGGTTAAAATGATCCGAACCATTTATTGTGAATTGGAGAGAATAACAAATCACATACTTTGGTTTGCAAATCTAATGTATTTAACCTATCATTTTAAGGAATATTATAATCTTCTTAATAAAGTTCTGTATTTTCTTAATTTTTTAGAAAAAGAATTAGGCACAAGATATTTTGAAGAATTAAATTATATAGGTTATGTGAAAGATATACTCTGGTATTCATTAAATGATTTACAAGAAGCCGTCGATGAAATTTACTCATCGTCATTTAAAATTTTATATAATCGCATCTATAATTCTAATCTTAAAAATCGATTTAAGGGTTTAAGTACATTATTAGAAGAAAGTGTTCTAGAATCAGGAATAACTGGCCCAAATATTCGAGCTTCAGGCCACATCTACGATATTCGCTATTTTTCTCCATATAATTCATATCTAGATGAAGATATTGTTGATAAATGGGAAGTTGTAACATTTAATGGAGGAGATGCTTATTCTCGCATTCAGGTTAGATTATGGGAATTAAAAAATTCTGTTTCTATTATTAAAGGAGCTATAGATTATCTTAAGAATGATACTGCAAAAATAGAGGCTATTGATTTAGCAAATGTCAAATTGATTGCTGATGAAATTGGAATTTCTGTTGTAGAAGCCCCTCAGGGAGAATTGGTCTATATCTTAAAGACTTCAGATCGTCCGGGAAAAGATAATTTAGGAAGTGTATCTATACAAACACCCTCTATGAATAATTTTTTTGCTTTAAAAAATTTTATTTTACCTAATTGTGATATAAAGGATTTTCCTTTAATCGTTCATTCTATGGATTTATGTTTTAATTGCATAGATCTTTGATAATTTCTAACTATTTTTATGTAATTTTCAATTTAATTATCAATTTAAGGAAGATTAATAAATTTTAAACTTATTATAATGATTATATATTTTTTCCAATGATTTAGTAAAAAAGAAGAAGTGAAAAATAAATCTCAATCCCGGCTTCACTAAGAGTTGGACCATTCACTACAAATACTTTACCATATAAGAAAAGATTTATGTTAATTTATTTAAGTATTATAACTCTAAGCTTTTATCCGGCTTTAGTCAGTTTTTGGATTTTTTTGACTAATTTTGCAAATCCCGTAACTATAGTATTTTATCTTCTCTTTCCATTTGAACTCTTATTCTGTTATTTAATTATGATTTTCTCATCAATAATTATTGCAAAAATATTTCTAATAATTGTTAATTTAATTCATAAACCAAAAGAAGGAATATTTAAGAGAAATAAAGATAATAAAGATTATATCTATTGGAGTCTAAGAGGGCTTATTAAAAAATGGCCTGTATGGATAACTCACAACTTTCCTATGCCGTATTTGGATAATCTTCTTTTTAAAGTGTTTGGTGTGAAAACAAATTTTCATAATTACATGTTTGAAGGATGGATCGATTGTGAATTCATTGAATTTGGAAAAAATGTGATTGTCGGTGTAGGAAGTGTCGTAATGGGGGCAATTATCATTGATAATTATTTGATTATTCAAAAAACAATCATTGAAGATGATTCAATAATTGGTGCTCATTCTTTAGTTGCGCCCGGAACAAAATTTAGAAAGGGTGCTATTTTAAATGCCGTATCTTCAACCCATATAAATCAAATCTTAGATTCTGGCTGTATTTATAAAGGAACTCCAGCAATAAAAATTGGGGATTATAATATTAATGAAAAAATTGATAATCTTAAAGCAATATTATTTGAAAAAAGCGATAGTAAAGATATATACCAAAATGTTCACACAGAAACTTTAATTTATGATAAATCAGATATTCAGCAACAAACTAATAATTTAAAGAAAGATGATAAACACCATATTAGAGTGCAATTCCATATTTACATTCCGATAATTATTTTAAATGTTGGCGTGTCATTTTTAATTCCTGCAATTCTATTTTTTCTCTTTCTATTTGAAATTTTAATACCTTCTATTTTTAGCACACCTTTTGGGTGGGTTAATTTTACAAATTTATTTACACAATTTTTTTTATTAATTACGCCACTTGTCCTTATGGGCTTGTATCTATTGCATCTATTTTTTGTGGCATTATTCACAAAATTGTTGTATAAGTGGAGTGAGAAACTTTCTCCCTCAAGACAAGGAGTATTAGATAGGAATTTTGAGTCAAGAGAATTAAATTTCTATCATCACCGTTCCTTCCTATTAAAATATCCAATATTAGCATTTACAAAAAGTCCATTTCCCTGGCTAACTAATTGGGCATTAAATTTTATAGGTGCTGATAAAATAGGAAAAAGAACAACTTTCGAAGACCAATTTATTACTAAGGAATTTTTAAATACTGGGGAAAATTGTTATTTTGGTCAATTTTGTTATCTAACCAATCATCTTGTTGATGGTTTTTTCGGAGAGGAAAATATAACATTTTTCGGAGTGAAAATTGGTAATAATTCTGTATTATCTGCCTATTGTGGAGGTTTTCCCGGAACAGAGATTGGTGAAAATTCTACGTTATTACCGATGAGTGCTACTGTAAAATTAGATAAATTAGGTAATAATGGTTATTATGCTGGTTTTCCATTAAAAAGAATTACCAAAGAAGATTTAAAAAAATATTTAGGAGGTTTAGAGCTTGAAGAATAAAAATGTTTTTAATGAGATTCCTATTATAACTAGCCCTCCTATCGCTAAAAGATTTAGTCTTATTTATATTTTTTTGATTTTTGTATCCTTTTTCCCAACAATATATCTTGCTTTTACATTTTATAATAATGTGTTGAAAAATACAATTCTAAATCTTATGATTATTAGGTTGCCAATCGATATTTTGGCTTGGTATTTTTGCTTTTTACTTATAACTTTAGGAGTAGGTAAATGTCTATTAATTATTTTAAATTTAATCCATAAACCAAGAGAAGGAATCTTTAAAATTAATCTTAAAGATAAAGATTATTCTTACTATTGTTTTCGTGCAACTATTAAAAAATTTATTTTTTATGTATGGAATTCTTTTCCAGTTCCATGGGTCACAAACCTCGCGTTTAAAATTTGTGGAATGAAAGCTGATTTTAAATCTACTTTATTTGATGGATGGGTAGATTATGAGTTTGTAGAATTTGGAAAAAATATTATGGTTGGACAGGGTGCTATAATTCTTTCTAGTATTGTTATTGGAGATTATATGCTTCTTAAAAAGGTTATAATTGGAGATCATTGCATTATTGGAGGTTATGCTGTTGTCTCTCCCGGAACTGTTATGGAAAAGGGTTCTGTTCTTGGTGTTTGGGCAATGACTAATGTAGGACAAAGGTTAGAAAAAGATTGGACTTATATTGGCCAACCTGCTCGAAAATTTAAAAATAATACAGAAATGCGTAAAGTAAATGTGCAAAGAGTTAGAAGAATAGTTGATACAGGTGAACGAGTTGAATTTAAAGGTTCCATTGAATAGAATAAAAAAATTTTGTCAGTCATTGCATATTTAAATCTAAAATCATTTATTTTTTAAAGGTGTATTAAAGTGGCTTTAAATAATCTCCTCCAAATTATTTTGGATAATCGCGAAAGGAAATTGATAGATATCTTTTCTAAAAAGAAGGATAAAATATTACTTCAAACTAAGCAATTAGATGTTGCAGATATTATTATCACTAATGAAATTGCCATAGAACGTAAGACTGGTTTTGATTTTGTGGTATCAATTATGGATAATCGCTTGTTTGAGCAACTTTTAAGGTTAAAAGATACATATTCCACACCAATTCTTATAATTGAAGGCCTAAATGACGAGGTTTTTGATAATACTGGAATGAAAATAAGCTCAATTTATGGTGCATTAGCATATGTTTCATATAAGCTAGGAATCAGTGTGATCCCTACCAGAAATATTAATGATACTGCAATCGTGATTGAAAGAATTGCAATAAGGGAACAAATAAAAGATAAAGGACCTATAATTTCTCGAAAAGCGCCCAAAGGTTTATCTATTGAAGAAAGAATGTCTTTTATCCTCGAAGGACTTTATGATACTGGTCCAAAAAAAGCAATCCAATTGATTTATAATTTTAAAACTCCATATAATGTTCTAAAAGCAATTAAACATTCTTTTGTGATATACACCAAAACCGGAAATCCAAAGGGAATTGAGGGACCACTTAGTAAGATTAAAGGTTTTGGTCATAATTATTTAGATAGAAATAAAGAATTGATTTTTGGAATTAAAAAAGTAAATAAGGAGATTTTATAAGCTTTCAATTTTTTCATTTTATTCGATTTTTTAAAAAATATTAAACCGTTTGATAAGAAATAAATAATTTCCATCAAATTTTTTAAATATAACAAAAAAGAGTTTTAAAATATATAATAAGAGGGATATAGAAATATGGGATTGTTGGATGGAAAGGTCGCAATAATAACTGGTGCTGGAAGAGGTTTAGGTCGTGAAGAAGCATTACTTATGGCAAAAGAAGGATGTAATTTATTAATAAATGACTTGGGGGCAGCATTTGATGGATCTGGTTCTGAAAAGAAAGTTGCAGACGAGGTAGCTGAAGAATGCAAAAAGTTGGGGGTAAAGGCTGTAGGTAATTACGATTCCGTAACAGATTTTGATAAAGCCAAGGGAATGATTGACCAAGCTGTATCCGAATTTGGAAAATTAGATATTGTGGTAAATAACGCTGGAATCCTCCGTGATCGTATGCTTTTTAACATGAGTGAAGCAGAATTTGATGATGTAATAGCTGTTCATTTGAAAGGTACATTTAATATGACTCGCCATGTTGCTAACTACTTTAGACAACAAGGTAAAGCGGATCCATCATTAAAAAACTTTGGAAGGGTTATCAACACCGCTTCTGATGCTGGACTGCTAGGAAACATGGGACAAACGAATTATGGAGCAGCAAAAGCAGGAATTGCAGCATTTACGGTTATTTCAGCAATGGAGTTAAAGAAATATGCAACAGTGAATTGCGTAGTTCCGGTAGCGAGAACAAGACTTACAACTGATGCAACACCTAAAATGATTGAAATTATGAGTAAATTGGATGAAAGCGGCTTTGATGTGTTTAATCCAGAAAATATTGCTCCAATGGTTGTTTTTCTAGCTTCTGACGCTGCTAAAAGAATAACCGGTGAAGTATTTCGAGTGGTCGCAGATCGAGTGTGGGTCTTTCAAGGATGGCACACTTACAATAGCATCAGCAATAATGGAAAGAAATTTACTCCTCAAGAATTAGCAGAAAGAATCAAAACGGAATTACTGAAAGGGGCTCCTAAAAAAGAGACTTTAATGGATGCAATTGGACAATTAATTAAGATGTAGAATATTTAACAATTTTTTTTATTTTTTCCTTTATTAGCGTTTTTAAAAAACTTTCTAATTGGTATTATTTTTTAATTTGGTCCTAAATCTCCAAATTTATTTGTTAGAAAAAACCTTAGTAAATAAATTTAAATTTAAAATTTTTCTTAAAGATGCTGAAAAAATCAGAGGTATCTTGCAAAAAGGAGCTACTGCAGCAATAGAATAACTAATAATATCGATAAATTCTCTCTGAATAAAATAAGTTCTCTAACTACTCATTTTCTCATTTTAATAAAATTTCCAGACTTTAATAATTTACAAGGTCTAAGATATTCTTTTCCAATCTGGGTCGCTAATTTATTTAACATATGAGACCATTTTTCATAATTTCTTTTACCAGCGCTGAATGGACCGGGCATGCTAGTACCACTTAACATAATATCATCAATAATCTTGTATCCCTTAACAACTCCCTCTTCTAAAAGCCTACACCCCTCATTTAATTGAATAGCCATCATCACTTCTGGATTAAAAAATCCTGCCTTTTTTGATTTATCTATTTTGGGTTTTCCTTCAATCCAATCATAGAAGCCTTTCCCGGTTTTTTTTCCAAAATGTCCCTCTGAGACCAATTTTGTGAGGACTTCTCCAGGAGCAAAATCTGGAGAAAGTATTGTTTCAAATGATTTCATACTATTATAAGAAGTGTCTAATCCTAGATAATCAGATAATTCACATGGACCAATTAATATTAAATCACCTGCATCTGCATCAATTTGTTCCCATGAAATCTTATTTTCTTCTGCTTGATCAAGAATCCAATTAAAATAAATTTGGGCGGATAAAAGTAGCCTATTTACAATAAATCCTGGACTTTCTTTTTCAAGTTGAGCAATCACTCTTTTCCCATCAAGACATGGTAATTTTTGGCCAACAGCCACACCAATTTCCATAGTTTCATCAGAAGTTTTTTCACCTTTCATTATTTCTATCCCTCTTTGACGATATGGAGGTAGGAAAAAGTGCATCCCTATTACTTGTTCAGGGTGATTTGAAGCTTCTCCCAATTCTGTAATTCTTATAGTTGAGGTATTTGATGCGAAAATAGTATGTTCAGGAGAATTTTCACCTAATTTTTTATATAATTGTTGTTTAATTTTCAAATCCTCAGTAACTACTTCAAATATAAAATCAGCGTCTGCAATAGCTTTTACGAGATCCACTTCTTTAATCAGATTTGGCATAAGTGCATCAGTAATAATCCCTTCCCCTAATTTTCCTTTAGATTCGGATTTTTTCAACCCCTCTTCAATCTTTTTAACTCCATTATCAATGAATTCCTTTTTGATATCATTCAAGACAACCTTCTCAAAACCACCCCATAATGCAGATTGAGTGATACCGAGACCCATAATACCAGCTCCAATCACAACAATATTTTTAATATGGCTAATATCTACCATCTTTTTTCCCCTCTAGTTGAAGTTCTTTTCTTTATTAAAAATCGTTAAATTAAACTATTCAAATAAAATTGATTATGCTTTTGCAATTATTTAATCTTTTTATTTTCGCATCTTAATAAAACCACCCGATTTCATCAGAGTACAAGGTCTAAAATATTCTTTTCCCGTCTTGTTTGCTAATTGTTCTAACAATTCAGCCCATTTTTTATAATTTCTTTTCCCAGCACTAAATGGACCTGGCATATTCATACCTGCTAATATTGTGTTATCAATTATTTTATATCCAGAAACGATTCCTTCTTCTAATAATCTACATCCTTCATTTAATTGAACAGCCATATAAGTTTCAAGATCAAAAAGCCCTATTTTTTTTCCCTTTTTTATTATAGGTTTTCCATCTGCTGTCCATTCATAAAAACCCTTGCCAGTTTTGCTTCCTAAATTGCCTTCTTTTACAAGGTTTGTAATGACTTTTCCTGGGTTGAAATCTGGGGAGAGAACAGATTCAAAATATTTTTGACAATGATTTATTACATCTAAGCCGAAAAAATCCAATTTTACTAAAGGACCCCATTGTGTTAAATCTCCAGCATCAGCATCAACGTCTTCCCATGGAATTCCTTTCTCGAATGCTTCATCAATAACACAATTTAAATACATATTACCTCCAATTGTTAATCTATTTACGATAAATCCTGGGCTTTCTTTTTCAATTTGAACAATAAATCTTTTACCCTTAAGGGCTGGCAATTTCATTCCAACCCCATAACTAATATCCATCGTTTCTTGAGATGTTTTTTCTCCTTTAATTAATTCAATTAACCTAAGGACTACAATAGGAATAAAGAAATGCATCCCTATTACCTTTTCAGGTTTTCCGGAACGTTCTCCTATTTTTGTTATACTCATAGTTGATGTATTTGATGCTAAAATTGCATGTTCGGCTGAAAATTTACCCAATTTTTCAAATAATTCTTGCTTTATCTTCATAATTTCGGGAACCGCTTCAACCACGAAATCTGCATTTGACACTGCCTTTATTAAATCCGTTTCTTTTACTAATTTAGCCATGATCATTTCTGTACTAACTCCCTCACCTAATTTATTTTTAGCCTCAAGCCTTTTAAGTCCATTGATAATATATTCTTCAGCTCTATTCATTACATCCTTTTCAATATCGTTCAATATGACTTTCTCAAAGCCAGCCATGAGGGCTACTTGTGTAATTTCTCGACCCATAGTACCGGCACCAATAACTGCAAATGTCTTAATATTGCTAATATCAACCATAATTTGTATACAATTTCCAATATTTAATTAAGAAGATTAATGCTTAATAAGAAAAAAAAGAAATGAATAAAAATTTTAATATTTTTCTAATAATTTATTTTCGCATTTTCACGAAGCCACCTGACTTCATAAGCTCACAAGGCCTTAAATATTCCTTTCCCGTCTTGTCTGCTATTTCATCTAATAGTTTTGACCATGCTTCGAAATTCTTTTTGCCAGCACCAAAAGGTCCAGGCATATTCATACCTGCCATGTTTGCATCATCAATGATTTTAAATCCAGAAGCCACACCTTCGTCTAAAATCCTGCAACCTTCGTTTAACATAATAGCAATCATAGTTTGAAGGTTAAACAATCCTGCTTTCTGCGATTTGTCAATTTTAGGTCTTCCTCCAGACCAATCATAAAAGCCTTTACCGGTCTTAGCACCTAGATTTCCTGCCTCAACTAATTCATTGAGAACCTTTCCTGGTTTAAAATCGGGTGAAAGTGTTTCTGAATAATATTCCATTACATGGTGCATGGTATCCAATCCAACATAATCACATAATTCGCATGGACCCATCGGCATTGCATGCCCACCATCAGCATCTATTTGGTTCCATGGTATTTGTTTCTCTTTGGCTTGATCAAAGACCCAGCTTAAATATATTTGACCAGGAGCGTTCATTCTATTTACGATAAATCCAGGCTTGTCTTTTAAAACTTTAGCGACATATCTATTTCCTCTTAAACAAGGTAATGAATTTGAAACAGCCATTCCTGTCTCAATAGCTTCTTCAGAGCTTTTCTCACCAGCAATTACTTCAATACATCGCATCAAAGGAACGGGATTAAAAAAATGCATACCGATGACATTTTCAGGTCTTCCACAATCTTTCGCAATCTCAGTAATACTCATTGTAGAAGTATTCGTTGCCAAAATGCAGTGTGCAGGAGAATTTTCTGCCATTGTTTTAAAAACTTCTTTTTTGACTTTCATATTTTCGACAACTGCCTCGATTGTATAGTCTGCATCCTTTACAGCAGATGCCAAATCTAATGTTCGGTTCAATTTTGCCATGAGAGCGTCAGCAGTTACTCCTTCACCTAATTGTCCCTTAGACTCAGATTTTTTGAGACCTTTTTCAATATTAGCAAAAGCTTTATCAAGAAATTCATCCTTAACATCAACTAAAGTCACATTATAGCCAGCCATTAAACTTACTTGTGCAATTCCATTGCCCATAAGACCGCTGCCAACTACAACAATATTTTTTACATCGACCATTTTCTCTATTTCAACCTTTTTTTATAATATAAAATAGTTTTTTTTATTTTTAAGACATATAAATATATCTTATTTTTTTTTTAATCTTTAACATTTTATTTCTAAAAAGATCAAAGAATATAATGAAATTGAAAATGGAATTTTTAAAATCTTAAATTTAATTATATTTCTCCACGAAATATCTTCCTTAAAATAGTTTTAAGAAAAAAATAAAAATCAAAATGAAAAAAAGGAAAAAAATAATTTATTAATCAAATTTTCTTTATAGAATCATTTATTTTCTTATATACCCTTAAAGTTAGGCTCTCTTCTCCTTAAAAAGGCATTAACTCCTTCTACTACATCACTTGCTTGAGAATTCACAGCGAATCCTAATTGCTCAAAATTGATTCCAATATAATGAGGCGCCTGAGTTCCATAGTTCATAGCTTTCTTTATAACATAATAAGCTGTTGTGGCCCCTTTTCCTATTTTTGAAGCCAAATTGTGAACTTCCTCTTCAAATTTGTCATCATCTACAACCTTAGAAACGTACCCCCATTCATACATCGTTTCTGCAGAAAATCTATCACCCGTGTAAATCATCCATTTAGCTCTACCTAACCCGATATGCCGTGCCATCCTTTGCGTTCCACCATTTGCAGGCAAAATACCCCTAGTTATCTCAGGAAACCCAAAAAACGATCTCTTTGATGCAATAACCAAATCACAAACGAGAGTTAATTCACAACCACCACCAAAAGCATAACCATCTACTGCAGCTATTAATGGTTTTGGAAAGGCTTCGATTCGTAAATAACTTCTATGACGATCAAACATTGAATAATCCATATGCATTGGAATTTTTGGGTTTAATCCAGGACCAAATCCTGCTGATAAATCAGCACCTGAAGAGAATGCAGGTTTTTTAGTAACATTTTTAGTCCCTCTAAGGACAACACATCGGATATCTGGGTCCATTTCCATACTTTCTAATGCATCGGCTACTTCTCGACATGTTTGAGCAGTGAGTGCATTTAACTTATCTGGACGATTCAAACTAATAACAGCATAGTTTCCATCAGATACTCTTTCTATAACAATATGCTCATATTTTTTTTCTTCTGCCATATTTATCACACACTTTTTTTGTATTTATTGATATTTTAATTCATTTTTGAATACAGTTAATAATTTGAGAAAAAAAATAAAAAGCTTTTTTAAATTGATAACTCAATTTTCGAAAAAAGTGAATGAAAATTACTAATATAAGAATAATTACGAATTTATAAAAAAAAATAATACTTTAAATCTCTTCCTTTAGAGTATAAGCAGCAAGAATTTCACCAAAAAATAAATGATGTGGTTCAATATTTCCTGAATCTGTCTCGTGAATTATTTTACATTCATAACTCAGCACACAATCCTTTATTGTAGGAACTTTAACTCGTTTTCCCGGAATTATAGTTAAGTTTGCTTGTTTAAATTTATCAGTATTTCTCCCTGAATACGTACCACAAATATCAATAGCAGAGCTTATCTTATCTGAAGGAACGTTTAATGTAAACTCTCTAATCCCTTTTGTTAAGAGTTCATAACTATAGCGGGAAGGTGAAACTGCTACGGTAATTACTGGATACATCCACAATTCGCCTATAGACCTCCAAAGAATTGACATTACATTCGGTTTTCCATCCTTACTCATTGTCGCCAATAATGAAGCTCTTGTGAAAAATTTATCAATATGTTCATAAGGATCAATTTTAATTCGATTTTCTGCCATATTTTCTAACCTTATTTATTTTTATGTATTAATTACTCTCTAATCACTTTTAATTTTATTTTTTATAAAGAGAAATTTAAATAAAATTCCAAAATATCAAAACACTATAGTAGAAAAACAACACTACACTAACTAATATAACAAAAAATGGAAATTAAAAAACATCAAATATCATCACCACGCATATTTATTGGTTTAACCTCTTTTCAAATGCTTGCAATGTTTAGACGAGGGCTATTCTACACCTATTTATCTATTTATTTAAGATTTTATTTGAACCTGTCTGTAACTGAGACTACCCTATATGCCACTCTTCCCATGATAATGAGTGTAATCTTTCAGAACCTTGTTTGGGGTCCATTATCCGATAAATTTCAGCGACGTAGAACATTAATTATAATGGGTGAAGTTTTGGCTGGCATTGGAACTATTTCTGTTTGGTTTATTCATTCATCGATTGCCGATTTATTTATTGCAGGGTATGTAATTATTATTGGACTTGCTTGTGTAGAAATCTTTTGGAGCATGTCCAATATTGGTTGGAGTGCTTTATTATCCGATATTTACCCATTTAAAGATAGAAGCAGAATAATAGGTAACTTAACTAGTCTTGGAGGAGTAGGGCGTATAATTGGAATCTCAATTGGTGGATTATTATACGACAATGGTTTAGGATTTAGGAATGGACCGTTATTTTTTATTGCATCCTTTGTTATGTTTATATCCACTATTCCCATGTTATTCACTCCAGAGGGTGGAATTAATCCAATAGAAAAATTGGAGATTGTCTCCAATAATAATAATCAGAATAGTGAAAAAAACACAACTATTTTTATAGTTTTTATCATTGCTTTAATATTTATCAATTTCGGTAGAAATTCTATAGCGACAACTTATTCGCAATTTTTAACCTTGGAGTCTGGTTTAGCAGTAGATAGTATTCTGCTAAGTTTTATAGCAAACACTCGCTCAATCGCAAATATAATGATTGGATTTTTTGCAGGATTACTGAGCAAAAAATTAGGACATGCGATTGCTTTAATCCTCGGAACATTTATAGGTATACTTGCAATTATAATTACGGCTGTTTCCATGTATTTACCGCTGATATTCACAGGGAGTTTTTTAATTGGAATTGCAGATGTTTTAATTATGGCATCATCATATGCCATTGCCTCAGCTTTAATGCCCCCAAAAAAGCGAGCTAAGTTATTTGCAGTATACAACACAACGTTTTTCCTTTCTTGGGGATTGGCTTGCACCATTATCTCCGGACCCCTAATTGACTTTTTAATCAGTGAAGGCAGAGAAGAAGTTTTTGCCTATCAAGTATCATTTTTTGCAGGGGTGTTCATTTGCTCAATTGGATTGATAATTTTTATATTTTTAAAAATCTATATGAATCGAATTAAGCATAAACATCACAATTAGACCTTAACCTAAAGAGAATGTTATCAAAGAGTAAAAATGAAAAAAATAAATTTTAAATTTTAAATTTTCTAATCTCGACCCATAATTCCGCCAATAAGACCTAAAACACCGCCTGCAAGAAGCACATAAGTCCCGAGAGATACTGTTGCTGATGCATTGGCAGGAGCTAAAGGTAAATCGAAAGGAATAATACCTGCAACTAGTGGTTCAGAGTCCAAAAATACTGAAATATAAGGATAAAAATCTGGTGGAATATTAAAAGCACCCGCTATGATCGCATAACATAAAAGTATAGGTACAATTGCTCCTATTATTGCCAGTGCGCGAACTTTTGCCCCGATTAGCACTAAAATTCCAGAAACCAAGAATAAAATATACACAATTGCTACAATGTAAATTACAAATGTTTCAACCCCCCATGAAGTTGCTAAAGTTGCAGCATCTGTAAACATTCCCATTATATTCTTTACTAATCCAATACCATAAGCATATTCGGGACCAGCAACTGTAAACCAAGATAATACAAAAGTAGCGACTATGATTAAAATTCCAGCTAAAATACTTAAACCTTTTCCAGCGCCCATTATTTACAACTCTATTATTTTTTATAAAAAATCTTGTTTATAAATTAACAAATGAGTCTAAGAATATTTAAACCTTTTACTTATAAATTCTCACTAAAACTCATTAAAAATTAAAATTATTTCTAATCTTCACTTTTTCTTAGGTTTATTGTTTATCTGTTTATTTAATCTTTTCACTTTTAATTTTATTTTTCAATGAAAGATAAATAATGAGACTAAGAAGTGCAATAAACGACATAATAAAAAACGCTAAGTTAAAATCGATTGCGATTAAAAAACCACTTAATATCGGCCCAATAAAGAAGAAAATACCGACCGCAGTTTCAAAATATATGCTATATTTTGTTGTATCTTCGGCAATATTACGAAAAATTACTAATTTGAACGAAAAACTGTAGAAAAATGAGATACATAACCCAAAAGTAAAAAATAAAATTCCAAATATAATGAGATTTTCGGTTAACCCCCATATTAATAAACAAAGACTCAGAGTTATCATGAGGTACGGCATTATCTTCTTAAAAGAATTAATTAATAAATGCATTGTTTGTGAAATTAAAAAAGCTTGCACACTGAGCCGGATGAAAAAGAACAAGTAATTTGTAAAAATTGCAAAATTTAAAAATTCAGATTTTGCTGGATAAATATATCCAACAGAACTAAGTAATAGCGCATATATCCCCATTAAAAAAAGTGGAATAAAAATTGGAAATTTTACATGTTCTCTTTGAGAATTAGGTTTTAATCTTTCTTGTTTTAATGAAAAATTTTCTTTAGATAGATTAAATTTAGGTTCTTCAAAAATAAAAACTAAAATAAAGCCTATTATTGCGTAAATTAAGGAAATATCAAACATTAAAAGGACATTATCAATAAAAAATAAAACGATTGTGCCTATTGCATAGCTGAAAACACCTCCTATATTCCAATAAATAGAATAAAGTTTCATAACCTTATCTTTTAACTCATTATTTTCCCGTAAACCCTCATAGGTTGAAATAATAGAAATCGAACCCTGAAGAACGGGCCAAAATAACCCCAAAAAGACTCCATCCGCAAATCTTAGAATGAATGCTACTAAGGGATCCATTGAAATTTGAAATCCTATTTGCACAATTAGAGTTCCAACCATTGAAATTATTAGGCTTTTTTTTATTCCTATTTTCTTTGGCACATTTCTTAAAAGGAAGGGTGAAAACAAATAAGCTAAAGCGGTTGCAGAGATAAGAAAGCCTAGGATCTCGGGATTTAGCCCTTCTTCAATAAAATATAAGGGTGTAGCCAATCCAATCATCATTCCAATAGCGACTCTTATAAATGCCAAGTACCATAATGGATAGAATCGATAATTAATGCCCTTCATCTTTCTGATAAATTTACCTCAACAATGATAAAGAAAAGAATTAAAAAATCTAATTAAATTTTGTTAAATTTAATAAAAATTAAAATGCGAAAAAAGGATTCAATAAAATTTCTAAATCTTTAATTTAAAAACCCATTTATTATGTATAACATTTAAATATTTGAAGTGGATTTGATTATGGGATTAAGTTGGCATGAAAATGTATCTACTCCAGCATTAGTGGTTGATTATAATAAATTAGTAAAAAATATTGAAACTATGGCAAATTTTGCTAAGGAAAATAAAGTTAATCTTCGACCACATATAAAAACCCATAAATGCCCTAAGATTGGTCAAATGCAATTAGAAGCGGGTGCAATTGGAATATGCGTGGCAACAATTGGAGAAGCGGAGGTATTTACAGAAAAAGGATTTAATGATATTTTAATTGCTAATGAAGTTGTAGAAATTAATAAGATGAAACGACTCATAGAAATTAATAAGAAAAATTTAGTAAGGGTTTGTGTTGATTCAAAAAAGAATATAAATGATTTAAGTAAATTGGCTAATAAAGAAAATGTTAAATTGGAAATATTGTTTGATATTGATGTAGGTTTAGGAAGAACTGGAGTTAAACCCGGAGAGCCAGTATTAGAATTGGCTAAATTTATAAAAGAATTACCTAATCTTGAGCTTGTAGGGTTTATGGGTTATGAAGGACATTTAACATATTTAAAAGATTTTGGGTATAAAAAACAACAAACAGAGTTATGCATGAAGATGTTAGTTGATACTCGAGATTTATTGAATGAAAATGATTTTAAAATTGAATATATAACTACATCTGGGTCTGGAACATATATGATTGCGGGAAAATATCCTGGTATAACAGAAATTCAACCTGGAACGTATCCTTTTTTTGATGAGCATATGAGCAAATGCGTTCCTAACTTTGAAATCGCTCTTACTATTTTAGCGACCATTAATAATCAAACTGGAAAGAGAAATTTCACATTAGATATGGGTTCAAAAGCATGTTCAACTGTAGATGGAAAACCCATTTTTAAAGATTATCCTAAATCAAAAATGACCTTATTGACTGAAGAGCATGGTCAATTTAAAGCAGGTAAAGATGATTCTTTTGAAATTGGTCAAAAGGTAGAACTAATCCCCGGTCATGTATGTCCAACTGTAAATTTATATGACTTTTTTAATGTTATAAAGGATGATAAATTAATAGATAAATGGGAAATATCAGCTCGAGGAAAAAATTATTAAAGTGATAAAAATGGTAGAAAAAGAAGTTGTAGATGCGGGAACTCCAAAAGTTGGACCCTATAGTCATGCTATAAAGGTGGGTAATTTGATATTTGTATCAGGGCAAGGAGCATCTCCCGGAACAACTAATATTACTGAACAAACAACTACTGGTTTTGAAAAGATAAAAACAATTTTAGAGGCAGCAGGTGCCAGTGTTTCAAATATTGTTAAAGTCACTGTATATTTAAAAAATATGGGAGACTTTAAAAGTATGAACAGCGCTTATAAAAGCTTTTTTGAATCAAATGGAGTAGATGAAAAATTTCCTGCAAGAACCACTATAGAAGTTTCAAATTTGCCCTTAGAAAGTATGCTAATTGAAATAGATGTAATAGCAACCATTTAAACTTAATATATATTATTTTTTTCTTATTTTTAACTTAATTTATTTTTTTAAACTTCTTAGTCTATTTTAAAAGAAAAAAATTTTTCCTGAATTAAAAATGAAAAACAAATACATTATCATAAATATTGAAGACAATTGCGCTACATCTCTAGATAAAATCCTTCAGGATGAGGTATTAGAAATACACAATAATTTAATTAAAATCAAACAAGAGATACCATTTGGTCATAAGTTTGCTTTAAAAAATATAAATAAGGGAAATCAAGTAATAAAATATGGCGAAATTATCGGTATAGCAATTAAAGATATAAAAGCTGGAGATTGGGTTCATCTTCATAATATTCAAAGTCATTATTTAGAGGAGACAAAATAATGAGCGATGGATTTTTAGGGTATCAACGGGCAAAAGGTTTGGTTGGAATTCGCAATAAAGTAGCTATTCTTTCTTCTGTAGTTTGTGTTAATAATGTTGCGCAACAAATTTCAAACAAATTAGAAAATTCCATAGCAATAACTCATCCTCTTGGTTGTGGTCAATTTGGTCCAGATTTAACATATACTATTAATACATTAGTTGGTCTTGCCAGTAATCCTAATATTTATGGAGTTGTAATAGTAGGGTTAGGTTGTGAAAATCTTACAAGCAAATTATTAGCAAATCAGATTAAAAGGTCCAAGAAACCAGTTGAATTCTTTAATGTTCAGGATATAAAAGGCGGAACAATTGCTGCCATCGAAAAAGGAATAAAAATAGGTAAAAGAATGACAGCTGAAGCTAATGAAATTAAACGAGAGCCGTTTGATTTTTCAAATCTAGTTTTAGGCTTAGAATGCGGAGGATCTGACTCGATATCAGGGATCACTGCAAATCCTGCCGTTGGAATTATATCAGATAAAATCGTTAAATTAGGTGGAACCTCGATACTTCCAGAATTTACTGAATGGATCGGAACTGAACATTTATTGATGGAACGTGCGAATAATGAACAAGTTGCAGAGAAAATACAATCTACATTGAATAATTTTTTAGAAAATATTATGAAATTAGGCATCGATTTCAGAGGAATACAACCCACACCAGGTAATATTCAAGGTGGTCTAAGTACAATAGAGGAGAAATCGTTGGGAACAATTGCAAAGGCAGGAAAAGCACCTATTCAAGGGATCTTAAATTATTCTGAAAAACCAAAAGGAAAGGGATTATGGTTAATGATAGAACCTGGATTAGATGTGGAATCTATGACGGGATTGGCAGCTGCAGGTGCTCAGGTAATAATAATGACAACTGGAAGAGGCAGCCCTGTGGGGAACTTAATATCGCCGGTTATAAAGATCTGTGGAAACCCAAAAACTTGTGATTGGATGGGATGTAATATTGATGTAGATGCCAGTAAAATTATAACAGAAAATAAAAAAATTGAAGATGTATCGGCTATTTTATGGCAAAAATTAAAGGATATTTGCAATGGAGAGAAGACGCAAGCTGAAATATTAGGTTTTGATGAAATTGCAATATGGAGAGTCCGTGGTACTTTTCCATTTTCTTTAGAATAAAAAATAATATCGAAAAAATTTCTAAAATTTTTATTTTTTAAATTAGTTTGCTACACATTTATTCAGTAATTTCATCTGGACAAATTTCTTTTCCAAGCACTGAAGATTTTAATGCGGCTAAGGTAAATTGAGTGCAATACTTCCCTTCTTCTCCTGTTAATAAAGGAACTCCATTATTTTTAATAACTTCAATAAAATGCTTGGTAGAATTAATAAACCCATACTTCCAATCTCTTTCCATATCTGAAATCGTTTCAATTTTACCGTCTCGAAATATCACAATAGGTGGAAAAACTTCAGATTTAGACATCACATTTCCGCCTGACGTTGCTTGATTGATCCACATTATTCCTTTTGATCCAACTATTGAAATAAATTCATCCCCTGGGTAATAAGGGCTAGGTAGATTCATCTCCTGAGCATAATTAAATTCTAATGTCCCGTAATGTGGCATGATAAATTCTGAATCTTCTGGAGGTCGATATTTCCACATAACATATGCGGGAATATCCATATCTATATGTCTATCAATCCAACTATAGACCTTCTCTATTTTTTCATCCATTAAATGTAATGCAAGCCAAAATTTATGATAACCATCATCAAATATAAAGGGTGAGCCACATTCCAATCCTCCTCCACAACTTTCTGGATCCAATCTCCACTTCCAAGTACTAGTTGGAATCTCCCATCCTCCACTTGTACCTTCTAGGGTTTTAATATGAATTGAGTTTAATTCTCCGATTATTCCTTCTTTTAACAATTTTTTTGCTCGAAGAATAGGAGGATAAAACATAAAATTTTCAAAAACTTTCAATTTTATATTATTTTCTTTACATGCCTTAATCATTTTATCGCATTCTGAAATAGTAGTTGCCATTGGTTTTTGAACACATATGCCCTTTAACTTTTTTTGGGCAGCATAAACTGTAACTTCACAATGTAGATTGTGAGGCAGAAGGATTTCCAATATATCAATACTTTCAGAATCAAGCATCTTCTTATAATCTGTATAAGTCTTTATCTTTGAATTTAAGTTAAATTTATTTATTTTTTCTTTTATTCTCCGTTGCCTTCGATCACAAAGACATGTAATTTCTACATCATTATTATCCAAATAGCCAAGAACATTTAAATCAAAAATCATACCACAACCAATAATTCCAACTTTTAACCTTTCCATAATAAAACCTTAAAGTAATTGTAATTATTATATAATATTTTAATTTTAATGATTCTAAAATATTTATGAATTATTATTTTTTGATTTAAAAAATTCTTGAAATTGATTAAAATGAGTAAAGAGAATGAAAAAGCCGATATTTCCAGACTATATGAGAGAGCTTTATATCATGCATGCGGGTATTCAGATGAAGATCTTGAAAAACCTAGAGTTGCAATAGTAAATTCATGGACTGAAATAAATCCTGGTCATATTCATTTAAGAGAACTTAGTAAATATGTTAAAATGGGAGTTGCAGATGCAGGCGGCACTCCAATGGAAATTAATACAATTGCTCCATGTGATGGTATTGCCAACAGCGGTAATTTCTCAAAATATATTCTACCATCTCGAGAACTTATTGCCTCTTCAGTTGAATGCGTTATAAAAGCTCATAATTTTGATGGAATGGTAATGATATGCTCTTGTGATAAAATTATTCCTGGGATGTTGATGGCTGCTGCAAGATGTAATATCCCGACCGTGTTTTTAACGGGTGGGGTAATGAAACCTCGAACTTTTACAGAGGGGGTGTTCAAGGGCAAAATTTTCGTCACATGTGATATAAAAGAGGCAATTGGAATGTATAGTGCTGGAAAAATTACAAAAAAACAGTTAGATATGATAACCCAAGAGACATGTTATACCTCAGGTACATGCAATATGATGGGAACTGCCATTACAATGGCTTGTATTATTGAAGTGTTAGGTTTATCTTTACCTGGAACTGCTACGATTACTGCAAATGAGCCTGAGCAATTTAAGATCGCTATTAAATCTGGTCGGTGTGTAATGGACTTAATAAAAAATGGGATTATTGCACGGGATTTAATAAATGCTGAATCAATTAAGAATGCATGTAAGGTCGCACTATCATTTGGCGGCTCAACAAATATGATCTTGCATATGTGTGCTTTATCGCATGAGATTGGAGGGAAACTAACTCATGATGATTTTGAAACCTTAAGCAGATCAGTTCCTCTTTTAGCGAAATTTAAACCGGCTTCAAATTATAACATTACAGATTTTCATAAGGCTGGTGGTGTTATGTCAATAATTAAGAAATTGAGTCCCAAATTAAATCTCAATACAAAAAATATTTTGAATCTAACATTAAAAGAATCTTTAGAACAAGTAAAAATTATTGAAAACGAAATTATTAGACCATTAGAAAACCCACTCGCAAACGAAGGAGGGATTGCGATACTAAAAGGAAATTTGGCACCCGAAGGAGCAGTAGTAAAAATAAGTGCGGTAAATCCTGAAATGCTCCAACATAAAGGTCCAGCCAAAGTATTTGAATGCGAAGAAGATTTAAGAGATGCTTTATTTTCTAAAAAGATTGAAAAAGGGGATGTTTTAATAATTCGATATGAGGGTCCGAAAGGTTCTCCTGGTATGCGAGAGTTATCTATTCCAGCCGCCGTTCTCGTTGGAATGGGCTTAGGAGATTCAGTCGCTATGATTACAGATGGGAGATATTCTGGTGCTACGCGTGGTCCGTGTATAGGTCATGTATGTCCTGAAGCATATGAGGGCGGACCTATTACTATCGTTCAAGAGAATGATATGATAAATATCGATATTCCTAATAGAAAGTTGGAAATAAAACTATCTGATGATGAGATAAAAGAAAGACTAAGTCAATGGAAGCAACCTAAACAAAAAATAGATATTGGATATTTAAGTATTTATTCTAAAATCGTTTCCTCCGCAAAATACGGTGCGATTTATAAAATTTAAAACTTTAATTTTTCTAACTTATAAATCTTTAATTCTAATTAGAAGAAAGACCAAAAAAAGATGATAAGAACTTAACTCTGGGATATGTACAAACTCAATTTAATGATTAAAATAATAAGTCAATTTCAAAGCAACTAAAAAGCTTAAAAACACTAAAAAATAATTTAACTTGAACTTTTTGAAATAAATGTTTTAATCAAGAAGTTGAATTAAAAAATGGAATCCAACTCGCGTAGTGAAATCATGCAAGATAAGTTAATTACAAATAATATGCTCTTTATTATTCCTAGCTGGGGAGATTTATTAGGTTATCCTACATTGGGTAAATATGTAAGTCAAGATATATCGAAAATCCACTCTGATTTTGTAGTCTTTTTAACTGGAATTGAAAGTTCAATTACCATAGAAAATGGAACGCTTCATTTTCTATTTGGTTTGGGATATTATTACACAAAATTTGAACTTCAACATGGTAAGTATATTATAGATAAAAAACAACTAACTGGATTAATTTTATCGGATTTTGTTTACGATCATATGGCGACCTCGAAAAACATTACATTAGAGAGTGATCGCGATGTAATTATTGGCGAAGAGGTAATTAAAGTTCCAATTGATTTATCTAACAAATCTGATACCCAGAAAACATTTATTAAGGGAACTTTAATGAGAAATGTATTTATTCCAAATAAGGATATTATTTTGGATATGATGGATGAAATCCGCAAACCAGATACGTATCTATTGGATATAGATGGTCATTTACTATTAAGCACACACGGGGATTTTTACAATAAAATCTTAGTATCAAAAAAAATGAATGAAAATAAAGTACGTAATTATATTAATTCAAGAGCAGGAATAAATGATATCATCTTCGGAGCAGATGAGATCTTAAAAGAAAATTTTTCCCCCTTAGAAATCCTTAAAATTAGAGAAATTATCTTAAATTTGAAGAAAATTTATTCCAATCTCGAATATGATCCTATTTTGTTATCCTCAATACTTGAAAATGCTTCAAAAATATTGATACCTAGCACTCCACAACTTCCTAAAGATAGAAATATAACTCTCCCAAAAAGGATGCTAAAGGAATCAATATTCTTCTCTGCAGAGAGCCGTATGGACTCTTTTATTGAATGGCCCAATCAATTCAAGAGAAATGTTAAGGAAAAGTTGGATCTAGCAGCTGAATATACGAAGCGTTATATGGAATTCATGCAACCTTCCGATATAGATAAAATTGAAATACCCGAAATCAATGAGTCTAAAGAAGAAGAGGAAAAATTTGAATTAAGGCTGATGAAAAGTCGCGAGGTTGAAAGTAAGCCGCTTCCCCAGCCGCCAAAAGGTGATATTGTGGAAATTCTTTTATACTTGAAAAAAATTATTGAAGAAAATTTCGAAATGCAATCCATTGGGAAAGCATTTGAACTAGCTCGGGATAATCTGAGGAAAATTATACTGCAATCGGATTATATGTGGGAGATGAGCAAATATGCAAATATTTATCAACGTAAGGAAGCAAGTCTAGGGTTAGGGCTAAAAGAAAAACGAGAATTGATAAAAAAAATCGATGATTGGATTTCTGAGATACAAAGAAAAAAGAATATGAAAATTAATCAATAACATATTACCAATAAACGGCGGAAGTTGACCACACGATATTTAATTATTATTTATAATCTTTCTTCTTTAATTTCTTCTTCATATGTTCTACGTTGTTCTTTAAGATATGTTGGCCTAGGTACGTCCCACCAACCAACTGCAGGTGAGCCAGAATATGGAAATTCGCGATTTACCATAATCTCTATTATTGCTGGCTTTCCTGATTCTGAAGCTTTTTTTAACGTGGGTATTATTTCTTCTCTTTTAGATATCCTCTCACCATAACAATCGAATGCTTTCGCTACCTCCGCAAAATTCGGACTATAAATTTTTCCATCTATATCATAGAAATCATTAGCCCAAGCTCTTTCCTCGCCATAGGCTGCTTGTTGTAAATCCTTTATTGCAATCCATCCCATGTTATTAAAGATTATTATGAAGAAATTAGATAGTTTTAATTGAGCAACAGTTGATAATTCTTGCATACTCATCATAAAATCACCATCTCCTAAGAGTCCAACGACTTCTGTTTCTGGTTTTCCTAAATCATTAACACCTAATTTTGCACCGATTGCAGCTGGTAATGTATAACCCATAGTCGAAAATCCACCTGCTGTTATACAAGTTTTAGGTTCATAAAATGGGAGTTCTTGGAGCATTTGGGCTTGTACATTTCCTGAACTGGTTACTATTATTGCATCTCTCTTGAAAAATTTTCGAATTTCTTTTAAAGCGGTTGAAATCATTACAGGAACTTTTGAATCATCTCTAAAATCATCTAAAAACCTAAACCATTTTTCTTTTAAAGACTGAATTTCACTATAATACTGTGTTTTTTTATAGTCAACCTTGAATTTTTGCTCATTTAATTTATCTAATATTTGTTTTAAAATCGCTTTAGCATCTCCCACGATTCCCACTGATACAGGATAATTCTTTCCGATTTCTGAAGGATCTATATCTATTTGAATTAATTTAGTTGGAGGAATGGAAAAACTAACGCCTTTTTTATATGATGATGCAGTTTCATCTGCAAATCTACAACCAATTGCTATTAAAACATCAGCTTTAGAGCTTAACTCTAATCCACAAGTAGTTCCTTTAGAACCAGTATGCCATGCGAATAATGGATGGTCATTTGGAAATGCACTCTTACCCATCATAGTTGTAATTACGGCGGCTCCAATTTTTTCTGCAAGAGTTTTTATTTCTTTAAACGCACCTGACATAACGGCACCACCACCAAGTAGTATTACTGGACGTTTTGATGTCTTGATTAAGTCAATTGATTTTTCTATTAAATCTGGATCTCCTAATAATTTGCCCATAGATCGTCTTTCCAATGGTTCTGGAATATCGCAATCAATAGAATTTGACTGAACATCCATCGGTAAATCGATATGGACAGGACCCCTTCTTCCAGTTAACATATGATTAAATGCACGTTGCATTATAGTTGGGAGTTGATTAACCTTTGCAACTTGCCAGGTTCGCTTACACAATGGTTCTAATATACGAGGAAAATCTGAATCTCTTTTCCTTTCAATTTCTTGAAGTACTCCTTTACCCCGCATATGCACATGAGTATCACCAGTTATAACCAAAACAGGCATAGAGTCGACATATGCGTCAGCCAATCCAATTGCCGTATTAATAGCTCCAGGACCAATTGAAGTAAAAACAGCTAATGGTTGCCCCGTAACTCTATAATATCCAACTGCTAAGTGAACAGCACAATTTTCTTGCTTGGGTTGAATTACTTTAATGGAATCTCTATTCTTATAAAATGCATCAACAAGGCCGAGATTTCCGTGCCCGGGAATTCCTACTACATAAGGAACCCTTTCTTTAATTAAATATTTAACTATTATTTCTCCACCAGTATAAATCGGCATGATACTTCCAAAACTTTTTTTAGTAGCTTATAAAAAATATAATTATTATTATATTCAATTAATAAAATCCTAAAAATAAAAAAAGGTAGAAGATAATTTAATATTTCAGTGTTTTAATTTAATATATAGATATAAGAATTGAGAATTAATCATGTCAGAAAAGAAGAAAGTTAAAATATCGACCGGGACAGAATTGGAATTTGATGCTAAAGAGCCGAAAAACCTCTATGAAACGATAATTTCCGAAGTTTTAATCCCTCAATATAAAGAAAATGCTGATTGGCATTTAACGCTGAAAATTGTTATAGATGAAATGAATCGATTGATAAAATATTGTGATTTACCTGTAAATTATAAACTAGGTCTTTTGAATGAAATTGAGAAGCACTTAGATAAAGAAATTTCAGAGTTAACAGGGGTAGATAAGATTGAAATATTATTTCTAGATATGGACGACTATGTTGAAGACATTAAAAATTTAATAACATCGGATTTTTCGCAAGTGGACGGACGACTCAATATGGCTAATTTAATAAAGCCTTTGACTACATTTGAAATTGTAGAACTATTTATTTATCTGGGAAAAAGAGCTTTCGAAAAGGAATAATTTTTAAGAATTTTTATCTTACAATCTACTATTTTTTATTAAGACTTAATTTTTTACTTAGATAGCAGTAAAAATAAAGTATAAAATGAATAATTCAATTAAGATTTATGATGTGTGTATCATTGGGGCTAGTATAGCAGGAAATTACTTAGCATATTTGCTTTCAAGAAGTGGGTTAAATATTGCAGTAATCGAAGAACATAAGGAAATTGGAATGCCGCTAACCTGCGCAGGAATTATATCAAAAAAGCTAACTCAATTGATAGATGTTCCTGAAGAGATCATCTTAAATCGAGTTAAAACAGCTAAGATTTTTAGTCCCTCAGGTAGATCTATTGAATTATCTGGTGATGAGGAGCCATATATTATCGATAGAGTTGCATTGGATCGATTATTTTATAAAAAAAACCAAATCAAACAAAATATTGAATATTTTCTCGTTGAGAAATTTAAAAACTTTCACTATTTTAAAGAAAATAATCAAAAACTAATTCAGATTGAAACAGCAAGAAGAATAATTTCAGCAAAAATTCTAGTTGGATGTGATGGTCCAATGTCAACAGTTGGAAAATTATTAGATGTTCAAAACAACACTATTTCTGCTATTCAAATTCGTATAAATGAAAATTTTGATGAAAATAAAGTTTATTTATATTTTGACCATCGATGGAAAGAACTCCTTGGATGGATAGTTCCTGAAGGTAATAATATATATCGAATTGGGTTAGCTTCTTCAAGAAATATTTCGAAGAAATTTAAAATTTTTCTAAACCAGTTAAATATTGAAAAAAAAAATAAAATATCTCAACAAGGAGGTATAATTCCAATAGGTAAGATGAATAAAATAGCATTTGAAAACATTCTTCTATTGGGAGATTCTGCATGTCAAGTTAAAGCTACTACAGGTGGGGGCATTATAATGCTTTTAAGTGCTTCGAAAATTGCTGCAACCTGTATAATAAAATGTTTTAAAGAAAACTGTTTTTCTAAAAATTTTATAAAAAAGAATTATGAGAAAGTATGTGCTCGAACTATTGGAAAGCAATTAAATATTAATTATTTAATTAGGATTATCTTTGAAAATTTTAATTCAAATGACTTTGATGAGTTGTTTAAGATTATTAAAACTACAAAAATTGAAAAAATAATTTCTTTATATGGAGATATGGATTTTCCTTGGAGTTTAATTTTTAAATTAGCAAGAAATTTCACTTTTTTGAAATTCCTATTCCGAATTTTGAAAAAAAATCCAAATTTGATTTATCAAATTATTATAACATTGTTGTTTTAAAAATTATTCAATAATTCCTCAATAAATTAATATTTTAAAGTGAAGTAGTCAAGAAATTGGACGAGCAATAGGTATATAAAAATTTATATTAGAAAAGAGTGAATTATTAATAAAAAAAAATAAGATGTGTAATTTATGGAAAAAAAAGAAGTATCGGAATGGAAAGATAGTTTCGCTAGAAAACTTGTAATCCCAGTTATTTTAATCTGGATTATATTGGCTATAATTTTTGGTTTCACTGATCTCCAGATTTCAATAGGAATTGTAGATGAAAATTCAATCTGGGCTAAATTTATTGCAGATTATGGGGAATATCCTGGTTGGATAATGGTTTTTATAAGTATATATGTTCTTATTGGAAGTGTTGATAGATCAGGGAAAGGGAAATATATAATCTTCATTGCAACAATTATAATTGCGATTATTTTACTTTTATATAGAATAATTGATGAGTTAGTCTCAGAAGGAAATCTAATGAATATTGGAATTTATGAATATTTTCTAATCCCTTCTTTCGGAATTGTTGTAGGATTAATTTTACATTTTGTTTTTAAAAAAATCCCCTCAGATAAATTTCAACCATATATAAAATTTGGACAAATAACACTGTTATTAGCTATAATAAATCCTTTGATTTTAATTCAGATAGTCAAACTCCTCTGGGGAAGGGTAAGATTTAGGGATCTAACACCTCCAGGTTATCCAGAATTCACTCCCTGGTTTATTCCTCAAGGATATACTAGTAATCAATCATTTCCCTCAGGACATTGCGCAATGGGATGGATGTTATTACCATTAATTCTTTTAATCTTAGATAAGAATAAAGTAATTAAATATCTAACTGTAATATTAGTTATCGCTTGGGGTATTATTGAAGCATTGGGTAGAATAGTAATAGGAGCCCATTATGCTTCTGACACTTTATTCTCAACGGGAATGGCTGTGGTTATATTTCTCTTTTTATATAAAAAATATTATTTCTCTACCAAAAGCAATTAAAATATTTATTTTTCATCTTTTTTCGATAATTTTTTTGGTAAAGAATAATTATACATTTTATATGGGTAAATCAGATTCATCGCGGTTTCATCCAGTTTCAAAGAAAATTCGATTAAAAATGGATAATAAACCGCGAACTCCTACAATTTTTACTTATCAAAAGGGGTACGTCAAAGACAAAATTGCATTGAGATTTTACAAAAAAGAAAACAAACAAGATAATGTATTTAAAACTTTAATTTCATCTAATAAGGACTCTTGGAAATCAAAAAACGATCTTAGCATTTGGAAAGTAATTTGCGAACTTGGTGGCCAAGATCCTGAAAGTGCTCAGAAACAGCGTGAAGAATGTCTTATGCAAATTGTTTCTAGTTACTTTGAAAAATTAGGTTATAAAATTGAAATTGAACCTAGTTTAAATCAAAATACTCCGGATATGCTATTAACAAAAGGAAAGTATTTATGTTATATTGAACTTAAGGCTTATTTTAGTAAGACCGTTGTGGGAGAACCTGAAATTGCACAGTTAATTAAATATTTCGCAATTGCAAGTAGCGATCCAGAATTATCCGCTAAAATTACAGCAGATCAGATTTATCCACCAAAATTTATGTTGATCCATACAGGTAATCTCATCCCATTTAATAAAAATTCATTATTTAATGAAGAAATTAGAGAAATACAATCTGAAGATAATAGAATTAAGTTTATTAAAAGAAAATATCGCGATCATCTCAAGAAGTTGGGTAGACCAAATAATATGGAAGGTTTTGATACGCGAAATATATACTATAATGCTTGGCGAAAGTTTAAGAAATATTATTCTGATCCTGATCCTAAGCCTAATATCCTACAATTAGAAAAACCGGTATCTTTAGATGAGTCAATTAAGAAAAGAAATAGATCTAATGTAATATTGATTCCTTCTGAAATATTTTCTCGAATACTGGCTCTCTCAAATTTGAAATATGAAAAAAAAATGTTCGAAAGAATTCAAAGTGCTTGGATAGAACGTTTGATTTTTAATAAATCACTTCTTGATTTTAATCCCAAGTAATATTATAAATTCTCTAAGAAGTTCAAATAAAATCAAGATGAGCCCAACTACAAAAAACGGCTTATATAAATTATTACGAGGAATACATATTAAAATGCAAGGTGGTTGGGGAGGAAAATTCCAGAGCCAGCTCCACCAATATTCACATGCACTTCCACAAATTTGAAAATTTAAATTTTGAATTACATTGATAAAACACAAATAGGACAGGATTAGAAAAATAATTCCTGTTGCCCAAAATGAAATACCAATTATCAGATTATCTTTTTTTCTTGATTTAACCTTCATGAATCCATAATAATTATGTCTTTTTTTGAATTATTATCGCAGTAATTATCGATTGCTTTCCATATAACCTTTAATATATTTTCTCACCTTTTCTGCTGACTCAAAAACACCAAAATGCCCTTCACATAATATATCAGCATTTAAGTTCAATAATTTCTGCATAGATTTCTGATAATCCTCTAAATTCGAACTAAAACTTTCCATAAAGGGTCCATGAATATCCTGCCCAAAAAGAACTCCTTTATCTCCCAATTTCACATAAATAGAAATTGATCCTGGAGTATGACCAGGAGTGTGTATACTTTTAAAAATATAATTCCCAATAGAAAACTCTTCTACTTCCTCTTTAATTCTCTTAAATAATTTAATTGGTTGATATTTCACACCATACCAGCTAGCTGCAGTTTTATTATCAAAGCCTTTTTTTTCTATTGGATCCGCATCTAATTCATGAGCATAAAATTTTACATCTGGTGTAATAGCTAATAAATCACTACATGCTGCAATATGATCAATGTGACAATGTGTCAAAAAACAATGCTTTATATTTCTTGGCTTGAATCCCTCATTTTTAGTTTTTTGAATTAAACCAATGTCCATTCCACAATCTATTAGAATTAAACCTCCTTCAGTTCCTGAGTTTACCATAAAAATGGAACAACCAGAATCTCCAACATGATATAAATTATCGATAATTTTTCTCATAATTTTAAACCAAATTAAAAAATTCTAATTTTTTTTTCAGAATAATTTCCTATTTTTTTTAAAAATTCACTAGTTATTGGATATCTTGCTAAATCTGCATAAGGTAAATAATGAGAATTTAAGAAAATACTTTGAAAATTAGGATGAACTGCTAATTCAATATACTCAATTTTTTTAGAGATCTCCTCGGCGAGCTTTCTCATTGTTTTTGAAACTAAACACATTCGAGAACCAGTACCAGCAGCATTTCCTATTCTTTTTACTTTATCAAGAGAAATCTCTGGGTAAATCCCTATCATCCTTGCATTTTCTATATCAATATGCGTCCCAAATGCTCCTGCAATAAACAAATTATCAATATCATCATCCTTTACACCGAATTTTTGCATCAATATTTCTGTTCCAGTATGCATTGCTGCTTTTGCTAAAATTATTTCTCCAATATCTTTTTGACTTATAGTTATATCTCTCTTTGAGAAAGAATCTCTACCCCATACAAGTACATATTCATATCCATTATCACCTTGTCTTATTCTATCGGATTCAAGATTCTTATTTATTTTTCCTCTTAAATCGATTATTTTTGTTTTTAGCATTTCTGCAGGAATATCAACAATTGCTGAGCCACAAATGCCTCGAGGTTTGACATTATCAATTGTATAATAAGTAGGTTCTAATGTTTCAGGATTAATTTTTATTTTTTCAATTGCACCATTTGCAGCACGCATACCAAATTTAATATGTGCCCCTTCAAAAGCGGGACCTGAAGCACAAGCACAAGCTAAAATACGTTCTTTATTACCAAGAACTACTTCAGTGTTTGTACCTATATCTAAAGCCATACATAATTCATCACGCTTATATATTTCAGAGGCTAGTATCACGCCGATTGTATCAGCACCTACAAAGCCTGCTACAACGGGAAGTGTAAAAATTTTTCCGAATCTATTAATATTCATTCCAATTTTATTATTTTTAACACTTAAACCATTTCTTATAACCGGGACATAGGGGGAATAACCTAATTGCTTTGCATCTAAGTTTAGGAAAAGATGATGCATACAAGTATTTCCGACTGCTGTCATCTCATAAATATTTTCTAAATCAATTGAAACTCTGTTAGTTAAATCAATCAAAAGTTCATTGAGTCCCTCAATAACAACATCATGCATTTGTTGAGGGTCTTTATATGCAATTCTTGAAATTACATCCTCTCCAAAGCGAATTTGTGGGTTCATCAAACCTCCAGCTGCTAAAACTTCTCCATTAGTTAAATCTATGAGATAACCAGCTAATTTAGTTGTTCCTATATCTACAGAATAACCAAATATTTTTTCAGTAGTATCTCCTGGTTCTATTGTTATAATTTCTGAATTATTCCAAATGCACACGGTAAATTTATAATTATCTTCTCGAATTACCGTGCCAAGAGATTTTAATGCATCAAAATTAAATTTTAATTTTGAAATTCCAAATTTTTTTAGAATATAATCATTTAAACGATCAATATCTGATTTGGGTTCATCTAATGAAGGTTTTTTAAGCTGTATAAATAATTTTTTTATTAACGGTTCTACTTTTACCGGTGCTTTAATCCCTTCAATTTGCAATCTTTGTTTTCCAGTTCGACTTGCTTCAGGAATTCTTATTATTAAATTATTAAATACTCTAATTCGACAAGCTAATCGATAATTTTCATCAATCTGATCTTTTGTTAAAAATTCTTTCTCTTTTTCTGTTAAGGATTCTTTTATTTCCCCCTTTTCAATGATAATTTTGCATTTTCCACATGTTCCTTTACCACCGCAAAGAGAAACAAGATCAATCCCGGTTAAATTTATTGCTTCAAGAACCGAAATTCCTTGTTCTACATTAATTCTCCTTCCATCAGGTTGAAAATGTATTTCAAATTGTGTCATTTTGAATAATTACTTTTTTAAGTGAAATAATAAAATGAAAAATATAATTAAATTCATTTGTATTGAAATAAAATCGTTTTTATTTAAATTAATTCTCTAAAAAATCTTGAGAATTTTTGTACAATTAAATTTTTTTCCTTCATTCGTTATTTGAATTTCCACAACTTCATATGAGCCATCAAATATTTTTTCCTTAAAAGAACTCATTATGTATATTAATAATAAAATATTTTAAATAGTTCTCAGTTCTTTTAATTTTTATTTTGAAGGTTTTTGAAACATTTAACTAATTTCTTAAATTTATAAAATAAATAATAAATTTTGGAGTTTTTATGAATCATCATTTAGGCATCATAAAATGGATTTAAGGAATATTTCTGATTATCACACTCACAATCAACTGTGTAGACATGCAGCAGGAAATTTAGAAGATTACGTTAAAGCAGCAATTAAAATTGGATTGGGTGAAATTGGTTTTTGTGATCATTTTCCAATGTATTACTTACCTGAAAACATCCCAATTGAAAAATATGCTATGACAATGGATGAATTTCCAGAATATATCAATGAAGCAGAGAGATTAAAAGATAAATATAATGAACAAATTTCTGTGAAACTTGGAATTGAAGTTGATTATATGAAAGGACAAGAAGTAGAAATTTCAAATGCACTAAAAAAATTTTCGGATAAATTAGATTTTGTTTTTGGGGCATGTCATGTTTTAATAGGTAGATTAGGTGCTTGGTGCTTTGATGATCCCTATTTTATCGCAAACTATAATATTTATGGAATTGATTCTATTTACGAACTGTATTATGATAAATTACTTCATTTAGTGGAGTCAGATTTATTCGATGTAGTAGCGCATTTTGACTTACCTAAAAAATTTAATAAATTCCCAAAAAATCATGATCGAATTTTTGAGAAAGTAATTAAAGTCTTAAAATCCATAAAGAGAAATGAAATGGTTATTGAGATAAATACAAGTGGATTTCGAAAGGATGTAAAAGAACAATATCCTAGTTGGGATATAATTAGAGAAATGTATAATTTAGATATCCCAATTTTATTAGGTTCGGATGCACATCTTTTAACTGAAGTAGGGTATATGTTTAAAGAGGTTTTATCAGAATTAAAGAAAATTGGTCTTAATCAACTGGTTCGATTCACAAAAAGAAAAAAAGAATATATTGATTTTTAAAATAAAATCGGAAAAACATTAAGAACGATGTAGAATTAAATCAGCGCATTTTATACCCGAATCAGCCGCTAACTGCGTCCCAATTCCGTGAGCGTCCGTTCCTGCAGTGTCTCCAACTACATATAACCCCTCGATAGGTAGTACAGAAGATGGTTTATTTTTACCAGTTTGAGCAGGTGTGAGTGCTAAGCCTTCTACTGGCCCTGCTGGCTTTCCAGTAGCTTCCGCGATATCTTTTGGGAACGACACATCCATGAAATTGAGTTTTTTTTCTAAGTCTGGGTAGAATTCTAATAGATCGGCGTAGTAGACCTCTTGCCATTTATTCCAATTAGCAACTTTTGATGGAACAACGGTTCCAAAGATTACGGTTTGACAGCCAGGAGGAGCTAAGCTCGAGTCTATATTAGAAAGGACGGGTCCAAAAAATCCGTTCGATTTTGGGGCACCAGGGCCATATTTTCCTTTCCAATCGTTTAACGTAGGGTGATATAAGTTTATGAAACCCCAATCCTTAATTAGAGGTTCTTTTAATGCAAGTTTAAACGTCATCGAAGATAAAGACGGTCTTAGGCTCTCTATTTTTTCTAAATACTTTTTATCGAAATAATCTCGTCCAATTAAATTGAGAACCGATATTTTAAGGGTCAGATTACTTACGACTATTGGTGCTTTAATTAAATCATCACCTACCATAACACCTTGAACCTTGTCGTTCTTAATTACAATTTTATCAACGGGGGAGTTCGTGCGAATTTCTCCGCCATATTTTATGATCCCTTCCGCAATTGCGTTCGGGATGGCTTGAGCACCTCCAGTAATTGGATACTGATAACCTTCTTTTGAAGTCATTTCTGCTTTGAAGCAATGGATAAATTCTGCAGCACTTGCTTTTCTTGGCGAGATTGAAAACATCCCTGCTAAGAGGAAGGCAAAAATACCGTGAATGAAAGTATCTTCGGTGAATTGATTTAGGTACTGCGTAACTGTTAATTGCTCGTCATATAATTTGTTTAATCTTTTTTTACTCATAGTTAGGATATTTGTCATCACGCTCGTCAAACCTTTAAATGTCTGAGAAGAAAATCCCATTCCTTTTAACCCCCCCATTACTAATTTAGCTCCAGTTCCTTTCGTAGCAGCGCTACCTTTCTTTTTAACACCTTGTGGTTTTATTAATTTGAATATTTGATTAATATTCAAATCGAATGGAAAATAGCCTTCTCTCTTATATATTTTCATTGCTGTTCTGGTATTGATTTCTTTTATAAACTTTAAATTATCTATCCCCAATCTTTTCAAAATTACGCCGTATGGGCCGTTTAATCCTGCAGTAAATAAATGAACAGCTCGGTCAAAACTATATCCTTGTTTTTTATAAGAACTACAAGCACCGCCAATGTAAGAATTTTTTTCTAAGACGACGACTTTATGCCCTCCATGGGCTAGTAAAGCAGCACAACTCAATCCACCGATTCCCGCTCCAACAATAATAACATCTTTTTTCATAAAATTACCTTGTTTAAAAAATTCATTTTATTATATTTTTAACGCATTAAATAATTTTAATATATTTAGTTTTAACCATAGATTTCCTCTCATATGAGGTATAATTTATGATAGGTACATTGTAAAATTAAAAAATGAATTTTACTTTCAATTCAATTTTCATTTCAGTATATTAAAAAGAAAAACGATCGGTTCTCAAACAATGAAGATATATATGACCACAAATCGATTATATTCAAAATTAAACATTTTTGGAGTTAATTTACATAATGAAATAACAAAAACTAGATGGCTTCAAAAAAGAGGTAGAATTTTTTTGAATTCTTCTTATCTACCCCATTTTTATTGTGAATTAGGAATAGAATCATTTAAAAGAAAAAAAAGAGAAAAATTTAATTATTGTACTTTTCTCCGACGTTTTCGAATTAATAATATTGTTGTTATAGAAACAGCTAATCCTCCACCTGCAATTGCTGCGATAATAGCAATGATATTTGCAAAGGGAGGTCCTTCTTCAGCTAAATACAGAATGCTATCACAAACTGGCGAAGTTTCTCCTGCTGCATTTTGAAACTTAACACAGATTGAATATTCCGTATTATTTATGGAGCCTTCTAGATATAACTGTTTTGCTGTAGTATAAGGTTCCCAATCAGTCCAAGCATCAGTAGTTCCATTTTTAAAGCACATTTCTTCTGCTCCATCAGCCGAGAGCGTGAGAGTCACTAAGGCAGAATTAGTACTCGCATCTCCATTATTTATAATCATAAATGGATTTTTTTTATAAAATATATCCCAATCCCCTCCCGAACCGCTATAATTCGTATAATCATACCACGCAATGTGCACGTTTCCGGAACCGTCCGCTGCTATTGTTGGATCATAAGAATTATCAGTGCTTTCCGTGGAGACCTCCTCGCTTGTGGTCCAGGTCGCCGTGGTCGCATTCCAGCGCTTATAAAATATATCAAGATCAGTTCCCGAACCGCCATAATTCGTCTGATCATACCACGCAATGTGCAGGTTTCCGGAACCGTCCACTGCTATTGTTGGATAAAAAGAACGACCAGTGGAGACCTCCTCGCTTGTGGTCCAGGTCGCCGTGGTTGCGTTCCAACGCTTATAAAATATATCCCAAGCCAATTCCGAACCGCCATGACCCGTAGGAACATCATTCCACGCAATGTGCACGTTTCCGGAACCATCCGTTGCTAATGTTTGAACACAAGAATAATTAGTGCTTTCTGTGGAGACCTCCTCGCTTGTGGTCCAGGTCGCCGTGGTTGCGTTCCAGCGCTTATAAAATATACCTTGATCCGTTCCCGAACCGCCATTTTTCGTCCCTTCAGTCCATGCAATATGCACGTTTCTGGAACCGTCCGCTGCTATTGTTGGACACCAAGAATTAACGGTGCTTTCCGTGGAGACCACCTCGATCGTGGTCCAGGCTGCCGTGGTCGCATTCCAGCGCTTATAAAATATATCCCCATCCGTTCCCGAACCGTTATAATTCGTCCAATCTTTCCACGCAATGTGCACGTTTCCGGAACCGTCCACTGCTATTGTTGGATCCCGAGAATAATCAGTGCTTTCCGTGGAGATCACCTCGATCGTGGTCCAAGTCGCCGTGGCCACGTTCCAGCGCTTATAAAATATGTCATTATCACTTCCCGAACCGCCATAATTCGCATCACCAAACCACGCAATGTGCACGTTACCGGAACCGTCCACTGCTATTGTTGGATACCAAGAATCACCAGTACCTTCCGTGGAGACCACTTCGGTCGTGGTCCAGGTCGCCGTGGTTGGGTTCCAGCGCTTATAAAATATATCTACATCCGTTCCCGAACCGCCATTTTTCGTCCCTTCAGTCCATGCAATGTGCACGTTTCTGGAACCGTCCACTGCTATTGTTGGACCCTGGGAATAATCAGTACTTTCCGTGGAGACCACCTCGGTCGTGGTCCAATTCCAAGCAGAAATTTTTAATTCTTCTGAAAAGCTCTCTAAATCTTCGACAACATGATCCTTTAACAAATTGATGTTATTATAGAGATAAATAGCTGTGAAGCCACCAAAAAAGATGGACAAAGAGATCAATAAAGCTAATTTAAATTTACTTCGTTTCATGGATTATTACTCCCATAAAAAATTTTCATTAGGTCTTTAAATATATCCTTTTTTTTCATTTATATATTTTTGTCAAATTAACATTGTGTTTATTTTTAATTTTCTTCTCTATTATCCACCGAATTTTGTATTTATTTGATAAAAATGAGATGTTTTTTACCTCTAATTTGATCAATTTCTCAAATTATATTATCTGATTATGAAATTATTAATAAAATACAGATCAATTCAAGTTTCATATTATCCAAAGATAAAATTTAATTTATCTAGAAATTTATGGAATAGTCGTGGATATCACTAAGTTTAGACGATTATCAAAGTATAAATGATTATGATATATTTTTCTCAGAAATATAAATAAGGGCTGAGGGTTTGAGTTAAATTCAAAGGAACTTATCTCGTGTCAAATTAGGGATTGAAGCATTATCTTTTAAAAGGTTCGGGAGCAAGTGTCGCATAACACTTTTTTTAGCTCTTTTAAGAAATTTCAGCGTGCGTTAATAAAATTTATTAGGAAATTTAAATTACCATCACAAGAGATTAAAACCTTATGCTGTTTTGCGAAATTATTTAATGCGTTATAAATAATTTCCTTTAATATTTGCATAAAAACTTTATAGGACCAACAAATAAAAAATTATTATTAAATAAAATTTCAATTAATAAATAAAAGTATATGATAGTAAAAATTACTTGGTTGGGAACTGCCGGTTTTATTTTAGATATTGAGGGTACGAATATACTTTTCGACCCATTTTTTTATCGAAATGAACAATCAACCCCCATATTAAGAACTAAAAGAGAAGACATAAAGGATATTAGCGCGATTTTTATTACACATGGACATTTTGATCATGCTATCGATGCTGCTTTTTTTGCCGAAACATTAGATATCCCCGTTTATTGTTCAGAAACAGCTAAGAAGAGTATGATAAATTGGGCGGGAGGATTGGTTATTGAGGAACATACTTTCCCTCTTTCCGATAGAGGAAAGAATAATATAAAACCTATTGATTATTTTGAAAGAATTAAAATTACTGAAAAAGTTACTGTAGAAAGTATAAAATCAGAACACATTGTGTTTGATGCTAGAACATTATTATCAAAATTATTCTCATGGAAGGTACTGAAACAAATAAAAAGTTTATTACCCTACGGGAAAGGTTTTCCAAAAGGAAAGGTTTTTGGATTTTGTACTTATTTCAATAATAAAAAAATAGTGTCATTTGGTAGCCTTTGGCATAAATTTCCGGAAATATTAGAAAAATATGAAAATTGTGATATTTTTCTTGCTCCTTTAGCTGGAAATAGTAAGAAACACATTGCAAAAAAAGCTGGAATTATTATAGATATATTAAAGCCAAAGATTGTGATTCCAATACATTGGGACGATTTTTACCCTCCAATTAGTTGGACTGTAAACTTAAAACCATTCTTTAAATATATGGAAGAAAATCATCCAGAAATAAAAATAATTATGTTAGAATTTGATAAGGAAGTTTCAATCGAATTGAGCTAATCTTTTTTGAGTGAATCCAATATTCAGTGATAAGAATTTGCAAGAAATAGTTATTTTTTTAAAAATTTTATATATATTTATAAATTAATTTATTAATAAAGTCATCATTTGATTTGAAAAAGAATGAATGTTATTGGTATATCAGGGACTCCGAGGAAGGATGGGAATAGTGAAATTCTCTTAAGATATGCTCTAAAACCTTTTGAAAATAATGGATGGAATGTTAAAATTTTTCTTTTAAGTAAATTAACTATAAACCCTTGTAAAGCATGTGATTCATGTAGGGAAAATGGCATTTGCATTATTAATGATGATATGCAAGGCATTTATGATGCATTTCGTTGGTGTAATGCTATTATAATCTCAAGCCCTGTTTATTCTCGAAATGTTAGTTCCCAATTACTCTCCATACTTGATAGACACTATGCGGTAAATATTGAAAGACCTTTAGAAGGGAAAGTAGGTGGAGCCATTGCAGTAGGTCGTGGAACATGTGGAGGTCAATCAATAACAATTAATGCCATTTATACATGGATGCTCTCGTGTGGAATTATATGCGTTCCTGGTGAATTAAATGGGGTAACAGCTGTAGCTGACAAGCCGAGTGATATCTTAAACCAAGAAAACCGTCTTAAGCAAGCAGAAATCCTTGGACTTAACATTCTAAAAGTAGCAAAACAGATTCATTCATAAATACTATGTTAAAATACTTCTTAGAATCTATTCAGACTTTAATTCACTGAATTTTATATCCAATCTCTATTTTTCTTTATTATCCTTATATTGCAATTATTGCAGAGCCCGTAGTGGTGATTCTATCATCTTGAGTTTTACTAATGACTTCAATTTGAACGAGATTTTCACCATTTTCTTTATATTTTTTTATAACTTCTCCTGTGATTGATAAAGTATCATTTTCATTTGTCATACCAACGAAACGAATTTTGAAATTTTTAAAAATACCTTCCTTTGCCCAGTCAGATATATAACTTCCAACCATTGACATTACAAGCATTCCGTGCGCAATACACCCAGAGATTCCCGTCTGTTTTGCGAAACCTTCATCATAGTGTAGTTTATTGTAATCTCCTGATGCTGATGCATAATCTACCAGTTGTTGCCGATTAATTGGACCTTTCTTAACTTCTGGAAGTTCTAAACCTTCCGAAATTTCTTCAAAATTTAATTTATCTATCAATATTTTTTACCTCTAAATGAATTTAGTGAAATACAATAAATGTGCATATTGAGTCCCACAATTTTTCTTTATATTCTTTATTTTTACCTGTTGTAACTGCGATTACAACATCCATTTTACCTCTTTTACCTTCTTTTTCATCGATGCTTTGTACTTTGGTTTGATATATAATATTATCTCCCGCAAAACATGGGGAATAATATTTATACTCTCTACCACCATCTAATAATTTCTTATAATCAATTCCCAATGTAGCAAAAAAATTTTTATCCCCGGAAAATGTAAATTTAGTATAAAATGTAGGCGGACATGGAATATCCTTAAAACCTTGCTTTTTTGCTTCATTTAAATTATAATAAATTGGATTAAAATCTCTAATTGCATTTGCAAATTGAGCAATTTCCCATTGTGTGATAGATATTTCACTTAATGGAAATTCATAACCAATAAAATTCCTATCAAGCTTCATTTTTATATCAAATTAATTACTCTGAGATCAATTTTTATAGTTCAAATTATATCTATTTATAGAATATAAAAAATTTTTGTAGAACAATGAAAATTTGCATTTATCCATAAATAATTTATCAAACATATTAGTAAAGATGATAAAGAAATCGCGAAATAAATTATGTCCGAAAATGATAATATAAAAACATTAAAAGGAATTCTTAAAAAATTTTCAGATAGATTTAATGATGTTACATCAGCTTCAATGTCAAAATTTAATGAAATTTATGAATCGATTACTTCCATTCAAAAAACTCTAGATAATATTAGTGAAATTCAAATTCAGAGTGATGAATATAAGCAAAGTATGTCAGGTCTAGCAAAAGATATCATAAAATTGAATCAAAAAGTTTTAGATATGCCACAAATTAGTCCTACTGTAAAAGAGGAAAAAGCTTCAAAACCAGATCAGGAATTAACTGATGTTTTAGATGCATTAGATGCTATGATGGAAGAAAAACCCAAGGCCATGCCAAAAAAGGATTTAAAGAAAAAAGAACCTCCAAGTGTATTTCCCCGAGAACAACCACCCCCCACCCCTCCACCAAAAGGTATACCAGAATTAGATATTAGCTTAACTCCAGTACCAAAATTAAAACAATCAATAGCGGTCGATACAGGTTTGACTCCTATCCCAAAATTAACACCCAAATTAGAAACATCTTCTAAATCACAACAAGAAATTAAACCTCAAGAAGTTACATTAGAAGAAATGACATCAGAACTAAAGGATTTAGCTCCCAAATTGGTACAGAAAAAAAAAATTAAAGAACCATTAAAGAAAATACCAGAAAAAATTTTAAATATACAAAGTTCAGATGATATATTTTATAATTTAATGATAGATATTCATTTATCTGAGAATCACCAACAGTTAGGCTCAATAATTAAATTAACATCTGATTTATTAAAGACATTTGTTAAATTTCATAAAGTATTGTTTGATATGATAAAGGTTGCTTCAAAAATAAATCGAGAAAAAGGAGAAGTTACTGTTGAATTTAAAAACAGTATAAAGAAAAAAGCTGAAGAATGGAAAAAAGAATTATTAAATATTTAACATGAAATATATACTACTTCGAATCTAAACTTTTCTTGATCTTAGCCAAGTTTCCGTGATTAAACTGTTAAACAATTTTATATGAGCAGAATCTTTTGTATAAAAAGCTAAATAATTATTAGGTTTAGTCCCGGCAGCGCAAAAAAATAATTCCTCTCCATCTCTAAAAATAAGCCATCGATCTTCACTCTCATAACTTCTCATATTGATGTTATCAAGGCTTTCAAACTCTTCTAAAAGGTCAATGTGCTCTTCGACACTGGGATCGATTAAACAACTTATCCTCATATTTACTGATGATTTCACTTCATATAAGTCTAAGTCTTGCAGATCTGAAATTGATGGAGTTGAAATTGAAACTGAATGTAAAGCATTTAATAGTATTTCTTTCATTTTTTTAATAATTTCTTCACTATCAATTTCAATCTCTGTAAAATCGATGAAAGGACCCCCAGTTCTACTCGCTTTAGATTGCATCTTTTCAAGTTCATTACTTAATTGTTCTATTTCATCATCGGTTGCAGCCAATTCTTCATTTAATTTGCCCAATTCACTTTCTAATTCTGCAATCTTTTTATCTTTTTCTTTTAAAACGCTCTCATTAATGGTTAAACCTAATTGCTGAGATAAATCATCTATGGTTCTATTTTTTGTTTCAACCGTTTTTTGCAATGCGTCAATCTGAGTATCTTTTAATCTAATTGAATCTTGAATAGTCTTTATTAAATCATCCTTGGTTGTGATAGTCGTATTGATAGTATTGATTTGATTATCTTTTAATTTAATCTGCTCAGAAAGGGAATCACTTACATTTTTATATTCTATGAAAGTTTTCCTTAATTCTTCAAGCTCCTTTTCCTTTTCTGCAAGTTCGCGTTTTAAATCTTCAATTTCAGAATTATTCATCTTTATTTGACCCAAACTTAAGTTCAAATTGTTAATATTAATAATTACAATATAAAATAATAATATAATTTGTAGTATTTCAATTTAAACATTAATTAATATTTTTTCTTCTAATATACCACTAGAGTTTTGCATTACAAATACATTTTACCCTTTATAATTATCTGGTAATTTTGAAATTTCAGCGATAATGCCTATTATTTATCTATAAAAGAACCAAGATTTAAATAACTCCATTATTATGATAAAACCATGGAAGACAAATCGACAAAATTTCTTGATGAAATTGACTATCTTATTTTGAAAGAAATGGATGAGAATTCACCAATACTTGGCATCAGCATAGGTACAGAAACAGGTCAAGTAATAAGTAATAAATTTAAAAAAGATATCCAATTATCGGTAAATGAAATTGTTGCTGCTTCAAGTAGTTTAATGTTTCTATCTTCAAATATTTCAAAACAATTGTTAAACCAAAAAGTAAAATATCACACAACCGTTGCTAAAAATAAAATATTAATAAATGCTTTAACTAAAAATATCAACGTTTCTGTGATCTTAGATAGAGAATTAACAGAATTGGAAGGAATCGGTTTATATCAGAAAAAAGTAATGGATTTTGCAATTAAAATTTCTGCTTTTATCGAAACATCGGAATATATTAAAAAAGATATATTTGTAGAAATAAAACGAGCAATTCCAACAGCAATCTCAATTGCTATAATAACGAAATCTGGTTTACCTATAAAGATTCAATCGGTTATGCCTGATTCAATGATATCTGCGATTGCATCGGCTTTATTCAATCTTACAGATGTATTATTTAAAAAGAGCGTAGAATATTCAATTCTTACTAGTGATAATGGCTCTATTATAGTACATCAGATTGATGATGATAGAATATTATGTGTAGCAATTCCAGATAGGAGAGAAAATCAAATTGGTAAATATATTGCTAAAATAAAAGAAATAATCAAGGAAAATAAATAAAAGATCTTTCATTTTATCAATAATTCTATCGATTCTACTATACTCAATGCCCCTTTATATGCTTTTGAGTAATTCTCTGCCTTATATAATATAGAACACAATGGTTCATATGGTTGAATATCTTTACCTGGCGCAGAGACATCTTCCACATTTTTAATTTGTTTTAATTTCTCAATTTTTTGATGTGAAATCAATTTTGGAGCGAAATAAATAAATTTTGAGACAAAATTAGTATTAATATCTAGATTTGAAATTATAATTTCTTTATCCGGATTTAAGCAGCAATTAATATGTTCATCAATTAAATTTCTATTCAAAGCAAATTCTGCTGCATTTATCGAACCTGGGATTCTGGGATTTATTTCCATTAAATAGGGGCATCCTTCTTTTAATACAAAATCAAACCCATTTATTCCAATTAATTCAAGATGTCTAACTAATTTTAAAGAAATTTCTGAGATTTTATATTGAAGAGAATAATTAAGATCCGCAGGAACAATGTTTCCACAATATACAAATTCACTTGGTGCATTTAAGAATTCTTTTCCAATTAATTGTTCATTTATTGAAACTATTTTAACATCAACTTTATTGCTGATTGTAGTGCAACTAACATCCATTCCCTCTATATACTCTTGAAACAACCAATTCCCAGACTCTTTCTCAAATTCTTCATTTTTTTTTATTATATTTAATAATTGAGTCTTGGAATTAATTTTAAAAATGTTTAAGCCGCCAGAGCTTTGTTTTTTTTTAAGAATAATTGGATAATTTATAAGGTTGTTATCAACTAGATCATAGTTAAATGCTAAAGTTTTAGGAACTTTATATCCCATTTTATCTAATAGGGAATAAATACTTAAGATATCTCTTGACTTTATGATTTGGGCATTATTATTACCTAAATATCGAATTGGACGATTTAATTTCTTAATTTTATTAAAAATTTTTTCTCGACCTATAATATTATCGTCTAAACCACTTGCTATTATTAAATAATCCAAATGGGGATGTTTTTCAATCATTTGAAGGGTTAGATCCGTTAAAACATCACCATAAATTAATTTTAACTTTTGAAAATTATTTTTCAATTCTTTAGTAATAATTAAAGCATCCTTAATATAAGGAAATAGGTCTGAATCTCCAAAAAAATCTACAGCATATACTTCATAATTTGCATTATATAACGATTTAGATAAAGGTCGAGCATTAAAACCTGAGATAAGAACTTTTTTTTTCTTAACCATTATTAAATAAATTTAAATCATTATTAATTAAAGAACTCTTTTCAATTTGAGGATAGTTTTTGTAGGGTCAATCTCATTAAATTTAAAAATATCTGCTTTACAGTATAGTTTAAAATTTTTTTTTATTTCTTCTGCGGAAAATGGATGAATTCCCAAATTTCTTGTAGCCCAAGATTTTCTGGGTTCTAATATTACAACTTTTATTTTTCTTTTTGCAATAATTTTTGCAATATCTTTTAATTCTTCAGTAATCAAATTATAGTCTGATTCAATTTGAGCAACTAGATCAGGATTGGTATAAGAAATATTTGCACCACAGTCGCTACAAATAAATATGACAGGAAAAATGTTTCGGTTTCTCATTTTCTCAATGTTTATCATCTCCAAACATTTATGTAGTGCAAAAGCCATGGGTGTATATGATTTACCTTTAATATTTTTGATTTTACTGAGCGCATTTCTTAGTGCAACAGTTGGTTTTTGAAGTACAATCGCATCTTTGCCACGGAACATAATAATACAAATTTTATCCTTTTTCTTATATCCTTCTCTCTGGAGTGCCTCTATTATATTTGTCATTTGCTTTAAAACACTATACATTGATGCAGAAGCATCTAAAATAAAGAACAAAGCTAAAGGTGCTTTAAATTCAAAAACCTTTTCCATTATATCAGTTTTATCTAATTTTAATGGAAATTCAATTTCAGTTGGATTATAAGTCAAATTTTTTAAATAACTCCTAATAGAAGCATCTAGTGCTATATTTCTAGGATGTTCTAGTGGTCTTCGAAAAGAACTATAATGCCCCTTTTTACTTGAAGTAAATCTTGTTCGGTTTCCTACGCCTCGACCGCCAAAATTTGATATTCTTTTAGTATTTCTGATATTATTCAAAATTGAGATTATTTTATCCTCCAATTTATAAGCAAATTTTTGTAAATTGAATGTTTTATCTTCTCTATTATTATAAGATTCCTTAGATGGCAATCTTTTAACTTTCCAACCACCTGCAGGGTCATATTTATGGTTTTTATCCTCTTCTTGTGGTGGAGGAAGTTTTTGTTCTTTAGTCTCAGGTAAATTAATTTTATCCTTATCTATTGGATTTCTTTTAAATTGTTCCTGTGGTTCATCAGTAGATTTTAAAGGACCTTCAGTTTCTTCATTTGGTTTATAAATATCTAAGTTTTCATATGCTTCTTGAATTTTTCCATAGGCATCGATAATTTTACCCTTTATCTCTTTTGCTGTTATAGTTGCATCAATTGATTCCATTCTATGCTCAAAAACAAGATCTAAAGCAATTTCTAAGTCCTCATTTAGAACATAAGTTCTATTATTAAAAGCCGCATTCGCACGAGCACATCGAATAAATGAAATATCTGCTCTTTGTGAAAAAATACTTAATTCACTGACAACTTCAGATACAAATTGGAAAATTCGATCTGAAACTTTAACATCTTTCAATATCTTCCGGGCTTGAATTATTCTCTGTTTCAATTCGTTTTGGTCATTTTGGTATTGTATAATAAATTCCTTAGGATTATCATTAAAATCTATCACTCTTTTAGTAATTTCAGCTCGTACTTTTGGATCTGAAGGTGCTACAATTTTAACTTCTAAACCAAAACGATCTGCAATCTGGGGTCGTAAATCTCCCTCATCTGGATTCATTGAACCAACTAAAATAAATCTTGAAGGATGCATTACAGAAATTCCTTCTCTTTCAATAATATTTACACCTGATGCAGAAGCATCCAATAGCGTATCTACTATATGATCTTGTAAAAGATTTACCTCATCTATATACAAAATCCCTCTATTTGCTTTTGCTAATAAACCAGCATGAAGACTTCTTATTCCTTCAGCTAAAACCCGTTCTATGTCCAAACTTCCACAGACCATATCCTCTGTAGAGCCTAATGGAAGATTAACCAGTTTCATCCGTCTTGTTTCCACTTCAAAGTTTCCTTTTTTGACTTTTTCAACACACATCTCACATAAATCTTCAAGATCAGAATCAGGATTACAATTAAAATAACACTCTTTTATAACTTTTATTTCAGGCATAATATCTATAAGAGAACGGACTGCTGTAGATTTTCCTGTGCCGCGGTGACCTGATAAAAGAACACCTCCAATTAAAAGATCAATAACGTTGAGAATTAATGCAATTTTCATTTTTTCATGTCCAATTATCGCCGTAAAAGGAAAATTGATTTTTCTCATCCGGTCAAAATCAGCTATATAATTGTCTAAAAACTTCTAAATTAAGTAAATTATCCCAAGATAATTTATTAAATTTTTGATACAAATAATCCTTGAAAGAGTTGAGATAGAACACGAATATATGTTTAATTTATTAAAATTTCTGAGATATTGCACGTAAGTCAGTTTCTAAATTTTCTACTTTTTGTTCCCACAGACTAATTACTTCTAAAGCTTGATGTATAATTATATTTCTTTCTTTATACTCTAAGTAATCTAAAATTTCTTTCATTTTTTCAATTTTTTTATTTGCTCTTTCAACAAATTTATTTATATCCCTAGTTTGATTCAATAGGACTTCTGGAATCCTCGAAGTTGCTCCCTCTCTTGCAAGTGTTTTGAGATATTCTTCTGTTCCAATTAATTGAGAATTTAATTCCTCTATTGATTTATTCACTTGATTCTGATACGTCTCTATTAGACCTTCTTTAGGGAGTAGATTTGTTACATCGATAATAAAAGCTTGAGTTGTTTGAATTAATTGCGTCATACTCTCATATCCTTCTATTTTATAATCGGTAGGATGATAACTTGCTTCAATTCCACTTACATCATCTAATCGAAAAATCTTAAAACCTGGATCATTTTCTAAAGGAATATCTGGGTCTCCTTTTTTATCAGGCAATTCAATTTGTTTTATTAATCTCATATGATTAAACACTAGTGAAATAGCTAATGGATTATTTGTTTGATAACTCAATGTTGTTCTAATATCGATATGAGACATCATTACTTTAAAACCGGGGTGACTATGATACCATCCAACGGTGAATTCTCCTCTTGAAAAAGCCTCATCATCAATTATAGAGAGTGCCTCATAATCTTCATCTTTCCATTTGTATTGATCCATCACAGCATTTTTGTCTAATTCTTGGTGCATAATAGGATGCGCTGCTGAAATTACCACATCATCACCAACATTCTTACCAATTAACACGCCACTAGCTTCCAACCAATCATCTTTTGGTATTCGTGCATTAGCAAATCTAACTGCGGCTGCAACAATTGTTAAATATGCTTTTTTTGGAATAATAACTGTCATTATATTATATAATGAAAAATTCATCCTAAAAAATATAGTATAAATTATAAATCTAAAATACAAAAAATAATTTAATGAAATGAAATATCCTTTTAATTTCACTATTAATTTTTCCTCTACTCCCATCTTTTATTGTTTATGTTGAAGCCTTTACTTTTCAAGATTATAACGCATTTTTCTACCCTCCTATAAAGATCTCGGACGATACTAGTGATACATGTTATTATACTTGGGTGACTGAAGATTGGGATTTCACTTACTATAAAATCATAAAACACCATCAAAATGATTCTGTAAATATATGACTTACGAACTATGGTAATGAATCACTCTTTTCTGTTTTTCTATTAGAATATCTGGGGACTGGAGATGTTTTAAATATCTGTTATTGTCATAAGGAGAGAAATGGTGTAATTGGTTTTATAACATATGAGTTAGGGGGAGGTAGAGCATATGAAATTATGCTCTATAATGGAGATTATTACCCAGATTATTGTACAATTTGGTTTGAAGGAAATGATCTAGAAGTATATTTCTATTGGCATCAAGATCCATCTCAATATGATTCCTATTTTTTTCGCACACTTATATTAACCCCACTTATTGGGATAATTGTTGCAATTGTTGGGATAGGTTTATTTATTTTCTTTAAATTAAGATCTTGATTTTAGTATTTTATTTCTGATTTTTTTCTCTCTTAAGTTTTTTCAATATCTCTTGTGGATATTTCGCTTTGTAAAAAGGAAGACTAGAAAAAAAATGACTGAAAATACGTGTTATCAATGATATTTTGTATTTTTTCGTATTTTCCTTGCCGAAATAAATCCGTCGAAAAGGTTCGGCATATTTCCAACCATTTACTTTCCTTCCAGCTAATTTCATTATCGGTTTATAAATAAACATCATATAATTCATTAGCCAGTATTGAGTTTTATGGCATGCGAGTAATTGATTTACTAAGCTAATATTTTCTTTTTTAAAGGGGAAAAAAAAATTGGGACTTAGAGATGAATAAAAATAGAGAATTGGGATATAATCAATTAATTTATTATAGATAATATAAAATATTGCCTTCCCAGTATTTACATGATCCATATGATAATACCAGGTATATATCGGTTCTGGGGCAAAAATTATATCCGGTTTTTCTTTTCTAATATAATCCGCAATTCTATTAATGAAATCTTTATTAAATTTTACAAAACCATCAATATAACCCAAAAAAACAATATTTTTGGGAGATATTCCGTGAATACTTTGAGCTTTATATAATTCCCTAGTTCTGACTTTTGCTAGGAATTTGCCTTTAAACTTATCATATTTAGCACCCGGAAGCCCAAATTCTCCTTTTGTTATTGAAACAATTTTAATAATATATTTTCTTTTGCTCTTTATGGCAAGATAATGCATTAATTGAGCACAATTAAACTCTAAATCATCAGGATGAGCTTGGAAAAATATAATCTTCGCCATTTATCATCTACTAGAATAATCCTAAATATTATATTTTAGAAAAATGAAGATTTATTTTTAAGATATAACATACTTTCTTAAATTTGTAACTAAATTTTTTGTCCTAGGGTCTTCTTGGGTCCCTCTAAATTTAATATTTAAAATCCTCCATTCCAAATTCGTTAGAGTACTTGCATTATGAGCATGTTCTAGACATAATGGATAACCAAGTGGAGAAAATGGGATAATTGTTTTAATAATAGCAATTGCCCCATTCAAATCAATCTCTCTTGGAACGTCAAATCTCAAGGCAGGCATATCTCTTTTTATCAATCTTACAAGGTGGGAGTTGCTTACTGAACGTTTTTGTGGTATCTCTACAATAAATGGATCTTTTTCAATAATTTTAGAAAACACAGGTAAAATAAAAACACCAGTATCTTTTTCACGTAATCTACAAGTTTTTGAAAAAGTATAATATTTTAATTTATATTCCTTGAGAAATTTAAGAAAAAATTGAACAAAATGAATTGGGGGAAAAATGTGAGGTCTAAAAGCACTAATACCATCTCCTAAAAATATAATATCTCGATCTGGAAATTCAGTCTTAATTTGTTTCATTCTTATAACGGTGCATAATAATTCATCTGCTGTTCTAATACGATCAGCAACATGACCTACAGAAGGTAAATTATGTTTCCATTCTAATCCTGTTTCCGTGGGAAATACTTTTTCATACCATTTTCTTATTTCGGTAACTGAATGTTCTAAAAAGGTTCCTTTGAATTCATCTTCTAAATTTTTTACAAAATATTCTATTGCATCAGTATAAATTTTAATTTTTTGATAGCTATCTTCTAAATATCCAAATAATGGCTCATAGATATAATCTCTATATTTATATCTTCCGTCTTCATAACTTACCTGACTTTCACCGAATTTAAAGCATGAAACTCTTGCATAAGTGCCAATCTTTGAATTTTGACTTTCATCAAATCCAACTAATAACCCTCCTTCCTTAAAAAATGTTTCGTCCACGCCTTTAATAGGCGTATACTTCATTTGTTCAATAATAATATCTGTTTTTTCTTTTTCAAGTTCTTCTTTATATTTATCTCTTAATTCTTTTTCTTCCTTAGTCCACTGAACGTGTTTTTTCTTTAATTCGTCTATTTGAGCAGGTATTTCTGCCTTTTTCAGTGATTCTTCTAATTCTATTAATTTATATTTTTTTAACCCCACAAATAATCCACTTTTTATTTTACTATTTAAATTAAGGGAGTCTTCGTACCTTTTGATTTATATATACCATATTTTGCTTTATTTTCTTCAAAATGATCTTTATATCTTGGAATAATGATCTTTTGAAATTTTGTAAGCCAATTTCCGTTTATTATTGAAACGCCTAATGTCCCCTCCAAAGATTTAAGATCATTTATCTGGATTGAGCTTGAAGCATTATCAATAAGCCCTCTTCTCTCTTTATCACTACCAACAGGTAAATCAATATATGTATTAAGATTTGAAATTATTGCATTATCTAATGTAGAAATCTGTTGACTAATCACAGCCAATGAAATATGAAATTTTCTTCCTTGTCTTGCGATATCTTTGAAAATATTTGGTCCTCTCATCAAATCTGGATTGAGTATAGATGGGGCTTCTTCGATTGTAAAAACTACAATTGGCATATCTGTTGGATCTTTAACTTCATTTCCTTTCTTAATGTATATGTTCAATTTATTATCATAACTTTTAACAAATAAGTTGGGTAAACGAGAGTATAATTGAGCTTTAAAATCAGTCATAGTAGCTGACGCTTTTAGTGCTTTTCTAATATTGAAAATTGTTCTTGCCACAACTGTATTAAAAAGAAACATTTCAAAATCACTTAACAGGGAACAATTAAAATCCAAGATTTTACCACTTTCTAAAGCGTAAATAATCTCTGGTAATGTCGAACTATTCGCTGATTGGGGCCGAAAAATATTTGATCTTTCAATAGGACGCAATCTTCTTCTAACAGCGGCTATAGAAGCATCATGGTGTCCAGATGAGGTTAAATTACCGGTTAATATATTTTCAATCCAATCATCATGAGCAACATAATGTTCTGCTTCCATAACTTCAGATTGTACCCCAGTAAAACTTTGAACATTTAATACATCCAATGGAGTTATTTCCTCGTAATTTATAACACATTCTAAAGAAAAAGGAGATAATATGCTTTGAATTCTTGTTCCCCTTGGATATAAATAGAAAAAAGAACCAAAAATATCATTTCTAATTTTTAAATCTAATAAATTAACAAGGTGATATAATCCCCTCCCTTCTGGTCCTAAAGCATATTCATCATGTGGGTCTATTGCAAGTGAAGAAACTAATGGAATATTTGTTAAATTCTTAGTTTTTACTTCTAAATTATGATCAACTGCTCCATTAATCATAACTTGCATTAAATTAGATTTTCCTGAGCCTGTCGTTCCAATAATTCCTAAATGAACCGGTAATGATTTGATTGGAATATAAACATTTGTTTTATCATACAGTAAACGTCCAATAAAAACTCCATTTGATTGTGGAAAAATATTTTCCAATAGAACCGGGATATCGCTTTGATCTTTCGAAATTTCTGAAGTATGGGGAGATAACACTCCACCTTGCATAAGCTTCTCAATTTCAATAAGTACATTACGTTTTATTACATAATTATTTTTATCAGGTTTAGGTTTTTTCAACTCTTCCGTTTCTTTTTCATGGTCTATTAAAAGGATAGGCGCTGCAAATAAGACATATTTTAATCCAGTCTGAAGTAATTTTATCAAATATTCGTTGATTTCAATATTTGCAGTTTGACGTCTTAATTCAATATATTCTTCAACAGTCATAACCTGTTGGTTCATACATAAAATAGTATATTTTGGTTTGTCTTTTGGGCATTCTAATTTTATATAACTATGGACGGGATAATATTTTTCAATATTAATTTCAATAACTCTTTCTAATGCATTTATATTTATTATCATTTTTTTTCACTCTCATTTTTTTATAATTGATTTTTTTCTTTATCTATATAAACGGCTGAACTTAACCCATTTTCAAAATTTTTCTTGATTTTTATAAAATTTGGCTTAATTTCTTCTGGAATATCTGTATGTGTAATTAAAAAAATTTGATTGAAATCTTTTTGACTTTCAAGAGTTGTTAATACTTGTTTTCTACGATCTTTATCTAATGCTGCTAATGGTTCATCTAAAATCATAAAATCAATTTTAGGATTTTTCTTTGGGGAATTTTTGGTTGGTCTGATTTTTGTCATTAACTCTGAGATCCCCATTCTTAAAGCAAATCCAAGAGCAACTTTATCTCCTCCACTAAGGAAATCAATATCCTTCATAGTTTGGCTAAATTCATCAAATATAGCAATTTTTATACCTCGTCCTTTATCCACACTCTTTAAATCTAGATTTGAATATTGACCACCTGAAAAATATTTTAGAAATCTTTTGGTTTCATATTGAATATTATGGATCAGTCTCTTTTCAACCATATACTCTGTAATAAATCCTTTTACTAGTTCTTTATTTTTATCGACATGCTTAATTTTCATTTCCAACTGTTCTCTTTCATCTCGAAGTTTGATCATATTCTTCTTTTTTAAATTGAGCTCCTGAATTTCATTCTTTAAGTAATTATTTTCACTTTCGATTCTCTTATTTACGTTTACTAAAGAATTTATTTCACTATCGATTTTAATTATTTTTTCTCTTAAATGATCTAAATTTTTCACGTTAAATTTTTCTAGAAATTCCTTTTCTGTTGATACATTAAATTTTCTCAATAAATTTGTGTTTATCAATCGTTTATTTTCTATTTCTATTTCAAATTTTTTCTTTTTAGTATAAATCTCTTTAATGTCTTGCAAGTTTCTAAAAACTGAGTTTAATTCATCCAACTTATTTTCTATATCTTGTTTGTTATTTTCTAATTCTTCCAAATCTGGTTTTAATTTATTTACATCATTTATTAAAGCATTAATCTCATTATCATAGTGATTTAAAATCTCTTGAGCATCTTGATAACTTATTTCTCTTGTACAAGTTGGGCACTTAGCTATTCTTTTCCCTCCTTTAAAATCGAAGTTTTTATTTATTTTACCTTTATTTTTTTCAATCTGTGAAATAATTCCTTCTTTCTTATTTATTTCTGAAAGAACTTTTTTTAATGCTTCTGACAGTGTATCTTTATTACTTTCTAATTTAGTGATTTCATTTTCTTTTATTTTTATAAAATGATCAATATTGGACTCTTGGATATTATCATCTGAGCTTAAAGGTTTTAATTTATTGGCTAATTGCTCTAAGAATACCTCAATTTTGCCAACAAATTGTTCAATTTTTTGCTTAATATCTTTGAGTTCTGTTAATTTTTCCTTATCAGGAAAGTTTATTAATTGAGTTTTTAAGGTATCGATTTTTTTAGAATTATTTTTAATTTCTATATTATTTCCTGTTAATTGTTGATCTTTTCTATTAATATCCTTATCAATTTCAGAAGGAGCAATGTAATTTCTATTTATAGATTTTATCCGATTTATAGCATCTTTATTTATATTCTTAAGATAATCTGAAGCATAGTCAACAATGTTTAAACGAAATAAATCTATTATTAAATCCCGTAATTTCGCTGGGCTAGCTGATGCCAAACTCTCTATCTCACCCTGCTTTACAAAAGATGTTTGTAATGCTTGTTCTCTCTTAATCTCTAATAATTCTTCAATTTTAATCGTGTTGTCGGATTTCCAAGTATTATTAACTCTTATATAATTTCTTAACTTTTGGGAACCACTTGAACTCGTTCTATTTAATAATCTCTGTATCATATAATCGACCCCATCAAGTTCAAATATTATCTTTATCTCTCCTTTATCTTGACCAAAAGTAATTAAATTATTAATTGATAAAATTGTACTTTTTGGTCCGAATAAGCCAAAAAGAATCCCTTCAACAAAGCTCGTTTTCCCGAAACTATTTGATCTTTCGGGAGTTGTTCCTTGTATTAAAAATAAACCTTCGGAGAAATTCTCGGTCTCTTTTTCAGGAAGTATTAAATCTGGAAAGCATTTGAAATTTTTAAATTCCACTCTTTTAATTTTCAATCTGTTTCTCCTCCAAATTTTTTTAAAGATGTTTCAATTGCTTCTATTGCGATTTCTGCCAATAAATCTACATTATATCCTTCAGCTGGTTTAATTTTTCCATGAATATATTCCAGAAATTCCTCTTTAGGATTACTTAATATGTATTCTTCTAAAATTTCTGGAGCTAACTCATCACCTAAATATTTCGAAACTCCATGCCAGTCGATAATAAGTTGTAAAATATTATAGCTCCCTCCACTAATAATTCTGGACTGATATGCTCTCAATTCTTCACTCAAATTCCAAAAACTTGTAAGAGGTACGTTACCTCTAAAAATTATTTTTAATCGGGCAGCAGAAACCCCTTCCCATTTTTGGGTCTTAAATGGTTCAATTTTTTCATCTATGGTAGAAAATATTGAATTATTTGTAGTTGATGGGTCTACTTCTATATCAATTTCTTCAAAAACACGATTTTTCTCGAAAATATGATTCTTGACCACAGGTTTCTTATTTTTTTCAATAATAACTTCTAAATACCCGTTTGAAAGATTTACCTCATCAAAATTAAGTGGTACAAATGATCCTGAATAATAAGCATTACCAGAAAATTTTCTCTGGTTATGTTCATGACCTAATGCAATATATGAGTAATTGAACGACTTTACTTTCTCGTGAAGCGTGTTATCTATATCAGATCCATGAACTACAGCAATTTCGACCATATCTTCTTTAGGTCTCTGTTTTTCAATCCATTTATCATAATCAATTTTAATATCATTGTTTAGATTAAATTCAAAATAAGGAAACAAATAAAATCGAGTGCTTTTTTCTGGAAATTCCACAATTAATGGTTCAGAATTAGTTATGGCATGTTTTAAGTCCCAGACGGAAAAATAATGGAGTTTTGGAAAGATGGAGGTGATACTATCCATAATTGAATATCTATATCCTTGATAAATACCATGATTACCATCAATTAAGATAATGGGAATTTTATTTTCAGTTTCTTTAAAAAAAGTTTTTAAGCTTTTAACAACAACTTCTCTTGCCGGTTCTGGTGGTGGAAATGGATTTTCTCCGAATGGAGTATGGAAAATATCCCCCGAATGAACTATAAAATCAATATTATCTTTATTATCAATACAATAATTAAAAAAATCATCCCATCTCTTATAAAAATCATTTTCATACCAACGAATTTCACCAAATTTAAACCAGTCATTTTTAAAGTTCTTTCTTAATCTGAAACCAAGATGAGTATCTGCAAGATGAATAATCTTTACCATTATCTTTCAACCTTTTTTTTATATTGTAATATAATGAGTATTGGTATTTCGCAATTATTAAGATTGTCTACTTAATAAACTTAATAATATTTGTCTAAAATCTCTAGACTTTTTAATAATTGAATGATATTTCATTTTTATTCATTTGAATTTAATCTCACAGAAATCTGCATCACAAAATCTTTCACCCAGTGCTTCACTTTTAACTGTACTCAGATTGAGTGGTTTTAATTTCGATTTCATTTCATGATACTGTTCTTGTGTAATTTCTTCATAAGGAGCTTGTTCATAACCGTGTTCGTTCAAGGGAAGGAATGCAACTCCTTTCAACTTATCTTCGAATATTTCTAAAGCAACTTTAATCTCTTTTGCTTCTTTTTCTTTAAAAGTAACTGTGATAGACACTTGATTATCAGCCCAATATTTCTGGTATGCAGCAGCATTTTCTAACTGTTCCCACATCGATACGTCACTTTTTCCTCTTTCAAAATATTCCTCATGAATAGGGAATTCTACAACGCTGGTGTTGGGAGAGTATTTATCTGTATGAATTTGATATCCCGCTTCTCTCAGAAAAGGAAGCAAATCTGAATTTTCATTAAAGCGAATCCTGCGTATATAATATTCAGAATGCGGATAATGTATTCCTGGAGTTACTCCCGGAAGTAAACTTACAGTACCGCTGGGTTTTATTGAGGTCATCTTAATTGACTTAGGGGTAGTTAGCCAATCTGAATATTTAGAATCTAATTCCTTTAAGTATTTATAACCCTTTTCACACCATTTAAATATTTCCCTACGCCCATGCTTAACAAAAGCATTAATTATTCCCGATTGGGAAGTGCCAATTCTTCTGTTTTTGCCCATAATTGCATTTGTTTGCTTCCAATGTGTATTTAATAAAGTAACTGATTTTGCATAAAGATATGCATATTTTAGTGTATCTTGAAACTCCTCATAGGACTCATGGTTTGAAGGAAAGGACTCCACCAAGCAGCATAGCTCATATGATTCAAGGCTCTGTTCTCCACAAGGATTTACGCCAGCCACTTTCTTATCTTTATAATCGGGTAGCTCAGCCATTCTTGAATAAGCTCTGGAATTTTCTAACCATAATACACCCGGCTCTCCATTTTTTGCAATTTGTTCAGCAACAAATGAATAGTCCATACCAATTTTTGCAAATATTGAATTATTACTTGCCCAGCGGTGGGACGTTAATTTCTCCTTATCTTGCTTCATAGTTATAAATTCCGTATCATTTATATCTCCAAGGGCTATTTCAGCACTCCGGCGAACATTCCCGGCAACTACGCATTTACCAATAAAATTCATGATATCGACTATATCTGTTGAACGAAGTTTATCTCCAATACGTTGGTTTAAAAGATCCTTAATGTTTTCAATCATTTTTTCAAGCGGTTCTGGTCCAGAGGCGATTCCTCCAAATCCTCTAATTAATTCCCCCGCCGGTCTTATTAAGGAATAATCCAATTTTGGTATGGTTTTTTCAAAAAAATATGCCTCTAAAGTATACTTTAATGCTTCAACCCATCCTTCTCTTCTATCTGGAATGCGAAATAGAAAATCATCTTCTTTTGGTTTCTTAATAATTATTTTTCCTGCCCCTTTTGTGTCAAATCCTACACCAACACCCAGCATTAATGCATCCATTGTCCATTCAAATGGGATCGTCCCTTTAATATCTATATCCTCAGTTGAGGCAAAGCCGCAATTATTAAGGGCCATAGAGCCATGTCTATCAATAAATGGGGTTCCCATTATCCATAATCCACGACCTGGAGCAATAAATTTAAAATCCCACATTTTTTGATACATTATTTGAGCGGATTTTTGAGCTTTATCTTCGCTCCATGGTAAACCCAATTTTACACAATGTTCCTTTTGAATTGAGAAACATCCTTCAACAACCCTTCTCAGTGTTTCCCAAAATTCTTCCTTACGGTTTTCTTTTTCTATATATCTTGCATAAGTTCTTTTATAAGTAATATAACCTAGGGGACCCCATTTTGGGTGAATTTTTTTAAATTTTTCAATAAAATCCTCATCTAAAGAGAATTTGGTCATACTAATGTTAATATAGCGAGCATAAATGTTTCTAAATTTTTCTAATCCTCTTGCAGTTAATTCAAGGCATACTATTTCTCTAATATACGTGGAAGAAACTCTTTTTAACCCTTGTCCAATAATTTTTCGGAGAACTTCCTGAGCAATTTTCTCACAAGTCTCAAATTCCAATCCAGTTTCTCTATTAATTGATCTTGCGATATATGTAATATCAAAATCTTTAAGTATACCTTTAGAATTGATTACATATTTAGGGTATAAATCGATTAAACTGAAATCCTCATCATTTTCATTAAAATCTTCCAATTTTTTCATACTCTCCCTTAATAAAAATAAAAATTATTCTTTTTAATTCCATTGATTTTAGAAGTTCCAAAATATTTAAGAATATTTATTGTAGCATTAATATTTAGGGGAATTTTCTTTTTAAATATAAGGAGAGAATCGACATAATATAAAAAATATCATTTTTATAAAATATCAACAACTACAGAGATTTTTAATATTAAAAATTTCATCAGTTTTATAATTAAACACATACTAAAATTCAGTCAAAAACAATAAAGATATAAAAAATTAGAATTAATTATAAAAATATAAATATTATTTATATCATTGTAATAAATTTCAATTTGGGTAAAATCATGTCTGAAAAAGATTTTGAACCACTCACTTCTCAGCTTGGAATTGCTGGGACTTCCTACAGATTACAGTTAGGACAAATTAATGAAAAATGGGCATCTAGATTAATGAAAGGAAGAGACACAATTATAGATTCTTATATTTACGATAATGTTGAGGGAATTACACCAAATGGAAATCGTATCGTCAGTTGGGTCCTCAAAACAGTTGCAATCCCAAATATAAATCCTCATCAAATCATGAAAACAACTCAATTTTTATTGAGACAAGCAAGAGAGAATAAAGATAAGAAGAAAGTTATAATCCCAATTCAAGAAGTAAAGGAAGCACAGTTAGAGAAGGTTCCAGAATCAGAATTAAAAAGGCCTAGAACTCAAGGATGGGTTAAGGAAGAATTATCAGAACGAGAAAAATTTCTCCAAAGAACAAAAGCTAAAGCAGTTTCTCAAAAACATGATGTAGAAAAAGAATCAACTATCCAAGAAAAATCTCCTGAAATAATTTCAACTGAGAAAGAACTTCCCAAGATTCCATCTAAAGATGCTGCAGAAACAGACGAGTTAAAAGAAAGAGCTTTAGGAAAGATTTTTTGTCCTTTCTGTGGTTTTCAGATAAAGCATTGCCCAAGTTGTGGAAAGGAATTCAAGGATTACAATTAATACTCTTTTTAAAGTTTTTTATAAATATTAAAATTGAGTTATGAAACTTTCATTATTTAGATCATATCTTCCAAATTAATATTAAATTTAAATTAAACACAGCTAATTAGAATAATAATTGAATTTGGATAATATTATAAAAACTCAAAAAATAATATTGGTATATGAAAATTAAAATGAGATTAATTAATTAAGAAGTTTTGAATATGGCACACACACAAAAGCAAAATTTCATTGATAACTCGAAGGTAATCATTAAACCATTAGCTTATTATAAAATGCTTGTTCATGTTTTACGGTTTGGTTCAAAAATTAAGGATCCTGATAATTACAGTGAATGCATGGGTGTATTGTTAGGAGAATTAGAAGGGTCTGGAGAAATTAAAGATGTTATAGTACATGATGCAATTCCGATAAATCATGGAGGTCAAATTGAAGTACAATTTGCTGAAGCAGATTATATATCATTTGCAAGTATCGATGCAGAGGTTGCTGATAAGGGTTGGTTTTCCGTTGGTTGGTACCACTCTCACCCTGGTTTGGGCGTTTTTTTCTCAGCAGTTGACCTTATAAATCAGTTAGGATTTCAAAATCCAAATCCCAGTGCAATTGGTATTGTCTTCGATCACGAACTATTGGAGGAGCAAGGAAATATGGGTTTTAAAATCTTTCGATTAGATAAACCATCTTTTACGGAAATACCAACTAGTTATCATGATGTAAAATATATCGTAGAACCTCCTGATAATATTGGATTTTATTATGAAATTAAAAATTTAATAGATAACATACATAAAAAAGAACCTCTTATTTTAGAAATTAATGAGATTCCAGATATATTTGGAGAAATTTCTATTCCTAGTCAAGGTCAAATGATGGCAAAACAACCTGATTTAAACTTAATGGAATTAATGCAATCATTGAATGATGGTATTTCAAAATTTACTTATTCATTCTTTGAACCATTAATTAGATATTTAAACCAATGGGGTCAAAAAACAACTAAATTAACAATTGATATCAATCTAAAAACTAGAAAAGGTCTAATATCTCTAAAGGAAAATTTATCAAATGGTCTAAGGGAATTACACACCTGGACTAAATTTGCAATTATGGACATATTTAGAGATATGGAAACATATATTGATGATAAATTAGACACATTAGATATTAATAAAAATGCATTAAAAAGTTCTATTCACCAATTAAAAGAGACTATTGAATCGAATATATCTAAAATATTCACAGAACAAATAAATACACTAATTAATGAAACAGATTCATTAATCAATAACAGTAAAGAAAAATTTACTTCATTAAAATCTAGTTATGAGAATAATTCTAATCATATAATTCAAAATACTAAATTAATTGATGAGGTTTCCAGGAAAATTAATCAACTAGGTAATAAAACGGTGCAAGAAATAGATTCAAACGCAGAAAAGATTAAAAAACAATTAGAAAAAACTCTAAAACCTTTAATAAAGGAAATTAATGAAATAAAAAAGAAGCAAAACGATCTTATTAGTTCTTTAGATTCTACTCTTTCAATCTTAGATGAAGTGTCTAATAATATTCAAAAATTGAAAGATATTAACGACAAAAATCAAGGAGGTTCTTAAAGAATGTCTCAAGAACCACCCCTGGATAAAGGACTTAAGCCACCTGGCAAAAGACTTTCTCAAGATAAAGTAGTTGATAAAGATTTTTCACATGAAGGAAAAGTAATAATAAAATCAGATGCTTATATTACTATGATTTCTCATGTTTTACGCTTCGGTAGCGAAGGTCTTGAGAAAAATGTAGAAGTTCTAGGTGTTTGTATCGGAAAAAAGGCAGAAAAAGGAAAAAATCTAATTTGTTATGAAGCTGTTCCTATAAATCATGGATCAAGTATTGATATCGAATTTAATGATCTAGATTACAAGAAATTTGCTTCTATTGATGAAGAGGCTAATAAAAAGAATATGTCTATAATTGGTTGGTATCATAGCCACCCAAGATTAGGATTAATTTTTACAAATACAGATATTAAAAATCATTTATTTTGGCAAAAGGAAGGAACACCCGATGCCTTTGCAGTTGTATTTGATCATTCCCAAATGGGAAAAAACGATTCATTAGGGTTTAAATCCTTCAGATTAGATAATTATAAATTAGGTGAAAAAAGTGATTATCATGAAATTGTTGTAGAAGTCGAGCCTCCAGATTCCTTAGATTTTTTCAAAATTATTAAAAATCTAGTTGAAGAATCCCAAAAAGAAAGTCCCATTATAATAAAAGAATATGATGAAATTGGAGACCTTCAAGAAATTCCTAAACCTACTGAAGGAGAGATAGTTGAAATGAAAGAGGAATCTCCCTTAAAGCCTACTATAGATGGTTTTGTGAAGGGCACCCAAGAACTTAAAGACAATTTTTTACCAACATTTCAAGACAAAATAAATAAATGGACGCATGATATTACAGTTGGTACTTCTAAGAGTTCAGCTTTTATAGCTAATACTATTTCTATTATGCAGAATTCAATAGATTTAGGTATTAAAAAAGTAGAAGAATGGTTTGAAAAAACTTTATCAACTCAAATGGAAGAATTTAAATTGGAAATCAAAAACCAAGTACAAGAAAGATTAGATTCTGAAATTGAACTTACAAAAGAAATTAATGATAACATTGATCTTATCGTTGAAGATATTGTCAAAATTATCAATGAAAATATTAGTCAAAAAATAAATGAAATTGGAGAAAAAATAAAACAAAATTCAAAAATTTTTGAGGATTTGGAAAAAATTCAAGAAAAAATCTCTCAAGATGTAAATAAACAAACTGAAATTGTTAATAATACAAATGAAAATACGGAAAAAACAATATCGGGAATAAATCAGAAAGTTAATACAATATCAACCAAATTCAACGAGATCTTAAATGAGGAAATTAATAATATCTCAGATAAATTATCTGTAACTAAAGAACAAACTGAAAAATTAGCCTCTCAATTAGAAACATTACAAAAATCTATTAAGAAAGTAAAAAAAATATAAATCCTTTTTTAATTCAATATGTCTAGAATTTAAGTTTTGATAAACGAGAGATTTTTAAAGAATATTTAGGAATATTTGTTTTAAGTCTTTTTAATTGATTTTTCTTGGCAATATTCGCAAGCATTCGACCAACTCTATCCACTTTAATATCTACACCAAAATACTCTCGTAAAACGGAATTGATTTTATAAGAGCTTAATATAACTACATCTGAAAAGTTCTTTTGACACAAGAGTTCTATTGCTTTTCTGACATATTCTTGAAGTTTTAAATTATCTTCGCTCATAAAAAATTTTTCCCTATACTCTAAAATCAAATTTTCATATATAAATTTTTTACTATTAATTTTGTTTGAATTCTTTTAATTTTTTATACAAATCTCGAATCGATTGAACGGCTTTTGAGTTTGGATTAAAATCGAGTGGTGCAACCCCCTCTAAATCAGCTTTTCCAATTTCTGGGTCAAAAGGAATAACATGAAATGAATTTAATCCAATTTCTTTCAATTTTTTATTAATTATCTCTAATTCTGCTTCGTCTTTAATTTTATTCAATACAATTAAATTGTTTTTTACTCCTAATCCTTTTGACAATTTTAGTATATGTTTAGTTAATTCTATTGACTTTATTGACGGTTCTGTTGCAATAAGCATGATCTCTATTCCCTTACCAGTGCCTCTTCCCAAATGTTCCAATCCAGCTTCAAAATCCACAATTATTGCTTCATCTCTTTGCACAAAAAGGTTATAAAGAAGAGTTCTAATTAGAACATTTTCTGGGCAAAGACATCCCGTGGCCGGTTCCTCAATTGAACCAACAACAAGTAATTGAACTCCATCAGGACCATAGATTTTATATTTATCAGGAATATCGGAGACTTTAGGGTTTATATTATATATTCCCCCACTTGCTGTACCAGGTCTTTGTCCCGTTCTTTGCTCTATAAGGTCAAGCATTTCTTTTATTGGGACTATCTTTTGACGGATATATTCATCAATCCCTATAGAATAACTTAAATTCATAGATGAGTCATTATCAATAGCTAGAACCTTATAACCATCTTGAGCAAATAATCTAGCTAATGTTCCCGCAATTAATGTTTTGCCTGTACCTCCCTTACCAGCTACTGCCATTTTCATTATTTAAATATAAAAGGTTATTAAATTTTTTAGTTATAAAATATTTTAATTAAGCCAGAAATTAAATATTATATAATTAAATTTAGATTGTATTATCAATATATGTGAATTTATTTAGTTAAGGGTTTAAATAACAACAAATTTAAAATAAAAATGAAAAACATTTATTATAATCTTAAAAGAGTCATTTTCAATAAAGAGATTTATGTAAAAGGCAAAGAACCTCCAAAATCTTATTTTGGAAAAAAATTTTGGGGGTTATTTGGAATTTTTTTGTTTTTTTCTTTTATGATTTTTTTTAATATTAATAATCCTGATAATATTTTTTTCCAAATTGTGATGTTTGGAGATCCTTTTATTTTTGGAAATGCATTAATTTTTTTTTATTTTTCACTCTCTATATTATTTAGCGTGGATAAAATAAGACAATTTATATTTGAAAAAAATACTGCTATTAAGCAAATAGTAATTTTTTCTGGACTTATTACGGGATGGTTTTTTCTATTTTCCTTAGTAGATACTCTATTTCAATTTAATTACATGAGCTTTCTTTTAATATTAGCTATGATCTGGCTAATTTTACAAAGTTCAAGATTTTATACGTATTCAAGAAAATTTTCTACTAAAATTGAGGCAAAAGTAGTGTCAAAATATTCAATTTTTAGGAATTTCATAATCTTTTTAATTCCTTTTCTAATTTTAGGATTTTTAGTAATTATTTCTTGGTTTTTTAGAGCTTTTATTGTTTTTCTCACTCTAGATCTGTTGGGAACTTTAAATCCAATAGGATCAACTGAAGTTTATTTAATTGAAATGAAAAGAGTAATGCCATTAATATATATTTCACTGATTACAACTATTGTGTTTATAATTATTGAATTCATTCTTACTAGGAAGCGAGCAGAAACCAGAAGAGCGGGATTATTTGATAATTTTACATTTGCTATAATTGTTTTTTTCATATTTTTTTATCAAATTTACCAAGTGACATTATATACTATTCTTCTACCAGAAACATCAGATGCATTAAAAGGAGCTTTTGGTGGAGCCTCAAATATTATTGGGTATCTATTTATTTTTGAATTTTTGATTTCAATGATATTTTTAATAAGAATTATACGAAAAATTGGAGGTACTCTGGGATGGCGAATTTTATTCTTTAAAAAAGACGGTTTAATAATGTTTTTTTTAGCTTGTGTTTTAGGACAAACCATATCACGATTCGCTGTAGCTACTAGCACTCCAAATCAAGAAATTGGTGGGTTTTCAGAATTATTAATGCATGATCGATTTTTAATTTCAATTATTATGATAATATTCTTAGGACTTACTATTTTGGTTTATTACTTAAAACCTCATGAAACTTCAATGTTTATGCGAATTCAGAAAGAGATTGTAAAAGAAGAAGAAAAAAGTATGGAAACAATATTAAAAATTTTGAGAAATGAATTTATTCGAAGGGGTGAAGCCTTTCCAATTGATTTAATTGAAAAAGAATTAATAAAAGCATCGCAATTATCTAAGGGAATTGTTTATTCAATTATTCGTAAAATTGATGACAAGAAAGTTGATTTTAGAGTATTAACACGACAAGAAAAGGAAGGTCCCGAAAGAAAATATGCTGAATTCACTTCAATTACCGAAAAATTTCAAAAGAAAGGAGAAGCTGCTAAAAAAGCAAGGCATTATCTATCAGAACAACTAGTAGAAACCCTTCAAAAACAGCCTGGTGATGCAATGCAACTTCAAAAAAAAATTGATAAAGAGAAAGCTTCAGATAAATTCATTCAATCTCTCTCTACTAATTTTTCAAAAAAAGTAATATCAGAGCAAAAACATACTGAATCTATAAAGGAAAAAACGGTTTCATTTACAAAAGAGCATGATGAGTTTCTTGAGGATAGAATTATTAAATTAATTAAAAAAGAATATATCTATCGGATTGAAAATCCCGAACAATATCCAGAATATAAATTCTTAATCTCTGAGATTGTCCCAATAATTGAATTAGAAACAAAAGTTAGTTCAGGTGTTTTGTATCCTCTATTAGAGGAATTAAATAAATCAAATCTTGAATTAAATCTTTTAGACAATAAAGAAAATCCTGATGATAAATTTATAAACTTTATACCGCATTGGGATTTCGATATAGATAATTATTTAATAAATTTCCATCCCGAAGATTATTCAAAAACCGTTATTTATTATTATAAAAAACTAGCTTCTTGTCTAACACAATCAAAATATTTAGATATTTTAAAATCAATTTCTAAGAAAATTAAAAATGAAAACGAATTACAAGAATCTCTAAATTCTTTTTATGATAAATTAATTAAATATTATCCCAAATTTGAAAAAGAATTAAAAAGAGTTCCTGATAAAGAAAAATTAATTAAACTACTTGAAAAATATGCCACTATTATAGAAGAAATACGAAGCAAAACTAAGAATTAACTAACTTAAAATTTATTCACTCAAAAATTATCTCTTATTTTCCTTATATTGTTGATATATTCCAATTTCAATAAATTAAATGTAAAAAAAGTCAACTGAATTTAACTATTCATTCATATTACGTAGATATTATTCTATTTGATATGATAATTTTCTGTATTATTTAGAAATACATCTAGATATTTTTTAAAGAAAATCAGATTTAATATCAACTCCTTTCATCTATGGGTTAAAAAATGCCTTATATTAAATCAATAATATGTCAAGGTTTTAAGAGTTTTCGAAATAAAACTATAATATACTTTGACAAGGGATTTTCTGCAATTGTAGGGGCTAATGGATCAGGAAAATCTAATGTTTTAGATGCTTTCGTTTTTGCTCTTGGAGAGTTATCAGGAAATAAGCTGAGAGTAAAAAATGTGAGAGATTTAATTTGCAATGGGGGTTCTGTCGAGAAAAGTCCTTCTAATTTTGCGCAAGTTGATATTATTTTCGATAATTCAGATGGAAAAATTCCTATTGATAGTAAAGCTGTCATTATTTCAAGAAAAATTGATAGTAAAGGCAACGGGAATTATTATATTAATAGAAGACGAACAACCAGAAGGGATTTACAGGATTTAATGGATTTATGTAATCTTATTCCAAATTCTACAAATCTGATATTACAGGGAGAGTTATTTCGAATAATAAATATGACGAATTTGGAAAGGCGTATTTTAATTGATGAAATTTCTGGAATTGCATCTTATAATGAAAAAAAGGAAAGCGCAGAAAAACAGCTGGAAAAAGTTGAAGAAAACATATCTCGTATTACCATTCTTTTAAACGAAGTTTCTATTCAACTGACCAATCTTGAGTCTGAAAAAAATGATGCACTAGAATATCAACGTTTAGATTATGAACAAAAAAATACGGAAAAAGCCTTATTGATTGCAAAAATTAATTCTATTCGCACTGATATAAGGAAAATTGAAGAGAAAAAATTAGTAATTAATCAAGAAATTAATGAAATAGAAAAAAATATCATAAATAATAGAAATCTCTTAAGTGAAATAAATGAAAGTCTCGAAATTATTAATAAAAAGATAAAGAATCTAGAATCTGATGAATTGTTAGAATTAACAAAAAAAATTAATGATTTAAAAACAGAAAAAGTGAAATATGAAACTTCAAAAGAACATTTAAATAAAGAAATAGACAAGTTATCGCAAGAAATAATCGAATCTGTAAATAAAAAAGGAAATATTCAAAAAGAAAAGCAGAATTTAAAACAAGAATTAATTCAATTCGAGAAAGAAAAAGATATACATCATAATAGTTTAACGATTAAAATTCAAGAATTGGATGTTTTGAAAAAAAAATTAGAAAAAATCGATTCCACCTATATAGAAATCCAACAGCAATTATCAATTTTAAGAGAAAAAATTTCAAAAGACCAAGAAACAAAAAATCAACTTTATTCAGAAATGAAAGTTCTGGAAAATAAGCAGCAAAATTTCGAAAATATTAGACTCAATACACAGGAGAAAATAACCAAATTAAAAAGAGAACTCCAGAATTTTAAAGAAAACCTAATACAATTAAATGAAAAAAGAAAAGAGCATGAAAAAACAGGAACTATTACCCACAATATTATAAATTTAGAAAGTGAAAAAATTAAAATACTTAACGAGATCAAAAGATTACAAGAAATTATCGAAGATAGACATATTCAACTCATTTCTCTCAAATCTAAAATAAAAACAATTAAAAATTTTAGTCAAAATCGAGCAGTAGAGGCAATTCTAAAAATTAAGGATACAAGTATAATAAATGGCGAGATTTTTGGGACCATATCACAGTTGGGAAAAATTGATTCGAAATATGATATTGCTCTTGAAGTAGCTGGTGGTGCAAAATTAAATTATATTATAGTAAATTCTCAAAAAACTGCTAAAGAATGTATTCAATATTTGAAAGAAAATAAAATCGGACGTGCTTCATTTATTCCATTAGATAAAATTAAGGTAAATTACCCAAATTTTACAATTAATCTTAATGAAAATGTAATCGGTAGAGCTGTTAATTTAATCCAATTTAACTCTCAATTTGTAAAAGCGTTTGAGTTTGTTTTTGGTAAAACAATAATCGTTAAGGATTTAGAAACAGCAATAAAATTGCCAATAAGTGCGAGAAAAGTTACAATAAAAGGAGATATAGTGGAAGTTTCGCATTTAATGCATGGAGGTTCCCATAAAAAAAGAATGGGATTCTCATTTAAAACTATTGAAGAATCTGAAATTCCAGTACTTGAAGAGGACTTAAATAAACTAAGAAATAAAGAAAATATGTTACTTTCTGAACTTAAGCAGATTGATATGAAAATAACTGAATATTATAAGACTAGAATTCAAGGAAATAATTCTCTAAACGAAATAACCCAACAATTAAATCTTTTTGAAGAAAGAATAAATGAAAAAGAAAAGGAGTTAAATTCCTTAGAGAGCGAGATTCAAAAAATTGATGATGAAAATAATCAAGTTAAAATAAGTTTTACGGAGAATAAGAAGGTATTAGATGGAATTATTCATCAAATATCTGATTTAAAAGATCAAGAGAAAAAATTGCAAGAAGGGATTCAAAATAGTAAAAATATTAAAATAAAAAACGACATTCAAATTTTAGAGGAAGAAAAAGGCCACCTTACAAGTAATATTTCAGAACTTGAATTAAAAATTACAAAAATCAAAGCAAAATTAGAGGATTTCCTTGAAAATCATATTAAAGAAATTGAACAGACAATTTCTAAAAAAGAAGAAACAATTAAAATTAATTTATCTGAAATTGCATCCATTGATGGGTCTCTTAAATCAATAAATTCAGAAATATATATAATTAATGAGAAGATATTGGAAGAAAATCAGATTCTTGGGCAATATATCGATGAAAAAAATCAATTAATAAAAAAAATTACAGATCTAAGGATAAAAATTGAAGAGATGAAATCATCAATTCATCCTAAGTCACTTCAAGTTAATACATTAGAGAATAAAATGGAAAATCTAATTGAACAATTGAATGAATTTAAAACCGAATTCGGAGAAAATTTCGAACATTTTTTTGAGAAGGAAGAAAATACCATCCCTCAAGAAATCAAACAAAAGATATCGATTTCTCAGCAAAAATTAGATGAAATTATTAAAGACTGTATAGAGAAAAAAGCGTTACTTGAACCTGTCAACATGAGAGCAATTGAAAAATATGATAAAATTAAGAACCGATATGAAGATTTAATTGAAAAACATAATCAAGTAGTAAATGAACGACAATCAATTCTTGATTTCATAGAGCAAATTGAAACAGAGAAAAAAGATGTCTTTATGAGAACTTTTTATCAAATAAATGAAAATTTCGGTACGATTTTTTCAAAATTAAGTCCAAATGGAGAAGCTAAGCTAGAATTAGAAAATCATGATGATCCTTTTGAGGGCGGTCTAAGAATAATGGCACGACCTGGGGGCAAAAAGTGGTGTCAGATTCGATCAATTTCAGGTGGAGAAAAGGCTCTTACTATAATTGCCCTGATATTGGGAATCCAACAATATGTTCCATCACCATATTATATCCTTGATGAGATTGATTCAAATTTAGATGAGATAAATACAATTCTTGTAGCAGAGATGATTAAAGAACTTTCTTCCAAATCACAATTTATTTTAATCACTCATAAAGAACCAACTATGGAAAGAAGCGACCAATTATTAGGAATTTCAATTACTGATGGAATTAGTCAAGTTGTCAATATTAATATAAGGGAGGCTTTAGCGCAAATTGCTGAGTAATCAAATTGAATACGGATTCAATAATAGCGATAATAATTTCGATTGTGAAGATTCAGCATTTATTGATAAAGCAGAAATATATTTAAGACAAATTTTAGAATATGATGAATTTAAAAGAACTATTGAATCCATTTTATTTCAAGCACGACGTCCTGTTAAAATTCGAGAATTTTTAAAAATTTTAACAAAAACCTCAAAAGAAAGAATAATAAATGCAATCCATGATATCCAAAAAGAATACAAATTATTTGATACAGTGTTAAAAATTATAGAATATTCCGATCAACGATTTGAATTAATCGTAAAAAAAGAGATAATAAATGCAGTCGAAAAATTTACACTCGGCGACTTATTCAATCAATTTGAAATTAAAATATTAGCATATGTGATTTTTAAACACCCCAATGTAAGTAAGAGAGAAATCTCTTCCAAATTTGGAAGTTCAGCATATAATTATATAAAAACATTAAAAAAGAAAGAATTTATTGAAGAAAACAATAAAAAGGTTTTTCTAACTACTCATTTTTTTGATTATTTTGAATTAAAGGATAACTCACAAATTAATCTTAAAGAATTTCTGTAGAAATTCTAAAATGCAGAATATTACCTAATAATTTTTCTTTACTTCTTTAATAACTAGATCTATCAAATCACTAACATTTGAAATTTGATAAAAAATCGCTCCCTTATCGTATAACTCTTTAAATCGTTCATCTCCATCTTGTCTAAAAGATGGACTGATAAAAAAACCAACAATTTTATGTCCTTTATTCAAAATTTCTAACATTCCTTTTCTTGCAGGTTTCCAATTATATAACCCAAAATCTGTGACTAAGATGATTAAAATATTCTTTTCTGCCTTCTCTGCTAATTCTTTCATAGATTTTATGGGTAAAACCGTTCCACTTCCTTGATATTTTAATAATCTTTTTTCTGCCTTGATATAATCAAATGTCCAATCACAAATATCCGCTCTCCCTGAAAAATTAATGACACTAAATTTACACCCCTTTTTAGCAACATAATGTAATACTGCAAACGCAGCTACTAAGGCAATATGATATGGTGATTTTGAATTCTTACTTATTCTTTTAGAATATGACCAATTCATAGAACCAGATGAATCTAAAACGATCATTAAGTCTGGAAGTTGTTTTTCTTGCATAATCCCAGGTCCTTCTATAGAAACCCACTTTTTTGTAGTAATATTAGGAATAAGCTTGGGATAATTCAATAAACTTTGAACAACATCAAGTTCTTCTAGAGGATCCCCTATCCTCCAAGTTTCTGGATATGCTGGCATTAATCCACTTGGTTTTTTCTCATATAGTTTAATTGAAATTAAATCTTTAGCCAAACCTCGATACCATGTGTTTAAAACTTCCCCATTTTTTAAAATACCCGCTTGCACTGCTGGTGATCCAAATTCATTGAAATTTTTCTCTTTTGCAAATTCTTCAGCTTTCCTGTTTTTCGCATCCTCATTATTACTTTTAATCCTATCTGAATTTCGATTTTCTAATGGATTTCCCATTATTTGAACAATTTCTTCAGGCATTTCTATAATATTTCCTTTACCATCATCAGAAAATCTACGAGTATTTCCCTCAGTACAGGATCTAGCCCCAACTCCGATAAGCGTAAATGTATCATTAACAATTGGTTTCAATATTGCAGCAATTTTTCTCGTTTTTTCCTCCCATTTTGAATCATCTTCAAAATTTTTCCTAATAATTTTGGTAATTCTCTTTGCAGTATCATTTACTTCCCTGAAATCATATTTTTCATCGATTTTTTGAGTCCATAAGAGTTCATAACTTCTAAAGATCAATTCGGCAAAAGGTGCAATTTTCTTTTTCTTACCTATAATTTCATTAAAGGTGTGTTGTGCTTCCCATAACATATCCTCTGGATATTTCTGATGTAATTTTGTATCTATAATTAAATCAGAAAAAAAATTTACAACAATCGGAGCAAAAATATAAGAAACTGATTTCATTGCAGCACTTAATAGACGTGCATTTATTAACCCATCATAAGGAATAAGATCATAATGTCCAATTTCGTGCATAGCATTAACAAAAAAATATCTTACATAATCATTATTTTCTATAAACAATGGTGCTTGAGCCAAATTCATAGTTATTTGCCATTGTTCAGATATATCAATATAAAACCCTTCAATACGAGTGTAATCAAATTTAAAGTTTGGAATTGATAAAGGTGGGTAAAAATATTCTTCTAAAGCCTTAGACCATGCGATTCCTGCAAGATCTCTTAGTTTTTCTTCATTTTGTAGCAATATTTTTTTAGAGACTTCTTTTCGACTCTTGAGTTTTACCTTTTTTGATTTAGGTGGCAGTTATTTGTTCTCCTCGATAAAAGGTTCTTTTTCGATTAGTTTTTTCAATTTTAAAGCATCTGATCCTCCAGAAATACCAAAATTCACCGTTGAATTCTCACTTGTACCAGAAACATTTATCTCAATTAATAAATCTTTAGTCCTGATTTGTTTCGTTTGCCGTTTCTCAAAAGACTGTTTAATCAATTCATCCAACTCAGGAAATTCTACGGCTATTGAAGCCCATATATCTTGCCAATATTTATATTTGAAATTAAAAACCCTTATGGTTTGTTTATATAACTCTTCATTACAACGATTTATTAAATCCCCGCGATTTGGAAATTCAATGTTTTCTAATAAATCATCTTTAATTTTAGAAAGTATTTCAATATCATTTCTCTTTGAAGCAGCTGTAATTTCTTTCGCAACTTCTGCATATTTTTTATTATTTAATGTCTTAATTAATGGGTCTAAATCTAGTTTCACTATTAAATCATTATTAACATATTTCTTTAATGTCTGCAAATCGGTTTCTGAACCTTCGCCTAATCTAAATTTATCTAAAACATCATAAGCCTCTTTTCGCTTTAAATATCTCTTTCTAACATTATCAATCAAATCTTTTGTATAATATAATTTATTTCCATAATATGGACTAGCATTCAATTCTCTATCAGTAAAATCAACTCTATGTGAAATCACATATGGTGCAATATTTACCACTAAAGGAAGCACTATTTTATTTAAACCCAATAACCATGCCAATGCTTTTGAATATCTCAGAAGATCTTTTGCTACTCTAACGCTTAATATTGAAGAAACCTTATTACAAATATTTACCTTCGTGTTAAAATGACAACCGGAACATAAACCTTCACCTGGTTTTAATTCCTCAATATTTCCTTTATCAATTCGCATACATAAAGTAAACTCACGAATTATTGCATGAATGATATTATTAGCATCTGTAGTGAAATCTATCTTATCAACTTGGTACCAAATCTCCATAAGATCGTCAAGTGTTAATACCTGGGGCACTTGAACAAGCTCATCGTAACCACTATATTTTTCATCTTTACCTTTTAATATAATTTGAAGATCATGACTTGTTGGCATGGAAATTTGAACTGATATACCAAACCTATCTAAAAAAGGTTCCGATAATTCAAAAGTTCCCACATCTTGTGGATTTATTGTTGCATATAAACTAAATTTTGAAATATTTTGAACCTCGTCAAAATATTTAACTTGCCCCTCAGCTAACAATGATAGTAATATATCCTGAGCATATGGAGACAACCGATTCACTTCATCAATTATTTTCCAGAAATCTATCACAAATCTTCTCCAACTGACTATTTCCTTTCCTTGCATCAATTCCCCTAATTTTAAAGTTCCTATTAACTTTTCCTCCGTTAGTTGTGGATGCCCTCGAACTATCGAAGCTTCTATTTCTTTGAGTGATTTCCCCGTGACCATTCTGCCTAATAATTTACAGATTGAGGTTTTACCGCCCCCGTGCCCACCAATTAATAACATTGCGGAATTGGGAGCTATTGCGTTAAGCATACAGATTGTTAATATTTCCGGAAGATTTCTTTTTTCTACTTTTTTCTTTCCCTCTGGAGTGAAAGATATTTCAATTTTACGTGAATGAACAAATAACTGATTTGCTTCAAGCAAATTTATAATCTTCCAAATTTTCTTGCGCAGTAAATTGCTATTTAACTCCTTATTCTGAACTAGACTCTTTTTTGTCGGCAAATTCTTTCAAATATTAAGTTTGATGAATAAATTCAATTTTATACATAATTAAGAAATTCTATTTATAAAAATATGTTTTTAATGGGACAATTGTGTAATATTAAGATCAAAAAATTGATCTCTCTCTAATATTTCTTAATAAAACAAGGATAATTGAAAATATTTTTCTAAAATAAGTTTTTAAAATTCTTATCTCTATTCTAAATATAGATAATTAAATTAATGATTGATAACGTTGGGTAATTTAAAACGCAATCCGAAAAGATCAAAAGAAGAAACTTATAATAATAAAGAAGAACCATTACCTCCTAAAAAGTACGCATATCACAAATCCCGAACAAGCATTTGGATGGTTCTTATCTTTTTAGCTATATCCGGAATTTTGATCATTGCGATCTTTATTACATTTACTCCTAGAGAAACAGAAACAATTGAGAAATATGATCTTGTTCTATTAAATTATAGCATCTGGGCAGAGGAAAATCATGATTATAATCCTGTTATTCAAATGTATAATGCTACATTAAATATTTCTTCACGGTATGATGAGAATGTAGAGAATGGTTTAATATTGGGATTTTATAATGAACTCTTAGGAAAATCTGTTGGATATGGCCGTACGTTTAATATTAGTGCAACTGTTGATCTTGATAAAGATAGAATTGATGATATAACTAATAAAGATGCATTAGGCTATGGATTTCTAGAAGATGGATTATTATATAATAAAACAATTATAATAAACTATAAAATTTTAGCGATACAAAAAGCTAATGCCACAATAATTTAAAACTCAATAAAAAACAATTAAATATTAATCGAAAAAACATATAACTTGAAAAATCTAGGATTTAATGTATTCTTTTTTAATATCATCAATATAATATGCGATCTCTTCTATCTGGTCTTCCCCACTAATTACCTTATCTAATTTTTCAATTAATTCCTTAGGAAATATTTCTATCGTTGAGATTTCTTCTCGATATTGTTTAATTCTATCGGTAACTGTATATTCATCTGTACTTCTCTTTGTATCAATCTCTTCCATTACGATATCTATATAAGAGTTTATAAAACCATTATTTATTTCTTTTTCAAATTTTTCAACGTCCATAGTAACTTCTTGAACTAAATGGTAATATTTTTGATTTACAGCTTCGATTTCTTCCTCTTTTTTTGCTGCTAACTCCTCAACCTTTGGTTGAATTTCACTCTTTTTTGTCTCAAGTTCATTAAGTTTCTTTTTCAGTTGGTCAATCATATTTTATCTAATATAGGAATTTATTTAAAAAATTGTTTTATCAAATTTTGATATATTAGGGATTTTTCATAGTTTTAAAATTTCATCTAATTGATTAATAATAAAATTAGGTTGGTATTCCCAACTTTTAATTTCTTCAGTATAATGATGTTGTTTTCTTAATATTAAGCAAGATTTGACTTTCGCTCTATTAGCAGAAATAATATCCACTATAGAATCTCCAATCATAATTGCTTCTGATTGGATTCTTTTAAAGTTTTTCTCTCTTTTAATTTGCCCGTTTTCCGAGAAATAATTTAATACAATATTTATTCCAGTAGGTTCTGGCTTACAAATGGTTTGATCTTCACCTAACCCAACAACAATATCAAAATATTTTTTTATTTTAAAATAATCCAATTGATATTTTATAATATTATCTGGAGTATTGCTTATTATACCCATTCTTTTATTTAATCTATAAAGTTCCTTAAGAACTTGTAAAACATCTTCAAAAAGCATAATTCTGCCATCATGAATTAATTTCTTCCGTTGTTTAAAATCTTTTAAATCAAGCACTTTCCAGAATTTTTGATGGGTTTTAATGCCCCAAGATTTTAACAAATTAATGTATTGTTTTCCAACAAACCAAATCTGTTTTCTCTCATTGAATTCGGGAATTCTTTTAACATCAAATTCCTTCAATGTTTCTACAAGTAATTGATCGAAATAATTCCCTATGTTAGGAATTTCGACAAGGCAATTATCCAAATCAAATAAGAAATAATTAAAGTTCAATCTTGAATTTCTCCAATAATAAAATTTAACTTAGAAAAAACCCAAATGCATTTTTTTTCCATTATCATCAAAGACATAAATCAAACCCATAGAAAGGATCTCATTTTGATCTTCATTATTTTCATCTATAGATCTTTTCTTTTTTCTAGCTACTTTCTTTAGTGTTTCAAATGAAAGTTTGAATGTTTTATTACACTCCTCACAATGGATGGAATAAGTTTGCACTAATTTGACCTCATCTTCTGTTTCTTCTTTTTTAATCGGCTTCAATTTCTCTATATTTTTATTTTCACAACCCGGAATAAAACATTGAGTAAGTTCAATTTTTTCCATACCCCTTCTTCCAAGAGCAATATACCCCATGTAAGGAATTTCATCCCATAAATCCTTTTCAGTCATTTTTTATCTCATTTATTTATAATCAGTTAATTTTAATTTCAATATTCCCTTCTAAAAAAATAATAAATCATATTTTAATAATAATAATAATAATCAAAATCTTTTTTCTTATAAAAGGAAGATAATTATTAAAAAAATCCTATTGAATGCTAATGGAAAACAAAAAAATAATCTCAAGAGAAAAAATCGAACATCTCGCAAGATTAGCCTTAATTGATTTAAGCGAAGAGGAGAAGGAGACTTTTTCAAAACAATTAAATGATATATTAGACTACTTTCAAAAATTAAATGAGGTTGATACTACAAACGTAGAACCCACAAGGCACGTGATTGATGGTTTAAAAAATGTTTTTAGAGAAGATATTCCAGGAAAATCCCTCACTCAAGAGGAAGCTTTAAAGAATGCACGTGAAAAGCAAGACGGATTTTTTAAAGCCCCTAGAATAATTAAAGAATAATAAAAAATACAAAAAACAGATGTAGAAATTATTTTTCTCTTTCTCTCGCTTCTTTTAGATGGTTGGTTAAAACTTCTATAGTTTTCTCCATTTCTCGCAATGCCTTCTCTCTCTCTTCAGGAGTTATATCATTGGAATCTTTCTTAATGTCTTTACCCCTCGGAGGTTGAGACATAGCTTTATATTTTTTATAAATTAAAGCCTGAATATAATCATCATATCTTTTTATTGCTTTAATTAATTCTGGTTTCTCCTTTATTTTCTCCCATAACTCCAAGGTTTCTATCGCACTTATACCCATATCGATTCTAAACCAACAAATTGGAACTAATACTTCTCTCTGGATGGCGTAAAAAACCGTATCAATATTATCTTGATCAATAATCATCTCCTTTACCTCACCTTCTTTCATTACAATATTTTCGGTCAAAATGTAAAAATTTGCAGCACCTCTCGAGGTAGCAACCAATCCAATGCCAAATCCCTTTGCATTTCTAATTTTATCTGCTAAATCTTCAATTCTTTCTCCAATTATATGAAATAAATTTTTTGCCTTGCCCTGAAATTCTATATTTATTCTATCTTCTTTTTCAATTGAAGAAGTAATTAAATCTGGAAAAAGATCTAAGTCCCTTCCATGTTTATGAGCTTTCATTAATCTATTTACTGTTTCATAATCTAACTCTAATCCGTTAATTGCAACGTTCTCATTCATAAAAGCATCAACTTCAACGTCCAAAATCCCAAAAAAAAGTTTCTTTTCATTCATTATTTTATAAATAACATCTACCAATCTCTTTGTTAATTCTTCAGGATCTTCTCTAATTGATGAATACTCTTGTGTGGTAAAACTTTTAATCTGATCCTCAATACCTTCTTCACGATAAAACTCACCCCATGAAATCTCCGTGAATATTTCTTGTTCAAATTTTAAGTTGCTAACATCATCCATACTTAAAACACATTTATTCCCTCCTAATTCTACCCCGGATTTCGTTCCAAAGGCTAGTAATGAGCTTGGAGGGTTTATGAAATACAATTTTGGAGCACATCTCAGGGAATTTTATTATAAAAGTGTTTTTAAATTTTACTTATTATCTTATACGCTCTTCTTCTACTATTTATATCGTTTTCAAAAATAAATAATTTCAGTTACAATTGTGATATTATTGGATTTAGAATTAAAAAAAAATCTAAATATCAATTTTAATTAATTTTATTAATGACTTCAAATCATGAAGAAGACTTAAATGAATCACATTTTCTTTACTCTATATTGAATCCAAAGAGTATTTGCATTTTTGGAGCAAATAATAATTTACTTACTACAATGGGGTCAATGCAATTAAGGAACATTCTTGCTGGAGGATTTCCTAAAGAGAAAATTTTCCCCATTCATCCTCGGCTAAATGAAGTTCAAGGAATGAAAGCATATAAGAATATACTAGATTTGCCCGAGACCCCTGATTTAGCATTTATTATTTTACCACCCAGAATCATCCCTCAAATAATGGAAGAGTGTGGTCAAAAAGGAATAAAACGTTTAATTATCACATCTGGTGGTTTCAGAGAGGTTGGTCTTGATGGAACTAAACTCTCACAAAAGATAGATAGTATTGCGAAGAAATATAATATGAGGTTTATTGGCCCAAATTGTCTCGGTATTTATAATGGTTGGTATCAGCCAGAGATTATAAAATCTCATTTTAATACAATGTGGATTTATTATTTCCCTGAAAGGGGTAATATTTCCATAGCTAGTCAATCTGGAACTATTGCATGTCACACATTTTGGCAAGCTAATGATTGGGCTGTTAAAATTGGTAAATCAATATCAGTGGGTAATGAAAATAATATTGATTTAGTTGATATCTTAGAATTCTTCAAAGAAGACCCTCAAACAAGCGTAATTGGATTATACATAGAAGAAATCAAGCGTGGAAAAGAATTTATTAAATTAGTCAAGGAAATAACTCCTAAAAAACCTATTGTGGCGATTTATGCTGGTGGGACAGAAGCGACAACAAGATCAATTATGAGCCATACTGGTGCAATTGGCGGAAATCAAAAAATATTTGATGCAGTCTTCAAGGAAACAGGCATTATCTCCACTGATTCTATAACAGATTTTTTATATTATCTTAGAACTTTATCTTTTGCTCAAAATAATAAAATATTTACAAACGGAAATAGATTGGGAATAATTACAGATTCTGGAGGCTCAGGTTCAATGATGGTTAAAACCGCCGAAATGTATGGTCTTAAAGTCCCTGAGTTTTCTGAATATTTACAATCAGAGATTAGAAAATATATTCCTCCTACTGCCAGTGCATGTAATCCTATTGACGTAACTTTCGATATTGACTTTTTGAATATGTTTCTCAAATTTCCTAAACTTTTAATGAAATCAAATGAGATAGACGCAATAATAATTTATGGAGTCTTCGATTTTGATGATGTTATGGAAACTATGAGTAAATCTGGAATGTATATTGACGAAACAATGAAAAGTTTATCACAAATAATAGATCTCCGTGTTCTGAAACCAATAAAACGTTTAATGAAAAAGTATTCAATTCCCGTATTTTATGTTGGACCATATCCTTATAGATATCCTTGGTATCAAAAGTTTATCTCTTATGATGTTCCTATTTTCGATTTCTGGGATTATCCAACAAAATGTATGGGTGTATTAGCAAAATATTCAGAATATCGAAAGAGATTTAATTAATTTACTTTTCATTTTTTACCAGTAGAACCAAAACCCCCAAAATTTCTTTCTGACTCGGGGAGTTTATCTATTTCTACAAATTCATAATCATATTTTTTAGCTAAAATTATTTGGCAAATTCTATCACCCTTATGCAAAACAACATCTGAGTTTGATAAGTTTACTACAATTGCCATCCATTCATTTCTATAACCAGAGTCTATAGTTCCTGGTGCATTTACAATACTTAAACCCTCCCATAAAGCAAGACCGCTTCTTGGAACAACCTTAAAATAAAATCCTTCGAGTATTGCAGTTGCAAATCCTAAAGAACATCCAATTCTTTCAAGAGGGCGTAAGATATATGTGTCGGATTTAACTACTTCCAATTGTTTTTCACCTTTATCATCAATAATAACTTTTTTAAAACCGGTTATCCGAGCATCTGCTCCAGCATCATCGGGTTTAGAAGGAATGGGAATTTGAATCTCTTTATCAATTTTTTTGAAAGGAATTTTCATAAATTTTAGACTCTAAATGTATAATTAAATCAAAATTAGTACAATAGGTATGATAATAAAAATAAAAATAAAAAGAAATTTTATCAATCAATAAATAATTTTAATTTTAATTTGTAACTTCTAAATTTTTTTATCATTAAATATGAATAATTTTGCAATAACACACTTAAAAAGAAAAAAGATAAGATTAAAGTTAAGTTCAAAATATTATAACTTAAATTTAATTTAACATCTATAAATGGAGAATTATCTATGATTGTTATTGATAGATACGATCCCAGAAAAGATAAAGAAGAAATTTTAGAAATTTTTGAGGATTTTATCGAAAACAAATCTTACTTCTTCTCATATAAGGAACGATTTGAATCAGAAATGAATAAAAGAGTTCTCGATCTTAAATATCGAAATTCAATAATTCTAGCAAGAGAAAATGGGGAAATTGTAGGTGCTGGGTTTGTTTCTACATACATCGATATATTGGGAAACGAAAATTGTCTAATTCATCAAGTGATGACAAAAAAAGAAGATTCTTACAAACGTAGTATAGAAGAGCGCATAATAAGAGAATTAATGAAATATGTAAAAACCACCTTAAAGATAAACAAAGCATACATTAAATGTCGCGACTCTGATAGTGCTTTAAGATCTTTATTATTAAAATTAGGTATCAAGAAATCTAAAGAAGTTTTATATGAAACAGAGTTATAATTAGTAAGATTATTAATAAAATTTAATATTTTTTATTTAATTTTTCTTAAACATATCTTTTAAACAAAAAAGTACTCTAATTAGTTAGGTGCGTTAATATTTCTAATGATAGAGATCAGAATGACATAGAAAAAGGATTATTATTGCTTAGTCAAGGAAAATATGAGGAGGCAATCGATGAATTTGAAGATTTATTAAAGATAAATGTAAATGATCCTATTGTAATAAAACACTTAATCAATTGTCTATTTAAATATGGATTATATTTAGATGATAATTTTACGCCCGATTATAAAAAAACTGCTCAATGTTATGAAAAAATTATTGAATTAGATAAAAACAACACAAAAGCTTGGTATAATTTAGGAATTCTTTCTTTCAAACAGAAAAAATTTGAAAAGGCAATCGAGTTTTATAATAAATCTCTTAAAATAAATCCCAAAGATAAATATGTATTATATAATATGGGGCTTCTCTATGAGGATATAAAGGATTATGTATTATCTCTATGTTATTATAACCGATCATTAAAAATTGATCCTTCATTTAGTTATGCAATCCAAGGGAAACGAGAGTCAGAAAAAATGTTAAAAATGTCAAATGAATCTGATACTGATTTAGAGTCTATTAATTTTCATTCTTTCCCTAAGGATTTTATTGATAAATTAAAAAGATTGATTAAGATTTCTTCACAAATAAAAATAGAGGATATAGGAATAATACTTCATTTGAATAAAGAAGATGTGTTAAATTTAATTATTTTATGGGCTGAAAAGTTCGAATTTAAGATTAATGGAGATTTTTTAGTCTTAAATGAGTCAAAGTTGGATAATTTCTTAACTTATCTTGCAAATTATGAAATTTAAATTAAAAAAAAAAGTATATAAAAAATTTAGTTAATCTATGCATTTGGATTTTCCAATATAACAGCTACTCCTTGACCACCACCGCAACAAGCATTAGCACAACCATACTTAGCCTTCTTGTCATTTATAATTCGGGCTAAGGTACCTGGTAATCTAACCATTGTCGAGCCCAAAGGATGACCAATTGCTGTCGCACCACCCATAACATTAACTTTTTCTTCCGGAATGTTAAAGTGTTTCATACAATTTAAAGTAACAACAGTAAATGCTTCGTTTATCTCCCAATAATCCATATCATCAGCAGTTAGACCAGAATATTTTAAAGCCATTTCCGTTGCAGGGACAGGTCCTCTGCCCATAACTGATGGATCAACAGCACCCCAACCAATAGAAACAATTTTCGCCATTGGTTTAAGCCCTCTTTTTTCTGCTTCTTTAGCATCCATCACAAGAGCTGCAGTCGCTCCAGCGTTTAATGGTGATGAGTTTCCTGCTGTAATTACTCCTTCTTTAGTGCCTTCTCGATCAAAATATCCTTGTTTGCCGCCATTTTTTTCTAAAAAGAAAGGCCTTGATAATCTCCTTAATTTTGCAACACCTTCTAAGGTGGAGGCTCTCGCTGCCATATCTCTATCAACCATCATTGGTTCTTCAACGTTTCCTTCAGCATGTCCTTCAATTGGAATAATTTCTCCTTTAAACCATCCTTCTTTTTGGTTTTTAACCGTTAAATTATGAGATCTTACTCCAAATTTATCCAAATCTTCTTTAGTAAAGGCAGGTATTTCTTGTTCGTATAGTTTTTGAGCGGTTTGGATCATATTTATTGTAGTCATAAGGTCGTATTGGGGTCTATACCATTTGCTCTTTTTATTTACCATAGCCAAGTTTGGTCTAATCCAATCATTTTGCATTGAAACTCGGGTCATGTGTTCAACTCCAGTAGCCAAACATATTTTACTATAACCTGTCATAATTTCCATTATGCCAACATGCATTCCCGAACCAGCAGATCCGCATTGTCTATCCACAAACAATGCTGGTACTTCCGCTGGAATCTCAGCTATAAAACAGGGAAGTCGACCCCCATAAGTCCAATTTTCATAGACTGCCATTGCAGTACCAACTGTTACTTCATCCAAATCCTTTTTTTCGATTCCTTTATCGGCTAATTTTTGATCAAAGAATTCTCTCATTAACATACCAAGTAATTCATCACTTCGGATTTCTCCAAATACATCTCTTTCAGGTTGTTTTGGTCTTGAACGGGAAAAAGCCGTACGAGCATAATCTATAAGCCATACTTCATTCATTTCTTTACCCATTTTTAAAGTTCCCTCTTTTTTCTAAAAATTATTTTAACAATAAGTTTTTGATGTTAATTAATCAAATAAAAAAATTATATTAAACTTTTTGATAAACAGATTTTGAATATCAAAACATAACATTATAGTTTTTGATAAATTTTTTTGAAAATATTAAGAACCTATTAGAATTCTTTTTATTTTTAAAATATTTAGATTAATTATGTCCAATTTTAACATAGGTAAAAATGAGGAATCATTAGTATCAGTTATTGCTGGTAGTAATTCAGATAAGTTAGTTTTTGACAAAGCACTAAAAGTGTTAGAAGAAAATAATGTACCACATGAATTTAAAATTCTTTCTGCACATAGAAATCCCGAAGAATTGGATAAATACATTAACTCGACAAAATCCTTAATTTTTATAGCAGTTGCAGGTTTATCTGCAGCCTTACCTGGAGTAATAGCCTCCAAAACAGAAAAACCAGTAATAGGGGTTCCTGTAAATCATAATTTAGGGGGATTAGATGCACTATTATCTATTGTTCAAATGCCACCAGGAGTACCTGTTGCTTGTGTGGGAATTGATCGCGGTGATAATGCAGCATATTTAGCCATTCGGGTTTTGGGGTTGTTGAGGAGGATCTAAGTTGGGGGAAGATATGGAATGTGAAAAAGATGGGAGATATTAATCTTATTGAAAAATGTAAGCGTGAAGCTGCAAAACTTGCAGTTGAAGAAAATATTCAAAATAATATAAAAATTGGTATAGGTAGTGGTTCTACTATTGTTTTTGCCGTAAAGGAATTAGCCAAAATTGTAAAACAAAATAAATGGGATGTCATCTGTATTCCTACATCATATCAGGCAGAGCAGTTAATAATTGAAAATGGATTACCTTTAGGGACATTAAATCAAAATCCCGAGATTGATGTAGATCTCGACGGGGCTGATGAAATTGATGAAAACCTTAATTTAATAAAAGGTGGCGGCGGTTGCCTGCTTCAGGAAAAAATTCTCGCTTCTTATTCTAAAAAATTAATTATAATAGCAGATTTTAGAAAAAAGTCAACATATCTTGGCGAAAAATGGAAAAAGGGTGTTCCACTTGAAATTTTGCCCGGAGCTTGCATTCCAATAATGAAAGAGATGAAAAAATTAGGTGGTGTTCCTAATTTAAGAATGGGTGTAGCCAAAATGGGTCCTGTCGTTACAGATAATGGTAATTTCATTATTGATGTTGATTTTAATATCATAAAAGACCCTCAGGATTTAAATAAAAAATTATTAAGTATTTCAGGGATTGTCGATACTGGACTTTTTATAAATATGGCATCAATTGCTTATATTGGTAAAGAAGATGGTTCTGTTCAAAAATTTGAGAAACAATAGAAATTAAAAAAATTAAGTTGGAAAAATAAAATTGTTTTTCATAATTATGTTTTTACTTCCTTCTCATTTTCTACATGTGAACGTTCTGATTTATCTGAATACATAGGTTCTCCACAATGCGGACAAAAAGCAACTTTTCTTTCAATCTCGTTTTTACATTTTGGACACGTTTCTTTAAAGGCAACTGTTAAGGGAATGTTTTTAATAATTCTTTCAAATGATTTTTCTACTAAATCTTGAACTTCAGAAATCTTGTCTTTATGCTCCTCTTCTGGAAATGAATGAATATATATCGATATTAATTCGTTTAAATAATTTTCCATAAATTTTATTTGGTCAAAGAAATGTTGTTTTACCTTTCCTTTCAAAATCACTTTTCCTGCTTCGGTTAATTGGTATAGTTTCTTCAAAGGACCGATTGGGCTTTTAACAGTTCTTGTTTTTAAGAAACCTTTGACCTTTAATTTTGATAAAATAGGATAAATCGTGCCGGATTTGGCTTCCCAAGTTCCTGCAAAATGTTCGTTTAAATAATGAATAAGATCATAACCTGAAATCTCTTCATGGTTAAAAATATTCTCTAGTATTGAGAATTCCAAGGGCGTCAATTTATCTTTTTTAATATCAGCAAATAATTTCTTCTTAAATTCAGAAGTCTCTGCTTCTACTTGATCTTTAATGTCTAAAAATTTTCCAAACCACATAAATTTCTCACAAATTACTTCTTCTGTTTTTCTAATCTAATCTTCATTTTTTGGAGTTCTTTTTCAATAGACATTTCTTTTTTTGATTTTCTTTCATCTTCTTTAATTTTTGACTGTTGAAAATATAGCAAGAAAATGATTAGATGTGCGACCAAAGCAAATCCCCAAGTTATGGCTGGATAAATAGCCCATATATATGAACTGAGAGTTAAAATATTAATAAGAAACAATAATAACATTGTTGAGAGATAAGCAGTTAAATTAACAATAAAAGCTCTTTTTGCCATAGGATATACTCCCCGTGCATATAAAATATATAACATAGTATGGATGTTTAATCCAATTAACCATCCAAAAAATGGATAAATTACCCATAACTTATCTGGAAGTGTTAAGATATTTATAAAAAAGAGTAGTGCATTCACCAAGAGGAAAGCAGTTACATGAATTTTAACAGATATTCTATAATTAATTTTTTCTTCAGCAATTTTTCTCAAACTTTCTTCAGAAAACTTAGAACTAACATCCATATTTTTTCACAATTTATATTTTAATATTAAGTTAATTGTTGAAAATACATAGTGTATCTTACTTTAAAAAAAGAATTCTATATATTTAAATCTTATTGTTGAATCTACATAGATTTATTTTAGAAAAAAATTTGATTAAGGCGAAGATAATGAAATTAAAAATGGTGGACCTGACGGGAATTGAACCCGCGACCTCTTGCATGCCAAGCAAGCGATCTTCCACTAATCCACAGGCCCAGAAATAGATTTTAAATAATTAATTCTCTTTTTAGATTTAACTATAATTGTTATTTATTTCAAATAAATTTTTTCAAAACTCACAATGCATAAATATAAAATCGAAGCAAATTAATTATTTTTCTTAATATAAAGATAATTACATTCGATATTTACATTTAGCTCTTTTTTAACAGAAAACTATTAATCCCAAGATTCTATTTTATTTTTAAAAATCGATTTTATCTCCAAATTTTTTAATTGGCCACTGCCAATATAGGTCAGTTTTAATTACACCCTTTCTATTCAATTATACGAATTTAACTTTATAAAATGTATCTCTGTAAGAGTGAAAATTGTATAATAAATAATTGTTGTAAAAGCAGAAATTGTGAAGGATCCATACGTATGATTGATTTAATAAGATTTTTCAATTAAATTTTACTTTATTATAATAATCATTTTTTTTTCTAATATTTCTTTGACACAAGTAGGTGACTCATATTCCTATTACTAAAATTAGGGGTTCGCAATTAATTCCCGTAATTTTAATCATGATTCTTTTATTTATTTCCGTTGCTTGTGCGAATATGCTAATACCAAGTTATGGTGTAATAAAAGAATATTTTAATATTGATAACTCACTTGTAGCAATTCCGGATGCCTTTTTTGTATTGACTAGTGCTTTTTTTGCCTTACTTTGGGGTTATTACACTGATAGAATAAATAGGTCAAAAGTCTTAATGGCTGGGGCTTTTGCTTGGACGATTGGAATGATTCTTACTGGAACAAGTGAATATTTTGAAGTATTGATTTTATCCAGAATTTTAAGCGGTTTTGGGTTGGGATGTGTTTTACCAGTAGGATACTCTATTATATCAGATATTATTCCGCCAGATGAGCGTTCTGGTTGGTTTGGAACAATTGCTATTCTTTCTAGTGTATCCAACGGTGTTGGCCAGGGTTTGTCTTCATTTTTAGGCCCTTTAAACATATTAGGATTTGGGTGGAAATTTCCCTTCATTCTTCTCTCAATAATAAGCATTATTGTGACTTTTATATTATTTTTTGTGGACTTTCCACAACGAGGTGCCAGTGAGGCAGAATTATTAGATTTATCCCAATATGAATTAGAATATGTTTATAAGATCTCTAAAAGTGAATTAACACAAATTATACAAAAAAATACAAATAAATATCTAATAATTCAAGGATTTTTCGCAATTATCCCGGGAACGATAATTGTATATTTTTTAATTTCTATGTTGTCCCAATCTTTTTTTAATATATTGCCTGCAGCTATACGTATACAAACAGCAACAATTTTTGGGGGTTTAGTTGGGATTGGATATATTTTAGGAAATATGCTCCTTTCAAGGTTAAGCGATACATTATTTAGAAGGAATCGTAAAAATCGTGTTAGATTGGCGGTTTTTTGTATGATTACAACAGTTCCATTATGCTTAATTGCATTTTTCATGTTAAAACCAATAAGTTCAGATTTTGTGGAATCTTTAAATATTCCCGAACCAATTCCCGTTGAACAAACAGGCCAGTATATTTTTATTGCTGTTGGAGCAATATTTGTTAACTATCCTTCCTATATAATTTTCTTCATTTTTGCATTGATTGGATCAACTTTAAGTGCGGGACCCATTGCAAATAGAAATGCTGTAATGTTTGATGTTAATTTACCCGAGCATAAAGGTACTACTGCATCCCTATTTCGTCTTTCAGAACAAACTGGAAAAGGTATCACTCTCCTTATTTCCTTTACTTTAATACAATTATTAGGAAGTGTCTATAATATGATGATTATCGCAATATTATTTTGGATTCCTGGAGGAATTTGTTGGGCATTATCTCTGAAATCTGTAGTTAAGGACATGGATGAAAAATCAAAAATATTATCAGAAAGAAAACAAACATCATTAATTGACTATATATTTGAATTAGAAATTCAAATTGATCGAGCATTGCAGAAAGTATATGATTTAAGATTCTACTTCAAATCAAATGTAAAAAAATTTATATCTTTATTAGATGAGGCAATAGATATTTTTTCCTTTTGTGAGGAAAGGGGTGAAAGTAGAAGTATTACCAATATTGAAAATAAGGCTCATATTCTCAAATTAAAAGCGATTCTCCTCAAACAAGACTATAAAAAGTTACAAAAAGAATTATCAAAAGAAGATATCTCACCAGAGCGAAGAAAAGAGTTAGAGATAGATAAATCACAATTAATATTATCCCTTGATGAGTGGGAAATTAGTAGCCTAGGTAAACTTAAAACTCTATATGATGATGGTTATTTGTGGATATGTGAAGCACGTTTAAAAAGAAAATACGACTTATTTGCTGTGTTATTAGATGTTAAACGAGCAATAGCAATCTACAATCGTGTGGAATTACTTTTGAAAGAGCGTATTGAGGGTTATAGCATTCAAGAGATAGAGCTTTCTGAAGAAGATAAAAAGTATCTTAAAACTATTGAGTCATTGCATGATAAAAGTATAAAAGCTAAAAGTGCCACTCAAAAATTAGAAGATAATCTGACTCAAATTTTAAGTGAATTGGACACCTTAGGTATCAGTCAAAAAGAATTTAAGAAAATTTCTGCGATTACAGGTGAATATGAGGTGGATATTGAACAAATTATCTTAGATACAATGCAAGCTCATAAAGACAAACAAAAAATTGTTAAAAAACTTCTAAATAAAATTGATTTAATCTTTGACGAATATGATAAATTAAGGGAAGAAGATTTTAAAATTTTTTAAAAATGAATTTAAACCTTTAAATCCTGGAAAATTTTTTGTTCTAACTCCCGAATATCATCAATACTCTTGATTTCTTCAGAAGCTATTTTTGTAAGAAATTGTTTAAACTTTTTTTCTTTTTCTTTATCTTCAGGGAAAATAAAAGAGTTTCTGTAGTGTTCCCAGTCCAATATTGAAGTTAGAATTAAAAAAAGTAACTGAATATGACTATAGTTGATTATATCTTTAAATTTTTCTTTTGTTATTTTTCCAAGCACCAAATCATCGTAGAAATTACTGAGATCATCATAGTAGTTGATTAAGCGAGAGAGATTGTTGAGCTGCTCTTTAAGAGCGGCCCTAGTAACTGGGTTTTCTTTATCTTTATAGAGAAGATCATAATATTCAAATATAAAATCTTTCAAACTCTGGAGCTTCGTTTGGAATTGACGAGTTTTCATAATCCTCTCAAACATTGGATTTTCTTTATCCCTATGAAATTCTAATTCAAATTTTACATGTGATATAATTTCTAGATATATATCCTTCAAATTTGTGCCAATTCTGGACATTAATTCATCCCAAGGAATTATTTAATTAGTTCAAACTGTATTAATTATAATAAAAATTTGAATCTATTAATTTGTAATTATTTAATAATCATATTATTTTTTATCTTTAATTAATTTTTTATACGATAATCCTAAAAGATGGACTTTAAGTATATTTATTGGAGTCAAAAAAAAATGTCCAAAACTTCGTCTATTTGGTGACCGTCTTAAATATAAAAATCTCTTGAAAAAAGAGATTAACATTTTATTTTGATTACTCAGTTTTAAAAAACGTTTGACTGTTTTATTAAGCTCGCAAGTATCATTAAATAAATAAAAATTTGTTGCTTTTATGGACCATTTTATTGCTTCTAACTCATATTTTAAATTATTTTTATAAAATAAACCAAATCCAATTGAAAAAATTGAAATAATTAAATTTAAAAGAATACTTTTAATCATTCCAAATGAAGTAATGGTAATTTCTTTATCAATGTATCGTAAATCGTCTCCCAAAAGAATAATTGAGGAACTAATCATACTTTTTATCACAATATTTCTCGGAGCGAACATATAAGCAAAAATTCTATTCACTCGAAAGATTTTTGCAAATTTTTTTGTTAACCAATATGATTTTCTTGTTACAAAATGAGATACATACATTCCCGTAGATTTTTCAATAATTTTGAGTACAGAATCCAAAAAATTTTTTGGTTTAATATTTAACTCGTGTTTAATCTCTAATTCGAAGAAATATTTTTCTAATGAATTGATTTCGGCATCTGAGATATCATCAGATAAGATTACCAATATATCACAGTCTGAAATCTTAGATGTATCATTCAAATAAGTATTACTTCCAAATAAGATAATTGATATTATTTTATCTGAACCAACTTTTTTTTTAAGAAATCTAATTAAATCATCTATGTACTCTATTACTTTTTGATTAGATACACCGGATATTTTTTCTATAGAGCTAAGTGAAAACTTTTGTCTTTTTTTTGTTGTAGATTTGACCAATATTTTTCCTTTTAAGTTTTGAAATTGGATGATATAAATAAAATGATAAAAAAAAATTAAATCTTGTTTGCGACTCTATATGCCCTGTGAATTGCCTCTAAAATTGTTGCAGGTTCCCTGCAATCCCCGATTAGGAATAAGCTCTTGAATTTTCCCGTATTTTTGACTTGATTATAGAGCTCATTATTTGGTTTTACACCCGTTGCTATAATATATGTATCAACATCCTCGATTTCTAAATTCTCTTGATCAGGAAGTGAATAAATTATTCTATTCTTTTCTATTTTAGTAATATTTGCATTAGTGATTATATTTACTCCTAACTTATCACATTTTCCTAATAAAGTCCATTTTGTGGTTTTACCTATGTCACTTCCGGGACGAGGTAACATTTCCAATACAGTAACTTTTTTATTTCCTTTATGAAGCATATTCAAAGCAACCTCAGGTTCTAAACAGTTATAAAAAGTTAAAAATTCAAGTACATCATTTTTCATAGCACCATATTTTGCTGCATAAATCGCCACTTCAATACCTGTTCCACCTCCTCCGATGATTACGACATTTTTACCTAATGGCGCTTCTCTCTCTAAAATGTCAGTAGCTAAAAAGACATTTTCATTATCGATTCCTGGAATATTTGGAATAATTGGTATCGTACCTATTGCGAAAATTATAACTTCAGGATTAATTTGTTCGATTATTTGCTCTGTGACATTTATATTTAGATGTAAATTGATTCCAAGTTTTTCAATCTGGTATTTATAATAATCAATCATTTTTTCAAATTCTTGTCTGCCTGGTGGAGTATATACTGAATAAATTAAACCACCAATTTTATCGGCTTTATCGAATAATTCTACAGTATGACTCCGCATCCGTGCTATTCTTGCTGCTTCTAAACCTGCTGGACCTGCTCCTATAATCATTACTTTTTTAACACTGTCAATCTTTTTAAGTTTATATTTTTTCTCATTTCCTGCTTGTGCATTTCTTAAACATTGAATTGGTTTTGGTATAAATATTCTATCGAAACAACCTTGATTACATGCAACGCAGTGACGAATATCTCTTAATTCACCGTTCATTGCTTTATTTGGGAGATAAGGATCGGCTATTAAGGCTCTCCCCATACAGATGCAATCTGCTTTATCTGCTATTAAAATTTCTTCTGCTAATAATGGATCATTAATTCTATTTGAAGCAAATACAGGAATAGATAATACGTTTTTTATATTTTCAGCAAGATATGAATACGCTCCTGGTGGAACATCAGCCGTTATTTGAGGTACCTTTGTTTCATGCCATCCACCAGTTACATTAATGAAATCTAAACCTGCTTTTTCATATTCTATAGCAATTTTTCTTTTATCGTTGTATGTTAAACCTCCTGGCATAAAATCATCCCCTGATTCTCGAAATCCAAATGTAAAATTTCCTATTTTACCCCGGACAGTTTCAATTAGCTCTAAAGGAAAATTTAACCGACTTTCGAGATCGCCACCATATCGATCAGTTCTCTTATTTACCACCAGTGATAGAAATTGACCAACTAAATAACCTGCGGATGCACAAACTTCTACTATATCAAAACCACTATCCTTCGATCGAACTGCTGCAGCGGCAAATTGGTTATGAACTTCTTTTATTTCATCATTTGACAATTCTCTTGGTGTGGTTTTTGAAAATCTTGAATAAATTGCAGAAGCAGATACTGGTTGTTCCCCAATAATAAATGGAAATGCATATCTCCCAGAGTGATATAATTGAGCTCCAACTTTAACATTAATTTCAGCTTCATGGACTTCATTGGATAAATCAGTTAAACCAGGCAGATATTTATCATCACTTATCCCAATCATGCTTGGTAAACCCATTGCAACTTTTGAAACATGGCATCCGCCAATTAGAAGTAATGCCGCCCCACCTCTCGCCCTTTCAGTATAAAAATCAATTAATCGTTCTGTTACAAAAGCATCTTTTGCATAGCCTGTATGCATCGCAGGCATTACAATTCTGTTTTTTAATTCAATCTGTCCGATTTTTATCGGATTAAACAGCTTAAAAAATTTCATTTTTTCTACATCTCTTTTTAATTTGAATCCTATTAGATTAATTAATTTAGAAGTATCAATGGAATTTTAAAAATGTAATTAATTCTATTTTTCGCCCAAGGATGAAATTTACCTAAATATTATCTGGTCTCTTACTCAATCGAATTTATCTTTCTTGAAGCTCTCCAAGCTTGTAACAATATAATTAAATAAACAGGAACTGCACCCATAAAGCACCATACGCATATCATTGTTTCCATTAATCCAGGTGCTCCAGAACTTCGATAGAAGGGATTTATCTCTAAAGGGAATAATGGTTGAATATCGGTATAAATTGGGGCATCGAATAGAATGTGGATATAAACACCGGCTAAAGCAGCTACTAAGATTCTTTTAAATGATATTTCTTGTTCTAATTTAAAAAATGACAATAAAGGAGAAATTGGTTTTCTGATTTTACTCATCACTGCTGCTAAGAGAAAAGCAATAATGGTCCCTCCCAAAAAACTATGACAAAAACCATGTAAAGGATAATCTAAATCAAATAGGATAACAATAATTGGTTCCACATCAACAATTACGCTTGCTATCAAAAAAGTTGGGAAATCAATGTAATAAAGTAATATTAATCCAATCAATAAACCTGGACCTAAATGAAATGGTGTTAATGGCATATAATGTTAAAGATACTTATTTTCTTTTGTGAATTTTTCGATTAAATTTATGAAGATATTAATGTTTCTGTTATTTTTATAAGTATCGCTCTTCTAATTTTGTGCCACAAGATTTGCATATTCTAGCTCTCCAATGCTGCAATGTTTGACATGTTGGACAAGTGTTTAATTCAATAGTTTTAGAAATCCATTGTTCTTTACCGAATTTCTTTTGATAATTCACATCCCACTTTACTTTCTTAAAGAATTCTTTATATGGAAACCGTTCTATTAAATCACAAGGAAACTCTTCACAATTTGCACAACTCTGAATGCTTTTATTTTGCACGCACTCCTTTATTTTACACACTCTACAAAAGAAAATAGTTAAATCGGAATTACAACCTTCACAGATTATTTTTTCTGGTTTTATCCCGATACTCTTTGATAATTTTTGCTTTAACCTATCATCATTGTTTTTATATGCGATTAAATATGGACAAACACCACAATATACACCGCAAGGTGCTAATAATTTCGAATTATCCATTTATTGGTCATCTGAATATACATTAATTTTATTTATTATTTGACCTTTTTTTTTCCTAAAATAGAGCCTATATATTTAAAATGTATTTTTATCGAAAATATGATTCGTCGACGGCTTTTTTTTTCCCAAAATCACTTACAACTCTAGACTTTAATGAAGAAATCAATTTTTCGAGATCGATAACTTGTTTATCTAACTCTTCAAAGGTTACCTCTGAAAGAGAAAAATAATCTTTAATAGTTGAAACCAGAGCTCTTGAAGCTTTTGGATCTGCATTTAACATAGGAACTGGTACGGTCTCGGCTAGCAAACAAACTCCAGGTGCATATCCTTTAACACCAGCATACGCAGGTAATATTCCATTAGCTCCTGCAATGATCCCTCCTTCCATTAATTTTGTGTTTTCTAATTTTAAAAAATCCTTAACAATATTTGGATCTGTTCCAGATATGTGAACATTAACAATTTCCGGTATTACTTCAGGAATTAACGCTCCAGTACTTATATACATTTGTATACTATCATTAGTGATGATTTTCATTAATTCACATAAATTTTTGCTAAACTCATAGATACCATCAGCAGTTTGAGGCTGAAAATCTGCCGTTAAAAAGAAAAAATCATATTCCTCACCAGATTTATAATAAATATCTGCAGTTGGTAATTTCATATTGCCCTTTTCAACAATCGATTTTGGAGGAAAATCGTTATATTCGATTTTTATATAGGATTTTGCGTTTATTGACGCTATTATAGTTGTAATAGCAACTTTTCCAACTAAAGCAATTCCTGGCCATCCAATTAACATTATTGGATTTTTAATATCACTTTTTGGAATCTCAAACTTATATTCTGTATTGAAAATCATTTAAATCTCTGACTTCAAACCAAATGGGTTCTTATATTTAAAAATGTAAAAGTGGAAATTTAAATAACTATATATTTTAAAACATTTATGCTTTTTGAAAAAAAAAAACTAAAATTGAGCATTATTCTAAAATTTTGGAATTAATATCGCAATTTTTTTCTTATTACATGCCGGTTTTAGGAATCTTCTCGCCACAATTAGGGCAAAATCTGAAATTAAAATGTCTCTCCATTGCAAATCCACAATAGGGGCAAAAGATAGGTGATTCTGAGTCTGTTGTTTCTGGTTGAATTTTAGGTTTAGGAGCAGGGTGCCTTGGAATTTCATAGGGAGTAGAACTAGGTAAAGGAATTTGTTGTTGTGGTGTTCTTTGGTAATATTGCATTCTTTGCTCTCTGTTATACAACTCTTTTTTGCTAAAAACCAAAAAAGTAATTAAAAGACACGCTAAAAGTGGGGACAGTAGAATATAAACAATGTCATAGATTAAATTATATAGGATAATCATCAAATAATTTCCAACTGTAGGATAAAACGCAGCAGGGATTGTTAGATCAAGACTTAAGTTATATATCAATGAACTACCACCTAATATTATTAAATTTATAAACCACAATCCTATAATTCTCCAAAAATTCTTTTTTGAATAACGTCGACTCGTTTTAATACACATTAATTTTTCTTCTGACTCTATTGAATGCATTACTGGAGAGAATATATAAAAAACATATATTAAAAAGGCTGGTATAAGTAAAAGTAAAAAACCGATTGAAACTAATAAAGCAAACAATAGAGGAATTAGTAATATTTCGATTTTCATAGATCTTTTAAATTCTACTGCAGAATTGACCTCTTGTTTTAGATATGTTTTATATAAATATCCCCCAACAATACCAAAGGCCAAAAATTGAGGAAAATTTGAAAAAAATAATTCTGTGCTTATAAGTAGAAAACTGAAACCTAAAATGGGTAACATAAAATTCATTATTTCCTGTAATTCTTCAATGCTTGCTGTTTCATAATCTATATTTTCAAGCATTTGATTTAATTGTACATTTAATTCCAATAATTGCCTGTTTAGATCTATCATAATTAGGCTTGAAATAATATAAAAAATGATTAAAATTAAGACAAAGATTGGTAAAATCTTAAAATAGGTTTTCTTAAAAAGTTTAAATCCATCAACTATTGAATCAGAATAAGATTTATTAAAATATTCTTGGGGTATATCAATTTTTTTTTGCATAATCACAATAAATTTTTTAGTTATTTATATTTTGAGAATATCAATTCTATTGAATAATCTCTTGGATTACTATTACCCAATGACTTAAAATTGAATAAAAAGAAAATAGAAATTTTATTTTTTGATTTTTTTTCCCCGAAGATCCTCAGAAAAGAAAGAATTTCCATAATGTGTAAATAATATCGATGATGGAGCATGTTGTGTCATTCTATCCTTAGCAATAAGAGTAGTTACAGGGGCTTTTGAATATTTTGTAAAAGTAATATCATGCCCAACACACAAACCACAAATTATATTTAATTCAGTCCCAGCATCATTTAAAAGTAATGCTTGAGCAACAGGATTACAAGTCACCGACCCTATCATGTATCCGGTCTTTGATTTCATTTCAAATTCTTTAGGAACACCAACTTCTGTTTTTAAAAGACCTCCTGTTTTACAACAAATACTTGTCACATCAAAATCATACCGTTCAAGAATTTCTACTACTTTCTTGGTTTCATTCATTAATCCGACACAAAAAGCGATACCTAATTTTTTATATCCTTGAAGTTTGGCAAATTCAATAGTGTCTTTCAATCTTGGCCACTTGATATAACCCGTTGCTTCAACTATTGACGCATTTTTTGTGATTTCTTTAATTTCATCAACTTCTTCATATATTTTTTTTGCTTTTTCCAAAATTTCTGGGGCGATTCTCATAGGGCAATTTTCAATGCCTGGTCGATTAAATGTACAAGGAGCTATTACCTTTTTACTCAAATGACAAGTATATTTTCCCATAATTCATATCCTCTTTATAATAAAATATTTGAGATAATAACAATGATTGAGTTTAATTTTAACCTTAAAAAGAAAAAGATAAAAAGATCTACTTAAGCATTTCTTAACTGATAAATAATTTGAAATAAATTAGTAAAAAAAAGAAAAAATTATTTTTAATATGTATTTTGGTAAAGATTGATTATCCTCCACCGATTAATGGGAAAATTGCTATAATATCACCATCCTTGAGAGTGAAATCATTTTTTTGACGTTTTCTATTAACCAATGTTATTAACCTTTTCTCTTCCTTAGGTATTTTAAACTTTTCAATAATAGAGTTTACATCACTACCTTTTGGTAAATCCATCATTGACTTAGCCGCTCCATATTGTCTTAAATCGGCAAATAATTTAACTATAACAGAAATCAAATTATTCATCATTATCTTCCACCTTCTTAAAGTACCATTTATATAGTAATCCCATATTTTTTGGGAAAATCGCAACTCCATCTCCATCTTTAACCTTTTTACGAAGTCCGGAAAAAATTCTATTAACAAAAATATGGCTTGTTTCACTTTCTTCTATGCCGATTTTTTTAAAAATATCACTTACTAATTTAATCTCTGTACCATCGATCTCAATGACACTTGGAGCACCTTTTGAATAATTGTGTTGTGGTAATATTTTTCTCAGATCTCCATACAATCTTACCTGTATAGGCATTTTTTATGAACTCTTAAAACTTGAAGACACTGTCCAGTTCTTCATCTGAAACATTGAAAACTTCATTATCTGGCGGAAATTTTTCTTCCTTCATAAATTCAGGAAGTCTATCGTCTAAAGATGTGAACCCAGCTGCTTTATTGAATTTAATTTCAGTTTCAATGACTTGCATTCCAATTGTGGGGATATCATTTAATGTTAAACTTGTCCCTAACACACCATTAACTGATTCTACAACGCCTTCCAAACCTTCAACAATATCAAGGATCGCAAAAGCTATGAATAGACAGTAACCTACCGAATCTATAACAGCTGTGGCAACTTGTAAATTGCGTGAGAGTTCTGCCTTTTTAGTATCCAAACGATCAGCTTCACCTCCTACGCCCATGATTTCTGTAGCTATTGCATATCCAGCAGTATGGTCTGCTCCCATAGGAGAGGTCGCATAGGTGACCCCTATTCCCTTTATGGCTCTCGGATCATAAGCAGGCATAGCCTGACCTTTTACAGTAGGGATTCTCGTTACTCCAAAAGCTTTACCAGTAAATTCCGTTCCATTAACTAAAATCCTCCCAGTTGGTGTTTTTTTGCGTATTTCTTCTAGAAGATTTAAAGATGCTTTTCCATCTCCGAAATCAGCTAATCCACCTTCCATAGCTACAGCGAGAGTAGTACCTGTCTCAATTGTATCTAACCCGAGATCATTACATGCGCGATTGAGTTCGCCTATGGTATCCAAGTCATAGATTTCGCAATTTGGACCTAATGCCCAAACAGATTCATATTCTAGAACCCCAACAGGATCTTTTCCATCAGGTTTTGTCCAAACCTCAGAACACTGAATAACGCACCCTGTATGACAACCATGAGGACGTACTCCACCTCTTTTCTTTATTTCCTCAGCTTTTGCTTCACCAGATACTTTTTCGGATCTGTCATCTTGTCCTCGTGAAAAATTCCTCTGAGGTAATCCACCATTTTCATTTATAATATTGATTAAGACACCTGTACCGTAAGTATTGAGAGCTCCACCTGGCTTAGTCACATCATGATCTCCAAGTGCTTTGAGGAGCTTTGCTGTACCCTTTTTAAAGACTTCTTCATTCTTGATTTCTACTCCTGGAGCACCAGTTTCATCAACAACTATAAATTTCAAACCCCGAGACGCCATGACGGCTCCAAGTCCACCTCTTCCAGCATATCTACTAGGTAATCCTTCTGGGTCATTAAAACATAGTCCTGAATTACCTCCAAATAGTTCTGCAGCTATACCAACACCGCATATACCGATTTTTTCTCCGAATTCTTTGCGCAAATCCTTATATACCTCATAGAGTCCCTTTCCTACCCACTTATTTGCTTTAATAAATTCAGTTCCATCATTTGTAATTTTAAGAAGATAATAATCTTTTCCTTCAGTTTGTTCCTCTATAATAATTGCTCCAATACGCATTCTCCCAAGCATCTGTGCAAAATTTGTTCCCACATTGGCTTCTTTTATTCCCCCAGTTAAAGGAGACTTACCTCCAACGGAAAGACGACCGGAACTTGGAGCATTTGTCCCGGTAACAATCCCTGGAGCCAATACAACCTTATTATGAGGTCCTAACGGATGACAAGTTGGGGGGACTTCTTCTGCAACAATTGTTGAAGTAAGACCGCGTCCGCCCAGATATTGATATTTCTCTGGCAAATCTTCATAATTTGTTTCAAGCTTTTTCATATTTACTCTTATAATTTTCCTAGGCATAATTTACACCTTTTTTTTTAATCTAATTTTTTTTTTAAAATAATATTTTTTAGCGTTTACTGAAAATATCTTAAAGATATATATATTTTATTTGTAGTTAAATACGTCATGTATGAAGAAACATATTGAGAACATATAAAAATCTTGAATCAAAACACATCTTGTATCCACTGAAAAAAGGTGAGGTATCCCCCAACCCACATAGGTGCAGTTAAGTGAATATATAAGAAGCTGAATATAAAACCAAACACTATACTAAAAATTATGTCCAATGGATAATGCATACCAAGCGTTATTCGTGTTAAACCCATTAAACACGCTATAATGACTCCCACCAGTAAAATTATCCACGAATTAAAATAAAAGGCAAATAAATATATGAAAAAAAGAAAAAAGGTTATATGCCCACTTGGAAAAGCCTTTTTCGTCTTAGTAATTTTATCTCTTTTTTTAATTGAATGGTCTTTTAGCTCAACATAAGGTCGTTTTCTCTTTACTATTACATATCTTATTATAATATAAAAGAAAAAAGTCTGGTTAAACCCTCCCGACACTAGCGAGAAAAAATAATAATCTCTAATTATATAATTTACAATGAGAATTACAATGCAAACACCAATTAAAAAGTAAAGATTACCAAAAAATGATATTATCCTTGCAACTATCATATATTTCCGGGATAACTCATTTCTGTACAGTTTTAAAAATGTTCTTTTATCCCAATCCAGAAGTTTATTAAATGAATTTCTTAGACCCATTTTAAGTAAATATTAAAATCTTTTTTCCCTTTAAACTTTTTTTAATTAATTTTTAATGATTAAGTCAAAAAATAAATAATTATTTGGAAATTTATAACCTATCCATTTTAAATAAAAAAAAACTAATAATTCATTACATATTGATTAATTAAAAGATAATAAACAAGAAATAATAACTATTGAACGTGAAATAAATGAAAATTTGGTATGAATCGTATTTTAAGGACCCAAAAAGAGAACCAGTATTAATTGATTATGTTCGAACTCCTATTGGGAGGAGAAGGGGTAAGGTTATCCGTTTAAGAGGGGATGATTTAATCGTACATAGTTATCGGACTTTATTGGAGCGAAATAAATTTGATCAAACTCTTATTGATGATTCTATAGTTGCTTGCTGCACCCAAATTGGCGAATGTGGTATGGATATTGCAAGAAATGCTGCTTTAGCAGCTGGATTACCTGTGAAAGTTCCTGGTATGACAATTAATCGTCATTGTGCCTCAGGTTCTCAAGCAGTGCTCTCAGCTTGGCAAGCAATAGCCTCAGGTTATTGTGATTGTATTCTAGCTGGTGGTATTGAGGTTCAAAATAGATATCCAATCATGGAGGATCTTAAAATTCTTAAAGATGGAAAAGTTATCATGGTTAGCCCACATAAAGAAATTGTACATAATCCAGAAATAAAAGCAAGTGCAGAAAAATACAAACAAGGAATTCAAACACAAATCTCGGCTGCAGATCTGATGGGACGGATTTGGGAAGAGAAAGCGGGATTCACTCGGGAAAGGATGAGAGAAGAACTAGATAGAATTTCTTTAGACTCCCATAAGAAAGCGTGCGCAAATTACGATAGAAGGGGCAAAGAAATTGAACCAATATGGGTTCCTAAATTAGATGAGAATGGAGAACCAATTTATGATGAAAATGGAAATGTGGCACAAGATAGTAGCACCTCTGAATTAGTTGAAAAAGATGAAGCTCCAAGACCTACCACTTCCTTTGAAATATTACAAAAATTAAAAGTTTTAGGAAGTAAAAGGAAAGGATTATTAACTGCGGGAAATAGTTGTCCAACTTCTGACGGAGCTGGAGCGCAGTTATGGATGTCAAGATATTTAGCGGAAGAATTGGGTTTTAAACCTCGAGCCTCAATTGTTTCTTCTGCCGTGATTGGATGTGATCCAATTACAATGCTTGAAGGACCTATACATTCTATGCCAATAGCGTTAAAAAGAGCCGAAACAACATTTGATGAGATGGATTTTATCGAAATTAATGAAGCTTTTTCAACAGTTGTATTTGCATGCTGCCATGACTTAGGAATAGATTGGCGGGATGAGCGCTTTAATGTATGGGGTGGGGCTATCGCACTTGGTCATCCTACAGGATTTACTGGAACGCGATTAATAGGAACCAATTTGCAGCAACTCGAGCAATTCAATAAAACCTATGCAATTAGCAGTATGTGCGTTGGATTTGGAATGGGACAAGCGACAATTATAAAAAGAGAGTAAATATTAGTAAATAATCTTATTTTTTTAATTTTTCTTCTTTTAGTCTATATTTCATCCTTGAAAAGAAAAAAAGAGAAAATGTGCAGGGAGGGAGATTCGAACTCCCGAAGGCCTACGCCACTGGATCTTAAGTCCAGCACCTATAATCAGTCTTGACCCATATTCAAGTTTCTTATTGACCAGGCTCGGTTATCCCTGCATTAATGTTGCTGATTATTGCGATATTATTTCTAAATAAAAAAGTTGTTTATTAAATTTATAATTATTTTATATTCGATCTTTAAAAATTATTTCGAGTTAAAATATCATTAATTCAGTAAAAATTATTTAAATAAATATCTCACTTTTAAATAGGAATTAATAAGTGATATTAATTTAATTGGATTAAGAACAAAAATAAGTCCGCGCGTTTTAACAATTCGGGATGCAATACCTCTCCAATTATTCAGAATTTTTAATTCTCTAAAAGAGTAATATAATAGATCAAGTAAACTTTTTGGGCTTAATTGAAATGTTTTCATAACAGGGTCAAATACCGTATATTTCGACCAATCTTTAGTGATAACTAAGTTTTTTGCTTCTAAATCCTTCAAAGTCTCGCTTCCAGGAAAGGGCGTTAATAAACAATAACTAATGATATCTACATCGACATTTTTCATAAATTGAATTTCTTTTTTAATATCCATTTCGGTTGCATTCAAATCAAGCCCAATTATTAAGTTTCCGATAACAATAATGTTACTTTTATGTAAAATCTCTAAAGCTTTTAAAACTTTAGAGAAATTAAATCCTTTTCTTACTTCTTTTAATGTTTCTTCATTTATGCTTTCAATTCCAATAAAAACAACCCAAAATCCGGCTTCTGCCATTTTCTTCACCATATGAGGTGATTTCACTATAGAATCCACTCTAATCTGGGCAAAAAATTTGAAATCATTAATTTCCTTATTTTTTTTACATTCAATAATTCGCTCACACAATCTTTCAATTCTTTTGGTATTGGCGGTTAAATTGTCATCTACAAAGAAGATATCCGAAATTTTTCTATTGTGTGATATCATTTTCATCTCTGTAATTATTTTCTCAATTGGTCTAGGTCGCCATTTACCTTTATTGATAATATGAGTGGTGCAAAATGTGCATGTATGAGGACATCCTCTTGAGGTTTCAATCGTTTCCAACCTTACTGTAAACATCTTATACTTGTTTTTTTTTGTAAGATGTCTTGCTGGAAATCTAATTCTTTCAAAATTTTGAATTAATGGGCGTTCAAGATTGTGGAGTGTTTTTCTATTCAATTTATAAGAAAGTCCTTTAACAGCTTCTGGGGTTCCTTTTATTATTAAATCTCTGAATGTTAACTCTCCTTCTCCCCTAACTATATAATCGACCTCATTACATTTTAATGTCTCATCGGGTTCGAAGGTTGGATGTCGTCCCCCAAATACGACTGTGCAATTAGAATTAACTTCTTTCACAATTTTTGCGATATCATAACAAAAATTTATCGCTGCAGAAACAAATACTGAAATTCCTACAATATCAGGGTTGTATTTTTGTATCTTTTTCTTTATTTGTTTATGGGTTAAATTATTTACTTTAGCATCGAGTATTTCCACCTTAACATTTAAATCTGTTAAATAACTCGCAATATATGTCAAATTTATTGGTGGGAAATCCACATTATAGTAATCCCAACCAGTTGTCCTATAGTTTGGTTTGATTAAAAGAATTCTTTTCCATCTGAAATGATTTTCTTTAGGGACGTTAATTACCATAATACTATTTTTAACTCCTTTTTATGATTGCTTGCTTTAATTCAATCATATCCTTAACATTTCCTAAGAGTAGTTGATTCCTTTCTTCTTTATTTAAGCCTTGTATATTATCCATAACAATCTTTCGCCACGTAAAATAAGACTTAACAGTTCTGTATGCTCTTCCAGGATGAAAAATGTATTTAATTCCTCTTGATTTAATTCCTCTACGAAGTAAATTCCATTTAGTAGGCCAATCTCCACCATAAAAGCCAACATGATAGAAACCAAGAAATAATAATTTTCTAAGAACTTTAGGACTGAAATTTTGTGTTTTTATTACAGGTGTGAGCCAATTATATTTTGAATAATCTTCAGTTAATAATAGGTTTTTTTCCTTTAATTCTATGTAAAACCCTGTTGCAGGAAATGGTGTTAACAAAGTAAAACTTGGTAAATCTAACGTTAATTCTCTCGTTCGTTTAATCGTAATTAGAACATCTTCCACAGTATCATCAAGATTTGCACCAATAATTACATTACCCATAACAATTATCCCACTTTCATGTAATACCTCTATTCCTTTTTTGATATTTTCTATACTACAGCCCTTTTCTACATGTTTTAATCCTTTATTATCAGTTGCTTCAACTCCTACAAGAACAAGCCAAAAACCTGCTTTACCCATTAATTTTGTGATTTCCGGATATCTTGCCATTGAATCTAATCTTCCTTGGAAGAAAAAATGCAAATGTTTTTTAATCCTTCTCTCTCTTTTAGCTCTTATAATTTCCATACAGAGCTTTTCAATTCGTTTCATGTTAACAAGTATATTATCGTCAACAAAGAATACATCACTAATTTTTTTATTTTTTGATATAACTTCTAATTCTCTAATTACATTTTCAACAGATCTAGGTCTCCAGCTCCGCTTGTAAACCACGTGAGTGCTACAAAATCTGCATGCTTGAGGGCATCCACGTGAAGTTTCTATAGCATCACAATTCATATTAAATGCTTTATATTTATATTGTTTGACTAAATGTCTCGCTGGAAACTTTAACTCATCTAAATTTTTAAGAAAAGGTCTATCTGGATTATGAATTAATTCTCCATTCGATTTATAAGATAAACCATTTACATTTTCTGGAGTCCCCTTTTCAATCAACTCTCGAAATGTAAATTCTCCCTCTCCTCTAACTAAAATATCAATCCAAGGAGATGATAAAGTCTGTTCAACAGCTAAAGTTGGATGCCAGCCCCCAATTACTGTAGTGCAACTAAAATCTTTAGCAATTTTTGCATATAATAATACATCATTAATTGCACTTGATACTGGAACCGATAAACCTACTAAGTCAGGTCCATATTCCTTAATCTTTTTTTTAACCTGTTTTAAACTCAAATTATCTGCTTTAGAATCTAAAATTATTACATCGACTAAGTCCTCCACGTAAGCCGCAATATATTCAAGGGCTAATGGTGGAAATGCAGAATCGTAAAAATCATAACCCGTACATCTATAATTGGCCACTAAAAGTAGAATTTTATTCCATTTCATCGGATTAATTCCATTATTGAATAAATAACTAAAATCTCAAAATCAAAAAAATCTTTGTCTTTTTAATAAAATGAAATAAAAAAAAAATATTTTTTTATCCAAATTTTCGCAAGTTATCGCATAAAATTATTAGTATCGTTAAGTTCCCTTTTGATATTTATTTTTTAATTTGAGAGCTTTATCAATTTCCATTAATAAATGATCTTTATTGATTCTTTTTTTACATTCAGGACATTGGATAACATTATTTAAAATTAATTGTCCACAAGAAGAACAAAACCCTACTACTCCCTCTAACTTAATTCCAGAAATATCTTTAATTTTTTCGTCTGATTTTATTTTACTTGGAACCAAATTTAAATCAACATAATCCTCAGAACCATTGAAAATTTTAATTAATGAGTCAATTGGTAATTTATTTTCATTAAATTTTTTTGAAGAGAGAATTAAATTTATTAAATTGATTTTAGGGAATCCCATATCTAACGCCATTTTAATAAACAATTTTTCTATTAATAATTCAAATTCTTTTTTAATTCTACCCCAGATAAGCCCCATTTTTAAAAGAGATTTTGCTATATCTTCTGCAACTTTATCCAAATTATCAATTCTCGTTTTTCCCTCAATATTAAAATGTATCAATTCTTCTATAAGCAGATCTTTTGTTAAACGCAAGGTGATAGTTCCTAAAAGATCTTCAGAATGAAAAAAGAACTTATCATCTCCTCGTTCAAACAAATGAAATCCTAAATTACTAGACATAATTTTATAGATATGATAATCAATGCTGACTTCATTTACCTTGTATAAAGTACAAAACTCCTTAAGTTCAAATCTAAAATTCGGTGTTAGAGCGGAGTTATAAAACATAAAAAAGAGGGACATATACAAATCCTCGTTTTGTTCTAAAGTAAAAAACTGATCTCCCAGTTTTGATATAATCCTAATTATTCGATTAATTATTGACTGATCTACAGAAATATTCTCATAAAATTGAATTAGTTGTGATAGTTTCGAAATACTACGATTAATTTTATTCATTAAAATTAAGTTATCATCAAATTTTTCAAAAAGTTCTTTTGAAATTTTATTACCAGATTCAGTAAGGACATATTTTGGCCTTCTTTGGTTATTTTCTAATTCAAATAATCTTTTTTCTATATAATCTTTCTGGAGATGAAGGTTTACATATTTCGAAACCGTTGATTTGCTCATTTTTGAAAGATCCTTTAATGAAGTAAAATTCTGTGGCCCAAAAGTCCGAAGAACAAAAAGAATTCTATCAGATTTGGCCATCGATTTAAAATAATCTTGACTTAATATTTCTTCTTTAATTTTTCGTTTTTCATTTGAAATACTCATGAAATAAAATAAGAAAAATAGAAATAAAAATTATACCATTGTTCGAACTAAAACTAAAGAATTGAACAAAAAGATAACTACTAAACACCTAAACTTTAAATATTTGTATCGATTACCTATAATTAACTGAAATATTTTATAATTTCTTTTGAAAAATTATAAATAACAAAAAACAATCCAAATTGAAAAATAATTAGTAAATATTAATTTAGACTTAAAATAAATAAAAGAAACTGAAAAAATAATGACGCAATATAGATTTAGACTTACTGGGGTACCCCCAGACCAAGCAATTAAATTAGTAGAAGTAGACCCAAATAATAGCATAGCAGAAATTAAGAAAACAGTTCAACGAGAGTATAAACTCAATCCAATCTTAGCAATCCAGTTTATTTTTAAAGGAAAAGTTCTTCCTGATAATCTTAAATTTACCAAAGTCGGGATTCATCCCAAAAAGGATGTAATTACAGTGATGGCCACTCAAGCAGGCGGAATATAAAAAATCTAATTAAATCTTCCTTTTTTTCATAATTTAAACAATATATTCCATTTCTTCCTTCTATCAGTGTATATCTTCAATTTTAAAAAAATATTTTCATTTAAAGGTTTTAGCAAATTTCCAGACCGGGTCTTTTATAGTGTGAAGGTTTTTAACAACTTTCCCGGACGTCTTTTTTTCCATCTCCCTCGCATCAAACGTAGCTTGTCCAACAGCCAGAATTCGATCATGTGTTTCATCTGCTATTCTGACTATATCACCTTTTTTAATTGAAGGTTCAATTTTTGTTATTCCAGGACGCATTATATCAGCACCATTAGTCACAAATTTTATTGCACCCATATCTACAACGATGGTTTTTAATCCTAAATTACCTTCTAATAATAAGGACAGTATAGGAATGTAGATTTTTCCCTTTTTCCACAAGCTAAGTTTATTATTAATTGCGATTAACTCATCGCCATGTTCAATTAAGATTCGCTCAACTTTTGATTTTTTTGGAAAAATTTTATCAACAAAACCTTGAAAATAAGTTTTTTTAATTTGTGAAATAATTTCTTTTATTTCAGAAGATCGAATAAAATGCCGCTGTTTAATGTCCAAAAATTTCACTCACAAAATAATTGAAATCAAAATCTCTATTTATATTCAAAGTTACTATGGTTTTTAGTTTTTCGCTTTGGAATTATTTAGTGGGAAATCTTTATATGGCTATTTGGTGTAATTATTAAATAAGTATCTCCGATCCTTCCTATAGATCCTCCTGTTAAATTAATCTCCGCCCTTATTTGATCAATAGATCTCTTAAAATCAATTATTGACACATTTTGATCCCCCAAAATAGTAGCTACATTAATAATTAAAATATTACCCCTCAATAACTGCTTTTTTACATCTTCAACCTGATCTAAGGAAGACAAATTATACTTTTTAATTAAATACTGTGAGAGATGTGAGCTCTCAACTGCCCCCATTCTGTGTAAACATCCCATAGTCTCCTCTACTGACGTTCTAAAATCATATCGACCTTTTTTCCACAGTTTCAATCCAACACACAACCTTTTTTTTAAAAAATTATTTAAATCTAATTTTTTATAGTAAATTGAATTATGATGATATTTAAACTCGAAAAATATCACGATCTATTTCTAAATTATACTTGTATGTGATCCAGAGAATATCCAAATAATACACAAATAATATATGTGCATTAGCAAGCCATTTACTTTTTATGAATTCTTCTAAATATTCAGTTTTATTTCAAATATATCAAATCGCCTATTATTGTTATATTACAATGTAAAATTTCTTATTTTAAATAAAAAAAATAGACTTATTAACATCCGAGTTGATTATTTTAATTAACTATATTAATTTAAAAAAATTTATTTGAAAAATATAAAAGGGATAAATAAAAAAATGAGAACTTTTGAGCAATATTATGAAGATCTTAAAAAGATGAAGCATAATATTTGGATAGGGGAAGAAATAGTGGGAAGAGACGACCCCCGAATTAGGGGAGGTATGAATATAATAAAAGAAACTTTTGATCATGTAGATGAAGAAGAATATAAGGATTTATGCACTGCAACCTCTCATTTAACTGGGAAAAGGATAAACCGTTTTTGTCATATACACCATAGTGTAGATGATCTATTGAAAAAGCAACAAATGACCCGTGTTCTTAGCCATAGAGTAGGAGGTTGTATTCAGAGATGTATGGGAATAGATGCAATAAATGCATTATCTGTTATTACATATGAGGTTGACCAAGCATTAGGAACTGATTTCTATAAACGATTTGAAGTGTATCTTAAATATTTCCAAGAAAACGATTTGGTCGCAAGCTGCGCACAAACTGATACTAAGGGAGATAGATTAAAACGTCCTCACGAACAAGAAGATCCTGATCAATATTTGAGGGTGATTGAAACAAAAGAAGATGGTATTGTTGTGAGAGGTTGTAAAATATGTATCACAAATACAGCTTATGCTGATGAACTTGTCGCAGTTCCAACAAGATTTATGGGGCCTAAAGATAATGATTATGCAGTTGCATTTGCTTTACCATCAGATTGGGATCGTGTTAAATTACTTGTTAGACCAGCATATTTCCGGCAAAGTAAATATGGTCTGGAAGCTCCGGGGTTAAGATTAGGTGATGTTGAAACCATGATTATCTTTGATGATGTTTTTGTTCCAAATGAGCGAGTTTTTTTAAACGGAAATGCGGATCCAAGGCAAACTCCCTACGCTGGTTTTTTGGCTTTAATGTTCGCTCATTATCATCGACATTCATATACTGGTTGTAAACCAGCTGTATCTGAAGTTATTGCAAGCGCTGCCGCATTAGTGGCGGAATATAACGGGATCGAAAAAACTTCTCATGTTAGAGATAAATTGTCTCATTTAATAGGAACAGCTGAGCTTGTAAATGCTGCAGGTATAGCAAGCGCGTATCGTGCTGAAAAAGCACCCTCCGGGACCTACATTCCGGATGAAATATTAACTAACGCAGGAAGGAGATTAGCTGGCGAGGAGATTTATAATGAATATAAAATATTAGCCGATCTTTCTGGTGGAATTGTTGCTGCATTGCCTTTTGAGGGTTCTTTCTTTGCTAAAGATGTGGGTGAATTGGCAATGAAGTATTTAAAGAGAAATCCAAGAGTAGATCCTGTAAATATATACCGTTGTTTTAGGGGAATAGAAAATATGTTGGTCGCAGATCTTGCTGGTGTAATGCAAGTTGCAGGATTGCATGGCGGAGGCTCTCCGCAGATGGAGACTATTACAATGATGGCAAGATATGATATTGAAAAATTGAAGGATATAGCGAAATATTTGTTTGGAATAAGAAAAAAGTTACATAGATATGATAGACCACCTGTAACTCCCAGAAAAATGTTAGAAAAGTTTAGAAAAGTAATGGAACTGAAAAAATAATAATTGATTTTAATAATTGATAACTTTTTTTTTTCTCTCTTCTTTTTCCTTTTTCTAAGAATTAGAAATCAAGTTAAATTTTTTTTAAACCTTTAATTTATTAATAACAATATCAGTAATAAAAAATTTTAACACGTATTTTGGTAAAATTAAATGTCTGATAAAGAAGAACGTGAAATTCAAAGGTTTATGGAACTTGACAGTAATAAATTGACTAAAGGAAAAGAAAGGGAACTTGCGATACAAATAGAAGAAGATATTATGAAACAAAATGAAATTTTAGCTGACCAAATAAATCAAGAATTTAAAAAACATAACATAAAATCCGTTGATATAGTCGGTGCAATTGGCGCTGGCAAGACTGCAATAATAGAAAAAATACTTGAAAAATTAGGTTCAAAATATAGGATATTAGTTATATGCGGTGATGTTACAACCAGAGTGGATGCAAATCGAATAGAAAAACACAATGCGGAGTCAATCCAAATTAATACCGGCCGAGAGTGTGCTTTAAACGCTTATCATATAAACCAGATAATTAAAAATAAGGATTTGAATAATTATGATCTTATTTTTATTGAGAATGTCGGAAATTTAATTTGTCCCTCTGATTTCGTTTTGGGCACAGATAAAAGAATAACAATTGTTTCGATTACAGAAGGAGAATGGGTTATTGAAAAGCATCCAATGTTGTTTAAAATGTCCGATATTGCAGTAATTAATAAAATAGATCTGGCTGAGATATTAGAAACAAACATAGATAAAATGATAAGTGATGCAAAAAAAATTAATCCTAATATTCAAGTTATAACTACAAGTGCAAAAACAGGAGAAAATATTAATAAATTAATTGAAATCATTGGTTTAGGAAAGTAATTTTGTATTAAAATAAATAATATGGACAAATAATGCCATTGAAGATATAAAATTGTTTAAAAATTAGGAGTATTATAGCCAACAAGTAAAAAGAAGGATTGAAAGAAATTGAAAGAAAAATTGGAAATTATTAGAAATATTTTAGCAAATAATCAAGAAATTGATGCTTCAAAAATTTATAATTTAATGTTAGACTTATTTAAAACGCAATTTAAAGGGCTTCATGTTGAAAATTACGTCGGTGATTACCCCACCTTTATTGAACCAGTATATCTTGGAGATAAAGTTAAATTAGGCGATGATGTTCTGTTGGGACCAAATGTTTATGTTGGAAATAATTCAGAAATAGGTGATTATGTCCAACTTACTAATAGTATTCTTCTTGATAATGTAAAGATTGGAGCTAATATTAACTTAGAAAATTGTGTTGTTGCTAAAGACAGTTCTTTAAACTTAAATAATCTTAATATAAAAAACTGTATAATTATCGGGAAAGCAGATTCAGAAGAAGATCTTAAAAAAATTTCTTTCTCAATTTAAAAATAAAATAAGACTTAAAATTATGATTCGCAAAGCAGAGAAGGAAGATATTGATACCTTAGTGGATTTAACTGTATTATTTGAAGAGGCAATTGATGAGATTTACCAAGGTGATTTTGGTGAAATAGAGATAAATAAAGATATAATAAAGCAAATAATGATTGAAGGATTTGATGATAAATATCATACTATACTCGTTGTTGAAGAAAATAATCAATTAATGGGGTTTGGGGATGTTTGGATTTACCCCGAATTTGGACATGCAGGCTACAGTGCATATCTTCAAAATTTTTATATTAAAAAGGAATTTCAGAATAGAGGATACGGCAAGAAACTATTAAGTGAATTGATTAATATCGCAAGATCAAAAAAAGCTACAGCATTCCACATTACTACAAGTTTTAAAAATAAAAAGGCAATTGCTTTATACAAGAAAATGGGAATTGACGACGAAGGTTTATTATTAGATAAAGTGTTAAAATATGATTAAATTATAAGAGATTTCTTATGATTCAAAAAGTAGTAAATGAAATTAAAACTCAATTAAAAGCAAATGCTCAAACGCTAACTCAAGATCAAAAAGAGCGAATGTTAAAAATTCTTAATTCAAGTAATCCCAATTTTAAGACATATGCTCTTAAAATATCTGAGATTGAAAAGATTGTAAGAGATGTTTTTAAAGAAAATAATGTAACTTTCAATGATTCAATTGAGATTTTTAAAATTTTATTAAAATCTAATATCAACGATGAAAAATTCGCTGGATTTTTTTTTATTAATCGGTTTAAAAAACAGTTTGACGAACACACTATTAATTTATTTCATGATGCTCTTTTCGAATCTTGTGATACTTGGGCTTTATGTGATAGCAGTGTTATAAGAATAATTGGACCATTTCTCGTAAAAAATGATAAGTTAGCGAAAAGAACTATCGAATTATGGTCTTATTCTGAAAATTTGTGGATTCGACGTGCATCTATGGTTATTTTATTAAAAACTATTTCTTTAAAAAAAGATTTTGATGCGTCTTATGTATTTAACTTGGTAGAAAAAATGCTTTCATATCCTGAAGATTATATCCAAAAAGGAATAGGATGGTTGCTTAAGACGTGTTCAAAATATAAACCTGATATAATTTTTAATTACTTAGAGGAGAATAAAAAAAATCTCCCAAGATTAATTCTTAGATATGCTAGTGAAAAATTACCGAAAGAAAAAAGAGAATTGATATTAAAAAAGATATAATGAAAATTGAAACATATAGGAAATCTCAAAAGTTTTTTTATCGTTGGTATTTTAGATTTTACCATCGGTTAAAAGTTATTGGACTAGAAAATATTCCGGATGGTTCAGCTCTTATTGCAGCACATCATGAAGGGGGTTATGATTTAGATAATCATGCAATGAGTTGTTGTCATCCAACAAGAGATATTCAAGTTTTAGATTGGTTCAGCTAATAAAATATTAAATAATTCAAGACTTTTTAATTTGGAAGATTTTAATTAATATTTTACTAAATAATATATAATTTCTTTATATAACCATCTGTTTAATATTTTAAAATTAAAAATTTAGTATTAAATTGTTTTGAAGACAACAATAAAATTAAGATTTATCAATGACTTTTAAAAATGTTCAGAATTTGCAATCATTAAAGTATTAGAATTATTTTAATTTTATATTTAATAATATGAAAAAAATCGGACTATTAATAAATCCAATCGCCGGGATGGGAGGAAGTGTAGGACTAAAAGGAACAGATGGAGATATTTATAAAAGAGCAATAAAAATGGGAGCTCAACCAATAACACCAAAAAGACTTAATGAATTATTATTTAAATTAGAAAACAAAGAAGATATATTTTTTCTTGTAGCCCCTGGCAAAATGGGTGCAGATATTATTAAAAATAAAGGGTTTAAATTTAGTACTATTGGCGAGATTGGTAAAGACACTTCAGCGGAGGATACAAAAAGAATTGCAAAAATAATGATGGAAGAAAATATTGATTTGCTCATTTTTTGTGGAGGTGACGGAACTGCCAGAGACATCTTTGATGCTATTGGATTGAAAAAACCCGTTGTTGCTATCCCATCGGGCGTAAAAATGTTTAGTTCTGTTTTTGCTCTCAACCCTAGAGCCGCAGCGGAAATGGTGGATGTTTTTGTAAAAGGAACAGATACCCAAGAAAAAGAAGTTCTCGATATTAATGAAGATTCTTTCAGAAAAGGCATATTAGATTCGAGATTATATGGTTATTTAAAGGTACCAAATGTCAAGCGCTTATTGCAATCAGGAAAAATAGGTTCAAAAATCAATAAGACTGCAGCGGAAAATAAAGTTGAAATTGCCGATCATGTAATTGAAAACATGAAAGATGATATTTTATATTTAATGGGACCCGGTACAACTGTTAAAGCAATTACAGATGCGTTAAACTTACCCAAGACTCTACTTGGTATCGATGCTATACATAATAACAAACGAGTTGGAGAAGATTTAAATGAAGAAGGTATTCTAAGATTACTTGATAAATATAATAATGTGGAAATAATTGTTTCCCCTATCGGAGGGCAGGGGTTCATTTTTGGAAGAGGAAATAAACAATTAACACCAAAAATCATTTCAAAAGTCGGAAAGGAAAACATAAAAATTGTAGCAACGGCAGATAAGATGAAAGGATTAATGTGTTTGAGAGTTGACACGGGGGATATTAAAGTTGATGATATCCTAAAAGGTTATACCAAAGTAATTATTGGATATAAAGAAGAACTCATAACGCAAATAGAATGTTAAATTTATTATTGAAGGACATTAAAATATGAGAATTAGATTAGATAAAAATGAAATGTTTAAACCCCCTCCAAAAGAAATTATTGACCCTGTAAAGGAAAGTATTGAAAATATAAATCGTTATACTCCCCAAGTAAAAGTAGAAGAATTAATTGGATTAATCTCTGATTATACAAAAGTTCCTCAAGATTCCATAATTTTAAGTTCAGCTTCAGATATATTGATAAAAGAATTCATTTATCTTTTTGCAAGAAATCGGCAGATAATTATTGCAGATCCAACATTTATTTTGATCACAAATACCGCTCAAAAAACCTCTTCACCGCTGTTAAAAATCAGACTAAGAGAACCCGAATTTAAAATTTCTTTAGAACAATTTATTGATGAAATTAATAAACCAACTATGATTGTGTTTGACAACCCTAATAATACCACTGGAAGTCTGCTATTAAATAAAAAAGATGTAAAGACAGTTTTGGAAAATGAAAATGTGATATTTCTAATAGATGAGGCATATTTCGAATTTTCAAAGATATCTTATGTAAATTTATTAATTGATTTTCCTAACTTAGCCATTGTAAGGACATTAAGTAAATCTTTTGGTTTAGCGGGTTCTGGAATTGGGTATATACTTTGCGGAGATGTTATAAAAAGGAAATTTATTGGTTTAGAAATTATGTTACCTTATCCTAGTGTCGTAGCTGCTATTAATGCATTACATAATTTGGATTACATGAAAAAATATATTAAAGAAATTGAACAAGAAAAAAAAAGAATAGTAACTTCAGTTTCAAAAATGGGAATTACAGTTTTTCCAAGTTATACTAATTTTATTTTAATGAAAACTGGTATTGAAAACATTTCTCAAAAATTATTAAAACAAAAAATTTATGTTCACGACGTTTCTGAGCAATTAAGTTCAGAATACATAAGAGTTACAATAGGAACTGAAAAAGAAAATGATTATTTTTTAAGATATATTGAACAATTAACTAAATCTTAATTGAATTGTTTATTTAGTTTTATCTTAATCATTTTAAAATATTTTTTTATCATAATTTTTTTAAAATATATTTTTTAAGACTCTAATCAAATTACTAATTATTAAAAACACAAATAAATTTTTAGTGAAAATAAAATATGAATAAAAATATAAATGTTGTTGCGGTAATAGGAGCTGGATTTATGGGGGATCAGATTATACGAAAAACAGCATTAAAAGATTATACTGTACGTTTCTATGATGTGAATCCTAAAGGATGTGAAAAATTAGCAAATTCATTAACAAGAAAGAAAAAACGTAATCAAATAGAAGGAGAAGTTACTTTTCACGAAAATCTTAATGAAGCTGTAGCAGACGCAGATCTTATCATTGAAGCAGTACCTGAAAAGTTAGAATTAAAAAAGGACATATTTTCACAAATTGATAAAACAGCTCCACCTAATGCAATAATTGCTACTAATAGCTCATCGATTGCAGTTTCAAGGATTGAGGATGCTGTTGAAAGAAAGGATAAAGTGTTAAATATTCACTTTTATAACTTAACTTCAATCCCAATGGCGGATATAATGAAAGGTTCTAAAACAAGCGATGATACTTTCGAAAAAGGAAAAAGATGGCTTGAGAGTATAGAAATTACACCTCTTATTGTAAAAAGAGAATGTTTTGGTTTTGTATTTAATAGAGTATGGAGAGCCGTAAAAAAAGAATGTTTGGAAATTTGGGCAGGTGGTTATGCAGATATTGAAGAAGTAGATAAAGCATGGAAAATATATACCAAAATGGGAGTTGGACCTTTTAGATTAATGGATGCTATTGGACTTGATGTTGTTTATGATATAGAGATGTCATACTATAAAGAAAGCGGAGATCCAAGAGACAAACCACCACAACTTCTTAAGGAAAAGGTTGAAAAGGGTGAATTAGGATTAAAAACTCAAAAAGGTTTTTATTCCTATTGAAAAAAAAGCATTTCTTTTTTTCTTACTTTTTATTCTATATTTAATTTATGTCAAGAATATATAAGTTCATAAATTAATGTAATAAAAAACTTCAAATAATAAATTTAGAATAAAATATAGTGATACTTTTATGAGTGATTTAAAAAATCAGCAAGAAGTGGAAATTCAACGATTTGGGAAATTGCAAAAATGGAGTTTTGGAATGGGAAGTTTTGCGCAATTTTTCATTAATAGCGCGTTTAATACTTGGGTTTTTTCATTTTATTTTACTGCAGTAGGTTTACCAGTTTATTATATCATACTAGCCTATGTTTTATGGACAATTTGGAACGCAATTAACGATCCTTTAATCGGTATAATTTCAGATCGGACAAAGACCAGGTGGGGACGCAGAAAACCTTATATTATGCTGGGGACCATACCGGTTCTTATCATTGAGATAATCCTTTGGATGCCACCTACAGGTAATCATGTATTAGGGTTCTTTTATCTACTTATTATGCTTTTTTGCTATGATACATTCTATACTATGATTGCACTCCCATACGATTCTCTCTTCCCGGAACTTTACACTTCAGTGAAGGAAAGAGCTGAAGTTAATACAATTAAGCAAATTCTTGCTACAGTTGGGTTAATTTTAGCTTTTTTAGTACCCGGATTCTTTATTGGTGAACTTACTGAGATGAGTGGTTATCTAATTAATGGAATTATCACGTCTATTATTGTGGGATTATCCCTACTATTCTCAATAAAATGGGGTGTATTAGAACGGGAAGAGTTTAAATTAGACTATAAACATGAGTTCAAATTTTTCCAAGGTCTGAAATATACATTAAAAAACAAAGGATTTGTTTTGTATACAATAATGTTTTTCTTATATGAATATATTCTGTTAGTTCTTGCCACAGTTGTCCCCCTGTTCGGTGAACATATTTTACATGTGGAAAGCACTTTCGAAACGGGAATTTTATTGGGATTAATGTTTATCGTTGGCATCATCACAGTTATGATCTGGAGAAAATTAGATGTTAAGTATGGGAGTAAAAATATATATGCAGTTTCAATGATTTTGTATTTCGCTGCAACGCTTCCTTTATTATTCGTAGATACCTATATTAGTGCACTTATTACAGTGATCTTTATGGGCTTTGGTTTTGGTGGTATGTTATACTTCATATACCTTATTATTGCAGATGTTATTGATGAAGATGAGTTAAAAACCGGTGTGCGACGTGAAGGAGCCTTCTTTGGAATTACAAATTTTTTCATGCGACTCGCAATGGTTCTATCTATTGTAACAGTAGGAATAGTGTTTTCAACAACAGGATGGGAAGAATATGTAAAAAACCCAGGAGTGGATGTAATATTTGGATTGCGATTATTGGTTGTTGTTTTCCCCGGTATCGCACTTGGTATCTCACTTTTATGCCTTTATTTCTATCCTTTTCCTAAAAATCGTGTTGAAGAAATTAAGAGTCAATTGATTGAACTACATCAGAAAAAGAAAGAGCGTGTTCAATAAACTTGAGATTAAAGTAATTATGTCTATTTTAAAATAATTTTTTTATTCTTTTTTTTTAAAAAAATTTTCCATTTAAGGAAAAGGTTTTTGGATTATAATTGGGCTAATGCTTGAGATAGATCATCAATTAAATCATCTGGGTCTTCCAATCCTGCTGAGAATCGAAAATATGAATTTGAAATATTCATAGATTCTCGCTCCCATTTAGCAAGATCGAGGATCATGAATGATGAATTTATCACAAGAGAGGTCGTATCTCCCAGTGATACTCCAATCTTTATCAATTTTAAGATTTCTATGAACTTTTTACTTGCTTCTTCAGATTTCAATTCAAATCCAATCATACCTCCAAAATCAGACATTTGTTTTTTTGCAAGTTCGTGATTTGGGTGTGATTCCAATCCAGGATAAGTAACTTTTGTAATTTTTGGATGCTTCTCTAAGAACTGCGCAATTTTCATAGCAATTGAGGAATGCTGAGTCATTCGAATACCAAGTGTTCTGACACCTCGAAGTATTAACCAAGCATTGAAAGGACTGAGAACTGGACCTTGTGTTTCTAACCAAAAGTAACGAATATTCAAAATTTCATTTTTAGGTCCAATAATTGCCCCTCCCAGGCAGTCTCCATGGCCATTAATATATTTTGTTAGGCTTTCAACAACAAGATCAGCTCCCAATTCAAGAGGGTGTTGAAGCGCAGGAGATGCCCAAGTGTTATCAACAATACATTTACCTCCTACTTCATGTATCAAATTTGCACATTCTTGGATATCTAGGATGTTTAATGTTGGATTGGCTGGTGTTTCGAGAAAGATGAGTTTTGTTTGGCTATTAATAGCTTTTTTGACTTCACTTAAATCACACATATTGATACGTTTGGTTTCAATACCCATTTGAGGATAAATTCTCGTAAATAGTCGATAGGAGCCTATATATTGATTTGTGTGAATTATAATATTAGGAATCTTATCTGGGTTGGTTTGCGGAAAAAAATTTTTAATTCTATTAGGACGCAATCGCTCTATACGTTTTTGTAATACGCTTGAGCAGGCAAGGTGGACTGCAGCCATCCCAGATGCGAGTGAAATTGCTTTCTCTCCTCCATGAAGTGTTGCAAGTTTTTTTTCAAGAGCAAATAAGGTTGGATTTTCTGTTCGGGAATAAAAATAACGATTTTTAATCAATTCAGATAGAGATGAGTATGTATAAGACTTTGTTGCATAAATTGGCGTGCGTATACTATGTGACGTTTCGGGATATGGATCCTCGCCAGCCCTAATTAATTGTGTATCAAATTTCTGTTTCTCCCATTTTTCTTGATTTTCTTGATCAATTTGCCTAATGTCTTTTTTTTTTTCTGCCATCTTAAATCGCAGTAATTTTATTTTATTTATTGAATTTTATTGATTTAATTCTTATTATATCTACTAATATCATTACTAATTAATTTATGAACTTTTTAAAAACCTTTTTTACAAATCTTAGTAGATAATTAATTAAATAAAAATATTCCAGTATTTTTAGAAGAGGAAAGCAGTGTAATGTTTGAAGAAAGCATGAAAAAAGCCATCTTGGAATGGGATGAAGATGGATTAAAAAAAATATGCCAGTCCACAATTGAAAATAAGGAAGCAACTCCAGCTGAAATTATAAAATCAATTGGAAAGATCATGCAATTTGTAGGAAAGCGTTTTGAACAAGAAGAAATTTTCCTTCCGGATTTAGTAGGCTCAGCTAACACTGTAAAGGCTGTTATTGATGAAGTACTTGATCCAGCCATCAAGGCAATAGGGGAAGAGAGAGAAACTCGTGGCAAAATTGTGATTGGTACCGTGGAAACTGACGTCCATAGTATTGGAAAAGATCTTGTTGGCTCCTTCCTCTTTTCTAATGGATTTGAAGTTTATAATTTGGGAGAAGAAGTGCCTGCTGTTAAATTTATTGAAAAAGCAGAAGAAGTTGGGGCTCAAGTGATAGCACTTTCATCTCTGCTAACAATGTCAATGGATTTTCAGCGCCAATTAATTCAAGAGTTGGAAGATAGGGGGTTAAGGAATAAATATAAAGTTATCGTAGGTGGAAGTCCTACCTCGGAAGAATGGGCGGAACAAATTGGTGCTGATGGTTGGGCGGATGATGCAATCGAGGCAGTTTCCCTAATGAAGAAATTATTAACTTAATTAAATTAAAAAAAAAAAGAGATAAATTATATTATGAAATTAAACCGTATTAATGTTCTTTCAAAGGATGAAATTCTAACTATTCATTCAGCAGCAATAGAATTACTTTCAACCGTGGGAATCAAGATTGATGCTCAAGACACTCGAGATCTCCTTGAAAAACATGGAGCAGAAGTCGACCAAGAAACTACATTTGTAAAATTTCCTGAAACACTCGTTAAAGAACAATTAAAAAAGGTACCTAATTCCTTTAAATTACATGGACCGGATGGCACGTTTAATTTTGAAGTGAATACAACAAGTACTCAGTTTGCTACTATAGGAACGCCTATTAAAATCTACGATCCTAATAATAAAAACAATGTACGTAAATCCTTACTTGAAGATATGATTCAACAAATTCGTGTTGTAGATAGTTTAGAACATATTAATAATTCCCATGTAGATGTCTGGCCGAATGATGTTAAGTATACGGCTATTCATGCCCATGCAATGTATCAATGGGTGAAAAATACTCGGAAACCTTACGGTCTTGGATGTTATGGAAAAGTAGCAAGCCAAGATATGATTAATATGGCGTCAATTGTCGTAGGTGGAGAAAAGGAGTTAATTAATAAACCTCGTCTTGTAGGTTTTTTTAACCCTACTAGTCCGCTTCACTTTCCGCAGATTATGACAAATGGTCTTTCCGTATTTGCAAAATATAAACAACCCACAATTATTGCTCCTGAAGCACTTGCTGGGAGTTCTGCTCCTGTTACATTAGCTGGATTATTAACTCAAACCAGTGCAGAAATACTTGGAGGTATAGTTCTTGCCCAATTATTTAATCCAGGAGCTCCAGTATTTTTTGGAACGGTTTCTTGTATTACAGATATGCGATCTGGTAATTCTGCGTTAGGATCAATTGAAACCACGCTAATTACTACTGGAGTTGCTCAAATAGCAAGATTTTATAACATACCATCAAGAGGTCCAGGTTCGGTCACTGAATCTAAATGTTTTGATCTCCAGAATGGATTCGAACGTTTACAAACATTGATGTTAGCAGCTCAAGCAGGTATAAATTATATTACATGCGCGGGGACATATGAATCCACATTAGCAGAGGCATTAGAACTACTTATTATTGATGATGAGTTAGCAGGAGTAGTAAAAAGAGTACTTGATGGTATTACCGTAAATGAGGATACAATTGGATTAGATACTATCAAAAAGGTTGCCACCGAAAGGAAACCGGGCGCAAATTTCTTAGGTGAAAAACACACCCGGGAACATATGAAGAATGAATTGTATATACCAAAGTTAATCGACCGTAATAGGAGAACAACTTGGCGTAAGAAAGGGTCTAAGGATATCATTACAACAGCTAGAGAAAAAGTTGATCAAATTCTTCAAAATTACATTCCTCCCGAGATTCCAGTTGAAATTGAAACACAATTGCAAGATTATATCAAAAAGGTGGAAACACGTTCATTAGAATATTATAAAAATGCTGAAGGGATATCAGCTAGCAGCATTTCCATCGCAGGAACTGAAATTAAAATCGATGAGAAATAAACCTACAGAAAAAAAGGATTAAGAAATCAATAATTAAAATAATTAAAGCTCAATAATTCTAATTCTTTTTTATTTTTTCTTAACTTATTTTAGAATTATGAAAAATAAAAAAGATCTGGAATTACAGCATTACTCTTTATGTCTTATACCAGTGCCTGTTTATCTTATTTCAACAATGGATAATAATGATACTTATAATATTGCCCCTTATGGAATGGTTATACCTGTTTCTTATAATCCTTTAATTATTAGTGTTGGGTCAGCTAAAAATCGAGATACATATAGAAATATCTTAGAGACTAATGAGTTTGTCCTAAATATTCCAGGTATAGAACTTTTGAGAAAAGTTAATAAAACAGCTGATCCAATCCCATCTGAAGAAGATGAATTTATACACGCTAATTTAACCCCTATTAAATCTTTAGTTGTTAAACCTCCAAGAATCGAAGAATGCAAGGCTCATTTGGAATGTGAAACAATTTGGATAAAAGAAGTTTCAAATGATGCTGAAAATAGAGTTATAATAACTGCAAAAGTAGTTGCATTATCACTTGACGAAGATATCTTTATAAAAAATCTCTGTAAACAAAAAGGATTAATGAAACCATTATTTTATGAAGGAAAATCATATTTTACTCTTGGTAGCTATGTAGGTAATCGAAAAATGAGATGATTTATTAGTTGATATCATAATGATTGCAATAGTAATAGTGAAAATATCAAATTTAAGAAAACTCTTTCCTTCTATTAGTGGATTGAGTATTTATACTTTTGAATCTATAAATAATTTGATGGATACTCATAAAAATAAATGAGGGAAAGAATAGAAGAAGAATGATTATCATTAAATGTGCTAAATGTAAAGAGAAAATTATTAAATACGTGAAATTAGGAAAAGGAAATGTCCATCGTTGTTATAAAAGCCGTATTCAAAAATATTACGTGCTACTAAATAATAAAGAAATAAAATGCCCTAATTGTGGAAAAGTAATAGGAACTGATCGAGGATATTATATTAAAATGAACCATCATACATTTACATACTCTGGAACAATTAATTAATCTTAGAAAACTATTTTAATTTAGAATCCTCGCTCCCATCTGGAAGAACATAATCAGGTGATATATATCCCTCTTCTTCAAATCTTTTTTTTCGAACACAATTTTTTCCACCAACCAAACAATAATTTTCAACCCATTTCTTATCAATTAACCCTTTATCATAGGCACGTTTCATTGCGGAACTCTCATTATACCAACGGCATAGATTTTTTTTCACATTCATAATTCTATTAGATACTTTTTCAAGATATTAATTAATTTATATCTTTTTTAAAATAATAACAATTATTTAATCAATAAAAATTATAAACTCCATTGGAAAAAGTTTTTCAACTTGAAAGAAGATACTTATCAACTTGCTACTAAATGGATTTTAGAATCAAAATATGTTGTTGTCTTTTCTGGAGCAGGTATTTCTGTTGAAAGTGGAATACCTCCATTTCGAGGTGCAAACGGATTATGGAGTAAATATAATCCTATCTTTTTGGAAACCAGTTATTTTTTGAAAAACCCGTATAAATCTTGGTCCTTAATTAAGGAGATCTTTTATGATTTTTTTGGACAAGCAAAACCGAATAAAGCTCATTATATAATTGCAAAAATGGAGAAAAAAGGATTGATCAAAACGATAATTACGCAAAATATAGACAATTTACATCAAGAAGCAGGGAGTAAAAATGTTTTAGAATTTCATGGAACAGCACAAACCTTAACTTGTATTAAATGTAAAAAAACATTTAAAAGTCATAAGTTTATAAAGAAATTACCTCCACATTGTCCTGATTGTGGTGGTTTACTAAAGCCAGATTTTGTGTTTTTTGGAGAACCAATTCCTCAAAAAACTCACAGTGATTCAATAATGGCAGCAAAAAATGCAGATCTATTTATTTTAATAGGCACTACTGGAGAAATTATGCCTGCGTCCTCCATTCCATATATCGCAAAAGAAAATGGAGCCAAATTTATCGAAATAAATATTGAACCATCTAAATATACATATACAATTGTAGACATTTTATTAAAAGGAAAAGCATCTGATGTTATGTTGAAATTAGAAAACCTTTTGGAATTATAAAAATATTTAAAAATTTTATTCATTTTAAATAAACGGTAATAAACCAGTAATCCCAAATGCTGATAAAGTTAATTCAATTCCGATATATAACAAAATTATTGCAAATATTTTTTGAAGTTTTGAGCCAAATTTAATTAATTTTACGAAAAATCTTTGATTTAATTTCCCAATTGTAGCTCCAATAATTATATAAGGAATCATAATCCCTAAAGCGTAAAGAAAAAACAGAATTAATCCTCCAATAAAATCTTCTTGATTTGAAGCAATTGTGACAATTACTAAATAAATAGGTGTAATACATCCAATCCATGCAGACCCCAATGAAAAACCAAGAATAAATGACCCACTATATCCTTTATATTTTATCGTTTTATTTTCTAATGTTGATGCATCAATTGGTTCATTATTTTCATCATCAATATATGAATTTGAATTGCTTTCTATACCTTCTGAATTTTTAAAAGATTCAAAAAATGGAGTTTTTCGAGTAATCTGTTTTGTAAAAAAAAGATATATTGATAAACATATTATTACAATGCCTGAAAACAATTTTAATAATAATGTATATCTAATAAATCCCGTAATAATTATGAATAATACAGCAATTATTGCAAACATCAAACAGAAACCTAATGAAAAAGTTAGACTCATTAACGTACTCTTCTTAGTTGTAGTTGCTTGACTTCCAAGGAAACTTATAAAAGATGGTAATGTTACAATATTGCAAGGAGTTAAAAAAGAAACTATTCCTCCACCAATAGCTAAAAAAAATAGAATAAAATCAACCATTTTTTTAATAATTAAACAATTTTAATATGCAGTTCTAATTTGCATTAAATTTATAATAATGAATCTATTTCTGCTTTAATATTAACGTAGCTTCCTTGTTCAGAACCAACCATTTTTTTTACAATATTACCATTTTGATCTAAAATAATCGTAGTAGGTGTATAAGCAATATTAAATGGTGTACTGTATGAATAAGAAGCATCATCACGAACAATATCCCAATTTTGATTATAATTTTGTTTCCAAATAATTAAATCATTAGTCGAATCCCAATAATGAACCGTAATAGGAATGATTAATAATTGGCTGCTTGAATAATTCTTATCAATTTCTGCCAAAATCTCTGCTTGTGGACCACAAGGAGGACAATCTAAATCAAAGAAATATAGAATAATAACTTTTCCTTGATTGTCTGCTAATTTAATTGTATCTTCATCAATTGTTGTGAAAGTCATGGGTGTTTCATATTGATTATTATCCCCATTTCCACCATTTTCGCCACCATCTTCACCGTTATTATAGTCAGATAAATAAAAGTAAATTGCCATACTCCCAACAATAATAATTACTCCAATTATAAGAATATATGGCATGAATTGCCTAAAATGTCTTTTCTTTTTACTAGCTGCGATTCTTTTTTGTTTCCTCGCTTTTACATCTCTTGCTTCTTTTGGATTATATTTTGGCATTTTTTAAAGATGCTTACTTGTTATTAAATATTTTATTTTTCCTTATCAATTAAATTTTACAGGTATTTTTAATAATTGGGTCAATATTTTTAAGAATTAACACTTTTTTGAAAAATCCACCAATATCCAATTGGTATTCGTTCAGTTTTCCATAAATTTCAATAAACTGCTTTGATAAGTATAAGGTAATTTTATTTCCAGAAACCTTTTCGAGGTTCTCAAATTTTTCTATATCATCGTTTTTTATAATTTCTATTTTCGGGTCATAAATTTGAGTGCAAGGTTCCTCAATAAAAATTATATCAATCAATAAATAAGAAATATTATTTTTATTAACAAACTCTTTAGATTTTTCTGATAATAAAATGGACATTAATAATAATAACAATTTAATAGAAATTTATTTATGAATAATTGGAAGAAATTTAATTATATTAATAAATTTTAATCTTTTCAACTTCAGAATCGATAATGGAAACTACTCATAAAATATTTTTTAAAAACTCTTCTGATATGTGCGAAGTAGAATCAGACACAGTAGATTTATTAATAACTTCTCCACCTTATCCCATGATAGAAATGTGGGATTCATTATTTTCATCCTTAAATGAAGAGATTGGAGAAGCATTAAAAGAAGAGAGAGGTAAAAAAGCATTTAACTTAATGCATTATGAATTAAATAAAGTTTGGAAAGAAACTGCAAGAGTTTTAAAATTAGGTGGGATCGCTTGTATAAATATTGGAGATGCAACAAGAAATATAAACAGAAATTTCCAACTATTTCCTAATCATGTTAAAATAGTCAATTTTTTTCAAAATAATGGATTTATTGAGTTACCTTGCATTCTGTGGAAAAAACCTACAAATAGTCCTACAAAATTCTTAGGATCTGGAATGCTACCCCCTAACGCCTATATCACTCTCGAACATGAATATATTTTAATTCTTAGAAAGGGGGAAAATAAAAGAAAAATCCCACCTAAGTCGGAATATAGATATAATAGTGCATATTTCTGGGAAGAAAGGAATAAATGGTTTTCAGATCTATGGGTAGATATTAGAGGGGTATCTCAAAGTCTAAACAATGATTATAATGAGAAAAAGTTACGAGAGCGATCAGCAGCATTTCCAATAGATCTTCCATATAGATTGATTAATATGTTTTCTATTTATGGGGATACTGTTTTAGATCCATTTTGGGGAACCGGAACAACTTCATTGGCTGCCATGATTTCAACAAGAAACTCAATAGGGTACGAGATTAACTCAGAATTTATGGCAATATTTAAACAAAATATCAAAAAAATTAAGAAATTAGTTGATTTAATTAATGAGAATAGATTGCAACAACATATTGAATTTATTAAAAGATATAAGAAGCAAGATAAAGAAGTTAAATACAATGCAATTAACTATAAATTTCCAGTAATTACAAAACAAGAGATAGGTATATTATTGTATTCGATAAAGAAATATGGTGAGATGGATAATGAATTTATTGTTGATTATGAAAAATTTGAATTTAAGCCAAAAATTAAACTTATTCAATCACGTCTGATGCCCTAAAGTGTTGTTATTATTATAAAAAGAATTTAAAATATCAAACCTTTTTATTGAAGGCGATCAATTTAATTAATAACGATTTTTAAGAAAGTGGATTATTATGACAGATAATATTAAGTATATCGACGCAGTCACACTCAAGAATTTTATGAAAGATGTATTTATTGGGTTAGGGGTTCCTGAGGATGATGCAGAAATTTGTGCAGATGTGTTGATAACATCTGATTTAAGAGGAATTGAATCACATGGAATTCAAAGAATGAAGATGTATTATGATCGGATAAAGTTGGGAATTTATAATCCAAAAACGGAGTTTGAAATTATTAAAGATGGTCCTACAACAGCTCTTATAGATGGAGGAGTGGGAATGGGTCATGTTATTGCCTATAATGCTATGAAATTAGCTATAGAAAAGGCAAAAAAATATGGACTCGGAGCAGTAGCGGTTAGGAATTCTACTCATTTTGGAATCGCTGGATATTATTCTCTAATGGCAATAGCAGAAGGCATGATTGGAATTGCTGTTACAAATGCTAGACCTTCAATTCCCCCAACTTTTGGAGTAGAACCTATGTTAGGTACAAATCCATTAACTGCTGGTGCACCAACTGATGAAGAATTTCCATTCCTTATTGATTGCGCAACTTCAATCGTTCAAAGAGGCAAAGTAGAGGTATATGATAGAATTAAGAAACCACTTCCGGAAGGTGTGGTGATTAATAGTGAAGGGAATTCTGAAACAGATGCAACTAAAGTATTAAAAGATCTAGCAAATAAAACTGCGGCTTTATTGCCCTTAGGTGGAAAGGGAGAAGAAACTAGTGGATACAAGGGATATGGATATGCAACATTAGTAGAAATACTTTCAGCTGCACTACAAGATGGAATTTATTTAAGAGACACAATTGGGATCGAAGAAGGTGGAAAGACATTTCTAAAAGTCGGACATTTCTTTTTAGCAATTAATATCGAAAATTTTATTCCTTTAAAAACCTTCAATAAAACCGCTGGAAATATTATGAGAGGGTTAAGAAGCGCAAAAAAGGTTCCGGGTCAAGAAAGAATTTATACAGCAGGAGAAAAAGAATTTGAAGCTGAAAAGGAGAGAGTTAAAGTAGGAATTCCAATTAATGAGAGCATTCAACAAGATATCAAAATAATGCAAAAAGAAATAGGTTTAATTCAATATAAATTTCCATTTTAAATTAATCTATAAAATCTTTTTTTAAAATAAGATTTAAAAAATTATTCCATCCGTTCGTCCGCTTAGAGGCTCAGAATGGAGAATAATATCTTGAAGATTTTTAATTTTAATATTATTTCGGATTTTTTGTTCTAGATTTGTAAGATAACCGTGAACAAGAGAAATATTCAATAATCCTTCAAAAAATACATGTAATTCTAGTATATAATTTTGGCCAGTGGTAAAAAATTCAAATCCATGATAACCTTTGACATATGGACAATCTTTTAAAATGGATTCGATTAATTCTTTTATTTCCTGTATTTTCTGAGAGTTTATTTCTAACTGAGCAATTTGAATGAAAGAATATTGTCTAACCAGAGGTTTAGCTTCAATATGGGTTGTAATTCTAGTTAAAAATGGAACACGATTTTTTAGTACTTTTTCAAATTCTGAAGATAATTCATGAGCTTTATTGAGAGTAAGTTTATCATCAATAACTAATGTAATAGAAAGATAATTTTCTTCTTTTAAAGTAAAAAGGGCATAATCTTTAACATCGATGATACCGAGAAATTCTAAGATCATTGAAGGTACTAAGTTTATGATCTTCTCGATTAATGATCCTTCCCCAGCGACGGGATTCATTTCAATGATACATTTCAAATCATAATTAGGAAAAAAATTTTTAGCCATTTCATTAATAGCAATATTTATTTCATGGGCGTGAATAAGGGAAATATGATCTTCTACTAATAGACTAACTTCTAAAAATAATTCCTTTCCGATTGAACGTATGCGTAAATCTTCAACAGCTTTAACATGCTCTAAATTAAAAATTTTTAGGCGTATTTCTTCTATATCTTGGTAATTAATTGGATTTGTATCTGAAATCTCTTTTATACTCTTCTTGGATAATTTCAGAGCACTTAAAATAATCCAGAGAGAAAGAGCGATACTGAATAATGGATCAGTAAATAAGATACCAAATATCACAAATAAAAAATTTACAAATATAAAAATTGAACGTATTGAGTCTTGGAACAAGTTTAATCCCTGAATCTCTAAAATAAGACTCATACGACGTCTACCCTGCCAAATAAGAATTCGAGAAAATATTAAATTCACTGAGAAAGAAATGATTGTTATAATTAAACCGATATCTGGATTAGAAGGCAAAAAACTTCCCTCAATAAAGATTTGAATTGTGAAAAAGATCAATAAACCATATAAATTTATTAAGATGATACCTTGAAGTAATGCTCCAATTGGTTCAATTTTAGCATGTCCATACATATGTTCGTAATCAGGAGGTTTTGAACTATGGAATAAACAATAAATCGTCAAAGAAACAAATCCTATATCCGTTATTGTATCCAATGTTTCGGATAATAAAGCTAAACTATTTGTTAGAATCACTCCAGATATTTTTAATGTAGATTGAAATAAAATAATAATAAGTGTAGCAAATCCAAACCTAATTTTAATCTCCATATAAGCTTATAGAATTAATTAATTATTTTAATCTAATCTATTCTCCTAAAACCGTCTTTATAATTTTGAAATTTTATTCCTAAATTTTCATGCATAGTAATATTGAGATGGTATATATCTTTTTGATTTAAAATAGTTCAAACCAAGTTATGGTTGAACCAATTAAGAATATTGAGGATGATATCTCGAAGGATTTAGATCGTGCAATTGCATCGAATATTTTCAAGAAATTATACCAAGCAATAAAAGAAAATGATGAAGAAACGATTTGGAATCTTTCTAAAATCATAACGAGATATCGGTTTAGATAGGACAAAATCTAAGAAATATCTAATTCATAAAGTCCAACAAAAAGAGCAGACAGAGATTAAATTTTCTTTTTTTTAGAGAAATAACTTAATTTAGCTAATTCATAAATCTCCTTCAAAGAAACATTGTTCTCTTGTGCCAATTTTTTACAATCTTCATATTCAGGAGATATTAATTTTATTTCATCTTTTGTTTTTCCAATTTTAATGGTTATTTCACCATATTTTGTTTTTACTTTTACCTTCTCAACAAACAATTTTTTTCTATGAGTTTTATAAATTCTTATACCAAAAGTAGTGGTTTCATTAAAGATAATATCTGTAAGTTGATTAGTAATTTCCAATGGTGTAATAATACTAAGTTTTATTCCAGGTCTATTTTTTTTCATTTGAATATTTGTAAGATAGACATCTAAAGCGCCATTTTTTAATAATTTTTCAAAAACAACTTCATAATATTCTGGATTCATATCATCAATATTGACTTCAATCACATTCACAACGTCTGTGTCATAGTTCTCTAAAGACTCGCCAACAAAAATTCTTAATAAATTTGGATGATCAAAATCGGATTTACCCGCCCCGTATCCAATCTTTTCGATTTGTATTAATGGCATTTCACCGAAATTATTTGTTAATGAAGTAATTATTGCTGCACCGGTTGGGGTAGTTAATTCCCCCTCAACTTTAGTAGAATATGTTGGAATTCCTTTTAATAATTCACTTGTTGCTGGTGCTGGGATTGGTAATTTTCCATGTGCTGATTTAACAAAACCTCTCCCAACAGGAATAGTAGAGCAATATATTTTTTTAAGATTAAGTTTATCAAGACCAATAACGGCTCCTATAATATCTAAAATCGAATCAATCGCCCCAATTTCATGAAAGTGGATTTTATCAATGTCAATATTGTGAACTTTTGACTCTGCTTTAGCGAGTTTTAGAAATATATCTTTACTTTTTTTCTTTACTTCTGGATTTAATTCGCTCTTATCGATTAAAGCATTAATTTCTTTTAAACTCCGATGTTTTTGCTTATCCTTTACAGTAATATTTACTTTTATGCATGAAATATCCCTTTTTTTAATTTTTTCAGCATTTATTTCATATCCAGAGAGATTAATTTTTTTAAATTCGTTTTTTAAATATTCAATATCCAAACCCAAATCAATTAAGGACCCGAGTATCATATCGCCGCTGATGCCTGAGAAACAATCAAAATATGCAATTTCCATTTGATTCACCTATTTATTAAATTAGCAAAATAACCTGCACCAACACCATTATCAATATTTACAACGGTGACTCCGAATGCACAAGAATTAAGCATTGTTAAAAGAGGACCAACTCCTTCAAAACTTGCACCATATCCCACACTTGTTGGAACTGCAATTATCGGTTTTGATGATAATCCACCCACAACACTTGGCAATGCTCCATCCATTCCGGCTATTACAATAATTACATTTGCCTCAAAAATTTTATCTTTAATATCAAATAAACGATGAATACCAGCTACACCTACATCATAAGCTTTCTCCACTTTATTGCCCATAATTTCAGCTATAACAGCAGCTTCTTCTGCAATGGGAATATCTGACGTCCCACCTGTTAAAATTAATATCTTGCCTTCCTTAAGTTTTACTGGTTCCTTTTGTACAACAATAATTCTAGCTTTTTCATAATATTCTGCTTCATTATGAACTTTTTTGATTGTATCAAAAATTTCTTTATTAGATTTCGTTGCTAAAACCGTATGTTTAAGCTTCATCATACTCTCAACTATTTTCATTATCTGTGGAATAGTTTTTCCCGGACAATAAAGAATTTCCGGAAAGCCCTTCCTGAGAGCTCTATGAGTATCTACTTTTGCAAATTCTAAATCTTCGTAAGGCAGAGTTTTCAATTTTTCTAAAACCTCTTCCAATGATATTTTTCCCTCCTTATAATCTTCCAATATCCTTTTCAAATATCTAAAACCTCATTTAGGCTCCCTGTTCTATATCCCTCTAAATCTAATGTTATATAAATGAATCCTAATTTTTTTAATTCTGCATTTATTTCATCTGAATGTTTTAACAATAATGGAATATCGTTTTTATTTATTTCAATTCTCGCAATTTTGTCGTGATATCTTACACGAATTTGGCTGATACCTAAATTCATTATATATTCTTCAGCCCTTTCGATCATTTTTAATCTTTTTTCAGTTATTTCAATACCATACGGAATCCTTGATACTAAACAAGCGAATGCTGGTTTATTCCACGACTTTAAATTCATTTCTTTTGATAACGCTCTTATCTCTTCTTTCATTAATTTTACATCCTTTAAAGGACTTATTATCTCAAGTTCTTCTAAAGCTTTAATACCGGGTCTATACTCGCTCAAATCATCAAAATTTGTTGCGTCTAAGATATATTTAATATTCTCCTTATTGGCGATACTTTTAATTGCAGAGAATAATTCTTTTTTACAAAGATAACATCTATTTGGAGGATTTGCCCTAAAATTCTCATTTTTTAATTCTTCAGATTTAAAAATAACGTGTCTAATACTATTTTGTTCTGCAAATATTTTTGCATCTTTTTTTTCAAACTCTGGGTGGATTGATGAGGTTGCTGTTATTGCTAAAACCTTGTCTCTTAAAACATCATTCGCTATTTTAACAAGAAAAGTACTATCAACCCCTCCTGAAAAGGCTATAGCTACGTTTTCCATCTTTTTTAAAATTTGTTTCAAATCTTCAAGTTTTTCCAAGATCAGTTGTTGCATCCTTATATTAATTTAAATATTATATCCATCTATAACAAATAAATGCCTTAGCATCTATAAATATTTGAGATAATAATGTCATCTGAAAAAAAACCTAATATTTTAATATTTATGCCGGATGAGATGCGTGCAGACTCTCTTGCATGTGTGGGAAATCCAATAATTAAAACTCCAAATCTCGATAAAGTTGGTAAAGAAGGTGTAGTATTTACAAATTGTTTTGCTGTAAATCCAGTATGCGCCCCCTCAAGATGTTCTACTTTCACAGGACTTTATCCTCATTGTTCAGGACATCGTTCTCTATATTATCTTTTACAACCTCATGAAGAAAATTTATTTAAATTCCTAAAAAACTCCGGATATTATGTTCGAATGATTGGAAGGAATGATTTGTTTTCCAAAAAAGCTTTTAAAACAAGTGTATCTAAAAGAACTGGAGGTTTTTCGAAAGTTGACCTAAAAGCTTTTTTAGATTCACCTCCTGTTGAAGAGCGATTTAAAAAATCATTTTATTCAGGAAAAAAAGGAGAAAAACTTGTTAAAGATTTAGATTACAGTATTATTCAAGAAGCGCTTGAGTTTTTAGATTCTAATCCGCCAGAACCTTTCTGTTTATTCCTTGCTTTAGTCTATCCACATCCACCATATTCCGTTGAGGAACCTTATTTTTCAATGTATGATCGACAGAAAATTCCTGCCCCAATTCCACCCAAGTTGGATGATAAACCACATTTTATGAAAGAAATGTATGAATCTTATAACTTAAACCTTTTATCAGAAGAAGATAAAAAAGAAATAATTGCCACTTATTATGGGATGGTTTCGAGGGTGGACGACCAATTTGGGACAATTATTGAGAAATTCAAGGAAAAAAATTATTATAATCACACAGCAGTTTTTTTCTTTGGAGATCATGGCGACTATACAACTGACTATGGTTTAACAGAAAAATGGCCCACGGGTTTCCAAGATTGCCTGATAAAAGTTCCTTTAATTATAAAAATTCCTGGAATAAAATCTCATAAAGATTCAATTAGCAACTTAGTAGAAACAATAGATTTATTTCCAACTATGTTAGAAATTGCAGATTTAAAGCCGGAATATACCCATTTTGGAAAGTCTTTAATCCCTCTAATTAAGGGTGAAACTAATGAACATCGTGATTCAGTGTTTGCCGTAGGGGGTTATTTACCTAGAGAACCCCAATGTTTTGAAGTGAAAATTAAATCACCAGATTTACCACTTCTTGGTATCTATTACGATAAAATTAGGATCTCCTATGATGACCCAAGCACAGTGAGTAGATCTGCAATGATTAGAACTAAAGAATGGAAATATGTGGATAGGATTGAAGGCAAAGAAGAACTTTACAATCTAAAATCAGACCCTCAAGAATTAATTAATTTAATAGATGTACACAATTATAAAGAAACCAAGGCAAAATTGAAAGAGGAACTTTTAAGATGGTATATTGAAACAAGCGATAACGCTCCAATGAAAAAAGAAAGGGCATTATAATTTTTTAAATTTTTAAGATTTATCCTAAGTTGTTTCCTATATTTCTAAGTTATATTGATTGAATTATATTGGTATAACACCGATTAGATCATTTACGGTTCCAATACCAAAATGCGTTTTAGTCATAAATGCAATTGTAAAGCTTTCTGTAAGACCTTGAAATGGTCGGCAAATAATTGGATTATCACCCATCATCGCCAATAATTCTTGTTCTGTTAAATCTCCATCTGTATAATTGGAAACTATTTGTATTTCTGCATATTGCTGGCGTTGTTTTGAATATTCTGGATGTACAAGATATTGTTGCCAATACAAATCTGAATAAGTATTGCTTTGAACAATTGTAGGTGGATTAACTTTTTTTGTTACATTTTCGGGTAAGCATTGAACTGCAATTAATGTATCGTTATCAGCCATTAAAAAGTTGTGGCTATAGGAGCTTTTATTATCGGGTAAAAGAGTTTTACATAGATCCTCGGCTGTTACATTATTTTCCAATCCCTCTCTAATATACACAAAGGTAGGTGTCATGATTGGGGCAATCGCATCAGTCATTACCAAATTCATAACCAATGTAAGTCCATATTCATTTTTTCCAAGAGGTAATGCTGGACACGCACCCATTCGGTAAGTAAATACCAATGGCTTACCCGGAAGTTTATGTAATACAAATTGATGAGTCCATGAGAATAATATCGAAAAATCCCATGTTTGACCAATTGTTATCGAGCCATTGTTATTTACAGCCCCAAAATCTGTACAGCCCACCTGATGAGGTTCTATTGGATTTTCATGTAAAGGAATAATTCTTCCATACATTGCCTCAATAAAAACAGCTTGAACTAATGTATCTGTAAATGATATCCATGTTCCTGAAGAAAAACTGGCACCATCTGCCATGCCCTGCAATTCTTGTATATACCATTCAGGTATATATTCGATATATTGATTACTAACTTGTTCCATTTCCCAAATGTTGGAACCCATAAAAAGTGCGAATGCGTTTAATACAAGTTTCATTTTCACAATATCTGAAGCCATTGCCACTCCCGTATGATATCCGAGATCATAAGAGTTATCGGCTTCAACATATAAATACTTCTGACCGTTTGACTCCTGCCATTCCCAATAGCCTGAGACAGGCCTTATATAAGCAATATGATTAGCAATATAACCCGATCCCAGAAGAATCCAGGCTCCAATAAGAATAATTAATAAAATAGCAAAAAATCTTTTAAGCCTAATATGTTTTCCTTTAAATTTTAGTTTAGTACAAATTCCTATTTCGCTTTCAGCACATTTCTTTTTCCGATATAAGAAAATCAAAAAAACAATGGCGGAGATAATAAGAATTGTCAATAATATACTTAACCATAACATAATTTACCTACCTACGCAATTTTTTCCATGATAATTCAATTTATATTTATAAACGTATCATAAAAATTTGTGAATCCATTAAAAACAAAGCTGAATAATCAAATATTAAATTAAAGTATTTATTATTTATTTCTTTCCAAAATTGAGTTGGTATGAAAAAAAATTGCCAAATTTTTCTTTTAACTCTAATCCTGCTTCTTTAGCCCAGCCTATTTCAGTTTTTCTTCGAGGATAATCGGGATCTGGAAGTAGTTCACAGAGAGATATTAATCCATCATTTTTTAAAATTCGCTTGCAATCATTTAAAACTCTAACGGGATCCGGAATCTCAGGTAGACATGTATTAGCAAAAATCCTATCAACGCTTTCATCATCAAAGGGAAAATTATAGGCATCTCCAATCATTGGGATAATGTTAGATATATCTTCCTTTTCAATTCGCTTCTTTAAAGATTCTATTACGGATTCTTGGATATCAAGGGCATATACTTTTCCATTGGGCATAACTTTTTCCGCTACTGCTTTGGTGTAAGATCCCTTACCCGGGCCAATCTCAACGACTATCATTCCAGGCTCAAGATGGATTCGCTCAGCAATAATTTTAGGTTTTTGTATGAATCTCCGCCAAGGATTATCAATTAAACGGGTTGCAAAAGCTGGAATTGGAAATTTATGATATCTACGAATAATTCTTAAAATTATCATCACAAATACGAAAAATATTATTAAAATAACCATAATGATCAAGAGAATCCATCTAAATAAAAGCCATAAATCAATTATCATATTCTTCACCAACCCAGATGATTTCTATTATTTTTTTTTTTTTAATTTTATATTTATTTTTATTTTCTCAATTTTAAACTATTTGTCAAATCTAAAAAAATATATTTATTTAAGTTAAAACAGAGAATCTTAAATTAATAATAGAGTCGATATAAATGAATACCGATCAAATATTAAAAGATTTGCAAAACATTGTAGGTAAAGAATTTGCAACCAATAGCCCCGAAGATCTCTATATTTATTCCCAAGATCCTGGAGCTTCTTTACCTCGCCCCGTTGATTTTGTTGTAATGCCTAAAACAACCGAGGAAGTTCAAAATATTGTAAAATTAGCTAACGAGGAAAAAATACCTTTGGTTCCCATGGGTGGAGGAATGACACTTAGTGGATTGGTACTACCCGTAAAAGGTGGAATTGTGGTGGATATGAAAAGAATGAATCAAATACTTGAAATTAATGAATTAAGTCGTTATGCACTAATAGAAGCAGGAGTTTCTACAGGACAATTGCTTGCATATTTAAATGAGCATCATCCTGATCTGCAACCTGCGATCCCTGATGCACCTCCCTCTGCAACTATTGCTGGCAATGTATTAATTCATGGGTCAGGCTATTTATCACAGAAATATGGGGATCACGGTGCAATTGTTAATGGATTGGAAGTTGTTTTGGCAAGTGGTGAAGTGGTTAAACTCGGATCTTGTGCAGTTTCCGATTATTGGTTTGCAAGAGGGCCCATCCCTGATTTAGTAGGATTATTCCTAAGTTCATTTGGAACTATGGGAATCGTAACAAAACTTTCTGTTCAAATATTTCCAAAACCGAAATTTAGGGAAATCGTGTTTGGATTGATGAAAGATGAAGAAAATATTCCAAAACTTCTACTGGAAATTACAACCAAGGAGTTCATTGAAGATGTAATCCTTGGCAAACAAGACAAGCCCGAGTGGATGAAAGGATATATCTTTTTTATGGTCTATATTACGGGAGATAGTCAAGAAGATATTGATACTAAAATAAAGATACTTAAAAAAACATATCGTAAAAATGGAGCGAGATATATGAAGGCAACTCAGAAAATGATAGATCTTTATATAGAAAAACCAATATTTGCATCAGGAGCTGCAGATTTCCGAAAAGGAGGTGGCTTCGAATATGTTGGTGCTAACATGCCATTAGAAAAAATTCCTGAAGCATATCGTAGAGGGGCTGAAATTTCAATAAAATATGGGATACCTCCTACATTAGGTTCTAGACTTATTGGACAGACTCATAATATCGTAATGTTCTTTTCTTATTCTTTCAATAGAGCTGATCCAGACGACATGCAGAATGCAAGAAATGCACTTGAAGAAACAAATCATTTAGCATTAGAGCTTGGTGGCATTCCTTGGAAAGGAGAATTGGGTGCACAGAAACTAACTCTTCAAAAAATGGATCCCAATTATAAGAAAATGTTTTTTAATATTCGCCAGATGTTAGATCCAAATGGTATTATGAATCCAGGAAATTGGAGTGAGGAGGAGAATTAAAATGGCGTTAGATGATGTTAAACATATAATACATAGATGTTTTAGATGCGGTTATTGTAAATTCAATCATAGTTATTCCGATTTTAATTGTCCAAGTTATAACAAGTATAGATTCGAAACGTATAGTGCTGGTGGTCGGATGTGGCTTATTTTTGGTCTAATAAATAATGAACTTCAATGGAGTGATAATTTAGCTAATATTCTATATGCATGTAGTACATGCGGAAATTGTGTTGAAAATTGCAGATTTGTAAAATTTAATGAATTTTGGGTAGATATTATCGAAGCAGCCCGAGCTGAAGCGGTTAAAAACGGTTTTTGTCCTGAAAAGCAGAAAAATTTATTGGAACGCACTACGAACCCAGAAATGTTTAATCCTTACGCCGAACCAAATTCAGATAATGAAGAGTTAAAAAAGGAATATAATTTACTAGATAAAGCAGAATGGGTCTATTATATAGGGTGCACATCAAATTATCGTCAAAAAGATTTAAGAGATTCTACTCTAAGATTTCTTAAAAAAGCCCACATAGATTTTACCTTAATCGATGAACATTGTTGTTGCAGCCCAATTATAAGAACCGGGCAAATTAGTCCCGTAAAGGATTTTATGAATTATAATGTTGAAAAAATTAAAGAAACAGGAGCTACTAAAGTGATTACTTCTTGTGCTGGGTGTTATCGAACATTAAAGAATGATTTTGAGAAATTTGGAGTTGAATACGATTTTAAACTATATCATACAGCCGAATTAGTTAAACAACTTTTAGATGAAGGGAAATTAAAATTCAAATCAAATTATGATAAAACTGTAACTTATCATGATCCTTGCCATTTAGGTAGGCACTCTGGTATATATGAGATTCCTAGAGAAGTTTATAAGAAGATTCCGGGTATTAATTTTGTTGAAATGAAGAGAAACAGAGAAGACGCATATTGTTGCGGAGCAGGAGGAGGCGTTAAAATTGGATATCCCGACTGGTCTGTAGAAATTTCGAAGGAGAGATTAGAAGAAGCTAAAGAAACGGGAGCTACAGTTGTGTCTTCGACTTGTCCATTTTGCAGAACGAATTTATCTGATGCAAATGATAAGTTCAATATGGGTTTTGAAGTAATAGATTTAATAGAGATTCTGGATCAGTTGGATATAGAAATAACTGCTGATTAATAAAACCTTCAAAATAACTTTTCTTTTTTTAAATAAAATCTATTTAGCGATTTTACTTCCTTCTCATTAAAGCTCTGAATGATTTTTAACTTTATAGATATTTAAAACTTTTTTTATAATCAAAGAAATGATAAAAATAGGAAATAAAAGAATTATTGCGTCAAAACTTGAGGGCCACCATAATTTAAAACTCCACCGAAATATTGCAAAATCAAAAGGATATAGCCAATTTATTCCTCCTGCCCAAGGCCACATAAAGCTGTCTAAAAAAATATGAAATAAACCTCCAATAAAAAGCAAGAAAAAAGGGCTCTTTATTTTTGTTTGCCAGAACGATTGAAATTTGTTCAATTTAAATTTATAGTTATTTTTATTTGTGTTTAAATTGTGCTTTATTTCTCCATATTCTAAAGATTCAAGGGATTCCTCGAAAAAAATTGAAATGAGACTCGCAAGAGCAAGAACCCCTATAATAGAATGAGAGGATTCATTTATTGGGTAACTAAAAAATTCAGAAAGTAAATCTAGATTTAGAAATTCTGTAATAAAGACAGGAAATCTTAAAAAATCTGGCATTATATTTCCAATTAAAAAAATTATCCTTTTCTCCTTTTTGATTCCCAATATGAAGGATAAAATTGTTCCAAACATTAAATGAGCAATCCAATCTGGCATACTAAGAACCTCTACTCGATTCCTTTTTTCTTATTTTTAATTTTTTAAAATCTACTTTGAAATAATAAAAAATCAAGGGAACTATAATTGCTAATCCTGCCAATGAGAGAATATTTGTTATATAGCTTCGTATTTCCACGATATCTATGCCTAATACAATACCTTCGGAAATAAGAAGTGATTTTCCCTTAATGCAATAAGAACTTCCTATTCTTATATCGATAATGTTGTATTTTTCATGTTTCGACCAATTATTAAATTGAATAGTGATTTGAATATTGTGAAAAGTATCGTTTATGAATATTGAAAGAATATCCGATGATTCATTATAATTATAATCGTTTATTCCTTGATTTATTACAACTTGCTCATTTTCTACGACATTAGCGAATTTATATAACTCGTAAATATTTATACAATAAGGGTCTTTATTCCATTTAGTGGGAATTGGAGGATATAAAAATCCTAAAAATCCAAAAAAAATTGATCCAATAATTATGATTCCAAAAATTAAAATCCTTTTTATTGTCTTTTTATTGTTCATTTATTGGTAATCGCTTTATTTACATAATAGTTCGTATATTTTTAATATTTAGTTGATATTTTTATTTTTTTCAATTAAAAAAAAATCCTTAAACCTACAGTTTTTTAAATGGGGAAATTTATTCCTCAATCCTTTATAATCAAAATTCAAACTTTTCTATTAGAAACATATTAGTAGGTTTAAAAGTATGAAAAAAAATAAAATGATTTTATTTGGTGTATTATTGTTTTTAATAATTTTTTCCATCGATAGTACCCAAAATGTGATAGCAGATAACCAGAATACAGTTGATGTCAATGGAGACTCAACACAGATCCATCTAATGGCTCATAATAGAGTTAATTATCGCTTTCGGCAGAGAACACAATTAAGAATCAATTGTTCGGCTAATCTCGATTTAGATATATCGTGTGATGCCTTAAATATTGGGAATAAGATATTTGAGATTGAAATTAATACAATTAAAGATCTTAAAATGAATATGACATGTACTGAGGAACAAGCTGAACTTGGACTCTTAAAGGGAGAAATACATCAAAACAGAAATCGGAATAGATTTCGCTATCAAGCAGGGTTTGTTGTAGCTTTACAAGTTAATGGAAGCATTCAAGCGAAATTAAAATTGCACATTGAAGATGAATATAAGCATGGCACTTGGGCTTATTATGATGAGGATTCACAAACATGGATTCCGGTGGAGACTGTTCTTGAAGATGGGTTTTTAGTGACTGAAACAAATCATTTTTCAACATGGACTATAATAAATCTTGAACAAGATTTCACAATTACATGGATTATCGGATTAGGAATTGTATCGGTTTTAGCTATAACAGGATTAATCATATGGAAAAAGAAAAGAAAGTAAAACTAAGAAAATCTATATTAAATAATTTTTTTTTTAATTTATTCTGAATTTTTAATGAACTCTTAAAAAAATATTGATTAAAAACAAATTGGATTAATATGGTTGGAAAATATCCCCAAAATGTTAAATCACGGGAGAAACTTATAAAAATCACTTTTTTAATTATATTTTTCATTTTAATTCAAATCAATCTATCAATACTTCCAACTTTAGCTAAAAAGAAAAACATTACAGGTTTCTCAACTCATGATTTTCTCAATCCTAATGAATCAATTACATATTATTTTTCAAATGGGATTCAATTTGGAATTAATACAAATGTCAGTATAGATTTCGATATCCAATATGATAATAAAATTCAAAATCGGGAGCTCTATATAAAGATAAAAAATAATCAATCAATATCGTTTCAAATAAATACAAAGACTAATATGATGAATTTTGGATTATCTAAACAACCAGGTAATCCTAATTATAAAAATAATCGGTTTGAATATCGGTTTAATTGTATATATCAATTCATTTCAAATGATTCAATCCAAAATTTAACTATTCAATTTAATAAGACCTCAAATTTTGGAATAAATCCAAATAAGACATATTTTATCGCAGTTTTTGAGTTAAGTAATGAATCTTGGCAGATTATTCCAACAGAAGAATTAATTAATGAATCATCTTCTGAGAGTTATTTAGAAACAACTATTCTAAATCTTGAAAGAAATACTGAATATTATATTACACTTTATGAAGTTTCCGTTTCTTCAGATATTTGGCCATGGATCTTAATTATCATTATCATTGTAGTTATAGCTACATTAGGTTTAGCTATCACAAAAACAGATTATATCAATTACTTAAAAAATAGATTAATAAATATTGATAAAGGAGCTCATCGATTAACCATAGAAGAAGTCTTAGAAAATGAAAATCGAAATAAAATAATAGATCTAATCTTATCTAACCCAGGGGTTCATTTTAATGAATTACTACGACAAACTGGAATTGCTGCAGGAAATTTAGTTTGGCATTTAGATATCTTAGAAACTTATAAAATTATTGGAAAAAAAAGAATTGGAAACTATATTGCATATTTTCCATATTATAATAAAAATCCTATTAGCAACATTGATTTAAAACTCCAAAAGAGTAAATTTACACTAGAGGTTCTAGAAATGATTGAAAGAAATCCTGGAATATATAATAATTTGATCACAAAAAAATTTCGAGTTGATCATAAAACAATACACTACCACTTGAAAAAACTATTCGATTTGGGGATTATATATTCAAAAAAAATCGGAAGGAAAAAACAACTATTTCCAAATTTGGATTCAGAATATTATAATTCAAAATAAGATCTATTCATTTTTTATAAGAAATAAATGGAAGAAATTTTAATTTAGTCTATTAAATTTTTATCCTCTAAAATCTCCACTTTAACTTGAAATCCTGGTCTACACTTTTTTTTGAATATAGATTTCATAATTCTAATATTTTAAGGAATTCTAGGTTATATAATCTAATAATTATTTTTAAAAATTTTGGATTATTGTAAAACCTATTGCAAAAAGAAAAAAATAATAGTTCTAATGGGTTTCAAGGGTCTTTTGAAAAGTCAGAAAAAATTAAATATCCAAATTTAATCCCTTTATGGATAGCAATTTTTATCGATATTCTAGGATTTTCGATATTAATTCCATTTTTACCAATTTTCGTAGAAGTATTTGAAACTAATGAATTTATTATTGGTCTCCTCTTGGCAACAAATGCGATGTTTTCTTTTTTTTTTGCAATCATTTTGGGAAAATTAAGTGATAAATTTGGTCGAAGACCATTATTATTAATATCTCAGATTGGAACAATGGTTGGCTTTTTAATGCTTGCTTTTTCAACGTCTTTAGAAATGCTTTTTCTTTCACGTATTGTTGATGGAATTTTCGGAGGGAATTATCCTATTGCTAAAGCTATTATTAGCGATAGCGTGCCTCCGAAAGATAGACCAATTCAAATGACAAATGTAGGAGTATGCCATGTTTTATCTTCACTTATTGGTCCTGGTCTAGGAGGAGTTTTATCAATATGGGGTATCATGGCACCTGGAATAGTTGCTGCGGGATTATCGCTATTCACAATTATTTTAACTATCTTTTTATTAAAAGAAACTTGGCCAAAACATAATCGAGTGAAAAAAGACAAAGATAAAGTAAAAATTAAAATTAGAAAAAATAAAAATGCAATGTTCTTATTAACTCAATGGGGGTTCCACACGGTGTCTTTCATTATATATGTATCTACTTTTTCATTATTTGCAGCTAGCGTTCTTGGTTTAGATGGATTTCAGATCGGAATGTTATTGATGATCTCAGGCATATTTAGAGCAATTATAAGATTTACTCTTTTTAAGCCTACTCTAAATAAATTAGGTCTTAACAAAATGTTAAAACTTGGGTTAGGTATATTTACTGTTATATTTTTTCTCATTGGATTTACTCAATATTGGCAACAAGCTTTAATTTTATTATTATTTGTTAGCTTTGCAGCTTCTTGCACCAGGGGTACTCTCAGTAGTAAAATAACTCAATCGGTAACTCCTAAAGAACAAGGAAAAATAAATGGTTATTCCTCTGCTTTGGATAATTTTGCTCAAATAATAGGACCTTTGCTTGGTGGTTTTATATTATGGGCGCTTGAACCTTATTGGTTGGGAATTATTATGTCCATTTTTTCTCTTGTTGCATTTTTCATGGCATTTAAAAAATTAAATCTAAAAACAAACAAGCAAAGTTAAATTAATAAAAAAAAGACTATAGTTGAAGATCTTTATCTTCTAAAATCTCAACTATTATATCTGGATTTTTATTTTTCAACATGTCCTTAAATTGGTTTAAATCCTTACCCCAATTATGCATGGGAATTGCGATTTTTGGGTTAATATCACACGCAGCATCAGTAGATTCGTCAAAATCCATGGTGTAAGTTCCCCCACATGGAAGCATCGCAACATCAATATCTTTTAAGTCCTTCATTTCCGGAATTCGTTCTGTATCTCCGGCGTGATAAGTTCTCTTTCCTTCTGCTTCAATTATTATACCTGCCCACCCTCTATTTTTTGGATGAGTACTCTTTTTGATAGTATATGCGGGAACAAGTTGTATCTTAATGTCTTCTACCTCAAAAATTACTCCTAATTTTAAACCTTTGCCATTAAATTTTGTTAAATTATCTGATTCACTTTCAGGTCCAATTACAATTGTAGAGTCTTTTGATATTTTTCTAATCGATGAACTATCCATATGATCTCCATGAGAATGACTTGAAATGACAATATCTGCCTTTTCTAAGCCAGTAGGAATTTCATAAGGATCTAAATATATAACCTTACCAGATTCTGTTATAATTTGAAAACATGCATGGGATATCCATTTTATCTTCATAATTACAATTTATAATTATCTGATATTTAATAATTATGGATTTTTCGAAAAAGAATCTTTTTTATAGGTTTTACTAATCTATTTCTTTTCTCATCGAAGTATAATACATAATTTTTACCTAATATTTTTTCCAAACGAGAGTGAAATCTGGGATTCTTTTCTTTTATTAAAAATTTGCTTGGTCTTTTAATTTGGGTTTCAAAAATTTAATATTTTACATATTTTAATATTGAAAAACTTTATAAATATTTTTAAAAACTATGGATTATTGTAGAATTAAAGAACATGGAGTTTCCGAGAGTAAATCTACATATTCACTCTAATTTTTCGGATGGGGCAAAAACAATTGAAGAAATTGTATTAGAATCTTTGAGATTAGGATTAGATTATATTGCAATTACAGATCATTTTACAAATACTTGGAAGGCAAATATTATTAAAACTTTAAACAGTAGGAGAAAAATTTCAAGGTATTTAGATGAAATTTCAGAGTATCAAGAATTCTTGAGGTCAAAAAAATTACCTCTGAAATTATTGAGTGGTGTCGAAATTGATTTAAGAAGCTCGATCGATTATATAAAGAATAATATTGAGATAGATAAATTCCAATTGATTTTATTTGAGCATCTTCAAAATATGAAAGATGCTGTTAAAATTGAAAGGATAATTAAATATTGGAAAGTCTCAATTAACTCGGATTCCAATTTTCCGATTTTGGGATTAGCACATTTTGATCCGGGATATTTAATTTATAATTATTTAGAAGATTTGATTGAATTTATGAAGGAATATAACATATATTTTGAGTTTAACTATAGTTATTCAAAATATTACTCATCGGAATACAGATTATTTTTTAATAAATTAAAAGAACATAAAATTCCTGTAGGTATTGGTTCAGACTCTCATTCTTTACATTATCTAGCTAATATTAAAGAACCATTAGAAAAAATTATTGAGTATGATTTAGAGGATAATTTTCAATTATTAATTTTAAAATTAAAGGATATATAATATACCATTTAAATTCTCTGACTTATATTTTCCTTCTTAGCTGCAATTTTCTATTAAAAAAAAATAATTAAATATAAAATAGTCCTAAGATTTTATTCAAATTCAAAAAATCTATAAAGAAAATCCAATCTTACTTTTTTGAAATTAGATTAATCTAAATATTTAAATATTTCAATGAATATTTTATATAATTAAGGATAAAAAAAAAAGCTCCCTAAACTATATTAAAAAATATAAAAGAATCTAATCAAAAATAATGATTTTAAGATGGAATTTTTTCCAAATTTAGAAATAGGTTGCATTAATGGATGGGTATTCTTAACAATTCATGTTCTGATATTAGTCATTCTTTTTAAAACTTCTTCAAGAGATGCATCTACGAGACTTCTTGATAGAAAAAATTGGACCAAACTACAAAGAGCTTTTACTGTAGTGGGAAAATTATTTACTCTCATCAATTTAATTTTAATAATTTTAACGCCACTTAAAATTGGCTCCATCGAATTTATAGTTGGGATTATATTATTTTCAGTAGGTTTGATTGGAATGAGTATAGCAACAATTAATTTTAAAAATGCATCTTTTAATAAACCGATTACTACAGGATTGTATAAAATATCTCGCAATCCACAACAAGTCTTGATATATATTATATTTCTTGGATATTCCTTAGTTATAGGTTCGTGGTTTTCGATGATCATTCTTATAATTTCTATATTTTGCTCACATTTTAGTATATTAGGTGAAGAAAAAAGGCTTTTAGAGCAGTATGGGGAATCATACGAGGAATATAAGAGAAAAGTGCCAAGATATTTTTTATTTTTTTAATGTTAAGATAATGTAAGATGTAGCCACTAATTACATACCCATAATGAATTGAAATGATTGAGCCATTGTTCATAAAGATATTTTTAATAACTGTATTAATCTTGTTTTTAATTGGAGTTATTGTTCCTGTGGTTGCAGTAAGGAGGAAAGGTATGAATCCTCATGGAACCCACGAAGGAGGTTCATTATTGACCAGACTAACCTCAGTTTCGATTATGATTTGGTTAATTTATATTATTTTATATGTTATCTTTGACGATTACATTAGAAATCTCTGGAGTTTTGCATTTCTCTCCTTTGATATTTATATTATTATCGGAATAATTGTTATTATAATCTCGTTTATTATAGAATCTCTAGGAATTAAAGCGCTTGGATTAAACTTCAGAATCGAGTTTCCATTAGAGGAAACAGAGCTAATTACATCAGGAATATATAGATTTATGAGGCATCCCATTGTTTTTGGCATATTTATACTATTTATTGGAAATTTTTTGATCATTCCAAATCTCTTTACACTAATAATTTCAATTTTTAATATAATTACATTCAATTCAAAAGTTAGGGACGAGGAGAAATTTTTATCAACTAGATTTGGCGATATTTACGAAGATTATAGGCAAAAAGTAGGAAGATATCTTCCATTTAGAATAGGAAAAAGGTCTATAAAGGAATAATAAAATCTTAGGGACATTTTCTGAATGATCCAATAAAAAATTATTAAATAATTGAATAAGAAAAAATTATTAAAAATCTTATCTTTTAGCTGGAGAAGCATAGCAATAATCGCAATTATGAATACACTTAAAAATACCTGTATATCCTCCTATATCTTTTGACTTATGACACCCACAATCTTTTCTTTGTCCGGTGTCTTTAAGTGAGGGTATCTCTTCTTTAACTATTTTTTGGATTTTTATAGCATCAATGCAATGTGCTTGTTCTATTCCATCGATTTTGAGTAAATCCGGCTGACAGCAAGCCATCATTTTCATTTGGAACTTATCACATACTTTTTTTAATTTTCTGAGAGTTTCTTGTTTCTTTTTAAAAGAGAGTTCAAGAGGTACATTTCCTCTTGCCAACATTCGCTTTTTTACCTTTGGATAAATATTTGCGAAACTAAATATCATTTCTTTTATTCCAAAACTTGCAATATTCTCCATAATATAATCAAATTGTTGTAAATTATGTTTAACTTTATCTGAATCCATTGATTTATAAAATATTATTGGGTCATACCTGAAATTGACCGCAAGAGTTCCGAATTCATTGACCAACCATTCAAATTGCTTAAATCTTTTTTCTAATGATATTTTTAGATTTGATTCCAACTCTGAGGGTGTATTAATTGTGAATTGGAAATAGTGCCCTTTATAGGATTTGAATAAATTATTGTAGTTTTTATAGTATTTAATCCAGGTACTAAAATTCTTACTCCACCAAACAAAGCATTTCACATCTTTAGGACTTAAAGATACTCTATAAACTTGTTTTCGATTAAAAGGATTTACAACATCAACATAGCCTTGTTTTATTTTGTCAATAACCCAATCCATAAGGAAAGCAGGGATATCTGTTCTTCGAGAACAAGAAATGATTGGAGATTTAACTAATTTGGGGATATTTGTATTTTTAGCCATGTTTTTATATAATTAAAATCAAATCAAAATTAATTAATTTTTATAAATTAAAAGATGGTTAATATAATGGAGGAAAAATTAATAATTCGGAAGGCGGCTTCAAAAGAAGAACTTGAGGCATTATACGATTTAAGATGGAGATTATTAAGAAAACCATGGAATCAACCAAAAGGATCCGAAAGAGATGAAAGAGAAGACGAATCTTATTCATTCATCGCGATTTTGGATAACAAAATTATTGGAACAGCACGTCTTCATAAAAATAACGAAAAAGAAGGGCAAATAAGGTTCTTAGCAGTTGAAAAAGAATATCAAAAAATGGATATTGGAAAAAATTTAATGAAAAAAATTGAAATGCAAGCAATAAATCTTGGATTAGAATCTATTATATTAAACGCTAGAAAAACAGCCGAAAACTTTTTTGAAAAACTCGATTATAAAGTAATTAGAAAAGGTCATACGCTTTTTAATGAAATTGAACATTTTGTTATGAGAAAAAGTTTAATCAATGCAAATTAATCCAAAGTTTTATATTGAGTTTATATCAAGAGAATATTATTATAAATATTATTTTAAATATAAAATCATAAATGCTATTGTTTTATTATATTATCACAATTTTTAGGTGAAAATGAAAATGGTACTGAAAAGTCCAGAAGAATATTTAGAAAGTATAAAGAGACCTGTTAATTTGTACATGTTTGGGGAGAAAATTAAGGACTTCTGGAATCATCCGGTAATATCGCCTTCGATCAATTCAGTTAAAAAAATTTATGAATTAGCTCAAATCGATGAATATAAAGATTTATTGACAGCAACTTCTCATTTAACAGGTGAAACAATAAATCGATTTACCCATATCCATCAATCAGTAGATGACTTGATAAAAAAAGTAAAAATGCAGAGATTAATGGGGCAAAAAACAGCTTGTTGTTTCCAACGTTGTGTAGGCTTTGATACTGCAAATGCATTATATAGTGTAACTTATGAAATGGATAAGGAATATGGAACCAATTATCATGAACGATTCAAGAAATACTGGATTGAGGTCCAGAATCAAGATTTGACCGTTGACGGCGCAATGACAGATACAAAGGGAGATCGTAGTAAAAGACCGAACAAACAAACAGATCCGGATGCATTTTTACATATTGTGGATGAGAATGATGATGGAATTATAGTAAGGGGTGCAAAAATCCATCAGACAGGATTCTTAAACTCACACAGAGCCATCATTATGCCAACTTTATCTTTACGACCTGGTGAAGAGGAATATGCTGTTAGTTTTGGAGTTGATACAAACGAAAAGGGAATAACATTAATATATGGAAGACAATCCTGTGATACTCGAAAAATGGAAAAAGGAAAATTAGATATTGGAAATTATAAATATGGTGGTCAAGAAATATTTGTAATTTTTGAAGATGTATTTATCCCAAATGATCGCATTTTTATGAAGAGAGAGATTAAATTTTCGGGAGAATTAGTTAATCGGTTTGCTGGATTTCATCGTCAATCATATGGTGGTTGCAAAGTAGGTGTAGGAGATGTTCTTATTGGTGCAACATCTTTGATTTCAGAATATAATGGAGTAGAAAAAGCCAGTCACATTCAAGATAAATTAGTTGAGATGGTACATTTAAATGAAACCCTTTATAGTTGTGGAATTGCTTGTAGTTCATTAGGATTTCAGAGAGAAGCTGGGAATTATGAAATGGACATGCTTTTAGCAAATGTATGTAAACAAAACGTTACTCGTTTTCCGTATGAAATTGGCAGATTAGCGGAAGATATTGCAGGAGGGATTATTTGTACATTACCATCTGAGGCAGATTTTAATTCTGAAGTGGTCGGATCTTTATTAAAAAAATATCTCAGTACTTGCAATGAAGTTTCTGTTGAAGATCGATATAAAGTCTTACGCTTCATAGAGAATTTAACTATGGGTGTTGCTTCCGTGAGTTATAGAACAGAGTCAATGCATGGGGCAGGTTCCCCTCAAGCTCAGAGAATAATGATAAGAAGACAAGCAAATTTTGAAAGTAAAAAGAAACTAATTAAGGAGATTCTAGATATTAAAGTGTTTTGAATATCTTTTTTTCTATACCTCTATAATGATTTCTTCATCTAAATATTTTTCTTCGTGAAATAAAGAACTAACAAACGGGGAGATCGGCGAAGTCTGCGTGGGAGGTCCTCAAGTGTTCAAGGGGTATTTTGGAAATGAGGAAGCCACGAAAGCGGTTCTATCCACCGAGGGAATTTTATACACGGGAGATTTGGGGTACATGGATGAAAAAGGCTTGCATCTCTCCGGTAGGAGAAAATTCATAATAAAACCAAAAGGATTTCAAGTATTTCCTCCCGAGGTGGAGGATTTCATCGCCGAAATGCCCGAGGTAGAATTTGTAGGAGTCATCGGCGCAGAGCATAAAATCTTTACCAATGGGATCGTTGCATACATCAAAGTTCATGAAGGGATGACCCTGATGGAAGAGAAGGTACTGGAACATTGCAAGGGGATGGCGGCATATAAGCGCCCTTCATTGGTCGTGGATAAGGATATCGAGGAAGCGAGAGCCAAGGGCGGCTGGGATACATAAAAAAATAAAAATAGACCCTTTTTACCATATAAAGGGTATTAACTTCTTCTTAGTTTTTTGAACATACTCTTTATACCCTTCAAGTTCTTCATGAAGCATTTTATCTTCAAATACAATGCGAATAATTAAACCTATTACTATGAACGCCACGAATATGAGTGAAAACAGCGATCCGAGGGCTAAGCACCACCCCGTCATAAAAATTATCAGGCCTAGATACATTGGATGGCGAACAATTTTATAAGGACCCGTGGTAATAACTGTATGTCCTTCTTGGATTTCCACTGCCTTCGATAAAAAGGAATTCTCCTTCATTGTTAAGAAAATAATAATGACACCCATAATAAACGCGATAAAACCAATTATTTCAACTATAATGGGTACGTTTGACCATCCAAATTGTCTATCTAAGCCGGGAACGAAGAAAATCGGAATGAATCCGATGGATGTAAAAAAAGTCACGATTTTATCCCATTTTTCTTTAAATTCTGGTTTGGAGCGTTTCTGGATTAAATCGGGGTCGTGTTTGCTGAAATATAAGATATTATTTATAAAAAACACGTAAAATAAAATGAGTACAATCCAAGCCTCAACCCATAGAAAATCATTAGCGGGTATGAACATTCCTAATCCAAGCAAGAACGTTACAAAGGTTACTACACCAATAAACTTCCCTTTTGATACTTCTTTCCCTTCATCTGTCATGATAAAAAGTCTGATGCGATCTTATTAAAGTGTTTTTCTATTCCTCCATTAGGAGTTCTTCATATAAATATTTTCTTTTGTTAAATAAAGACCTAATATACCCGGAGTTGTTCTTGCGCCTTAAAGCTCGGATGAGTGCTATCATGAAATCAAATGAATGAAAAACTTTTATGAAAGGAAGTGATATGTAGATATATATCATAGAAAAAAAGATATTCAAAACACTTTAATTAAAAATCAATATTAATGATTGAATCTTTAATTCCTTATTCTTTATTAAATTTTAAATAAGCATTATATTAGTTAAGATTATGATTCCTTCTATTGAATGGATTGAAAATAAAGTCAAAATGATCGACCAAACAATTCTACCGCAGAAACTTGAATTTTTGGAATTTGAAGATTACAGAGATGTTGCGAATGCTATAAAAATAATGAATATAAGGGGTGCTCCTGCTATAGGTGTTGCAGCTGCGATGGGAATGGCCCTAGCTTCTATTGAATTTAAAAATAAAAATAAAGAAGAGTTTCTGAGCTCATTAAAAGAAGCAGGAGAATTAATAAAACAGACAAGACCTACGGCTGTAAATTTATTTTGGGCAGTAGATCGGATTTTAAATAAGATTGAGGGAGTTGATAAAAAATCTAGTGAGCTTTCTGAAATCATAATAGATGAAGCAAAAAAAATGTGGCAGGAAGATATTGACACGAACAAGAGTATTGGTAAATATGGAGCAGAATTACTAGATGATGGAGATACAGTCCAAACACATTGCAATGCAGGCTCCCTTGCAACCGTTCAATATGGTACTGCACTAGCTCCGGTAAGAGTTGCTATTGAACAAGGTAAAAAAATTTCAGTAGTTGCTGACGAAACCAGACCAAGATTACAAGGTGCACGATTAACTGCTTTTGAATTGCAATATGATAAGATTCCAGTAAGCGTCATTTCAGATGGTTCCTCAGGTTTAATGATGAGATTAGGAAAAATCCAAAAAGTCATAGTTGGAGCAGATCGAATTACATCAGATGGTGTTTTTAATAAAATTGGGACATATATGGTCGCTTTAGCTGCTCAAGATAATAAAATCCCATTTTATGTAGCAGCTCCCGTATCAACTTTATCAATGAGCGAATCATTTGAAGATGTGAAAATTGAACAAAGAGATTCTAAAGAAGTAAGTTATGTGTTAGGAAAAGTTCAAATTGTTCCAGAAGGGGTTAATTGTATTAATTATGCTTTTGATTTTACACCATTTGAATTAGTCTCGGCAGTAATTACTGAGGATGGTGTCTTTCCACCTAAAGATTTGGTGGAAAAATATACCTAAACAGCGATGAAAGTAAACTTTTAAGTATATCATCATTGAAATGACTAAGTGATTTCGATAACAAAATGCGAAGTATTAATCTACATCCAAAGAAACCCAAAATTTTTTAACATTATTATTAAATAAATTATTTAATGGAATTAACTTATAAAAATGCAGTTCGAATATCATCTGGAATAACCTTTATCATTAGTATAATCTGGTGGAGTATTTTTGAATTATTTCTTAGTTTAGATACAAATAGTTTTATTATATGTGGAACCCTTGCGTTATTTGGTATTTTTATGTTTATACTAGAATCAATTCAGGATGACGAACCAGAAAGACCTAATAAATTTGAAGTAATAATTACTTATTTAATAGGAATAATTTCGCTTGTAATTTGTCTTCTATTTAACTTCCTTTATTATCTTTTTATCCCCCTTATTTTCTTGAGTGCCGCAATAGTATTCCATTTTTCATTCATTGCTTTAAAAAAACAGGGGGGTAAGAGAATATATCAACATAATGAATTGGAGCATGTTGATTGTGAGAAAATTTAAATTATTATTAAGGAGTTTACCCTAATTACTAAGAAAATTGTCTAATTCTCTCTTAAAGTCATATAGGGTCTTAATTTTACTAATATTATTTCTAAATACTGTTGCATTTTTCATAAATTTGGATAACCATAAAGAATTTCTTTTTAACTCAACAAATTTAAAATCATCATGAGGATAATCAATCCCGGAAAGAAAGGTATCAATACAATTTTCATAAATTTCTATCATATTTTTCAATGAATCCTTTTGGACTTTGTAAGTTTCTTTCTTTCCCGTTTTTAAATATTTTTCAATAGCCGAAAAAATTTGTGGATTCCCCATGGACCCTCTTCCAATCATTATTGCATCAGCTCCTGTATAGTCTAACATTTTTTTGGCAGACTCCGGATCAAATATATCTCCATTGCCAACAACCGGAATTGATATCGATTCTTTTAATTTTTTTATTGTATCTAATTCTACAGTTGTACTTTGAAATCGCTTTGTTACAGTTCTCCCATGTAATGTAATAAATTCAAGACCTAAATCTTCTGCTATCTTCCCTATCTCCAAATACCCATTAGATTTATAAAATCCCGTTCTCAATTTTAGTGAAACTGGTTTATTTGAATATTTTATTATCGTATTCAAGATTACTTTTAATAAATCAATGTCCTTTAATAGATAACCTCCCTCTTTTGAATTAATAGCTCTCCTGGAAGGGCACCCTGCATTAAAATCCAAAATATTAAAACCATAACTATTAAGAAAATCAATACTCATTTTAACTGATTCGGTATCAGGACCTATTAATTGGACACTAATTGGTTTCTCTTTTTCAATTTTAAAAAGTTCATGCTCAACGGATTCTGGCTTGCCTACAAATCTTTTTGAATATAACATGGGCACTGAAACCAATCCAATGGCTCCAAAATGGCGGCAAAACCTTCTATAAGGCCCTGTTGAAATATTTAATAAAGGTGCTAAAATTAAATTATTTTCGAGTTTTAATTTTCCTAATTGCATTTGCATGAATATTAACAGTTTTTAATTATATTTCATTTAATATTAAAAAAAATTTAATAGTTTTCCTTCTTGATTAATTAATATGTATGAGTTTCCGAAAAAACTAAAATCTCTCAAATACCATGAAAATCAATCCTTTGCTTTACATAAAAATCTAATTTTATTACATAATAAATCGAGAATTCGCAGGTTAATAACGGATTTGCAAATTTTGTTTAAAGAAAGGGTTGGAATACCTTTAGACGCTACTGCTATTAGAGATAGTTATCTTAAAAAGAAATATTTTGATAAATATCTAATTTTACTATGTGCCGAATTAGAAAAAGAAAAGGAATTAGAAAAAATAATTGATAAATATGAAAATACCCAATTAAAAAGTGGAGCCTACGAAATAGAAGTAACCAAGGAATTCACTCTACTTAAAGCAATTGATTTTAAGGGTTTTGAAAAGGGAGTTAATACATTAAAAATCATTTTAGAGCAAACCTTCTCTAACTATTTTAAAGAAAATGAATTTGAAAAGTATATACAAATTCCTTCTTTATCAATTTTAGATGAGATATAGAATGATTTAAATTATTTCCATAAAAAAAATAATTAAAAAATATAATAGGAAAAAAATCACTTATTTTGGGATAAATTTCCAAGGATCTTGTTTAATTAAATTCCAAGATTTTTCAGCATAATCCTGGATCATTCTGTGAGTATTGAAATACGCAGAAAGTGCAATGGCGTTCTTCATCCGCCAAAGCCACTCATCCTGGTCCATGTAAGTGGGAATAATCTCATTTTCTAATACCGTGTAAAGTGATTCAGCATCTCTATCCCAATTATTTTCTATTGCTTTTGGATCGGAATCATCTGGACCGATTGCCCATCCAGCCAACCGATTCTTTTTATATCCTTCAAGCCACCACCCATCTAAAACACTAAAGTTCAACGCACCATTTAAGGCTGCTTTCATTCCACTAGTCCCTGAAGCCTCTCTATATCTATCAGGACAATTTAGCCAAACATCAACTCCTGCCGTTATTAAATGGGCTAAATCCATGTTATAGTTTTCCATTAAGACAACTTTTACTCCATAATTATCAAATAAATAAATACTGTTATCATATATCTTTTTAATATAATCCTTACCCATTTGATCCTTCGGATGAGCTTTCCCAGCAAAAATAAATTGAACTCTATCTCTACAGATTTTTCCTAATCGATCGATATCATGAAATGGTAAAGTGGCTCTCTTGTAAGTTGCAAAACGACGAGCAAATCCAATTGTTATTAATTCTTCATCCAATAAATTCCAAGAATGGGCTTTTTGATAAGATATCAATTTAAACTTGTTTTCATTATGCGCATCAAATAAGTCTAAATCTTCAAGTTCTATTGCATTCTGTAGAAAATCTGGCCTCATCTTCCATCTAGGCCACTTTTCTGTGAAAATCTCGTCAAATGGTGCTGAAACCCAATAAGGCAAATGAATGCCATTTGTAATATAATCAATTTTATATTGTGGCATCATCTTTTGTGCTATTTGACCGTGCTTTTTAGAAACTCCATTAATGTATCTCGAACAATTTGCTGCAAGAATGGTCATATTTAGTTCACTTTTTCCTCCCAACTTCTTGATATTAGCTGGTAAATTATCCCTAAATACATCATTTACTAAATTATAGTCAAATTTATCATGTCCTGCAGGAACAGGTGTATGAGTTGTAAAAACGCATTTTTCTTTCACTTTATCTAAATTGCCATTAAATTCTTTCAATAATTCTAAAGTGATGAAAGCCGCATGACCCTCATTCATATGATATACTTGAAGGTTATCATAATTAAGCGACTTAAGTAATCTAATACCTCCAATCCCTAAAATCATCTCTTGAACAATTCTATGAAATCTACTGGTCGAATCATATAAAACATGTGTAAGATCTCTCTGCCAAGGTTCATTCTCTTTTACATCTGTTTCCAGTAAATAAACCGGAATTATGTGACCACTCTGTCCTACAACATTATATTTCCAAGCGGAAATTGCGATCTCCTTTCCTTGAATCCGTATCTTAATAGGATTAAGAATTTTTTCGAATTCATAATAGAAATTCCACTTTATATCCTTCTCCTCTTGATTACCCTCTTTATCGAACATCTGATAAAAATAACCAGATGAGTAGCATAAACACATAGCAACCATTGGGATTTCTAAATCTGCAGCAGACCGAAGAGTATCTCCTGATAGAACCCCAAGACCACCGCTATATGTAGGAATATTTGAGTCAAGTGCAATTTCCATACTGAAATACGCAACAGAAGTTTTTGGTTTAATCTCCTTTAAAGACATTTACTCATAACCATTTTTTATTCTAATTGATAAATAATGTATAACAATTTTAATTTAAATATTATTTCTGAAATAGTTAATTTCTTCAAATATAATGAACTAATAGTCATAATTTAAATAAATCTCTCAATAGGTGTTTAAAAATGCCAGATTCTCTACAAATCCCTTGAAAAACTGATTAGATAAAAATATTGCCAATTACAAGAACAAAATTCTTCTAAATTTTTCTATAGTCCTATTAAAAACATTTAAATTATTATTCAAAAAAATCAAAAATATCAATATCTAGATAAGGTAAAAATAAAACATTTAAAAACTAAGAAAGAAAATAATTATATCAATAGAAAAATGATTTTCTTCATTTTATTAATTTTAACCTAGAAAAAAAGAGGGAAAAAAAATGGCATATAAAAGTAAATTTTTAATGAAAAGCCGTGTAGATGAGTATTTTAGTAAATTAGGGATAAGAAGGGCTGGAGACGTCAAAGATGATGTTATTAAATGGCTTGATAAACAAGTCGAAGCCAATATTCAACAAATTATTGATATACTACCAAAGAAATCGAAAGGGAAGTCAAAGGGAGAATTAAAAAGAAAGACAATTATGAAAGATGATATGAAACAATTGACGTAAAGATCTTCCTTTATAATTTTATTTCAAAATTTAAATTGAATGTTTTTTTTTAACATTTTCTTTTTTTTCTAATTATTAAGAAACTATTTTTTATCATATTACGGTAATATTTATTTTTAAATATCTCATGAATCTTTATAATTTTAACGTTTAGCACGTGCTTACTTAAAATTTATAAACTTTTAATAGTCATTTTACTTTACATTAATTGAAGTTTGTTAGTAAGTTCAGATAATAAACAACGACTTAAAATTACTTAAAATCTGGTATAAAAGAATGAGTGCTTGGGAAAATAATAAAAAAGGTAAATACACGTTTGAATATATTGATTTACAAAAAGTTGCAGATCCAGATAAATTGACATTGGAACTAAGAAGATCTCAAAATGAATCTCTTTTATGGCTTTTGAAGGAGTTGGATATTCAATTTAATAATATGGCAAAGCATATAAAAAGAGATAACATAACTAATTATAGGAATTTTGCTAAACCTTTGATACCTTTTTTCCAGAAGCATGTAAAAAATGAAAATAAAGGCATTGTTGCTTTATGTAAAAAAGGTTTAGATTTAGTTTTTGAGAGATTTCCCGATTTAAAAAATACTAAATAAATTTATGATTATTTTTTCACATTCTACTATTTTTTTCTAGTTTAATTAATTTTCTTTTAAGGTTTATTGTTGATTCATCATTATTTGATCCCATAAATCCTCCAATCTTCCCATTTTTGTTAATCACTCGGTGGCAAGGAATTATTATTGGGTACGGATTTTTATGCATTATATTTCCGACAGCTCTGTATGCCTTTGAGTTTAATTTAGAAGCCAATTCTGAATAGGAAATGGTTTCACCATATTTCACTTTTAATAATTCTCTTATTACACTCGAAGCAAAATCTGTTTTAAAAGTTTTTTTATAATCAATAATTATTCCTAATTTACGAATACTATCATATAGATTAACTCTTTGCCCTTTAAGATATGAATTAATAATTTTAACCAACTTTATTAACGAGGTATTATTAATACTTTGAAATTTTTCAACAATTAAATTATTCTCTGAAATGAAATTCGAGAGATTTTTACTTTCTATCAAATTCAAACTTTCAAGAAAAACTTTAGAACTTTTTAAACGATATAAAATAATAATGTTTTTTTCTAACTCAGAAGAATAAAAGTAAAAACCTTTAGTCAGCATATTATTAAAAGTAATAAAAATTATTTAATTTTTAAATAATCAAAAAGAAATATAAGATTTAATTCTCACTAGCTTTAATAATTAATAACTCAAGTCGGAATGAATTTTAAAAATGTCTAAAGATATTAAAAATTTAATTGACTCAATAGAAGGTCAAGAAAAAGAAAGCGCACGTGCTCAAGCAAAAATTGACCGGCTTACTGAAATAGTTGAAAAACAAAAAAATGTAATTGCAGATCAGAGTGCAGTTATTGATCAGCAAAAACAGAAAATTGATTCAATGTATGATGTCCCAGAAGATGTAATTGAGCTGAAAACATTGATTGGTGAACAAAGAGCAGAAATCTCTGAGAAGTCTATTCAACTTGAACTTGCTAACGCAACGGTTGCAGAAGTGCAAAAAGAAATGGAATTACTTAAAGAACAATTCAAACCTTTACAAGAGATGATGGAAGTTAAATCTGAAACTGTTGGAGATCTAAAAACTACAATTGCAGAGATCGACACGAAATTTAGATTTAAAACCGAAGAAATAAATAATTTAAAAATTCGAATCCAGGAATTAGAAACTGTAGAGAAAAATATTAGAGAAGGATATGAAGAGCAGATTAAAACTATACGGGAAAAGGCTTCAACAGAGAAGATGGAGTTGAAAGATAAGGTTAAATCGTTAGAGTCGAAGATTTTAGAAGATAAACTTACCACAAAAGAGTCTATATCAGCAAAAGAAACTGCTCAAAAATTACACGAGGATATGGTTAAGAAATATGATGATTTGATCACTAAATATGATAAACGAGATCAAGAAAATAAAGAGATGCAGGAAGAAGTAAAACGCCGGACCAACCAAATAACAGAACTAACTGATTTTAAAAATAAGAATATTGAAGTTATTGAATTTTTTAATCGACTACAACCTCTTTTTGAAGAAGAACCGCTATTCAAGGCATTTGTAATTGTCAGACAAATAAAACACATATCTTTATCAGATTTGAAGAATGCATTGGGGATACCTACTGTAACTATTCAAAAATACGTAGAAAAATTAATTGCCGCAAATATTTTTGAATATAACGATCTTGGAGAAGTAGTATTAAAAATGGATTTTTTGGAGGAATAGGTTTTTTCCTCCTATCTCAAATTTTAGCAAGTTCTTTATATAACGATGGGAGTGCTTTTTTGTAATCCCCCTCCCTTACTTTTCCTAAAATTTCAGCAGCAATTTTTTTAAGAATTTCTCTATACTTATGGGTTTGCTCATCTCTACGTAATACTAATGCTACAACGTAATTCTCAATCTCCACAAAATTATCGCCAACGCCAGAGAAAAAGGATACTACTTTATTGTTCTTTAGTGAAATGGAGGCAAACCCGGGGTTCAATGATTGATATCTGTGGGAGCTGTAAACTTGAGTTAATAGATTATTTGTGATTTTTAGATTCTCTGGATAAAAAGCCTCGCTAATTGGGCCGATCTCGTTATCCCATCTAATGATAATTATACCTATCGGAATTTTATACAACCTCGATTAAGTTTTAAGTGATTTTTAGATTTATATTATTATTAATTTGATTTTTATTTCAATATTTTTATAATTCTAATATCTAAATTTTGTTTAAAATATTTTTGCTATATTTTATTTAATAATTTATTAATTTAAATTTTCCAGATTAATCAAGTAGAAATTTAGGAATATTTTAACATTTTTTCAAGACTGATTCTTGCTTTATTTGCAATATTATCTGGTACTGTGACTTTATATTTATCATTATTCAAATTATTTAGCAAATTAAATATTTTTTCTAAAGTAGAAAGTTTCATATTTCTACAAATAAAATTTTCGTTTATGGGATAAATTTTATTATTTGGAAAATCTTTTTGAACTCGTTGGACGAATCCAAGCTCAGTACCAATTATAAATTCATTTTTCTTTGAAGCATTTTTTTTAACGTAATCATACATTCCCTTAGTGGAACCTATATGATCAGAAAGCTCTCTTACCTCCCTTTTACATTCTGGATGTACCGTGATTAATGCATTTGGATGTTCATTTTTAACTTTAATAACATCCAAATCTTTAATGACATTATGAACATAGCAAAATCCTTCATCTGGCAAATTGATGATATTTATCCTTGTTTTTTGTTTCACATAATCAGCAAGATTCTCATCTGGTCCAAATAAAACTTTATTAGATTTAAATTCATTTTGTATTCCCTGTACTACCTTAATTGCATTTGAAGATGTACATACAACATCGGTTTCTGCTTTTGTTTCAGCCGTAGAATTAATATAAACAACTGTTGGCACCCCTGGATATTTTTCCTTATACGTATTCACTGTATTTCCATCAAGAAATGATGCTAAAGGACAACCGGCTTGTTTATCTGGCATTAGCACTCTTTTTGCGGGATTTAAAATGGAAGCCGTTTCTGCCATAAAAAGAACTCCAGCAAAAATGATATTCTTTGTATTGGTATGATCTCGGGCAATTTTTGAAAGTCCCAAAGAATCTCCTACATAATCTGCGATCTCTTGAATTTCCAAGGTTTGATAATAATGAGCAAGAATTGTAACATCTTTCTCTTTTTTAAGATTTAATATTAACTTTTGGCTCTCTTGTATCTCTTGATTAGTCTGAATCATCATAATACATTTTAATAATCAAATCTTTCTTATTATAATTACAATTTCTACTAAATTTAAATGTAATATTTATAATTAAGTAAAGAATAATTGAATTCAATAAAATAATTAAGGTAAAAGAAATTGGCATTACAAATTAATATTTTATATTGTATTGTGGTTCAATTGTTAGATTTAAGATAATTATTAGAAAGTCTTTTAAAAATTCGTCTCAAAGTTTCAGAAAGAGCAGATTTAGATATATTTAGATTATTAGCAAATTCGCTTAATGAAATTTTTCTTGGAATGTCAAAATATCCGTTTTTATAAGCAATATTTAATATTTCATTTTGTCTTTGGGTGAGTAAAGTAGATTTAAAGCTGTATCCTATTCTTCCTATGGATGCTTTTATGCCTTTTTTTTCTAATTCTGTTAAGAAATCATCAACTTTAGAACGATTAGTAATAGTTTCTATTCTTATTTTACCTTCTTTTACTAGTATTGGATATAATATTAAAAGCTCAGTTTTTATCAATGTGTTTAAAATCCATGGATCAATCACTCTAATATTCATAATTACAAGATCATTTCCTTCAAATAAGATTTGGGAAGAATTCTTAGTTAATTGTTCCTTAAAATCTGAAATAAATTGTTTAACAGATAGCCCCCTTATTTGGAATAAAGTTATCCCAGCATTATCCTCTATAAGAAACTTAGATAGGATATAAAAATTTAATTCGGGATATTTTTCGACAAATTTAAATAGCCATTTATCATGAGGGATGTCTATTTCAAGCCTAATTTGAACAATATCTTGAGGCATAATAAAAGAAAATTATCTTTTTAGAAAAACCTTACCCGTAAAGTGAAAAAATAAAAAAAAATTTTTAAGGTGTTGGTAATGCTGCAAGTACGCTAACATATGAACTGAGGAACAGAACCGCTAATCCCGCAAGAATATTCAGCATTAGAGTGAGCATATTAAGCTTCTGTTTCTGTTCTGGAGCAAATTTCTTAACTTTATCCACAAACTGACTGCGGAACAAACTTAAGAATATCATCACGAAGTATAACAAATGTTTGATACTCATAAGGGTCGAGTATTCATTTCCAAAGCTTAAGAAGCCCGTGGATAACCCAGATAATACGGCTTTATTAGACATAAGTAACCCGGTAATTATCAATCCAACTATACTGATGTAGGTTAACACACTAAGTTTTTTCTTTATCAAAGAATTCAATGCTTGAGTTTCTTTGGATTTACCAAGAACTTTCCTGATTGCAGGTAAAACGGTAAATGCAAGCGTCAACATACCCCCAATCCACAAAACAGTAAATATATTGTGGAGGAAGTTAATCATCACTGGAGCAATTATAGCAGATATAGGAGCCATAAGGATCACATCTATAGTCAATTAAAATGTATAGTTAATTAGTATGGATAATTAAGTAATATAATTATTACTTTACCCGTAAAGGGAAACTCTTTTCTCCATTTAATTATTCTAATTAAACCGTTCTATACTGAGTTATTCTTTTTTCTAAAAAAATTGAAAAGGGGTTATTAATTAATCTTAAAAAAACATAATAGTTGATAGTAAAGAATAGATGAATTCAATAAAATAATTGGGGTAAAAGAAATTGGCATTACAAATTAATATTTTAAAACTCTTTCTTTTTTATCTTAAAGAACGATTGAAACATCCGTTTTCTTTTAAAAGAAAAAGGTATAGCTTTTATTCGGAACCAGCTCTAAATCTGGGGCTTTCAGATCATCCTCTCGACTATTTTGCAGATCCGCCGTTTGATGTTTTTACTTTTTTCAAGAAATTATTAAATAAAAAAGCATATAGTATTAAAGAAGTTGAGTTAAAGGAACAACGGGGAAACAATTTCATTTTTTCTTGTAAAGCTTATAATATATATATACGAAAAGAAATTCCAGAAGATTTCTTAGAAGAATATGAAGTTCCAAAATTAGGTAGCAAACCAACAATACTTACATTGGAAATTGACTTTATTCAAGATGGTATTTATCGAGTTCGATGTATTAAAGGAGATGTAATTCCAGAACATTCAACTCCAATGATCTATCAGGATATTACTGATCTCAATTTGAAAACCGAATTAGAAGATAAAGAAGAATATTATCTAATCAAGACTGAATTATTATCTTTAAAAATTTTTAAAGCCTTTTTTCGGATAGAAATTCTTGATATAACAGGAAATATAATTACAGAATCGAGTGGTTCCTCAAAGAATGAATTTATCGGAACAGTTGATTCATATCCTTTAGGTTTTGTTTATTTTAAGAAGAAAAAGAGAATGTATGGAATAGAAACATTTGTAACTTATCCTGGGGAGGCAATATATGGTTTTGGGGAGAGATTTGGGCCACTTAATAAGATGGGACAAACTTTTACTCTATGGCATGCGGATGGCATGGGTAATTCATCGGGGAGGACATATAAGAATATTCCTTTTTTCATGAGTACTCGTGGCTATGGAGTATATATAAATGAGAGCAAACCAATCACATTTTGGGTTGGAACTCGTGAAACCTGTAAAATAATGATGGGAATAGAGGGGAGCTTAATTGATTATTTTTTCTTTTATGGTCCTTCACTAAAAACAATTCTTGGGAAATATACTGACTTAACAGGTAAGGCAGAAGTACCTCCAAAATGGTCGTTTGGTATGTGGATGTCAAGAATAAGTTACCGTAAACAAGATGAAGTTCTTGAAATAGCAAAAAAATTACGAGAAATGAAATATCCATGTGATGTTATACATATAGATACAGGGTGGTTTAAGGGGGATTGGGAATGTGATTGGAATTTTGATAATGAAAGATTTCCTGATCCAAAAGCAATGATGGATAACCTAAAAGAAATGGGTTTTAAAACATCCTTATGGCAAACCCCATATATTTTTAAATCCCCCAAGTATCAATATAAAGAAGCAAAAAAGCTAGGTATTTTAGCAAAAAATCATGGTGCCTTTTCTTTTCTTCTCCAACCAGCTGCTGTATTAGATTTCTCAAACCCTGATCTAATCAAATGGTATCAAAACAAACTTAAAAATCTCTTTGAGTTAGGAGCGGCCGTTATTAAAACTGATTTTGGTGAGATAATTGAGCCACATCAAGAATTTTCAAAATATAATGGTAGGGAGATGCATAATTTGTTTCCATTATTGTATCAAAAGGCAGCATTTGAAGCAACTAAAGAATTTTATGGTAAAGGCATTATTTGGGCGAGAAGCGGATATGCTGGCTCCCAACGATACCCAGTACATTGGTCGGGAGATTCTTCAAGTGCTATTGAAGGTATGTTAAGTATTTTACGTGGTGGCTTAAGTCTTGGTCTTTCAGGCTTTTCTTACTGGAGCCAAGATGTAGGGGGTTTTATTATAAGTCCTACAGACGAAGCCTACATTCGATGGACTCAATTTAGCATTTTCAATTCACATATAAGATTCCATGGGAACCCTCCTCGCTATCGAGAACCATGGAATTATTCAAAAGAAGCTCAAAAAATAACACGAGATATGTTGAATTTAAGATATCAATTATTGCCTTATATTTACACAGAAGCCCATTATATATCTGAGCACGGTTTTCCTATGTTATATCCTTTAATACTTGAATTTGATAAAGATCCCACCACATATAACATTGAAGATGAATTTCTCTTTGGGAGAAATTTACTCATTGCACCCATTTTAACCAAAAAAAGTTCAAGAAAAATCTACATTCCCGCTGGAGAATGGTATGATTATTGGTCTTTAGAGAGATATTGTGGTCCCAAATGGATTGACTATGTTTGTGATATTAGTAAGGTTCCGTTCTTTATTAAAGGGGGGACGATCCTACCACTTGGACCGGTGATACAATATGTTGAAGAAAAACCTTTGGATACTTTAACCTTATATATAACGCCTCGAAATGAAACAGACAAAATTGAATATACTATCATAGATGATGAAGAAATCATTAATATTAAAGCAGAACTGAAGGACAAATCAATTAAGATAGAAATTAGCAAAAAAGTTTCTAAAATTCTGGTTTTTATACCAACTATATTAGAAATTACATCAATTCTCATAAATGATAAAAATGTAACCATTCAAGAGAAAAATGAGAATTACATTAAAGCAGAATTAAAACTTTAATTAAAAAAGAAAAAAAAAAATAGATTTTTAATTTTTTACTTTATATTTTTCCAACTTTATGATTTTGTATATGTCTTCTATTGGAACAAGTATTGTTATTACTATTATTACAGCCATTATATTTCTACAAAAATCATAGAATTCTGGTGATACTCCTATATAAATCAAAGTATTTGTTGAATCATCCCAATTTAGAAAAGGTATTATATCAGGGCGACTCCAAAGAATAACAGCTAATGGTACTACAGCTAATTTTACTCCAATCGTTATTATATGAATTACCTGATGGGTCTTTACTTGATAATTTCCAATAACACCACGAGTTGTATCCAATACTCCTTCTATTAATGTAAACATTCCAAAAATACGAAGTATTAATAGAAATTCCGGATTCATTAAATTAAATAAACCTGGAATAGGAAGTGTTATAAGAAATATACCAATACTAACCACAATGATTCCTCCAATAATTTCACCAATGGGACTTATAAAAGGTTTTAAAGGTTTCCCAGTCCTGGGAGCTATAGGTAATCCCTTTTCTCGAGCGATTTCAAGCCGACGAGCCTCCTTCTTAAGTTCTCTTTCTGATTTGAAATCTTCAGGAAAATAACCTTCCATTGATAAAACAACAAAAATTATTGACACTATTGTAAATGCTGAAAAAAATCCCATGAAATAATTGAAATAACCGAAAAAACTTAAAGCCTCTTCTAAGTTACCTGTCATTACATTTAATACTGTAGAAAAAATAGCAATTGCAATTATTACCACAAGTATTATTTTCAAAATTTTCGTATAAAGTGGCCAAAGTTCCTCTGTTATGTAATATTTAGGTGTTCCTCGACGTTTGTACTCCCTTGCTATACTTTCTGGTGTTCCCATATGGGCTATTGCTAATCGTACCGAATCCTCAGTAGGTTGATTAATATCTGATAATTCTTCAGCTTTTTCCCAAATATGTCCCTCAAGCTCAGCCAAAATATCTTTGACTTCCTTCTTTTTGTCTTTTAACCATTCAGGTAATTTTTCCTTCACATTTTTTAAGTATTTTTTTACCATTGCTTCCATATCTTGACTCATTTTTTTAACCTCCTTTCTTTTAAATCTTGGATATTTAAACCACAGATCTCGCAAAAATACAAATCTTCTTTAGAAATATCAATTTTATTCGCACAATTTGGGCAATAAATATAATCCTCTTTTAAATTAACATTCATATCCATCAATGGTGAAATAGATTCAGTTAGTTTGGTGAAAAAGCCATTAATATGATTGTAGATCTTAAGACCATTTTCAGTCATGAAATAATATTTTCTTGGTCTTCCACTAAATTCTCTCCGTTCTGATCTAATCAGTTTATCTCGTTCAAGTTTTCGTAGAAGAGGATAAAGGGTACCCTCCTCAATAACTAACATATTATTTGTTTGTTCTTCTAATTCTTTAAGAATTTTGTAACCATACATTCCTTCATCTCCTGCTTGATTAATAATGGATAATATGCATAATGTACTAATGCCACGATTTATTTCAGATTCAAATTTTTCAACGAAATTTCTGAATTCTTTAGATGCAATTAAGGCAGTTGGCCCTAATTCTTTTACTCGTTTTATAATGTTTCTCATCTCTGTGTATTTTTTATTTTTTATTTTATTATAGTATTTATTTTATATTATTCTTTCAATACTATGAGTAGCATAGTATCGATCATATATAAAGGTTTAAGAGTCCAAATTTTTATTAATTTTTTAGTTTTTTATATAAAGTAAAATCTAGATTTTGAAAGGATCTCTTTCACTTCTTTCTCAGGTACATCATACCAATATTTATATGCATTTGCAACGGCAAAATGCCATGTATTAGGTATGTGAGGACAAAATAAACCATCAACCTCATTTATTAGCAATTTTTCTGCACTTTTAGATGCAGTTGGCACAGGCACATAAATAGACGCTGGGTCATACTTCTTCAGCATTTTTACAGCGGCTAACATTGTAAAACCGGAGGCTAATCCATCATCAACAACAAAAAGTGTTTTATTTTTAATATGAGAATATCTATTTTCTAAATCTAAAGAAATATTATAAAAATCTAACCTATTTTGGATCTCTTGTTTAGTAATTTCTATTGATTTATTTATTTCTGCCTCACTTAATCCTACATGAGATAACAGATAATCGTTTAATAGAACAGTTCCATCTGTTGTAACTGAACCAAATCCTGCCTCTGGATTATACGGTATCTTAACTTTTCTTACAATTAATAAATCATATGATATATTGAATTCACTACAAAATCCTTCAGCAACCGGAACTCCGCCATTTGGAATACAAAAGCAAAAATAATTCTTGGGATTTTCTCCAATTGAATTATTTAATTCTGGATTTACCTTTTCTATGAATTTCGTTAAAATAATTCCCGCTTCAAAACGGGATTCATATTTTTCAAACGTCAATTTACTAACATAAATATTAATTCTTACCTAAAAAAATCTTAAGATATCGAAAATAATTAATAAAAATTAAGAATGTTTAATTAATTCAAAATTTAATCAACAGATTTTATTGATGATAATAATATTAAGGTAAAGAATTAATGGCAATTCTACTAAAAAATGGATGGATAATTGACGGAACTGGTTCTTCAAGGTATAAATCCGATATTGCAATAAAAGATAATAAAATTCTAAAGATTGGTTCAAATTTGGAGGGAGATGGATATGATATAATTGATGTTTCAAATAAAATAATTGCACCTGGATTTATTGACATGCATTCTCATGCTGATTTAACTATATTAGAAGTAAATAAAGCAGAAGCCGCCATAATGCAGGGTGTTACAACACTTGTAGTAGGGATGTGTGGAATTGGGCGAGCACCCGCAAATGAAAAAGTTCGAAAATATTATTCTAACTTTATAACTAAGGCTTTTGGTTCATCAGTATCACAATTATATGATTCCCTTCAAGATTATATGGAAGCACTCAAGAAAAAAGGCGTTTCAACGAATCTTGTTTTTTTTATACCTCATGGAAATGTAAGAGTTTGCATTTTAGGATTGGAAGATCGTTCAGCGACCTCAGAAGAACTTGAGGAAATGAAAGAAATAGTAAAAAAGGAAATGGAAATAGGCGCCTTTGGTTTATCTACGGGATTGGTTTATCCTCCGGGTTCAATCACTTCAACATATGAAATTATTGAACTTTGTAAGGTTGTAAATAATTATGGAGGTTTATATGATACACATATGAGAAATGAAGGAACAAGGATAATAGAACAAGGAATTAGAGAGGTTATAGAGATTGCCAAAAATTCGAATGTTCGCGTCCATATTTCTCATTTAAAAACTGTAAGTAAATTTGCTTGGAAATACACTCCTGATATCATAAATCTAATTAAAAATGTTAAGGAGGAGCAAGGAATTTTTCTTCATGCGGATTTATATCCATATGAAGAATCGTCAACCAGCTTATCAGGCATTTTACTTAACCCTTGGGTTTATGATGATTTTGAACAAAATTTAACCAATTCAGAAGCAAGGAAAAAAATTGTTACAGAAATCCTAGATTTGATATTCTCGACTTTTTTATCAGATCTTCCTTTCATTATTCGGATTATTCCAAAATTCTTAATGAAACAACTAATTTTTTCCTCTTTCAAGAAAGACATAAGAATAATTAGTGTTTTAAAAAACCATCATATTGAAGGAAAATTTTTAGGCGAGGCATTAAAAAATCTTTATCCAAAAAGATCATTTTACGATGCTGTATTAGATTTCATTAGAGATGAAGAAGGCTCCATAATGATTTCCATAAGGCAGATGAGTGAGGAGAAAAGTATTTTATCATTATTTAAACAAGATTTTGTTTGTGTAGGCTCTGATGGATTTTTGGTTATTGAGGGAAATACTCATCCCCGTTCTTATGGTACTTTTCCTAGAATTTTATCAAGATATGTTAGAGAGAAGCAAATTGTATCTTTAGAAGAAGCTATTCGAAAAATGACTTCTTTACCCGCAAGCATTTTAAGACTTAGAGATAGAGGAATAATCAAACAAAATTATAAAGCCGATTTAGTTATTTTTGACCCTCAAACAATTAGAGATAATTCGACATATGAAAATGGTCGTCAATATCCGGAGGGTATTGATTATGTCATTGTAAACGGTAAAATCACTGTTGCAAAAGGAGAACATTTAGGCGTTCTAAATGGTCAAGTTTTAAAACACAAAAAAATGAGAAAATCGAATAGTCATAACTAAATTTTTATTAATTATTGATGTAAATATTTAGTTATTATGCGTTGGTATGAATCAATTTATAGAAAACAAGGTAAAAGATGGCTTCTAGTATTCATAATTGCTTTTATTAGTTTATTTATTTTTGAAATGATTCTTATTGCGATAGAACCGCTTTGGCCAGAATTTAATGAATATCTTGGAGATTTCATAGAATCCAAAGCAAATTATATTCTAATTTTTTTGATTATCATTGGAATTCCACTAATATATTCTGCTGTTTTATTAACAATCAATCTTAAAAATATTTTTACAATTAATCGAATTGATCCTCATATAGTACATAAAATTATTGCAATAATTCTTATTATTATTTTCAATGCACTTTTATTTATAATGTTAAATCTATTCGGTGAGGAAGCGGCAATAGTATCTCATCTTTTTGAAAATATAAATATATTAATTTTTATTGGAGGTGCTATTAGCATAGCAATTATTGCAGACCCTATTCTTGCAATAATAAAGACCTCAATAAGACAACCTAAATCTATTTTGATTTTAAGTTGTTTTATCACGGCTTATGGATTTATCTTTAGTCTGCCCTTTTTATATGTGCCTGCAAATATTATTGAAGGACCTTTACCTCCTAAACCTGGTATCGTTGCTCATCGTGGGGCTTCACATCTTGCCCCAGAAAATACAATTAAAGCCATAGAAGTTGCCGTCGATTATGAGTGTATTGGATGGGAATCTGATATTCGAATCAGCTACGATGGTGTACCATTTTTAATGCACGATTCTACACTCAAGCGTACAACTAATGTTGAAATAGTTTTTTCTGACCGTGCAGATTTAAGAGCAAGCAATTTTACTTTTTCTGAACTTGAACAACTTGATGCAGGATCATGGTTTGTTGATAAAGATCCTTATTATGCTATAACTAAAGGTCTTATCACTCCCAGTCAAGCGGAAGTGTATCGAGGGATAAAAATTCCAACATTTGAAGAAGCTTTAAATTTTACTAGAGATAACAATCTTATTTTTGATTGTGAACTTATTAGACCTCCCGAAAGTCATCCATATCGTTCACAATTTTACAATATTTGTATAGACCTAATTGTCGCTGCTGGAATTGAGGATAAGATTTGGATATCCGCTGGTGATGAATTATTTAACGTGATAGAAGATAAAGCCCATAATATAACAAAAATGAGGAGTGCTTGTTCTGTTGATGAGTTTTTAACATCGGATTATAATGTAATTAACACTCATTATAGTTTGAGTAATACACAATTTAAAGAGTATTCGGAAGCAAATATTTCGGTGGTTGCATATACTGTTGATTTCATAGAACTTTATTCCCAACTTTGGTGCTTAGGTGTTAATTATGTTAAAACCAATGAGCCCCATAAATTTGCTAATTTAACTCAACCTCTCTGGTATTTACCTGTCGATTTATATTATAGTTTATGGATTACAATTAATACTCTCTGTTTGGTTTCTGTTATTCTTTTAAATTATCTAATTAGGAGAGAAAATAATTAAGAAAATGGATGAAATCTATGCTCTTTTTTTTTATTTCTAAAAGTTTTTCTTGGTAATAGCTTTAATATTGATGCTAATAAGTAAATTAAAAAAGAAGACTGAGTAATATATCAATTTTTTTATAAAAAAAGTGGGTATAACCTTTAAAAAAAAATATTTTCATATATTATCTTTTTCTACAAATGACTAAAAATAACCCAGATGGATATAAATACTCAATTTTTTATTGATATCATATTAATTCCGATAAAAAATGAAAAATAAAGTGAAAAATCTATGGGAAAATGTCCATATTGCAAGAAAGAAGTTCATCTTAAAGATTTTTTTCAGAATATTGAAACTGGTACATTCAAATATCCATCATATGATTTCTCCGGAGAAGAATTTTCTCCAGGATTGACGGAAAAACAATTCAAGAATAATAGAATTTACCTAATAAAAATGTTTACTTGCCCACATTGTGATACTATTTTAGGATTTTCAAATAAATAATTATTAATTTAAATAAATTAATCTTTTTTTTCTAAATTTATGGTTATACTTAACTTTTTTTTAATAATTTTTTATTTTTTTTATTTCTGAACTAGAAAATTGGGTATCGGAAATTATTTCAAGCACGTAATTAAATTTCTTTAAAGAATTCTCTAATAATTCTATTGATATTCCTGGTACACCATAAGAAATTAGTAATAGATTTTTTGTTTTGTTTGTTACTTTACTGAAATCTGCATCTCTATAAGGATATTGGAAAATTACTCTATTTGAAGCATCTACAAGAATAATCTCTTTTCCTTTTAATAAGATTACTTTACCCCCTAATTGCACAAACTGTTCATTTTCTTTAGAATATCTCACAATAATCGGATATTTTAAAACATCAAAATCATAGGCACCTATGGGAATCAACGTTTCTATTGAAACCCAATTATACACATCAACAATGTTAGAGATCTGAGGAATTTTCTTATCTCTCAAAATTCTTCTTATCAATGCCTCAGCAGATGGTCTAATCTTCGTTGGGTCAATTTTTAGATAATGCCAATTAAAATCTCGATATTTTCGAATAATCTCATTATCTTTAATTGTTTCAAGAGTGTAACTATCCTTAACTTTTTTTGAAATTTCAGATATATAATTATCTAATTTTTGAGAATGCTCCATTTTAACCGGTATATCATTAAAAATAATATAACTTAAAGATAATTTTATATCACTATTCACTAAATCTTCTGAAAATTTTAAAATATCCATATTATCATTTTTATTTTTAGCAAATTAATAAATTTTAATCACAATGTTTAAATCAATAATATTGATCTTTTTAAAACAACCATATTTAATAAAGAAAAGATAGGAGTAGTAAAATTATGCCATTATCTGAAGAACAAAAATTAAGATATGCAAGGCAGTTAATTAGCCCAGAAATTGGAGAAAAAGGACAAGAAAAATTATTAAAGTCAAAAGTACTGCAAATAGGAGCTGGAGGTTTAGGCTCTTCATTTGCAATGTATTTAGTTGCAGCAGGAATAGGGGAATTAACTATAATTGATAATGATACAGTTGATTTATCAAATTTACAAAGACAAATCCTATATGATTCAAGTTCATTAAATCGCGTGAAAGTTGAGGTTGCCAAGGAAAGATTGAATTATATAAATCCTGACTCTAAGATTATTATTAAAAAGATGTGTGTAGATGATAAATCAATTGATGATTTAATCAAGAATAAAGATTATATTGTAGATTGTAGTGATAATGCTAAAACTAAATTTATGGTTAATGATGCTGCCATAAGAAATAATGTGAAATGCACAATTGCTGGTGTTAAAGATTTTTATGGACAAATGATAACAATTAATCCAAAAAAATCTGCTTGTTATCGGTGTGTTTTTTATGGTGAACCTGAAAAGCAACCTAAAAAAGAGTCCCCTTTACCTATTATAGGTGTGACTCCAGGAATATTGGGCACTTTAGAAGCAGTAGAGGTAATTAAATCGTTGTTAAATATTGGAGAAACTCTAGAAAATAATTTATTAATGGTAAATTTACTTAATATGTCTTTTGATAAAATTCCTGTTCAAAAACATGAAAAATGTATTTGCTCAAAATAATAGATATAATTTAGTTAATTAATATTGAATCTTGCATATTAATTGGCTATAAATAAAATTTTATCATTCTTTTCGATTTTTTTAACTCTATCTTGATGTTCTAAATAAATCAAATGACTTAATACTTCATTTAACGCTAAAAATCCATTCATCTCATCTAAATCTTCTCCAAAATGAATTTGTGAAATCCTATGCGGTGTTAATGGTTTATCTACAATTAGGTCAAAAATTTCTTTCAGCCGGTTTTTGTGATGTTCTTTAATATCCAGAATACGTCGATGAGGGTTATAAATAATTTTTTGATGTCCAGGAAAAATAATTTTAGGGTTTAATTTATCAATACGATCTAATGATTCCAAATAATTTCCTAAAATATTATTGAAATTATATTTATCTTTAAGAGCAGGAGATATATTGAAAACTCCGATATGTGGGGTTATTTCCGAAAGAATGTGATCACCTGAGAAGAGATGCTGTTTGTTTTGATCAAAAACGCAAATATGTCCAAAACTATGCCCTGGGGTCCAAATAATTTTTAATTTATTAGTCCCAAAAGTGATTTCATCACCATCGTGTAAAAGCATGTCTGGTTTTTGATATCTTATCATTTTTGGCCAAGAAGTAAAAAATTGACTTATTCTTTTTCCCTGTTTATCACTAATTCCATATTTTATCATCTCTTGAGCCATTTTCTCTGCTGAAATTTCAATCTCTTTAAAGTTTTCAGGATCAGTGCTCCACTTAAGTATTTCATTAGTAATATCATGCATTAATATCTGCAGATTAGGATTTTTACGTTTAAATTTTTTTAATAAGCCAACATGGTCTAAATGGGCATGTGAAATAATACAATAATCGATATCTTTGATATTTAATTTTGCATCATTTAATACAGAAAAAAAAACCTTACTCCAATCCCCTAAATTTAAACCTGCATCAATCAGAACATTCTTATCATCAATTTTTAATAGATATATACACACAAATTTAACCTCAAATGGAACATCTATTTTAAATCGATAAACCCCTTCAATTTTACTAAATTCAGACTTATACATATGAAGACTTTGAACCAAATGATTGAATACCTTAAATACTATAGAAAATAAATAAGGAAATTTGTAGTTTAGCTTTTTAAATTAAAAAATCTTGATAACATTTACTAAAAGAAAAAAAATCAAAAAAAAAAAGAAATTAAAAATTATTATTTAAGCACTTTGGGCATTAATTTCAATACCGCCGGTGGTTGTATGCAAATCAAAAGTATATTTATAATTGGCAGTGTCATAATCATTGGATTCTAATATTTCATTGCCAATTTGAGTAAATCCTCCAAGATTTGCGAGATCAACTCCTCCAGTAGTAGTTGTTCCAATAAATCTAGCACCAACTGAAGCCTGATTATCCTCATAAAGTAAGTCAATGCCACCAGTAGTTACTGTTACATACCCAGTTATATTTGCACCTATTGGGTTATATTGGTAAATCTCAATATCAATACTACCTGTTGTAGAAGTAAGGGTCCATTGACTGGCTTGTGTAAATTCTGGATTATAGATTTTAAAATCTATTCCACCTGTAGTGACATCCCCCAATATATTTCCTCCAAAAATACAATTGGTAAAATTCATTGCAAGACCCCCCGTAGTAGTTTGTCCATTTACACTCGCATTAAAATTTGCGCCATTTGCTAATATCGAAACTCCACCTGTTGTTGTTTGAGCTATTAAATCTCCTTGGAAAATAGAATTTTTCGCCGTAGATAGGGAAACACCACCCGTAGTAGATATAAGTTGGAGATTTCCAAGAGTAACACCGCTTGGAACTGTCATTTCTACACCTCCAGTAGTAGTTGTTGCATTGATCTCGTAAATGACATCTGTTCTAAGAGTTACGGTCACAGTAATAATATCATGAAAAGAGAACCAATTTATAGGAAAAATCCAAGCGTCTGGTTTAGACTCTAAAGTAAATGTTATGGGGGTGCTATTATTTACCCAAGAAATTGGCTTAAAATAATCTGTATAAGTTTTATCAGCTACAAATGGACCTTCAATATCGAAATCAACATCAATTTTTGCAACATGTGGGGTGGGTGTTTGATTGTATTTAATAATCATCTCACCTATATCGAGATTGAAGTCCATTGACTCTAAACCCGATGGAGATGCTGGCGTATAATAGTAATCAAAAGATTCTTCATATTTCCCCCATGTTGCATTAGGAACAATTACAAAAATAGTAACAGGCACCATAATAAGAATGGTTACAAGTATGATGATTATTGCTATATTTCTCCCTGTATGACTTCGAGCCTGATATGGGGTTGGAGCGACAGATTTTGCTTTTATGGGTATTATTCCTGTCTTAATATCAGCACCACATTCGGTACAAAATTTTACATCATCAGATATCTGTTTTCCACAATTTGAACAATACATTTTTTTTTAAAACTCCTAATAATTGTTAAAAAAAATAAGATTTCGCTATATAATAAAATATTTTTAGACCAATCTTTAGCACATTTAAAGTCTAGATTGTATAAAATCTCTATGTTAATAAATAATAAATTGAAAAAAAAAAAACAGAAATAAAAACTTATTTTCTTCGCAATAAAAGAAATTCAATAAATTTTCTTAATTTTTTTACAGAATTAAATAGTTTAGGATTCTTTTCCTCTAAATATTCTTGAAATATTTCCCAATTTTCCTTTTTATCGGTTGGGGCTTCATTTATAATTTTTTTTACTTGTTGAAAATCTTGAGTATAAATCATTTCATCATTTATTCTATTCGCTTCATCTGATAACAAAAACAGATAATATTCATTTAAATCCCAAGGATTCATTATAAAATCATCTTTTTTTCCATCCCCCGCTTTTCTTCCACGTAACAATCGTGTATCTACCATTGTTGGTAATATTATATTAAAGGTGATGTTCTCTTTTTTATATTCCGCTGCTAACGCTTTAACTAAACCGACTACACCCCATTTACTAGCGGTATAAGATGCAAACAAGGGCATTATTGTTTGATAAGCACCACTCCCAGTCACAATAAACCTAGCTTTGTTTTTTTTATCATCCTTTCTTAAATGTGGTAAGGCAGCTCTAAATGTAAAATAGACGCCAAGAATATTTACATCAAGAATTTGCCGAAATTTCATAATTTCAAATGTATCTGAAGAACCTCTACGCGAATATCCTGCATTTGCAATAACGCCATCTAATGGACCAAGTTCATTATGTAAGTTTTTAAAAATATTCTCAGTATCTTCATATTTTGAAATATCCCCAGTCACTATAACAACCTTTACTCCAGTTCCTAAATCTTCTATTTCTTTTTTCGTATTGTCTAATTCTTCTCTAGTTCTTGATGTCAATCCCATATTGGCTCCTTCCCTTGCACAAGCCAATGCAACTTCCTTTCCAATACCCCGCCCTGAACCTGTTATAACGATATTTTTTCCTTTTAATAACATAAAATTTCAACTTATGTTAATTCAATATTATAATTATTTCTTACTTAACTTTTCAAATAATTTTTTGAATTCCTGACCGTTTCTATAATAACCCATTGAATTAATTACTCCCAATGCCTTTCCAGTACTTTTTAAATCTTTTTTAATCTCAGCAGGTATACCAACAACTAATTTTCTTGGAGGTATTTCCTTATTTGTTAAAACCGCCCCACCAGCTAATAAACAACCCTCGCCTAATTTTGAATTATTAAGGACATTAGAACCTATTCCTATTAAACATCCATTTTCAATAACACACGGTCCATGAATCATCGCATGATGTCCAACAATACAATTATCTCCAATTATTGCTTCTTTATCGACTTCGGTATGAACAGTTACATTCTCTTGAATTGAAGTAAATTTTCCTATTCGAATTCTACCCCAATCTCCACGCAACACTACGCCAAACCATATATTTGATCCCTCTCCAATCTCAACATCACCTATAATTACTGCAGTTGGGGCGATGAATACCGATTCATGAATAATTGGCTTTTTTCCACTATGAGGACTCTCAATTATCATAATATATTCACTATGAATTTAATAAAACATAAAAAGTCTAATATAATAAAAAATTAGTTAATAAATCACTTATGATATGCCTTTTGGTCGTTAAAAGCTCTTACGTGACGGCTCCAATTAAATTTTCTTAATTTAGCGCTCGCTCCGAAGCCACAACTTGCACAAACTTTTTTCTGTCTATGATAAGATCTATTTCCACATCTACGGCATATTCTGTGGCTGGCTCTTTTGTTATGTTTTCCAAAACTTGGTGTTCCTTTTGTCATTATTTATTCACTCCTTTTAATTTAATCTTCCGCTCCTCCATTGTCACTTATATCTTCATCTACCATCAATTGGGAAATCTTTTCTTCACTTAGATTTATGGTTTCATATTTTTGTCCAATTAGTATAATGCTTGCACCACGTATCATAATATTTCCAAGTTCTTTTTCTCGATGTCCCCCTGGTCCCAAATAAATTTCTCTTGCATCAGATAATAAAAGATTCAAATGATTATCAAATTCAATTATCTTTCCAACTATGTAAGTGTTCCAGATTTTAATTTTTATCCTTACACTTGGCTGATGCGTCGCTTTTTCTAAATAATTATGAATATTCTGTACGTGGTCCAAAATATCTTCGACTGAATTTGATTAGATTATAAGTTGTATTTTGTTTTAAAACTTAAATATTTTTTTATTTTAAGTGTTGATTTCAAGCGAATATTCTCGTGATTAATAAAAAGCTTATAATATTTAATCACATAATTTAACTAAACCTTGGTTAAATTAAATAATAATTTATGGATTTAAAACAAAATGGCTTACAAAATAGGTTATATTGATCCAAGTTTTAATACTCCAGAAGAATTAATTATGGCAGCGAATTTAATCCCATATAGAATTTTTGGGGATCCGACAATTGATCTAATGGATGCTAATAAATTCGTGCCCCCAAATCATTGTTTCTGGGCAAGAAATTGCCTTCAGAGAGGGTTAAATGGATTGGATAAAGAAATAAAAGGAATTATTATAACTCACGCATGTGATTGTTCAAATCGCGAATATGATATATGGTTTGAGCATGTTTCCTATGATTTTTATTATTATTTAAATGCACCATTGAAGCGAGATAAATTATCTTTAAAATTTTTCATTAATGACTTAAAAGAATTAAAATTTCAACTAGAAGAACATTTTGGAGTTGAAATAACTGATAAAAAACTTTATGAAGCAATAAATTTAACGAATGAAATTCGTAAGTTATTAAAAAAGATTTCTGAATATAGAAATAAAGGTTTATTGTTAGGATCAGAATTTCATGCAATTATTAAAAATGCATATAAATCGGATAAAAAGGATGTTTTACACAACTTAAAAGAAAAATTAAAAAAGTTGGAAATCAAAGAACCTTTACCCTACGTTGATGGTAGTAAAAAAAGGATTTTATTAACCGGCTCTATTTTAGATGATACAGAAATACTTAAATATCTAGAAAGCTTAGGTTTTGAAATTATTACTGACGATTTATGCATTGGTACAAGATATTTTCATAATAAAATAGAAATAACTGGAGACCCCATAAAAGATATTGCGAACTTTCATTTATCAAAACCACCCTATTCCACCGAACATCCTTCATCGGGGAGGTTCGATTTTATTAAAGGTCTTGCTAAAAAGTATCAAGTTCAGGGAGTAATATGTTTGGTTCAAAAGTTTTGTGAGCCTTTACTTTATGAATATCCCTTTTTTAGAGATTCATTTAAAGAAATGGGAATGCCTTTTATTTTTTTAGAAAAAGAATACAAGAGAGACTCGTATAACCAACTCACGACGAAATTCGAAGCTTTTAAAGAAATATTAGGAGGTGTTAAAAAATAACAGCACAAAAACCCAAAAGTAAAATATTGAATTCATCTTTAAAAGTTAAAAATTTAATGGGACGCCATTATTTAGCTATAGAACAAGCCTATCGAGATGGAACCCCTACGGCATGGGCTACTAGTGGGACTTCTGTCGAGATGCTTTATACTTTTGACGTTCAACCAATTTTACCTGAAAATGCAGCTACTATTTCCGCCGCCCAGAAAGTTTCAAAAAAATATATTGAATCTGCTGAAGATTTGGGTTTTTCTTATGATTTATGTTCCTATTTTAAAACTAATGTTGGAGCCATGTTAAATAATGCACCTATAGATTTAGGTGGAATAAAACCACCAACATTTATGGTTGCAGCAGATGTAATATGTGATACTCATGTAAAGTGGTTTCAAGTCCAATCTCAAAGATATAAAGTTCCACTATATATAATTGATGTCCCTCATGTCACTAGCAATACTACGAATAAACAAAAGGAGTATTATCAGTCATATGTAGAAGAACAGATGCTTGAATTAATGGATTGGATCTCAGAAATAACTAAAAAAGAATATAATGAAGAAAAATCAAGAGAGGTTATTACTAATTCCTACGAGTTAAGTGAATACTGGATTAAAATTTTTGAATTAAGAAAAACAATACCTTGCCCAGTATCAACCAAAGATACTTTCGGTGGTATATTTCCACTTTTTACTATGCCCGGATTAAAAGAGCCAATTAGAGTATTTAAAAAAATGTATCAAGAGACTCAAGAAAGAGTAGATAATGGTATCGGGGCCTTAGAGAACGAACAATTCCGGCTACTTTTTTCAGGAATCCCATTCTGGTATAATTTAAAATTTTTTGGTATCTTGGAACAATGGGGAGCAATTATTGTATTTGAACCTTATACTTATTCTTTTGGGAAATTCTTAGATCCATCAATGAGCAAGGAGTATATAATCAATAATCCAATCAAAGCTATGGCAAAAATTATGTTGTCTTTCTGGTATATATACGATCTTGAAACAAGAGTGAGGGAGTTCAAAAGAGTGATAAAGGAGTGGAAGATTGATGGATTAATATTGCACAACAATCTTTCCTGTCGACCCAATTCATGTGGACTGTATGATCTTAAACAACGGCTTATGGAAGAAGAAGGTATTCCATCCCTTGTTATTGAATCGGATATGAACGATCCAAGAAAAATGAATGAAGAACAACTCAAAAATAAATTAGAAAGCTTTATGGAAATATTGCAGAAAAGTAAAAAACGATAAGATTATCCCAAAATTAAGAAGTATAATAATTATTTATAACGCATTAAATAATTTCGCAGAACAGCAAAAAGTTTTAATCCCTTGTATTGGAAATTTAAATTTCCTAATAAATTTTATTAACGCACGCTGAAATTTCAAAATAGAACTAAAAAAATTTCTAGCATACTTTTAAAAGATAAAGAAAATTTGAAACGAGATAAGTTCCTTTGAATTTAACTCAAACCCTCAGCCCTTATTTATATTTCTGAGAAAAATATATTATATCACTTATACTTTGATAATCGTCTAAACTTGATGATATCCACGCATATTCCACAAATTTCTAGATAAATTAAATTTTATCTTTGTATAATATGAAACTTAAATTGATCTGTATTTTACTAATAATTTCATAATCAGATAATATAATTTGAGAAATTTATCAAATTAGAGGAAAAAACATCTCATTTTTATCAAATAAATAAAAAATGAGCAAAAAACAAAAATTTGTGGATAATAGAGAAGTAAATTAAAAATAAACACAATGTTAATTTGACAAAAATATATAAATGAAAAAAAAGGATATATTTAAAGACACAATGAAAATTTTTTATGGGAGTAATAATCCATGAAACGAAGTAAATTTAAATTAGCTTTATTGATCTCTTTGACCATTTTTTTTAGTGGCTTCACAGCTATTTATCTCTATAATAACATCAATTTGTTAAAGGATCATGTTGTCGAAGATTTAGAGAGCTTTTCAGAAGAATTAAAAATTTCTGCTTGGAATTGGACCACGACCGAGGTTGTCTCCACGGAAAGCATTCATGATTCTATTTGTCAAACAATAGCAGTAGACGATTCCGGAAACGTGTACATTGCGTGGTATGATTCTACGAATTATGGCGGTTCGGGAACGGATGCTGATATATTTTATAAGCGCTGGAACGCAACCACGGCGGCCTGGACCACAACCGAGGTGGTCTCCACGGAAAGCACTGATAAATCTTATAATCCAACAATAGCAGTGGACGGTTCCGGAAACGTTCACATTGCATGGTATGATTATACGAATTATGACGGTTCGGGAACGGATCTTGATATATTTTATAAGCGCTGGAACACGACCACGGCGGCCTGGACCACGACCGAGGTGGTCTCCACGGAAAGCACTGATTTTTCTTATGACCCAACAATAGCAGTGGACGGTTCCGGAAACGTGCACATTGCGTGGGAGGGTCGGACGGATTATGGCAGTTCGGGAACGGATGATGATATATTTTATAAGCGCTGGAACGCAAACACGGCGGCCTGGACCACAACCGAGGTGGTCTCCACGGAAAGCGCTGATAATTCTTATTATCCAACAATAGCAGTGGACGATTCCGGAAACCTGCACCTGACATGGATGGATTGGACGGATTATAGCGGTTCGGGAACGGATGCTGATATATTTTATAAGCGCTGGTACGCGATCACGGCGGCCTGGACCACAACCGAGGTGGTCTCCACGGAAAGCACTGATGATTCTTGGTGTCCAACAATAGCAGTGGACGATTCCGGAAACGTGCACATTGCATGGTATGATTATACGAATTATAACGGTTCGGGAACGGATTGGGATATATTTTATAAGTACTGGAACGCGACCACGGCGGCCTGGAACACAACCGAGGTGGTCTCCGCGGAAAGCACTGGTTATTCTGAGGAACCAACAATAGCAGTGGACGGTTCCAGAAACGTGCACATTGCGTGGAATGATCCTACGGATTATGGCGGTTCGGGAATGGATAGGGATATATTTTATAAGTACTGGGACGCGACCACGGCGAACTGGACCACGACCGAGGTGGTCTCCACGGAAAGCACTGGTTATTCTAGATATCCAACAATAGCAGCGGACGGTTCCGGAAACGTGCACATTGCGTGGTATGATTCTACGGATTATGGCGGTTCAGGAACGGATAAGGATATATTTTATAAAAAATTAATATCACCTCCCTCCATAATTATAAATAATGGAGATGCCTGTACTGGTTCTGCCTTAGTGACTCTCACGCTCTCGGCGGATTTAGCCGAAGAAATGTGCTTTAGAAATGGAACGACCGGTGCTTGGACCAGTTGGGAACCTTATGCTACAGCAAAACAGTTGTATTTAGAAGGCTCTATAAACAATACGGAATATTCAATTTATGTGAAATTTCGAAATGCAATAGGAGAGACTTCCCCAATCGGTGATAGCATTTTATATTTGATATCCATCCCATTGAATTTATCCATAATTATAAATAATGGAGATGCCTGTACTAATTATGCCTTAGTGACTCTCACGCTCTCGGCGGATTTAGCCGAAGAAATGTGCTTTAGAAATGGAACGACCGGTGCTTGGACCAGTTGGGAACCTTATGCTACAGCAAAACAGTTGGTTTTAGAAGGCTCTATAAACAATACGGAATATTCAATTTATGTGAAATTTCGAAATGCAATGGGAGAGACTTCCCCAATCGGTGATAGCATTTTATATTTGGTATTCACACCTCCATTGAATCCATCCATAATTATAAATAATGGAGATGCCAGTTTTGGTTCTAACTTTGTGAATCTCACGCTCTCGGCTGATGGAGCAGTAGAAATGTGCTTTAGAAAAGGAACGACCGGTGATTGGACCAGTTGGGAGGCGTATAGTACAACAAAACAGTTATATTTAGAATATTTAATAAATAACACACAATATTCAATTTATGTGAAATTTCGAAATGAAATAGGAGAAAGTTCCTCAGTCGGTGATAGCATTTTATATTTGGTATTCATACCTCCATTGAATCCATCCATAATTATAAATAATGGAGATGCCAGTACTAATTCTACCTTGGTGAATCTCACGCTCTCAGTGTATGGAGCAACAGAAATGTGCTTTAGAAATGGAACTACTGGTGCTTGGACTGATTGGGAACCTTATGCTACAGCAAAACAGTTGTATTTAGAAGGTTCTATAAATAACACACAATATTCAATTTATGTGAAATTTCGAAATGCAATAGGAGAAACTACACCGGTTTGTGATAGCATATTATATTTGACGATACCATTGAATCCATCCATAATTATAAATAATGGAGATGCCAGTACTAATTCTACCTTATTGAATCTCACGCTCTCGGCTGATGGAGCAGTAGAAATGTGCTTTAGAAATGGAACTACTGGTGCTTGGACTGATTGGGAACCTTATGCTACAGCAAAACAGTTATATCTAGAAGGATCCCTAAATAATACGGAATATTCAATCTGTGCTAAGTTTCGAAATGCAGTAGGAGAAACTTCGCCAGTTTGTGATGGTATTCTGTATTTAATCACAGCTGAAGAAGAGGAAGAAGAAGAACCATCTCCCATGATTCCTGGATATCCTGATGGATGGATCATTATTTCACTGCTTGCAGGAATAGGAGTAATTGCGATTCTTAATAAATCTAAGAGAATAAAATTGAGAAACTAACTTCTAATTAATGGATTTTAATTTTAATATTTTTCACATTTTTATTATAATTATAATTCAAAAATAGATACGGAATTCATGGTTATAATATTACTTATTTTTTTTCAATAACTTAAACAGGTTCATATACTGCTCAATATAAATCTCATCACCTGTTTCTTCATATTTTACTAAGAGTTCTATTGATTTTGATAAAGAAAAAGTTCTTTCTTCGATCTCCTTTTTAATTTCCTCTTTCTTCCGCTGCGACATAGTAATCTTAAGTTGATTTTCCATTTTATTTATGTCTTTCTGCATTTCTTCCTGTTTTACTTTTAGTGCAGCCGTTCTCTTACGTCTTTCTTCAAGTTTAATACAATTTTCGCAAATTTCGCTTGTAGAGTTTTGATCTCTAAAAAATGGATTTGAACAAAGTTTACACCGAACTAATTTTGTTTTGAGTTTTTTCATATTTTAAAAAAAAGTATTCAATTTTATGAAAAGTAATAAAATTTAATATTAAATATCTTTTTATTTCCTATAATCTCACAATTGTGTTTTTTAAAAATTAGCATAATTCTTAAAAAAAAGTGAAAATATTGTTTTTGGATGATCCTAGAATTTCTAATGTCGTGTTTTATCCCCGCAAAATAGCGATTCCGAATAATTTAGATCCAAGCATTAAACTGTTAAAATTTCAAATTGGTAAAAATCTCCTAATTGGTGGATTTTTTTTTCTAAATAATCCTGATCTCCCAACGATTTTATTATTCCATGGTAATGGTGAAATTGCACTTGATTATCAATATTTTGCACCACTATTTTTTCAATGTGGGGTAAATTTAGCAGTCGTTGATTTTCGGGGTTATGGTTTTAGTACAGGTGATCCAATATATAGTAGTTTAATATCGGACGCTATTCCAATTTACAATGAAATGAAAAAATGGATGGATGATAATAATTTAAAAGATTCGCTTTTTATCTTAGGGCGATCATTAGGAAGCGTTTGTGCCGCAGAAATTGGAGCTCATAATCCAAAAGATTTACGAGGCATTATTTTTGAAAGTGGATTTGGGAGTATTTACAACATGATGACGAGACTATTTAGAGTAAGTGGTCCTAATATCACCCCTGAAATATTAAAGCAATACTCAAATGATACTCGTATTGAAAAATTTAAAACGCCAGTATTGATTATTCATGGAACAATGGATTGGATTATTCCTTGTGATGAGGCAAAAGTAATATATAATGCCCTTCCTGATGAATTTGAAAAAAAATTAATTATGATTGAAGGGGCTGGACATAATGACATTTTTTCCTATAAAGAAGAATATTTTTTACCTTTGAAAGAATTCATCAAAAAATATAAGTAAAAATAGGCTAAAAGATATATTTCTAATTATATCCTATTCTTTTTTGAACTCTTTATCTTCCCACTCTTTATAGGCATCCATTAATTTATCAATCTCATCGATATTTGCCTGTTGATCGAAAGCAACAGACTTGCTACTCGAAAAATATTCTGCAAAGATCTCTTTATTTTTAATCATATCTTTTACAGTGTTAATGATTAATTGTTCATCTTTTAATTCACATTTTTCAGCAATATCTGAAATTTGTAATCTTGCAAATTTTATACCTAAATTCAATACGACTTTTTTAATCTTTTTGACCCTTTCTTCTTCAAAATGAGTTTTTGCATGCAATAATAAAGAGTCTATCTCTTTAATTAGAGAAATAAATCCTTCCTTTTCAACAATTTTCTTCAATTCATTTAATTCCTTAATAGATTCTTCAAATTTGTTTTCGTTCTGTAATTGTCGTATAATAATTATTTCTTCTTTAATATCATTTTCCAAAATTTCTAAACGCTTTCTTTCTCTCTTCTTTCTCTTTCCTCTAGTTCCCTCTCTAATCGTTCCTTTTCCCTATTTCTCTTTATATAAGGATAAACTATAAAGATTAAAACTCCCAAAATTGCCAGAATTATGATTATTGTAATTATTACCATAGACATAAAAGGATTACTCCATTTATTATTCGGATCATAACCGCTTAATGCCTCTTCTTCATCACTAAATCCATCTCCATCCGAATCAATAAAAAACTTCACAAGGCACATATCATGAGCTCCCGCCCCGAAACTCCATGTGCGTCCCACGATATAAATATTACCTAAAGAATCTAATGTTAATCCAAATCCTTCATCCATAAAAATTCCGCCCCATGTGCGATTCCATTGCTGAGCGCCTGAACTGTCATATTTCACAAGGCACATATCAGAATATCCCGCCCCGAAACTCGATGTGTATCCCACGATATAAATATTACCTAAAGAATCTAATGTTAATCCATGTCCTGTATCATAAAACCTTCCGCCCCATGTACGATTCCATTGCTGAACGCCTGAACTGTCATATTTCACAAGATACATATCACCACCTCCCGCCCCGAAACTCCCTGTGTATCCCGCAATATAAATATTACCTGAAGAATCTACTGCCACTCCATTTCCATAATCTTCATCACTTCCCCCCCATGTACGATTCCATTGCTGAACGCCTGAACTGTCATATTTCACAAGACACATATCATAATTTCCCGCCCCGAAACTCCTTGTGTATCCCACGATATAAATATTACCTGAAGAATCTAATGTTAATCCATGTCCTGCATCATAAAACCTGCCGCCCCATGTACGATTCCATTGCTGAACGCCTGAACTGTCATATTTCACAAGGCACATGTCCCAACTTCCCGCCCCGAAACTCTCAGTGTATCCTGCAATATAAATATTACCTGAAGAATCTACTGCCACTCCACTTCCATAATCACCAGAACTTCCGCCCCATGTACGATTCCATTGCTGAGCGCCTGAACTGTCATATTTCACAAGGCACATATCACCACAAATCGGATGCAAATATCGGTAAAAATTAACCAATAAAACCCCCGTGGTTCCCGCAACATAAATATTACCTGAAGAATCTACTGCCACTCCACTTCCATAATCACTAGAACTTCCCCCCCATGTACAAGTCCATTGCTGAACGCCTGAACTGTCATATTTCACAAGACACATATCACTACCTCCCGTCTCGAGAGTCCCCGTGGTTCCCGCAACATAAATATTACCTGAAGAATCTACTGCCACTCCTTTTCCACATTCAGAATCACTTCCGCCCCATGTACGATTCCACTTATAAACAGTTGCATCACCGGTAGATAAAATGGGTAATATAGTTCTATTGCTCTTATTATCGTGTTTATAAAAAATCGTGTCATTTAGTTGTAATATGAAGGTAAAATACAAGATTAAAATGAATATTATAGTGTAAATTTTTCTATATTTCATCTTTTTATCTGCTATTGAATATTTCTGACGAAAATTACATTAATAAAAGAATGGAATTTATATAAATGTTTTTTCAATATGTATTATTATAGAAAAGGGATGCTGAGATTATACAAAAATAGTTAAAATTTTTTTTCATAATTTATAAGGTGTTTAATTCTTTTAAAAACAAGATTAAAAACAAGATAAAATCTTTATTTCTAATTATATCCTATTCTTTTTTGAACTTTTTACCTTCCAACTCTTTATAGGCATCCATTAATTTATCAATCTCATCGATGTTTGTCTGTTGATCGAAAGCAACAGATTTACTACTCGAAAAATATTCTTGACATTTTCCAAAATTTCTAAACGCTTTCTTTCTCTCTCTTCTTCTCTTTCCTCTAGTTCCCTCTCTAATTGTTCCTTTTCCCTATTTCTCTTTAAATCTTGATAAGATATAAAAATTATAATCCCTAAAATTGCCAGAAATATGATTACTGTGATAATTATAATTATCATAGCCATGAAAGGATTTACTCCATTTATTATTCGGATCATAACCGTTAAATGCATCTTCTCCATCACTAAATCCATCACCATCTGTATCTGGATCATTTGGATTGGTGGGATAAATATTTACTTCCTGCCAATTAGATAATCCATCTCCATCCGAATCAATACCAAACTTCACAAAATACCTATCCTCTCCTTCCGTCCCGAAACTATTTGTGTATCCCGCAACATAAATATTATCTGAAGAATCTACTGCCACTCCACGTCCTGCATCATAATCACTTCCGCCCCATGTACGATTCCATTGCTGAACGACTGAACTATCATATTTCGCAAGGCACAAATCATAAGCTCCCACCCCGTAACTCCCTGTGTATTCCGCAATATAAATATTACCTAAAGAATATATTGCTACTCCACTTCCATAATCATCAGAACTTCCACTCCATGTAGTATCCCATTGTAGAATACCTGAACTATTATATTTTAATAGACATATATCAAAATTTTCTATTCCATTCCTTCTTCTATGTCCTGCAACATAAATACTACTTGAAGAATCCAATGTTATTGCATTATATGAATCAAATCCACTTCCATTCCATATTCTAAACCATTCAATTATAAATGAATTTGCTGTAGATAATTGAGGGAATAAAATTTCATCTTCTGTTTCAATCTTATTCCTATTAAAAATATTTTTATTACAGAATAGATTTAAAGAAATCAAAAAAAATAGAAGTAGAATACTATGAAAAAAAATTGACTTCCCTTTTTTTTTTCATATAAATTTCATTAATTTATATTAAATATAATAATGATTTTTTAGAATTGTTTTTAATATTAAATTTTCGATTTATTCATAATTTCTATTATGGTTTTTATTACGAATTCAGCCGCTACACGCACTTCTTTTGTTAATTGAAATTCAAAATAAGGTAGTTCTGGGTTCTCATCATAATCATCCAATGAAATTAATCCTTCCTTATAAGGTATTAAAGGCTCAGAAAGGTCAATATTTTTTGGTACTATTCCAATCATGAAAATTTTTATATTTTTTAATTTTTCTTCCAAAATGCTAATAAAAATGGGCACAGGAATGGTATGTGAGGATATTGGAACATATTTTAGAATGTCCTCCTTTTCTAAGATTGCTACAGTTCCGGGAGGTTTGTTTAAGGTGCATGTATCAATTAAAACAATATGAGATGGAGAAAAATTTAAAATATCTTCCATTCTCTCTTCAGGAGTAATTCGTGCATTTATGTATTGTATATTTGATTTGGGATTTTCACTTAATTGAGTAATAATAAACGGACCCACACCATCATCACGTAATTTATCTTCACCAATGCCCATAAAAACAATTTTTTTAGCACCCTTTAACTTTTCTAATATTTTTTCTTCCAAATCCATTTTCAATTTTTCCTATTATTTGAAAATTTTACTCTTAAAAGCAAAAATTTTACTATTTTCAATTTTTATTATAAATTAAGATAATAATAGCCCTAAAATATAATTAATGAATATAATGAATGAAAAAAAAGACGGAGAACAATCCGAGGAAAAAGAACAAGAGAAACTTCTATTTAGAGCATTTTTAAGAGACGATAAAGCAATTATTGAAGATCAAGATGGAATTAATGAATTTTTTGATAACTCTTATATCGGAAATAAAGAGAAGGATGATGAGAAGGATATTTTAACATTGGAGCCAATTGAAATATTATTATTGCATGAACGAAACAGGATATATATTGTAAAAGATGACTCTACTAAAGAAAATGATTTACTTTCCTTTGAGGATTTATTAATTTATTTCTCTAAGTGGTATAAAAATTTGTGGCAAAAATATGTAGTCTATAATGATTTGAGAAAACGTGGTTATTTTGTTAGAGGAGGTTATGGCGAAGGGTTTGAATTCAGAGTATATAAAAGAGGTGCTGATTTTACAACTGAACCTGCAAAATATTTAATATATCCCATTTTTGAAGGAACCCCAATCAATTTAAATGAGTTAGATAAAATAACCCAGACATCTATAAGCTCAAGAAAAGAATTGGTAATTGCAGCAGTGGACCGCCTAAGTAAACCTATTTATTATCTTGTTAAAAAAATTGCACTTGAGAAAATTGACATTTAGTTTAAATAAATTAAAAATGAAATGATTTAATCGAACAAATAAAAAAGGGATGAGATAGAATGGAGAAATTTATTGTGGATACATCAGTTATCCTGAATGGAAAAATATTAGAATTGATAGATGAAGAGGAACTAGGTATTAAACCCATTATTTTAATATCAAGAATCGTTACCGCAGAAATTGAATTTCAAGCAAATGTAGGCAAAGTAATTGGTAAATATGGATTGGATGTATTAAAAAAGTTAAGGGAATATCATAATAAAGGAAAAATTAAACTAGAATTAGTAGGAAAACGTCCCACTATGGAACAAATAAAACTTAATTATGGGGGGGAATTAGATGCAGCCATTCGCCAAGATACGCATGATGCCACTTTAATTACGGGAGATAAAGTTCAATATGATATGGGTATTTTTGAGGGCTTAAATGTGATCCTAATTAAAGAAGAAGTCAAAAAGAAGAAAAAAGGATTACCGCATTTAAAATTATTCGATTTTTTTGATGAAAATACAATGTCAGTTCATCTTAAAAGATATATTCCACCCTACGCAAAAAAAGGGACTCCAGGAAATTGGTATTTAAGCAAGATCAATGATGAATATATAACTACAAAACAAATTGAAGATATTATTTATGAAATTCTTGAGGCTGTGAAAGAAGACCCTCACTCATTTATCGAAATTGAGAAAAAAGGGGCGATCGTAGCAATTTTATATGAGTATAGAATCGTAATAACTCGACCAAATTTTTCTAGTGAAGTTGAAGTTACAATAACCAAACCCCTAATTAGAAAAGAGCTTCATGATTATAATCTTGACAATACATTAATGAAACGATTAAAGATTGCGGAGGGCATTCTCATTTGCGGACCTCCAGGAGCTGGTAAAAGCACATTCGCTGCAGCATTAGCAAATAATTACTTAAAACAAAATAAAATTGTTAAAACGTTAGAAAGCGTTAGAGATTTACAAGTTAACCCCGAAATAACTCAATATACAAAATTGGAAGGTAGTTTAGAAAATTCTGCAGATATACTTCTTTTAGCAAGACCAGATTTCACAATTTTCGATGAAGTTAGAACCACGGACGATTTCAAGGTCTACTCTGATTTCCGTTTAAGTGGCGTAGGAATGGCGGGCATAGTGCACTCTTCTTCAGCTATTGACGCTTTGCAGAGATTTATTGGCCGAATCGAGCTTGGAATGCTTCCATCCATTATAGACACCATAATTTTCATAAAGGGGGGAGAAGTATCATCTGTGTTGGTGATAAAAATGACCGTAAAAGTTCCCTCGGGCTTCCGAGATAAAGATTTGGCAAGGCCTGTCGTAGAAGTAAGAAATTTTTTATCAAAGAATCTTATGTTTGAGATATATTCATTTGGGCAAGATGTTGTAATCAACCCCATATCAAAGCAAGATTCCGGAACATATCAAACTGGTGGAAGAACAAGAAAGGGGAAAAAAAAAGAGAGAATCCAAATAGATTTGGAAATATCGGATGACAGCATTATCATCTCAGCAGATGAAATTTATGGTGGAAAAAATGTAAATATATATTCTGGGTCAAGAATTATATTTACTGGGTGCTTTAGTAGAAAGGGAAATATTACACTTTCATTAGATAATAGGGATGCACAAATATTATTGGATGGAATTGATAATGATAAAAATCTTTATGCTCGATTAAAATAAAAAAAAAGATTTTAATTTTCTTGGGTAGAAAGGCTCACCGAATGAAAAGATATTTTAGATTCCAAGTTCTTTTAATTTAATTCTATTTGCTTCAACTTTATCAGGTGTTAAATCATACCACTTCCAAAAGATAAAAATTGTTATGAGAACTAAGATTGCTGGAATGAGAGCTGCGTGGATTCGAATCCCTAATAACGGCAAGAAAAGATTTTCTGCTCCAACTTCATTTACCAATTCTTGATAAGTCGCAACACCTTCTGGAAAACCAACCATTATATGTACAATAGCGATTATAATTACTTTAAATGCTTCTCCAAATCGAATAAAGAAAGTTTGATATCCATAGTAGATTGCTTCTTCCCTCTTCCCTGTTCTTAATGCAAGATCATCAAGAACATCACCCATGGCAGGAGGATCCATGAACCATTGACCCCCTAAGCCAATTCCGAATAAAAGTAGAGCAATAAAATAAAATACATAACCGACAGCAAAAAACATTGGCAAGAAAGTGATAACCATCGCAAAACCAGCCACTAAACTCATTTTTTTATTATTATTTACTTTCTTCGAAAAATAAAGCCAGAGTGGGACTGACCCAAGAGCACCTATAAGCATCGCAGCCATAAAAATGCTAATATCGGGCGTAGTTCCTCCAATAACGAAAATCACCATAAATTGAGCAGAAGCAGCCAATAGTGCAACTGCTGCTTGGTAACCAAAAAAGTATATAGTTTTTACCATGAAACGTCTATCAGTAATTACTCTTCTAGCAGTATTAAGGAATTTCTCATGTTCTCTTCCTTCTAATTTTATCCTCCTCTCTTCATACCGAGCTCTCGTTTTTTTATCTTCAAATATTCCTGGAATCATAAAGAGAAATATAATTATTCCTAAACCTATGCCTATCCAAGCTGCGGTCCTATAGGTTCGAGGAACACCCTCGTTAATAAAAAGTGGTGGAATTATGGAAGAAAAAACTATACCCATAATACCTATAAGTGTACCAATACCTCCAGCGGTTCTCCGTTCATTTAACCCTCGAAACTTATCCGGATATATTGCTGTGACGCTCACATTCCATAAAGTAAAAAGTGTATCAAATAATATAGTTGTTAATACATACCAAGTGAAAACTGGCCAATTAGCCGAAGGATCAGCAATTGGATCCCATTCAAGCGGAACCATATAAATAAGTAAATATGAAAAAAGCCAAGGGATAGCTCCAATCATAATCCAAGGAAATCTTTTTCCCCAACGTTTCTCCCATTTCATATGAAAACGTTCCATAAGATAACCCATTAATGGATCGTTGACTGCATTCCAAGCAGCGTATATGATCATCGCTGTCATAGCTAATATAACATTAAGACCAATCTCTTGCTTAAAGAAAAAGAAAACGTAAAATGAAAAGGGTCCAGTTATCCATTGACCAAAAAATTGACTAGTTCCATAGCTCGCCATTATTTTTTTGGAATTCTCATAAACTTCCTTTTCTTCTACTTTATCATTCATTTCTATATCATTTTTTTTTAGATAATTTTAAAATTATTTATATTAATTTGCTTTTAACTCTATTAAATATTTTTTAAATTTATAGAGATTTTGTTTTCAACATTATTTTTCATACATTCGAGATTTCTCTTTAAATATCATCTGGACTGCTTTACGAGCTCCCGCAACAACACCTGCCACTCCACCAGCTGATTCACTTTGTGCGCCTATAAACCAGAATCCATGGATTCGTGTCCGGTGAGGAGGTCCTTGTTGCCCTATAACTGGAGGCAATCCACCGAAACTATGGCGATCAACATTGACTCTTGTTTTAAAATCGTCTGGAGTGAGAATTACCTTAACTTGTGTTCTTTCTCTTAGATTCGGGATTATCTTTTCAGCCTCTATGAGCAATTTATCAGCAAGTTCTTCTCTGCGTTCTGTCCAATTTCCTACACTTAATCGATCGGGTGCAATAGTATATACAGTAACGGCATATTTCTCCTCCGGTGCCATCTCTGGAGAATGGAGGGATGGTATATATATTAAAAATCCTTCTTTCCCCTCGTGATAATCACCCGATCTGCAGTGATTAACACCTTCTTCAATATCATATGTGAGGTAATAGTAGCAAAGAGCGGCTCGCTGATATGGTGTAGGATCAAAATCAATTCCAATATGTACCATCAATACAGACTCCATATAAACTAGATTTTCAAGATGTTTCACGAAATCTGCGGGTAAATGTTCTCGTCCAATTAATTTAAGAAAAGTTTTATGTGCGCTTCCACTAGCTAATATTAGATCAGCAGGTATAAAATTTCCATTTTTTAACTTTATTCCCGTAGTCCGTTCATTTTCAATAATAATTTTTTGAACTAAACTATTTGTATGAATTTTTCCTCCATTTTCGGTTATAAAGTCAGCAAATACTTTCACTAATTGTTCACAGCCACCTTTTATGTAATGGTACGTAGGTAATTTACCACCTTTAATTTTAAGAGGGAGGCGTACATCAAAAGCTGTTTCTACATTGACTGCTGGTACTCCTAATCCAATAAATTCACTTGGTTTTATTACAAAATCGGCTAGAATTGCCAAAAAAATCGCCTTTAATTTTGGATCTTTAAAGAAAAAATCCATAACTTGAGCGGCACTCCAATCCATCCATTTCTTTACTTTTAAAAATTTTGGAAGTAGTTTTAGTTTTAGCCAAATTGATTTTAAGCCTTTTGTCCACTCTAACTGGTTTGCAATTGCCATGAGCGTCATCATTTTATCATAGAACTCATAATATCGGTCTAATCCATCACTTTCGGAAGGGAATATTTTTTTAAGATATTCTCGACGCCAATATGGTCCTTCATATTCTTTTTGCCTCCAAATTTCAAAATCTGGAAAAGATTGCCCTCGATCTTCCCTAATTATTGTGATTTTTTCTGTTAATCCCAATTCTGCTAAAACTCTACCAAGTTTTTCATGAGGTGCTAAACCTTCTAGAAGAAGAGGTCCAAGATCCCAAGAATATCCGTCTTTGTGGATTGTTGCTGTAACTCCTCCAATCTCTGAAAACTGTTCGTAAATCGTAACATCATATCCTTCGCGAACTAAATAAGCACCTGCGGTTAGTCCTGATAAGCCGGAACCAATTATGATTGCTTTCAATTATTAATCAACCTAATTTTTTATTTTTTTTGTTATTATTTAAAATTTTTTAAGCGTAAAAAAAATTTTTGCTAAGATTCTTCAATTTATTCTTAATTTACACCATCATTAAATTTATTTAGTTTCTAATTATTACTGAGCAAAAAATTGAAAAATGTTATATAAAAAATGCTCAAATATTTTTACATAAAATAAATTTAAAATAAATTCTAAAAATGGAAAAAATATGAAAAATAAGGATCATACAAATAATTTAGGTAATAAAGAGCTTTTTATTATAAAAGACATTACCATACGCCATGAATCGAATCGTTCGATGTTCTCGTTTGGTATGGCGGATTTTTTATTTGACATTTTTAACGGGATTTTTGGGGGTTTTTACTTTTTATTTTGGGAAACTGAAGTTAAATTAAATATATGGATTGTGGCACTTGGCTATATTATTTATGCTATCTGGAATTCTATTAACGATCCTCTTGTAGGATATTTCACAGATCGTCCTAATAGATTTTGGAAAAAGTATGGCAAAAGATTTCCATTAATTATAATAGGGGGAATCCCTGCGATTCTTACACTTGCTGCTATATTTTCTCCACCATATCTAGATCCTATAAGTGGAGTATGGATTTATTTTGCATGGATCCTAATTTCTACATGCCTTTTCGAGCTATTCTTTACGATAGTCTCATTGAACCATTATGCATTGTATCCTGATAAATTCCGTTTAGATACTGACAGGCGCAAAGCTGGTGGAATTCGTATGGCTTTATCTCTTGTAGGGACCGCAGTGGGGTTTATGATTCCTCCATTGCTTATTACATATGGAGACCGCCAGTCATATACGAATATGGCTTGGATATTCGTGGGCATTAATATGATTATTTTTTTAACAATTATTCCAGGACATATCGAATCAAAGGAGTTGAGGGCAAGGTATGTTATAGAACAGGAAGAAAAAGAGAGAATATCTTTCTGGAAAACCCTTAAAATTGTGTTAACTCAGAAAAATTTTGTAGTTGTAATTTTAATATTTTTAATGGACGCAATAATAGGGGCAAGCTTAACTGCATCAATTCAATATGTGGCTAAATATCTTTTACAGGCGGAAGCAGAAACTTCCATATTCCTATTGGCAGGATTTATCTTGGGTGCTTTAGGATCACTTTGGCCTTGGCTTATCTTTTCTCAAAAAATCAAAAATAATCGCAAGATGTTAATAATAGGGGTCTTTCTCAACACTATCTTCTTGTTGCCATTCATGTTTGCAAAATCTTTAATTGGTATGGTGATTTGTTGTATCCTACTCGGAATCGGTGGAGGTGCTTTAAGAATTGGCAGAAATCCCGTTTTGGCTGATACAATTGATGAGGCTACGGTTAAATCAGGTCAACATATCGAAGGTGCTTTAATGGGAGTATACACATTCTTCAATAAATTCTCCCTTATTGCTCAAGGACTGATATTTGCCATTGTACACGAATTAACTGGTTTTGATCCGAATTTAACAACTCAAACTGAATTGGCGAATTTCGGAATTCTTCTACACACAGCGTTTATTCCCATGATCTTAACTTTCATCGGATTTATTATATTCCTCTTAGTCTACGACCTTACTCCTGAAAAAACACTGAAAATTAAAGAACAATTAAAGAAATTAAAACTTTAATTTTTTTTTATTACTCTTTATTAGTAAGAGATTGTCTATACTTATTTTGATATATGTAATTATCTGAGATACAAGTAGAATAAAGCTTGATCTTCAATCCATAGTTCCTTTATCCAAAAATGTCAAAAAAGAATCACACTAAGCATATTTTTTAAATGATTCCGTTTGAGATATTATTATGAGAAAAAAAAAATATGATGAAAGTTTACCAGATTCATCCTATGATGTAATTGTCGTTGGAGCGGGATTAGGTGGACTTGGTGCTGCATGTCAGCTCGCTCTCTCGGAAAAAAAAGTGTTATTACTCGAAAAACATAATGTACCTGGTGGTTATGCGACATCTTTTGTGCGAGGTCGATTTGAGTTTGAAGGTGCTCTACATGTGTTGAGTGATATTGGTACTGAAGATAATCGAGGCTCACTTTATGAATTTTTTGAAGAATTAGAAATTTTTCCTGAGAAGCTCAAATATAAATATGTAAATGAATATTATCGGAGTGTATTTTACGATGGCTACGATGTTATCATGCCATTAGGCGTAGATACATATTTCAATAAATTAATTGAGTTGTTTCCTGATGAAAGGGAGGGAATCGAAAAATTTAAGATACTTGCTCAGAAGATACGAGAAGGATTCAACTATGTTGCATCTAAAGGAGGTAAAGCTTCACCGTTATCAATACTTATTAAGCATCCGTGGCTTGCGCGTATTGGAGGTCTCACACTTAAGGATATATTCAAGCGATTTTTTAAAAATCCGCGATTAATGGCAGTGTTAGCTCAGATATGGGGATATGACGGGTTACCACCCTCCCAATTGAACTCTCTCTATTTTATAATAACATTAATGAGTCTATTGCGCAGCTCAGTTTTCCCAATGGGAAGATCTCACGCATTGACCAGTTGTATGATAAATGCCTTGAAAGAACTGGGAGGTGAAGTGAGATACAACGCTTTAGTGAATCGAATTTTAGTTAAAAACGGACGAGTTTCTGGTGTTGAGCTTCTTAATGGGGATGTTTATCGCTCTAAGGTAGTTGTTTCAAATGTCAACCCTATCTGTACAACAATGAAGATGCTTCCGGAAGATATTGTATCTGATAGCTATAAAAGACGAATATATGCTCCGAAAATTGGAAACTCAGCATTTTCAGTCTACCTTGGATTAAACGCCCCTCCAGATAAATTAGGATTGACGACACACGAGACATTTATTAACGCCACAGATGACATGGATGATATGTACCAGACTGTTGAAAAATTGGAAACGCCCAAGATTATAGTAGCGGCATGTTATAACCATGTGTCTGAGAACATTTCTCCCCCTGGAACTACTCAACTCGTTCTCACTACAATTCAGATGGGTAATGTTTGGCATTCTGTTCCACCAGATCAATATCATCGTATCAAGGACGAGATTACAAATGATATGGTTTCAATGGTCGAAAGAACAATTTCTCCCAATTTACGGGAATACATCGAGGTGTTAGAAGCAGCAACCCCTGTAACATATTACCGGTATTCAAAGAGTATGGATGGTGCCATCTATGGATATACTCAAAGTATTATGGATAGTCCTATGCTTCGATTAGGTAGCCGAGGTGCGATTCCAGGGCTTTATTTAGCGGGAGCTTGGATTGGAATTGGTGGTGGATTCTCGCCTGCCATAAATAGTGGGAGGATGGCCGCAGCTGCGTATTTAGAAGATCTAAAAAAGAAGAGGTGGTAATAAGATGTTCAAAGATTTGAAAAGATTTACATATGCTAGAAAATTAAAGCAGTGGCGTGAAGAAGTTCAACCCATACCAACATATTTCGATGGGTTGGAAAATTTGTGTGATCGCCTTCATCCCGATAAATTATGGTTGCAAATCTCAGACATAAAACAACTCTCACCAGATACGAAGTTATTCCGATTTGTTCCTGCACGATCTACGAAAGTTTTGGCACCCTTCCGAGCAGGTCAATATATTGGCTTGACTGTAGAAATTAATGGCGTCCGAACGAGTCGTCCTTACTCGCTTGTCTCTTCTCCGAATCAACTTGCATATTATGAATTAGGCATAAAAAAGGAAGATGGTGGGTTTGTAAGCCCATATCTCTTTGATAACGCAAAAGTTGGTGATCTTTTTGAGGCAACCGGTCCATTGGGTGTTTTTTGCTATAACCCAATCTTTCACGGGAAAGATTTAGTGTTTATCGCGGGAGGCAGCGGTATTACTCCATTCATGTCAATGTTGCGGGATTTTTCGGAAAGAGTTGTACCCCTCAATATTTGGTTATTATTTGGGTGTTTAACTAAGGAGGATATTCTGTTTCGGGAAGAACTCGAAGAAATACAAAAAAGGCGCCCCAATATAAAGGGTACATTTATACTCTCAGAACCAAGTCAAGATTGGACCGGAGAAACTGGATTTATATCGAAAGATAAGATCATGAAATTTATCGGATCGGTTGATGATAAGTTTTTCTATATTGTTGGGAATAGAGAAATGTATGAATTCGTCTTAAAAGAACTAGAAGAGTTGAGAATACCCAATCATAGGATCTCTCACGAGCTATTTGGTGTTCCGAAGGATATAACGAAAACAATGGGATGGCCAGAGGGGATTGATGTATCTAAAAAAGTTCAAATTACAATAGATTTCATAAAATCAGGACTCAAAGAAAAAAAAGTAATTGAGGTATCATGTGTTGAACCTTTATTAAATAGTATTGAACGTGCAAAAGAGTTGGGAATCCAAATCAATAGCGGTTGTCGTTCGGGAGAGTGTGCGCTTTGTAGAACTAAACTTCTATCTGGTAAGGTTTTTGTTCCACCTGAAGTAATAATTCGAGAAGCTGACCGTGATAATAATTTCATCCACCCATGTATCTCTTATCCACTTAACGACCTTCACTTAGAAATACTTTTCAATAATTAATTTTTTTTTAATTACTTTTTTAAAAAATGGAGTTTAGTTTTCTTATATAGACCCTATAGTTGACTTACAAGATATTAGATTAAGAGATACAATTATTTCACAATTTCTGGAAAATTTCAAGAATTTTTACTTATTATCTGCTTTACTTTTTCTACTATCGACGGGACAATTTCCGCAACATTTTCACTAATTCTAATATCAGCCCTGTTATCATATGGAGTGTCTCCTTTATTGATTATAATCAATTTTGCTCCAGCCCGGTACGCTATAGCGGGCATTTCTGCAGCTGGATAAACAACAAGGGAACTACCTATTACAAGAAAAACATCACATTTTTCAGTATGTACTATAGAATTACGCAAATCCTCTTGTGGTAATGGATCTCCGAAATTTACAATTGAGTTTATTAACCTTCCTCCACAATTTGGACATGCAGGCTGTCCCTTTCTTATTCTTGAAGTGCGATAACCTTTTCCCCATTTTTCTTGATCCCATCCAGCATCTTCGAACGTCATTTTTTTGTTACATTGAAGGCACTTCATTAGAGTCATGTTTCCATGTAGCTCTGCAAGTTTTTCGAGCTTAATTCCCGATTTATAATGCAGATTATCGACATTTTGACTGATAACAAAATCCAATTTATTCATATCTTGCAATTCTACAAGTGCATAATGTGCAGGATTTGGTTCAATCATATGCCAAGGCTTTGTGGTTTTAGGGGGAGGTAATCCTTTATCTCGGCGAGTCCATAATCCATCGGGCCCTCTAAAATCTGGTAACCCGGATTCTGTACTAATTCCGGCACCTGTAAACACTACAATTCGTTCAGATTCTGCAATCCATTTTGCACAAGTTTCAATTTTTTCTTGTAAATCCATAATTAAATCTTATTCAATTCATAATTTAAATGAAACTACTTTGAAAAATTCTTACGCAACCTTATTATACCTACTTTACCTAAAAAAATTTATAATATTAATTAAAAAAAAGATTTAAGAAAAAAATGAGTGATTCAAATATCTTTTTAAAAATTATAGCAATAATTGTTTTTGTGGTTCTTACATTTTTCGGTGTGGTTTATATAATTGCATCCCCCGTAGATCCAACACAAACGGTTTTACGGTTGATAATTGGAGTCTTATTGATAATTATTGCCATTACTCTTTTAGTTATAATCTTACGTTTAATTCAGAGAACCAAGTATAAAATTGTTAAAGTTAAAGAACCTAAGGATTTGGAAGAAGAGACACGATATGTACCATCTGAAATGATTTGTAAAAATTGCGGCACACCACTTGAAATTTCAGAAGAAATGAAGAAAAAAAAAATAGTTTATTGTGAGAAATGTGGGGAAGCAATTAAATTACCTAAAGATAAAGTGAAGTGGTGAGAAAAAAAATGAACAAAAAATGGTTAATTTATAGTAGTATTATTGGATTAGCAATAATCTTCATTGTTTCGACCAGTACAAACGCTAAGGCTTATACGTATTCTTTTGATGTTGATTATATGAAAACAAATGTTTATATTGAACTAGATGGGTCTATTACGATTGAATATTGGATTAACTTTACTTGTCATTCTTGGGCAGATCCGATTAACGTAGTTGATATTGGCTTTCCGACTAATGATTATGATTTATCTAGTGTAAAGGCAAAAATTGATGGACATGACATATATAGCCATAATATCAGAGTATCAGAATACATCGATATTGGTGTTGAAATATGGCTTACTGGGCATTATATTGATCCAGGAGAATCTGGTCAGCTTTATGTGATTGGAAACAACCCAAATATGATTTTTGGCGATTATGAAAATGAAAGTTTGGCAAGTGTTGAATTTTCTCCAACTTGGTTTGGTTCTAGTTTTTGTTCTACTTATAAATATCTTGAAGTTAATTTTTATTTTCCACCAAATTTCACAAATGGAAACGAAGTTAAATGGCATTACAGGGAATATGATAGCTACAGTTTCATGGAACATGATGGCACCGATTATTTAATTTATACATGGACTGAAACAAATGTTCAAATGCAACAATATACTTATGGGGTTTCATTTCCTAAGGATGCTGTAGATGTATCTATTGGCTGGACGGCCGATCCAAGAGTAGTATTATTTATTATAAGCATATTATTGACAATAAGCATAATCGGATTAATAGTTGGCTTTTCTTATCTTACATATAGATATATAAGGAATTACAAGAAGAAATATTACCCACCTAGGAAACGTTCAAACCCAGGAGACCTTGTTTGTATATTTTTCATGATATTTTTCATTGGAGCGATTTTTTATTTTATATTATGGGGTGCTTTTGGTGATATTATATTCATCTTATTATTTTTCGGAGTTATAATCGCTGGATTTGGAATGATTGGTTATTTAATTTATAAAGTAATAAGTCGTTCTAGATTACCATATCAGAAACCAGAGATTAAAATTGAAAGTGTAGGGGTTAATAAAAATCTTACAGTTGTAGAAGCGGCTATTATAAAGAATACTCCTTTGAATAAAGTTCTTTTTCTAATAATTTTTGGGTTAATTCGAACAGGTCATTTAAAAGTAATTAAAACTGACCCATTAAAGTTTGAAGTTATGTCAACAAAGGGGATTCAAAAGATGAAAGCATATCAGAGAAAATTTTTAAAAGCGGTGGATCCTGAAGGACCAGATAAAGGGACTGTAAAAAAGGCAAAATTGGAAAAATTATTAGTTGATTTAATAAAAGCAACCTATAAGAAAATGAGAGGGTATGAATCGGACGCTACAACTTATTACTATGATAACATGATCAACCAAGCATGGGAGACAATTAAAAAAATGCCAAATGAAATAGAATTTGAAGATATTGAAGATGAATATGATTGGATAGTTTTAGATGACCTATTTGAAAAACGTTCGGAGCGATATCTAAGTCACCGTTATTATATTCATTATCCATATTGGTATCCGCGTTATTATTGGTATCATTATTATTGGCCTCGGCATCATTACTATACATATCATCCCGGAAGATCTACAAGTGCGAATTTACTTCCTAAACAGTATATTAATATCCATACATTCTCAGATTCGATTGTTCGGGGTATGGAAAATGTTAGCAATACAATAGTTAAGAATTTCACTAATTTCGCTGAGAGTATAGTTAATACAGTTGCCCCTCCTCGACCAAGAAGTACTGGTGGTAGAGGAGGTCGTGGTGGTCGTGGTGGAGCTGGAGGTTGCGCTTGTGCTTGTGCTTGTGCTGGTTGTGCATGTGCGTGTGCAGGAGGAGGTAGATAAAAGATGAGTATAGTAAAACCCAAAGGAAAAACAAAAAAATTCTTTAAGAAATTAAAAAAGAAGATATTACCAAAATTCGTTTTTGATGATTCTATTCCGAGAGTTTATTCAAACATAATTGAATTTAAAAATACTGGAACCCATAAATTTCACTTAAGAATATTGAAAAATAGCAAAGCAATCCTAATAATTGATGCAAAATATGTTCTTTATTTAAACCAATTTGCTATGATGTATTTCAAGGAATTTATTGAAGGAAAATCTTTGGAAGAGATTCAAGAATTTTTTATAAAATATTATCGGACAACAGCGGAGGAGGTTGAAGAAGATTATAATGCCCTTTTAGATAAAGTAGAATTTTTATTATCAGAAGAAGATGTTGATCCCTTTTCCCAAATTGGAATAGACGCTAAAAAGCCATTTAAAGCTTCAGAATTTCCGTTAAGAATTGATTTAGCAATTACTTACAACTGTAATAATGATTGCGAACATTGTTATGTTGCAAGGGAACGAGATTTTCCAGAATTTGATACAGAGTCTATGAAAAAAATTATGGATGTATTATGGGAAGTTGGAATCCCACATATAGCCTTAACGGGAGGAGAACCAACAGTAAGAGATGATTTTCTGGATTTGATTGCATATGGGCAAGAGAAAGGTTTTGTAATGGGGATTATAACTAATGGAAGGAAATTTGCTGATAAAAATTTAGTAAAACAAGCAATACAGAAAGGTTTAGATTATGCTCAGATAACTTTGGAATCTCATGATAAAGAAATCCATAATAAAATGGTTGGTGTAGATGGGTTTGATGAAACCGTTCAAGCAATCAAAAATTTTGAAAAAGAAGATATTTTCTTTATGACTAATACTACATTATGCAAGCATAACGTCGAGGGAATTAAAGATACAATAAATTTTCTTCATGAATTAAACGTAAAAACTTTTGCTTGTAATGGATTAATTTACTCTGGTAAGGGAAAGGAGTTTGAGCACGGCATCGCTGAAGAAGAATTAGAACCAATATTAAACAAGATAAATAATCGAGGTCGAAAATTAGACATGCAATTTATCTGGTATACTCCAACTCAATATTGTTCTATTAATCCAGTAGAAATTGGTTTGGGACCAAAAAGATGCTCTGCAGCAAATACAAGCATTGCAATTGAACCAAATGGAGATGTTTTGCCTTGCCAATCTTACTATGAACCTGTGGGGAATATATTAAAAGATGACTGGGATGCTATTTGGAATTCAAAGCTGTTTAAAAGCATTAGAAAGCATGAATATATTGAACCTAAATGCAAAAAATGTGAGTTATTACGAATCTGTGGCGGTGGATGTCCATTATATATAGACCAAAAGAAAATAATCTGTAATGTTGCAAATTTTTAATTATCTTCTTTTATTTTTTTTTATCATTAACTAAACATTTATTTTATGATCGATTGGAATATAAGATTCAGCGAACAATTAAAGTGGACTTATGAATTTAGGAATCATATTTATAAGATAATAAATCTGGAGACCAAGACAAATCTTCTGGAAATTGGTTGTGGCACTGGAGCACTTCTGAAAGAAATTGGGAAAGAATTTAATCTAAATTTATATGGAATTGATATTGATGAACATCGTTTAAAAATTGCCAAAGACAATTTAAATCAAGAGAACATCAAGGCAAATCTTCAATATATGGATATTTTAAATAATAACTTCGAAGATGAGAGATTTGAAGTGATTATTACACATTATTTATTTTTATGGATTAAGGATCTTGAAAAATGTTTCAATGAAATTCATAGGATTTTGAAAAAAGAAGGTATTCTATTAATACTTGCAGAGCCAGATTATGGAGGGGTTATTGAATCTCCAGAAACAGGTTTAAAAGATGCATTAATCTCAAATTTGAAAGATAATGGAGCCGATCCTGAAGTGGGGAGAAAAATGAATCAATTTTTTTCTCAAAAATTCGAGATAGTTGAGCGATATTGTATAAGTGTTCCTTGGATTTCGAGTAAGAATAAAGATAATTTATTAAAAGAACTGAAATTTTTTGAAAAAATTTTGACTAATCATAATTTTAAAAATAAAAAAATGAATGTAGCTATAGAGAATGACAAATATTTTCTTTTTATTCCCATCTTTAGCTATATTTTAAAAAAATAACTTTAAATTTGATGAAAAATTTACGTTATGTATAAGCTTTCATAATGATAAAAGCTTTGAGATTGATTAAATTTGGAGAAAAGAAATCTAATTATAACAAGTATAATAGTAGTCGCTGTGATTATTGCTGGAGTCAGCGGTGGAATATGGTTTATTACGCAAATTGGGACAACATCTGATACTTCCCCTCCTCTACAAGATCTCAAAATAAAATATTGGGATGGAACTGAGAAGTCAATAAATGCTTCAACAATAATAGATTTGATTGAATCTGGAGATTTAACTCAAATAAAATTTGAGGATACTAAAACAACAGGACAAGAATGTAATATAACTGGTGTAAATGCCGTAGAATTATTTAATTATTTTGGGTTTCATGCTCCTTGGAGTGTAAAGGTTTATAATTATTCCGATAATCTGGATACAGATGTTGGAGTTATGATTAATTCCGATGGAAATATGGTAAAAAATCCTCAAACAACAAACCCTCTAATTATTGGAATAATGGCTAATGATGTTTGGTTAAAGAATTCTCCGTTAGGTGCTGCCTATGGAAACTTCTCATTATTTGGGGGCGATCTTGATGCTTCTACGGCGATCATGAACATAACTCATATAGAGATTACGTCTGAATGGGTAATTCCAGTTTATGTGAACGGAATTTTGGATTATACAATAGATTCGACTAAAATGATGGAAGGAGCAAGTGATTATAATTCATACCATTGGTGGTATGATGATAATGGAACAGAATATTTTGACTGGGATTGCACAATAAAGGGAAGGACATTAAAAAATTTCATAAAGGAGATGAATATTGTGGTAAATTATAACATTACATGGAATTGTGTAGACGGATTTTCTTGGCCAAGCTCAGGATACAATAAAACAGATATTGAGTCAGGATTGGTGGAACGATATATCGTCAATTGTACTTTAGATGAGGTTGGAGATTGTATCCCTGATACTGGAGTTAAGATGCCAGTGGATTCAATTCATGCCCCAGAGGGCAATCTAATGTGGATTGTGAATGCAGAGATTCAGCATCAAAAAGTGGGTTCTGGAAATCCTACGTCTTTAAAACTCGTTGATGGTGGTCCTTATAAGTTAATAGTTCCAGGGCAATCTAAAAAAGGATATAACAAGTGGCTAACTAGAATAGATATAGAAAAATAGAAATATAATCGTGATGGAATAATGGCATTCTATAAAAAATCTCTAATCCTTTTTTTTTTATTAATTTTAATATCTCTTATAATTCAAGCTGTATCTACTTCTATAATTATGGGATCTTCGTGGCCTGGTGAAGGAGATTGCCAATATTATCATAATACTATTCATTTGGATGCCTATTATGACCCAAATGCGATTATTACTCTTGATGGTCGGGATAATGAAGATTTTTGGCATGTTCCTGGGAAAAATAATTCCATATTGATACCCGTTGCCTCTGATTTTTACTCTGATGATTTTTTTTTAAGGTACGTTAATATGTCTTTTGTCCATAGCGATACTCACTTATTTATTTTGGCTAGTTGGGAGGATTCAACTCCGCTGAGTAATTGGGATCAATTTTCAATGTGTTGGAACATAAATATGTTAAATTATACCGCGGCATTTTACCAAGGTATGAGGACTGGTCCGTATGGAGGAGGAGATGTGGATACTTGGCAATGGGGGTATCGGATAGGAAAAGAAAACGGTTCTTCATATAACGGTTATGATACATATTTTGGAGATGATGGTTGGTATCCCCACAATTCAGAAATTAGTCAAATAGAAACAGGTATGATTTATGGAACCTGGTTTAATGATACAAATCGTTATCAAATAGAAATTTCCCGACCATTAACAACTGGTGAGCAATATGATGTTCAATTCGCAGAAAAAACTATATATGAATTTACAATCGCTATATTGGATAATGAATATGGTACAGGAGAAGGTGAAGATCACGCAATATCGTGGATTTATGCTTTATATTTTTCTGAGTTTCCAACTCCATTAATATCAGGCTATAGATTAGGTTTTACTTTATTGATTTTGATTTTTTTAACTGGATTAATTATAATTTGGAAAAAGAAATTTATACGCATTAAGAATAATTGATTTTTATTTATAAAAATGAATAATTCAAAACATAGAATTAAAGATTTTTTATCAAAAAGGAATATATCTATTTTTATTTTATTTGGGATAATTATAGGTGCATCAATTGGTCTAACAATTTATAATTTACAATTAGTAGAAAAATATACTAATGACGGCTCTGAAATTACAATTAAAATATACGGAAATGTAAAACGAGAAGTTAATATCACATTAACTCAGTTGAAATCCGATTATCAACAAGTAATAAATCAAAAATTTTATTTTATTAATGATTTTGGAAATACTTGGAGTGATAATTATTCTGGGGCGGTTATTTGGGATATTTTTAACAAAGAAGATTGTTTAAACCCGAATTCAACAAGGTTTCGGTTTGAAGCAAGCGATTTATATACTAGCAGAAATATCCTTTTTTCATTAGTTGAACAAAATCCTGAATTGGTTTTATTGGCATATGAGAGAAACGGGATGGCCATGGGAGGAGAACCGGATAAAGGCCCGATAGAAGGGATAGTGAATAGAAGTTTGTTTCCAGATTGGAATACTATATACACTGCAAAACATGTGGTTGCAATTAGAGTATATTAAAATTAATGGAGGTTTTACTCTGTGGAAAAAAATCTTGAAGACTCAAAAGAAGAATTTAAAAGGACTGGAGTAGAAAACTTAGAAATTGAAAAAAGTAAATTTGGAATTTCAATTAGGACCTTAATATATGCAACGATTTTTGGGACTATAGGAGGCATTATTTCAAGTGTAATACCATTTAGTCTGTTAGTAAAAGTGTGGTATCCACTTACGGGCGGGACCCAATTAACTTCTGCTCATCACATTATATGGGTTGCTATATTTTACGGATTAACAAGAAATAAACCCGGTATTCTTATCTCTATGCTTACAAAAGGAATATTAGAATTTCTTATAACAGGTTCTTATGGAATAGTTATTATAGGAATAAATTTATTAGAAGGTGCTTCATTACTTATAGGTTTTTTTATTATGGAACACCTTAATGAAGGCGATTCAAGATTAGGTTGGGGGATTGCAGGTGGAATTGGAAATATAACTCAAGTTCCCGTTTTTTGGTATATTTCGGGAAAATTATTTACTCTTCATATATCTTTATTCATATTAGCAATGATTTTTGCATTTTTATCAGGTGTGTTTATAGCTGGTTTATTAGGTAAAGTTATTAAAGACTACTTAATAAAAGCAGGTGTACCTATTGCAGCTCAAGCCATTTTTACTGTAAAAACAGATGAGATTATAAATTTAGATAAAAGTTAACAATTTTGAAAGAGATATGTACAAACAAAACAATCTTGCCGTAGAATTTGATGGATTTACGTTTATATATGGAAATAATAATAGTGTTAGACCTGCAGTAAAAAACATATCATTCGAATTGGAAAGGGGAAAGACTCTAATTCTTGCTGGCGGGAGCGGAAGTGGAAAATCTACAATATGTAATGCCCTAAATGGGATTATTCCTTTTAGACAAATTGGGTTTATGATGGGAGATGTAAAAGTTCTCGGTCTAAGTGTTTGGGAACAAAGTTTAGCTCAATTATCAAAACAGGTGGGATTAGTTAAACAAAACCCCGATGAGCAATTAGTGACATTTACTGTTAGAGATGAAATCTCTTTTGGATTAGAGAATTTAAATCTTCCGAAGGAGGAAATAATCGAAAGAGTTGATGATATCGTAGAATTTATGAATATTGAGCATTTAATCAATCGAGATATTGATGATTTAAGTGGAGGAGAAAAGCAAATCGTTGTAATCTGTTCCTACCTTGTAATGAAGCCTAAAATCTTAATTTTGGATGAACCTTTTGCCTTTTTAGACCAGAAATCTTCCACTTTATTATTGAATCGATTAAAAAAACTCTATCAAAATAAAGAATTGGATTTATCCCTAATAATTGTTGAACATAGATTATCTAAGGTATTAGATATTGCTGATTATTTGTTAATATTAAATTATGATGGAGAAATCGCACTTAAAGGTTCAATTAATGATCTATTTCGAAACCACTTCAATGATTTAAAATTTTGTAATCTAAGAATCCCTTGGATTCCAGATCTTTTTATTTCTGCCTTGGAAACCCCAAAACGTGAAATTCCGTTGTTTTTTGATACTGCGATTGAAATGATTAATAATGAAACGAATAAGAATTTGGAATTATTAAAAAAAAAACTCTATGAGAATTTTATGAACCATAAAAAATATTCTGAAGGAATGGAAGGCGAAGTTCTTTTAGAATTTAAAGATATCTCATTTAAATACCCTAACCTCAATAGAATGGCTTTAAATAATATTTCATTAAAAATTTTTAAAGGAGATTTTATTGGATTAGTTGGTCATAATGGTTGCGGGAAAACAACATTGCTTTACCTAATAGCGGGATTATATAATCCATCTAAGGGTCTAGTTTATTATAAAGGAAAAAATCTTTTAGAAATTGATTTTTACGAATATGCTGAAAAGATAGGATTTATTTTCCAGAATCCCGAAAATATGCTATTTAAGAATACAATAAGAGATGAAATTCTATATGCCCCAAAAAATTTTAATCTCCTAAATCAAATTGCTGAGGACAATTTAGATCAGTTAATGAGCATGGTTGGAAATGTTGAATATGATCGAAATCCATTTAACCTTAGCTGGGGGCAGAAAAGGAGATTAAATTTATCTTCGATTTTTATTTATGCTCCAGAAATTATTTTATTAGATGAGCCATTCATAGGTCAAGATCAAAAAACAATAGATGAATTAATAACAATACTTTATCAGGAGCAGCAAAAAGGCAAAACAATTATTATAGCTTCACATGATTATCATTTACTACTAAATCATGTGGATAAAATAATTGAGTTAGATAACGGTAATTTAATAGAATATGAAGAAAATTATTCATATTTCCAAAAATATCAAAGTTTAGGGCCAATCTCTTTACTAAATATTATAAATAAAAAATTAGGTAAAATCTAAAAAGATATGACTAAAAGCAAAAAACCAAAAATCAAAAGGAAACAATTCAATTTAGATAAGACAAGGGATTTATTTTCTTACGTTCCAAACAATTCTTTTTTGCATAAATTAAATCCCTTAAGCAAATTGTTTTTCTTGATATTATTTACAATTTTTGTATTCTCAATCGAGAGCTTGATTTTTCTTTCAATCGTTTTTGTATTAACCTTTTTTCTAGCGTTGTCAAGCAAAATGTCAATTAAATCTATTTTTTATAAGTTTAAATGGATTCTAATCTTAAGTCTTTTTTCTATAATCTTAAATATATTCTTTAACGCAATACCCAGTGAAGAAGCTCAAATTTTATTCTATTTATTTAATCTTACTTTTTTACCGATTAGAAGATTGGCCGTTTATTATGCATTAAGGAACGCATTATGGGTCCTTATCCTATTCTTATCTGCAATAATTTTTACCCATACAACTTCCATGAAGGATTTTGTCTACGCATTGATGAAAACTGGCGTTTCTTATAAATATAGTTTTGCTTTTATGGTTGGACTTCGATATATTCCTTTAATACAACAGGAGGCAAGAACAATCGGACTTGCTCAAAGAGCAAGAGGATTTGGAAGAGAAAAGGTCAATACAATAAAAAAAGCGTATAATTTCATAAAAGAAAGGCTCATCACAATTCTGGTCTCAATTTTAAGAAAAGGAGATATCACATCAATTTCAATGGAAAATAGATGCTTTGGTTTATACAAAACTCGAACCAATCTGATAGAAATTCCTTTTAAAAAGAAGGATGTTATTTTTGTTCTCACAATTGGAGTATTTTTTGTGTATTATTTATTAAGTCTCATTTATTTTATACCATCTATTCAATTTCCTTCCCTTTATTCATTATTTTTTACATAATTTTTTTAATACGCTAGATTATAAGAATAAAATTTATATACTATAGTGATTATAATCATTATAGTAATTATAAGAGAAAATTAAAAATGGCAACTACAATTCAAATCTCTGAAGAAACCAAGAAAAAATTATTCATTGTTATGAATCAACTCGAAAAGATGGGGGGGCAGAGGGTTACATATGATGAAGCTATTATTTATTTGCTTGAAGATCGAAAAACCGAAGTGAATAAAGAGGTATTTCTTAAAAATATTAAAAAATATCAAGGAATACTTAAACCTGGCGAAGGTAAAGTATTGCTTAAAGAATTGAGGAAAGAAGATTATGAACGAGAAAAAAGATTCTCAACTCACTTCAATCGCAGTTGATACTGGGGTTTTAGTTGAATTCCTTGAGGATTCGATTTTAGGCAAAAAATTTTCTCAAAAGGTTTTAGAAAATCCTCAAGTCAAGATATTTTATATAAGTCCTCTAGTTGATATGGAACTTAAATATATTTTTTGTCGTCGAAGCGGATTTCAGAATGCGATAAAGTATGCCTCAGAATTTTTAAAAGATTTTATAATTTATTCAGAAAGCGAATTGAGAGATGAAGCCTCTCATCTGAAGTGTAATTTTCCAATTTCTATTGCTGATTGCTATTCTCTGGCAATTGGAAAAATAAGGAACATACCTGTTTATATGAAAAAAGAAGAAGAAATCGACAAAGTATTAGAGGAATTATTATCTGTTGTTAAAATAATATACATTGATAATTTAGTATAATTTAGATTTTTTTTTAATTAATCTAATTATAAATGATAAGCGATTAGATATTTTTTTAAAAACCTACTTAATATTTTTATCTTCTAATTTTTTTTTCCTTTTCTCTTTTTTACTTAAAAGCATATGTTCTCGTGCTTCCTTTAAATAATCTTTTGTCACATTCATTTGTGTTTTTTGAAACTCTTGAATTTTTTTGGAATACCCTTGAGTTGTCTTTAACATTTTTTTTTGATATTCACTTATAGCTTGCTCAACTGTTAGAAATTTTAGTGTCAAAGGCTCCTTTTTCACAATTTTTCTTAAATCATCTGAGAATGAATTAAAAACACTAACCTTTCCACCCGAACTCCCATTTTTAAAAGAAGATTTAAATTTTTTATTAAATACTTTAGCAATTTTTCGAATTGCGTATTTAATTTCAGCATCAGTAGCAGATGCCTTAGCGTTTATAGCTACAACAAATAATACATTTTTTGTTAATTCGAATAAAATTTTACGGCTTGATAATTGAATGTGTTGTATTGCATCTGTGAAAGCTTCATTTACAAAACCTAATAATGCCGATAAAAAACTTGTAATTAAATCGGTTGAGATTCCTTCCTTAGTAAAATCACTATAAATTTCTTCAAAAAGACATATTCCAGACAGATTTTCTAGAATCCATAACCCTTCTATTAAATATTCAGCTTTATTATTTTCTCCCATGATTTATCAAATTAAGGAAATTATATCTTAATAATCTATTTTATAGTTAGGTAATTAAACTCATTCAAACTTTGGTTATATAAATCTCAATTATATAAAAACAAAATACCTTTACAAATCTTTCTTTAATTACATATTTAAAATCTAGTTGATATAATCCTTCGAGTATTTTATTAAAACCAAGTTTTAATTCAAAATTATTAGCAGATTATTATATTTTTTTAGATTTAGTTTTTATATCAGTAATTTTAAAGATAAATAAGGAAAGAACTTTTCTATCAATCAATTTAAAAATAAAATAGTGCGAAACTAATATGAAAGAGAAATCTTATATTTCTTTATTATTACTTCTTTTTTTTATTTCAATAATATATTTTAATCCTTCTGTGTCTTGTACCGAACTTGAATTAAGTCAAGATGGAGAATCAAATGCAGGACAACAGGTTATTAATTATTTCCGTGGACTTTTTGAGGAGGATTGGAGCAATGGATATGCATATGTACCAGAAAATGATGGATTAGGCCTAGCGGCAAGTTGGGAGCGTTATGGAAGTAGCTATGGACCATTTCCAAAGCAAGATTTTATTAATAAAACCATGAGTATAACACCCATTTTATCTCCAGATAATTCTGAAACAAAAATAATTGAATTAATTGATAGTGCTCAACAATCTCTTTACATAGAATTTATGTATATTTATGATACTTTAACTGATCTAGTTGATGCTATTATTGCAGCGAATGCTCGTGGAGTAAATTGTTGTGTGATTTTTAAAGAGACCACAGATTCAAAAGTAATAGGGACGGCAGATGCATTGGAGAATGCAGGAATAACAGTTAGAACAATAGACGCCACGTCACCACAATATTTTGATTTACATAATAAAGGGATTATTGTCGATGGAAAAAAGGTTTTAATATCTTCAATTAATGGTTCACCAACTAGTTTAAGGGACAATAGAGAAGCTGCAATACTGATTGAGAGTGTAGATGTTGCTGGGTATTATATTACTCTTTTCAATCATGATTGGAACGTTGCAGATGATTATAATGGTCCAGGAACCAGCAGTGCATCATCAGATTCTAAGACAAATTCAATTCAATTATCAACTTATACAAATCACTTTCAAGCAACAACTTTCACAGGAAAAATGACCGTCTCTTGTATTGCAGCTCCTGATAATTGTTATGATGTAGTCGCTTCATTAATCAATGATGCAGAAAATTCAATTGATCTTAGTGTATATACTTTATCCCAACCTTATTTATTAGGAATTATGCTTGATAGAATTGCTGATGGCGTAAAGGTACGACTTTTGCTTGAAAATGATACAGTTAATATGTATGAAAAGGCATATAATAGATGGTCTTTATATAATTTAACGGTGCTTGGAATAACCGATAAGAATGATCCAAGTAAAAATAATACTGCACTAGGCTTATGGGCTTCAGAAGATTTTACTTTTCAACATTGCAAATATTGTATTATCGATAATGACACATTAATTATAAGCAGTGGCAATTGGGCTCGAAGTTCTTGTCCAAAACCACAGGATGATGGTGATGTTGATGGTAATCGGGATTGGTGGTTTGTAATATATGGCGATGGTGAAGATAACGGCAATGGTGATGGAAATGGCAATGGCAATGGTGATGGCGATGGCAATGATATAGTTATTAGTGGTTATAACATATTGATTCTTTTAGCATCTACGTTTGCAATTGTTGTTTTATTAAAGAGAAAAATAAAAAAAGGTCCAAAATAATAAAATTGCAATTGATGAGTCTTTAAAGAAAATAGCATAGATAAATTTTAATTACTAATTTTTTATTATTTATTTTCAAAAACGAATTTTTCGGTTTCCTCGTAGGTAGTTTCTGGCATAGGGCCAAAATGTTGCACTTTCAATGCACCTACTGCATTTGAAAATTTTGCAATTTTTTCTAGATCCCAACCAGCTAAATAACCTACAATAAATGCACCTCCAAATGAATCTCCAGCACCAGTTGGATCGATTTCTTCAACTTTAAATCCTGGAATATATATTTCTTCTTGTTTGGTAAAAATTGTACAACCCTTACTCCCTTGTTTTAAAACAACTATTTCGGGACCCAATGTTAACAATTTTTTGCAAGCCTCTATTTCTCCCTTTAAACCTGCCAACATTTCCGCTTCTTCACCACTTGGAAAGAGAATTTTACAAGAATCTAATACGGGCTGACAAATTTTTAAAATAATTTTAATATCCAGCATTTCTGGGCGTAAATTTGGATCGAATGATATTATAACATCTGGATTTTTTTTCTGTGCAATTTTTATTGCCTGATAACAGGCTTCTCTAGATTTTTTACTGATAGATAATGCACTACCCATTATGTGCAAACTTTTAATCCCTTTAAAATAATCTTCTTTAATATCATTAGGGGTCGTTTCTTCAGCAGCTCCAGCAGCGAAGATGAATTTTCTCGAACCATCTGAATTATATTGATTAAATGCGATTCCGGTTGTTTTTTCCTTTTCAATTCTAATTTGAGAGGTATCAACACCATCTAATTTTAATTTTTCAACAATACAAGTGCCAAATTCGTCATCTCCAACAACTCCAATAAAACCAGTAGTAAAACCAAAAGGCTTACTCATCCTTGTAGCAGAATCGATAAAAATAGCGGGTGCGCCACTTGGAAAGGGACCTCTGTAATTTGCACCAACTTTGCCATGAGGCACATCTATTTTTTTCCTCATTATTTCAACTAATAACTCGCCTAAACTAATTATTTGCGGACTCATATAAATGTAATTAATTAAAAAATACACTTAAATTATAGTGTAAATGAAAAATTTTTTTCTCTTTTTGATTTGATCATAATTTAAAAGGAAAAATTGAGGTATTTTTAACATTACTTAAAATTTTGTTAAATTACAAAATTATAAATTATCTAATTATTATTACTATCTTCATTAGATCTTAAAGAATTACTGATCCCCCATAGAGGTCTTAAGTGAGAGGTTATATGAATAAGCGAATTTTTTTTTTATTTACTCTATGGTTTTTCTTTAGTTCTTTACTATTATTGACTTTATCTGGAAATTTGATTAAGTTAAAAAATGACACTAATCATCAACATTCAGACCAACCATTAAATAATCCACTAAGTTCTCTTGGAGAATCACCTTTTGATATTGAGAACCTCTTTCTAGATTATCACTTTGATACAGGTATTCCTTGGAATTTCACAAGTAGTACTAATATAACCTCTAAATGGGATTCTATAGATTATTGTGCAAACATTTCCCACTTTAGTAATGCTTCTTCGGAAAAGTACATAAAATATTCTCAAATACAGAGTGCCTTTTATGATAGTGCTGAGAATGTTACTATAGAGCTTTTATATAATGATACAATTACTAAACAAATCAAGAGCCAACATTTAGATATTATTTTTTCTGATAATTTAATTAACGGAGATAAAATAACTCTTAATATAACAAGTGGAAATACTTCGAATATTACAGTTTATGATTATGAGTCTGAAACTCCTATTGGAGGTTACGGACAGGGAAATTATTCAGGTATACCAAATACCGAGTTTAATATAACTCTTAGTGGACTTAGTTCCCCTCAAAATTCTTTTAATATTTTATTTAGTTTCGGATCTCCAGCTGATAGGGTATATTTAGATTTAGTTGCCGCATATTCAAACGTTACTATACCAAAAATCTTTACACAGGAAGCCTATGTTAATCAATCCGTATCAATTGAGAATTTATATAACCTAACATATTTCTTAAATTTTACAACAAATGTATCTGCGTTTGAAGGTATTGATGATACGACCTTATCCGTTAAAATTAATAATTCCAATATTTGGTCTTATCAAATTACCTCAACATTACCTTCAACTAAATTCTCAATAGAAATACCAGATTTTATAAAAATGGGTGGGAATTTCATAATAAGTTTTGAAATTGAACTAAGTGTAAACACTATTAATGAATCAGAATTTATTGCATTCATTGACGATGCATATTTTTTAAGGAAACCACTTAATAATTTGTTAAAAAATTCTAATTTTGATTCTGATGATTATTGGCAAAATTATACATCAGGAGGAAATTATCAATCTAAATATAATTTTGCTGATAAACTTTTTGATTTTTCATCTTATCAGACTATAACGCTTTTAGATGGATGGACTGCATTAAATCAAACATTTCTCAAAAATAATTCAAGAACTGAGTATCAATTAGTTTTAAGCTATATAGTATTAAATAAGAGTGGAGTAAAAAATCTAAATTTAGAAATTTATTTGAATGATTCTTCAATAAGAAATGAGAGTAATTTAGAAACTTCAAATTCTTGGAATGAATTGAGATTAAATATATCTAAAGATCCCCTAATAGATCAGGATTATGAAATTTCTTTCAAATTTAACATTACAGCTGATGATACGAAGGATGTTATGAATTGGACTGCTAAATTGGATGATATATATATTTATCCTTTATGGGAAAGTCAACTTAATATAGTTCAAGATCTGGAGACAGAATTACTTTCTGGTGAAGAAACAAATATGAATATTTATTATAATACTTCTATTACAGGTGATCCAATAAAGGATGCAAAAGCATTTATTTATAACAATGATACTAAACATGAATGGGGATTAGATTTTTCATCAAGCAAAAAATATCTGATAAATAACAAAAATAATGGAACATATATACTTACCGTTGGTACTATTGGTATCGATGTAGGAATTTATAACCTCAGTATAATATTTATTCGACCTAACTTTCCAGACAAATATTATTTTAGTCAAATAAACATTACCGGAATGACTGCTAATTTTTCAATAGTGGAAGGATCGTATTTCAATGAGACATATAATACTTGGTTAATTTATGAAAATAATACGCCTTACGTGGATGATAATACAAAATTTATTAAATTATATATTTGTGATAATAAAAGTTTAAATCCGTTAGTGGATGCGTTTATTGAAGCGAAATTATTAGATAATTCATTGTTTTGGACAGAAATATATAAAACGACTGGAAATTACGAAGACCGAGGGTATTATGAGATTTTTTTGGATACTACAAATATAGGGGTCATTAATGAATATTTAAACCTAAATATGTCTATAAAAATTTCAATCCAAACTTACAAACCTATCTTTTTTAATGTCTCTACACTAGTTAAAAGTCTCCGAACAGAACTTATATTAGATGAAATTACCCCAATATATGAGGGTTCCAAACTATCTCTTTCATTATTTTTTAAGGATCTTTTCCATGATAGTGGCATTGATAATGCATATGTTACATGGCAAATTCTTGAAAGACCTGAATTTCTAGGACAATTAGATTTTGTGTTCTATGGAGTTTATAGAGAAGAAATTGATATAAGGACTTTAATTGGAGGGAATTATACTTTACAAATAAAAGGTATAAAAACTAACTATGACACTTCCATTATCACCGAAAACATAGAAGTTATTTCGAAAAAAAATGTATTAATCACAATAACTTCTTTACCCCAGAACATAATTGAAGGAAATTCTTTTTCTGTACAATATAATTTTTCTTTAGCTGAAATTAATGAACCTTTACGAGATGCCACAATAAATTTTAGAATTTATTACTGGAACTCTTCTATAGAAGAAGTATATGCAAAATATACTAATGGATTTGGTCTAGTTTACATTAATATTTACGCACCAATTAATGAAAGAAAAATTACAATAAATGCTTCTTATAGTGAGGCTTTAGATATTAATACTAATTTTCTTTTAACTAACATTTCAATCCTACCGAAAAATGAAATCAATATAACCTTGCTTAATACAGAATTTTCAAAAATATTAGTTGGTGAATCAAATATTGAATTAATTGCTAAAGCGATTTATATAAATAATGAATCAGCTGCTGCAAATCTTGAACTTATATTTCAAATAGGCACTTCCGTAGTGACTGCATTTACAGATGATGAAGGGATCGCTACTACGATAATAAAACTTCCAATTGAAGGGGACTATAAAATTAATATAACTTTTGTAGGATCGAATACGATAAATGGTATTTCTGTCTCACCCGTCTCGATAGAAATTATATCACCAACAACCATTTTTAGTAGAAATTTAACTGTTTTATTAATTTCCTTAGGAATTGTTGTGATTATAACAGTTTCATCTTTTATCGTTGTGAAAAAAGTGGTTTTAAATCCAAGATTTCGGGAAAGAGAAGCTAAATATTTGGAGATAATTAATGAATTTGATGATGCAAATAATATGATATTATTACTTATTATAGAAAAAAAAAGTGGAGTAGATTTATATTCAAAAATGTTAACCCAAATTCCAATTAATCCCACTCTAATTAGTGGGTTTCTACAAGCTATTAGTTCATTTGGAAGTGCAGTGATGGATTCACATAAATTTAAAAAGAACATAAAAATTGAACCTGAATTAAAAGAGAAAATAAAGCTTGATATAATATCATTTCAAAATTATATCGTTATTATAAAAGTAAGTAAAATTATACGAACAGCATTATTATTAAAAGAATCACCCTCCGAACGGATTAAAACCTTAGTAAATGAATTAACATTTGATATTGAGGAAAAATTTGAGGAAAAAATTGTTAACTCAATTTCAAATTTATTAACTGAGGAGGATCTGGGAGGTTTGATCGAACAATATTTTAAAATATCCCACATATTACCTCACGAAATTGATTGGGAAAAATCTAAAGAATATATTTTAGATAAATGGGAAAAAATTATTATAGATTATATTAAATCTATTGAATTTCAAGGAAGGGTCTATCTAGATAAAATAATTAAAAAAGTTATACTTTATCATAAGAAAAATGAGCTTGAAATAGCACAGGCAGTTATAAATTTAAGAAAGCTGGAGATTTTAAAACCTTGTGAATTCTTTCCAGAATCTTTCTGAATAAATTGAAAATCTTATCGATAAAATAAAGTTAAAAATAATTATAAACATCTTATATGCAAAAAACTTTGGAAAAAAATAAGGTCTTTAAGATAAAAAGAGACGCGACCTACAAATTATGTATATTTGGAAATGGTGGTGTTGGGAAAACTACTTTAGTCCAAAGATACCTAAGTGGTATGTTTGAAGTAGATACTAAAAGGACTATTGGGCTTGATATTGCTATAAAAGATCTAGATATAGAAGGTAAGAAAATTTTACTTCAGATATGGGACTTCGCTGGCGAGGAACGATTCAGATTTATTTTGCCTGGTTATGCAGTAGGGGCTTCTGCTGGTATATTTATGTATGATATTACAAATGTTAATAGTCTAAATAATATAGATGAATGGTTAGATGTATTTTACCAAGGTTCTATTGATAATGAAAAAAACCCCCCCATACTTCTGATTGGAGGAAAGTTAGATCTTGAGCAAAAACGAGCAGTTTACTTAGAAGATGTGAGAAAAATATCAAGTGCTCGCAACTTATATGGACCAATCGAATGTTCTTCTAAAACAGGTGAAAGAGTAGAACAAATATTCACTTTTATAGCTCGTATAATTATGAAGAATGCTGGTTTAATTTAAATCAAAATTTAAATAAAAAATATATGTAGATGAGATCTTTTAATAAGTGTTAGTAAAAAGATGGGAGAAGTTAGTGCTCTTAAAATTTACTATTTAAACAATTTATATTAAAAAAATTTCATTAAAAAATGAGTGAGGCTTATTAAAATTATCTTAGAATATAAATGTTCAAAATGTTCTAACCAAGTAAAATCAGAAAAAATTGAGTGTATATGTCCTAAATGTGAAGGGTTGTTATTTATTGAGCCTCAAAAAGTTGAAATTATAAATATAAATGAATTAAAGATTGAAAAAGGAGATTTTTGGAAATTTCATAAATTTTTTCCACCAATTGAAAAAAAATTCCGAATCTCTCTCGGAGAAGGTGGAACTAATTGCATAAAATCTAAAAATCTTGGGAAAGCTTTAGGATTAAATAATTTATTTTTGAAAGATGAAACACAAAATCCAACAAATTCCTTTAAAGATAGAGCGGGTGCTCTATTGGTTTCTCATGCAAAAAGCCAAAACTATGAAAAAATAATATGTGCATCTGCGGGAAATCAAGGTGCATCCATAGCAGCTTATTCCTCATATGCGGGAATAGAATGCTTAAATATCATTCCAAAAAGAATAGACGAAGGAAAAAGGGCTCAGATGTATGCATATGATTCAGTTGTTGAAATTAAGGGAGATACAGTTGATGAATCAATAATTTATGCAGAAAAAAAATCTAAGGAGGTAAATTTTTATCAGGCTACAGCAGAACTTAATCCTTTAACAATTGAAGCTCAAAAAACTATTGGATATGAAATCATTGGTGATATTGGTGTTCCTGATTGGTTGATTGTCCCTATGGGGAGCGGAGGATGTTTGATAAGTATCTGGAAAGGATTGAATGAATTAAAAGAATTGGGAGTAATCAATGAATTGCCTAAAATGGTTGGCGCACAAGTTGAAGGATGGTCACCAATAGTTGATAAATATAGTTTGAAAAAACATGTCGAATCAAGTCTTAAAGTTACACATACTCTAGGTATTTTAGTAAAAAATCCTAGATATAAAGATTTAGCAGCAAAAATAATAAAAGCATCAAATGGAGAAGCGATTACGATAAATGAGAATCTAATTTTGACAGCTGAAAGAAAATTAGCAAGATCTGAAGGAATCTTTGCTGAACCTGCCTCTGCATTGACCGTTGCCTCCGTTGAACAATTGAAAGACCAAAATATAATAGATAAAAATGAAAAAATTTGTTGTCTTATTACTGGAAGTGGTTTGAAGGCTCCATATGTATTGCAAGCATTGACTCATAAATCAAAAACAGTTGGCATTGGTGCTCTTCTAAGTACAAAACTTAAAATTTTACAATTAATTGAACTTGATTCAATGTATGGAACTCAAATACAAAAAAATTTAGGAGATATCTCACTTCCTGCAGTTTATCAGCATCTATCTGAACTTGAAATAAGAGATCTTATCGCTAGAGAAAAAAAACAAGAAAAAAGAATATATTATAACATCACTCCCAAAGGAAAGAAAGTTTTGGAGGCAATCCAGACTCTAGTTGATTTATTCTAATTTAGAGAAGATATAACCAAAAAAAAGAAAGGACAATTTTAATTTTTAAATAAGTTCTAATTTTTTCATATAATAACCACTGAATTATTATCCCGTGCGTTTAATAATATGATAACCATGCTCAGTTTTTACAGGTTGAGAGATTTCACCTATTTTTAATTTAGTGCAAGCATTCCAAAATGCGGACACCATAGTCCCCTTGGCGAATTCTCCTAAATTTCCTCCCTTACTTTTACTAGGACATGTAGAGTATTTTCTAGCAAGGTCTTCAAATTTTTCTCCTACTTGTATATCCTCATAAATCTCTTGTGCTTTTCTTAATTTTGCGACTAAAATATGACTTGCTTTTATTTTCCCACCACGAATTGAAGCCCCACCTTGTTTTTTTGACCCTTTTGATGGTTGTCCTTGTTTTTTGCTTTTTTTCTGAAAACCTTTTCCATATTTATTTTTTCCCATTGTAATTAACTCAGAAATAGTAAGTAAATAATGATTATAACATATAGTTCAGATTTAATTAATTTATAAACATAATTATTATCCTTGAAAATTTGTAAATTAGAAAAGTGAGTAAGATTTATTTTTTAAATCTAGTGAATGCAATAACCCCGCTGTATTTTTCTAAGGAAGAAATGGTTGGAACAGCGATTAATATTCCAATAAAAGATTGAAGAAAATTAAATGGAATTTCTGTAAATGCCCCTGCATACTGTAAAACAAATGTCGCATATAAAAAATAGCCAATTACTATAATAATCCCACCTAATAACATAGAAATTATTTTAAGTCCAATATCTTGACTATATTTATATCCAATAACAACGATAGAAATGAATCCAATTACACCTATTATGAGCCATAATATCATATTAAATTCTGCAGTAATTTCCCAAATAGGAGTTCCTCCAATATATCCACCAACATAAGCTAAACCTTGATAATATATAAGTCCAATAAGAATTACGGCTAAATTGATTAGAAATGCTATTAAAATCGTTAAAATATACCAATTTTTCTGAGATAATTCTAATTTTTTCATCTTAAAATAAAAAAAACCTACAAGATATCCTTCAATTCCCTTAATAATTAACGTTCCAGGAGCATAATGAGGGAATCCTAATAAAAAATCCGCTAACATTGAACCCACTCCGCCCGAAATAGCACCAACATATGGACCAAATAATATTGCGCTAATATAAACCATTGCTTCACCAACATTAAAAAATCCATTACTTGATGGTAAATAAACTGAAAATATCATGGTAACGATACAGACCAAAACAATCATCATTGCTGTCGTGGCTATCTTAATTGAGGAGCGCATTTCCTTATTATTGGTGTAATCTTTTAACTCACTCATATCCTTTTCTAAATAGGGAGTTATGTAATAAATATATAAGTTTCAACTTATAATAAGTTCAAACTTACATATAAATTTTATTATCAATAAAAAAAATATTCTGAATTCACTTAAGGATTTTTAAATTAATCTTGATCCATAAATAGAATCATTTATATTTTTAATATAAACCAATAAATCTAAAACAGTCAGATTTTATATTAATTAATGAATAAAATCGATATAATTTTTATTGGTAAGATAAACTAAATTAAATTGTGAGAAATTATGGAAAAAAAGAAGTCAAGTAAAAAAGACGATAAAAGTTTGCCAATATTTGCAAAAACTTTAATCCAAGTAGGAACTACGGGTATTGATTATTACACGTTCGGGCATATATTAATGGGATTAATTGGATTCCCGATATTATTAAATTTATTTCTACCCCCTGATGCATTTTCATTTTTACAATTTAGTGCTCTAATTTGGGAATTATTTGAAAATGTTATTCTATTTAAAGCTGGATTAAAATTCGAAGGTCGCCGTGATTCAGGTCTTAATGCAATTTTTGATATAGCATTTGTGAACATTGGTGGTCTTATTTCCTATTTCTTCTATCATTTGTTTTGTGAGACTCAGGGATTTCATTACAATCTGTATATCGCGATACTTTTAATTATTTGTGGTATTATAGTAGTTTTATTCATTGGTTTTAGAAAAAAAGTTATCAATTATACTTTAAATAAAAGATTTGAAAAATTAACCGGTTATGATGAGGAATTAAAGGAAAATTTTTACCTTGCACAGATTTATAGCGAGTTGCTTGAAGAAAAATTAGAAAATGTGAAAAAGAAAGTTAAATCTAAAAAAATTGATATCGATTTACTTTAAATTGGTCTTAACAAGTCTAAAAAACTAAAAAATAATTAAATTTAGAAATTGCTATACGTGATAAACTTCTGTTCGCTCCCAACAGCATATATCTCGAATTTCTTCCCTTTTTTACTCTCACAAAATATTTGTATTAGAGGGAATACATAAATTTGGCTTTTAATCTTATAGTCTTTGTCCTTTTCAAATTTCTGATAGTCATTTGCAGCTCTTTTAACTACTTTCGAGATATTTTTATTATAGTAACCAAGGTTTGGCTCAATTGTTTTATCAGATAAATCCTTTACATTAGTAAATTTAATTCCTTCAACAGATTCAATTAATTCTCCTAACTCTTCACCAATTTGCTTTTCATATTTCGTTGGAGCACTTGAATAGAGTTTCGGAACATTAGCCATTTTAGATGTGAAAGGCACAGGTAATAATTTCCATTTATAAGTTGTTCCGTATCCATCACATGTTTTACATCTGTTTCTAATCACTCCAGTTTTATAACAAACATTGCAATCATACTTGAACGGTTTTTTTTCTTTTTTCGCTTCAGCGCCAGTTAATACTATCATATCGGTTGTTTTAGTGCCGTTGGTACATTCTTTGCATTTCGTCTCGGTGTATCCTTTTCCTTTACAATCACTGCAAGGTACAGGTTCTATTGTATCATACATTGGCACAATATCAGGTCCCTTCCACTTTTTTTTATCAATTTTAGCACTTTTTAATGAATAAAAAGTATTTTTACTTAGTTCTTTTATAGTCCCACGCTCTTCTTTCTGATCCTTGGATGCTTCTACTTTCTGTTCGACTAAAAAGTAGATGGATGCTTCTTTCATGGTTTCTTTTACCGTTTCACCAGCAGAAATAGTATCAAGTGAAAATACTGCACCTTTGGTTCCAAATTGCTTTTCTAATTCTTTTTTCTTTAGTCTATATGCTTTTTGTTTCCATTTATTGAAAATATCATCAATATTTGGACTTTTAATTCTTACTTCAGGCATTTTATTTCGCTTAAAATTTTACTTTGAAAATATAATATATTAAAGTAGAAATTAATAATTAAATACTTTATTTATATAATAAATATCTCAATAAAAAAAGTAATAAATAATAATAATTAAGAATTAAATAAGTTTGAAAATATATTAATCATGTATTCAAAAGGGATGATGAGATAATGTCCGATGTCGATAAACAATCTGTCGAATATTTTTTAGATTGGATAAAAAGTGGGGGTCTATCTCAATGGATTGAACATTTTCTTAATACAGGGGATGAAACTAAAATAAAACAAATCCTTGATATTTTCAATCGAATTAAAGCCATATTCGGATTTTAACTAATCAAATATTCATTCTTATTTTCTTAAATTCGCTCTTTTTCAAGAAAAGGTTATTATTGATAAATATTTTATAAATTCATAGTTATAGATATAGTCATTATTTTGGGACAGCAAATTGGTTTCAATTAATAAAGATTTTTTTATTGTTCTTGATAGAAATCCATTACATACAAAAAAAGAAATATTTACAGTCTATTTATTCTATTTAAAAAAGAAAACTGGTAGGCAATTAATTTATTCTAGCCAGCCATTTTTTAAAGGCGAATTGACATTTGGATTGGACCTTAAAAACAAAATTCGCCCAGTAAAATTTGAAAAATATCTCAAAGGAGGAACTAAACCTGTTGATCCGAAATTATTTAAAGAATTTTTAAAATCCAATAAAAATAATTTTTTGGCAATCTCAGATCAAACAGATATAAATGAATTAAAACCTTTACTGGAAATGCTAAAATCCTTCCAATTTAATAAAATTGAGCGCTTAACGCTTTGTAATTCATGCCTAAAGAATAATAAATTTACTTTGTTGGATAATTCTGAAATAATCCAATCTTTTAAAAACCAATTAATATGTCCTAATTGCGCTCTTTTTCTTATTACAAATGAATTGAAAATGCGAGATATTGATATTAATCCAAAATTAAAAGATTTCTTGAAACATTTAATTTTAAAATTTAAGAATGTTAAAAGAATTTTAACTACTTTCACCCCAAATTTCAATCCGGTGAAAAATTCTGATTTAACTTTATATGATTTGTTAGAAAAAAGGGAAGAGGAAGGAAGAGAATATAAATTAATTATTAATGAAATTGATCTTCCAGATGAGTTTAAGGAACTATTAAAAAAAGAAGGATATGGAGAACTACTGCCAATTCAAATTAAATCTATAGAATCAGGATTACTCGATGTAAATAAAAATATTAATTTAATGATTGTATCACAGACTTCTTCTGGGAAAACTTTAATTGCCGAATTAGCTGGTATAAAGAAGATATTAATGAATAAAAAAAATAGGATGTTATATTTAGTCCCGATTGTGGCTTTAGCTAATTTACGTTATGAAGAATTTAAAGAAAGATATAACAAATTAGGGATCAACGTTGCCATAAGAGTTGGAAAGACAATAATTGGAGAAGATTATTTATATGATTCTGGAGATATAAGAAATTCCCAAATTATTGTGGGGACTTATGAAGCGCTTGATTTTTTCCTCAGAAGCGGAAATCCTTTGAAATTAGGTGAATTTAAAACAATTATTGTAGATGAAATTCAAAATTTGGGGGACTCCGAAAGAGGATTCATTATTGATGGGTTAATTTCTAGATTGAAATCATTATTTCTTCCTAATAAAAGTCAATATTTATATTTAAGTGCAACTGTTGGAAAACCAGAAGATATTGCAACTGAATTGAATGCTAAATTAATTAGATACAGTGAACGGCCAGTTCCCGTTGAAAGGCATCTATTATTATGTTTAAATGAACACGAAAAAAATAAAAATATGTCTAAACTTATAAAGTATGAGTTTTCTAAAGTTTCAAATTACGGATTTAAGGGCCAAACAATTGTATTTACTAATTCTAGAAAGAATTGTCATACTTTAAGCGAATATCTAAGAAGCAAACGAATTAAAGTTGAAGCATATCACGCAGGATTGACATATAAGGAAAAAAAAGAAATTGAAGATTTATTCCTTAAACAGAAGATATCTGCCGTAGTTACTACCGCCGCACTTGCAGCTGGTGTAGATTTTCCTGCAAGTCAAGTGATATTTGATTCTCTTGCAATGGGGATCAATTGGCTAAAAGTATCAGAATTTGAGCAAATGTATGGCAGAGCTGGACGATTTAAAAAGCATGATCTCGGCAAGATTTATCTTTTAGTTATACCCAATCGAATTTTTAATTTAAGAAATAAAGAAACCGAGGAAAAGGTCGCACTTCATTTATTAAATGGTAAACTTGAACCAATTGAAGTTGAACCAGATGAAGATCGAATGCTTACTGAACTTTTATCATTTATTACCATGAAAAAATTTGTAAAATATGAGGATATCCGTGAGTTTCAAGAGAATTTAATTAATAGTGATTATTTGTTAGATGATTTTTTGAAAGTTCTTATACAAAAGAAATTGATAAATAAAGAAGCTTCTCTATATAAAACTACTAAATTAGGAACTGCGATCTCTACATCTTTTTTGACAATTAATGAAGCATTATTAATCAAGGATCAAATATTTATTGAGAAAATTCCATTAGAAACCGTCGCTTTGAATTTAGAGCCCTTAAAAAATGTGTATGTTAGCAATAAGATCGTTTCTGAGGTATCAAAAAGCCTAAATGCCAAATATGTATCTAATCAGTTATTTTCCGGAACAATACTTTCGATTATGGAAAGTAGAAATTATAAAAAGAGAAGAAGTTTTCCAAAATTTTTAATAGATATTTTGACAAATTGGATTAAAATCTTATTTAATTGTGAATGCAAAGATGCACCATATTGTGATTGCGGGCTGAATAATCTCCAAAACCTGATTCTCTCATTAAGAATCGATAAGAAATATTCAATTGATGATATTTACTATTATCTATTAAAAGAATCTGAGATTATTATATATCGCGGTGATTTGATTGATTTTTTTGAAAGTCTAATACATTCTTTTCAGACGATTAAAAATATTTGTGAATCGCTAAAATTGAATGAGGATATAAAAGAGAAATTATTATTTATTCCAAAAATGATTGAAAAAATTAAAGATCCAAAAGTTTCAAACAATTAAATTATATATAGATGTTATACTAATTATTTATTAATTGTAGAAGATTCCAATAAGGGCATGCTTTATAGTATTTTCCTTTATCAAACAAAATCCGGATTATTGATGTTTGATAAGAGTTTTCAAAGGATAAGTCATGGAAAAATGGAGTTATTTTCATCGTTTTTCTCGGCGATTAAAAGCTTTATCCAAGAAATGCTATTAGAGGGCTCAAAAGATTTAAAGAATATTGAGCTCGGAAACTATGTCGTAAAAATTACTACTATTTCTGGACTTAATGTTGATCTTGTTTTAATTATAGACCAAGAAGATAATAAAAAAGTTAATAAACTTATTCCTAAGATAATTAAAGTTTTACTTAAACATCAAGAAATTTTTATGGATTGGAATGGTCAAAAGGATATATTTAAGATTTTAGATCATCCAATTTCCCAGTTAATTGTTTCTGAAAAATCATTAATAGATGAAAAAACTCTTACGGATAATCAAATGGAAGTTTTAAAATCAATTTGGGAGCAAAAAGGGGCACTCTCTCCCCAAAAAGTTGAGGATTTATTAGAAGAAAAGCAATTTTTAGAAGATCGATTAAATCAAACCGAAAATTTAATAAGAAAACAAAAGATAATTGAGAACATTTTAGATATTTCTAATCAATTAAAGGATGATAATGGATATAGACAATATCAGAAAAGATTCCAGCAGGTAAAAAGAGAGATTGATGATACAAAATTTAAAATTAAATATTATTTACAAAGAGCAAAAGAATCTTTAAGTGAGTCTTTAAAAAAAATTGGTCAGAAACCTCTTATTGAGGGAGAATATAGAGACACATATTTAAATCTATATTCTTTTGGTTCAAAAATTCAAAAAATATCTTCTGGAAATGAGTATCAGAAATTTAAAGAAATGGCAAAAATGTTACTTGAAAAAGACGCGAACCAAGAATCAGAACTATCTCAGGTTATAAAAGATATCCTAAAATTAAAAGAGGAAGATATCGAAGATTATTAATAAATAAAGCCTACTTTATATTTATACTGTAGTAAAAATTTCAACGACATCTTCATTTTGAAGTAAATAATTGATTCCTACTCTTTTTTTATTCATAATTGAACCTTTTCTGTAGACTACGGCATATTTAAAGTATTTATAAAAACTTTTATGTATTTTTAATGCTATATCTTTAACAGTTGAATCATTATTAACAATTAAAGGTGGTTCAGCTATTTTATTTCCCGATTTGGTAAAAATTTTAATCTTATTGAGAAATTCTAAAATATTATTGCCAAAATCAATAAACCCTTCACCTTTTTTTCCACTAACACCAATGATTAATGGAAATTTATTTTTATATTTCTTTTTTAATAAATCAAATTGATTCTGAGTATTAGGCAAATCGCCTTTAGTTCCTAAAATGATCATTTTTTTATATGCAATTGATTGATTTAACGCATCTGATACCATTTCCAAATTAATTTTTCCATGGATTTTTACTAGTGCATTATGGATACCACTTTCTTTTACTAGTTGTTTAATATCTTCGTCCATATTCAAATATTTTTTTGCTTCTTCGGTTAAATAAAATACTTGAATTTTATTAGAACCCGTTTTTTCAATTTCAATTGGTGGTGATGTTATATTAATTCGGATATTTGCCTTGCTAAATTCACTTAATAATAAGCCCATTTGTTTTTTGATGCCTCTACTTAAATCTATACATAAACATATTAAATCTGCAGAGCGAACAGCCGATAATATTTCAGTTCCATGACCCACACCTTTTGAGGCGCCTTCCATAATTGCAGGCATGTCAACAATCTGAAATTTTATTTTATTAAATTTATAAATTCCTATTTGAGGTATAGCTGTGAATTTACCGATATTTTCATATTTTGCTCCTGTTAAATGATGAAAAATTGTTGTTTTTCCCGCACCCAGAGTATGAAAGTCGCTAATTAATATTATTTGAATTCCCTCTGATTTTACTGAGAAAGGACTAATTCTGGAGCTAAGTTTCTTTTGTCTTTTCTTGTTAGACTCCAGTTCACCTTTTAATTTAACTAATCTTGTTCTATTTAAAGCAACAATTTTTTCCGTTGCCTTATGCTTTGGAACTAAAGATATGAATTCTTCTAGTTTTTTAATTTTTTCTTCAAGGGATTTTGCATCCAAATATTCTGCATATTTAGCTTTAGCCTCGGAACCGATATTGGAACTCAGAGTATTTTTCCCATTCTACTTTAAATATTTTTAATTGAATTTTTATAATATTGATTTAAATCGATCTTCTTCTTTAAGCTTCAAATCACCCAAAATCTCATCAAATAAAGATGTAAATTTTCTAAAATATTTAGGCTTTTTCGAAAAAATATCATTTATTGAGTATCTGTTAGTAAATCGCCGAGAAACTAAATCTAACTGTTCTTTTACAGTTTCTACAGAAAGTTTTTTATCAATAATTGCATAAGAAATTAGAGGTAAGGTATCTTCAGGAGTTGAAACCCCCGGTAGTGCTAATGGAATAGAAACACAAACTAACTTAAATGAAGCAAGTGATATAGTATCGATATCGTCGCCCATGACTTCGTGACTAAATCCATCAAGTGCCTGGAGAAATCCGGCTCTTAAATTTGGATCAAGTTGTTCAGGGGAGATATAATATTTAATTTGAATTAAATTTCTATTTCCTAAATTAATTCCAGCTTCATATATTGGCATAGGGGCCTATTTTATTGAAAATTTTAAGATTATAATTAAAATAATCAAGTAATAAATAAATTATGATTTTATAAAATATTTCTATTCTGATTCTTTACCATATTATATTTTAATTAAGTTTTTAAAAGTATTATAAGTATTTTGCATAAGCATATGAGTCGTCATTGGTCCCACTCCTCCGGGAACTGGCGTTATTCTTGAGACTTTTGGAAGGACATTTTCAAAATCTGCATCCCCATATAAATTTCCGTCGATGCGCGTAATTCCCACGTCAATAATTACAACTCCTTCTTTAATTTGATCTACTTTTATAAATTTCGGCTTTCCTACTGCAACAATTAAAATATCAGCGTTCTTAATATATTTATTTATATCTTTAGTTTTAGTATGGCAAACACTGATAGTAGCATTTCTTTTTAATAGCATGAAAATCAAGGGCTTCCCAACAAGCCTACTTCTATTGATAATTGTTACATCTTTTCCAGAGAGATCAATATTATAATATTCCAATAACTTAATAATGCCTTTTGGAGTACAAGGACTCAAATATTCGTTATAATTGAATAAATTTCCTGTATTCATGGGGTGTAATCCATCAACATCTTTATTTGGATCAATTGTAGCTAAAAATTGATTTGTATCTTCTATTAGATTTTGTGGGAGTGGTAATTGCAATAAAATTCCATGAACGGAAGTATCAGTATTTAATCGATTTATTTCATTTAAAAGTTGATTTTTATTAACATTTTTATCTAATTCTATGGATACACTTTCAATATTAACTTTATCACATATTTTTTTCTTAATATTGAGATATACTTTTGAAGCCGGACTATCTCCTACAAGGATAGTAGCTAATTTTGGTTTAATTCCGGTTTTTTTAATTGTAATTTCGATTTGTTTTTTTAATTTTTGGTTCAATTCTTCAGCGAGTTTTTTCCCATCTATAATTTTTTCTTTTTGCATTTTGATGATCAATTTTAATCTGTTTTAATTCTTTATGAGACCATATTTAAAATTATTTTGTCACACTTTAAAAATTGGATTATTCATATTTTATTAAAATTAATAATTTACTTAGAAAAAGTAAAAAATATTCAAATTTTAAGAAATTAAAAAGAAATAAAATAAGTTTTTAGAAATCTTCAATAATTATATTTAATTGCATTAATCATTAAAGAAAAGGGAGTTTGAAATTGGCTAAAAAATTAAAGTTGGAAAAATCAAATCAATTGTATGAAGATGCTTTGAAACTTATTCCTGGTGCCATATTAGGAATCCGTCGCCCTTATAATTTTGTAGAGGGAGAATATCCAATCTTCTTTGAAAAGGGTAAAGGAGGAAAAGTCATTGATGTAGATGGTAATGAATTTCTTGATATGCTTTGCGCTTATGGTCCGATTATTATTGGTCATCGGGAAGAAGAAATTGATGATGTTGTAATACAACAGATAAAAAATAAAGGGTTTTGCATGTCATTAACCCAACAGGTTCAAAATAAATTAGCAAAGAAATTGATTGAATTAATTCCATGCTGTGAGAAAGCAGTTTTTGTAAAAACCGGTTCTGAGGCAACAACTATTGCTATTCGTGTTGCTCGTGGATATACAGGACGGATAAAGGTGCTTCGTTGTGGTTATCATGGGTGGCATAGTTGGTGTGTTGAACAAAAAGGTGGAATTCCTAAAAAGTCTTTTGAAGATGTTTATGAATTTGAATACAATAACCTTGATCAAGCTGAAAACATAATGGGACAGTATGGTAATGATGTAGCAGCAATTATTTTAACCCCTATCGATCATCAAGGAGGTCATGAAGTTCAGATGCCTAAACCTGGTTTTTTAAAAGGTATTCGCAAGTTGGCAACTAAATATGACTCTCTTTTAATTTATGATGAAATTCGTACAGGTTTTCGTGTAAATTTGGGGGGTGCCCAAAAAAAATTTGATGTGATTCCGGATCTTGCCGCATTTGGAAAATCAATGGCAAATGGTTATCCGATCAGTGTTTGTGTCGGTAAAAAAGAATATATGGATGCTTTAATCGAAAAAGTATTTATTACTTCTACATTTTGGCCAAATAGTCTTGCTCAAGTAGCGGCACTTAAAACTATTGAAATTTTAGAGCGAGAAATGGTTTTAGACGTTATTAATGAAAGAGGGAGTCGTTTTGCATCTAAGGTTAAAGATATCATAAAAGATAGTGGTATTCCATGCACATTTTCAGGTGATCCTTGGATGCCTTATATCACTTTTCAACGTGATCCAAACTTTTTATATAAAAAATTGCGTGAAGAATTTTATACACAGTTAATTCGTCGGCGTATATTCCTTCAACCATATCATCATGGTTATGTATGTTATCGACATACTGATGAAGATTTGGATCATGCTGCCAATATGATTAAAGAATCTTTAAATGAATGCAAAAAATTATTATAATTTCTTTAGACTTTAATTTTATCTTACAATTTAAAAATTCAAAATAATTCTTATTTCTGAATACTGGTTAAAAAATATTTATTCCTGAGAATTATTATAAAAATTAAAATTATATAACTTAATATTATCTATTATCATAGTGAGTTTAATGATTTGGAAAGAATATATCACATTTGATCCAAAAATATGTCATGGGAAAGCTTGTATTAAAGGCACTAGAGTGTTTGTTTCAATAATTTTAGATTGTTTAGCGGAAGGAATGTCGGATGATGAGATATTAGAAAACTATCCTTCACTAAAAAAGGAACATATTCAAGCAGCACTTCATTACGGAGCTATGTTAGCTAAAGAAAAAATACTCCCATTGATTGAAGATCAGGGATAAAAAAGTGAAGTTCAAATTAGATGAAAATGTACCTTGGATTTTGAAAAAAGTAATTGAGAATATTGGGCAACATGAAGTGGATTCTGTTTTTCATGAAAATATTTCAGGTATCGACGATAAGAGTTTGATTATAAAATGTTTTGAAGAAAAACGATTATTAATTACATTAAACGCAGATTTTATTAATCCTACTGATAATTTTTATGGAATTATAATAATGAGATCAAAAAAGCAAGGTAAGAATGCTGTAAAAGAACTGTTTGAGAGATTTTTAAAAAGCTTTCCCTTAGAAGAATCATCTGGGAAAATAATTATAATAGAACCTAATCAAATTAGGATAAGATCTGAAATATCATAATAAAATCGAATTACATAAAAAGCTATAAGATTTTCTTTATTGAATATTTTACTAAATAATTTTTAATTTAAATTTTTCAATTTCTTTAAATATTATCAGGGATTTTTAATGGAAAAATTGATTATTACTGCTGCTATATGTGGAGCAGAAGTAACAAAAGAACTTAATCCCAATATTCCGTATTCTATTGATGAAATAGGAAAGGAAGCTGAATTGGCATATAAAGCTGGAGCCAGTATTATCCATTTGCATGTGAGAGAAGATGATGGCACTCCTACTCAAAATATAGACAAATTCAAAGTGTGTATAGAAGAGATAAAAAATCGATGTCCAGATGTTATAATTCAACCTTCCACTGGCGGGGTTGTAGGTATGAGTAATAAAGAAAGGCTCCAACCGATTTACTTAGAACCTCCTCCTGAAATGGCTACTCTTGACTGTGGTACTTGTAATTTTGGCGGAGATGAGATTTTTATAAATACTGAAAATACTATTATAGAATTTGCTAAAAAAATGAATGAACGGGGTATTAAGCCGGAATTAGAATGTTTTGATAAGGGTATGGTTGATATGGCCTTAAAATTACATGATAAAGGATATATCAAAGATCCGATGCATTTTAGCTTTGTATTAGGTGTTAATGGCGGTATAAAGGCAAGTGCAAGAGATTTGACTTTTTTAGTTGAAAGCATTCCTAAAGATTCTACATATTCAGTATGTGCTATAGGAAGACATGAGTATCCAATGGTAACTTTATCAATAATAATGGGTGGTCATGCAAGAGTTGGATTTGAAGATAATGTGTACTTATCAAAAGGAGTTTTAGCAAAATCCAATGGAGAATTAGTCGAGAAGGTTGTAAGAATCTCAAGGGAATTAGGAAGAGATATTGCTACTCCTATGGAAGCAAGGAAAATATTAGGATTGAATTAAATTAATATAATAATAAAATAAGATTCAATTATGTATAGAGAAATTGCCTCATATTATGATTTGATTTATTCATGGAAAGATTATAAGAAAGAAGCTAAAAAAATTAAAAAGTTAATTTTAAAATATAAAAAATCGGATGGAAATGAGCTTCTAGATATTGCTTGTGGTACTGGAAAGCACTTAGAGTATTTAAAGAATACTTTTTCTTGTATGGGTGTTGATATTAATGAAGAAATGATAAATATTGCGAAAAAAAATGTTAGGGGAGTTAGTTTCAAAAAAGCAGACATGATTACATTAAATCTTAATAAGAAATTTGATATAATTATTTGCTTATTTAGTTCAATTGGTTATGTAAAAACTTATTCAAATTTAAAACAATGTATTCAAAATTTTGCAAACCACTTAAAAAGATGTGGGGTTGTGATATTTGAACCATGGCTTACAAAATCCACTTATATAGAAGGATTTCCACATATGAATACTTATGATGGTGAAGATATAAAAATCGCAAGATTAAATATTTCAAAAATTGAAGGAAATCTCTCGGTTCTGGATATGCACTATTTGATTGCGGAGAGAAATAAAGAAATTAAATATTATAAGGATAGACATGAATTGGGACTTTTTGAAATTGATAAAACTTTAGAATTTATGAAAGAAACAGGATTTAAACCAGAATTTTTAAAAAAAGGTTTAATAAAAGACAGAGGGCTTTATATTGGAGTAAAAAAATAGATAGTTCTTACCAATAATATATATTTTAATTATGTATCTTAAATTAACCTAATTAGGATGATATTATGAAAAAAGGATCAAAATATGGAACACATAGAGTAATTGAACCACAAGGTGTATTACCCCAAACAGCAAATAAAATATCAAATGATATGGAGTTATATGATAATGAACTATTAATCGATGTTATTTCACTAAATATCGATTCTGCTAGTTTTTCTCAACTTAAGGAGGAAGCAGACGGAAATTTAGAAAAAATAAAAATTAAAATTTTAGAAATTGTAAATGATAAGGGTAAAATGCAGAATCCTGTAACTGGTTCTGGAGGAATGTTAATTGGAAAAGTAGAGCAAATTGGAAACTCATTAAAAGAAAAAATTGATTTGAAAGTTGGAGATAAAATTGCTACATTAGTATCACTTACATTAACACCACTTAGAATCGATAAAATTCTGGATATAAAACCTGATATTGAGCGAGTTGATATTAATGGGAAGGCGATACTTTTTGAAAGTGGAATATATGCAAAGCTTCCGGAAGATATAGAAGATACATTAGCATTAGCCGCTCTTGATGTTGCAGGTGCTCCAGCACAAACTACAAAACTTGTGAAATCGGGAGATTGTGTCTTAATACTTGGAGCAACTGGAAAATCCGGATTAATGTGCTCTTATATGGCTAAAAAAAAAGTTGGACCGCAGGGTAAAGTAATAGGACAAGCTCGAAATGAAAAACGTGCCAAATTTCTTAAAAGTACAGAGTTTTGCCATGAAGTAATTGTCGCAGATGTTCTTAAACCCATAGAAATTTTAAATGAAACTTTAAAAGTAAATAACGGAATAGAAGTTGATATTTCGATTAATTGTTTAAGTATCCCCAATACAGAGATGTCTAGTATTCTCCCTGTTAAGGAAAATGGAATAGTGTATTTCTTTTCCATGGCAACAAGTTTTGCAAAGGCAGCATTAGGAGCAGAAGGTGTTGGGAAAGATGTTGTAATGATAATTGGAAATGGATACACAAAAGGTCACTCTCAAATAGCTTTAGATGAGTTAAGAGAATCTGATAAATTAAGGAAAATTTTTGAGGAAAAGTACGTTTAATATAAATAAGTATACAAAATAATGAAAAAAAGGCAGAACAAATGAAGGTATATAGAAGATTTGAACTCTTTAAGGACGTTCCAGATGAACAATGGAATGATTGGCATTGGCAGTTTAGAAACAGAATAACTACTTTGGATGATTTAAAAAAGTATATCCCTCTTAGTAAAGAGGAAGAGGAAGGAATCAAGAAATGTTTGGAATCTATGAGGATGGCAATAACTCCATATTATTTATCTTTAATAGATGTTAATGATAAAGATGATCCCGTAAGAAAACAAGCAATCCCAACAGTATTTGAATTAGAAAAGTGTGAAGATGATCTGCATGATCCTCTTCATGAAGATGAAGATGCACCAGTTAAGGGTTTAACTCATAGATACCCAGATAGAGTACTTTTTTTAATCACAGAGAATTGTTCAATGTATTGTAGGCATTGTACAAGGAGAAGATTTGCCGGACATCATGATAAAGCTCCCCCAAAGTCGCAGATCAATGATGCAATAGAATATATTGCCAAAACTCCAGCCATAAGGGATGTTTTATTGTCTGGAGGAGATGCTTTATTAATTTCTGATAAAGAATTGGAGTATATAATAAAAAAGTTAAGGGAGATTCCCCACGTTGAAATTATTCGTATAGGTTCAAGAACTCCCGTTGTAATGCCCCAAAGGATTAATCAAGAATTAGTTGATATGCTTAAGAAATATCATCCAATTTGGTTTAATACTCACTTTAATCATTCAAATGAGATTACTGAGGAATCCAAAAAAGCTTGTGAAATGATTGCTGATGCAGGCATACCTCTTGGTAATCAATCAGTATTATTAAGAGGAGTAAATGACTGTATTCATGTAATGAAAAAACTAGTCCATGAACTAGTAAAAATAAGGGTTAGACCATATTATATTTACCAATGCGATTTATCTATGGGACTTAAGCATTTTAGAACAAGTATCGCCCAAGGTATTGAAATTATCGAGGGTTTAAGGGGCCATACTTCCGGTTTATGCGTACCTACATTTGTAGTTGATGCACCTGGTGGCGGGGGTAAGATACCAATATTTCCGAATTATATTATTTCTCAAGGCAATAGTCGAGTTGTGTTAAGGAATTTTGAGGGAGTTATCACAACGTATGCAGAGCCATCTGATTATCAACCACAATGTAACTGTGAAGATCGAGAGAAACTAATTGGTGTCGCAGGACTATTGAATGGACAAAAAATAACAATTGAACCAGAAGATCTAGAACGTAATATAAGGAAAAGGAGTTTAAGTAAATAAAAGTAAAAGCATTGAAAATATTTAATATTTAAAATGAAATCTATTCTTTTAATTACGAAAGATGATGGTGATCTCGATACAACTTCTTGATATGATTAAAAAATACAAAATTATATCAATTATTGGAATGGGGAAAAATACGGGGAAAACTACGACTTTAAATCATATTATTAGAAATTTTAAAGGAAATTTGGGGATTACTTCTATAGGAAGAGATGGAGAAAAGTATGACGTTATTACTCGTTTACCAAAACCACGCATTTATATTGAAAAGGAAACTTATGTAGCAACAGCAGAGCAAAGTCTTGATAATAGTAATATCAAGATGGAATTTATTAAAACTACGGGATTTAATACACCACTAGGAGTAGTTAAAATATTAAAGGTTATGAGTAGTGGCTATATAGAGTTAGCAGGGCCATCGATAAATAAATATTTATCTAATATTTGTTTAGAATTAATTAATTTAGGATGTGATATCATTTTAGTGGATGGTGCATTTGATAGAAAATCATATGCGGCTCCTGTAATATCTGATGCTACAATACTGTCAACAGGGGCATCTATATCAGAAAATATGCATAAGGTTGTTGATTTAACCGCTCATATAGTTAAATTATTGACCATAGAAAATGAAAAAGAAGAAAAAATACTCAAATTGGCTAATGAAATTTTCAAAAACTCAAAAATTGGGATAATTGATTCAAAAAACTCCATAAAAATGCTAGAAGTAATAACTTCACTGGATGCAGCTACAGAGATAAATGAAAATTTAAATAGTAACTCAAAATACGTCGTAATAAAAGGACCAATTTCTGATAAATTATTAAGCGATTTAATGGATTCTACTGATAACTATAAAGGAGTTACATTTTTGGTAGAGGATGGTACAAAATTATTCTTAAGTAAAGGTTTACTGGAAAAATTCCAAAAAAAAGGGGGTATCTTAAAAGTATTAAACCCAATAAAGTTGATTGCAGTAACCGCAAATCCAACCTCTCCATTTGGATACCAGTTTGATAAAAATGAATTTCTAACATTATTAAAAGAAAATATTAATATCCCCATTTATGATCTTGGACCTAGTGATTAACTAAAACCATTTAGATTAAAATATGGAAAGATTGATGGTTTTAGAAGTAAAGAGAAAATTGTAAATACAATCAAAAATATAAAAAGATATCATATTTAAAGTGAAAAAATTGATTAATAAAGCAGTAAATAGCAAATTGAATTTAGATTTCTCAATAGTAAAAAAAGCAAGAGAGACAGCAAAAACTATTGCTTTAGACACCCAAAAATTTATAGATAAACACACTACAACCTCAATTGAAAGAACTGTCTGTAGATTACTTGGTATAGATGGAGTAGATGAGTTTGGGGTTCCTTTACCGAATGTAGTTGTTAATAATATTAAAAAGGATAAGGGGCTTGGAAAAGGTGTGGCTATCTTTATTGGAAATGCAATTCTCCAAAAAAGATTATCCCCTCAAGAGATTGCAGAAAAAATATCAAAAGATGAACTTGATCTGACAAAACTTCCGATGAATGATTTATCTGAAATAAAGATAACTATAACCAAATTAACTAAACAAACTTTAGAAAAAATAATAAATAATAAAAAAAAGAGAGAAGCTTATCTTGAAAAATTTGGTGAGAAGGAAGGACCTCTTTTATATATAATTGTTGCAACGGGGAATATCTATGAAGATATCACTCAAGCAAAAGCTGCCGCAAAACAAGGAGCAGATATCATTGCAGTTATTAGATCTACTGGACAGAGTCTTCTTGATTATGTGCCTTATGGTGCGACAACAGAAGGATTTGGTGGTACTTATGCAACCCAAGAAAACTTTAGGCTTATGAGAAAAGCTTTAGATGAAGTTGGAGAAGAATTGGGAAGATATATAAGATTAACTAATTACTGTTCTGGACTTTGCATGCCTGAAATAGCTGCTATGGGAGCATTTGAGAGACTTGATGTGATGCTTAATGATGCTCTTTATGGAATATTATTTAGAGATATTAATATGAAAAGAACTATTATTGATCAATATTTTTCAAGGATGATTAATGCATTTGCAGGTGTCATTATAAATACTGGAGAAGACAATTATTTAACTACAGATGATGCATTTGAAGCAGCTCATACCGTGCTTGCTTCTCAATTTATAAATGAACAATTTGCTCTACTTGCTGGTTTAAAAGAAGAACAACTTGGTTTGGGTCATGCTTTTGAAATGAATCCTGAGTTGGAAAACGGATTTTTATATGAACTTGCACAAGCTCAAATGGCAAGAGAAATATTTCCTAAAGCCCCCTTAAAATATATGCCCCCAACAAAGTTTATGTCAGGAAATATCTTTAAGGGCCATATTCAAAACGCTTTATTTAATATGATAACTATTATGACTAATCAGAAAATTCATCTACTTGGAATGTTAACCGAAGCCATACACACTCCTTTTATGTCTGATAGAGCATTATCTATAGAAAATGCGAAATATATTTTCAATAATATGAAATCTTTAGGAGAGGAAATTGCTTTTAAACAAGGTGGAATAATGGAAAAAAGAGTTAATGAAGTTTTAAATAAAGCTTATTCACTTTTGAAAGAAATAGAAAAAGAAGGTTTATTCAGCACAATCGAAAAGGGAATATTTGCTGGAATAAAGAGGAAAATAAACGGTGGTAAAGGTTTGGAAGGTGTGTTTGAAAAAGAAAAGGATTATTTTAATCCATTTATTGAATTAATGGTTCAAGAAAATCCAATTTAGAATTATTTGTTATTTACTAATTAAATAATATTAAGGAGAAGAAATATGAATAATAAATTTGATAAAACCCTTGATTTGACAAAAATTAAGCCATATGGAGATACTTTTAATGACGGAAAAGTGCAAATTAGTTTTACACTTCCAGTAGAAGACGATGAAAAAGCTATAGTGGCTGCAAAAATATTGACTAGAAAAATGGGGGTAAAAAATCCCTCTGTTGTATATCATTGTCCTCTAGATAAAGGATTTACCTATTTTGTTGTTTATGGAAGATTAAATCAAACTATAGATTATACGGAAATTCATTTAGATGCAATAGATAAAGAAATTATGGCTAGAGAGCAAATAAATGAATATATAAAAGAAAATATTGAACGAAAAATTATAATACTTGGAGCAACAACTGGAACAGATGCACACACCGTAGGCATAGATGCTATAATAAATAGGAAAGGATATAAAGGTCATTACGGGCTTGAAAGCTATGAAATGGTAGAAGCTTATAATATGGGTAGTCAAGTACCAAATGAAGAGTTTATTAAAAGAGCTTTAGAGTTGAAAGCTGATGTATTACTTGTATCTCAGACTGTTACTCAAAAAGATATTCATTTAAAAAATTTAACACAGCTTGTAGATCTTTTAGAAGGTGAAGGGTTAAGAGATAAGGTTATTCTGGTTTGTGGAGGTCCTAGAATAACTCATGAACTAGCAAAAGAATTAGGATATGATGCAGGATTTGGACCCAACAAATATGCTGAAGATGTAGCCACTTTTGCTATTAAGGAGATAGTAAATCGAAAAAAACTGTAATTATACTTTTCTTTTCCGCCAAATAATGAAAATAACAATAGTTGGCGCTGCTATTATAATTAAGATAAGTATTATTAATATTACCCAATTAAATTCTACATCCCACACATCTTCATTTAATGAAAAGAAATCAGGATCAAGATATTTTATAATATTAAAAGCATAATAAGTTGTTATCATGGAAGAATATGATGTAGAACCATCTGATTTTGATTCTGAAAAGCCACCATCGATTGGATTCTGAGATTCTAAAATCCACTGAAGGATTGTTTCAGAATCCAGCTGATTAGAATCTAATAAATTTACGGTAGAGACACAATAAAATGTTGTACTAATTAAACTTTTAGTAGGAGAGTCTGTTTGAGAAAACCCACCGTAATTTAGAGAATCGGCAATATCGGAATTATAAGATTCCATTATGTATTGAATAATTGATTCGTTTTGCAATGATAGATCACTAATATCTGTAAGGTTATTAACTCCCAAAACTGCATAATATGTACTAATTATTGATGAATTTAATGTTGAATTTCCGCCGAAACCACCATCGGAATTATTACAACTAATTATCCATTCCGTATGGTTCTGACTGTCGAAAATATTTTCTGAACTTAATAGATACAAAACTTTAACCGAAAAATATGTATTAAATACGGTTGGTAAGGAACTATTAAAATTTTTAAAACCACCATTTTCATCTATTGAGAGATTAATCCAATTGATAATTTCATTTTTATTATCAGTGCTTATTTCATCTAAGCTATCTAAAACACTTAATGAATGGAGTAGATAATATAGGGTTATTAGAGAATTATCATCATACTCATCAAGTTCGGTTTGAACATTCTGAGCAAGTGTTGTTGCCAAAATATCTAAATCTTCTTGAGTTTCAAGTAAATCTAAATCTTCAAGCATTTTTAAAGCATAGTAGGTTGATTGTTCGGAAACGTAATGTTCTTCTAAAATTGAATTTGAATAGCCTTTATTTTCAATTCTATTATTGAGAATAAAATCAGTTAAATGGGTTCTTCTTGATCTTGCAGTTACTGGGGAAAATAGTGCTCCCAATGAAACTGAAATCAAACTCAATAAAAATAGTATAATAAAAATTTTATTCCATCTAATTTTTAAAGTCACTCTTAATGTGGGTTCTCTTTTTAGATCCAATTTATTATTTTAAAAATATTTGAAAATAAATAAAAGTATCGAATCGAATAATGAGCAAATTAAGTAGAAGTGAGAAAAGATAATGAATTAGTAATTATTCATTCAATTTTGAAAATTTCTGATATATCATGATATAATAGATTTGGATTTGAAGCAAATTGATTCGAGTTAATAAATAATTTTCTAAAAGAAGGCAATGAACTTAGTATGGAGCCTCCCAAAAAGATTGCAAATTGTTTGTTCTCGGGAATAAAAAAATTAAATAATTCAGAGACATCTTCATAATAAGTAGGTATTGCTACTATCGGTTCAGTATATTCTTTGATATGTACTTCTTGACCTTCTTTTATATCTTGACCTTCTAAATCTTGTATTTTTTGACCACAAAACGGACAAAATAAATGTTCTGAATCTGAAGGTAAATCTTTTTTACAATGAGGACATTTCCCTTTTATTTTTTGTAGTTTTTTTTCACTCAATTCTATACCTGTTTTTATAGGAATATCAATCGTTGGTGTTTTCATAGTATTACCACAATATGGGCAAATTTTAATTCCTGAGCTTAAATCAACTAAATTTCCACATTTCTCACACGTATCTTGAAGGATAGATGTTCCCTCTTGAGAAATTAATGATTTTTCTTCTTGAATTTGTGGAGTTTCTGGAATTGCTGGAATTGGACCTAAATTTGGTAAAATTGTAATTAATTCTGCTTTTAATCTTTCAATAAAACCATTATAGAAAGAGTTGCCACCTGATACGACAATATTCTTTAATAATAATGCCCAATATTCACTATTTATATTTCCAAGGCAATTTATAACAGCTTCTGGAATACTTTGGATATTATAACCCAAAATTGAAGGTTGAAATAAAATTTCAGGAGAAAGATACATAGACTCATTATAAATATTGATTGCTTCTCCATCAGGTAGAACATAACTTTGTTTTTCTGTTTTTACTTTTTCATTGATAGAGGAAGGATCTAAGGCAATATAACAAAATTTCTCAATAATTTCTCTTAAAATTACTTTTTGAGCAGAAAATTCTAAATTGATTCCTTGCCTTAGTAATAATGATTTTAAATGAAGACTTACATCAGCTCCAGCTAGTGTTAATATCTGGACAGCCGGATAAAAAATCTTTCCATCTATTATGGGAACTATATTAGTTAAACCTTCTCCACATTCAATAACTAAACCTGTAGTTAATCCGACAGAAAATAAAGATAATAATGGAGAGGGGATCATCATTAATTTTTTAACGCGATGTGTCTCAAAAAGTACTCTTGCTATATATTCTTTTGTTTCTTTAGGGATATTTATTGGTTCGGAATATAATACTTCATATTCAGACGGATTTATTCTTAGCAAATTATAGAAAATATGATTTAAAATTTCATAAAAGCTTTCCCACTGAGTAATATTTCCTCTTGAAATTGGATAGGTGATTTTTAAAACACCTCTCATCTTCATGCAGTCCTCTCCGACATAAATCATTTTATCCCTGGCTTCTCCTATATCTACCATAATTGATCTATATTTTTCAGTGCCAGTCATACATGGAAATACAATTCTAGGAATTTGATCTCCAGCAAATCCTATTTTTACATATGCTTCACCAATATCAATAATAATTGGAACATTTACGGGTATTTCCATGATATTTTTCCTAATTATTTCAATATTTTTGATTAAAGTATATTTTTTTTAATTATTAATTTGTTTATATATATTTTCTTATAATTTATTATCTAAAATTTTGTTTTTTAATCTTTATTTTGATTAATTCTTTTTCTAAAATAGATATTATCATTAGATTAAAATTTAATTATTGACCTTTTTTAATTCAATAAAATAATTCTGAAGTTGAATTTCTGAAAATTTTTTAAATTCAATGAACAAATTTAATAAAATCTCGCCCCATTGATTTAATTTAACCCAACCACCACCTCCATGACCACCTCTTCCAATAGAGACTGCCGGTATTCCTGTTCTTACCTCAATCCTTTTTAAAATACTCCAAGCATATTTATAACTATAATTACAAATTTCTGATGCTTTTAATAAAGATTTTCCTTTATTTTCTTTAATAGTTTGAAGTAATTTTGACCAACCATCCCCCAAAATATTTTGATTATTAAATTTAAACCAGATTTTAAACTCAAAATTGAGTTTTTCAATACGATTTATAATTTCTTTAGAATTCTTTTTTATTGCCATTTACAATCACTAAATATTTAATTTATTTACCTTTTTGAGTCATAATAAATAATCAAAAAAAGTAATTTGCTGTACTTTCAATTATTCTTAAAGCTAATTTGATTTCTTTATTTCCATTAGCACTGTAACTCATATGCCCCGGTAATAAATATTTTACGTCTAATTGGCTTAAAATTTTAATAGAATTTTTCAATTTTTTTAAAGACCCTCCAGGAAAATCAAATCTTCCAAATGCACCACCCGAAAACACTACATCTCCGCTTATTAAAATCTTATTTTTTTGGTCATATAAACAAATTGATCCTTCACTGTGTCCAGGAGTATGTATAATCCGAAACTTATATTCTGCACAGGATATTTCTTGATTATTTGTAAGTTCATTAACTTCTATGGGAATTATCTTAACTTTAAATGTTTGTGGTCCGAGTCCCAAACTCCCCGGAAATATTGCTGAAATATCTGCATTTTTAATAGTTCTTGCTGCATGCCCAAAAGCATAAATTTTGGGAGGATTACTATTCATTTTTAACAATAATGGATAGATACCTAATAGATGATCAACGTGAATATGTGTTAGAATCACTTTTTTAATGTTTTTATATGATAGATTTAATTTTTCCATCTCTTCTATTAAACTTTTAAATGAAATGCCGTTTCCAGTATCTATTAACGTTAAATCTGTCTTATCTTTATTAGAAATAATATAATTATTGGCATCTAATGTAGGTGTTTCTTTAAAATAATAAACGTTATCAATAATTTTATATCCTTTTTTTGTATATATATTTCCGATATTAAACATCTTTAATCAGTAAGAATACAAATTCTATTCTATATTTAATATTCACTTAATTTGAATAATAAATTAAAAATTTTTGTTCTAATTTAAGATTAAATATAAAATACCTAATTAGTCCAGAAATGATAAGAAATTTTAAACCTAATCCTATGATAATGTTAATATGATTTTATTATGTTCTATATATATAAATATAAATTAATTTGATTTATTAGTAAATAAAATCTACAATAAATTAATAATATAAAAATTAGGTGATAAATAACTATGGCGGAAGAACCAGTGCATGAAATATATTTAAGGACTTATCCCAAGGTAATTTTTTTGTGGCCTACTCTATTATCTTCTTTTGCATTATGGATCATTACAATAATCCTCAAAGTCATGGGAGGGACAATTTTTATAGATTCACAATCAATTTTATCATGGTTCTGGTTAATAATTTTTGCATTTAATATATTTGTAATGGCTTTTGATTTTCAGAGTACGAAATTTTTCCTATTATTGGCAGCAATTGTCGTTGTAATATTGATAATTTTTATTTTGTGGCAAACAGGAGTATTCGGAGGAGTTAGTCTTGGTGATATTCCTGAATTTAATATTGGACTTACTGACAATTTTTATTTGGCAACTACAATAATTTTATTCGGAGTCTTGGGAATTGTATGGTTATCAAGAAGAATAGATTATTATAAAATTGAAAGAAATGAAATATACCACAAAAATGGATTTATGGGTAAAGCAGAAAGGATTCCAACTTCGAATTTAACTTTTGAAAAGACAATTCCTGATGTTTTTGAATATTTATTACTAAGAACCGGTACTTTAACATTACACCCACATAAAGGTAAAACAATTCATTTAACTACGGTTCCTGGTATAAACAAAATTGAGGAAAAATTGGATAGATTATTATCAAGAATTACTGTAGAAGTAGATGATATTCATAAACCAGAAGAAGTATAAAACTTTTTAATATTTTCTCTTATTTTTTTTTTATTTTTATCCAAAAATCTCTTTTACAATTCTAATAAAGGTTTTTTTATTCATAGAAATTTTTTAATCCATATAATATATTGTAAATTTGATGCCGTAAAATGAAAATGTTGAATTTTATAATTCAAATCTAATCTTTTTATAAGATTTGATTAAATTTTTTAATCTAATTCTCTTATAATAAACAATTAACATAAAGATGTAGATAATCTTCATGGAAACTTTGGATAAAAAGTTAGATTTACTTAAATTAGAAGAAAAAATACTGGACTATTGGAAAAAGGAGAATATATATTCCTTAATAAGAAAAAAAGAAGAAGGTAGAGAAACTTGGAGATTTATTGATGGACCTCCCTACACTACTGGGTCAATTCATCTTGGAACCGCTTGGAATAAGATACTGAAAGATTATTTAATTAGATATAAACGAATGAGAGGGTTTAAAGTAACGGATACTCCCGGTTACGATACTCATGGATTACCAATTGAGGTTCAAATGGAAAAACAATTAGGAATTAAAAATAAGCAAGAGATTCTCGAATATGGAGTAGATAAATTTATTAAAAATTGTAAGAAATTTGCTGAAGACAATCTTGTAATTATGAATGAACAATTTAAGCGATTAGGATGTTATTTTTGGGATTGGGATAATCCTTATATCACTTTTAAAAATAGTTATCTCGAAGGTATATGGTGGACACTAAAAAAAGCATGGGAAAATAACTTTCTATATAGATTTTATAGGCCCCTAAATTGTTGCCCGAGATGTGCAACCGCCTTAGCTAAACATGAATTCGATTATAAAAATATTAAGGATGTAAGTTTATTCTTAAAACTCAAATCTGCTGATATGGAAAATACCTATTTTATTATTTGGACAACAACCCCTTGGACTTTAGTTGCTAATGAAGCAATTATGGCAAATCCATTTGCTGAATACGTAAAAGTTAAAATTGAAGAATTAAATGAATATTGGATTTTATCAAAAAGCTCATCCACTTTTGTTATAACTGGAGAATTGGGATACAAATTCAAGATTGTGGAGGAGTATAAAGGTGAAGACCTTGAAGGCATGAAATATATCCACCCCCTTTTAGAAGAGGTTCCCTATCAAGATGAATTAGCCAAGGAAAGTGATACAGTTCATTCGATTATTTTATCAGATGAATACGTTTCTGCATCAGAAGGAGTTGGATTGGTACATTCTGCTCCGGGACATGGACCAGAAGATTTTGAGGTGTGTGTGGCTAATAATATACCTGTTTTTACTCCTGTTGATATTAGAGGGATATATACAAAAGAAGCGGGAAAATTTGAAGGACAATTTGTTTTTGATGCAAATCAAGAAATATTAGACTTATTGAAGAAGAAAGGAACACTTTTAACAACGAATGAAATAGAGCATGAATATGCACATTGTTGGCGATGCGATTCGAAATTAGTATATAGGGCAACTGATCAATGGTTTTTTAAAACTGAAACTCTTATTTCTGAAATGTTAGAAAAAAATGCTGAAATTTACTGGGTTCCTGATTGGGCAGGAAAAAGATGGTTTAAAAGTTGGTTAGACTCTTTAAAAGATTGGTGTATTTCAAGGCAAAGATTCTGGGGAGTCCCTTTGAGCATCTGGATATGTGATAACGAAGATTGTAGTGAGATTACTGTAATTGGTTCGGGAAAAGAATTGAAAGAGATTGCCGGAGAATGTCCAGAAGATTTACATCGTCCTTGGATCGATGAAGTTACATGGAAATGTAAAAAATGCAAAATAGGAACAAAAAAGAGAATACCTGATATTTTAGATGTTTGGTTAGATTCTGGCTCTGTAATGTGGGCAGCTCAAGAAGTTTATGATGGAAAAAGCCATTATGATACATGGGTTCCAGCAAATTTTATTATAGAAGGAAAGGACCAGATTAGAGGATGGTTCAATAGTCTTTTAAGTAGTGCAATGGTTTCATCTAAACGTAAAAATTATAATGCTTGTTATATGCACGGTTGGGTATTAAAGGATAACCAAAAATTAAGTAAATCACGCGGAACTTTTTTCGGACCTGAAGATCTTATTAATGGAACTTTAAAAGAAATAAAAACCAATAAAAAATATTCAAATATTAAGGGAATTGAAACTTTTCGTTTTTATTCAATTGGTGCGACTCAACCTGGTCGTGATTTAAATTTTAGTATAAAAGAATATACAGATACCTACAAGGTCATTAATACAATCTGGAACGTCTATGTATATGCAAATGAAAAATTTACTTTAGCTAAATTTGATCCTTCAAAAGTAAAAATTGAACCAGAAAAATTAAGTCAATTAGATAAATGGCTACTTTCAAGAGTAAATTCCATAATTAAAAAAATTACAAAACTATCGGATAAATATAAACTTCCTTGGATTACTCAGCAATTAAGAGATTTAATTGTTAATGATATTAGCCGATGGTATATAATGTTAAACCGAGAGAAGATAGAATTATATTCAGAGGATCCAAATAAATTTCAAATAATGGCTGTATTATTTGGAGTACTATATAAAATTCTTTTATTATTAGCACCCATTAATCCAATGCTGAGCGAAGAAATTTTCCTAAAAATGTTTAATCCATATCTAAAATCGATGGGTTTAAGGGAAACTAAAAGCATTCATTTACAAGATTGGCCGAAAGTTAATGAAGAAGACATTGATTTGGAATTAGAAGAACAAATGCAATTTACGAGAGATCTGATAGAAATTGTTCGTTCTTTAAAAGATGAAAATAAAATTAGGTTAAGATGGCCAAATAGGAAATTAATAATTGAATCCAAAGATGGAATGCCGGAGATTAAATTTGCATACATAATAAAACAAATGGGGAATGTTAAAGAATTAGAGATCGTAAAATCTGTTAAACCAATAAAAAATTTTCTTAAGGCAGAATCAAAACTATGTAATATTTATTTAGATATAAGTCTTGACGAAGAACTTTTAGCTGAGCGCGTGGTAAATGATTTAATAAGAAATATTCAATTTTCTCGGAAAAAAAATAACTTTAAAGTTGGAGAAGAAATATCATTAGCGATTGGAACAAACACTCAATTTTTAAAAGAATATATTGAAAAAAATAAAGATACTATTTCAGATAAGACTACTGCTAAAAATCTTGAAATCTGTTTAGGTGATTTAACAAAAGAAAAAGATAAAGTAATTGGAACATTAAATATTTGTCCAAATAAAGATTGTTCTGCTTCTTTAAAAGATAAAGTAATTTCAAAATTAAAGGATAAAATTGAACTAAATTGTCCATATTGTAATATTAATTTAAAAGAAAGCGACATTAAATTAATAGAATTTCAGTTTAAAAGAGAATAATTCTTTATTTTTTATATTTATTCCTTGGTTTAATTCAAGCTTTTTTCTAAATACTTTGATTTAATTCTTATAAAATAAAAAAATCTTTTTATAAATCATTAAAAATTTTCATATCTAATAAATTAAAACTTGAATAAAATTTTTTTAAGTTAATGAGTTTAAAAATTCTTGTAACTTCCGATTACTTCGGAAAAAATATCCCTGGAGGTGCAGAAAAAAGTCTTAGAATTATTATTGAAGGATTATTAGAAATTAAAAACATTTCTATAAAAATCCTTGCTCGTGAAGTTAAAAAAATCAAAAAAAAGAACCTCTCAATAACACCTTTAGAACCAATTATCTCTCATCTACAAAATAAAGTAAAAAAAATTATTATGCCTTTTGGAGCAGATTATTTTTTATATACACTCCAAATTTTCAGAACTATAAAAAAATTTAAACCGCATATTATTATCACACAAAGAAATGTAGCATTTCCAACAATATTTTGTGCGATAAAAAAACAAATTCCAGTTATTCATATACTTCGAGATCCAACAAATATTTGCCCTAAACATGTTGATATTATTAAATATGGAACGGCTTGTCCTGCATTAATAAACAAAAAAACATGTTATAAATGTATTAATTATTGGAGAACTTTAAGAGTTTTAATAGGTGATAAACCTAAGGGATGGGAGAAATCCTTTAAATCCGTAATTTATACCATATTTTATAAGTTTAGATATTATTTAATTCGTTTAAATTTTATGTTAATGAATCGAACATCAATTAATGTAGTTGCCTCTCCTTTAATGCAAAATTTTTTGTCTTATTTTGTAAATCCAGAGAAAATAAAAATCATAAACATCACTCCTATAGAGAAGAAAAAAGAATACATTTTAAATTTTAAGAAAATAAAAGGTAATTTAATGAAACAAATAGAATTAATTAAAAATCTACTACTATTTATAACTCCAACCTATAAAGGATATCATAAAGGCGAAAATTTTATTAAAAAATTAATAAAAAAACTTCCAGAGTCATATAAGATAATAATTGTGGGAAAAAAAATTGATCAAAATGAAATAAACGAAAGAATTTTAAATTTAGATCAAGTAGAGTTAGATTATTTATATTTTTTATATCATAAATCTAAAATTACATTAGTGCCCTCTTTCTATTCTGAGGCATTTGGAAGAATTATAATTGAAAGTTTTATCAACAAAACACCCGTAATTTCTTCACCAAATTGTGGAGCTAATTACTTCTTTAAAGAAAAAAAGTTTTTAAAAGTCGTTCCATTAAAACTTCATTTATGGAAAAAAGCTATAAAAACTATAATTGAAAATCCTCCTAAAATTGATGTAAAGGACATTAATCTAATTTATAAGCATTTTTCTGCAGATAAAAGTAAAAAAGATTTTCTAAATTTAATAAGAAGTTTAATAAAAGAAGATATTAAAATTAAACAAAATTAAAAAAAGAAAAATTTTAATCATCTTCTCTTTATAATGTTCCTAACTGCAAGAAAATATCGGAAAATATTTATCAAAATTTTTTATTTCTCAATTAGAATTTAAACTAAGGGTATATAATATCCTTTTTTTTGCCCCATTTTTGTGCTAGTAAAAATATTGACTTTTTAACGTGATTTAGAAAAATAATATTTTCCTCTTTAGTTACTTACGATTTAAAAGGGTCACTATAATGAATATAAGAAAGTATAACTCTATAAATTTTATAACCATTTTCTCTTATATGGTAGTTAAAATCTTCAGATTCACAATCACCAAAATAATTTTCATTAAATTTACCAATTTCTTTTAATTTATCAATAGAAAAAAACATAACGCCATCAACCCAGCTCTGCACTTCAATATTAAAACTGTTCATAAGCTTTAACCGATTAAAAAAGTCTAATGTTATGAGATTAGTTTTATTTAGATAATGAACACAAAAAGTTATAATCCTAGATAAATATTTTTTAGTTTTATATAGGTTGATAAAACTTCTAATAATTTTATTCCTAAATCTTTGGAGTAATCTATAATAAGTGTTTCCTTTATAGTGAGGTCTTATTCCTATAATACCACATTTTAAAATGTTAATTTCATATAAATTTACAAAGGTTATAATCCAATTGTTATTAGGAATTTTATATCATCATGTATAAAACAAAAATAGTCTTCATCAGTTATCTCATCAATTGCACTATTTAATGAAGCAGCAAGGTTATACTTTACCCCACAAACCTTTTTTACAATATTATCTGATTTAATTTTCCAATTTTTAAAGTATTCATTTTCAATATTGCAAACAACAATTATTTTATAAGAGATATTATGTAATTCACATTGATATTTCAAACGTATTAGACATTTATTTATTATCTCTTGTCTGTCTTTCCTAAATAATGTAGGTATAGCAAAAAGGAATTTCATTTTTAATATTTCTATTATAAGTTTTTGATCAATATTTACTATAAAATATTCAATTTAATTAAACTAATAAGTTATTTATTTAATTCCTTATTTTTCAATTTATAAATTTTAATAAAGAGATATTTATTATAATCCTAAATAATGTAAGATAAAGGAAAAAAAGGAAATATTTTTAATCGAAATTAAATAATTTAAAAATTATTTTTAAATAAATATAATTGACATGAAACCCATAATTAAAATCGATTTAGAACAAATAATTAATAGTGATAAGCCAGTAATTCTTGAATTAGGATGTGGTCCTAATAAAAAGAAAGAAAGGATCGGTATTGATAAATTTGATTCCTCTTATGTTGATATCGTAGCAGATCTTGAATATGGCCTTTCCTTCTTTCCTGATGATTCAGTAGATGAAATTCATTCTACACATTTTTTAGAGCATATCAAAAATTTTGAAAATTTAATGAGAGAGATTGTTAGAGTTCTTAAAAAAAGGGGTAAATCCTATACAGTTGTCCCTCATTTTTCGAATCCATATTTTTTTTCTGATCCAACCCATAAAAATTTCTTTGGACTATACACTTTTTATTATTTCACTGAAAGAAAATACCAATTAAAAAGAATGGTTCCAACTTTTTATACGGATATAAGAATAAAAATTATTTCACAAAAATTAGCTTTCTGGTCTCCGTTTAAGCGTAGAAGTCTAATTAAAAAAGCATTCGGCAAATTTATTAATATGAGTAGCAAATTACAAGAATTTTATGAAGAAAATTTATGTTATATTTTTCCCTGCTATGGTCTAGAAATTATTTTTACACCTGATAAATAAAGATTAAATTATCTGAGTACAATAAAGTGAATCCAAAAATACTTCATTTATTATACATATCACGTCCGAATTTAGGTGGATATTCAATTCGTAGCCATAATATTCTCACTTTTCAAAAAAAATTTGTTGATCCTTGCGCTTTAACTTCACCAATTTATTTTCGGAAAAAAAAAAAAGATATAATTGGTAATGTTATTTACTATCGCTTTCCGCCGAATATCGGAATGAATTCATTTTATGATCCACAATTTTTTAAGCGTGTGAAAATGGCCGGACTTTATTATAAATTCTATTGTTCGATACTTAAGATTCCTTTAAATTATGTTCGAAAAATTGTAAAAACACAAAAAATAGATATAATTCATAGCCATATGCCATATTCATTTGCTAATTGGGGGATAAAAATAGCTCATGAAAATAAACTTCCTTTTGTTTATGAAGTACGTGGATTTTGGGAAGAATCTGATATTGGTGTTGGACAAATAACGAGAAATAGCTATAAATATTGGACTAGGCGTAAAGGAGAAACAGAAATAATGAGAAAATCTGATGCCGTGGTAACTTTGGGAAAAATGATGAAAGCTGAAATAATGAGTCGTAGTATAGATAGACAAAAGATAATTATTGTACCAAATGGAGTGAACACCGAGATTTTCCGACCCCAAACTCCAGATTTAAACCTTAAGCAAAAATTAGGGATTCATGAAAAGATTGTTGTAGGTTTTGTCGGATTAGTTCGGCGAATTGAAGGAATTGATATATTGATTAAAGCAATGAAAATTGTGAAAAGTGAAATCAAAGACGCTGTACTTTTAATTGTTGGTCCTTGTAATAATGAATACCGTCAAGAATTGGTAAAAATAATCAAAAAATTGAAATTATTTAAATGCATTCATTTCACAGGTCAAGTACCGTTCGAGAAGGTAAGGAATTATCGCTCAATTATAGATATAAATATAATTCCTCGCATTGATTCACGGGTTACTAGAATTGTCACTCCTATGAAGCAATTGGAAGTAATGTCAATGGAGAAAGTTGTGTTAACTAGTGATCTACCAGCACTCATTGAAAGTGTAAAACCTGGAATATCAGGTGATTTATTCGCGGTGGGTAATTATAATGACTTAGCAAAAAAAATTATTTATTATCTTTCTGATCGTACGGTACGTAAGCGTTTAGGCGTGAGTGCAAGAAAGTTTGTAAAAAAAAATCATGATTGGAAAATTATTATTGAAAAATATCGAATTCTTTATGAAAAATTACTAAGTTAAAATAAAATAACAGAAAAAATTAAAAAATAAAAATAAAATTTATTAAAAACTTTTAACTTAATGGATATTTTCTAGATAATTCATTGAAAAAAGATAAATCGTTAAGATCATCTAAAACTTTAATTGTTTTCAATTAATTTTTCTATAAGAATGTTAACGATTCTTTTAGATGTTTGTCCATCCCATTTTTCAATTTCTTGACCTTTTTTATAGTTATTTGATAAAATTTCTTTAATATACTTTTTGGCTTGGTCAAAATTCTTGTCTATTATCGTATTTGTTCCTCTTTGAACAGTAATAGGGCGTTCTGTATTTTTTCTTAATGTTAAAACCGGAATTTTGAGAAATGATGCTTCTTCCTGAATACCTCCAGAATCTGTCAAAATTAATTTAGCACCTAGCATTAAACTTAAAAATTCTAAATACCCAATTGGTTCAGATAAAATTATATTATCTTTTTTAATCTTATTGGAAAAATTAAATTTTTCAATTTTTTTTTTTGTTCTAGGATGAATTGGAAAAAAAATCTTAATTTTCTTTCGGAGATAATCAAAAAATTCAATTATTTTCTCTAAATCTTTCTTATTATCTACATTTGATGGTCTATGTAAAGTAATTAAGGCATATGAATTTTCTTCTAAATTTAACTTTTTATTATAATTTAAATTTCTAGCTTTCTCCAAATTTTTTATTAAATTATCAATCATTACATTTCCAACAAAATAGATTTTCTCTGGATTAATCCCTTCTCTTTTTAAATTGATTTCAGCACTCATCTCAGTTGTAAATAGAAATTCTGATATTTGATCCGTTAAAAGTCTATTTATTTCTTCGGGCATTTTATGATCAAAACTTCTCAATCCGGCTTCTACATGGGCTACTTTGATAAATAATTTTTTAGCTACTAATGCACAAGCGAGGGTAGAATTAACATCTCCCACTACTAATACAAGTATGGGGCGATCTTTAAGAAGAACTTTTTCAAACTCAATCATTATTTTTGCGGTTTGTGTAGCATGAGAGGCTGAGCCAACATTTAAATATATATCTGGTTCTGGTATATCAAGATCTTTAAAAAAGATTTTAGACATATTATAATCATAATGTTGCCCAGTGTGAATTAGTTTAAATTTAATATTTTCTTTGTTTAATTGTGGTATTAATGGAGCAATTTTCATAAAATTTGGTCTTGCCCCTGCTATAAGATATATTATTTTTGACATAGTATTTATCCCAAGTTTTAAAAATTTTTAACATTAATTTCATTAATTATTAAAAAATTAATACATTTTAATAGAGCAAATTTTTTATTCAAATTAAAAAACAAAATAAATTAATAAAATTATTAAAAAAAATCAAAAATAAAACATAAATTTTTACTTTTTACAATTTTTTCATTATTTTCAGGATTTTTTCAAGGAAAGTTAATCAATTTATTTTAAAGGTTTATCTCTAACAAAATCTTTTAATAGTTGCAATATTTTTAAAAAATAAACTTTTTTCTATAACTATGAAAGTTTTACATTTATTACAAAACTCATTACCTTTAATTTCAGGATCTACCATAAGATCAAAATATATATTCAAATATCAAAAAAAGTTCTCAAAAATATTTGTTCTTACATCATTTCTATTTAAAAGTAAAAAAAATTTAGAGATTATTGATAACATTCCCTACTATCGAATAAATAATAGAATAGCCTTTTTATTAAGTAAGTATTTTTCCTATATTAAACGTTTTAATAATATTTTTTATGAATTTTTTAATATTGATCTTGAAAATAAATATCAATATTTTCTAATTTCTGTTTTAATGAAATATTATATTAGAAAATTAGTTAAATTTTATAAAATTGATATCATTCATCAACATACGCATTATGAGGTTGGAAGATATGCATTAAAAGTAGCAAAAAAACAAAAAATTCCTTTTATTTATGAAGTTAGAGGTTTCCTTGAAGAAAATTTAATCGCAAATACAAAATATCGAAAAAATATTAATTTGAAATTAATAAAGCACATTTACAACAAAATGAAAACTAATGAGACAAATTTGATAAAAAAATCAGATCTAATAATTACACTTTCAGATTCTATGAAAAAAGAACTGCTAAAAAGAAATATTAAAGAGGAAAAAATAAAAATTATTCCAAATTGTACTGATACTGATTTATTACAACCTATAGAAACCAATTTAAAGTTGAAAAAAGATTTAAAATTAAATGGGAACTTTATTATTGGATATATAGGACGATTGAGTTGGTACGAAGGGATCGATATATTAATAAAATCTATTCCTTGTGTATTAAAAAAAATTCAAAATATTACACTTGTTTTAATAGGAAATATAAATAAAGATTATTTAAAATATCTAAAACAATTGTCAAGAGAATTAAATATTTCTAAATATATTTTATTATTAAGTGCAATTCCACATAGAGAGATAACCAAATATTACTCAATTATTGACATAATTGTCCTCCCCAGATTGAATTTGAATGTTTCTAGATTAGTTACTCCACTTAAACCACTTGAAAGTATGGCGCTTAAAACATTAGTAATTGCGAGTGATTTACCTGCGTTAAGATTTACAATTAAACCAGAAAAAACAGGAGATTTATTTAAAGCTGAAGATCCTGAAGATCTTGCATCAAAAATTATTTATTACTTAAGAAATCCCGAAAAACGAAATAAAATTGAAGAATTTGCGCGAGATTATGTAGAAAAAAATTTTTCTTGGAAAAAGGTTGTTCCAAATTATAGAAAAATATATGATGATCTCTTAAAAAATAAAGATTTTTAATAATTTCTAATAATAATCGTCATTCCTCACCCAATTTTTCAATCTTATCTCGTACTAGAGTATAATTATCCATATGAAGCGAAATAATTAAATCTTTTAGGGCTTTATAGATAGTATTGCCCTTGAGAGCTATATTATGGCTATATTTTATATAATTTTTTGTTCAACTTAGGAATCATTTTTAATTCATAAATTATCCTAAATATTGAAAAATGTAAATTATTGAGAAAGATGTGAATAAATTATTTATGTTTTGATAAACCCTGTTTATTATAACGAACATATATGAAATTTATCTATTTTTTTTAAAAAGTGGAAGTTAAAAGTATGGTTTTTTTAAAAATAATACAATTTAAAGTACTTAATTTAACAATTTTTTATTAATAATATACTTTTTTACTCTCTTATAATTATAATTTCTTATGAAAAATTTTGTAAGACAATTAAAACAAATATTTAAATCAATCTTTAATGGAGCTAAAATTACTCTTTTTAATTTCCATGGTTTAAGTTATTTTTTAACATCAGTTAAAGCATTTTGTATTGATTTTATTCAATCTGAAAAACCTTTAAAAAGATTTAAGAAGAGAGAAAATGGTATTTCCGTTTTATTACCAACCCAAAATGAAGAAATATTGGTGAACTTATCCGTTTGTTCCATTTTAGATTTTGCAGATGAAATTATTATAGTCGATAATGGTTCAATCGATAAAACGAAAGAACTAGTTAAGAATTTAACTAAAAACTATTCTAAAATTAAATTTTTCGATGTCCCAAATTTATCAGATTTGTACCAAAATAGAAATTTTGCTTTAAAACAATCTCGCTATCGATGGATATGTAGATTTGATTCAGATTTTGTTGCATATACTCAAGGAAAGAATAACATATTAAAGTTAAGAAATCTACTTTTGAATCTTCCAAGAGGGATAATTCCAAAATCCATATCACTATTTTACATAAATTTAGGCGGTGATTTTTGGCATTCTAGAATTAGAGATTTTCTAAAACATGAATTGAAAATTTTAGCAGGCCCGAGGATAAGTATTTATGAATACTTCCCTTATTTGACATTTACTCGATTTGGTAGAAGGGAATATGCCACTTTTCAATCTTATATGAATAATATTACTTATAAAACTGTTTTTTGGATGCATTGTGATATTAAAACAGGATTAAATTATTTTTTACGTTCAGAAAGAACAAATTGGCGAGCATTAGGGAATTATAAAAAATATCCTACTCTATTATCTTATATTAAAAGTATTATAAAGGAAAAATACAATACAAATAACATCAAAAAAGCTTTACAGATTTATTTAAAAAATATTCATTTTGATAAAAATGATTATATTAAATATGATCCTAAAAAATATTTACTATATCCTTCCTTGATACAAGAAGAAATGAAAAAAAAAGATGTATTTAGAATGAAATATTTTTAACATTTTAATAAGAGTTCTACTTTTTTTAAAAAAAAACTGCGATAATTTTTAATTTAAATTCTTTTTTTTAATCTTTAATCACCTTTAAATTTAAATTCGATATTAACATTTTTCATACGATTTTCAAGTTAATAGTTTAATTGACGCTTATGTACCATTTGAGGGGAAAATCCCAATTCATTTAATAATTCTTTCAAGATTAACGGAAATTCGCGAACTGTAAAATAAGAATTAAGTAATTGATTCCAATATTTTTAATTTCTTTTACTTCGGAAATTAATAAGTTTTTCAAGAATGGAAAATGAGCGTTCATTTCTCGAGTTTTCTAATTTATAAAAAAATTCTAGATAGGTGAGTATAAAAATGCCTACCGCCCTTTTTAAACTTGTAATGTTATGAACTTTCTTTTACAGAAGGATCATTACCCCTTTTAATTATAGAATTAGAATAAGAACCCCTAAACATGTTTGTACATTCAATTTTATTATTAAAAGTTGAAACATTTTCCTGGAAGCAAATTTAAATCGGATAGAGATCTATTGCCTAAATAACATCAAAAAATATATTAATTTTATATTCAAATGAAATTTTAGGCTGAATTTGAATGTATCTTTTAAAAAAAATATGTTTTAACTTAAAACAAAGAACCTTTAAACATTTTTGTCGATAAATTGAAATTAAGAAATACTAAACCTGTCAATTTTCTTTAAATAAAATTATAATATTTTTAATTTATAACTTAATTGAACTATAAATGTATATATGAAAATAAAAATAAATTTTTTTCTGAAAAATAAAATTAGTATAAAAGTTTTTAATACTTTTATAAACATTTTATTCGATCCAGTAACAAGTAAAAGAATTAAATGGTTAGCAAAAGAATATAAAAATATTCGTAATTGGTTTGATTTATTATTAATTTTACTGAATATTAAAAAAAAAACAGACGTAGTTTTTAAAAATGGTTTTAAATTTCAAGAGCTTAGCAAAAATTATTGGCGCTATTTATATTTTTATATTAAAGCCTTTAAAAATAATGTAATCATAAAAAATCTTGGAACTAAAATTATAGTTCAAATTTGGGGTTTGAATTTACAATTAATTGATAATATAAATGGAATTTATCAAATAAATGAAATATTTATTGATGAAAATTATAATAAATTTGATTATAAAAATAAAATAATTATTGATATAGGCGGTTTTATAGGTGATACAGCTTTATATTTTATTTCAGAAGGTGCTAAGAAAGTTTATGTTTATGAAATAAATAGAGAAGTATTTGAAATATTGAAATCAAATATAAAAATGAATAACTTAGAAGAAAAAATTATACCTTTCAATATTGGTGTTTCTAATAATTATAAAGAAGGAATTTTAAATATAACTGAGATAAAAGGATCAACAAGTTTATATCATGAATTTAATGAAAAAATGAATATTATGGAGAAACAAAAAATTAATCTTGTACCCTTTAAAGATATTTTAAAAGAATCCATTGATATATTAAAAATAGATTGCGAAGGTTGTGAATATGAGATCTTGGAAAATATATTAGAAAATTCTTTATTGGAAAAAATTAAAGAGGGAATTATTTTGGAATATCATAATATCGACAAAAATAGGAATTCAGAATATGCAAAAAAATTATTAGCTGATATTGGTTTTGATAAGATATATTGTGAAATAAAAAGTAATTTTTTAGGATTAATTTACGCAAAAAGGTGATTATTTCAGAAAAATTTTAAAGCAAAATTTAATAATTTTTTAAATTTTAACCATTTGAAGGTTATCTTTTCAATTTTTTTTAATTTTTGAGGACGAATTATAAAAATTATCAAAGTTTTTATATCCATTATCTTAATTATTCGATTCCTAATTAATTTTGGCAATATTTTTAAAATTTTTGAGATCGTTAAATAGATTCTTATTCCTCTTATCCTCTCTCTAATATTTTCTTTTCTTCTTTCACTTTTAATATGTAATATTTTTACTTTTTTATCATTATACCCTTTTTCAATCTGGTAGAGACCATAAATATTACAAGGAAATGTTTTAATTTTAAATTCTATATTAGATATACTTATGATCCCCTTGTTATAATAATCGGTTAAAATGTTTCTTTTTCTTTGTTTAATCAAGGTTATTAAGCTTGTTTGATCAACCCATGCCTTTTTTGATGTTTCTATATCTCTAATCCATTGTTCAATAAATAATTGCATACGTTTAGAATCTAATTTAAAAAAAATTACAGCCGTATTAAGTTCAGCCTCAATACCCATTTTTCTTGCCCTTTCAATTTCATCTTTTGGTCGAAGAGTTACTCCAATATCGAAATTATCTTCAAATATTTCGTCAATTTTATTAATTAAAAAAGCATCTCCATCGAGAACAATTAAATTTTCATTAATTCTTTTTGCGCAATCTAGAATACAAACGGGGACTTGACTATATAAATATTCATTTTTCCTTTGAACCAAATTATCATGTGGAGGGATATATCCTTCAAATTTTTCTGTTATTTTCTTATAACCAAACTCCCAATCTATTTTTTCATACCAATCAACTAAGATTGTGATAGGATAAGATTTTAATATGTTCTTTTGAGGCTGTGTAAATCCCCAATCATATATAAAAAATTTGCAGTTAGGATAAAATTTCATTAATTGCTTTGCTGAAAAATTAACGTAAGGAAAATAATTTTTATCACACATAGTAACAAAATTTATTTCTTTCATGATTCAAAAATCGTAGCTCCTAATTTTTATACTTATAAAATATAGTATCATTTTTAAAATAATTTATAATCGAGTTCTATCGATTTTTTTTTATTTAAAAATAAGAAAATGAAAATTTTTAAAATTTTTTCTATAATTTTTTGAATTTTTATTTAACGAAAAATAATTAATAACTTAATCCTTATTTGTCAATTATATAATAATTTTCTTAAAATTGGATTAAAGAAAGATCTCAAAATGTTATTTCCAGAATGGGTTCATTATATACGTGATCATGAAATAGGAAATCTGGAATCTGTTTTCAAAACATATTCAGAAAAATATAATACAAAAAATATAAAGATTTTAGAAATTGGAGCCGGTGATGGACATATGACATCAATTTTAATAAGTAAAGGTTGGAATGTAATAGCAACAGATCCTAAACCTAGAACCCCTATGAAAACTTATGTTTGCCCAATGGATGGAAGAAATATTAGTTTTCCTGATAATACTTTTGATATAATATTTTCTTCCAATGTCTTAGAACATATTAATGATTTACCGCAAGCCTTTTCAGAAATGAAAAGAGTATTAAAAAAAAGTGGAATTATGATGCATACGGTCCCAACGGTACCGATTGTTGTATTAACTTTTCTAATTAATCCTATCGCTTATTTTAGAAATGTTTTATTAATACCGCAAGGGAAAGTTCGATTTAGTTATGTTAATCCAATTAATCTCATCTATATAAAAGGTCATGGAACAAGTAAAACAGTATTTCATTCATTTTTTAATTGGAGAAAAAAAAGATGGAAAAAGATTTTCTTCGAAAATAACTTAAAAATCATATATACTTATTGTTTAAATTTAGTTTATAGCCTACATAAAACTTTTCCATTTATGTTTATGAAGATACGCCATTTAATTGGTAAATCATGGGGGTCTGCAGATATTTATATTTTGAAAAATAATGAAAAACTTTAATATATATTAGTAAGCAACATATCTTAAAAAACACTTAACATATTAATTTAATTTAAAAACGACAGAAAATCTAGTCCTTAAAGGATAGCAATAACGTTTATGGATTTAAATTTTTTTTTCAATTTTTACTGAAAAATTTTTAAAGACAAAAATTATTTAAAAAATTAAGTATTTTATTTTGATATTTTTTAAAAATCGTACTAAATTTTTTTACAATTTTTGATATTCTAGATTAATTATGAATTTACAAGAAGCTTTTTCAGAGATTGCTGAATATTTGTTAATTGACCTAGATACGTTATTAAAAAAATATTATGAGATTTCTAATAAGTACAAAGGTTATAATAAATGGTCTAATGTAACGGAAGAAGAATTTAAACAGATGAACCTTGATATTACTAATTCTAAGGAATTAATGAACTTTTATGCAAATACGGAGAATTATATCTTTGAACTCATGGAATATCACGCCACAGAGGCTAAAGCTATGATGCGTAAGCGGTGTATTGAAATAATGAAAAAACATAAAATTCAAACTGTTCTAGATTTTGGTTGTGGAGTGGGACAAGATAGCATTGATGCGGCTATGTGTGGATTAAAAGCTATTGCGTGTGATATACCAGGATTAACATTAGATTTTGCAAAATGGAGATTTAAAAGAAGAAATTTATCTATAGATATTATCGAGATTATATCTGATCAACCCTTAAAAAATTCCTATGAAGCAATAACTTGTTTTGAAGTAGTTATGCATACCACAGATCCAGAAAAAATTATTCGTCATTTACATCAACATTTAATTGAGAATGGGCTTTTATTTTTTACAGCAAGATTTAAGGATAATTATAGTCTTGCACTTAAATATAATCAGAAATATGAGAGTATTTTTGACGGTGTGATACAAAGTATAGGATTCAAAAGAATTTACAGAGAACATATGTGGGGTTCTCGTAATGAACAGGGTAAATACTTATATGTTTATAAAAAGAGTTAACTTTTTTTAATTCGTAGTAAGAAACTGTTGAATTAATTCAGAGATCGATTCGATTTCTTCTTTTGTCAACCATGGATGCATTGGCAATGAGAGGATTTCATTACAAATTCTTTCTGTAACAGGCAATTTGTATATTTTTTTATATTCTAAATATGCTTTTGATTGATGTACTGGAATAGGGTAATGGATATATGTTTGAATCTCATGTTTGTCGAGATAATCTTTCAATTTATCTCTATTTTTAGAACGAATCACATATAAATGATAGATATGTTTTGCATATTCCTTTTCTATTGGTGTAATTACATTAGATTCTTCTAATAATTCATCATAGAGATTAGCATTTTTTCTTCTTTTATTGTTCCAATTATCCAAATATTTTAATTTTACTCTTAAAATAGCCGCTTGAATCTCATCTAATCTACTATTAATACCTATAAAATTATGATAATATCTTTTTCTCTGTCCATAATTTCTATATAACTTAAATTTTAAGGCCAATTCCTCGTTGTTTGTTACAATCATTCCAGCATCACCATAAGCTCCAAGATTTTTCGTAGGATAAAAGCTGAAGCATCCTATATCGCCAATACTGCCTACTTTTTTACCTTTATATTCTGCTCCATGGGCTTGGCACGCATCTTCTATTATTAATAAATTATATTTGACCGACAATTCCAATATAGGATCCATATCTGTAGGATTACCATATAAATGCACAAGCATTATCGCTTTAGTCCTCATCGTTATTTTTTCTTCAATCTTTAATGGATCCATAGTATATGTCATTGGATCTATATCTACGAATACTGGTTTTGCTCCACTTCTCACAATGGCATCTACTGTAGATGTCATTGTATGTGAAATAGTAATGATCTCATCTCCTTTACTAATACCACTAGCTAAAACAGCCAAATAAAGAGCATCAGAACCCGAATTTACTCCAATTCCATACTTTAATCCATTATAATCTGAAAATTCTTTTTCAAATTTTTCTAATTCTTCTCCAAGTATAAACCATTGTCTCTCAAAAACTCTTTCAATTGCCTTTTGTATTTCTTCTTTAATTTCAGCATATGCTTTCTTAAAATTAATGAATAATATCAAATTTAATCATTTTCTCATTATTTCAGTAAGGCAATTCATGAAGGATGGTTTTGCCTTTATTTTTCTCCTTAAATTTATTCAATCTCCAAATCATTTTAATAAATTTAAGCTCTTTTTGAAACTAAAACATTTTTTAATTTATTTATTTTTGTTATATTGTAGTTGCTAAAAATTAAATGTCAAGTATTATAAAATAACTAGAGAAATATAAATGACCAAAAAAAAGAGCAATATAGAAGATTGTAGAATAATTAAATTACCTAAAATATATGACGCAAGAGGAAATCTTACATTTATAGAAAATAGCAGACATATCCCTTTTGATATAAAAAGGGTCTTTTATCTTTATGATGTCCCAGGAGGAGAGACAAGAGGAGGACATGCTCATTTTATATTAAAACAATTTATAATTGCTGCTTCTGGTAGTTTTGATGTCGTTATAGATGATGGATTTAATAGAAAAACAATTAATTTAAATAGATCATATTTTGGTTTATATTTACCAGCACTGATATGGCGGGAAATTGAGAATTTTTCTTCTGGATCTGTTTGTTTAGTATTAACTTCTGAATTTTATAATGAGGATGATTATATTTATGATTACTCTACTTTTAAAAAAATTGTACGTGAATTTTAATTATTGTTTTAGAATTAATTATTCTCATTGAAAATTAAATATCTTAAATTTTTTTAAATAATATTATTAAATGAGAAGCAATTAAATCATCAAAGTTTGTCGTTTTACTTCTAAAACATTGAGTATATTGCATAAATAAATTAAGGTGAGATATATCAGATATTTCATAATACTTAACTTTCTTTAGTCGATTAGAACATTTTTCCCATAATTTACGAAAATCTTCTACTGACCATTTATTAAGTTGAGAATCTCCCAAGGGCTTTAATCCCTTTACTCTTCTACTGAAATTTTTGAGCATATGTTTTTGAAAAAGAAATTGACAATAAGGGATTGTGATTGTTCTATATGTATGTAAACCCCAAGGGGACATATACAATGGTCCAAAAAAAAGAAAAATATTTCCTTTTTTTTTAACAACATGTATAGCCTCTTTTAGTACTAATTCTGGTTCAAGTAAGCGTTCAAATGAATTATATGAAAAGATAAAATCATAACTCTCAACTTCGAATTTTAAATCGGCAACGTCCATTTCCAGAAGAATTACACCTTTATTTATAGCTTTATTACTGAAATTCCTAGATGTAATATCAATACCTTTCGCTTTTTTCCCTAAACATTGTAAAAAGTAACATTTCATTCCGTCTCTGCAACCTAATTCAAGAAAAGTATTTATTTTTTTAAACTTTGGACCAATTATATTAATAATATCTTCTACTCTCCTTTTCCTCCTTTTCTCAATACTCTTTTCATCGTATTTAGGAATCTTGATGGGAGGATATTTTTGTTGAAGAGTGTTAAGTCCATTTGAATTTAGCCAAGCGGGAGTTTCTGATGCTGTCTTAAAGATTTTTTTATGCTTTATTGTTTTCCATTTCGAATAAATCGATAATAACCTAATAAGCGTAAATTTTGGGATAATATTTTTAATAAATAGTTTAAATTTTAAATTTAAGATTAATCTTTATCATATCTTGGTTTAATCTAAGAATTTTTAGACTATTTTTAAAAATAAATCTTCAAGAGATAAGTCTTGCTCTTTTATCTTTAAAATTTTATATTTACTCAAAATTAACATTAAATCTTGATAATTTTCTCTACTTTTAAGACTAATAATAAAACCTTTATTCATATAAACAATATCCTTTATGAATTCTTTCTGATCTAATTCAAATTTCAATTGATTTTTATTATCGACTATTTCTATGACAACCTTAATTTCTGTCTGTATTAATCTTTTCATTTCTTCTTGAGCACCAATTTTTACAATTTCTCCGTTATTAATAAAGGCTATGCGATTACACAATTTTTCAACTACATTCATATCATGGCTTGTTAAAAAGATTGTTCGATTTAAATTTTTTAATTTATTGACAATGAAACTAGTAGTTTGTACATCTAAACCCAATGTTGGTTCATCTAAAAATAAGATTTTAGGCTTTAATAATAAGGTTCTACATAACGCAAGTTTCATTTTCATACCGCTAGAAAAATTTTCAACATATTGATTGAGCCACTTTTCTATCCCAAACTCTTTAGCAAGATTATGAATTTTTTTGTCATAATTTGAAACATCATATATCTTGGAAAAAAATTTTAAATTATCATAAGCTGTAATTCTATAATATAACATATCACTTTCAAGCATAAGACCAACTCTATTTTTAACTTGCCTAGGTTTTTTAAGAATATTATATCCATCAATTATAGCATACCCACTTGTTGGTTGTAATAATGTTGTTAGAATTTGAACCATTGTAGTTTTTCCCGCACCGTTTGGTCCTAATAATCCAAAAATTTCTCCTTCTTTTATTGAAATATTTACTTTATTTAAAGCAATTATTTCTTTTTTTCTTCCTTTAAGTTTATATTTTTTTGATAAATCAAATGTTTCAATTATGTTTCTAACCATTTAATATCCAACAATTCCATATTTTTTAAAAATCATATTAAATACTAAAACACCAATACATGGAATAACTATTAAACTTGAAAAAAATATAAGGGAATGATAAGGATATAAAATGAATGTAAATAGTGGATTATTCTCAATCCATGTCAATCTTAAAATATCAAATAAATAATATAGTGGATTTAAATTAATTACGGTTTGAAAAATCGCTGGAAATAGTTCAAAAGGGTATGTAAGACAACTTGCCCAAAAGATAATATTAATAGAAAACATTAATAATCTCCAAACATTTTCATTAGAAACAGCAAAAACCCCGATTATAAGACCAATTCCACTAAATATTAAGGCGATACCAAAATAAATTCCAATGATAAAAATACCAGTAATAAATGAAATTGGGATAAAAATACAAGATACTATAAAAAACAGAGTAAATGGGATTAAAATCAAAAATATTTTTGATAAAAAAATTCCTATCAATAAATTAAATCTATTAAATGGTGCGATCATAAGAGCAGGGAGAGTTTTCCAAAATTTTTCAATACGAAATTGGGTTGGAAATTCAGTTATAATCCCTCTCAAAAGAATGATATTATAGGCTATAAATTGATATAAAAAATAATTTTCAATTGTCCAATTACCAAATTGTTCTTTAAATTGGAAAAATTGACTCATTATAATAAGTGGCATTAATATAGCAATAATAGGAGTTATATAAGAAAATAGGATAGTAAATTTAAATCTCAGATTTAATTTAATATTTTTTTCTGTTAAAGCAAGAGATTTTGATATATTAGACTTAATCGATTTAATAAAATTAATCATTTTTTATTTATATTGTTTTATTATTAAGAGAATAATTTGTTATTACTTAAATCTGTTTTTAGTATGTCTTAACATTCATATAGAATTGATATTTCCATTCCTATCATAATTTATAAAGCAATAAATTAATTTAATTTAAGAATTTAATTAAAAAGTTTTCTGAGAAAATAATTATCCATTTATTCTGACGTTAAAAATATATTTTTTATTGAGATAAATAACTTTGAATTCTGGCTAACTTAAAAGGTTTGTTAGTTCTTCCGATTTATCATACTTATTATATCGACGTACGGGACTCCATAAAAAGTTCTTTCTGACGAAATTATAATCTTTTTATTCCCACATCTTATAAATTTCAACCCTTTTATAATCTATAAAATCAGTTAATTGAGTCTGAAAAATATTTGCTTTTCTTTTATATAGAATCCGTATCATGATGCATCTATTCACATTTTTCTTAATTAACCATTATTAAAACTTCTATTTATATTTTTTGGTCAATAATTGGGATTCTTAGCAATAAAAAATAATTTCTTTTAACTTAAGTCTCAAATTTTAATTAATTTTCTTAATAATTTTTATACGAGTGGCGTTGAGATTGAACATAGAAAAAAATATATTTTATGCTCTAATAAAAGTTACGACATAAATTAAAATGTTATAGAAATAGTATAGAAAAGTTATTTAAGCTAAGAAATTTAAAAAAGAATAGATAATTGAAAACTTAAAATTTCCTCTATTTTTATTTAATAATTTTAAATTAGAATATTCAAAAATTTTTCTTTTCCAAAATAAAAATTATTGAATTTACCGACTAGAATTAAAAAATTTCCATTCTCAATTAACCTTTCTGATGTGTGTGAACCGATGAAGCCAAGCGTTCCAGTTATAATTATAATTTTTTTCTTTATCATAAATTATGATTATTAAAATTCATAGATTTCAAAATTTGATTAATATATTAGATTTTGATTATATAATTAAGTAAAGTAGTATTTTAAGAAGATGAAATTAAATTTCAACCATTTAAGATTTCCCTATAAAATTTATATTCTTTATTGGCAATTGTTTCTAAAGAACAATTTTCTAAAATAAAATTTCTTGCATTTTTTCCAATATTTTCTCTTAGATCTCGTTGATTATAAAGCGATAATATCGCATTTCTTATAGATTTGGCATTTGTTTTACATAAATACCCATTTTTTTTATGTATAATTATATTATTAATACCATAAACATCCGTACCTATACAAGGAATTCCACAACTCATTGCTTCTAATAAAACTTTTGGATTTCCTTCAAAATGCGAAGGTAAAATAAAAATTTGATATTGATTTAATATTTCAGGTATTTTATTATTTGGAAATCGTTCTAAAAAATTGATTTTAATTCTATATTCTTCAGATTTCTCTTTTAACTTCTCCTTTAAATGCCCTTCTCCGATTAGATCTAATGTGAAGCCGTCTAATTTTTTAAAAGCTTGTAATAAATTAAACAAATTTTTTTGTTCATTTAATCTTCCAATAAATAATACATGTTTTTCCTTTTTCTCTAAATTTAAAGGTTTGAATAAATCCACATCTATATAATTATAGAAATGGCGGATCAATATTCTTTTTTTTTCTAAGTTAAATTTATTAATGATAAAATCGATATCGAGCTTGCTTGTTAGAATGATTCCATCTGCTATTTTATAAGATATCAATTCAAGAAAATATATCCAAATGTATTTTAATAAATATTTGAAATAATTCTTCTTTTTTTTTTCCTTTTCTTTAAACAAGAAAAATCTAAACTTTTCAAAACCACATCTGATGATTAATTTTTTTCTAAATAACAATTTAGCAATACATGCTATCAAACTTCCATCCATTTGGTTAGTTTTAATGATATCTACTTCCATGAATCTTTCTTTAAGTTTAAAAGGTAAAAATAAGGATTTTAAAAACTGAACCTTACCATCTTTTGATTTAATATAATTTAAAACGGGAATAATTTTAATTTTACCTAAGAGTTTAGAATAACCTAAATCTTTATGATCTCCGTATGTTAAGAAAGTAAAATTAACATTTTTCCGAAAAAGCCTTTTATATAATTCTATTTCCCTAAAAATTATTCCTAAATTATACCATTGCTCTAAAGAAACACCGTAAGTGAAAGTAAGTAATATATTCACTGTTGTTAAAACATCCAAAAAAATTTTTATTACAATCTTAAACTATAATATTACATAATAAACAATTATAGAAAACAAATTAATTTTTTCTTTGTTATGATATATTTTGATAAGAAAAGAAAAAAAATACTCCATTTTCGTAAGAAAATGAGGAAAAATTTTTGGGATTTACATTGGCTAAAAAATTCTGATATTTTAAGGACCAATGTTTTAAATCTTAATCCAAAATCCTTAGTATGCAAAATTACACAGAGATTTTTAATTCCTGAAGATGGTCCTATTCTTGAAGGGGGGTGTGGATTAGGTAATAAAGTTTATCAGTTAAAGAGGATGAATTTCGATGCAATTGGAATTGATTCTGCTAAGGCTACTATTAGGCGGTTAAAAAAGGAAGTTCCTGAAATTAAAGTTCAGCTGGCTGATGTTAGAAAAATTCCTTTTCCAGATAACTATTTTGCTGGTTATTGGTCTATAGGTGTTATTGAACATTTTTTTGAAGGTTATAATGAAGTCGCAAAGGAAATGGAGAGAGTTATCAAATCAAAGGGCTATCTTTTTCTTACATTTCCCTATATGTCCCCTTTTCGAAAATTAAACGTTAATTTTCATTTATATAAAGTTATGAATCAAAATTTTTATCTAAATAAAGCAGCTTCCAAGAATTTTTATCAATATATTTTAAATAAAGATGAAGTAATTAAAGATTTTAATAATTTAGGGTTAAAATTAAAATACGCAAAGCCATTCGATGGGATAAAGGGATTTAAGGATGATATTTTTTTTCTAAAATTTTTCATTAAAAGATTCTTACAAATTTTATACGATAAGAGGAATTCAAATTTTATAAATCTCATAAAAGTACTTCTTGATAAAATATTAATAAAATTTAGTGGTCATAGTATTCTTTTGGTATTTCAAAAATTTTAAAAAATAAAAATAAGGATTAAAAGAAATTATGAATAAATTGGATAAATTTCGTCTAAGTCTTTATATTAAACTTCATAATTATCTCTATCAAAAAATTTCCAAATTAGCAATAAAACTAAACGATGATATTCACCCAAAACATAGAATAATGAAATATCATCAATATTTTCTCGATAAAATCGAAAAGAATTCAAATGTTTTAGATATTGGTTGTTCAATTGGATTAATATCATATAAAATTGCAGAAAAAGCCAAAAAAGTTGTTGCAATCGATATAAATAAGAAAAATATCGCAATTGCTAAAAAAAACCATAGCCGAGATAATATCATTTATATAAATGCGGATGCAACTAAATACCAATTTGAAGAATCTTTTGATTATATTATATTATCTAATGTATTAGAACACATTAAAGATCGGAATATCTTTTTGAAAAAAATTAAAAATTTAGGGAAATTTTTGCTAATACGAGTTCCAATGATTAATCGGGGGTGGTTGCCCTTATATAAAAAGGAGTTAGGATTTGAATACATGTTAGATTCAACCCATTATATTGAATATACACTTGATACTTTCAAAAAGGAAATGGATGCAGCTGGATTAAAAATTTTGTCATATAGCATTCAATTTGGCGAAATTTGGGCAAAAATCGAATCCTAGACGTTCGATCTCTCATGAACAAAATATTTCTTAAAGAAAATATATTCTAATATTCCTTTTTTATAAATAATTTATAATTTTAAAAATTAATATTAAGGTATCAATTATTGATAAATTAAAACAACTCAAAAATAGAGTAATGCTTGACAAAAGTGGAAACGTAATTTTAAATTGGCAATTTTTTAAGGATAAAATGTTTGATTTTCTACTTAAATTAAAAAGACTTCTGTTAAGTTTCAATTTGAAAGTTATTTTAATTGTAGAAGAAGGTAATTGGGTTATTTATTGGATTAGTAGCGAGATTATAAATAATCTAAAAAAATTAAAATTAATTAAAGCAGATATTGGCTATTCATTTCTTGCAAAGAAAAAAATCATCCACTTTGGTTCAATTAATTGTTTAATTAAATCTAATAAAATAATAAAATTAAGAAAATCTAATAAGCATGTATTAACTTGGTTTCACATTGTTCCATCGGATAAAAGATTAAAATTTATACCATATTTAAATAAAAAAATTGATATTTTACATACTTCAAGTTTTATCACGAAAAATAAATTAATTGAAGCAGGATTTAATAAGGATAAAATAGAGGTTGTTCCTTTAGGAGTAGATCTTTCAATTTTTAAAAGTTATAATAAAAAAAGAAAGTCGCAATTAAGAAAGAAATTTAATTTACCTAAAGATAAAATTATAATCGGCTCTTTCCAAAAAGATGGAGTCGGATGGGGTGAAGGATTGGAACCTAAATTAATTAAAGGACCAGATATTTTTTGTGAAGTTGTAAAAAAAATTAAAAAAAAATTTGATATACATATTTTTCTTACAGGACCAGCGAGAGGTTATGTAAAGAAAAAATTAGAAAAGTATAAAATTCCATATACTCACATTTACTTGGAAAATTATAAAGAAATGGCTGATTGTTATAATGTTTTGGATTTGTATATTATTGCCTCAAGAGTTGAAGGAGGACCCTTGTCATTATTAGAATGCATGGCTACTGGAATTCCTATAGTTACAACGAAAGTAGGAATGGCTTTATATTTAATTGAGAATGAAATTAATGGTTTTATGTCAGATATTGATGATATTGACCAATTATTTCTAAATTCAATAAAAATACTTAAAAACTTTGATTTGCGAAAAAAAATCATCAATAATGGATTCAAAACTATAAAAAAATATAGTTGGCAAAATGTAGCTAAACAATATTATTTTAAAATATATAAAAAGTTATTAGAATAAAAGAAATTTTATTATATAACTATGAAATTATCCAATTTTAATCAATTATTATTTAAAATATATAAAAGATATGATAAATTCAAAATTATAGATTTAATTTTGAGTAAATTATTTTTTTTTAATTTAAAATATTCAAATTTTTTCATTAATAATTTTGAATCAAACAAAAAAAAAGATCATTTAAGATCCTATCCCTTTAATGTATTTTTAAATACAACAAATCTCTGTAATTATCGATGTAAATTTTGTGAAATCCATTATTTTTACGATTTTGCAAAAAAAACAGCAGGAAAAATTTTTCCCAATAATTTGAAAGTAGATTATATTGAAAAATTTTCTAAATTATTTGAAAGATCTCAAAATATTGAATTATCTGGTGCAACAGGAGAACCATTGATCAATCCTAATATCATCAATATTTGTAAAAAACTAAAGGAAATGAAGAATAATTTATCTCTTACCACTAATGCTTCATTATTAGATAAAAATCTGGCAGATCAATTTGTTAATATAAAATTTGATATAATTATGGCTTCAGTACATTCGGGTGAAGAAAAAAATTACGCTAGCCTTCAAGGAGGTGATTTTAATAAAGTTATCGGTAATCTAGAAAAATTAATTAAAATTAGGAATTTAAAAGGTAGTAATAAACCAAAAATAATAGTTAATTGTCTAATATTTAAATTGAATCAAAACACGATAAAGAAGCTGCTTAAAATTTTAAAATCGATTAATATTGATGTAGTTAATATAAACCAGTATTATGCCTCTAGAAATTTAATTGATGATAAAGCAAGTTTTTATTTTTTTCCTGAAGAGGGAAATAAATTTTTAGAGGATATTTATGAATATGCAAAATTAATCAATATTAACATATCACCATATCCTCCGAATTATATAAATCTTGAAGTTAATGGGAGTAATGTTTGCAACAGCAATTATTGTGTGAATCCTTGGACAGATATTAAATTAAAAGGAGCAGTTGAATATGAAAACTCTCATTATATTGGGATTTGTAATAGAATTATGCTTTTTAGGTTAAACTTTAAAGAATTTGAGGGAGATTTTAATAAAGATATTTGGAACCATGAACTAATTAGGTATTTTAGAAAAGTTATAAATAATAATCCTATTTGTCAGTTTTGCAAGGATCCGGATACTCCAAGGTTAAGATGTCTAAATAATAAAGAATATATGAAAAAGAGAGATCTTGCGATACGATCTTTCTTTACCAATGCTTATAAAAAAATAAAAATAATTGAACGTAAAGGAATTTATCTTTTAAATGAAAATCCTTATAAATTAACTGAATAGAATGAAAGAAATAAAAATACATATTCTTTATAATTTTCATAAAGGTCCTTGGGGAGGTGGAAATCAATTTTTAAAGGCATTAAGAGAGGAATTTTTAAAAAAAACGATATATGAGGAAAATCCAAAAAAGGCAGATTGTATTTTATTTAACTCTCATCATAATCTCGAGAAAGTATTGAGATTAAAATTAAAATATCAGAATAAAATTTTTATTCACCGAGTTGATGGGCCAATATTTAAAGTAAGAAATAAAGATTTTCAGATTGATAGATTAATCTTCAATTTTAATAATCAATTAGCAGATGGAACGATTTTTCAATCTACTTGGAGTAGAGAAGAGAATATTCGATTGGGTCTGAAAAAAAATATATATGAAACAATAATTATGAATGCTCCCAATCCAGTAATTTTCAATAATGAAAATAAATTAAAATTTGAAAAATTTAAAAAAATAAGACTTATTGCAAGTAGCTGGTCAGCTAATTGGATAAAAGGTTTTAAAATTTATCAATATTTAGATGAGAATTTGGATTATTCGAAATACGATCTTACTTTTATTGGAAACTCACCGATTAAATTTAAAAATATTAAATGGATTAAACCTATAAAAAGTCATAATTTGGCAAAATATTTGAAACAACATAATATCTATATTGCGGCTTCACTTAATGACCCTTGTTCAAATTCTTTAATTGAAGCTTTGCACTGTGGTTTACCTGCAGTTGTTCGATATAGCGGAGGTCATCCAGAAATTATAAGAAAAGGTGGTGAAATATTCATAAGTAAAAAAGATATAACTAAAAGCATAGAAAAGGTTGTAAAAAATTACTCTTTATATCAAAAAAATATAAATCTTCCACATTTGGATGAAGTTGCACAAAAATATATTAGATTTATGAAAAGAATATATCAAGATTATAAAAAAAAGGTTTATACACCTAAAAAAATTAAGGTATTCAAACTAATCAAGATTTTACTTATATATATCATAGAAAAAATGAGAGAAAGATCTTTTAGTTCGATAAAAAATCTATTGTTGCCTTAAAAAGAAAATTTAAATTATAATTAATGATAAAAAACAGGATATATTAAATTGGAATATTATAGATGGGCTACGTATAAAAGAAAATTATTAGACATAATTCAAGAAAAATATAAATATCTATATAATGGGGTTCTTTTAGATATTGGAGGAAGAAATAGAGGAAAATTCATAAAACCTATGGATAAAGTTGAAAAATAGATTTTTGCTGATATTAATATAGAATATAAACCTGACATAGTTTTAGATATTACAAATATGACTCAAATTTCTTCTAATAGTATAGATATTATAAATGCAATGGAACTTTTTGAACATGTTGAAGATATTAGCAGTGGTCTTAAAGAATGTTATCGTGTGTTAAAAGAGAATGGTGTTCTTCTCATATCAGCTCCATTTTTATATCATATTCATGCTGATCCTTATGGTTTTCAACGATGGACCAATACAAAATGGAAAAATGAGTTAACCAAACTGGGATTTAAAATAGAAAAAATATTCACTATGGGCAGATATTTTACTGTTCTCGGTGATATGTTAAAATTATTGATACAATCCTTTTTAAAAATTTATAAATATTTAGGATTTTTATTATTTCGAATTTTAGATCGAATAGTAAAACTGGATAAAAGTTTTTTTGTAAAAAAAATGTTCATTTAAACAATTTTCATGGTGGATACTTTATAATAGTGAGAAAATAATCTATGTCAAATAAAAAAAAGATTGAAATAAAATTTGGCAAATATCAAACAAGGGGTCCAGATTATCATTATAAAGATATAGATTCAAGCAATATTGCAACTTTTAACGCATATGTATTTGCTAGATATCAAATTGAATTAAAATTAGTATCAATAGCACTTAAGAAATATAATAATAAAAATTATGTCAAAATATTAGATGTTGGGTGTGGAGATGCTGTTCTTTTTTATTTACTTAATCAAAAAATAAAAGATTATAACTTGGAATTATATGGTGTTGATTCTTCAGATTCCGCATTAAGTGTTGCAAGAGAAAAAAATCCGAAAGGATTTTTCAAAGAAGCAGATCTTTATAATATTCCTTTTGAGGATAATTATTTTGATATGATTATCTCCTCGGATGTTATAGAACATATTGTAGAAGCAAAAAAAATGCTCTCAGAAATCAAAAGAGTTGGAAAAAATAATTCAATAATTATTATTGGAACCCCAATTCGATATACAGAGATTCCCCGAGATAAAATGCATTATTATGAGTTTTTTCCCCAAGAATTTAAAAATCTTTTAAATGATTTTTTTTCAGATGTTAAAATCATTCAAAGTCATAAATTGCGCTATTTATTATTATATAATCAAATGTTATCGATTTTTGGTATAAATAAACCAGTTTTCCGATATTTAATAAATATCCTGACAATTTATTTTAAAAGGAATCCTTTTTTAAAAATAAAACGTAATGATAATGAAATATATTCTTATATGTTTGCGCTTGGGAAAATTGAGAAATAAATTTCGAGTTTCAAACTTTTATAGCTATCAATAATTTTTCTACATATATTTCTCCTTCTATTAGTCTAGGATGTTTTGGTTAAAAATAGATTATACTACAAATTTTTTGTGCTTAGCAAAATTTTTTATTATTATCTTTATTCTCAAATTAAAAGAAATCAAAATTAATTTTTAAAAACTTGAAAGAAATAAAATCTTTTAATAAACCAATATATATTACACGTCCTTTATTGCCACCATTAAATGAGGTCTATAAAAAAATTAAAGAGATTTGGGAATCAAAATGGCTGACTAATTTTGGACAGCAACATAAAACATTTGAATTAGAATTAAAAAAATACCTAAAAGTTAAAAATTTATCACTTTTTTGTAATGGTACATTAGCTTTACAATTAGCATGTCAAGCACTAGAATTAACTGGGGAGGTGATTACAACCCCATTTACATTTCCAGCTACAATAAACTCATTATATCAAAATAATATAACTCCAATTTTTTGTGATATTAAATTAGATGATTTTAATATAAATCCTGATGAAATTGAAAATTTAATAACACCAAATACAAGTGCATTAATGCCGGTTCATGTTTTTGGAAATCCTTGTGATGTAGAAAAAATAGATAATATAGCCAAAAAATACAGTCTTAAAGTAATTTACGATTCTGCTCACTGCTTTGGTGTAGAATATAAAGGAAAAGCAATTGGAACTTTTGGAGATGTAAATATGTTTAGCTTCCACGCAACTAAAATATTTCATACCTTGGAAGGCGGAGCTCTTACTTATAATGATGAAAAATTTAATTTAAAATTTTTTTTATTAAAAAATTTTGGAATTAAAGGTGAAGAAGATATATTTTTACCAGGAACAAATGCCAAAATGAATGAAATTCAAGCGGCAATTGGATTATTAAATCTTAATCTAGTTGATGAAGAAATTGAAAAAAGGAAAAAATTAACTAAAATTTATAAAGTTAATCTTAAAGATATAATAGGAATAAGATTTTTAGAAGAAAATAAAGAAGTGATATATAATTATCAATATTTTCCAATTCTTATTGATGAATTTGAATTTAGTTTGAATAGAGATCAAGTTTATGAGGAAATGAAAAAATATAATGTCTTTACCCGTAAATATTTTTATCCTATATGCACTCAATATAAATATTATCCATGCAAAGATGCAGATAATTTTCCAAATGCAGAAAAAATTGCTAATGAAATATTATGTCTTCCCATTTATGGGGAATTAATGGAAGAAGATATTTTAAAAATATGTGAAATTTTATTATATCTAAAAAAGGAATAAAAAAATAAGACAATAAAAAAATGAAACATTTTTTAATTAGATTTTTTAATTTTTTTGAAAATATAATTGGTAGATTAAAATTAACATATAATTTATTACTAACCTTTATGAAGAAAAATAGAGTTCCCTTAACGTGGAAAATCTTATTTATGAAAAGCATCTTTTGGAAAAAAGCCCATTTTTGTAATAAATTTCAAAAATTACTTCAAGTTTATAATTGTGGGGATTATTATAATTTTGATGGGTTAAAAGTTACCTTCTTTCCCTTTACATCTAATCCTAAACGAACATCGGCTGAATACTTTATCGAATCATTCTTAATTATGATTTTTCCCGCAATATACGGGGGTGAAATTTTCCACCCTTTATCTTTTATTGAAGCAAACTATTTTAATGACAAAAGTATTATTATTGACCCTAAAGATATTGTATTCGATTGTGGGGGATTTATTGGGCATTTTACAATAGTTGCCTCAAAAAAGGCACATCATGGAAAAGTTTTTGTCTTTGAACCTTTTAAGGAAAACATTAAATTATTATTAAAAAATGTCAATCAAAATAATCTCAAAAATGTAATAATTATTCAAAAAGCTGTTTGTAAAAATAATAAGAACTTCACCTTAAACTTCAATCCAAACTATCCAAGTGCTTCTGGCATTTATAATAAAACGAATATAGTTGAGAAACGTAGAATTAAATGTATTACTCTTGATCAAATTTATAGAGAGTATAATCTAGATAAGGTAGATTTTATTAAAATGGATATCGAAGGTATGGAAAGGGATGCTTTATTGGGTGCAAAACAAATTATATCTAAGTTTAAACCTAAACTTTCTATATGTACTTACCATCTACCTGATGATCCAATAGTATTACCAAAGATAATCAAAAATCTAAGAGATGATTACAAGATTAAAATGAAAAATGGGAAATTATATGCATATTGATTATATTCAGAATTTCAATTATTATGAATTAATTTTTAAAATTTGAATAATATATGAAAATTGGAATAGTACAACCATATTTTCTTCCATATATTGGATATTTTGCTTTAATTAATGCAGTAGATAAATTCGTGTATTTTGATGACGTTCAATATATTAGAAGAGGATGGGTAAATAGAAATAGAATCAAAATGGAGAATACTTGGCAATATATTATCTTACCAGTTAAAAGATCTCCCCTCTCTGCTAAAATTAATGAAGTTTATGTGGTAAATGATAAAAGATCAATAAAAAAGTTAAAAAAATCCATTGATCACAATTATCAAAAGGCGGTATATTATAATATAATAAAGAAGCTTATTTTTCCTTATATTCTTCCAAGTGAAAAAATTTCAAATTTAAATATCAATTTAACAAATAAAATTTGTACTTATTTGGAGATTAAAACAAAAAAATATATCTCTTCTGAAATACCAAAGGATAATTCTCTTAAAAGAGAAAATAAAATTATTGAAATATGTAATAAGTTGGGGTGTAAACATTATATAAACCCCGTAGGAGGTGTTGATTTATATTCAAAAAAAAAATTTCAAGAATTTCAAATAAAACTTAATTTCCTTAAAATTAATAAAATCACATACTCCCAAGGGAAATACGATTTCATACCAAATTTATCTATTATTGATGTTTTGATGTGGAATTCAAAAAATGAGGTTCAGAAAATGCTTTACAATTATGAATTAATTTAGGGTGCAATTGAATGAAGAAAATGAAAAATTAAACATTAAATAAATTTAAATACAAAAAAAAATAATTCAGATTGCAATTTATTATCCAAAAAATTGATGATTTAAAAAAATTAGAGGTTTATTTTTATTAGAAATAATAGTTTGGTTTAAAATTATGAATGTACCTAAAAAAGAGGAAAAAATTGTACTTTTTGGTATTGGTCAAATTGCAGAACTAGCATATTCATATTTAAACTACGATTCTTCATATGAAGTTATTGCCTTTACCGTTGACAAAGAATGGATGAGTACTAAAATTTTTCATGAATTGCCGGTAATAACATTTGAAGAGATCGAAACAATCTATCCACCAAATCAATTTAAAATGTTTATTCCCATTAGTTATAGGAATGTAAATAAATTAAGAGCAGAAAAATATTATCAGGCAAAAGATAAAGGATATAAACTAATAACTTATATTTGCTCTAAAGCAATTATTTGGCCAGGATTAAAAATTGGTGATAATTGTTTCATATTTGAGAACAACGTAATTCAGCCTTACGTTGAAATTGGAAATAATGTCATTCTCTGGAGTGGAAATCATATAGGTCACCATACAATTATTAAAGATCACTGTTTTATTTCATCTCATGTTGTAATTTCAGGAAGTGTGATTGTAGAACCCAGATGTTTTTTTGGAGTTAATTCAACAATAAGAGATAATATAAAAATTGCCAAGGAATGTGTTATTGGTGCTGGTGCCATTATTAGTAAAGATACAATAGAGAAGGGTGTCTATTATGGACCAGGAGCAAATATATTAAAAAAATTAGGAAGTAGCGAAAATTTAAAAAAGATATAGGTGAGAATAATATCAAATGGATAAAAAAAGGTTTAATATATTGTCCTAATGGAAAAAATGGAATTATGATTTCACATGCACAAATTCCCGTGGTTGATCAAGTAAGTGAAGAAATATTGAGGATTTATTTTAGTTCTCGAGATAATCAAGGTCGCTCTCACCCAACATATATTGAAGTGGAAGCAGTAAATCCAAAAAATATTTTATATATCAATGATAAACCAATAATTGCTTTAGGAAAATTAGGAACTTTTGATGATAATGGAATTATGCCATCTTGGATTGTAAATCATAAACATAAAAAATATCTTTATTATACCGCTTGGAATCTTGGAGGAACTGTTTCCTACCGTTTAGCGATAGGTTTAGCAATAAGTGAAGATAGAGGTAAAATCTTTAAAAAATTTACTGAAGGACCAATTTATGATAGAAATATCGAAGAACCTTATTGGGTAGCCGCACCATGTATTATTAAAGATGGTAATATTTGGAAAATGTGGTATATTTCTTGTACGAAATGGAAAATTATAAATGATTGGCCTGAACCTTTTTATAATGTAAAATACACTGAGTCTTCTGATGGAATTCATTGGAATAAGAAAGGGATTGTTTGTATTGATTATGATGATTTTACAGAAGCTATTGCCCGGCCTTATGTCTTTTTAGAAAAGGGGATTTATAAAATGATTTATTCATATAGAAATGCAACTAATTATAGAATTGATCCAAAAAAGAGTTATAGACTCGGTTATGCAGAATCAGCGAATGGAATCTTTTGGAAACGAATGGATGATAAAATTGGAATAGAAAAATCTAAAAATGGATGGGATTCTAAAATGATTGAATATGGTTTTATGTATAACTATAATGGAAAAAAATATTTATTTTATAATGGCAACGGATTTGGAAAAGAAGGTGTAGGATATGCAATATTAAAAAATGAAATCAAATAAGATGATTATGCAAAATTAAAAAATAATTATTCTATAAAAATATCTATAATATAACCTTAGAATTTTAAATTTTTTTTTACTTAGAATTAAGATTCATATTAAAATGAAAATTGGAATTATATTGCCCGTTGGAAGGATGGACCGATATGGTTATCAATATAAAGAGATTAATAAGTTAATTATTAGTAATTTGGTAAATTTTTCTGATCATATAATTGTGATCTCTTCATATAGGTATGCTGATAAAGATTTATTTGAAAATTATTGTAATATTGAATTTATTTCAAATGAAAGAACTTGGTTTAAATTAGTGAATGGAGAAGAAATTTTTACAATGCAAATATTATCCGACAATTCAAATTTAGCATATAGAAAACTCCAAGAAGAAGGTTTGGATGTCGCAATTTTACTTAGCATAAATCAATATATACCGAAAACTTCAGAAAAAAAATTAAGAAAATCTTGTCAAAATATGCTTGAAAAAAATATGCCATATATTTGGTTATACAAAAAATATCTGTGTGGTAATTTATTATTTAATGCTGATCGAAAACTTCCATGGATTATAAATTTAACAATAGATAATCAATGGAAAATTTCCCATGATTCCTTAATTGATAAAAAATCTGGAGAAATCGTAAAAATTCAAACAGGAAATTTTAAGAAATATAATAATCAAGCAATCATAGATGTTCCTTGGGAAACGACAATACATGATGGGAAAGAAAAATATGAATTTGTGATCAAAGAATATCGAATTATTAATAAAACATATAATCCTAATGACCCGAGTAACCTAAAATTTAATGAAGATGAGTGGATAAGATATTCTCAGAGGAAAATTAATTTAAAAAGTTTAGCAAAAGAAGAACTTGATGATGTTGCTATACAAATTCAGAAACTTAGAAAAAAAGATTTTGTATCTCATATTTTTGAAAAAAATTATAACCCTATTTCAAAATCAATAATAAAAAAGATTTTGTATAAATTTTACAAATTATTTAAATAAAATCTTTAATACGCTCAATTATTTAAAAAAAATAATAATAATATTTTACTGCAATATTCTAAAAGATTGTTTTAAAAAATATTTTAAAAGATAGAAAATTTAGAAATTTAATATCTAATTTTTTGGATTTTTTTAAGAGAATACACTTTCATAAAATGTCCGAAATAAAGAAAAAACTAGTAGAGAGTGGTAGCCTTACACTAATTAGGATATACTTAAATTATTTTTTAGGAATTATTAATATATTTTTTGTTGCGAGATTAATTACTCCAGAAGAATGGGCTCTCCTCCTACTAACAATTTCTTTTGGGGATATTTCAACATATTTTTTTTATCCTGCTCATCATATCACTATGGGAGAGGGTGGTGCATTATTAACTAACAATCTTAAATTGCATAAAATAATTAATTCTTTAAGAGAATGGGGTAGAGATTGTTGAAGATAATTTTGTTTTATTTTTAAAAAAAGACTATTTTATATTATTTTTTTAATAAAATTTAACATTTAATTTATATTATCTCATCAGTTAATTTGAATTATTTAATAAAGAAGGAATTAATAATTTAATTTTTCTTTGATATAAAAAATATTTAAGGTTAGCTTAATATACATTAAAAATCAAATCTTATTCTTATAAGGATTTAATCAAATTTTTTAACAATTTTTTTTAAATATTATTAAAACAATAATTAAAATTTTTAGTCTACTTGGAATAACTTCTAAAATGACTATTTAAGCCGAAAAATAGAAAATAAAACTTATTATTAAAACCAATTTAATATAATTTAAAGTAGATATATTTAACTTTAATATGAGAGATAATATTAAATTAAAACCCATCACATTTTCAATTTTAATGGCCAATTATAATAATGCTCGTTATATTGAAGAAGCAATACAAAGTGTTATTTCGCAAACTTACCCACATTGGATATTAATTATTGTAGATGATGCATCTACTGACAATTCTATTGAAATAATTAAACCTTATTTGAAAGATAATCGAATTAAACTTATTATTCATAAAAAGAATTTAGGTTATGGGGGTGCCTTGAAAACTGCTGCGGATAATGCTTTAAATATGGTTTTAGCAATTTTTGATTCAGATGATAAACTTCATGAAAGTGCGTTAGAAGTTATGGCAAAAGCTTATAAAGATAATCCAGAGTATGGTTTTATATACAGCACTTATTGGGTTTGTGATTTTAACCTAAAAAATCCTCAAATTACTAAATGGGTTGGACTTATTGAACCAAATAAGACAAATCTCCATAAAATAAAAGTTTCACATTTCAAGACATTCCGTAGAGATGTATATAGAAAGACTAAAGGCTTTGATCAAAATCAAAAATTTGCTGTAGATAAAGATATAATTTTTAAATTAGAAGAGGTTTCAAAATTGAAATTTATAGATAAGCCTTTATATTATTATCGAAGTCATGAACAAGGAATTTCTCAAGGAAAAAATCAATTTAAGGCTAAAGTTTATCATTATATCGCTAAATTAAAAGCGTATAAGAGAAGATTAAATACAAATATCCCAAATTTAACAAAAAAGGAATTATATTTTAATTATTTTAGAATTGCATTTTATAGATTAAATTTTTTAATATATTTTTATAAATTATTTAGAATTACAACGTTAATAGGAACTATATTGAATAAGTTTTCATTTTTGCCTTTGATAATTAAGAAGAAATTGAGAAATATAAAAAAATTGATCGATTAAGTCTTTTCTCTAAATTTTTTTATTAAATAAAATTAGAGAGAATAGATTAATGTGATTCAATATCTAAAAATTCCTTGTGTTCTTGAAAGTAGCTAATCCCATCCTTCATAATTTTTGTAATGGGATACAATGGAGCCCAGCCAATTTCACTTTTAATTTTTTCATTATTACCAATAAGAATTGGAACATCGCTGGGTCTTATCCTATCAGAATCAATCAATACCGGAACATCCAAATCATAAAGAGTTTTACAAATCTCAATATAATCGGCGATACTAATTCCTTTACCAGAACAAACATTATATGGTTCAGCTTTTCTGCCCTTTTCACAAACTAATATATAGGCTCGAACGGTATCTATAACGTGGGTAAAATCTCTAATTGCATTAGGATTACCAATAACTATATTATTTTGTTTCCCTTCTAAAACTCTAATAATTTGTCTATGAATTACGCTTGTGACAAACTGTAAACCACGTCTTGGGCCTTCATGATTAAAGCCTCGAGTAATGAAACTAGGAAGCCCATATGCTTTATTATATAAATTTGCTGTATATTCAGTAACTACTTTAGTAATTCCATATATACTTCGAGGTCTAAAGGGATTTTTCTTTAATTCCTCAGTGACTGGAATCTCATCTATTCCAACCAATCCATATTGTTCACTACTACAAGCTACTTGAATACTTTCCAAATCTGAATCATATACTCTCGCTGCTTCAAAAATATTTACGGTACATGCTGTATTATTATACATAACTCGATTTGGTTCTCTGAAGCTAGTAGGGACAAAACTCTCGGCTGCTAAATGAAAAATATGTTGTGGCTGAATTTTCTTGAAAATTGAAAGAGTTCTCTCCAAACTTGTTAAGTCCATTTCCTGAAAAGATATCTTATCTCTTATATGTTCAATGTTTTCATACTTTGGCACTGCATGTCTTCTTACAGTACCATATACTTCTGCTCCCAAGTTCAATAAATATTCAGCTAAATGACTTCCTGCAAATCCAGCTAAGCCGGTAATTAAAACTCTTTTATCTTTCCAAAAACTTTCAGTAGGGTTTTTTGAATCTACCCCTTCAAATTGTTTAAGATAATTTTCTAGGTTATTAGAGTTAATAATGAACCCTTGAGACTCCAGTTTATAAATATGTTCATTTTTTTCTAATACTTTTTCAATTGGAATATAATTTTTACTCATAATGATTTTATCCTTAAAATTAATGTTTTATAATTGTTTAAAAATTATGCTTTATTTAATATTCTTTCTGTGCCATACAAAATTTTAAAGGAATAACATCAAAATTATTTTATTACAATTAGGATAATTTCTAGTAGAATAATTTTTTTAAATAATTTTTTTCATTAATTTGGAGCTAAAAAGAATGAAAGTAATTTATTCCAGGGCACCGGTAAGAGTTTGTGATATTGGTGGATGGACAGACACTTGGTTTTATAAACAAGGAGCAGTTATCAATTTTTGTGTTGATTTATATAGTTATATAAGATTGGTTGAGAATAATAGTAATTCAATTAACATCATCTCAGAGAATCTTGATTTAAACGCAAAAATTAAAGATTATCGACAAATTGAATATGATGGAATACTGGATTTATTAAAGGCTGCTGTTAAACGTATGGAAATCAAATCAGGATTAGATATTTATGCTAGATCAGATGCACCACCAAGTTGTGGAACAGGGACAAGCGCGAGCATTGCTGTTGCATTGATTGGTGCATTGTCTAAATTCTCTGATAAATATCTTAGTCCATACCAAATAGCAGAATTAGCACATAAACTCGAGACAGAAGAACTTGGTTTAGAAAGTGGTGTTCAAGATCAATATGCAGCTGCATTTGGCGGTATAAATTTTATGGAAATAAATTATCCTGCTGTAAAAATATCAAACATTAAAGTTGATAATAAAAGAATATTTGAATTAGAAAGCCAAATGATACTTGTTTATTTTGGTTCAAGAAGTTCCAGTGAAATGCATTTACAAGTAATACAAAATTTTAAAGAAGAAAATGAATCAACGATAAAAGCATTTGATATGCTAAAAAAATCTGCATATGAAATGGTCCGGGCTATAAATTCTGAAGATATTCACGAAGTTGGAGAAATAATGAATAAAAATTGGGAAGCTCAAAAAGCATTGCATTCTATGATGACACCCCCAATTATTAAAAAAACTGAAAAACTTGCCTTTCAAAATGGAGCTATTGGGTTTAAATGCAATGGAGCCGGTGGAGGTGGGTCTGCAGTTATTTTAGCTGAAAAGGGTTGTGAATACGATTTAAAAAAGACATTACTTAAAGAAAAACTCAAATTGCTTCCATGTAAATTAAATTTTGGTGGATTAGAGATATATTAAATCATAATTTCTTAATAAAATATTTTTCATACAAGACCTTTATTTTTTAATTCTTCTAATGCTTTCTTCGATTTATCCTCAACTTTTCCCACTTGGGTTTTAACCCATTGAATTAATTCTTCAATACCATCTTCAAATGATATTTTTGGTTTATATCCTAATTTCTGTTTTATTTTTGTAATGTCTGAGACACAATGCCTTATATCTCCAGCTCTAAATTTATTCGTAATAATTGGTTTTATCTCTGGATTTATTTTTTGAGTTAGAATTTCTGCAATTGATTTAATTGTAATGGGCTCTCCTGTACCTACATTGAAAATTTCTCCTTTAGCTTGTGATTTTTCCATAGATAAAAATAAAGACTGACATATATCTTTCACATTAACAAAATCTCTTGACTGTAACCCATCTTCGAAGATAAGGGGGGGATTTCCACATAATAAGTTTGAGCAAAAGATTGCACAAACACCAGTATAAGGATTTGATAATGCCTGTCTTGAACCATATACATTAAATAATCTTAATGCTGTTGTATCAATTCCGTATGTCTCTCCAATTAATAAACTCATTTTTTCTTGGTGTTTTTTACTCATTGCATATATTGATGTTGAATCCAATGATTTTTCTTCATCTGTTGGAAGAGATGTTAGCTGCTTACCACAATTTTTGCATTTGAATTCCCAAAAGCCAGATTTTAAATCTTTAATTTCTCTTAATTTTGGATACATGTACCCACATGATTCACATTTATATTTACCTTCACCATATATGGACATTGAAGAACCAACAATTAATTTCTTAACATTATGCTCCTTATTGACTAAAATATCTAATAAATTCGCAGTTCCCATTGTGTTATATTCTATATATTTAGCAATTTGGTACATTGATTGACCTACACCGACAGCCGCAGCCAAATGAAATATTATCTCCACATCTTTTACTGCTGAATACAAATTCTCGTAATTTGCGAGATTTCCTTTTAGAAATTTTATATTTTTATTCAAGTATTCAGGGGGTTTTCCAATTTTTCCATGAACTTGTTCTTCTAAATTGTCAAAAACAATTATATCATGCCCTTTTTCTATCAAAAAATCAACTAAATGCGAGCCTATAAATCCAGCTCCACCAGTTATTAATATTTTCTTTGACATAATCTTGATATTTTTAATTAATTTATCTCTAACTTTTTATGACTTAAATTTTTTAAGTAATGGAAAAATATATTTTTAAAATTTATTATTTCTTACTCTACATGTAGATTAAAGAAATTATCTAAAAATAATAGATTTATGTTACCCTCCAACTTTTAATTCTATTTTTTTAGATAATTAAATTAAATTTTTGCTCTAAAATCATTTACTTGTTATTAACTTTATATGAAAGATCTTACGAGGATTAGTTACGATTGCAATTATTTCGGATTATAGTCAAAAAATAATAACCAGCATTAGGCACAATATCCCCGGAAAAAGATATGAAAAAACATTAAGAAATAAAGAAATTGGGGATTTTTTTGGAAAAATTGACACAATTATCGCAGATAATTTAGAGCGGATTGATATCAATTTAACGGACATCAGAGAAGGAATAGGAAAAATTTATGAATAGCTAAGAAAAAGGAATTAAAAATCCTCAGTCGAGATATTAGTAACTTCATTTAATTCTATTAGGATATTATGTAAATCATTTATTTATCAGATTCTCTTACGATCTTCTTATAATAATCGTAATTTAGAATATAATCTTCTTCTTTATAGAAATCTGAAGTTAAGACTAAACAAACGGATCCGGATGAAAAATTCTCCAATTCGCGCCATATCATGGAAGGAATGTATAATCCGTAATACGATCTATTTAGACTAAAGACTTTTCTTTCAAACCCATCATCCAATATTACATCGAAACTGCCAGAGACTGCGATTATGAACTGCTCTAAATCTAAATGAGCATGCCCCCCTCTGGTTTCACCGCCAGGAACATCATAAAGATAAAAAACTCTTTTTATATTGAAAGGTATATGACGACTATTTTCTATGAAAGTAAGATTTCCTCTAGCGTCATAAATTTTAGGCAACTCAATTATTCTGCAATCCTTTAACGAGCAAGAAGATTTAGACATTTGATATGTAAGTATGTTTTAATTCTTTCAATTTTTTTAAAAGTATAATATATTGAAAAAATACGACATAGGTTTTAAATATTTTAGTATCCATATGATATTTCTTATTCTAAAAAATTAAGAGTTATAATTGGATTAATAAGAGATGAGTTGCATTATATATTATATTGTAAGGTATGATTAAATTACTAAAGGATTAAATGATATGAGATAATTTGATATTATTTGTAGATTTCAAAAAAGGCTACGAGAAGATTAAAGAAGAAATTCAAGAAGCGCTAGAACGAGTATTAGAAAGGCAATGGTTTATTTTTGGAGAAGAATTGGAATATTTCGAAAAGGAATTTTCTGACTATATTGGAGCAAAATTCGGTATTGGTGTTAATTCTGGATCTGATGCGCTTCTTCTAGCAGTCTTAGCAAACGACATTGGTAGAGGTGATGAGGTAATTACTGTATCTCATACAATGACATCTACAGTAGATGCAATTGCTAGATGTGGAGCAACACCGATTTTTGTTGATATCGAAGAAGATACATACAATATTGATACTTCCAAGATTGAAGAAAAGATTACAAATAAAACTAAAGCAATTATGTTGGTTCATTTATATGGAAATAGTGCAAATATGGATCCAATTATGGAAATTTCAGAGAAAAATAAAATAATTGTAATTGAAGACGCTTGTCAAGCTCACGGTACAGAATATAAAGGAAAAAAAGTTGGGGGAATTGGCGATATTGGATGTTTCAGTTTCTATCCTTCGAAAAATTTAGGGGCTTATGGGGATGCTGGAATGTTAATTACTGATAATGAGGAACTAGCGATAAAATTAAAGCAATTTAGAAATTATGGACAAAGAAAAAGATATTATCATGATTTTATTGGAATTAATAGTAGATTAGATGAATTACAAGCAGCGATTCTCAGAGTAAAATTAAAATATCTCGACAATTGGAATAAAAAGAGGAGAGAACACGCGCAAAAATATAATCAATTATTAGAAAAAACGGATATAATTACCCCAATTGAGAAAGAGTATTCTAAACACATATATCACCTATATGTAATTAGATCTAAAAAAAGAGATTATTTGAAAGAATCTTTTGATAAGAATGAAATCCAGAATTATATCCATTATCCAATTCCAGTGCATCTATCAAAAGCGTATTCTAACTATACAAAAACTAATAGATTACCAATTACGGAAAAAATATGTAATGAAATTCTTTCCTTACCGATGCATCCATGGATTTCCGAGGAAGAATTAATAAAAATTTCAGATGTGATAAAAAAAATACTGGTGAGATAATTTTTGAACCTAAATCAAGCATTTCAAGAAATTTCTGAATATTTACAAATAGATATTAATAAATTAAAGGAAAAGTATGAGGAAATATCAAAGAAGTACGAAGGATATAATAAATGGTCTCATGTAACTGAAGAAGAATTTGAAGAATTTATTCAAAATATAAGAAATCCCAGTCAACTGAGAGATTTCTATGCTAATACCAAAAATTATATCTTTGAGTTGATGGAGTATCATGCCACTGAAGTAAAATCTAAAATGCGAAAACATTGTATTGAGATAATGAAAGAGCATAATGTTAAAACCGTTCTTGATTATGGTTGTGGAATTGGCCAAGATAGTATTGAAGCTGCGGAAGCAGGACTTCGCGCTATAGCATATGATCTTCCCGGAAAAACTTTTGAATTTGCGAAATGGAGATTTAAAAAGAGAAACCTAAATATCACCTCCATTGAACTTACTTCTGATGAAAAACTTCCTGAAAAGTATGATGCTGTGACTTGTTTTGAGGTCGTAATGCACACTCCTGACCCAATTAAGGTTATTCAAAAAATATATCAAATATTAAATGAGAATGGGCTATTATTTTTTACAGCAAGGTTTAAAGGATACAAATTAGCTCTTGAATATAATCAGAAGTATGCGGGTAAGTTTGATGGTATAATTCAAGATATTGGTTTTGAGAGAATTATAAAAAAGCACATGTGGGGACCGACTAATGAAGATGGCAAATATTTATATGTATATAAAAAATTATAAATCTAATTTTCTAATAATTCTTTTACAATCTTCTCAACCTCATCTAAATCTACCTTGCAGTCAAACTTTGGAGTCGAGTTGTAGCCTATTGTATATCTATAAGTAAAATTTAATGATTTGGAAGAAAGCATCCAATGAGTTGTAATATAATTTGATGGAAAGATCACCACTACTTTAAGATTAGTACCAAAAACAACATTAACAAAAGCAGATCCCTCCATTCCAATTACAATTTCGGCAGAATTAAATAGTTCCACTTGTTCTTTAAAGGTCATATCTTGTGGATGGACATTTTCAAAATTATATTTTTTTAATAAATTTAAAAATTGTTTTCTATTTAAAATATGCCTACGCTTAACTTTTTCTCTGCTTAGGATTAGCCTTCTGTTTCTTTTTATGTTTGTGTCAATCTTATAATACTCAAATATCTTATTTCTAAAGAAATTTAATAATTCACGGGGAATGTAAGCTGAGCAATCAACATGCCAAAAAGAAGGAAAGTAATAATTTTCTAATTCCCAAACTTCATTTTTTTTTATATGTAAAAGTTTAAATCTCTTATCTAAAAAAATTTTAAATATTTCAATTTGCCATTTAGGAGTATTCTCAGGAATTATTAGATTTATTTCTGGTTCCTCAATTTGTAAAATACCATAAAACCTTGGAATGCCTTCAAATAAAAAATGATAATAGATATGATTTTCAATATGCATTAGAGAAGTAAATACACCTTTCATCCGTTTATGTACCAAGAGAGGAGTATTTACCGTAAATGTATAGTTGCGTAAGCGATTTAATGTAGCAGTAGATTCTAATAAGGGCTTTTTTCCGAAGGTAAAACCTCCAGAATGACCAAAAAATTTTATATTTTTGAATTTACAAGAGAATACTTCTTTTTGAATATAACCCTTTTCTTTATTCCTTTTTATTCTTTTTGAGCATTTTATATTAAGATCTAAAAATTGCTTTTCTTCTTCATTAAATAGTATGTGCCTTCTGGGTGCTAATTTTTTATATTCAATCTCATCCAATTTATCTGAAAAATAATCAAAAATACTTCTGATGAATTTCTTCTCAGCAACCATTCTTCTTTGCAAATATCGGCGAAAATAACTCAAAAAACTAAAGTAAACATCACTAATAAAATGTTTTAGTGATATTCGGGAGAATATCTTTTTTGAGATAAATTTTATTGACGAAAACATTGATTTTAGATTATTAATCATAGATATTAATATTTTTTCAAATTTTTTATCAATAAATAGAAGTTTTCAATCCTTAAAATGATTCAGTTCGATTTTAAAAAGCGTCATATGTGATATTGTGATATCGTTTAATGTCTTTTTTTGCCGTTTTTCCTTCAATTTCTTGAAATTTATCAGGTGGAATGCCCGGATCGCTTCTAACAAACATAACTTTATCTCGAGTGATCTTAGTTCCTTTTGGGATTTCAACACACGCAACGATGCTTTTTTTAGCGTATGCCCGATAGTTTAATTCCCCTTCAGTAAGGCTTCTTACTTCTTTTGTCCCTATTGCTTTTTCACATTCCCTTAAAAGCGAACAAAATTCTATGAAATTTTCCTTATCTAAAGACGATTCCTAATCAATACCTTTATTTTCTCTAGATAATATGAAGTGTTTCTCAATAGCCTGAGCTCCATAACCTATAGCCATAATGGGAATTATTTTTGCTAAAATAGAACCTCCATCTACATGATCATAATAGCCTACATTTAAACCAAACAACCGTCTTAAGGTTTTTATATAATTTAAATGATTATCTTCTATCTTTGTTGGAAATCCTTGATATCCATGCATTAATATGACATCATCTACTCCGTTTTTTCTCAAAAAATCAATTGCTTTTTTAATTTCATCTACTTTTGAAGCACCACAACTTAAAAATATAGGTTTCCTTGGTTTAGCAACTTCTTTTAAAACTTCAGGATTAGATATATCGGCAGAATGGATTTTAAATGCGTCAACGCCATTTTCAATTAAAAATTTTATGCTATATATATCATAACCGGCAGCAAAGAATAACATATTCTTCTTTTTAATTTTATTAATTACTTTTAGCCACTCATTTTGAGATAATTCTAACCGAGTGATTAAATCATAACTTTCATAAAGGGGATTCATATATATTTCTTTTTTATACACTTGAATTTGAATTGCATCTGCTTTTGCTCTAGCCGCAACATCAACTAATTCACACGCTTGTTTAACATCTCCTTGATGTGCACATGCCATTTCGGCAATCAAAAATGTAGGATATGTCTCTCCAATGACTTTTTCTTTAATTTTAATAGGTTTTATCATATCTTACAACTCCTCTCATATCTCAATAATATTAAATGAAGACCAATATTTATTTATATCTTTGTTAGTAATTGGAATCTTATTACTTATTTTGGGCATGAATTTTTTTTTATTGCTTCATAATTTTAAGATTCCTGAACTTAAATTTGATACTATAATCGAATGATTATTAATTATACTTATTCTTTCTCGATATCTATTTGATAAAGAGGCTAAAACACCAATTATGATCAATTCTCTTGAAAATTGGGTTGAACTTTCATTTTCCCTATATTATGTACATTTCAGAATTATGAATGTGGGAATATTTTTATTTTCTACATTTTTTAATAAAGATTTTAAGAGCAGTTTTCCTGTTTATATAAAACTTATGTAATTCATAGTTTTATTAGTTGTTATTGAGATTTTAAGAATTATTTGGGAAAAATACATCTATATTTTCGGTTAGAATGGTTTATAGGTAATATTGTTAAAAAATTATTATTTTAAGAGGAAAAAGAAATAGAAGAAATTGACAAAGAGGGTTCATTATGAACTTGGTTTAAATCAATTAAAGAAATTTTTTATTGTATTTATGATATAATCCTGATCTTCATCTTTAAATAGCAATGAAAATGGGAGAGTTAAGATTCTGCTTGAGAGACTCTCAGTTATTGGAAGATTCCCTTCATGATATCCAAATTTTTTTCTATAAAATGTCTTCAAATGAATGGGTTCGAAATAAATTTTAGTAAATATCCCATTCTTTAAGAGATAATTTTGTAATTTAGACCTTTTCTCAAGATTTTTCAATAAAATACTATATAACTGATATACTGTTCTACTTCCAATTAATTCTGGAATGATGTCAATTTTAGGTATTTCTTTGAGATTTTCATCATAATATTTACCTCGTTTTCTCCTTAATTCTATAATTTTTTCAATCTTTTTTAATTGAGAAATACCTAAGGCAGCACACATTGTAGGCATTCTATAATTATATCCCACTTGAATATAATCTGAAACATTGATATTTGAAAAATAATCAGTTCCGGGTTTTTCAACACGACCATGAGATCTAATTAAAAGTAGTTTTTCATAGATTTTCTCATCATTTGTGCAAATAGCACCACCCTCTCCCGTTGTTATAATTTTATTTTGACAAAAACTAAGCATACCAGCATGTCCAATAGTTCCTGCAAATTTATCATTAATTTTTGCTCCAAAACTTTCTGCATTATCTTCGATAAGGATTAATCCATGTTCATCAGCGATTTCACGCAAAACCTCAATATTTTTGCAAACTTTACCTCCATAATGCATTGGAATAATAGCTTTAGTTTTATCAGTAATTTTTTTCTTCACATCTTCTGGATCTAAGCCAATTGTTTCCTTTTCGATTTCAGCAAAAACAGGTTTTGCTCCTGCTAAAATAACAGCGTTGGCAGTAGAAATAAAGGACATTGAAGGGACGATTACCTCACCTGAAGTTATTTCATAAGCTAAAAGTACAGAATACAGAGCAGAAGTCCCTGAATTAAACGTTACAACATATTTTGTATTAAAATATTTTGAAAGTTTTTTTTCAAATTCTTGTATTTCTGGACCAGCTGCCCAATAAGAACCTCTTTTAATAATATGTGTAACCATTTGAATATCTTCTTTATCCCAATAGATATCAAAAAGTGGATATTTTTTTGCCATTAAGAATCACACATGAATTAAATTAAGTTGAATTTTCTAAGAGTTTCTTTTATTTCTGATTTACTTAAAGGTTTTCCATTTTCTGTGCAATATTTAAAGTTTTCATCAATTTTGACAGCTTTACTATTCCTAATGATCTCTCTAGCTTGTATATTTCCCCCAAAATTTAACATTGGATAGATGATATACATATCAGCCATTTCATAACATGAGAAGAACTCAATACTCGAGATTAGATACTCGTCGGTTTTTTCCCCCAAACGAGGTCCAACAACTTTAATCTTTATTGAATTGGGATTCTTTCCAATTTTTGGGGCATATTCTTCAATTATTATTTCTATTAAATCTTTAATATGTATAGTTGGCATTTTTAATACAAAAATTTCTCCTCCTTTTGCCAGAACCATTGCTTGCAAAATTAATTCAGCAGCTTGAGAAATTGACACGAAAAATCTATTCATTTTTTCATCTGTTAAGGTAACTATATCGCCTGTTTTAATTTGATTTTTAATTAAAGGAATGATCGAACCTCTAGACCCAAGCACATTCCCAAATCGAACACAAGCGATATTAGTTGGTGAGGCTCCCTTAGCAAAATCTCGTGAAATACATAAACGCTCTCCAAGCATTTTAGTTGCACCCATCACAGTGGTTGGATTAACAGCTTTATCTGTAGAAATATGAACTAATTTTTTAACACGATTAATAAAACAACTTTCTATAATATTTTCTAAACCGAAGATATTTACATTAGTCGCTTCTATTGGATTATATTCACTAAAAGGGACATGTTTTATCGCAGCTGCATTAAAAACAAAATCAACCTCTTTTGTAGCCCGTTTCATCCTTTCAAAATTTCTAATATCTCCTAAAAGAAATCGAAGTTTTTCACTAAATTTTTTAAATCTTAGTTTTGTTTCCCACAATTCATTTTCTGAATTGGTTAATATACGAATAGTATTTGGATTGTAATTTAGCAATTTTGCCACAATTTCAGAACCAATTGAACCTGTTCCACCAGTTACTAAAATAACCTTATCCTCAAAAAAAGATGAGAAATCCAAAATATTTTCACTTCACAGAATAAATAAAATTATCTTCTTTAATTATTCGGACATATTTAACTTAATTATAAAAACATATAATCCCTTAAAAAAATTTTATACAACAGTTTTGACCTTATCTAAAATAATATTCATATCATCAAGATTATATCTTTGATCTATAATTTGTAATTAAACGAGCAAATGGAACATTAAAACCTTATGAAATCAATAAAATTATTAGTAAAATCTCAATAATCGATATTAAAAAAAAATTAAGTAAAAAAATTAAAATATTTTAATTAAAATTATGAACATAATAAAATAATTGAAATAAAACTGAATAAATAAGTGATAAAAAGTAACCAATTCTAACGAACACCAATGGAAACAAATCCAATCCTCAAGATCGTGGGGGAGATATCCTAATGAAAAATTAGTAAGGTTCATTGAAAGAAATTTTTTCAGATTACAACTTAATGAAAGAAAACAAATCAAAATTTTTGATTTAAGAATTAGACACGGTGCAAATTCCTGGTTTTTAATTCGAGAGGGATTCGATGTACATGGAATTGATATTGCAAAATCAAGAATTATGAAATTTGATAGAAGATTGGAAGAAGAAATTATAATACTTAACGATTTTAAAAAATGTTTTTTAATCGCTGACATGAGAGAAATACCTTTTGATGATAATTTTTTTAATATAGTAATTGACATTGATACAGCTTGGTATGTGAGATATACTGAATACCATCAAATCTATCTAGAAATAAATAAATAATTGAGAGAAAGCGAAAACACAAACGGTAGCAATAAGATTAGAGAGTTAATGGAAAGAGAATTAAATTATCGTATATATTGTAAAAAAATTATTGTCGCAAAAATTGATATTTCTTAAGGTGATAAAATTATTCATGAAAAGGTTATATTTGTTTGGAATGACCTAGGGAATCACCTGTTAAATTTAAAGAAATTGAAGGTAATGTAGTTAAAAAAGATATAAAAAAAATATAATTTAATATATGATGATTTTAATTAATTTAATCAAAGATTTATAATGCAAATATTAATTATAGATAATTTTTTCAGCCCATTTTATTCACATCTGCCCAAATTCATAATTAAACTTTTATTAAAGCATAAAAAATTCAAATTAAAAACCCATATTAATAAATTAAGAAAAACATATGGTAAAGATATAAAAATCGAGTTTATAATTGATACGCAAGAAAAATTTGAGATTAAAGAAAATATTTTAATTAATTATCTTTCAGATTTTAGAATCGACCTTGACAGGACTGAATTTTTAAAATTAAAAAATAAGATCAAAAATAAAACTAAAGAACTTTTTATCAAGTTTATTAATAATCTAAATAATTTAAGGACATTTCATTTTCAAGGTATTTCTATTGGTAATTTATTAGAACTAAATATGACTGAATATTTTAAAACCATTTTAGGTAAGATTGAATTATTAAGATTACTTATTCATAATAGTAATTATGATAAAATTATTTTATTTAACTATTCTAAAAGCTCTTTAGAAATCCTTCACTTATTAAACCTCGACTGTATTAAGATCGAGATGTATCGAGATCCTTTAAGAAAGAGACTTTCAAAATTTTTAATTTTTCTAAATTTTTTTACTTACTTTCTTACTCGATTAGCTGGTTCTATTAAAATTTATATTAATAAAAAATTTCCAAACGAGGATGTCTTTAGGAAAAATGGAAAAAAAAATATTATGTTTATTGCAAATACTAAAAATCACTTCAATAGCATAAATCCAATATATCTAAAATTAAAACAATATAAATCTGTTAATGCCTTTTATTATTCTAATAAAAATTTTTTCCCAAAAAAACATTTGAATAAAGAAGTAAAATTTTTAATCCAGAAAAGAAGAATTTGGAAGGATAATGAAGATAAAATATTAAAAAATTTGAATTACAATGGATTTACTCTAAAATTTTTTATGAAAAATTTTTACGATATGAAGCTGTTTTATATTTTAATCGAGATTTTTAACAATTTTATTCATTTTAATCAAATTATTAAAGTAAACTCTCCAAATTTTGTTGTTTCAGCTGATGAAATGAAAATAGAGGGTAAGGGATATGCTAAAATTTGTAAGATGAATAATATTCCGATTATTTATGTTCCTCATGCCGGAACCCCTATTTATGATGAATTTATTTGCAAGAGGGATTTTACTTATATTATAGTAGGAGGGGAGTCTGGTTTAGAGTATTATAAAAAAAAAGGGGAACCAAAGGATAAGATCAAAATTACAGGATATCCACGTTATGATAATTTCTATAAAGGTGAAATAAAACAATTATATAAAATTAATGATATGTTTAATAACTCAAAATATAAATTTGAAAAAGATAAATTTAAAATATTATTCACATCAAGTCCTATTGGGAGAAAATTTCTTACAAGGATAATTACTACAATTATTTATTCTTTAAAAGAGTTAAATCTTGATAAAAATTTAATTATAAAGCTTCATCCAAGAGAAGATGGAATTCTTCATAAAAAAATTGTACAAGACTTAAATTCAAATGCAATAATTGTGAGAGATGTTAATATTTTAGAATTAATTAAATCATGCGATCTATTATTAACTACCTTATCTACTACAATTTTAGAGGCAATGATAATAGGGATTCCAGTTATTTTATTAGATTTTCTAAATAGAGGATTTCAGTATACAGGAAGATATTCCTTTAGCGATGAGAAGTTTATAAAAATTGCAAAGTCACTCGAATCACTGAAAAAACTAATGAAAGAATTGATCACTAATAAGGAATTCTATAAAAATTATTCTAAAGAAATTATGAAGAGCTCCCATTTATTCAATTTTTATGATGAAAATGAGCCTTCGACTGAAAAAATTATTAAATTGATATTAAAACAATGTTAAAACTACAATTCACATTATGGTTGTAAAAATATCATCTTAGGTAATTTCAATCTCTCTGAATTTTGTTATTTTTTAATTTTTAATTATTTCAATAGAAAGAATGATATTATTAATTTTTTTAAATTCTATATATTCAATATGAATCAATTTAAAAAAATCGGTAAGGGTGTCAAAATTTTTGACTCTGCAAAAATTATAAAACCTGAAGTTATAGAAATCGGAGACTTCTCTGAAATAGATGATTTTACCTTTATTTATGGAGGAAATGGTATAAAAATCGGAAGATATGTTCATATATCTCGTTTTGTGAGCGTTATTGGTGGGGGAAAACTCTATTTAGGAGATTACACTGTATTAGCAGATGGAGCAAGAATATTAACTGGTACTGATACATACCATGGAGGGCATAGGATGTCAACTGTTTTGCCTAAAGAACAAAGAAACGTTAAGGTTTCATTTGTGAGGATCGAAAAGGATGCATTTATAGGGACAAATTCAGTTGTCCATCCAGGAGTTATAATTGGTAAGGGGGCAATTATCGGTAGTAATAGTCTAGTTTTGAAAGATGTTAAACCATGGACAATAAACGTAGGAAATCCATGTAAAGTAATAGGAAATCGCCCAAAAGTTAAATTTGAAGATATTTAAACATCATAAGTTAATCTTTTTTTCATTAATTTCACATTTATTTCTAAATTTTCTAATATTTTAATTATCCGATCCGAAGCTTTTCCATCTCCATAAGGATTTTTTACCATTTTACAAAATGCTTTAAATTCGTCTGAAAATGCTTTACTTACACTTTTTTCAATTTCTGAGTAAACTGGAGCAACATTAATTACATTATCACCACTCTCTCTTCCTCTATTTCTATCTCCTATATTTACTACTGGTAATTTAAACATTGGTGATTCAATTAATCCACCACTTGAATTTCCAATTAAGAGATTTACGTTATTCAATAAACTTAAATATACTTTTCTCTCTAAATTCTTACGAATTCTAAAATTTTGCACATCCCTATTGGATTCTATTTCTTTTATTATTAAATCACTGCCTGGATCATTATTTGGATATATAATAATTGTTTGCAAACTAAGTTTTTTTAGTACATCAAGCGTGGTTTTTATTTGCGAACCCGCCAATTCCGCTTCAAATATATATGGATGTTGAATACAAAGAACTAATTTTTCATACCTAGTAAATTTAAAATCTTTGCAAATATCCTCCTTACTTATTAATTTTTTTTTCTCTAAGTTAATTTTATCTATAGTTGGGGAACCAACCATATGAATTCTCCACTTTTCTTCGCCCAGTAATTCAATTCTTCTTTCGCTTTTTTGAGTTGCAGGAAAATGGATATGAGCGAATTTTGTAATAGCATGTCGAATTTGTTCATCAACTTGTCCTTGAAAAACATTATCACCACCATGAATATGGGCAATTGGTATCGATAAGGTAGTAGCAGCAATAACTGCAGCTAAAGGTTCATATCTATCTCCCAATACTAACAATATATCTGGTTTTTCTTCATTCAATGCTTCTGTAAAGTTTAGTATTGCTTTTCCAACATACTTACCTAAATTCTCTTGTTCGAAATTATTTTCATCATACATAAGTATAACTTTTTTTATTGGAAATCCATCATTTTTTATTATTTTAATTGTTTCACCATATTTTTTTAATAAATGTAGACCTGTTACAAACAAAGATAATTCTAAGTTTTCAGATTCTTCAACCTTTTTTATTATTAATTCTAGATAAGCATAATCGGATCTAGCTCCTGTGACAATACATATTTTTTTTTTAGACAATTATTCTACATCCTCCCAGAAAAGAATTGAATTTTTTGGAACATTCCTTTTAATAGTTTTTCCAATTAAGGAGTTAAAATATTTTGGAGATATACCATATCCCGGTCTTTTTATATCTATATCTTCCCTTTTTATTAAATCTCCTTCTTTCAAATCACTTAAAGTAACAATGCTTTTTCTCGCAATTTTAGCAATTTCTTGTTCATTTTTTGAAGGAAATTTTTTATAATCCCCTAGTGCTTTTTCAAGATTCCTTATGTGTTTTACCCATTCTTTTAACTCTCTAGGATTTAGAGAAGCTTTATGATCCGGTCCATCCATTTCTTTATTTATAGTAAAATGTTTCTCTATAACTTTTACTCCTTTTGCAGCAGCTCCAATAGATGCTTCAAATCCTAAAGAATGATCAGAGAATCCAATAATATTATTTGGAAATTCTTTCTTATACGTATCAATAACATTAAGATTTATTTCTTCATAATTTGAAGGATAATTTGTGGTGCATTGAAAAATAACTATATCTTCAACATTGTTTGATTTTAAGAAATTGACTGATTCTATAACCTCTTCCAAAGTTGCCATACCTGTTGATAACAAAATTGGTTTTTTTTTTGAAGAAATCAATTTTAATAACGGAAAATTATTCATATCACCAGAACCAATTTTAAAAGCAGAAATATTTAAAATATCTAACCATTTAACTGAAATTTCATCAAAAGGAGTAGATAGAAATATTAAACCTATTTCTTTGCAATAATTATTTAGGATTTTAAAATCTTCTATCGTTAATTCATACTTTTTGAGCATATCATAAAAATTTTCTTGGTCTTCTACGTTTTCTTTCTGATATTTAATTTTTGGAGTTGTTTTTAATAATAATTTTTCTGTTGAAAAGGTTTGAAACTTTATAGCATCTACCTTCGCCTCAAGGGCGATATCAATCATCTTTTTAGCTAAATTTAATTTACCGTTATGATTTACTCCGGCTTCGGCAATTAAAAAAATAGGTGATTCAGGTCCGATTTTTTTTCCATTAATTGAAATTTCTTTCATTAAATTCTATTTTTAATTTTAAATTCAATAAATCATAAAAAATTAATTTCTACTTTATTATTAAATAAAAACTTTTTTTAAACTATTAAATATTATTAATTAATCTACTCTTTTGGAGATATATATTATGGTAGAACCAATGAAAATTAAAAATAAAATTATTGGAGAAGGATATCCTACATTTTTAATCGCAGAAATGGCTTGTGCTCACCAAGGAAATGTTAAAAATGCATGCGATTTAGTTAATTTAGCAGCTAAAGCTACAGCAGATGCAATTCAGATTCAAGTATTTAAAAAAGAGAGATATATGTCTCCAATCTATAAAGATTATGATTTAATTAAGCGATTAGAATTAACACAAGATGAATGGTCAAAAGTGATAGAAATAATAAAGAAGGAGGATATAATATTCTTTGCTGCGGGATATGATATTGAAAGTATAAAATTTTTAATAGATAAAGGAGTTGACGCTTTTAAAGTACATTCATCTGATATCTCAAATCCAGAACTTTTAAAAAAAGTTGCTATGTCTAAGAAGCCAATATTTCTAGGTTGTGGAGCTTCAACTGTTGCTGAAATAAAAAAAGCAATTGATTATCTAAGAAAAAATGGAAATAAAGATCTAATATTGATGCATGGTTATCAAGGATTTCCTACTAGAATTGAGGATTCAAATTTAAATTATATCAGATCTTTAGAAAGAATATTTGGTTTAAATATTGGATTCTATGATCATATTGATGCAGGTTCAATTTTAGCAAAAATTATTCCAATTATGTCTATTGGATATGGAGCTAGTGTTATTGAAAAACACTTTATTCTAACTAGAGAAGATAAAGGAATTGATTATGAATCTTCATTAAACCCTGAAAATTTCATAGATTTTGTAAATCTATTGAGAATATGCGAAAAAAGTATAGGAAAGAAAGAAATTAGAAGTTTTACGGAGGGTGAACTAATTTATCGAGCCTATTGTAAAAAAAGTATAGTGGCAATAAAGGATATTGCTAAAGGTAGTAAAATTACCAGGGAAAATGTTATGTTTCTAAGAAATGAACCAGGGATACCACCAGATAAATTTAATGAAATTGAAGGAAAAATTACTCAAAAAGATATTAAAAAATATTATAATATAACATTTGATGATTTATTGTAATCTAATTTTAAATATATTGAATTGATAAAAATTTTGTTCCTTTGAAACATTTCACTAAACTCTTTAAAAAATTATATCAAAAACGAAAAATTTATTTTAAATTTTATAGCATATAACCTATTAAGTTAATATAATTTTTAAAAATAGATAAACATTTAAGAGATATTTGTTTGTTTGTTTTTAATCAAATAATCAGTTTTTAATTGAATAAAATGAGATATTGTAAAAAATGTATAATGCCTGATACAAGACCTTATATCTCTTTTGATGACGATGGAATCTGTATGCCTTGTAAAAGATATGAAGATCGAAAAAATATTGATTGGGATGCAAGGTGGAAGGAATTTGAAGCTCTTGCAGATAAACACCGAGGACGGAATGGTAACTATTATGATTGCCTTATTACTGCTAGTAGTGGGAAAGATAGTTATTACCAAATCCATCTTTTAAAAGAAAAATTAGGTATGAATCCTCTTTGTATTTCAATTGATAATTTTAGCTGGACGGAAACAGGTCGGTTGAATTACGTAAACCTAGGGGATCGTTTCGGAGTTGATATTCATCTCTTAACTTTAAATCGTAAAGTTGCTCGAAAAATGTTCAAAAAAGCTTTTGAAAAACAGTTAATTCCATGTTGGTATTGGGATAGATCTATATATGCCTATCCTTTACAGATGGCAATAAAGTTGGGGATCCCCCTTGTTATTTGGGGTGAAAATACATCATACGAGCGCGGTGGTCCTGTAAAAGAAAATATTCCCGATGCACTTGTGCAACTTAAAAATGATGTGGTAAAACCAATCCCACTGGTTGAATGGTTGGATGATGAGATTACAATGAAAGATTTAAATCCAATTATCTTCCCTACTATGGAAGAAATTGAAAAAGCAGATATAGAAGCACGCTTTTGTAGTTATTACGTGCCTTGGAGTGATTATGAGAATTATCGCTGGGCAATAAAAAATGGGTGGAAAACTTTAAAAGACACTGGTGAATGGGAACGTAAAGGGTTACCGGGATTGCACTACCTTCAGATTGATACAGTTGGATATTTAACCCATACTTGGTTTAAATTCGTAAAGTTTGGACATTGGGTCCTCACAGATTATTTAAGTTTAGATATTAGAGAAGGGCGAATATCTCGAGAAGAGGCTGTAAAAATTGCAAATGAACATGAATATAAATTAGATCCCAAAATATTAAAAGATTTTCTTGATTTTATTGAAATAACAGAAGAATACTTCTGGCAAGTCGTAGAAAAATACGCTAACAGAGATCTTGTCGAAAAACGAGATGGAATATGGCGATTAAAAGAACCTATTCATTAGATTTTTCAATTTTTTCTATTTTACTGTTTATTACCATAGAGATAATATTATCAGAATTATAAAATTTAATAAAATTAAGAAGATCTTTATTTTCATAGTATGATAAAACAATGAATAAAGCTCAAAATCATAGAGATGAAATTTATAAAAAGAAAAAGCAAGAATCTTTAACTATGATTTCATTTTTAACAACTTTAAAAGAGAATTTGGAACCTGATAAAGCTTTTAATATTGCATTAAAGGCTTTTACCCGATATATGATTGGTATTTATGAAAATGTTTTAGTATCTACTAAAATAGGCTCTCAAGAGCGTTTTGATAAATTTAGAGTGTTTTATGAGGATTATGCAGAAAAAACACCTTACTTAAAAATAATTGAATCAACACCAAATATTTTGAAGGTTAAATATGAAAGATGCCCTTTTTTTGAAATATTAAAAGATTTAGGGTTAGATGATTTAGCATATGCATTTTGTTTATCCGATCCTGCCTTTACAGAAAAATTATTACCAGGGGTTAAATTTTCACGAACAAATACGATTGCTAAGGGTGGCATCTATTGTGATAATACTTGGGAATTTAGATGATCTACATAAATATAAGATTATTATGTCTAAGACTATATTATAAAATATCATTTTCATGAAGTAGATGCATTATAAAGATATCTAATTTAATAAATTCTAAAAAGGATCTATCTTTAAAGGAGATTAATGAAGATCTTAATTTTTTTTGATATTTTTCTGTCAAAAAAAGCAAAATATTACCGTTTTCTAAAAAACCAAGAAATTATGAAATTAGTTTCCTTATTAAAAAAAAAGTATAAAGGTAATAATCCTCTTGTTCATTTGTTTTGTCTTAATAAAAGTTATGAAGCTCTATATAGAAAAGGATACAACTCATCCTTTAAATCTGTTATTAATGAATACATGAATATTGAAAGAGAGAAGTATCAAATTAATGTTGAAAAAATTTGGCTAAAGATAAAGCAATTTTACAATAATTTATTAAAATCTAAATATAAAAGATTAAATCATTTTTGGACAATTTTAGAATCTGAAATCAAATATGATTTAAATTATTTATTTCCAAAAATAGATTTTATTAAATCTATAATTGAGAGAGAAAATCCCACTCATATTGTTTTTCTTCAAAAAGATTTAAACCTTTTTGAATGCATTGAAAAGGATATTAAAATTGATAATCTGAAAAAGTCTTTTTATAAGAGTAAAATTGATAGATTATTTTATTTATTTGATAAGATTTCTCTTTTTTTTTATAACATTTTGCATGATTTAAGATCAATCTTTAAAAATATTAACATAAAACCAAAATATCAGAATTTCCAAAAACATTATGATGTTGGCATAATTCTCCCCAAATTATATTTATTGGGAGGTATGGGCTTATTAAATAAATATATGAAAGAAAATAAGATTAGTTATAAGAGAATTGGTCCAGAACTCTTTAAATATAATCCCACAATAACCGATTTTAAATTTCAATATATGACAAGAATTAGATTAAAATTAAAATTTAAAAGATTTTGGAAAAACAAAAAATTTAAACAAGAACTTGTTAAAGATTTAAAAAAATCAATTCAAAATATTGGCTTTAATGTTTTAAAAAATATTTTTTTTGAAATTATTCCACAAATATCATATTGGCAAAAAACTATTGAAAAGGAATTGGAATTAAATAATTATAAAATGATAATAACTTTTAATGAATTTTTTCCAGAATCACGTATTACTTATTTTCTGTGTAAAAAACATGGTATTAAGACTTTTTTTTTACCGCATGTAGGTATTCCTAATGATGGTTCGGAAATTACGCCTTCGTTAAGTGATATAATATATGTGGATAGTGAGATAGATAAAATTTTTCTTTCAAATAATGGTGTAGAAGCAAATAAGATAAAAATCATTGGTTCTACAAAATACGAGAAAATCATAAAAGGTGGTATTAAAAAAGTTGATAAGGTTAAAGATTATACGACTCAAATCTTACATGATCTCTCAAATAATAAAAAAAAAATTTTATATTGCTCAAATCCAATTCCAAAAGCTCCCAAAAGAGTTATATTATCCACAATTGTTAATACTCTTAAAAGAATGACTAATATTCAATTGATAATTAAACTCCATCCTAGAGAAAATGGATCTTTTTTAAGAGATTTCAGAAATAAAGTTGAATATGATGCGATAATAGTTAAGAATATTAATATTTTTAACATTATAAATTCAGCGGATATAGTCTTAACTCAAGATTCCGCCGTAATTCTTGATTCAATGGTAATTGGCACACCAGTAATTTGTTTGGATTTAGTAAATAAACCGGTATTTTATTCTGGAAAGTACAATTATAACGATGAAAAATATATTAAAAAAGTTTATAATGAGAGAGAACTATTTGAATATTTAAATGAATTATTAACTAATCCTAAGAAACTTAATGAATATAAAAAGAAGTTGAAAGAAAGTCTGGAACATATATTGTTCACGAAAGAAAATTATTCTCCAACGGACCAAATAATTGCTGATTTTAAAAAAAATCTTTAATTTTTCATTCATTATATAAAAAAAAGAGAAATAAAATTATTATGAAATATGTTATAACAATTACAGTAAGAATGAAATCTACACGATTACAAAAAAAGGTACTTCTTGAAATAAAAGGCAAAAGATATATAGATCATATGATCGATAGATTAAAATTAGCCAAAAAACCTTCTGAAATTATTTTATGCACATCTTCATTAGAAGAAGATGATATTTTAATAGATATAGCCAAAAAAAATGGAATTAAATTTTATCGAGGGCATCCTGATGATGTTATGTTACGTATTTTTAATGGAGCAAAGAAATATGGAGCAGATGTTATTTGTAGTACAACTGGAGACAATGCATTTACAGATCCTATTATAATGGACAAAATGATAGAATTTTTTGAGGAAAAAAATGCAGATTTTGTATTTTGTAAAGACTTACCTGTTGGTATTCAAACATATTTAATAAAAATGACCGCTATGGAAGATGCAATCAAGAAAAAAGATGAAATCGATACAGAGATTTGGGGTGAATACTTAAATCGCTCAGATTTATACAGAGTTTTTATATATAAAATAAAAGATCCAATATACAACCACCCTGAATGGAGATTGACTTTAGATTATTTAGAAGATTATGAGTTATTTAAAAGAATTTTTGATGAATTATATACAGGAGGGGAAATCTTTACTCTTAAAGAAATTATGACTTTACTAATTAATAAACCAGAGATTATAAAAATTAATGAAGGCAAGAAACAAATTAAAACTTCACTTCCGAAACTAAAAAAATAATAAAATATATCTCATTTCTCTTGATAAAAATGAAAACCTTATCTGATTTATAAACGTTATTTGAGCTGTGAAATTATGAACTGTCAAAAAGGAATAGATTTATGGAATAAAGCAAAAAAATTGATCCCCGGAGGATCTCAATTATTAAGCAAAAGGTCCGAAATGTTTTTACCAGATCATTGGCCCTCTTATTATAAAAAAGCAAAGGGTGTTCAGATATGGGATTTAGATGATAATAAATTCATTGATATGACAATAATGGGCGTTGGGGCTTGTACTCTTGGTTACGCTGATCTGGATGTGAACGAAGCCGTCCTTAAAGTAATTAGTGAGGGCTCTATGACTACTTTAAATAGTCCCGAAGAGGTCGAATTAGCGGAGCTTTTAATTGAACTTCATCCATGAGCCAATGCAGTACGTTATGCAAGGACAGGAGGAGAAGTAATGACAATTGCTATACGAATCGCACGCGCCTATACGAAAAAAGATAAAATTGCTTTTTGTGGTTATCACGGCTGGCATGACTGGTACTTATCAAGTAATTTGGCAGATAATGCAAGTCTCAATGGGCATCTTCTACCTGGTCTCGATCCAAATGGAGTTCCAAGAAGTTTAATCAACACTGCACTACCTTTCGAATATAATAAAATAAGCAATTAGAAGCATTAGTAAAAGAAAATGACATTGATGTTATCGTTGTAGAACCACTAAGACATCAGGAACCGAAGAACGATTTTCTCAAAAAAATTAGAGAAATATCTGATGAGATTGGCGCTGTCTTAATTTTTGATGAAACAACCTCTGGTTGGAGATTTATCGTTGGCGGAGCTCATTTAACCTTCAATGTTAACCCAGATATGATGGTTGTAGGAAAAGCAATGAGTAATGGCTACCCTATGGCTGCTGTAATAGGGAAGGGAAATATCATGGATGCTGCTCAGACTAGTTTTATAAGCAGTACTTATTGGACTGAACGCATTGGTCCAACAGCAGCACTTGCTACTATTAGAAAAATGCAGGATAAAAATGTTCCTGCCCATTTAGACTATATCGGTGAGATGATTAGTAGGGGATGGGAAAAATTAGCAAAAGATCATTTGCTTAACATTGAAATATTACCTCCTAATGCATTAACCACTTTTACATTTAATTATGAAAATGCACAAGAACTTAAAACTCTCTTTACTCAAGAAATGTTAAAAAGAGGATATTTAGCAAGTTCTAGTGTTTATGTCAGTTATAGTCATACAAAAGAGATCGTAGAAGATTATCTTAATGCTGTTGATGAAGTTTTTAATATTATTGCTCAAGGAATCAAGGAAAACAAGATTTTCGATTTATTAGAAGGTCCAGTTGCCCACAGTGGCTTTCAAAGATTGACATAATTAATAAAACAAAATTTAAAAATAAGTTTTTAATTTAATATTTTATTAAAAATCTTATTTATCAAGATACGAGTTTTTTTTAACATCCATAGGAAAAAAGAATCCTTTAAGTTTACATATGGCAACCAATTTTTATTAGTGCGTTCAACCCATGATTTAAATTCTTTTATGTTGATTGCATTGTATTGCTGTAAAATCCTTAATGGAGCTTGTACTGCCCTGAGTAGATAAGGTTTTGGTTGTATATATTTAATAATTCCTTTAACTTGCTTGAGATATGTATCAATTTCCCATTTTTTATCATGAAATCTTTCAATTAATACCTTCTTAAGTTTTGGTTCTTTTTCACCTTTTTTATTCATGATTTGATGATAATGAAATGTATCAAAAACTCGTCCATATTTAAAACCTTCGGTTAAAAGTAGTTCATGTATCACAATATCCTCATTTCTATAAAGATAATCATCTTCAATTTTTGAAATAATTTTATTAAAAGCCTCTTTTCGGCCCATTTGACTCCCCGAATAGGCCCGTTTACTTTTCCTAATATCTTCCTTATATTCTACTAATATTGTTGATGACCTATCACATTCATACCAATCAAATTGATTGTTGTATTTCTTCATTACATCATACCAATTCTCTGGAAGATATACATCTGAATGAAGATAGACAAACCATTCAGTTTCTACATTTGAGATTAACTCCACAATACAATAACCTAAAGTATGATTGTGTGTTTGATCAATAATTTCTATTCTCGGGAATTTTGCTAATATCTCTAAGGAATCATCCGTGCATCCACCATCTCCTATGAGTAATCTATTCACAGGGATTTCTCTATAAATAGAAAATAGATTCTTCTCGAATAATTCATTTGTATTAAAAATTGGGATTATTACATCCACGCCTTCTTCATTATTCTTTGTCTTTCTATCAATAAATTCTTCTTTTATATAATACCTTTCAAAAATTGATTCGTTTGTCATATATTATCAGGAATTTTCTATTAAGTACTTATTTTATAAGATAATAAAATTAAAATAGATTAAAGATATTTATACTAGATTACGAATTATCTAAAAAAAATTTCAATGAATTATATAAAGAGGGAGAAATTTTTAATTTTAAAGAAATCATGACTCTATTGCATAAAAAACCAGAATTACTAGAAATTAATAAAGAAAAAGAGCAAATTAAAGCACCACCTTCAAAGTTTAAAGAATAAAAGATACAACGAATTAATGCCCCTCCTATGAAATTTAAAAATATAATTATATAAATAAAATACTACTACGATGGACCAAAATTTTTTCAATAGCATACGTGAAATACTTACTCTTATTAAGAATCTCTTATTTTATATTAAACAAATTTAAATAAAAATGAACAGAATTTTTAATTCAATCAAAGTTGATAAAATTTTATCAAAAAAAGAACCCATATTTGAGTTTAAAAAAGCACGTAGATGGTAATTATTAAAATATATTGTATTTGATTTTTTTGAGATATTATGAAAATAAGTATTTATGGACAATATTATTTACCATATATAACGGAATTGTTAAAAGAGGAAGGACATGAAGTTCTATTAAATAATTTTGCAACTGATATCGATGTTTGTATCTTAGAAAGTCGCTTTTATATGTATGAAATTTATAGAAAGCTAAAAATCATAAAAAAAAATAACATTAAATTGATAAATTCAGTATTAGATATCCCTCCATGGCTAATAGATAAAAATCATAAACTAAATACTTATTTAAAGTATATTAAACAAGTACTTTTCAATCAATTTCATAAAAATCCATTATTATACCGTTATACTGAAAAATTTAGATTCAATCCCTTGAAAAGTAAATATTATAACGTTTTCGCAACAATTTTTCAGAGCTATTTTAATCAGATCCAAAGAAATAGAGTATTTTTTCTTAAGAATTATCGGAGATTCTTAAAGTATTCAAATCTAAATTTATCTCTCTCAAAATATACACAATATTTAGTTAAGAAATTCTTAAGATTAGATACTACCATATGTTATCCATGTGTTAATTCAGATTATTTACTAAATTTACCAAAAAAAAAAATAAAATATGATGCGATAAATATTAGTAGAATTATTTGGTATAAGCGCCATAGCCTCTTTGTAAAAGCTGCGAACGATTTAGGATTGAATATTGTGGTTTTAGGACATCATAGTGATAAAACAATTAAATTAGATTGCCCTCATTTTTACTATAGTGATCATGAAAAAACCATGGAAATTCTTAACCAAAGCTCCTTTTATGTTGCTCCAACTATTTTTGAAGGGTTTGGAATGACTTCTGTTGAAGCAGCATTCCTTAATAAACCAATAATCGCGTCTAATATATATGTTCATAGAGATATTTTAGGGGATTATCCAATATATTTTAAAAGAGATGATATCAACGATTTAAAGTCAAAAATGAAAATCACCATTAATTTAAAAACCAAATCAGATAATTCCAAAATAATTAAAAGATTTTCAATTTATGCCTTGAAAAAAAGATTAATAAAAATAATTGAATCGCTAAATTAATTATGATGAAAAATAAATCAGCTTTGTAAAAATTAAATTAAATAAATAAAAAGAGTAAATTAATACAATATTTTCCAAGTTAAATTATATCTGGTGGATTTTAGAAGGCATTATAAAATTAAGTATTACAAAAAAATTCGAAAAATGTAATATATATTAAATATATTAATGTTTAAAACATCATTTGTTTATCAGAATATCCGATCCCCGCAATATCTGATAAAACAGAAAAATATAAAAAATGTAGGGAGAAGCTTAAAGAAAATCTTAAAACATTTTTACACTATGAGATATAGCAAGAGATCTTTTATGGTCTTAAGAACTTCATCATTCATTATATTTTTCTTAAATTCTTTTTAATGAGAATTTTAGCCTATGTCGTTTCAATAGAAATAAATATTAATATAAATGATTCTTTTCTTTCATATACAAGTAATTATTTTTAATAATCTCCTCCAAGTGATTTTCAATTTCCGCTTTAAAGATATGGAAAAAACGACTAATAGAAGTAATAATTTTTGCAATTTTAAAATTTTTTCCAAGATTAGATAAATGGTATTGGAACCATCTTTTTTTAAAAAATGGCTTAAACCCAATCAAATTACAAACAAATCACTTATTAATCGTCAATCCTTATGATAAATTTATTTCGAAATCTCTTTTTAAATATAGAACCCTATATCAGAATATTTATTGGATTTTAAAATCATACTCCTTTTATTGCAATTCTTTTATAGATATTGGAGCAAATATCGGATATTTTACAGTTACTATAGGAGAAAGCATGTGTAAAAAAGGACCTGTAATTGCTATTGAACCTGAACCGATTAATTTTCTCATTTTACAAAAAAATATGAGAATTAATGGAATACAGGCCAATCTGGAAAAAATAGCGTTATCAGAAAAAGTTGGTTTTGCAGATTTATTTATAGCACGAGAAAATAAAGGTGCACATACCCTTCATGAATTCCATCCTTCTGAATATGAAGGAAAAATTCGTATTGAAACAACTACTTTAAATAAAATTCTCGAAAAATACAATCCACCTGAGCCAATTTTAGTAAAAATTGATGTTGAAGGTTGTGAATTTGAAGTGTTTAAAGCAGGAAATAAACTATTAGAGAAAAAATGTATTATTCTTTCAGAATTTTCAGCACCACTATATAGAAAGTTAAATCATGATCCAAAAGATCTATTAAAAAAGATTTCTAGTTTTGGTTATAAAATTTATGATTTAAACAATGAAAAAATTGTTACCCCTGAAGATTTTGATTCAATATGTAAATTGAGTCAAACTAATTTGCTTTTTATTAAAGATAATATTTTTTGATTAATTTACTGAAAAAAGTGTTTAATGAAAAAAGGTTTTAGAATGACTCCTGTTGAAGCAGTATTTCTTGATAAGGTAGGGATTTTTCTAATAATTAATAAAAGATTATTTCCTCAAGTAAAATGAAACAGACATATTTTAAGGATCATATTAATCTGTTGGAGACTATAAAAAAGATAATAAAAAGAAAGGGCTTATTATCATTTATCTTTTTTTATGTAAAACTCTTTTTTTTTAGATGTAAAAAATATATTTTTGAAAAAGGGTTAAATTATACCATCCAATCATTGATAAGGGTTATTTTAAATTATGATGTCTTTTCAACATGGCTAAATAATAATGATAAATTCTGGACATGGTTTTATATAAACTTTAAAACTACAAGAACTTTCAAATTTAATGGTAGGAAATATAATTATTTCTATCACAGAAATTGGATTACATGGGATAACGAAAGAAGCGTTGAGATTCCAATTATTTTGGAAATCGTTAAGAAGTATAAAGGAAAAAATATACTGAAAGTAGGAAATGTTCTAATGAACTTTTTCGTCTTTGACAGAGATATTGTTGACAAATATGAAAAATCAAAAGGAGTTTTAAATGAAGATGTGATAGATTACAACCCTAACAAAAAATATGACATAATAATTACAATATCTACAGTGGAACATGTCGGTTGGGACGAACAACCAAGGGAACCATTAAAAATTTATAAAGCTATAGATAATCTAAAACGATTATTAGTACCAGGCGGTAAAATAATAATTACTTTACCTAAAGGCCATAATCCAGTATTAGATAATTTAACAGAGAGAATAAAATTCCATTTACGGAAAGATATTTTTTAAAACGTGTTTCCAAGAATAATAAATGGAAACAAGTACCATGGAAAAAAATTTCAAATGTTAAATATGGTAGTTATGTTCGCTGGTCTGCTAGTGCTGTAATTATTGGATATATACATAAAAAAATCAATAATTAGTAAGTAAAGAAAAACTAATTTACTTGAAGATCTCCTATTAAATTATTATGGAGTAAGAGTACAAGACATTTTACTTAAAAGAAAGGAGAATTATTTTACTTTAAGTCTATTTCATTAAAAAGTAAAAACATATATTTTTAATAAATATTTTCAAAAAAATTAAATTAACTTTTATTTATTAGATTTTTATTTAGAAATACACCATTACCCCACCATTTCTTTAGAACCGTGTGAAATTTAATCATAGAAAAACCCTTACTCTTTAGAAATTTCACGACATCTTTGAATAATTTCTGACCTTTATAAATTTCTTTAAGTTCAAGTTCTATGAACATAGCTTCTATATAATATATCATATTTCCGATACTTTCTAAAGCTTCATATTCTGCACCTTGTAAATCCAACCAAATTAAATCTATTTTTTTTATTCCTCTTTCTTTTGCCCATGTATCTATTCTTATCGCTTCAACAGTAATTTCTTCATGTGAGTATTTTTCTATTTTATCATATTTTCCACTTGCTTTAAATAAACTACTTGCTCCAGGATTTGAGATTACAGGAAAAAATTTGATGTTTCCATTTTTGTTAAAAACTGCTTTAGGAATTATTTCAATGTTTTTAAAATTCTTTATATTATCATGACATTTTCTTATATTCGCAGGATTACATTCAAAAGCATAAATTTTTGCTTTTGGAAATGCGATTGCGAATTCAATACTTTGCATAGCATCATAAGAACCTAAATCTAATATTACTTCAGGTTCAGAAATTCTATCAATAATATAGTCTAAAAATGCTGTTTTTACAGTTAATTTCTTTGGTTTATAGCAAAGATATGTATTTATAATTAGATCTATTCTCATTTTCAGGTTTTGAAAAAAACCATAATTATATTTTTTAATAACTTGTCTTATGGGAGATCTTATGTTTCGAATAAATAAATAATTCTCATTATTTAAAAATTGAATCAATTTAGTTATTAACTTTTTAACAGTATTCAGTTTTATTCACATGTTTTAAGATTTATGAATTTTAATCTAATGTCAATAATATATTGCTGATTTTAAAGTTTTTTTTGAAAAAATACGTCATTTAATATAACATGGAGATTACAATTATTATTAAATACTCCTTTTTGATTATAAATTTCAATATGATTAATTCTTTAAAAAAAATAAATATTTCTAAATGATAATAATTAAGAATATTTATTTGAAAACAGAAATTCCTTTTATTGATTAAATATGTAATATATTTTATCTGAATATGAAAAATATTATAAAAACTATTTTAAGTATTATATCTTTAAACAAGAGAAATTTTAATTCTTGGAGATATCAAATAAAAGAATATAATCATTTAAAGAAACTCTTGAAAAAAGTAGAAAGAAAACAAAAAATAAATAAATGCATTGTTTTTAACCCTGTTAGATATGATCGAGAATTTCTCGACAGAGAAATTTTTTTAGGAAAATTATTAGCATTAAATGGCGCAAAAGTTTATATTCTTTTAGATGATGGTGTTTTATTACATTGGGAAACCTATCAGGTTAATCATCTTACAGATATTAATCAAATTAATAGAACTAACTTAAATCCATATAATAATCCAAAATTAATTAATAATCAATTTGTAATTACACATTTTTACAAAAAAACCATCATTAAGAAAGCTTTAAAAACTTACAGAGACAAAAATTTGAAAATTATTTATTATAGTAGTGTACTTAGAAAGGTTAACTTGAATAATTGGCAAGAATTGAAAAAGCATGCAAAATCTTCTACAATTAGATTTTTTAAAACAAGTGAATTGGATTATAATAATAAATTTGTAAAATATTATTACAATTTATCTCTTAAAAATGCGATTCTAAGTAAAAATGTTGCCGAATTTATATATAACAATATTAGACCAGATATTTTCATTACATCCCACGCTATTTATTCAACATGGGGTCCTCCATTTGAATATTTAAATAAAAAAGGTGTAAAATGCTTACACTATTCGTTTGTTCATGGACACTCAATTAATCCTAAAGAAATTTTTATTTCTTCTGGTTCAAGTGTATTTTTTCTTTCAAGTAGTAAAAATTGGAAAATTTTTAAACAAAAATCAGTTACAGAAGATATGAAAAATAAAATAAACCAATATTTCACTTCTCGTTTAAGTTTTAATACTTCTGATACAAAAATTTTATATAAAGGTAAAAGAACCTCTTTTAAAGTTGATAAGAACGATGGTTATAAATATCATATTTCCCTATTTCCAAATGTAATTTGGGATGGAAATATTTGTGATAAACACAAAGTTTTTGAAGATTACAGAGATTGGATTCTATCAACAATTAATTTTATTAAAAATAAATCAGACATAAAATTATATATAAGATCTCATCCCTCCGAAATAACTGTCCTTAAAAATTCTCCCAGAATTGTTGATATTATTACTAAAAATATTGATATGAACAATATTGATAATGTGACCTTAATTCCACCTGAAGAAATAATTGACACGTATGAATTTTTGAAAAGTGGGATTGATTTGGGTTTAATCTATGATGGTTTCTTAGCAGTTGAGATGCCCTTTTTAAGGATTCCTACTATTATGTGTGTTAAAGGAGGAATGTTTGCTGTTGAGAATGGAAATATAATAGTTACAAGTAAAAAAGAATATTTTGATTATTTAGATAACATTGAGAAAACTTTAAAAGATTTTCATAAAAATTATCAAGAACGCTACAAAAATATTGTTAGATATATTTATTGGTATATCTTTGAGAATGCAATAAAATTGCCAACATTATCCAAAACTCGATACATAGAGACGAATTTACTCCAGTTAAAACAAGATGATCTTATTATCGATGAAAAGTTACTAGAAATTTTTAGAGATCAATAAATATTCAATATAAATTATAATCTCGAGTTTTATTTATAAGATTTTAAATCTAGAAAATTTGTATCTCTTAATCCAAGATATTTCAAGAATAATTGAGATAATTATTAAATAATTTTTTAATGAATCTGATTAATATTTTACCAATTCTTTAATTCTCTTATCGTAGAATTGCAATTAATAGATTTCTTTAATTTTAACTTAGTTTATGACTATCTATTGTTTTAGTAAAATTACACTTCTTTTCAACCATAATCTTTTCAATTCAGCTTTTTTATGTAGAAATATTTATTTTTATGAACTAAATATACAATTTTACAACTTAACACAATATAAGAATTGATTAGATTTAAAATATGAAATTATTTAAGAAATAAAAGATTTTAAAAACTTAATTAGATGTTGAACATTCTTTTATTATCTTAATATGAGAAATAAATAGAAAGATTATAGGTTTTCACTTTAAATGAACTATTTTATAGCTATTAAAGATAATTTATCTCAAATATTTGCAGTTGTAGAAAAGGATCTCAAATTACATACAAGATTCAAACTTCCTGTAATAATGAGTATTATTTCTCCTATTTTAAGTTTTATATTACCCTTAGTTATTATGGGACAGATTTTTACGTTTAATGAAAATTTTGGACCATGGACTGCTCAAAATTTTGCTGTATATATCCTGACAGCATATCAAATAAATATAGTAGTGAAAATTAGAGGTAGATTTCCAAGTCAATTTGCTACAGAAAAAGTTTGGAAAACACTTTACGCAATTATTATTGCTCCTTTTAATCGAAGAAATCTAGTTTTTGGAATCTATTTTACTCATATGATAATAAATGCTGTACCTTTTACTATCTTTTTTATCTTATCTTTAATTATCTTACCTATATCTATTCTATCGATAATTTCTTTATTTATTTTTTATTTTTTCATTGCATTAATTTTCAGTGGTATAGGACTCTTTTTAGGCGCTCTTGCGATCTCAAAACCATCTCTAACTCCTTTAGTAAATTTAGGTATAAGTATTATATATATATTTAGCTGCCTTAGTTATCCCTTTGAGTTTTTTCCAGAGAATTTTCAAGCTTTCGTAATTTTTGATCCTTTTTATTATCTATTTGATTTTATAAGAGTAATTTGGATATATGATGATATTTTTCTGTCAATTGTTACACACCCCTTTCACGTATTCCTAATAGTTGGAGGCGCAGTTATACTTCCTTTAATTGGTCTTTGGATTTTTAATTTTATTTTTAATAAATATGGTATTATAGGGTATTAAGAAAAATGATATCAGATTCGAATATTGTTGAAACTTTTGATTTAACTAAGATTTATAAACTAAAAGGCAAGAAGGGAAAAATAAAGGCATTAGATAATATCAATATATCAATAAAGGAAGGAGAAATTTTTGGGCTATTAGGACCTAATGGCGCAGGGAAAACAACGATGATACAAATTCTGACAACAGCAATCCAGCCGACAAGTGGGTATGCAATAATAGACGGTTTTAATATACTTAAAAAACCACTAAAAGCAAAATCAAGGATTGCGTTAATGTTAGGGAGAGAGATGATATATTATAGAATAACTGGATATGATAATCTCAAATTTTTCTGTAAAATATATAAAATACCAAATTATAAAGAAAAGATTTATAACATGGCAGAACAATTTGGATTAGAAAATTGGTTAGACCAATATGTAGAAAAATATTCCAGTGGAATGAAAATGAAACTAGCTTTATGTAGAACACTTTTATTAAATCGGAAGTTATTATTATTAGATGAACCTTCTTTAGGTTTAGATGTTAAGTTAAAAAAATATCTCATTGAGAAATTAAAAAATGTTGATAGCACAATAATTTTAACGAGTCATGACATGTCGTTTGTAGAAAAATTATGTGATCGTATAGGATTCATAAACGAAGGGAAAATAATTAAAATAGGTACTAAGGAAGATATAACAAAAGCAATGCAATCAAAAATTCAATTTGAAATATCAATTAATCATAAAATAAATGAATTAAAAAAAGACTTGTGTAATCAAAATTATATAAAGGAGATATATGAATCAAGTCATGGATTGATGGTTACAATTGAAAGTCGAAAATATTTTAAGAATTTGCTTTCAGTTTTAGGAAATTATGATGTTTTAACCTTAAAAGAACAGGAATTAACACTTGAAGATCTATTTATAAATTTAATTTAAATGAGAATGAAAAAAACCTGAAACTTAATTAATCGTTTAAAAATTAATTTATATAAAAAATTTATTAACCGAATTATTCTAAAAATATAGAAGATATTTTTAAAAAAAAAATTTAGATCAAATTGCCTTTACAAGATGAAAGAGTCCTAAGATGAGAAAAAATATTGATGAAATAATGGTGAACCCAGACTTAGCAATAAAAGAAGTTATGAAGAAGATCAATGCAGTACCTAAGTTAGGTTTGCCAAGTGGAATTGCTCTAATAGTTAATGAAGAAAAAGAATTACTCGGCGTTGTAACAGATGGTGATATTCGAAGAGCAATAATAAGAGGGATAGATATTAATAATAAAGTATCAGAAATCATGGTTAAGGAACCTATAACTGTATTATCTTCCATGTACCCTAATTCTATGTTAAAAATGATAAATAATAAAGTAAGTAAGGCGATTAAAAAAAAACGGCTACATCAGAGAAAAGTTGATAAAATAGTTGTTGTTGATAAGGATAATAAAGTCGTTGATGTTCTTACTTTTTTTGAGATTTGGAGAAAATCAGATATTAGACTTAAGAATGTTTGCATTGTTGGAATGGGATTTGTAGGTTTAACATTAGCAGTTTCTTTAGCTGATATTGGATTTAATGTAACAGGAATAGAGATTAATGAAAATATTGTAAATAAAATTAATAATGGAAATCCTCATTTTCATGAGAAAAATTTAGATTATATATTAAAAAGAAACATAAACAAAAATCTCTTTGTAAATACTGAAATAACAACTAATAATAATGATATTTATATAATAAGTGTAGGAACGCTTGTCGGCAATGATCGTAAAGCTAATCTTGATTCTATAAAGCAAGTAAGTTCTATGATTGGTAAATTTCTTAAGGTAGATGATTTAGTTATTAATCGTTCAAATGTTCCAGTAGGAATATGTAGAAACGTAGTTCTTCCTATTCTAGAAAAGGAATCAAATTTAATCTGTGGAGAAGATTTTTACTTGGCTTTTCCTCCAGAAAGAACTGTTGAAGGTAAAGCTTTAGAAGAATTAAAGTCATTGCCTCAAATTATTGGTGGTTTTAGTAAAAAGTGTGTGAATGAGGCATCTAATTTTTTTAGGAATCTTGCCCCCCCATATCATTGCTGTTGATTCCTTAGAGGAAGCTGAAATGATAAAATTAATAAATAATTCTTTTAGAGATGTTAGTTTTGCTTTTGCTAATGAATTAGTTTTTATTTGTGATAAATTTAACCTTAATACGGTAAAGATCATAAAAGCAGCTACTGAAGGTTATCCTAGAAACAGAATGGCATTGCCAGGATTTGTAGGGGGTTATTATCTGAGAAAGGATCCTTATATTTATGCTAATTCTGCTCTAAAATATGATTATATCTCAAAATTAGTTTTAAACTCAAGAGATATTAATGAAAGTTTACCAAATTATGTAATAAATAAAATTGGAGAATTCTCTAAAGCATATAATAAAGATAAAAATGTTTGTAAAGTATTTATAATTGGCTTTGCCTATAAAGGAGTGCCGGAATGAAAAAATTTTAAAAATTTTTAATTGAAATAATAATTAGGGAGATTGCTCATTTAAAAGTGCTATAACGTCTCGCACCTCTAAATCTTATTTTACCTTCAAAATAGAGACTTCTAAAATCATTTATTAATTTCTGCGCCTTATCCATATCTTTTGTTGTATTATCATAATGATCTTTTATTAATTCTTTATTTGCTTCAAAAAGGAATTTATAAAATCGATCTTCAGGTATATCAGTAAAATTTACTAACATTAAATCCGAATTTTTAAATTTTTTGAAGAAGTCTTTGGGTCCAGATAAAAGACCTCTATCTATAGCTTGATAATAGAGCTCACTTCCAGGGTATGGAGTCACTGGTCTAATCGTACGTAATTGATGGTATAAGTTATATTTTTTAATCATTTTTACATTATTTTTTAATGATTCTTCTGTATCTCCTATATTGCCCCATATGAAGTTTAAACCAAATCCGATTCCCACTTTTCTTGCGATTTCTGCTGCTTGAATATTCTGTTCTACTGTTATATTCTTGTTCATTAAATCAAGTACACGCTGATCTGAAGATTCCATACCAAAGTTGAGAAATTGACATCCTGATTCCTTAAGAACTTGTGCAACTTCTTCATCTATAACATCAACCCTGGCACAACAACGATATTTTATTTTTAAATCATTTTTTTCCAATTCATCATGGAATTCAAACATTCTCTTTCGCGGATAAGTAAATAATTCATCAAGCAGATTAAAAAATGTAACTCCATAATTCTCTTTTAAGAAAATTATTTCTTCAACTACATTTTTCACACTTCTAAACCGAATTCCTTTTTCCATACGATAACAAAAGGTACATCTGTTAATACAACCCCTACTTGTTGTTATGGCTAATATTTTTTCTTGATCATCCATGCCAGGATATTTAATACAAGTAGTATATTCCTCCATAGGAAATAAAGACCATTCTGGAAATGGTAATGTGTCTAGATCTCTTATAGGTTTTCGCCTTTCGTTAACATATATTTCATCGCCCTCCTTATACGCAATTCCTTTAACTTTTGAAAGATTCCCATGCTCAGTTTTACATCTTAAGAGATCTACTATTGTATCCTCACACTCCCCGATTGCAACAATATTAGCATCAGTTTCCTTGAGGATGTACTTAGGTATTGGAGATGGTCCATGACCACCTAAAACAAGCCAAGCATTCTTTTTGTATTGATTTACAATATTACAAAGAGGTTCAATAGTTTCCTTAAATCTTGCTGCGAGAAAACCAATCCCGATAAGATCAAAATGCTCTTTCTGTAAAAACCTTGCCAATTGATCGTTTGTGTAATGAAATACATTTTGATTATATATTTTAACCTCTGCACCATAATTTTTCAATACTGCGGCTAAATAGCCAACACCACTTGGAAAGTGATTGAAATCTTGATATACATCGTGAACTATAAAGAGTACTTTACCTTTTACAACCATCTAAACATCTCATTGATAGAAATAATAATTTCTTAAATATATTAATTAACTTAAGTTTGGTAATATACCTTTTAGGTGATAAAGTGTTTTATCAGTTAAAAGATTTTTTCGTTAATTTTAAAAATTATCTCGATTAATACGCACTTCTTTTAATGAGAATTCTATTTTTTTCTGTTTAAGATCTTCCTTTTTAATGGCTCGGTAAAAATAGAAAGATTTAATTAAGTTCCTTCCTATGTATTTATTAAAAACATTTATCGGGTAAAAAAATGACCATTCCAGCAGACTTGGACGAAAGAATTCCGATACAAATTTTATTGGGGCATAAAATTCGGAGAAAAAATTTTCAACAAAATATTAAATGCGACCACCCTTATAACCTTGTAAAAGACGGATTTAACGAGATAAAAAACGGAAGGAAACAGAGGTATAAGTGTAATAAGTGTGATTCACGCTTAGAGCAAAAGGTTTTGATCGCTGAGCAAGAAAAATATGTGAAAAAAATAAAAGAAATTTTTTACGAGCTTTTCATCTTAAAATTTCCGCTTTCAGGTGTAGCTAAACAATACGGAATTCCCCAACCCAAGCTCAGCACGTTCAAGAAGAGGGTGATTCGAGAGGCTTATTCTCAAAACCGAGATGTGTTAGAACGTCCGACAAGGCGTTTGCCGGAAGGTATAATGTTTGCCGACGAAACTTATTTCGGCTCAAGGAAAAATTACAATTCAGAAGTGGAATTCGTGTCAAACAATTCTGAGTTTATAGCGGCAGGTCCCGTAGAAAAGAAGAATTTGGATTGGTATATCAAAGACGTTTTCTTTGAAATCAATGAGTCCGTTCAACGTCGCTTGAAGGTTTTTGTGAGCGACGGTGGGGACGCGTACAAATCGTTAATAAAAAGCATCGGGGAGGATATTATTCACATTCAGCAAATCCACGACCCTAGGCGACTCGGCACCGTTTTGATCAATAAATATGAGCGCTTCGGTCCGCATTGGCTCCACTACCAAATTAAGACTAATTGGAAAGCGTTTTGCTCGGGAAAACACGAATTAACCTTCGATTGGTCAATAAAATTAATCAGAGGAAAAATGTATTCCGTTAGAGGGCGCCCTAATAAATCAAAAATTCAAGAAGCTTGGAGGCAGTGGTGCGGAACCCGATGGCGACAAAAATACGAGAAGTATAAATCACACGTAATTCCGCAAAATGACACCGCCAAAGTTTTCGTAAATCCCGAAACTAATAAAGTCTCGCTGCGTGCGGATTCGCGCAAATGGATGATAAAAATGCTGACTCCTCTATTAAAAATCTTTAAGGGAAAACACGTGACTTCAAACATTGTTGAGGGAAAACATTCACAAATTAAAAGTCATGGTCTTCTTAGGAAGCAGCAAGACCCCATTTACCAGCATCAAGAGTTCGTTTTCCGTGCCTTCATTACCGAGCACGGACATTTACCTCAAATAACTTTGCATGGGAGATATTTATGGAAATATTTAATCAAACCTAAGAAAAAAGAAATTAAATCGTACAATTTATGGTCAAATGGATGCCGTTTTACCCAATCCTCTTTAATGGCTTTTGTATAACCTGAAAAAATTTTTATTCTAAAAAAAGGTATAAATACCTAAGTTTTACTTTTTCAATTTCTAAGGATCTTTTTAAATAGAAATTCAGTGAAATTTATTTTGGACTAAGGTAGAAAAACACACTTAAAGATTAGTGATTAAATTCAAATTACATAATATTTTTCATAAAATAATTATTAACTTTAAATGCTCAAGAAATACGGAATAGTGCATATCCAGGTCCTCTTAATAACTTAATATTGAAATTGTCTGAAAATAGTATATTTCAAAAATTACTTGGCGTTTTAGATAAAGAAGAATCAACAATTTATCAAGAGATGAAAGATGTAGAATTTGTACTTAGATTTTTTACTTTTGTTGAAAACCCAAGTAATTTTTCGGGTGACACTTCACAAAAAATGAATCAATACATGCGTAAGAATCAAAGAATGGATAGTAAAAAATTGGAAAATCTCAAATCCAAATTTGATTCAACGATAAGAATTGTTGGTAAATTATTTGGGGATAACGCTTTTAAAAGATGGAGACTAAAAACTCATTCTTGGAAGAAAAAAATTACTGCTCCATTATTTGATGCAGTTATGTTTTCATGTGTCGAATATATAGGTATAACAATTCCAACTTCTTTTGACAAAGAGGATTTCATTTCAAAATATAAAGAACTCTTTAGAGATATAGAATTTCAAGATGCTATCTCTTTTCATACAAATACTTCTGTTACTTTTAAAATTCGAGTAGAAAAAGTACATCAGCTTATAATAGAGAATTTGTAATTGTGGAAATTTAATGACTCATTCAACTGCGTACTTCGATTTTTTAATTTCTTTAATGTTTGCTAGAGAGTTAACTAAATTAGATAATTATAATGAGCCACTTTTACCAAAAGATAGAAACCTTGCTATAGGATTAAGAGGAGGGGCTGCAATTTTAATGGTTGCGTCTTTCGAAAGTTTTTTAAACAGTTTACCTGAAACACACATAGATATTTTAATTATTAATTATTCAACAATAGATTTTTCAAAATTACCAGAAAAAATGCAAACTACAAATGTTTTTAAAACTGTTGAACTTGCTATGAAAAATAAATTTGGAGCTGTTACACAGAAAATTGATAGAATAATAGGTATTAGAAATGCTTGTAGGATTATACTTAAAGATCAAATCAATTATAACGCATTTATCTTAGGAGGAAAGAATCCAAGACCCGATGTGATTTCAAATTGTTTTAAAATAATTGGAAAAAGAAAAATTTTTGAAAAAGTTACTGAAGAATTTCAAAAAAAATGGGGAACTAAAGTTCCTACTCAATTTATAAAAGATAAATTAAAAGAAATTGTAAATAGGCGAAATGAAGTTGCTCATAAATCAATTGCTTCACGTATTACAAAAAAAGATTTAATTGAGTCTATTAAATTCCTTAAGATTATGGCGAAATTGTTAGATAATATTTATAAAAAAAAAATTTATAAAATATATTCTAAAGCAAAAATACCATAAAAACACCTCCATATTTATGCATTATATATGGTTAAACAGTTGTATCGATGAAAATCTTGATGGTTACGACGATCTATTTAGAAATAAACCAGCGTTAAGCTTCGGAAAGCGTTCCGATAAATATTACGATACTCCCCTTGTTATTAAATTTAAAGTCTTAGAAATCCAAAAAAGCGATGGTACTATCGTTTCTGAGAATTCAGAATTAATGGAAAATATCGATGCATTAAGGCTTATCTTTATTTTAATTATAAGCGCAATTTTTGTTATAGTTTCGTTATACATTAATAAAAAGAGCCCAGATTCAGAAATCTTCAAAAAGATTATGTGTATATGGGCATTTATATTTTTCTCAATTGTTGCGCTTCTTTTCATATTTTTTGATAATTCTCTTTATATAGGGTTATTTTTCTTTTCTATTATGATTGGAGTCGTCAGCTTGTTCATGCCTTCTAAGGATAAAAATCTTAAAATTAAGGCCTTTTTGATAATGATATTTTTGGTAATTTTTCCAACAACGCTAGCGTGGTTTCAACTCGATAGGGAACAACCGTACCTTCCAGAACCTGATATTGGCTTAGTGCCTCAAGTTTTCAGAAAGAATGGAGTCGATTACAACTTAAAGAGCTTAGATTACACTAACGATACGGAAGAACTTGACGGTCTTACCTTCAATTCCATGTTCTTTATTAGGTCTAATTTAAGCCTTATAGATTCAAGATCGGTCGTATTTTTTGCGGAACTCAAGCCTTTAGATGTGCCCACAACGGAAAAATACCCGGATTATAAATATTTGAAGACCCGTATTTTCCATTCCGGTGAATATAAAGGTCCTTGCCGGAACAAAGTTATTTATTTTGAAATCGACCTAAATAAAGCTGAACCTATTGTCTTACCAGGGCTGTATAAGTTAAAAGTTTATTATATCGAAAGGCATTGGTTAAACCTTGGTAAAGTATCGAAAATCTACACTTACGATTTGAAAATCGAAAAAGACGAGGTATTCTTTAATCCTCTGCATTCGAGGGACCCTATTTCGTCTTCTCGGAGGGGTTGTATTTATTCTGTTAGAAACTCGGATGTTATCGGTTGGGACAATCGGTGGGAGGCATATTTAGAAAAAAATCTAGGGGACCCAATTTCTGGCACTGTAAGCTTATATATAACGGAGCGCGAAGGTTTTAAACCTGTTTTTAAAAAAGTTGAGAATTATAAGGTAAAAAACGGACGAATTTCGTATAAAACTACCAGTAGAAGCCAATAGTTCAACTACACCCTTCATTACTATAAATAATTCCCTATAAAGATGAGTCAAGACTTTTATTTTTCTGCCTGTCATATTGAAAATATGGGATATCGATAAAAAAAGAATTATCGTGAAAAAACCAGATTATTCAATATAATTTGATAAGTATAATACTAAGCTACTTAATATGGACAAAATTCCCTAATTCTTGGACTGGTCTTATCCCAAAAACAAGGCGAAAGATTGGAGAAAACGGCTAAAATTCTTTAACTCACGAAATTAGATGAAAGAGTTTATAATTTATCATTCATTTGTAAAATTAACCATAATTATTATGAATAGAATAGACGGAAAAAAAAAATAAATCACAAAAATAGTATTGTCATGAATAAAAACATTGAAGAAATCTTAGTTAATCCTAATTTTACAATTAAAGAAGTAATGCAAAAAATAAATCAAGCTTCGACATCAGGAGCTCCTAGTGGTATTGCTTTGATTGTAAATGATGAAAAAGTACTACTAGGAATTGTAACAGAGGGAGACATTCGCAGAGCAATAATTAAAGGCATAAATATTGACCAAAAAGTCTCTAATATTATGATAAAAGAGCCAATTATGGTCCAAGAATCAATATCAATAAAGACCATGTTAAAAGTAATTAATAAACAAGTTAGTAATGCAATTGCTAAAAAAAGAATAATGGAGCATAAAGTTGATAAAGTAATTATCGTTGATCAAGAAAATAGAGTTGTAGGTATATCTCATTTTTATGAGATATGGAGAAAATCAGATATAAAGTTAAAAAATATATGTATTATTGGGATGGGTTTTGTGGGATTAACTCTAGCCGTTTCTTTATCAGATATAGGTTTTACTGTAAATGGTATTGAAAATGATGATGCTACAGTTCATAGCATTAAGAAAGGAGATCCACATTTTCATGAAAAAAATCTAGACTATCTTCTTAAAAGAAATATTAATAAAAGTCTTTTTGTTAATAAAGAACTTACTTCTAATGATAACGATATTTATATAATTAGTGTTGGGACACCTGTCGAAAGTAATCATCTTGTAAATCTTGATTCTGTTAAGAATGTAAGTTCTATGGTTGGTAAATTCTTGAAAGAAGGTGATTTGGTTATTCTTCGCTCAACAGTTCCAGTAGGTACTTGTAGAAATGTAGCTTTACCTTTATTAGAAAAGGAATCCTCTCTAATTGGTGGAGAAGATTTTTATTTAGCCTTTGCTCCAGAAAGAACTGTAGAAGGAAAAGCATTAGAGGAATTAAAGACATTACCTCAGATAATTGGTGGTTTCACAAAAAGGTGTGTTGATGAAGCATCAAATTTTTTTAGAAATCTCGCTCCACATATTATTGCTGTAGATTCTTTAGAGGATGCTGAGATGATAAAATTAATTAATAATTCATTTAGAGATGTTAGTTTTGCCTTTGCTAATGAATTAGTCTTTATTTGTGATAAATTTAATTTAAGTGCTGCTAAGATAATAAAAGCAGCGACGGAAGGGTATCCTCGGAATAAAATGGCCCTACCTGGTTTTGTTGGAGGTTATTGTTTGAAAAAAGATCCATATATTTATGCTAATTCTGCTTCAAAGTATGATTTTGTATCAAAATTGGTTTTATATGCTAGAGAAATTAATGAGAACTTACTAGATTATGTAATGAATAAAATTCAAGAGTTTTCTTCTAATTATAAGAAGGATAAAGCTTCATCAAAAATATTTATAATTGGTTTTGCTTATAAAGGCGTACCTGAGACTTCTGATATGCGTCATTCTCCAACATTGGATTTAATAAAGTTACTAAAGGATAGTAGCTGGAAAAAGATCTTTGGATATGACCCTGTCGTTAAGAAAGAAGATGTTGAAAGTACAGGAGTAAAATGGTGTTCATTAGAGGAAGGATTCACTGATGCTGATTTAGTTTTAATTATGAATAATCACACTCAATACAGTGAACTCGACATAGTTTCCCTTTTAAACTTGATTAAAAAGAAATGTTTATTTTTCGATGGTTGGAGCCTTTTTGAACCAAAAGAGATTCTAAAAGTAAAAGGAATTATTTATCAATCTCTAGGATATAAAAATAGTTAATTCAATTAGAATCAATTTTTTTTAAGAAATCTTTTACTATTAATTTACATGAAAATTTTATACCGTCTAGAGTTCCATATTTTTGACCTATTTTTTTATAAAATTGAGTTATTTCAGGTATATGTGATTTTGATTGCTCTACAATTTTTTCAATACTTAAATCTTCCTTAAACACCACGCCTAATTTGTGCTTATTTATGGAGAGGACATTAAAATAAATTTCTGGAAAATCTCCTTGTTCATAATCAAGAAAAATTAAAGGTTTTTTAGATAAATTCGTAAGCCAAATCGTATTCCATGCCGGTCTCGCAAAAATAAATTTTATATTTTTATTCGTTATTATAATTGGACGCTCTCTCTGTGCTTCTTTAAAATCTTCAAGTATCTGGTTAGTATAAATCTTATAATTAATCTTTTTAGCATAATGATATAGTCTTTTAAGGAATGGTATCCCTGAAACAAGGACATAGAATCCCTCAGTAATATCTGTTTTATTTTCTTTTGGCGGATGAAATAAAGGTGGGCATTTAATCTCTTTATCCTTAAAAGAACTGTAATCCTTTTCGTATGAAAAGCAATTAGGTTCAGGTTGAAAATATAATTGTTGATATGATTCAATCTTTTCCGCAATAGGCAGAATTTTTTTTAATAATTTTTTATTTAGTTTTAAATTTGGATTTTCTATGGATTGTCGTATTATTTTTTCAAAATATCCTATTGATGTATAATAAGAATATTTTAAATTGGTAGCGACATTAGGATTTCTGCTAACTTCCAAAATTATGTCTTTTCCTTTAATTTTTATAGGTTTTTCACGAATATTTTTTAATAAAAGTTCTTGTTTTGCTAAATATTCTTTAATGTTTTTTTCCACTTTATCATAAGAAGAAATTAATTCTTGCATTATTATGTCATAATTCCTTCCATCAAATAAGATTCTTTTAAATTGCTGACCAAGATATTCATCGAATAAGATTAAATCTGGTTGTTTTTCTAAGATTTCCCCGAATTCTTCATTTATAATTCTTTTTTGCCGATTTCCATATACCAATGGGACTATAATTGAAAAGTCTTCATTAAATTTATCTTTAAGTAAATTAATTAATTCTATTCCCATATCTATAGTTCTAATATATGGTCCGTTTCCACTTCCAAAATTAGTAAATATATATTTCATTGTAATTTATTAAAAAAATCTTAAAAGACTTTTTTATCTTCCCAGTTGTAGATAATTTCTCCATTAACTTTACTAGCAAACCTTCCTCGATAATAATCCCTATTAAGCAATTCTCCATGAGTTAATTCTCTCTTCTCTTTTCCTTGAGTAATTTCCCAATTAGGGATGTTCTGTTTTACATAATCCATAATTTCTTCAGGTTTTTGGTTAGAAAACTCAACTAATTCTTTTAATTGTTGAGGATTAATAGACACAGGTCCATCTCGCGATTCTTCTGTTTTAAGTACTGTAAAATGTCTTTCTATCACATCAACACCCAAAGCTAAAGCTATAATAGACGCATTTATGCCATCTCTAGCTATAAGAGAGTGATCTGAGAAACCAACTTTAGATGTAAATTTCCTTAGAAAATTCATTCTATTTAGATTTAAAACATCTAATGGAGTTGGATAAATAGTAACACATTGTAGGAAAGAAAATTCATGATCATTTAAGATCTGAGCGGCTTTCTCAATTTCCTCATCAAAAGTTGCTCCTGTAGAGATATAAAGGTAATTAAATTTTTCTTTAAGTTCTCTTATAAGAGGATAAGACCCACAATCATAACTAGCTACTTTAACACTTTTCATTCCTAATGTAGCAAGGAAAGGTATTCTTTGTCTCGTGAAAATTGTTGTTAGGGGTTCTATGCCAGCACTTTTACATTCATCGACAAATTTTTGAAATAACTCTTTAGTTAAATCCATTGGTTTTAAGCGATCATATTCGGGTTTAAAGGGTCTTTTTATCACTTTTACCTTATTGTTTATAATTTTACCTTCTTCAAATCTATCTCTGAAGGTTAATTCATCCGCTAGCATTGATTGTACTTTTGCATAATCTGCTCCTACTTCAGCAGCTTTCCAAATCATTTCTTTTAAAACATCCCATTTGCCCAAATGATTTTGACAAAATTCTGCAATTACTTTTACCATTATTTTAACACCTTTTTTATTATTTCTTAAGAGCATTTAAAATTTTTTCAGCAATATAATGCCCTGTCATTCTCATAGATTCAAAAGTAGAACCTGCAATATGAGGTGTGATAATAATATTATCATGGGTTCTTGAATATTCTATCAATTTATTCGAATGAGGATGTGAGGATGTGTTTTCAGTGCTTAAAACATCAACAGCTGCACCGGTTAATTTTTCCGTCTTTAGGGCTTCTAATAATGCATCCTCATTAATAATTCTGCCCCTTGATGTATTAATTATCCAACTTCCCTCTTTCATTAGTTGAATTTCTTTCTTATTTACAAGATTTATTGTACTTTCTTTTAATGGCACGCAAATAATAATTATATTAGATTTTCTAAAAAGATCTTCTTTTGAAACTGCCTCAAATCCATCATTTTTAATTTTTTCAAAGTCAATATCATTAGCAATCACTTTCATTTGGAATTGATTACAAATTTTTGCTACTTTTTTACCAATCCTACCATAACCTAAAATACCTAATACCTTGTTTTTAAGTTCATGACCTACATATTTTTTCCGTTCCCAAGAATAATTTTTAACGGACTCAAAAGCAAATGGTATTTTTCTCATAATCGCAAGCATAAGAGCTATTGTATGTTCAAATGAAGCGTGAATCTTGTCTGTGAAGTCAAAATCACCTTTGAGACTTATGATTTCAATATTTTTTTCATTTGCAGCCTCAATATCAATATGATCTAACCCCGTTGTCGGAGTTCCAATAACTTTAAGATTCTTTGCTTTTTCGATTATTTTTCTATCTATAGTGAATTCAAGACCAATCAATAAAATATCAATACATTCAATAGATTCGAGTAAACTTTCCATGTTAGTGTCAATTACTTTAACTTCCCCTATTTGGTGTAGCATCTCCTGTATATCTTCATTGAAATAATCTGTTTCGGTGATTAATATCTTCATATTTCAGGAAATACCTTTAAACATAACTTTCGATTTTGTTTTAAATTATATATTCGAATTTATGGAAACTTTATAATTTTTCTTATCTTTTTAAACTTATGGTTTCAAACATCATAGGAATAATTCCAGCGAGAGGAGGATCTAAAGGCATTCCTAAAAAAAATATAAAACAACTAAGAGGAAAACCTTTAATTTACTATACAATTGATGCTATTAACGATTCAGAACTCCTAACAGATAGTTATCTTAGTTCAGAGGATGAAGAAATAATACTATTAGCAAAAGAGTATGGAATGAAAACTATTAAGAGACCAGTGGAGTTATCCAAAGATACAACTCCCATGGTTCCCGTACTCCAACATGCTGTGAATTTTCTCGAATCTAAAATTGGTCTAATTGATGTAATTGCATTACTCCAACCGACTACACCATTTAAACTTGGTAAAGATATTGACAGGGCTATTAGAATTCTTCAAGAGACAGGAGCAGATTCAGTTATAACTTTAAAAAAGGTAGAAAATGGACATCCTGCTTGGATGTATTGGCTTGAAGGGGATAAAATGATTTCATTATGGGGAGATGAATATAAATATAAAAGGAGACAAGAATTGTCACCTATTTATTTACGAAGCGGAGTAATTTATGTTATAAAAAGACAAACAATTATGGAACAAAATTCATTAGAAGGAAAGGATTCTCGAGGATTAGTTTTACCACCTGAAAGATCAATTAATATAGATTCTCCTATCGATTTTGAATATGCTGAATTTATGCTTAAGAAGTTAGAATCATATTTCTAAGTATGAAGTTAAGAGAATAGATTATGATAATTAAAAATAAATTGCGATTACCACGTGAATTCGTATTAAATTCAGAAAATATTAAATATATTCAATCATCTTTGCATAAAAGACCTATTAGTTCATATGATTCATTCATAAAGAGATGTTTTAGATATTTCTTGAAAATTTTTCATGTTTATGAATTAATTAAAAAGCCTAAATATTTAATCCTATCAAGAAATATTAAAGCATTATTTGTGAAAAACATTGAACAGTGGTATGCTTTATATATGTTATTGAAAAACCATACAGATATAATAAAGGTTCAATTAAAAATGCGTAGAGGGAGTATTTTATCGGGTGCTTATCAATGCGAAAGATTAAATGAAATTGAGCAAATTATTCGTAAATTTGGTCCTGATTCTATTTTAGAATATGGATCAGCCACATCTTCCGCTATGTTTGCTAAACTCGCAGGAGATAAAATATATTTTCAAACTACTGATGAATTGAAATGGTGGCTCGAAAAATTGTTTGATTCTTTACCTCATAGTTTAAAATTAAAAGTTAATGCTATTCTTGCTAAAACTAAGGTTGATAAGGTTGAGTTTGAATTAGTTATCTCATATGATACAGCTCATGATCGGTATTTTGATTTTATATATGTGGATGGTCCTTATAATGAAGGTCCAAAAATTTTATCGTCAGAAAGACTGGCTGAAGTTAAGGATCCTAGTGGGTATTTACCTAATTATGATACTGAATTATTATGGGAAAATGGGATTTATCCTAAAATCATTGTAATAGATGGTAGAAGATCAACTGTTAGACGTTTAATTCTAAAAGGGGTTAAGCACTATAAAATCTATTTAAAATCAGCTTATAGTCGTGGTTTGAAAAATGATGTAATCTACTATTTATATCATACTATTCTTATCAGAAAGGATGTTATTATTTAAAATTAAAAATAAATCTATTTTTTAAAACCCCAAATTAAAAACGCTTGTCCATAACCTTCTTCACATAGCCATGGATTTATATCTGATTGCTTTTTTTGTTCTTCTAAACATTTTCTAAAATATTTAAGAAGAACCTTCTCACTTTTTTCAGGCATCAATGTAAATGGAAATTTTATAGAATGCGATATCATAGGTAATGGATAAATTCCGCTTGCATGAATATCATGAAGGCCATTTTTTTTCATTATTTTAATGTACTTTTTTGAGTCATAATCAGTACGATAAAGTTCTTCTTTCTGAGGTTGTATGATTTTTTTGCTTTCAGAAACATATCCCTTTAAGATATCATTAATCCAATTATAATCGTTTTGTACGTTATCTCTATATTTTGGAACAACGTACCCAAGAAAAATCCCTCCTTTATCTAATACTCTTATTTGTTCTTTGATAAGAGGCTTAATATCTCCAAAATGTTCTAATAAACCAATTGAAACGATAATATCGAATGAATTATCGTTGAATGGCATATTAATAGCGTCACCAATCTTAAATTTCGCCTTTAGTTCATTTCTCCTAAAAATTTCTTTAGCAATGTTTATAGCTTCTTCCGAAATATCTAATAATGAACATTCGTAACCTGCATCAGAAAAGTAAGATGATATCGAGCCTCTTCCACATCCTACTTCCAAGTATCTTTTACCATTATTGAAATTTTTATTATTCATTAATTCTTTAATTACAATCCAATGATTCCTAAAAGCAAATTGTACTTGATTTTTTGGTGCTCCACGTGTCCAGTGATTATAATAAGCTTCTGTTCGCCCTTGCCAACTTTTTTCAAATGATTCAATATCTCCCATTTTCTTTGACATCTTTATTAATACACCTTAATATTAACTAAAATTTGTGAATACTTAGTTTTTTGATCTAAATTATTAATCATCAAAATCAATTTACAATTAAATTATTTTCTATTTTCAAGATAAAAATGAAACAAATTGGTTTGAACCTATATTTTATCCTTGAATTTACTTATTTACGGGGTAAAAAAGAATCTATTATCCACTAATGCAAAAAACTCATGTAATTGCGGAATTTAGAACTAAAAGCACCAAATTATTAGCATGAGGACTCACGGAAGCTTAGGCTTTTCTATACCTAATAATCTATACACTTTGGTCGTATTTCCTTTAAACAACGGGATTATGACTTCTTCGTAATTAACCTTGTTCCTTTTATATGTCCGATAAAGTGACATATAGATTGAATAAATTTTCATCACCTTAGGGCTAATAAAATTCCCTGATATCTAGCATTGTATTACACAAGGGCAAATCTCACGCTCTGCAGAGTTATTATCCGGCATTATCCCTGGATGCTCTAAATAGGTAAACGAACACGCCCCATACTTCCCAAAACGCTTTTTCATTCGTTCTATATCAGAATTAGCGGGTCCCTGATCTCTAACCTTTTTAATTATCGTTTTCAATCCCAATTCCGCTCCGGCAATATTTATTAGTTTTTCGATTTGATTATACACGCTCATATCATTCCCGTCCTTTTTCCATGCTTGCTTAAAAAAATCGTGAAAATTCTTCAACTGTCGGCTGTTTTTGGCTCATTGAACAATTAATTCTTCTATTTTCTCTCGTTTCTCATGTGTTAAAGGTTCAGGTTGATTTTCGATATTCCATTACAAAAAATCGTTATAAAAATAGATAAATATCTTTTTAAAAACTGTGGATTACAATAATATAAATGCCTGTCTTTAAATTAGATGTCAAAATCACAAAATATATTTAGAAGATATATAATTCCCAAAAAGTATGTTTACTATTTCTCAACAACTGCAATTAAAGTATCTGTTAAATCTAATTTTTGAAGTATATCTTCATATGCATTTTTTAATTCCTTTGAATTAAATTCCTGCCATTTAATATGTCCTCTAGGTTCTCCTTTTGCTAACCAATATAAATGATTTGCTAATGGATATCTTTGAAATCCAAATATATTGAATTTATTAAAACCACTATTTCTTAAGAAGATACTCAGGCTTTCTCTAGTGTGAAGAATTAAATGTTCACTCCAAAATGTAAACTTTTTAAATGATTCTAATTCATAAAATGATAATAGAGCATCGCGGGCATGTGGGACTTCAATAATCAATTTACCTCCCTCATTCATCAAGTAAAATATTTTTTTTAATGTAACAATTGGATTTAGGATATGTTCAAATACATGAAATAAAGTAATTATATCAAATTTCTTTTGAGGAGGAATTTCATCAATACTCTCATATATTAAATATTTTTTACTTAAAATATTTCTTAGTTCTGACCGGGGCTCAACCGCAGCAATTTCTCGCGTACATTTTTTCATCAAATCTAATATACCTCCTAAACCAGTTCCAATATCTAAATAAGATTTGTTTTTAATTAACTTATTAAATTGCTTAAATCTTCTATAATCATCTTCATACTTATTTTTTAAAGCTATTTTTCTTTTTACTTCATCAAAATCTGAAAATTGTGTTTTGTTTTTATAGTAATTATCATCTATTTTATCTGCAGATAAGAATATTACACCAGACCTAATACATTTTAAAACTTTTATATCATCACGGTCTCTTACCTTATGATAATATTCCACGACATCATTTGGATTAATAATTTTATTATCAATCAATAATTGTTTAATGTTATCTTTCATAATTAGGATAATATATTTTCCAAATAATAACTTTCTTTTGGTTTATTAATATTTTGATTAATTTCCAATTATGTTAATCTGGAAGAAAATGACCCATATAATCCGGGGTGGGCAGTTTTTTAAGCTAAGACAATTAAAAAAAGTGAAATAGTATTCCTTTTTTCCGAGATTATAGGTAGATCCATTTATAATACCAGTGAACTACTGAACGAACATCTTTTGAGTAAGTAGAAAGGTAGACGGAAAATTTTCACGGATGGGCGAAAAAAAAAGAATAATTCCACACAAAACTGAAGTTAACAAATACCTACGTAGAATTGGATTAAAAAAAGCTTGAGAAATTTTGCGGGAATGTCTTGATTTCCAATTGAAGGAGGCGTTAGAATTAAGCATCTTTTCAAAAAGAATTAATGTTCTAATTGACTTCACTGAGCATCCTTATTATGGAAAAAGAGACGATAAGATAATAAAAGGTACAAAACGGTAGAAGGGAATAAAGAGAATGAGATATTACTTAGGATTCTCAATTTTGTCGAATCGTATTCATCTCTACGCAGGAATAGAATAGGTAGCAAAAGGACAGTTTAAAATTCCCTTAATCCTCAACATTCTTGAATATTTGCTCGATTTAGGGTATAGGCTGAATTATGTGTTAATGGATCGAGAATTTTATCGGACTGAGCTGTTTGAGAAGATAAAGAAAATGGGAGGGGATGTAATGATTCTTGTTAAAGCCTATAACACAATTAAAAGCTTTATTGAATCTTATCTCCAAGGAAAGAACGGGCGTGCGAGGAAATATACTATTTCTAGTGGTCTTGCTTCAAAATTCCAATTTTCCCAAATTGTTTACCTGATAATAAAAGCTAAGCGGAATTTCACTCTTCAAGGAGTCAAAAGAGACTTTTAGAAAAGGAAAATACCCCTCTAAGATGCTTAGAAGCGATTATTTGCCTTGATGACTATCGAGAAGCCAAGGGGTAATAGTGGCTTATGGACTTCCCGCACTTTGGGATTTTATAGGCAACGATGGTTAATAGAGACTATAATGTTTAGATTAATTTTAAAACAAAGTTTTCCACAACATTCATGTCATGACTCGTTAAAAATTTAGTTTTCTTAGCCTTTAATTTTTTTTATTTATATTTTTAATATAAAGAGACTAATTCCTATATTTTATGTATATTTAAATGAAACTTTTTTTAATTAATAAAATTGCGTACTTCACCTCCAAGTTGAAGTTTCATTCGATTTTCAATGAAATCAAGGCGTTGTCTGTTAAAACTTGTTTTAAACGGCGCTTTCACCTTAATATTAATCCATTCTGTATTTGCCCGACAAGCTTTTGATAATTCTGGGTGTTTGGGAAAAACATCTGAAAATGCGATAATCTCATTCTTATGTCTTTTGAGTGTCGATATAGCAATATTTAATTTATCAGAATAAGTTGGTTTTTGCATTAAGGCGTCAATTTGATGTCCATCTACCAATTCATAAGGGGTTCGATAAATTTCTCCTACCATTAGAGTCATTTCACGATATTCGTTAAGAGTAGGATGTTGTTCTAAAAACTTTTCTAAATGAACCGCAATCTCTGGAGTGATTTTTTCGGGTTATAAAAAGAGAAAATTTAACTCTTTACTGAATGTTGTAGCTTCTTCTTCTAAGGGTTTCCTGAAATTGAGACATAAAGTCTTGAGTTTTTTTAAAAGTTCCACTTGAACTCTATTGCGTCCTTTAATCGTGAATTTCCGTTTCGGAAACTTAGAGTATATGGAATCGCAAAACTCATTTAAAACTTCACCATATTCTCTTAGAAGTCCATTGAGAGCAATATCAAGCGCATTAAAAAAAGAGTGAGGTTCTTGGATAGTTAATATAAAAAAGAGTTTATTAAACACATTCTTATATATTCTTGTGCCATAATAAGAAGATTTAACACTTTTCAATACGGGAAGTTGATCAAAACTAAGATTGTCATTATTTTTAAATTGCTCCTGGAAAGCGTTAATAAAAGAACGAAGCTCCAATAATTCATTAATCTTTACTTTATATAAGTTTGTCCGGTAATTTTTCAAATCGCGTTTAATCCCATTATTAAGCTCTTGCATAACATGAAATCCATCAATTTGAACAGCAGAGTTAGGAAACACAGCCTTGATTGCAGCAATCAAGGCTGGTTTAAAATCACACACAATAATATACGGGTCATAAGGAGCTTTTTCTTTCACGTAACTTAGGGCACGATATGCGTTATCGTAATTTTCTACTCCCACCAGGTCAATAAGTATATTTCTTTTGACAACTTGACTATTAACGATAATTGCACATCTTTTTTTTTACCTAATAACTTTTTCCCTAAATTAAAGTGAGTCCCATCAATTGTAAGCGCCTTATAAGCATCTAATGCCCGTTCAGGCTCAGTTTTAAATTCGCTTTTCATGAAATCTTCCGTCAAATTATTGATCCAAGAATAAATAGTCTTTGGAGGTATAAGAACTCTACAATATTCTGCAAGAAAATCCGCAATTTTATTTCCTGATAAGTTTTTTCGAAAATGCATTGATAAGGCGGTCTGAATTATTCTTTTTGAATATTCAAATTTTTTAGGGTAATCCAGGTGTTCTGGCGTGTATTCCATTCCGCAATCTTCACATTTAAAGAGAACGACTTCAAGTTCCACAATTACTTCAGTATTCAAATTTCCTATCTCGGGAATATTTCGCTTTCGGCTCGATCTTTTGGATAATTTCTTGCTCCCACAGAAGGGACACGCTTCAGGGGCGTATTTGTCGGCAGAAATCTTAACGACTTCTTTTTTCACGTGATTATTGAAGTCCATGTAAGTGAAAGCAAAAAATTTGAATATATTACGATATAATATCCAGATAGTATGTTTTGGAAAAAAATTTTTATTATTTGTATTTTACAAAAAACTTAGGAATTAATCTATAAAGACTTGAAAAAAATGATAAACTATTCAAAAAATAGAATTTCTTCAATTTTTTAGAAAAAATATCATTTTTTTTTGTTAGTAGTAATCTTTATTTGTCAGTAAAATCAGTAAAAAATATTGTCAATTTTTGTATTTTTATTAAATCTTAAATTTATCGATCTTTTAAAAGATAAGTATTTTATCAATACTTCAAGAGGAGAGTTATTAAATGAAAATTATCTTATTAAAAAAATAGAAGAAAACCATTTTAAAGGAATAGCATTAGATGTGATATCAAATGAGACTCAAAAGAAAAATAATCTTGATAAATTTATTAGCTTAAGAAAAAATAGAAATTTCATTCTCACTCCACATATCGCAGGTTTGACATATGAATCTATTCATAAAACAGAAGAATTTATAGTTAGGAAGTTAATGGAAGAAATTTAAACTCTTATCATTTTTTTTAATTGGATAACATATTTCAGATCTTTAAATAATAAATTATGCTTTTTACTCAGAAGAATTTACATGTGTAGATAAAGGCTCTGGTTTATATTTTGCATCTAATATAATCCCTTTATAATTTGGGATTTTTGAGCGATCAATAACACATCTAAGGTTTTTAGGGAGTGGTCGCATTCTTTTTAATCCTTTCTTTTTTCTCTCTTGTATTTTAACCAATTCATCATAAATACGTTCAGCTATATGTTTATAAATAGCATGTTTTTCCCATCTATCAATTACTTTTCCTTTTTCATCACGAATAGGTATCCTAAGAGCATAATGACCTTTTACAACATGTTCAAAAAATAGCATATATAAGAATTGTTTCATTCTTTTCTCCATTTCTGGAGTAACACCTTTATTTAGAGCTTCTTTTAGTTTTTCTGGAAATTCTTTGATATTATTAACATCATAAGTAAAGCCCCACCCTCTTATATAAGTATCTCCTAAAATAACCATTGGTGCTCTTGCTTCATATAAATTTTCTTGAGCCATAGTTGAATTAATGGTTACTAAAGCAGAACATTGCTTTAATAAAAATATTGGATCAACTTTACGATAAATGAGAACATGCTCATGTTTTTTTGCTATTTTAAATATTTTTTTCAAACTAATATTATATAAAATATCTTTTCTATAAATTTCCCATGGATGCCTTTTAATAATAATATCATAACCTTTTGGTGTATTATCAATGACTAAATTTACTAATTGAACCATATTGTCGATTAAAGGGGAAAATTTAACATTTTTTGTATCATCCATTATCTGTAAAGGTAATAAAATAAATTTTTTATCATAAGTTATTTTAGTAACTTTTTTCTCTTCACCTATTATAGAAGCAACTCCTAATTTATACTTTTTAACATAATCTTTTATTCTTTCATTTAATTTTTTCTCTTTCTCGTTATTCCATTCTGGTAACTTTTTCCTATTAATATCTCCTTCAAACCAAACAGCTGTTGAATCAAAATGAGAAAATCCTAATATATTTGATTGTTCTGTATAATAATGAGGAATATCTAATTTTTCACAAGCAATAGATAAAGAAGTATTTATTATCCAATTATCATTATACATGAAAACCATATCAGGCTTTTTTTCTTTAAGTATTAAATAATAAGATATAAAATATTGAAGTGCAATTTTAGAAACAATACTAAATCCTTTTTTACTATTAATGAGAGCAATTAAATTAAAATTTTGAATTTTTTTCTTCAACTTTATAAACCAAATAGTATTGGGTAATAATCTAAATAAATTTAGAGCCCATTTTGATGAGATATAAAAGATTTTATGGATTGCTTTAGCAATAGAATTTGTTTTTCTCGGTGGAAAAAATTTAAATGGATATAAAATTGTTTTTAAAGAATGAAATAATAAATTATGGTACATTTTATTGAGATGATATCTTCTTTTAAGAACAAAAATTTTATGTATTACTTCATGTAAAAGGTTATATTTCCCTTGAATAACAGGATGATCTATAGTTTTTTCACCATATTTCTTAAACCTAACAAAGTTTGTCATTAACATTTTATTTTTATCAAGATTCCATCTTTTATACAAATCTAAAGATAAATTCTTTAATGGTATTCTAGGAAAATTATCTCTTACATCTTTTATATTTTGAAAACCTCTCCTTATATAATATTCCCAATCAGTATGAGATCCAGAAATAAAATCAATGTCAATATTCATTCTTTGTTTTAAAAATTCAGCTATTTTAACAGAAAAATCGGCGTATTTTGCCCCGCCATTTGTTTTAATTATAAGTTTTATCTTTGAGACACCTTATTCTATAAGCTTATAAATATTTTTATTTTAATCTTTTGAAATTTAACAATAAATAAAAATTTTAATATATCTGGAACAATTTCTAATCCTAAAATTTTCTATCAAAATCTTGAAAAATAAAAAATAATTAAATTGTTAGAATTAAGATAGAATCTTTTGTTAATGAAATGAAATTTTTGTATGATCTATTTTTTTGGGGAATTTTAGTTATTATATTATCATTCATTATATCAATAGAAACTTTTGACAATAATCCTAAAGGAATAGTACCTTCAACCTTTATTGTTGATTCTTTAAGTGACCACATGATCGTATAGATAAGATCTTTTGAAAAAATATTCCATTTTTTCAAATAATTTATGATTTTTTCTGATTCTTTTCTATTAAAAATCTTTCTTTCCCAAGATTTTGAATGAAAAGCTAATAATTCATTATCGATCCCAATGGGTTTTGAACACAGGGAAATATAAACTTCATATTTTGTATGGGAGATAGATATGAATGGAATAAGATCTAATTTAATTATATCATTGTTTAGAATGAATTTAATTGATGGTCTATTCCATTTATCTTTTATTATTGTTATTTGATCAGAAGATATATCTAATTGAGTATAATACTTTCTCAAATATAATGATGTTCCAAATTTTACTAGAATTTTCGTAAGAATCCACTCATAAAGACGAGAAAATTGCTTTTTATTTTTCATGGTTTTCATCTCGTCTAATTCTTCTTTAGCCCAAAACGACATATGTTTCAGCATTTTTTCTGATATTATTTTTTGATTATCAGAATTTACGTTTTTAAAGCATTGTCCAAATAATATATTTTCTTGATTTATTTCAAGATGATAGAAATTAAACTGACAATCATAATAATTAATTGATTTAATTTTATTTTCGAGTGAAAAAAATGGAAAATTTTTAGAAAACATTTAATCCTAACAAATCTCTCAATATTTTTTTCTATTATTCTTATTTATTATTGTTTTATTTTATTAAAAATTTTTAAAATCTTTAGAAGATAATTATGCCTTTTTGGAGATAAAATACTTTTTCAATTAAAATAATTTAATCTCTATCTAATATCCATTTGTGATAAGGTAAAAAATTTTTACTTTTAAAAAAATTATAAATATTTTTAATAGTTTTATAATAATTATGGGGCAATATGAAGATTTTATTACTATTTTGAGGGAAATTTTTAAAATTGAACAAGACCTCATATCAGATGATACAAATCCAGATGATATTGAGAATTGGAATTCAATTACTCACTTAAAACTTATTGACCGTTTAGAAAAATACTTTAATATTAAAATCGATGTGGAAGACATTACTGAAATGGATACATTTGGTTCGATCAAAACTATTTTAAAAAAGTACAGAGTTAATTTATGAATTTTATACAATATATTTTTGAGAATTCAACAAATCAGAATGAAAAAATAGCAATTTTTTATAGAGACAAAACAATTTCTTATTCTGAACTTTACTTCCTTATTTTAAAAATAATAGGAGAATTAGATGCTTTAAAATTAAATCCTCAAGAAAAAATAATAATAATCGCTGATAACTCATTTTTTTTCGTTGTCTCATATTTTGCAATAATTGGTAGTGGTCGAGTAGTTGTTCCTCTACATCCAGATTTCGGTAAGGAAAATTTTGAATATGTTTGTCAAAGTTGTAAGGTTTGTTGCTTTTTTATTCAGAAAAAATATTTGAAAAGAATATATAGTTATGGTATCCCCTTGAAAATAGTTTTTTCCGACATAGATATAGAAGGAACTAAAAATATATTTAAGATTAATAAAAGAGATGCAATTATCAAGGAAGTTGATGAAAAAACAGATCTTGGTGTAATTATTTTTACTTCGGGATCTACAGGAATACCTAAAGGAGTTATGTTAACCCATTATAATTTAATGTATAATACTAATTCAATTAATAAATATCTTGGATTAAAGTCATCAGATAGAGTAATGGTCGTTCTTCCCTTTTCTTACTGTTTTGGAACTTCCTTATTACATACACATCTACGAGTTGGAGGGCAAGTAGTTATTAATAATCAATTTATGTTTCCAGGTAAAGTTTTGAAGGAAATTAATCAAAAAAAGTGTACAGTTTTTGCTGGGGTCCCTAGCATTTATTCGATATTATTAAGAAGATCACCCTTGAAGAAAATGAAATTTCCAACACTTCGTTTGGTGCAACAAGCAGGTGGAAAACTTCCAAACACCTTAATAAGTGAATTAAAAGAAGTATTAAATACTACAATAATTTTCATTATGTATGGTCAAACTGAAGCAACAGCGAGACTTTCGTTTTTACCTCCTGAATTACTTGATTCAAAATTAGGATCTATCGGAAAGGGGATCCCAGGTACAAAGCTTGAAGTTTTAAATAAAAATGGAGAACCTGTTAAATCTGGAGAAGTCGGAGAAATAGTCGCCTCTGGAGGAAATATTATGGTTGGCTATTGGCAAGATCCTGAAGAAACCGCTAAAGTCTTGAAAGATAATAAATTATATACGGGTGATCTTGGTATAGTTGACGAAGATGGATATATTTTTCTAACAGATCGAGCAAAAGAAATTATAAAAGTAGGAGGGCATCGTGTAAGTTCAAAAGAAATCGAAAATTATATTTCTAAAAATCAAAATGTTGTTGAGGTTGCAGTTATTGGAATATACGATGAATTACTTGGTGAAGCTATCAAGGCATTTGTTTCCATTGTTAAAAACTCAGATCTTACTGAGAAAGATCTCATTGCTTATTGTCAACAGCATTTTCCACCACATAAAGTTCCGAAGGAAATAGAAATTATGAGTTCCCTTCCAAAAAATATTTCCAGAAAGGTAGATAAAATCGCATTAAAAAAATTAGAACAAGAAAAGAGCAATAATAAAAATTATTAAATTATAATTAATCCTTTTCTAAAAAATTAAGAATATAAATTGCTAGGGCAAAAAAATCAAAAGATTGGAGTAATTGTTCAAGCTAGGATGGATTCAACTAGATTACCAGGGAAAGTCTTAATGGAACTAAATAAAAATGAAAGAGTTTTAGATCTATTAATTATGAGATTAAAACTGAGTAAATTCCTTAATGAAATAATAATTGCTACTACTCCAAAAAAAAAGAATTCTTTAATTATTGAAGCTGCAGAATCTCACAATGTATCATTTTTTATTGGTAGTGAAAAGAATGTATTAGAAAGGTATTATAAAGCGGCTAAACAGTTTAATCTTGATATAGTGATTAGAGCGACATCTGATAATCCCTTTGTTGATCCATTCATTTTAGATGATATGATTGAATTTTATCAAGAAAATAATTATGATTGTATAAAAAATGTTTCTCATGGAAGTACAAATTTTCCAGTTGGATTTGACATAGAAATATTTTCCTTTGAAGTTTTAGAAAGTGTATACAAGCTTGTAGAAGATAACTGGGATAAAGAGCATGTTACTCGTTATATTTATGATCATCCTAAAGATTTTACTATCTTTCTTTATAATAAAGAAAATCTTAAAAAATTCGGCAGTTTAAGATTAACTATTGATGAGAAGGAAGATTTGTTGTTATGTCAAGAAGTATATAAAAGATTAATCAATAAAGGTAAACAATTTGATTTTACAATTTATGATATTTTAGAAATTATTGAGAAAGAACCAGAACTTATGAATATTAATAAATATATTAAAAAAATCCAAAAAAATGCAAAATAATTATCGAATTAACACATACAACTAGAAATTAAATTTTTTTCCTCTCTTTTTACAATGTGCATACCAATCTTCTGGGAAAATTGCATAATCAACAACATCTATAAAACAGTCCTTAAATAGCACCTGTTTTTTTTCATGCCCTTCTTTTTTATAACCCAAACGTTTGTAATTCCAGATTGCTCCAATATTATTTATATAGCAAGACCCATTGATTTTTCTGAGCTTTAAAACTTTAAAAGCATATTGTATCAATAATGAGTTTGCCTCTTCTGCAGCACCTTTTCCCCAGTATTGTTTCTCTCCAATTAGATAACCTTTCACAGCAGTTTGATGATCCTTATTAACGTATAATGTAATATTACCAATGTGATTATCTTCTAATATCGTATAAATCCCAAATAGATACTTGTTTTCATTATCAAATTGCGAAACCCATTCTTTGACGCTCTCAATAGTTGATTTGGAAAAACGCACTTCTAAAAATTGATTTACTTCTGGATCATTCAACCAACCAACATATTTTTCTGTAACATCTTCGGCAAGTAAAGTTTTTATATAAAAATCTTCCCCGCGCAATTCAATTTTGTTTGACATTTATTAATTAACAATTTATATTACTATTTTATATTTAAAAAGTATATAATTATAAGAATTTATTTTTATTTTATATTTAAGTATAAAAATACGATTTTGACAAAATCCTAAATTTCATGAATAATTTTATTTAATAGAACATAGATATATACAAATTTACTTAAATGATGTTAATCTCAAAAATAACTCTTGGAACAGCACAACTCGGTTTTAATTATGGAATTGCCAATGTTAATGGAAAACCAGATTTTAATAAATCTATTGAAATCTTGAATTATTCGTGGCAAAATGAGATTAATACATTTGATACTTCACCTTTATATGGTAACAGTGAAAAACTGATTGGATCCTTTATCTCATCAAAATCTATCGATAATCTTGAAAATCTAATTATTATTTCCAAATTACCAAGAATTCAATTAGAAGATAAACTAACATTTGATAATCTCTATATGCATATTAAAAATCAAATTTTTCAATCAATTAAAAATTTACAAATAAAAAAAATTCCAATTTACTTAATACATCATACTCCTGATATAAATATAAAAGATGGGCTTATTATTGATTGTCTAACTCAAATTAAGAGTGATGGGTTGATCGATAAATTCGGTATTTCAGCATATAACCCAGAAGAAGTTAAAACATCTTTAAAATTCAAGGACATTAATGTTATTCAAATTCCTATAAACATTTTTGACCAACGATTGATTAGAAATGGATTATTAAAGGAACTTAAAAAAAGAGGTTATATAATTTTTGCTAGAAGTATTTATTTACAAGGACTTTTTTTTATTTCTCCTGAAAAGTTGCCAAAAAATTTAAAAATTGCAAAAAAACCATTATTAAAGCTACAAACAATAATTAAAGAATATGATATTGATATCGATAAATTAACTTTTTTATTTGTTAGGGATCTACCAGAAATTTCAAGTTTAGTAATAGGTACTGAAAAAGTAAAACAAGTAGAAAGAAATATAAAAATCTTAAAAGAACAACCTTTGCTTAACGATATACGTAATAGAATAATGGAAGAATTCTCTGAAATATCTGAAAGAATAATTAATCCTTCTTTATGGAATAAATCAAATCAAATAAATAAATAAATAATGAAATCCTATTAAATTTAACTTCAGATAAATTAATGAAAGGCCATATGAAAAATATTCTAATTATTGTTCAAGCACGATATGGTTCTACCAGGCTTCTGGGAAAAGTTATGAAAAAAGTTTTAGAAAAACCATTATTATGGTATTTAATAAAAAGATTAGAACAAATCAAAACTCCAAATAAATTAATAATTGCAACTGGATCAGCAAAATCGAATCAACCTTTAATAGATTTTGCAAAAAACCAAAAAATTGCCTTTTTTATTGGTAGTGAAGATGATGTGCTTGATCGATATTATCAAACTGCTAAAAAATTTAATGGTGATATTATTGTTAGAATCACCGGAGATTGTCCATTGACGGATCCAAATATTATTGACAAAGGATTAAAAGTTTTTCTAAAAGGAAACTATGATTATGTTTCTAATGTTCATCCTTCAACCTATCCTGATGGATTCGATTGCGAAATTTTTTCATTTAAATCTTTAGAAGCTGCTTGGAAAGAAGCAAAATTACCATCTGAGAGAGAGCATGTTACTCCGTATATCTGGAAAAATCCTGATCGATTTTCTCTTAGAAATTTTGAAAATAGAGTGGATGTACACACTATTCGTTTAACTGTTGATAATGCTGAAGATTTTAAATTAATTACTAAAATTATTAAAAAATTTTATGATAATTGGGATAGATTTCATGCAGATGATGTTGTAAATTTTTTAATGGAAAATCAAGAATTGTTAAAGATTAATTCAGAGTTGCTACGTAATGAAGGATATTTAAAATCGTTAGAAGAAGATAAAAAATTTTTAAAGAGGGATTAAAAATGAATTATCAAAAAGGAATTTCTTTATGGAATAAAGCAAAGAAATTGATTCCGGGTGGAACTCAATTATTAAGCAAACGTTCAGAAATGTTTTTACCAGATCTATGGCCTTCATATTATAATAAAGCAAAAGGAGTTGAGATTTGGGATTTAGACGGAAATAAATTCATTGATATGTCAATAATGGGCGTTGGTGCTTGTATTCTCGGATATGCTGATGAAGATGTTAATGAAGCCGTTAAAAAAGTTATTGATAAGGGTTCTATGGCAACATTAAACTCTCCAGAAGAAGTTGAGTTAGCAGAATTATTATTAAAAATACATCCATGGGCAGAATGCGTTCGTTATGCAAGAACTGGGGGAGAAGCAATGACAATTGCTATTAGAATAGCGCGAGCATATACAAATAAAGATAAAATAGCATTCTGTGGGTATCATGGGTGGCATGATTGGTATTTATCAAGTAACTTAGCAGATAATGCAAATCTTGATGGTCATCTTTTACCAGGGTTAGATCCTAAGGGTGTTCCAAGAGGTCTTATAAAAACGGCTATTCCATTTGAATATAACAATATTGAAAAATTAGAATCAATAGTTAGAGAGAATGATATTGGAGTAATCGTTGTTGAGCCAATAAGGCATCAAGAACCATTAAATAATTTTCTTAAAAGGGTAAGAGAAATTGCAAATGATATCCAAGCTGTATTAATATTTGATGAAATTACAAGTGGATGGAGGTTAACAACAGGTGGTGCTCACCTATTATATAATGTTAACCCAGATATTATGGTTTCAGCTAAAGCAATTAGTAACGGATTTCCTATGAGCGCAATTATTGGAAAAGGATCAATTATGGATGCGGCACAAAAAAGTTTTATTAGTAGTACATATTGGACTGAGCGTATTGGTCCCACTGCAGCAATTGCAACGATTAATAAATTGCAAGATAAAAAAGTTCCTGTTCATTTAGATAAAATTGGTAAGATTATTGGGGATGGATGGAAAAAATTAGCTAATAAACATAATCTTAATATTGATATCTTACCTCCTAACGCGTTAGTAACATTTAATCTTAATTATAAAAATGCTCAAGAATTAAAAACATTATTCATTCAGGAAATGCTTAAAAGAGGTTTTCTGGCATCTACAAGTGTTTATGTTAGTTATAGCCACAATGAGATCCATATAAATGAGTATTATAATAATGTTGATGCTGTTTTTGGAATTTTAAAGCAAGCAATTGAACAAAAAAATGTATTAAATCTACTTGAGGGGCCTATAGCACATACAGGTTTTCAACGATTGACTTAAATCTTTATAAATTTTAAATGGAGGGGAATTAAAATTAAATGAAAGTCTTTTCAATTGGAAGTAAGAAAATAGGAAATGATCATCCAGTTTTTATTATTGCTGAAGCGGGTTCAAATCATAATAGAAATTTACTAAAAGCTAAAAGGTTAATTGAAGTAGCAGCAGAATCTGAAGCTGATGCAGTAAAGTTCCAAACCTATTCTGCAGAAACTTTATATTCAAAAAAAACTCCAAATCCAGATTATCTCAATGGAAAAATGGAACAAAAATCAGTTTGGCAATTAATAAAAGATATTGAATTACCTAGAGAATGGCAAGGAGAGCTTGCTGATTATTCGAGATCTCATGGTTTAATTTTCTTATCTACTCCATTTGATTATGATGCAATAAAAGAATTAGAAGAACTAAATATTTTAGCATATAAAATTGCATCCTTCGAGATTATTGATTTACCCTTTTTAAAAGAAATAGCAAAAACTAAAAAGCCAATTATTTTATCTACAGGAATGGCAAGTCTTGGTGATATTGAAGATGCAATTAATGCTATTAAGGCAATTGAAGATGTTGGTATTGGTTTATTACATTGTGCAATTAATTATCCACCCACTTTTAATGATTTAAATTTAAGAGCTATTCAAACTTTAAAACAAGCTTTTCAAGTACCTGTTGGTTATTCAGATCATACAATGAGCATTACAATACCATCAGTTTGTGTTGCACTAGGAGGAAATATTATTGAAAAGCACTTTACTTTAGATAGAACCTTAAAAGGACCAGATCACTCATTTGCTTTAGAGCCAAATGAATTAAAAGAAATGATAAAAAATATAAGAGAAACTGAGGTTAGCTTAGGAAGTCCAATGAAATTTATGCCCAATTCTGAAGCAAATTTATATAAATTAGCTAGAAGAAGCATAATAGCAAAAAAAAACATTCCAAAAGGAAAAATTATTGAAGAATCAGATCTTATTATAAAACGTCCGGGGTATGGAATTCCTCCAAAATTTTTAAATATTATTGTTGGAAGAATAGCTCGGAAAGATATTGAAGAAGAAGAAATAATTACGTGGGATTTAGTTTAAGTTAAAATGTTAAACAACATTAAATTTGGTATAAAAATTTCAATTCAGAACTTTGATTTTCTTCCAGACATTTATTCTAATCAAAATTTCTGTGATTTTATCGAAATTATATTAACTCCTGAATTTACTACCGATGATATCAACAGGATTCAAAATTTTAAATTGCCATACGCAATACATATTCCAAATTCAAATTATGGTGTTGATTTTGGTGATATAAAAAAAAATGTAAATAATATCGATTTTATTAATAAAATTAATCTGTTTAAAAATGATTTGAATCCTTTATGTTATATTGTTCATCCAGAATCTGGAGATATCAAATTATCTATAGAAAATATAAAAAAGTTAGATGTTAAACCAATAGCTCTTGAAAATATGCCATTTAAATCTCTATTAGGTGGTGAATTACTTGGTTCCGACCCAGAGGGATTAATGGAATATTTTAATAGAATTGTGGGTTTAGAATTTTGTTTTGATTTAAATCATGCTATAAAAGCTGCAATATCAAAAAAGGTTGATTATCTAGATTTTATTGAAAAATTTCTTAAATTTAGAAAACCAATACTTTTTCATATCTCTGGTGGTAATCTAGATATTGAAGTAGATGAGCATTTACATTTAGATGAGGGTCAATATAATTTATCAGAGATAAAAAAGATTTTATTAAATTATAATTCTGTAGTGAATTTAACCTTTGAAACCCCCCGTAATTATAAAAGAAGAATAAAAGATGATATAAAAAATATTAAAATCTTCATTAAATCTTAACATAAAAATAAAGAATGTGATTTCTATGAATATTGATTTTAATCAAATAAAAATTATTAAAGCGGAAAAAGAAAATGAAATGCATAAAAAAGGAATATGGGTTGTATATAACCAAAATATTGAGTTTAACCTCATAACAACTGAACCTATTACCTATGAGAATCATTGTAAATGGTGGGAAAGCGTTTTTGAACAAGAATTTATTTATATTATTCTATATCAATCCGTTTTATGTGGATATATCCGATTAACTAAGAAGAGAACGCGTAACAAGGAAAAAAATGAAATTAGCATTGCTATCTCAAAAAAATATCATAAATCTGGATTGGGAACATATGCATACAGTATATTTGAAAAGGAAATGATAAAAATAGGAATTACAGAAATTATTGCTTTAACTGATATTAGAAATTTAGGGGGTCAAAAATTTTTTGAAAAAAATAATTTTAAAAAAGGATACATAAAATATATCAAAAAAATAAAGGATTGAATAGATAAAACCTATTTTTTATAGTATTTTAAAACCTTTTCTAAAGCATTAATAACGTCATAAACGTCATCATCATTCATAGAATGAAATAATGGAATTGTTAATAATCTTGGATATAGCCATTCTACATTTGGTAAAATTCCCTTTTTTAACCCAAAATTTTTTTGATAATAAGAATGATAATGAACTGGAATGTAATGGACATTTACGCCAATATTTTCTTCCCTTAGAGCCTTGAAAATATGATCTCTATCAACCCTTAATTTTTCGAGATTTAATTGTATCACATACAAATGCCAAGAATGCTTCACATCTTTTTTTACAAATGGAATGCTTAATTCCTCAATGTTTTTTAATTCCTTGTTATAAATCTTTACAACTTCCCTTCTTCTCTTTTGAAAAGATTCCAACTTAGATAATTGATGAATTCCAAGTGAAGCATGAAGCTCACTTAAATTATATCTAAAACCTAAGTATTGCATATCATAATAATAACCTCCAGATTTTCCAAATCTCTTTTGGGCATCTTTTGATATTCCGTGAGTTCTAAACATTAATAATTTTTCATATAACTCGTCATTATTTGTAGTAACCATTCCCCCTTCAGCAGTTGTGATATTTTTTACAGGATGAAAACTAAATACTGTTAAATCACTTATATTCCCTATTTTTTTCCCTTTATATTCGGCATCTATTGCATGAGCAGCATCTTCAATGACAAATAAATTATTCTCTTCAGCAATTTCATTAATCTCATCCATATCACATGGTTGTCCTGAAAAATGTACGGGAATTATTGCTTTTGTTTTAGGAGTTATTTTTTTCTTTATTTCTTGTGGATCAATATTATATGTATCCTTTTTAATGTCTGCAAAAGTTGGAGTCCCTCCTCTATAGACAATACAGTTGGCAGAAGCTACAAATGTCAATGGTGTTGTAATTACTTCATCTCCAGGTTTAATATTTATGCTTGATGTGGATATGTGTAATGCAGCAGTACCAGAATTTACTGCTACTGCGAATTTTGAACCTATATATTTTTTAAAATTTTCTTCAAAAAGTCTCATTTTTGGACCTGTAGTAATCCAATTAGATTTTAAAGAATCAATAACTTCATTAATTTCTTTTTCATCTATGCTTTGAGTGCCATATGGTAAAAATTTTTTTCGAACAGGCTTACCTCCTTCAATTGCGGGTTTTTCCATTTTTTTATATATCACTTTTTCTTATCCAATTTTCTAAAATTAATATTCCTTCTTCTAATGAAGTTTTTGGCTCCCAATTTAATAACTTTTTTGCTTTAGAGTTATCACAAATTAACTTCATTATTTCACTTTGTGGATGATGATGTTTGATATATTTAATCCTATCCTCATCTCCAACGATTAATTTTGCTAGATCGATTATTGAAATATCTCTACCAGTCCCTGCATTTATAATTTCACCCAAGCATTTTTCACATTCAGCGGCTTTAACTATATAATCTGCGCAATCTTCAACATATAAAAAATCCCTTGTTTGTGTTCCATCTCCAAAAATTAACAGTTTTTCATTTTTTATTTTACGCTTTACAAATATTGACACCACACCACCTTCCATATTTGCTTTTTGAAAAGGGCCATAAGTATTAAAAGGTCTTAGTATAACTATAGGAAGGTTATATCCATAATAATATGATAGAGCTAATATTTCTGCAGCCAATTTAGAACCTGCATAGGGAGAGGTGGGTTTAATTTTATGTTCCTCTGAAATTGGAGTATTTGAATCTGCTAAATCATAAACCATACATGTTCCAACAAGAATAACTTTAGTGTTAAATTTACGTGCGGCTTCTAATATATTATATGTCCCTATCACATTATTTTCAAAAGATCTTTCGGGATATTCTAAACTTTCTTGGACCTTTATTTGTGCAGCTAAGTGAAAGCAACTATTAAAATTATATTTTGAAAAAAGTTTTTCTATAAATTTTTTATTTCTTACATCTTGAATAACAAATTCTTTAAATTTTGGATGGTTTCTAAATTCTTTTAAATTCTCTTCTATGCTATTACTTAAGTTATCAATAACAACGACTTTTTTGCCATTTTGAATTAAATTTTTTACGATCCATCTTCCTATGAAACCAGCTCCACCCGTAACTAATGTAGCCATCAGATAATCACAAAATTTTTTATTATTGAATTTTATTTTTTATTAAAAATTCTCGTATTTTTTCTTTTGACAGAAGAGGCTCACTGTTTGTATTAAATGGTTTGGATCGATCTAACTTTTTAAGATTAGGATATTTTTTTAAATCTATTTTAGTTGAAACTTCCGTGATTTGAGGGATAATAATATACATATTATCAATTTCGTAAGTTCTTTCAGATTCTTCCACTGAAAATAATTCTTCATAGAGTTTTTCACCCGCAAACATTCCTATTTCTTCTATATGGATTTTTTCAATGACTTTATTATATTTTTGCGCAAAAAAATTAATTAAAATATTAATTAAATCAATAATTTTTACAGCTTCCATTTTTAGAACGAAAACCTCTCCTCCTTGTGCAATTTCTAAAGATTCTAGAATTAATTCTATAGCCGTATGAATACCCATAATGTACCTTGTCATATCACTATGAGTTATTGTAATAGGTAAATTGTTTTTAATTTGATTTTCTATTAATGGGATTAAGGATCCTCTAGATCCAAGAACATTTCCAAATCTAACAGAATAAAAAATTGTTTTCGCCTTACCCTTATAGTAATTTGCAGCTGTTACTAATTTCTCTCCTAATAATTTTGTAACTCCCATTGCATTACTTGGTGTTGCAGCTTTGTCTGTACTAGTAAATATAAACTTTTCAATATTATTATCGATACTAACTTCGATCATATTTTGGAGACCAATAATATTCGTTTTAATTGCTTCAAATGGGTTATATTCACAAGCTCCTACATGTTTTAACGCAGCTAAATGGAAAACAATATTAACATTTTTCATAGCTCTATTTAGCCTTTCTTTATCTCTTACATCTCCTATTAAAAATCTAAGCTTCTTAGAATATTTATTTAATTTTCTAGACAAAATATATTGTTTTGTTTCATCTCTGCTGTATATACGAATTATTTTAGGTGAATATTTAGTTAATAAAGTCTCTACTAAATGAGATCCTATAGTACCTGATCCCCCAGTTATCAGAATAATTTTATCCTCAAAGATATTCATAATGTTAGTTATATATAATTTCTTAATAATTTTTTGATAAAAAGTCTTATATCAAAACATTAAAAATTAGCCTAATAACATCTAAATTTTCTTTTTTTTGTCTTAATATATTATCAATTTTTCTAAAGTAATTCTGAATATATTTCATTAATTAGTTCAGTAATTTTTTCCCATGAATAATTTTCAGATACTATTTTATATCCATTATCTCCCAATTTTTTTTCCAATTTCTCATCTAAGAGAATTTTTAAAATTTTTTTTTTAAAATCTTCTTCATCATTTAATTTTACCAAGAGCCCAGAAATATTATTCTTTATTAGTTCTGGAACAGCGCCTACTTTTGGAGCTACAACAGGACAATGAGCTGCCCCAGCTTCTAATAGGGGTATCCCAAAACTCTCACTTTTATTTGTTGGAAATACAAAGACATTTGCTGATAAATATCCCCCAATAATTTCATCCCAATTTGGATTAGTGATAAAATGAATATTTTTATTCAATTTTAAAGAAGAGACTAATTTTTTAAGTTCTAACTCATAATCAATATCAAAACTTTCCCCTATAAAAATTAATTTTGCCTTAGGAACCTCTTTCGTAATATCCGGCATTATTTTAATCAAACTATGCAAATCCCTATAACCCCTTAAAATTCTTCCTACATATACAATCAATTTCCCATGAAATTGAAATTTTTTAAAAAAATTTTCCTTTAACTTAAGATCAGAAAATTTTTTTATATCAACTCCATGGGGAACAATCCGAAGTTTTTCTTCTTTTACACCTATCTCTTTAGTCCAAATTGCTTCATAATTTGAATGAACGATAACTCTATCTGGTGCGTTTATTGTGAAATTTTTTATTATTTTATCATATATTCGAATTAGTTTTGAGCTAGGTTTCCCTCTAAGTATTTGTAGTCGCGTAAGGTCTCTCATATTTCCGTGTGCTGTAAGAATAAAAGGTTTTTTTTTAATTTTTGAAAGAAAACTTGCAACATCCGTTTGAAATGTCCGATATGTATGTGCATGAATTAGATCATAATCGTATTTTAATCCATTTGAGATTATTGCAGGAGTAATCCAAAAATGTGTTCCTTTTAATTTAAATCTTATTGGAAATCGATGCACTTTTACACCAAAAATATTTTCATAGTGAGGTAATACATTTGACACTAAATCATGTTTAAAGATATTAGTAGTAAATACCCTTACATCATATCCCAATTTGGCTTGAATTTTTGATATATTAAAAGTATGAATTACTGGTCCACCATATCCAAATGCTGGATAGAAAAATGGAACTATTCTTAAAATTTTAAATCTTGTCATTATTAGACAATAGACATTTATTTTTTTCTTATTAGTATTAGGATAAAATATTATAAAATTAAGTTATTATAAAAGAATATAAAATGAAAGTTAAAAATATATCTCTAGTTGCCCAAAGATTAATTAATTTTATCTTTTAACCAGTAGCTTTCCACTACTTATATATCTTATATTTTTAGTAAGTCTATTAGTTATAAGTGAAATTTTTCGATTAATTTAGGTAAAATTCAATTATATTTTCGGGTTAGAATAGTTTATGAATATGATTATTAAAAAATCATTATTTTTTTAATCAATTAGAGATTGGGGTAAATAAACAGATTTCAAATTATTGAAAAATTAAAAATTACAATAATAGAAAATTACAATTTTCATTGGATCTAAAAAATCGGTATAACAATCTAATTTTTACAAAAATTAATTAAAATAATATTATTAAGAAAGAATATAATGAAGTATAAAGGAATATTTTTAATTGCACAGATTATAATTATCTTTATTTACTCATTAGTGACCATCTTTTCGATAATAATATTACCAATTAATGTAATTTTAGGTTTTCTTTGCATTTTATTTTTGCCAGGGTATAATCTGATAAGTATATTAAAGCCAGATTCTGACATAATAAAAAAGGTGGGATACGCTACATTTCTCAGTCTTTTAATAGGAAATATTCCTATGTTCTTCATTTATGTGATAGGTTATAGCATTGTTCCTATTGGAGATAATTATGGGTTCTGGTTCTGGCCTGAAATGGTAATAATAATTATTCAAATAATAAATATTATCTTAATTTTAATAGATGTATTCAGAAACAAGAATCATATCAAAGAAAATTGGACCTATAATCATTTTGAGTTAAAAAAAGAAAATTTTAATTTTAAACCTTTTTTTATAATCATAGGTTTTATTGTATCGTTAATATTTTTGTGTATTTCGACTTATTTTAGTGATGTAAGTAATAATGATTTTTCCACTGTTAGACGGGATTATTGGTGGAATTTTACATTTTTTTACCGAGTTCCATTCTTGTTTTATGTATTTTTAGGAAGTACACTAATAAGTTTGACTCTTATTATTTTTTATGTTAAAAATAGATATCTAATACTTTTGTGTTTATCCGTATTTTCATATTGTTTATTGATACTTCCATATCTTCAAATTGGGAATTATTTTGGTCTAGATACATGGGTATTAGATCAAAAATATGATCTTTATATTCAACATGGGTTTAGTGGACACGGTTGCTATTGTTTTTATTTAGAGGGATATTCACCATTAAGATATTCAACATCTCTATTTACTTCAATATTATTAATAAATGGTTTTAGTTTAGAAATCAAATTTGCACTAATGTTCCTTTATCCATTAATTTTTATTTTTATGCCATTCTTCTTTTATTCAGTTTTCAAGCAATTTTCAGAAAAAAATGATGAAAACAAATTAAATTTACTACTTTTAACAGTTTTGGCAATAGTTACACCTTTGACAATAAAAAATGCTCATTCTGCTACGACAGGCGTTATTGGGTTATTTATTTTCTACATTTTGGTAATAGAATTTTATAATTGGATACATGAATATGAATTTAAATTAAGACATATGCTTACTATCATTTTCCTTTATTTTTTTTTGAATTTAACACATTTTGAGGAAACTATATATTTTATTTTTATAATATTTTTTTACGGTATTTATTATATTTTTGTTAATATTCAAAAAGCAAATATGGATAAGGAAATTGAGTCAATATCTAAAAGATTTCTTTATAGAAATACATTCCTTTTATTTATATTGCTAACTATTTTTTTAATGACGCAAGAATTTTTTGGTTACATTGGTTATTATTTTGTGCAATTGGAAGGTGTTCCTCTTCTTAATATAGGTTATTGGTATTATATTTCCACCAAATTTACAATACCCGTAATTTTAAATGGACATTATCAAATTAGTCTTTTTTTTGCGGGAATTGTGCTTATCGTATCAGCTTTTTATTTCATAATATTATATATCTCTTTTTTCAAACTTAATCATATCTTTGATAAAATATATAAAAAATTCGTTGATATTTTAGTAAAAATCCATAATTTTTTAAAAAAAGTAATTTCTAAAAAAATAATTCAAGTTACTATACCTATCATGATAATTATAGTAATAATTATTTTCGATACTTTTGATATTCCATTTCTTCGAGAAGAAGAATTATTTATATTATTCGAAATTGCATTAAGTTTTTCATTTATTATTTTTAATATTTTTTTATTCATTAAAGGAATTATTTATTATAAAATTCGAAATGAAAGAGAAAATTATTTTCTTTTATCAATTATTGCATGTAGTTCAATATTAATGATTTTAGGTTTGAGTGGAAATAGAAATTTAGGATTTGCATTTAGCATCTTTAGTTCTAAATATATTACTTATTTTACTTTTTTTAATTTGATTATCATACAAAACAATTATTTTAAAGATTTTTTAAAAAAGAAGAAAATATTTTTAATGATTGGATTATCTCTCCTTCTAATTTTCGGGGTTTTATACAGTTTAAGGAAATTACGTTTTGGATAAACAATTAATATTAATTATTTCGGACGTGAAATTTTTTTTTTTACTCTTATTGATATATTAGGATTAAGATAACAACAGAGATAAATAAAAAAAGAGAATAAACCAAGAAAAATAAATTGTATTAGAGAGATATTATTATTTTTTTTGTAGACTTTAATAAAATTTGGACTAATAAAATAAAAAATTGTCATAATCAATTTTAGAAAGGAGAAATAATCTCGATGTTTTAGAAAAATTAATAGATTTGATATTGCCATTTTTTTATTAAAAAAGTAAAATTGCTTTATAGTTTCAGGAACTTTATGGAATATTTTTGCTTTTTCATTGAATATAATTTTATAATCTTTTTTATAAAAGCGATATGAAAAATCACCATCTTCCGCTGTTGGAAAGTTTTCATCAAATATTAATCCTTTTTTGAAGACTTTTTGGTTAATTAAAAGATTTCCGGTACCAAATATTTTTATTTTAGTTTGTTTATTTAGAAATTTTTTTCGATCTATTAACGTTAGATCAAAAAATTTTGATATAAAATTTTTATTCGGATTCATAGAATTAATAGAACCAAGTACACCATCATATTCATTTGTTTTTTTCATCAATTCTATCAGCCAATTAGGATCAGCTATCTCGTCAGCATCAATAAATGCAACAAATCTTCCAGAGGATTTTAAAATTCCATCATTTCTAACTTTACCTAATTTTCCTATAGACGTTATAACTTTAATGTTCATAATTTTATTTTTATTTTTAAATTCTTTTATCACTTTAATTGTATTGTCTGTAGATTCATTATCTACAATGATTATTTCATATTTTTGCGAAAATTTTTGAGTTAATAGAGATTTTAATAGAAATATTATCTGATTTTCTTCATTGAATGTTGGGACAATAATACTAACCAGTATTTCCATGATTAAACCCTCAAAATTTCTTAAATATTTAATTTAAAATAATTATTTCTTTTATTATTTTCTTTTTAATAAAAATTTAGTTATAGTAACGCTATTAAAAAAAAATTTTGAAGTAAAAAAATATTAATTATTTTTCATTTATTAAAAAGTAAAAACAAGATATTTTATATCAAAAAGAAAAACATGAAAATAACAATTATTACTCCAGTGTTCCCTTATCCTAAACCGGGAATACTTCCTGGAATTGAAAAATATGTTCAAAATTTGGTATTAGGCCTTAAAAATCTAGGGTTAAAAGTAAACATAATAACTTCATATTGGAATGGTGGTTCGAAATTTGATCGTTATAAAGGGATACCTATTACCAGAATTTTAGATTCCAAAAAAATCTTAGGTAAATTGGGTTCAATTTTAAGACTAAATCATATAACACTAGGATTTAATTTAATGTTAAAAAAAATTTATAAAATTTATTATGATTCAAATGTTGTCATTTTTACTCAACCTCTTGGATTTACAAGATATTTAAAAATAAAGAAAATTCCAGTTGTCTCTATTGCTCATCATTTTAGTTATGTGAAGTTGTTTCAAGAATATTTTGAATTACCTTTTTTTCATTATCTTCAAAGAAGGCAGTTTAATCTTCATAAACATATAATTGCTGTTTCAGAATCTACAAAATCTTCATTAATTACTCATTATCACCTTAATGATCAAGATATAAAAGTCATTTCAAATGCAGTTGATACAGAAAAATTCAATTCAAATAAAATGTCAAAAAATATAAAAGAAAAATATGGGATAAAAACCATTTTATATGTAGGACCTATGATTTATAGGAAAAGAATCCCAGTTTTATTAAAAGCAATGCGAATTGTACTTAAGAAAATACCAGATGCTCATTTGATTTTAATCGGAAAAGGTCCTTTGTTTAATCGATTAAAGAAATTATCTCATTCCTTAGGAATTCATAAAAATGTAACTTTTTTAGGATTTATTAAAAGTAATGAACTTCTTAGATATTATGCATCAGTAGTATTATTTGTTCTCCCTTCTGAATTGGAAGGCTTTGGGCAGGTTATTTTAGAAGCAATGGCAAGTGGAACACCTGTTATCTGCGCAAATATACTACCTATGTCAGGAATCATTGGAAATGGTGGTATGACTTTTATTTTAAACGATTCAAAAGATCTTGCAAAAAAAATTATAGATTTACTAGAAAATGAAGAAAAACGATTAAGATTAAGAAATAATGCTTTAGAGTTAGTTAAAAAATATGATTGCATTCAGATTTCAAAGGAATATATAAATTATATCAAAGATCTAAGATAATATTATATCTCTAATATTTTTTATACACCTAATTTATTATAATAAAGGTTATCATATTTCTATTCCTCTTAAATGTATGTTCCAAAATACTAACTTTTTAAATAATTTATTAATTCAATACCATATTAATTTGAGATATAAATAAAATATGAAAAAAGGACTCCAGAAAATAAATTAATAAAATTTTTTAAATCAAATTTCAGAAAAATTTTTTCATTCCTTTCTATTGGTTTTATTGAAATTATTTTTTTAATTTGTTGTGTAATATTGTATTACGGTCCAACCAGTTATACAACTGATGGGTATTATCAACTTGCACAACTTGTATCCATTTTTGAAGATGGTGATTTAGATCTTTCTAATAATTTAACTAATTGGCCCTATAATATACCAATTATGGAGAATCATTGGTCTTTTGGTCCTGTGATACTTTGGGCACCATTCTACCTGATGGGGCATTTAATTTCTTCTATTACTTTAACCATTTATCCACCTTTACTCAATTTACTTTGAGAGGAACGCTTAACATTTCGATTAGATGTCGGTTTGGCTAATTTAGGGACGATGTTTTATGTATATATCGGATTAAAATTTTTAGGATTAGCACTTGATTCATATTATAGTAAAGCGTACGAGAGAAATATTTCGACTATCAGCAAACTTTTTGCTCTATTCTGTACTCCATTGATATATTATGTCTTTAGAAATCCATTAAAAGATCACGCACTATCTTTCTTTTTGGTATCTATCTTAGTCTATCTTTGGGTTAAATGGCATGATAGATTAACAATAAGGCAAATATTAATAGTATCTTGTTTGGTAGGAATTATGACTACGGTAAGGATACAAAATGTTCTTTTTTTAGTAATTTTTATACCTCAAATTCAGAGAACATTAGCACAATGGAAAAAAGATAATCGATTTTTTGATTTTATTATACAATTATTTTTAGGAATTTTTCTTGCGATATTTGGATTTTTTATTGCATTTTCACCTCAGCTAATTGCTTAGTGGCTACAATACGGAATACCTCTACCAATTCCTTGGAGTGAATATAAATATAATTTTTTTGAGCCAGATTTCTTTAAAGTAATGTTTGGGGTTCATAGTTTATTTATTTGGCATCCGTTATTCATTCTCTGTACTTTTGGATTTATATTATTCTTTCTACTAAAAGATTTGAATAAATATGATTGAATTATCTTATTAATTCCCTTTTTTCTTCAGAGTTATGTTTGGGGAATTTTCAATCCTGGAGCATTCCCCTCTTTTGGAATGAGGGGTTTAATTGGAACTATTCCATTATTAACTTTTGGATTAACAAATATTGTTTTGGTTGGATATCAGAGAAATAGAAAAATAATGAATATAACTTTCGGTATTTTATTAATTTTATTTTCTTTAATGAATTTATACTTATTTGCATTATTTGGACATCCTTATGGTGATGCTACTCTTAGATTTAATGTTCCACTTAATATTGAATGGTTTTTAAATATCGATTGGGAATTAATCAGAAAGACATTTATACAAACATTCCCCTTTGAAAAAATTGTTATTTTATTAATTCTTGGATTCATTGTAATTTTGGCTAGTTCCACATTAAATTATTTTAAAAAGAAAGAAGATTTGAAAAATTTACAACAGATTAATTCTACATTCTAAAAACCTCTTTTGATAAAAAAAGAAATTGGTTAAAATCAATCTTATTGAAAAGATAGTAAATAAAGCTCGTTTTATTTAAGAAATATTAATTATTTATAACAGAATTAATTTGAAATTGTGAAATATTTCTTGTTCTAAATAATTCTCTTATTATTTAAATAAAGATGCATTTAATTTCTTAAAAATAAATTTCTAATCAGTTATTGTAGTAAAGAAATTTGTAAATTATACTAATTCATAAAATTTAGATAAGGAATTGAAATTTCCTATGAATGAAACTCTATCAATAATCATTCCTGCATGGAATGAACAAAAAGTCATATTAGAAACATCTGAATTTCTTCGAAGATTAAAATTACCTTTCAAATATAGTGAATTAATTTTTGTTGCAGGTGGAACTGATAACACATATATTATTTGTAAGGAAATAAAATTAGAGAATTTCGATAAAGTTTTTACACTCAAACAGAATTTAGGAGATTTTAAATCAGGTGCTTTAATTAAAGGAATAAAAAAAGCAAAGGGGGATTATATTAGTTTAATAGATGCTGACACAATTGTTTCCTCAAATTTCGCAATTGAAATTGTTAAATTTTTAAAAAAATTTGATGCTGTTGGGTGTAATTATTTACCTAAAATTCAAAAAGGCTTTATTTATAATCATCACATCATTAGTAAGTTAATTTGGGCTAGTAATCCTAACAATTTATCTTCTTTATTAGGTGCCGCTACAATCTCTTTAAAAAGGGAGATTATAAATGAGATTGGTGTCGAAAATTTCTTTACAAATAAGAGTACTGCTGGAGTAGATTATTACATGAGTATGGTTTTAAAAAAAAATAATAAAAAATTGGGATTTGTAAATACTGCTTGTGTTATAACCCCAAGATTAGATAATACAAGATTTTTATTAAAAGGCACAAATCGATGGTATTCTGCGTTTTATGATTTACATAAAGATAATAAGAGAATTATAATTATCGAGATGTTTTTGGGTGCAATTTTGGTTTTATTTCCACCAATTATTTTTTTATATGTCTTGAATAAAATGATGAAAATACCTAATAAAAAATATTTAAAGAATAAGCATATTTTTACTATGTTCTTCTTCGAATTTTTTGAAAATCTTCAAAAAGTTAGAACTTTTTTGGGAAAATTAACCAAGAAAGTAGAAACAATAGGTCATTTTAAAGGTTCAAGATATTAATTTTTAATAGTAAATATTTATTTTCTAACATCACCATTTATCCCCTTTTGGTAATAAATAACCGATTACTGGAGGTATTGCCGAGATAAAAAACATTAGTGGAACTATTTTAAATGCATTCTTATAACTGAATTTTTTATGTAGTTGTTCGTATACTTTAATACTGGATTTCTTTAATTTGAAGTAATATTTAATGAGAACATAAAAATATATCATAATCCAAGGTAATAGAAATAACAAAATATATGAAATATTAAAAAATAATAACGCTAATAATACCGCTACAATGGGATAAAATAGTTTAAATAATCCAATTCCAAGTGAAATTAAAATTTGAAGGAAAGTTTTTTTATTTAAAGAAATTAACTTACTTCTTGTCCATCGGATCTCTCTTTTTAAAAAATTTTTTAAATTATCTGTATAATATTCGGTATATACATAAATATCTTTGAAAAAAAAGATATTTTCTCCATGTTTATTAAATTGTAAGCCTAAGTACCTATCATCCTGAGTTTTTATATTTTCATTGAATTTTCCAAGTTTTTTTAAAAAAATATTTTTCCTGAATGCTGAATTTGCACCACACAATTTACCTCCATCGATAACTTCAGCCTGCTCACGACTAGCAATAAAATATCCAACAGTTAGATTACAGAATTCTGCAAGAGAATTATTTCTATCTTGAAATGGAAAAGCAGTACCAGTGATGACATTATATTTCTTGTTTTGAAATATTTCATTTATTTTTGATAGCCATTCTTTAAAAAAAATACAATCTATATCTGTAAGAACAATTATATCTCCATCTGCTTCTTTTAAGCCAATATTTAATGCCTTATTTATATGAGGGATTTTCTGCTCTAAGACAATAATCTTATTAAGATTCTCCTTTTGTAATTTCAACGCAAGATTATAAGTTTCATCCGAACCTCCTGCAATTATAATGATTTTATAGTTTTCATAATTATTTTTTAAGAGAGATTTAATAGTGTTTTCTATATACTTTTCTGCATTCCACGCTGGGATTAAAATTGATAAATTAAAATCTATTTTTAACATTAAACTTCTCTATTATTTCCTTTTTATACTATTTATTAATTTAATTTTTACTTGACAACTAATTATTCGCATTGTATTTTTCTATTAAATTCTCGTATAAATCGACTATTCTTTGCCTAAAATTATTTTTAGAAAAAAATTCTGATTTTTTAAGCGCACCCTGACTTATTAACTTTAATTTTTTATTATCAGATAGAACTTTTTCAATAAGTTTTCCTAAATTTTTTGCATTATTTTCTTTTAGCAACCAACCGTTTTTATTATGAGTTATTGTATCTGACATACCTCCTGCTTGGCTACCAATTACAGGAACACCACAAGCCATAGCTTCTAATGGAACAGCCGCATGTGCTTCTGACAATGAAGGTGCTACTACAATTTTAGCACGTTGGATAAATTGTGGAAGTAATATATGTTCAACCCAACCCTGAAATTTTATATTACATTTTGAATGCTGAGCTTGATATTCCAAATTTTTGCGTAAAATTCCATCTCCAATAATTAAAATACTCCTATTTCTAGAAAGGTACTTAGTTGCATTGATTAAAATATTTACACCCTTTTCGATAGAAAGGCGTCCAATGTATAATACATCAATGTCTTTGGTTTTTTCTTCATCAGGTTGAAAAATTTGCGTATCAACGAAATTATTGTTCACAAAAACATTTTTTGGTCTAGCTCTCTCTTTAATTGCCAAATTTTTTATGTAATTTGAAACTGCAATTGAATAGTGCATATTCGATAATGCATATCGATTTGAATGTTTATACAATTGCGTGGTTAACCAATTATATGGATTGCTTTTAGTAGCAATATTATCTTTTATTAATTCTTGAATAACGAAAACACTTGGGATCTTATTTTTTTTTGCGAATCGAGCCACAGCATAACAAATAGTCGTTTGATGACTCACAATTAAATCAATAGATTCTTTTTTGGCCAGCGTTTTAAGATGATAATAGCACTGAAAAGCAAAAGATAATTCTCGTGAAATTATCCTGAGTGAAACCTTCCGTATTGGTCTGGGATGTAGATAAAATGGTTTGATCGGTATTATATAAGGTTTATTTTTGAATTCCTTAAATGTATTTAGATATTGAGAATATTTTAAATCAGTAATGACAGTTACATGATGTCCAGCATTTAATAATGCTTTTACTTCTTCTCTTGCACGCCTCATTACAGCTCCTGGACCAAAAAAACTCAAACAAATGAGAACAATCATTATTGGAAAGTGAAAATGTTTGCTTTTTTAAAAGAGTCAAATAGTTTCATTTTTAATATGTATCATTAATTCTTTAAATACAAAGGCTAATAATAATTGAGTTTTAATAAGTATTATTACATGTCAATTAAAAATATCTTAATTAATAATCTGGGTTTATTTGAAAATTAAAGAGAAGGTGATGAATCCCCGCTCAATCCAAGAAAATTTGAATTTTTTCTTATGAAATAAAATAAACTCGACAAATATTTTAAGTATTCCAGTATAAAATATTATATATTCCTTAGGTAAATGAACAGTAATAAACACAGAAACAATTGTTGCTACAATTCCTAAAATTGACTTCATTAATAAAAAAATTAGAAAAATTAAAATATAGAGAATCTAATGAAAAATATTATACTTATAGTTCTTGATAGCGTTAGAAGAGATTTTTTTTTTAATAAGATTAAAAACACTTTAGATGAATTAAAAAATAATTTTGTAGATTTTACTAATTGCTATTCGATATATACGGCTACATTTATCTCTCATTATACAATGTTTTTCGGTGATTATTTCAATAAAGCAAAAAATCAAAATTTTCCAGCTCAATTAAAAAAGTTGGGATTTAAAACACGTTCTTTCTGTAATAGTGCAATTATCAACGGATACCCCCTTAAACATATTGTGGAACCTTACATAAAAAACTATAGACCTTTCCGTGATGAAATGATAAATGATTTAGGAATGGTACCGGAATCGAATTGGAATAAAAAATTATATGGAGATACGCTTGAAGATTATTATGGGGCAGCAGATGATGAAGATCGAAATATCCCCAATAAATGGGAGGAATATATAAATATCAATAAGGATGAAAACAATTTTATTTTTCTGCATTTTTGGAATGCTCATTTTATTTATGGCATTAATAATTATTTAAAAAATAAAATTGAAGGCAAAAGTTATATTGAGATCGGGAAAAAACTATTAAAAAGGGTTATAAATAAAGAGTTAACCGAAAAATTTGTAAAAAAAGCTTATTCCACGAGAATTTACGAACTTATTAATATATATGTTAGAGAATTAATCTCATTATTAAAGCAAAATAAAATGTATGATGATTCAATGATTATAATTACCTCTGATCACGGTGAAGGTTTAGGTGATATAGGAAGATATTTAACAAAAAAACTTTTTTTTATTTATGAGAAATACAATGTAATTCATAAATTTATTAAATTTCTTCCAGATATAAAAAGCAGATTTAGTTGTAAATGGGATTTTTATGCTTTCTACCATCATGGTCGGTTTGAATTGCAAAAGGAGATCCCGTTGTTAATAAAATTCCCTAATAACGAGTTTGGAGGTAAAAAATATCATAGGAAAGTTACACTATTTGATTTAATTCATACAATTAACGATTTGATTGGAAAAAAACTTGATATTAAAAGCAAAAATGGCTTCTCTCTTTATTCTCTTTTGAAAAAAGGAGATAGTGCGAGAGAACAATATAAAATAAAAGAAAATATAAAAAAACTTATTACAATTAAAAAAATCTAAAAATAATCATGTCTAAGGTATTGCTTAGCTTTTGTTTGCCTTCGTACAACCGTCCAGAAAGAATTAATAACATTATCAATCAGATAATTACTTCTCAAAGCAATGAAATTGAAATTATTGTGAGTGATAATAATCCCATATAGAATAAATGATTAAAGTAATTTTTAATTAAAATGACACATAATTCTAAGCGAAAACTCGTAATTTTTCTTACTATAGATTGCTTGAGACCCGACCATTTGAGAATAAATAAATATCACCGAAATACTGCACCAAATCTAGAGAAATTTGTTAAGAACGGTGTATCTTTTTCAAACGCTATTGCTAATGGTCCAGAAACATCATCTTCATTTTCTTCAATATTTACTTCAATTCTTCCTTATTTAAATGGAGATTTTAGTCCATTACCTAACCAAAAAATAACATTTCCTCAAGTATTGAATGAAAATAAAATTATATGCTATGGAATCCATAGTAATCCTAACTTAGGAAGGTTTTTTAATTATCATCGTGGATTTGATATTTTTTTAGACTCATTAGAATTAAACCATGAAATAGATATTAAAAAAAAAGGAGATATGAGTGGTAAAAAACCCTTAATGATTAAAGAATTAATTATGAATCATATTTCTAAGTTTTTAAGAAATATAATTTTTAAAAAGATATTTTTTAAAATAATTAATCATCTTGCAAGATGTGAAAAAATTAGAAGTATCCTTAATAATATAGATTTTTTAAGGGATAATATTACTCTTATTAATCGTAAAGAATTTACCGCATCATATATCGTAAAAAAATTAATTAATTTTATTGAAAATTTTAACTCAACACGCTCTCTATTTATTTGGGCTCATTTTATGGATGTTCATTGGCCATATAACCCTCCATTAAAAAATTTATTAAAATTCAGAAAAAACAGTATAGACGCAAATGAGAGTGATTTTTTATTAAATAACCTTTTTTGGAGCCATAAAAATCAAATGACTCCCGAAATGTTAAATAAATTAATTGATCTGTATGATGGTGAAATTAATTACGTTGATGAGCAGCTAGGTAAGCTATTTAATTATCTTATCAAGAGATTTAAAAAACATTGTCTAATTATTATTACTGCCGACCATGGGGAATCATTTTATGAACATAAATTTTTAAGTCATGGGGGTCAGGTCTATGATGAACTTTTAAGAGTTCCCCTATTCATAATTGAACTTGGAAAAAAACCCAAAATAAAAAGAATTAGTGAAATGGTTCAATTGATGGATATTGCTCCTACAATATTAGATTATTTTGGAGTAATAATACCCAATTTATTCCAAGGAAGAAATTTATTTCCTATAATGCAAGATAGAGAAATAAATCGAAAAGATTTTGTTATTTCAGAGTCATATCAAAAAGCAGGAAGATTTAGAAGAAACAGCAAGTTAGGATATAAAATATTTTCTATTAGAAAGAAGACTTGGAAATATATTTATGATGAAGAAAAGAATGAAGAATATTTATACAATTTAATAGAAGATCAAGGGGAAAAAATTAATTTGATAAAACAAAATTCTAATTTAGTTGATGAATTCAGGGATATAAAAAATAAACACTTACAAAGCATTATCGAATCTAATGAAAAGTCTAAAATCATGCATGCTATTAGAGGTTTAAACATAAAAATATGATTTTTTAAAAGGTATTCTTTTTTTATTAAATTGTATTTTTCTATTAGCATCTCGAAAAATTCAATAACACTCTTGCCAAATTTATATTCAGAAAAAAATTCACCTCTTTTACGAGCTGCTTGTCTCATTTTTTTTTAAACTTTTCATCGTCAGAAAGAACTTTCTCTATAAGTTTTTCTAGGGTTTCCGCATTATTTTGTTCTAATAACCAACCGTTTTCATTATGCTGTATCGAATCTCGTCATTCTTGCTCAACCATTTGGCTTTATACGATTTTTGAAAATAAAAAAAAAGATTAAATTAAGAAATAATGCATTAGTTATGGTTAAAAATAAATATAATTGGTCTCAAATTGTAAAAGGGAATTTATAGAATATATTATATCTTTAAAATTTTAATAAAAAAGTTTGAGAAATTTTAAAAAATAACGATTAAATATTCCTCTTTTTAAGCCATTCGTATGTTTTTTTTATGCCTTCTTCAATGCCCATCAAATTGATGTCTAGAAAGGTCCAAGGACTATTAACTATACAATTCTCAAAATAAATTGAATTTTTCAATAGGCTTTTTATGTATGGAGTTAAATTTTTATTTTATATTTAAATTTTTATTTAAATCTATAAATGGGATAAAATTCAATAATTCTATGAAATAACCAAATATAAGAAATTAATTATCCTCTAATAAATTTTTTTGAATTTGATTGACTTAATTCTCTGATTATCCAATAAGTCTTGAAATTTTATATCTGAATAATATTTTTAAATATTGAATTCCTTTTAGAATCATCTTTGGACTAAAGCCAATTAAAGCACAAAATAATTTAACCATATTTCTATAAAATGAATCACTAATTAAGTTATAGGTAAAGTGTATTTTACAAGGTCTGTGATGAATGGCTTCAATTTTTCTAATAAATTTAGTCTTATAGTGCAATTTTTCTGCTACTTTGTCAGTTGCAGTATCAGATTCTTCATAAACCATTCGACCAAAAGTACTCGTATATAAAATGTTTTCTTTATAATTAAAACCTCCTATTTTTTCTAAAATTCTCCTGCGATAAATTCTTGCAGTTCCTCTTGGAATTTTTCTAAAGAATTTATTAAGAATCATTAACCATCTTGGTTTTATTACATAAACGAGACCTCCTGCTGAATAATATTGCATATTTTTTTCATTTTCCATAAAATCTACTAAAATTTCAATATATTTTGAACTAATTAATTCAGTATCTGCATCAATTCTAAAAATATATTTTGCATCCGAATGTTTTAACCCCAAATTTAAGTTATCTGCTAGTAAAGATTTTCTTAAATTGCTTGGAACATCCATATCAATCACATAAAGATTATGTTTTTTACAAATACTTTTAGAATTATCAGTGGAAAAATCATTAATACCAATTATTTTTTTAATATATTTCTGTCTTTTTAAAGATAAAATACAACTTGGTAAATAGATTTCTTCATTATAAAATGGAATAATTACATCCACTAACGGTTCATTTCTAATTTTAATATTTTTATTTTTCATATTTTTTTTTCTTTTAATAGTTGGTATAGTTTATAATGTTTTTTAATAACTTCCTCCCATAACGGTAATTTTTCTATAGATTTTAAAAGCATTTGCAAAAATTTCAAAAAAATTCGAAAATTTAGTCGTATTACTTGTCGGTAGAATAATTAATGAACTTAAGTTTGAGTTGAGTAAATTAATTCATGAATTAAGAATCGGGGGTAAGGTAATATTTACTGGTATTATTCCTTATAAAGAAATAAAAGAATACTATACACTTTTTGATATTTTAATAATTCCACGTATAAATGTGACAGTTTGCAACTTAGTTATTCCACAAAAACCTCTAGAAATTTTGGCAATGCAAAAATTACTCATTGTAAGTGATGTTAAAGGATTAACCGAAATAGTTAAATCAGGTATTTCAGGAGATATTTTTCATTCTGAAAATGATGAGGATTTAGCTGAAAAAATTTCTTTTTATTTAGAAAATCCTAAAAAAAAAAAGAAGTGGAGAGAAAAAGTAGAGAATATATTTTAAAAAATTTCACATGTAAAAATCAATTTAAAAAATACATTGAAATCTATGAATCCTTAATTTAGATTTAACTAATTTCATCTAATTGAATGACATGATAAAGAACAGCATTATTTATTTTATGAACTTGTTCTAACCATACAACTGTATCAAATACTTCATTTGGAGATAAATCAGAGGTTAATATGTGCGTGACATTATTTTCAAGCAACATTTCCCAATCTTCTTCTGTTGGATTTGTAAAAATTGAAGAATCTTTTGAAATTAAATAAACATTTTCTTCAAAAAAGGGTTGAGACCTCCAAAAGACACATTCCCTTTCGGTAAAAGATGGCACCCAATGTCCAGGAAATCCATTATCGTTGAGAATCATAATATCTTTCTCAGTATTTTCGCGAATCCATTCAAACATGAGAAGATCGTAATAATCGGCAAAACAGCATGAACCACAAGTTTTTCGCAAATCAACTTTAAGAGGTAGAGGACTACTTAAGTCGGGGGAATGCGGAACAAAAAATTGAGGGATATTATAGAACAAAATTCTTGGTGAGAATGCGTAAGAAATGGAGCTATGAATTACTATAACCCCAATAACGAACACTTTCCAATCTAATTTAAATTTTTTTTGGGTTTTTTCAACAAATCTCTCTATTTTTAATATAATAACTAATTTTTTGATTGCTTTTATTAGAAAGAAGATAATTGTTAAAAATCCTATTGCAAAAATTAGTGGCTCAAAGATCATCGGTCCTCGCCAGGAAGTCATAAAAGGATAATTAAGCCCGATAATAGGTCCTAAAATAATATTATCTTTTAACAGATTATTTATTATCCCAAAAGAGCCAAAATCAATAATTAAAATCAAACAAATCGGGAAAGAGAGATACCATAGAATGTCGTTGCTTTTCTGCTTAAAACACAGAAATATTGCAGCAATAATCCCAATTACTAAGAAGAGGATGCTGAAAATCTCAATCCAATTATCTAATATAAGAAATATACCGAACATTAAAGTTGGATCTCGATTTCTAAATATTGTATTAATATATGTAGGAAAATAGGTGGAATGTAGACCACCCATTTTACTCAACATATTTTCTGTTGGTGAGAAAATATAACCAATAACTCGATAGTAATATACGATCGAAAATCCTATGGCTATCAAAAAAATAATAATTATTACGATAAATTCCCACAAAAAAACATTCAATAATTTAGTTTTTGATTGAGTCTTTTCTACTTTATTATTTTGAGACAAGAAATAAACCAAACAATAGATTAATAGACTGATTACTATTGAAACAGAGAAAAATATCCCATTGAACAATGTATCTGGGTGAGTCATCATTAAACAAGCAAAACTTGCTCCAGAAAATACGATATATCTTTTATATTTTGTCCTAATGCTAAGAAAAAGAAAACCAATAAAAATTAGTAAAAAGATATGACCAAATAATGAGGTATAACCGGTATCTAAAAATGTTGTCCAAAGTCGGTGAGACATATACATTATAAAAAAAGAACCAATTATCCCAATGATTCTTTTTTTAGTAATTATAGTTAAGACATAACCTAAAAAAATTACAATAAGAAAAGCGCTAAGCCCTCCAAAAAACACCATTACATCTGGAATAATCGCACCAGTTAAATTAGACAAAAAAGCGATTGTAATGAAATAAATAGGTCCATAAATGTATTTTATATCAGAAAATGGTTCTAATGTATCGATAGTACATCCATCCCTAACAACCAAAGCTAAAAATCCAAACCCTTGAGCATCAGTATCATAAGGTACGAACTTCACTAAACTAGCAAATAAAAAAGAAAATGCAGCAATGAATACAATAATTCTCCAAGCTATAGATTCGATTTTAGAATATGGTTTTAGAAAAACTTCTTCGTAAGATATTCCCTTTGTCTCCTTTAGATGATCGGTACCAGAAACTTTTTCTACAGGGATTTTAGCTGGTACTTTCGCTCCAATTCGTTTAATAATTTCAATATTAATGAATCGATTTTCAATTTTATTATTTTTTAACCACTGTAGATAATTCAGAAATGCAAGTACAATTATAATAGAAATATTAATAACTAAAAATAAATAATAAGAATAGCCAAATATACATCCTAAAAGAGCAAATAGAAGTGAGACCCATAATACACCTGTGATTAAACTCAAAATTAAAAAATCGAGTTTGAATTTTGCGGTAAATAATAAGTTTGCAATTAAAATCCCTGGAACTAAATAAAACAAAAGAAATGCATATGTTAGCTTTACATAATTAAATATTTTGAAGAAAAGAAGTTCCATATATCCTGAAATATTTAAAGTATCTGATTGAAAGATTGAGTTGAGCCAATTCCAATTCCTATCAATCATTGAAAAAAAAATAAAGGAAATTAAAAAAATTAAGTTAAAACTGACAAATAATAGGAAAATCTTGTAATGTTTATGTAAAAATTCAAATAATTCAAAGGGTTTTTTAAGTATTTCCTTTTCTTCAACAGATAAAGAATTTTCAGGCATAATATGAAAATAAAAATTAATTTCTATATTTATGTTTTACATAAATTATTTATTATATTGTATAAGCGGAATAAAAGGTTTAATCTTTGTTATCAATATTCATTGTAAAATTATAATTGAAAAGATTTCCTTATCCAAAACCTAATTTTCTTAAGCTGTAAAATGTTCCAAAGCCGAGAAGTAAAAACACTAAAATTACTAAATATTTATTCTTCTTACTTATAAAATCATCGAAATAAGTATTTTGTATTATCATCAAATTATAAAAAATCGAAAACGTGATAATTCTAGAATTAAAATGATACCATGCAAGAAGCAGATCTCCAATACCTAAAAATATCATAAAGACAAACAATATAACCATAAGGATCAGAAAATAATCTTGTTTATTTTTATGAGTACGATAATAGGGAACCCCTTTAATAAATAAAAATACATTGAACACGATTATTGAATAACTTAAGACAACTTCAATTATTATGAGAAATCCTTCCATTTCAAGATAGGGAAAAATAAAATCAATTCCGATTATCATACTAAATAATAAAAATGGAATTGCTATTTGTATAATTTTCACAGAAATTAGTTTTGAAAGGAAACTATGAATTTTACTGATAATACCAATAAGTTTATTATAAATTTTTATCAAAATATGAAAAAAACTAGAGAAGAATAAGTATAAAATTATAATAGACCCACTAATTCCAATTATAGTTATTCCGAGTAAAAAAAGACTAATAGAAAGGCACCCTTCCATAAGTGGATATAATACTACTCTTGTACTCCAATACATATCAAAAATTATCGAGATGTAAGGTATATCTCTAAATTTTCCAAAATAATAAATCGTGGAACCAAAAAATTCCTGTAATGTTATAAATATAGTTGATAAAATTAAATATAGTAAGCCAATAATTAAAAAAAATCTTTTTAACGATTTTATTATTTCTCTATTATCACTATTGTCCTTGAGTTTAAATAGGATAAAATAAATGGTATATAATGGCATCAATAATAAAAAATAAACACATTCCTCAAGATGAGTTAGAGTTAAAAAAAAGTAGAGGAAAATAAAAAGAAATATTTCTCTTAATTTCCTATTATCATCGTTAATAAATTTAAAAAATTCTATGATTAAAATAATGAATGTTATTGAGCCGATAATAGCTGTAGTGGGAGTTCGAACATTTTTTATGATAGAAGTCGTTATAATTACAAGTAGCATTAAGATTCGCAATGAAATTTCGTTTTCATTTTTACTTTTTGAAAATTTTTGAAAAATCGAGTAAAAAAAGAATGGTATAAATATAAAAATTAGTGGATAAAGAAACACTAATGCGAAATCGACATCTGATTTCATGCCGAATGTTAATAAGATTGAAGTAAAAAGACTTGTGGAATATCTAATAGATTTAAAGGTCCTAAATAATATGATAAAACAACCAACTTCATTGGAATTAATTCCAAAAATTAGATAATTTTCATAAATCGTTTTTAAAAAATCCATATCTGAGGCTACAACTCCTTTTATTTGAAGATATGGGAGGATCCATAAACAGTAAAGAAAAATACTCATAGAAAATAACATTAAATATTTATTTTTTACTTGAAATAGGATATATACTAAAAAAATTATAGATGAAGTTAAAAAGATATAAAAGATTAAAGGAACGCGAGAAAAAAATGTGAAATTTAATAGATAATCTTTTTTAACTGTACTAAAATTATCATATTTCACTTCATTGAAAAATACAGAAATGCATAGAAATATTAATGAAACAAGTAGCCCTGTAATAATCAATAAATCCTTTTGGTTAATATTTTTCTTTATTCCTTTGAAATATTTAATTATTTTATTACTTTTTTTTTGACTCTTGTTTAAAAATATATTTAGTAAAATAAGAAAAATGCTGATTATTTGAATTATTAAAATCAACAGTTCATGCCAGAATATAAAGGCGTACCTTCCAGATTTTTGAACATAATTAAAAAAGCTAAAATAAATAATAAACATTAGGATATTTTCAATTGCAAGACTAAAAAATGTCGAATAACCTAATTTTTCAATCAAATTTGAATTAGGTCTTATCAATTTTAAAAGATTATATCCAGGTAAAAATAAAATACAAATAAATCCTAATATAATGTTTATCGGGAAAATAATTATCGAAAATAAATTCATTAATAAATAAAGGAGTATAATAAAAAACTCAAGAACTAAATAGTATCTATTAAATTTCATTCTATATTCTTATAATTCTTTTAATTCATTAAAATGTTCTTTTTATGTATTTTCAATAATGATGAATTTTAATTCAAGGTGGCTATATGCAAAATAATAAAGAGAATGATACCTACTAGAACTTAGGACTAAAAAAGTAGAAATAATTAACGAATAGGATCTGTTTAATTTAAAAAATCTAAATGAATAATATACAAATATAATTAGGAAAAAGAAATAGGAGATAAATACAATTTTAGTGAAATAATGATATTGGAAAAAAATTGAATAAAAATAATTTAGATTTAGAGGAACTAATAATGGATAAGGGTGAGGGATTTCAATAAAATATTTAAAATTACCATCATAAAAAAAAATACTTGACTTTTACATCCCACATTGTAACTGTATCCCAAATATAAATTGGATAAATGTACCAATATAATAATAGATTATCTCTTCTTCTTTAAAATTTGATATAATTTATTATGAATTTTAAAAATTTTCTCCCAAGTTGGAAAATCATTTAATGCTAAAATTGCATTTGAAACAAGAAGATCTTTAAGTTTTGGTTTGTTAATTAGGTTGATTATTGCCTCAGCAATTTTTTTATAATTTCCAAAAGGAGTATATATACCACTTTTGCCATCTTTTAAAAATAGATTATTTTGATTTGAATAAAGAATTGGTATTTTAAAAGAAATTCCTTCTATAAATACATGCCCAAAACTTTCTGATAATGAAGGTGAAACTAAAAAATCTGTATCTTTATATAATTCCCAGAGTTGATCATCCTTTTTTGATAAAAATCCCACCAAAAGAATCTCTTTTTCAATTTTAAGACTTTTTATTAATTCTTGCAAATAGTCAAGAAACCCATCATTTTTACCTGTAATAATGATTTTAAAATTTTTAATATTTTTTTTTAATTCTGGAACGGCTCTTAATAAATATTGAATTCCTTTTCCTTGATAAATTCGACCAATGCATGAAATAAGAATGGTATTTTTATCAATTTTATATTTATTTCGAAAATTTCCTGATTTAATATCATTTGAATCGATTAATAGGTTTTTACCATGAGAGATAACTAAGATTTTTTCAGATGGAATTCCTTTTTCGACTAATATATTTTTTTCTGAGAGAGACACAACAATGAAATAATTTACTCTTTTTAGTAAAAATTTCTCAAAAAAAGTATAATATACTTTCTTAAATAGATTCTTAATTCTTGAAAGATCTGGTGTTGACAATGTTCCATGAGTATTAAAAATTATTGGGATATTTCTTCGGAAAATTGAATAAAAAAGTAAAGCAAAATCAACTTGAAAGTTTCTAAAACATCGTAAATCAATTATATCAAATTTATTTTTTATTAAATCAACAATCATTTGCGGTGTCAAAAAAAAATGATAAAATTTTAAAAGCGGAACATATTTAAAAATTTTAAAATTTTTTAAATAAAGAATTTGGTTCTTACTTAATAAAGAGTTTTTCTTATCAATATTTGTAGTTAAGATATAATTCTCAATATTCAAATCTTGCATACCTAATAATAATTTCTTAAGATGATTGACTGGCCCTCCAAAACCCGATTTAAAATATGGAATTATTCTTGCAATTTTCATTTTGAAAAATCATCATTTCCTTTTTGAAATTAAATAATTTCCTATCGCAACACCATCTAATTTCGAATTATCTAATACCCATAACGCATTCCTAGGTGAACAAACAATTGGATATCCATGTAAATTAAAACTTGTATTAAGTACAGCTCCAACACCAGTTAATTCTTGAAACTTTGAAATTAATCTATGATAAGATGGATTCCAATCCTCTTCTAATATTTGAGGGCGGCATGTTTCATCATAAGGGTGAATACTAGCGATTATATCTTTTCTATTTGAGGTTGTGTCAAACGCATCAATCATATATGGTGCTTTAACCGGATTAACAAGATAATCTTCTGCTCTCTCTTTTAAAATTGTTGGAGCAAATGGCATCCACCAAGTTCTATATTTTATCATTTCATTTATTTTTTTAATAACTTTGATTTCCCGTGGATCTGCAACAATACTACGATTTCCAAGTGCTCTTGGGCCCCATTCCATTCTTTCTGAAAATCTACCAAATATTTTTCCCTTTATTATATTTTCTGCTAGATATTCTTCAATTTTATCAATTCTTTCATAATGATATTTTGTTTTATATCTCTCAAGATACTTCTCAATTAAAGCATTATCATATTCAGGGCCATAATATATTTGTTTTAACGGAAATCGTTTATATTTTAAATCTTTTATTTTACAATATTGGAAATATGCTTCTAAACCTGCACCAGCAGCAGTTCCCCCGTCTCCCGCTGCGGGATATACAAACATTTTTTCAACTTCCTTTAATTCACGTATTTTTTTATTTACTTTAACATTTAAAAAGACTCCTCCACTCATTGCAATTTTATGAATATTTGTTTTCTTTATTGCGTTTGTTATCCATTTTATCATTAGATCTTCGAAATGTTTTTGTGTTGCCGCAGCAACGTTATCAAATCGATGCTCCTTGAAGCGTTTTTGTAAATGTTGGGCCATTGAATACATCCAATAGTTTGTCTTATTTTTAAATTCTAAAGGATTTTTATCATCTATTTGAATAATTTTTTTAAGAGTATTAATAGAATATTTGTAATTTCCATAAGGTGCAAGTCCCATTAATTTGTATTCATCATTATCTCTCTTCAATCCTAAATATCCAGTTGCTTCGGTATAAAATCTACCTAAACTATTAAAAAAATTTGATTCAGCAATGCGTTTAATTTTATTTTTATACCCTATAGAAACTGTTGCACTTAATCCATCTCCAGCAGCATCCGCCGTAAATATCAATACCCTTTCGTCTTCACCCCAAGGAGAATTCCTATAAACACTTGCTGCATGAGCGTGATGGTGTTCTATAAAAACAATTGGTTTTTCCGAAAGATTCAGATGTTTTAAAATATTTAATAAATCTTTTTGCTTTCGCAAACGTCTAAGAATTTTATTTGTAATTTTATGAACTGGTCTTAATTGAATTAATTTTGCAAATCTTGAATAAATTTTAATATAAAAAGGAACCTGAACATCACTAGGATTATAAGTTCGAACTAAACTGACTACTGTGATAAGATCAATATCTTCTGGTTTAATAGGAATATAATTAAATAAAAAAAATAATGATTGGATTGGAACCCCAGAAAAGTGCTTTATATTTCTCAATCTTTCTTCTTCAATAGCAAAAATAATTTTACCATTTTTTAACAATGCAATTGAAGAATCATGACCATCATTTATAGCTAAAATATAAGTATTTTTACTCATTGATTTCTTATTTTTACTTTCAAAAAATTTGTATTTTTTTTTAATATTATAATTAAATTAAATAGTTAATTTTTTTGAAAATTTTAACATTCAATTAAAACAAAATTCATTTAAATTTTATTTAGAATTTTTAAATACCATTCGAAAAAAATTAAAAGAAATTGATATTGTGGTTTAAAACCAGAAAAAAAGAAAAGATCTTTAGTTCGCGTTTTATTGCTAATAACTACCTTATTTTTTAGATTTTCAAAAGATTTTGTTTTCCTATTTTTTAAAAAATATGAATAAATCAATGCTCGCATAGACAAGAATCCATTAAAAAGTGCATGAATAATTGATATTGGTTCAAATAATATAATTTTGATAATATTCTTCTTTTTTCTAGGATTATATCGAAGTAAAGTTATAATTCTATTCCTTTCAACAAAATAGTATTTATTTTTATTTAATTTATAATCTAAATCTGATTTCAAGTGCGTAATAGAAAGATTGTTAATAACAAACAATTTATATCTACGATATCTCGCTCTAATTGAGAATTCTACATCTTCGTAATACATAAAATATTTTGAATTAAAGGCATTTAAATCAAAAAAGTCTTGTAGAGCTATAAAAATACAACAACCAGAGACGAAATCTGTCTTTTGAATAACTTTTTCTTTATATCCATCCAAATGATCGAAAAATGCAAATCCCATCGAGTTAATTGTTCCAATTTTGAAAATTTGGAGCCCTTTGGATAAAATATTAATTTTAGGAGATAAAATGATTTTATTATAGTTTTTTCTTAATTCTTGATATGTATGATATAAACCAGAAATAGTGTTTTTTTCAAAAACTGCGTCTGGGTTTAAGAAAATGACGAATTTACCTTTACTTTTTTTAGCTCCAAAGTTGTTCGCTTTAGCATATCCTATATTTTTTTCCAAAAAAAATGGTCTAATTTTTAGATTTTTAAAACTTTTAACAATTTCTACTGTTTTATCCTGAGAATTACAATCGATTATAATAATTTCTAAATTTTTAAAAAATGAATTGAAGATTGAATTAAGTACAGCTTTTATTGTTTTTTCATTATTATAAGTGACAATCACGATTGAAATTAAATCCATTTCTTCTGATTTAATACTTGAATAATCAATATTGGTAATTTTATTCTCGATTGGTTTTAATTTATAATAATATTGACTATCTAACAGTTTATAATCGTCTAATTTTGTAAGAGAAAAAAACTTATATCGGATAGCATTGATAATTCCAAAAATAAGACTTAGCCCCCAAGCAAATCCTCTAATAATGTGTAAAAAGATGCTTTTAATAAAATAACTAACCTTCTTATTTTTAATTCTTTTCGCTACATAATATGAGGGAATAAATGAATAAAAGAATAGAAAGGAGAATAAGATAATAAATATATAGATACTTATTCTGAATACATTTGGAAAACGTGCGTCCCATATTCCCCACACTATAATAAAATAATAAATATTAAACAACCATAAGAGTAAAATCGTAGGTATTAGCATTAATAAAATGCCATATAATATAGGTTGAAAAACCATATCATAGGATAAATACCATGAAGTATTAAATTTATTTTTTAAAGAAGTTTTTGGGTGAAAAAAAGTAGCTCTAACATATGCTCTTCCATCTCTATATCCTTTAAAGATTAATCTCTTAAAATTTTTTTCAGCAACATGATATGTAATGGCGGAGTTTTCCTTTATTATTTTATAATTTTTTTCATAAATAAGAAATGAAATTTCAGCATCTTCTCCATGAATCCAGTTAGGATTAAAGCCTCCGATTTCTTCTAGAACTGATTTTCTAAATATTGATCCCGGACCCCCAGCCCAAACAACTTCTTTCTTTGTTATATTTTCATATCTTTTTTCAAACTCAATTTGTCTATAAATTGAAGAATAGGAATTATCAGATCTAAATATCGTGACGCCTCCAACTAGTGCTACTTTTGGATCTTTAAAATGGGGAATAACTACATCTAACCAATTTTTTACTAAGATACAATCTGCATCGGAATAAGCTACAAATTCACCTTTTGCAAGTTCATATCCTAAATTTCGTGCATGGGAAATACCTTTTTTCTCAGTTGTAATTACCTTAAATGCAATTTTATTATTTTCTCTTTTAATTTTTTGTATTATTGGTAATGTCTTATCATCTGAACCATCATTTATTATAATAATTTCTTTATTTTTATAAGTTTGATTTAATAAACTATTGATACAGGATTCAATGGTGTCTTCCATATTTCGAACACCTACTACTATAGAAATTAGAGGCGCATCGTTTGATTCTTCAGACATTTTTAACCGAATTTTAATTTTCTAAAACTAATAGTTAAACCACCTATCATCATAATAAAGATGAGCATTAAGAAATATTTAAATTTCTTTTTTCTGAGATCTACGAAGTAATTCTCTTTCATTAAAAATACATTAAAAAAAATAAGTAGATAAATAAATTTTTGCAATTCATAAACAATAAATGCTATACGGATTGATGATAAGGCAAAAAAACCAATTGAACCAGTTAAACAAACTAAAATTATTAGAAAAAATAGTTCATACGACTTATTTTGTTTATAAAATAATAGATTTTTAACAAACATGAAAATCTGAATAATGAAAAAATTATATAATATAATAACTTCCAAAATAATTAAAATACCATCGAATTCCAAAATTTTACCAACCTCTTCTCCATAAACACCTATAATGAAATTTAGAAAAATAGGGGCTAAGATAAAAGATATAATTAACATTAATTGAAAGCCAAACCTAATTTTCCTTTGTGTTAAAAATTTTTGAAATTTATTGAAAAAATTCACAAAAATGGCTTTAATATTAGCTAGTTTAGATTTATAAAAATTTATTAAAAAAAATAGAATATACATCAAAATTGGAATTAAAAAACATATTATAATTATAAATAAGCTTAAACTAACGTGTCTTTCAAAAATAAAAGGAAATGATAAGATTTTTGAATCAGAATAGAGAGTAAAAATAAAATTGAATAGTGGAAAATTATTAAAAAACGAAATATATGTGGAAAAATACCCTAAAAACTCTTGGCTCACATAAAATAACAATATTAAAATTCCAAATAAAATACAATATTTCTTAATAAAAGATTTACCATTTATACTTTTTGATAAAAAATTGGGACGTTGTAATTCCTTTTCTATAAAAATTATAGAAAAAACCCCGACTACAAAAAGGATAGGTAGATAATACAATGCTTCTTCAATGTGAGTAAAACTCAAAAAAGAATATAGAAAAATAATAACTAAAATATATTTTATACTTAAAATTTGAGTTTTAAAGATGATATAGAGAAGAAAAATCAATATGATGAAAATATTAAATCCAATAACAACTGTTGTTGCTGTGTGTCCAAATTTTAAAAAAATAGGATTAAAAATTGCGAATAATGTCAAAATTTTTATAGAGTTTTCTTTTTTATTATTATTATTCGAGAGATGTTCAATTAAACCATAAATAAAAAAAGGAGATAGACAAATACTTAAGGGATATAAAAAACTTAGTGAAAAAAAAATATCAGTTCCAGTAAAATTAATTAATAAAATTCCAAAGAAAGTGCTCGTAATATATCTTAACCCCCAAAAAGAATCTTCAAGATTTATTATTAAACCACCATACTTCTCCATTGGAGTTAAGCCATAATTATTGTAGGATAAAATCAAATCTTCTAAGAAAATAGCATCATAGACAAAGAAATCTCCAATTTGTAAATAGGGAATAATTAATTGACTGTATAAAAACAGGCAAACGAGAGAAATAAATAAAATTTTATTTTGAAATCTAACCGCAAAAAAAATTAATAATATTATCGCTATAGAATAAAAAATATAAAAATAAAAATCGCAATAATAGAAAAATGTAAAATTTTCAGAATATTGAATACGAATTTGGTTTCTTGTTAATGAGACTCTATTTAAATATACGTTAAGACATAATAAAATTAAATCTATAATAAAGATAAACGTTAAAATAACATAGAATTTATTATTTTTGAATTTATAATAGACCCGCCTAATACATCCATTGGTATTCATCGAAATTTTTTCATAATCGGAATACTTAAAAAAATAAATAAGTATCAATAGAACTGAAAGAATAGAGAATAAAATGACTAATATATTAATATCAAAAAAAAATGGATTACTGTTAGGGAGTGATACACCAACAATATAGTAAATTAACATAATTAAAACCTCTAAGCCCAAGCTAAATACTGAGCATAATCCTAACCTAACTTTTATAGAAAACTCCGGAAATAAGATATTTATTAAATTATATCCGGGAATAAAAAGGAGGAAAATTATACCTAAGAAAATTTTTAAAAATAAAATATTAAAATTACAAAAAAACACAAATAAATAACTAAAAATACATAAAAACTGAATTATAAGAAAAATCCATTTTTTCTCCAAATAATTTGACCTTTCCTTGGGATTAAACACTTTTTTAATAAGAAAAGTATTAGAATTGTTAAAAAAATTTTGAAAAATAGTATCTTAATTAGTAGAAAATTAAAAATCGAAATGCAATACCAGTTCATTAAATATTTTTTCTCGAAAAGAATTAATTTAATTTATATTAAAAGATAATTTTTTTCAAACAACTCTTTTTAAAAATATATTATCTAATAGTATTATGACTTTGCTTGACGGAGTAATTTCTAATTCAACTTCAATTTGTTCATAATAGCTCCCAGGAATTATTGGAAAAGTGAAATTCACTAATGAATAAGGCATTAAAAAATTGTAATTTTTTAGAGTATAAACATTTTCATGGGATATTAATTTCCAATCATAATCATAATAGTTAATTAAGAATCTAATTGTTAAAGTTGCATTCTCATTTGGATACAATATATATTTCAAATAGCATGAAAATGAATAATTATATTGAGAAGATAATGTAAAATCTTTACTTATTATAAAATAGCCTCTTCGAAGTAGAACACTTCTATTATAAAGAAGAGAATAATCTCCTTCATAAGGATCAAAATCGGAACGGTTCAAGGTTTCATTATATTTTTCCTCAACTAAAAACCATTCAGGATATTCATATTCAAAAGTTGGATTAAAAAAAAAATTATAATAATCTTTATAGTAAAAAAGATATATATGATAAGGTTCTTTTGTAAAAGGTCTCCAATCTGTCCAATTTTTAAGCATCAGAAAGGAATTATTGTCGAGACTCATTAATTTACTTAAATTCGGATTATAATAATCATCTAAAATAATATAATCAACTTTATCTTTAGTATATATAGCAGTATAATCTGAACTAGCAAATCGTAGATTTATTAATTTCCTTAATACATATAGATAACGGAGAAAATGAAGATAATCAATATCATAAATAGAACTATATTGAGAATCATTGAAAAAACGATATTGATAACTTGGATCAAGAAATTTTCGATCATTCAAAATAGGATGATAATAAATCTCGCCACAATCAGAATAAGGAGAAGCACAATAAATTGAATCATTATCAGTATTGTCTCTTAACCAATAATAGATATTTAGATTGGCTTCCGGGATATCTTCATAGACATTATAAAGATTGTAATCTCTTATAAAAAAATGGAATGATGAAAAATATAATGTTAGGCTAATAAAAGATACGTAAAAAATTTTTACATAATGTTTTGAGATTCTTTTTTTCTTATATTTTTTTTGGGCCAAATATTTTATTATCAAATCAAAACCAAACGGGGCAAGAAATAAACATGCTAAATCAATATATATAAAATACCTATAGTACTGGTATGGAAATGTTGAAAACCAATACCAGATTGGTAAAAAAATACAAATTAATATTAAAATAACTAGAAAAACCCAAAAAAAAAATAAATTGTTTAATGTAATGTCCTGAGTTTTAACTTTTCCATTTGAAAAACGCCCTGAATATTTAGATTTAAAAAAATTAATTTTCTCGTTTTTTATAAATTTTCGAACTAAAAAAATAATTAAAAATAAGCTTAGTAAAAGAATATGTGGTCCAAGTAAATCCCGAATCCAAAAGAATAAGTCAGGTGGAAGAGATCTTATTTCATAATTTTTTAATCTGCTTTGTATACGAGGATATTGATCAAGAAACTGCTCAAAATATGTAGGTGAAAATAGAATTGGAGTAAAAAAAACAATAACCCCCCCAATAACTATAGCGGAAATGACTATTGAAAGGAAAATATAAATGTAAAATTTCTCTTTAATTTTTCGTAATAATATTCTTCTTAATTCTTTTGAACTAATTTTAATTAAAAATAATATTATTAGATTCAGACCTATGGGTATTAAAAATAATAAAGCCGTTGCTGTATGAAATAAATATGCAAAAATTACACATAACCCGAACATTAAATATGAACGCTTTTTTTTATTATATAAAGATATTATGGATAGAATTCCCAAAATACACGCAATAGTTGTAGGTAAGCTGTAAAAAAACCAATTTAATAGATAATAAGAAGAGGATAAAAAAATTACCGGAAGAAAATTTATTTTCTTATTGATTTTACTTGTAAAATCAATAATTAATAAAATCAATAAAATGATTATCAAAATGGGAATAATAAATTGTATAATAAAATCCCACGATTCTACATCTCCAAGTATCATTGAACTTAAAAAGAAATTATAAAATTTTGTATAATATATTTCACCTAAATACCAACTAATATGATGCCTATCTTGTAATATATTTGGTTGGTATTTAGCAATATCTACTGCCCATTCAGCATAACGCCAAATGTCTTTAGCTGGAATATAAAGATAAGATTTTAAAAGACTTATAAAAAAAAAAATAAAAACAATTGAGATTATTATTGATACTAAATAATCCTTTTTAAGAATCTTGAGAAAATTGCCTTTTAATTTTATTGCCTTAATAATTCTAAAAATCAAAACAGATTTATTGATCAGTTTTATATTATAGATATCTAAGAAGAAAGACATCAGAAAGAAAGGAACATTTATCATAATTAATGAAAAAATGCTTAATCTTTGAGAAATCGAAAGAAGAAGAGATATAAGAGAGGAGAAACATAAACCTAAAATGACAAGATAAACTAAATGCTCTAAAATTGAATATCTTAATATCTTTTCTTTTAATGGGAAACAAAGTTGAATAATCGTTTCCCCTGGTAAGAAAAGAATTATTAAATAAAATATATAAAATAAATTCATATCCTCACTTGATAGTTAAAATCTCTTTATTAGATAATAATAATAATTATCTTAAATTCATTAAAAATATTGGGATAATAAGAGAAAACGACTATAGTCTTATAACAATTATGTTATTTTTAGGATATCAGATTATATACAGATATTTAATCTTAAAGATTATTTAGCATTATTAACTAAGTAAAAACCTTTAAAAAACTATTTTAATAGCTTTTTGTACGGAAAACATAAATCATGTATTTTCTCCTAATAAGATGATCGTAGTTAAAAGTAGATTTAATTACCTCAAAACATGTTTTATTATGAAGTAAGCGATTGGTTAAATAATGATTATAATAGTCATCAAGAATTATGTAATCAACCTTTTTATCAGTATAGTTTTCAGGGAATGATTGTGAATACGCCCATCGTTTATCAATCGGTTTGCTTTTTTTAAAATTATACTCAATAAAAATATTAAAATTATCGTTATCTCCATTAATATACAATGAATCATTAAAAATCTCCCATCCCAAGCTCTGGTTTATAAAAATTCTATCATCCAGAACGCAATGCATATATACAGTTGAAGAATTTGTATATGGTGAAACAAAATACACTGAATTTGAAGGTGTATTAGATTTTAACCAAAAATATGTATCAATATGCTCTTCCGGGACATATGAAAAATGTGTTCCCAAATTATATTTATAAATAAAATGTATCCATGTCATAATTACAATAGAAATAAAGAATGATAATTTGAAAATTTTTAAATATTGAGATATTCTTTTTTTCTCAATCTTTAAATTTTGAATATGTTTAATAATAAACCGAAAACCAAAGGGTGCTAAAATTATGCACGATAGGTCAAGATAGATAAAATAACGGTAATATAAATATGGAATTCCTGTAAGGAAATACCAATACGGGAGAAATAGGCATATAATTACCATCTCAACAAGCAAGAACCAAGAAAAAAACAAGACATTAATCTTACTTTGTGGAATTTCAAAGTTTTTTAAAGATCCTATATTTTTATTTTGAATATTTGAATATATAAAGTACATAGTTAAAATACTAATTAAAAGAATGAAAATTCCTACATTCCCAAAAAACCAATCAAGGATATTAGGTGAAAAAGCTCTTTCTTGAAAATTATATAAATCTCCAATATATTTATTTAAAAAAACGAAAATCTGAGTAGAGAAAATTATCAAAATTAAAATAACCATTGTTGAGAAAATCAGAATTAAAAAAATAAACAGTTTTATTTTACTTTTAATAAAATCTTTATATTCTTTTCTCTTTTCCTTATTTTTAAAATTTATTAGCAATAAGAATATAAAAGTAAAGAAAAAACTAATTGCAAACAAGCCAGTTGTAATAGTATGAAAGAGATACATATAAAATCCAAGAATTATTATCAATAAAACTGATCTTTTTTTTTTATCAAATATTGAATTTATGAGTAATAATCCAATAATAATTGAAAAAATTACTGGAGACGCATAAAAAAACCAATTTAGTAAATAATAACTGGAAAATAAGAGGATTATCGGTATATATTTCTTATGATCTCTCCTGTAAGAAGTAAAATTAATTATTAATAGAAATAAACAAATTAAAGGAATTAATGGAAGAATATAATGAATGAGAAATTCCCATAATTCTATATCAAATAAAAGAAAAATTGCCAAATAATAATTTTGGAAATTTATATAAAGAATTTCTCCTAAATATAATTCAACATTTTCTTGTGAATATAGAATATTCGGATTATGTTTAACGATGTCAATAGCCCATTGGGTAAAATACCATATATCATGATTTGGGATATATTTAAAAGTCATTAACATTAAAAGATAAATCACAAAAAATATAACCGCGGAAAAGATAGTTACGTAATAATTTTTAATTATTTTCTTAAATGAAATAGTTTCTCGAGATTTAAAATATTCTATTATTCTAAAAATTAATATATTGTCATTTATGGATTTTTTATTAAAATTATTTAAAAAAAAACTAATAATAAAAACCCCTAAATCGATTAAAATTAATAAAAGAAGATTTAATTGCTGAAAAATGGCTAGAAATAAACATACTGTCGAAGAAAAAGATAATCCAATGATAACAACATATATTAAATGCTCAATTATTGAAAATTGTAAGATCTTCTCTTTTTTTTTAAGAAAACCCAATTGAAATATTGTCTCACCAGGTAAGAAGAGAATAATTAGGTAAAAAATGTAAAATATATTCATAAACACATCTATTTCTAGTTTTATTATTATTTTTTAAGATAACCCTAATTTAATTTTTAATTAATAATCAATTCCAATTCAATGATAAATCTTTCCATAATTTTTTCCCAATTAAATTTTGCCTTAACCTTCTTTAAACCATTAATTCCCAATTTTTCTCTGAAACCTTTATCCTCAATTAAATGAATTAAATTATTCGCAATACTCTTTGGTTGATTTATATCTTTGATTTCAATACCTACATCATTTTTTTTTAATAGATCAGACGAAATTTTTGAGGTAATAAAAGGCAATTTGCACGCCATATACTCTAAGCACTTAACTGGAATGGTATATTTCAAACTTTTTACATCAGTCAATCGCCCAATTCCGATATCACAATTATTAATATAAAAAGGAATTTCACGATGAGGAACTGCTTTCAAAAAGTGAATTTTATCAAAAAAATCATGTTTTTTGGCATAATCAATAATATTTTGTTTATAAAAGCCCTCTCCAATTATTAAGATATGAGTTTGCTTTTTAATCTTAAAAACCTCTCCTAAAACCTGAATCAGATTTTGTATTCCTAAATCCTTCGATAATAAACCTGTGTAGAGGATTAAATTTTCGCAATTAAATTGTTGTTTCAATGTGTTATCAGGTTTGGGATAAAAGATATTTGTATCTACTCCATTATGATGGATTCTAAACTTAACTTTTCTAAATTCTTTAAGCTTTTCAAGATAATACTTCATTTCTGAAGTTGTTACGTAAAAAAAGTCTGAATTTTTAATCGATTTACGAATAATTGGATAAAAAATTTGAACATAATTCCTATACCAAAAAGGAAGCGTATCTAAATCAATAAATATATCATGAGAACGAATTACATAAGGAATTTTCATTCGTTTTGCGCAAATTCCTCCAGCTACGGATGCAAAATGAAACGCGTGATATTGCGCCATTAAGAGATTGGGGTTAAATTCTTTATTAATTCGGAGTAATATTCTTAAACTATTTTCATAATGAGAGAAAATAAGATTAAATGGGAATTTTATAATGGAATTAGAATTAATAATTTCGAAATTTTTTAAATTCCCAATTGGAAGAGTTTTTTCTAACTTAAATGTTTTTGATATTTCCTTAGGTGCTAAAACAATTATTTTATGCCCATGTTTTGCTAAAAAAGTTGTAATTTTAAAAGAATTAACTGCTGCGGCTCCAGTATTCGGGGGGAAATAATGTACAAAATAAATTATCTTCATACTAACTTAGACTTTTAATAATTAAGTAATTTATTAAAAAAGATTCTTTAAAGTTTTTCTTAAAAGCATATTTTGTAAATTTTTAACAAAATTAAAACATTCAAATCGTATAATTACTATTTTTTAACTATTTTAAATAATCTTTAAGCTCAGAATGATAATTACATGCTAGCTCGAATTCTTAAAAAACCTTACTGTGGTAATATCAGTAAACCTATTATTGATATCACTTAAACGTAGAATTAAAATTTTTTAACACGACATTATATGAATATCAAGATGATACCGTCTATTATGCATCCATTTAAATTATTATTATTTCTTATGTTTTCTATAAATTCAGATTTATTTTTCCAAGAGAGAAAAGAATTAATTATAGATATTTTTCTCTCACGTTCTCAAGCATTAAATTTTTCAAAGAAAAAGCTCAATATTTAAAATTTTATGCAGTTAATTTAATTATTTGAATTAGAGTTTATTTTGATTTTATCTAATAGAGCTTAAAATCTTATATTTGAAGTATATCTTAATATATTTGAGTCCCTCAAGAATCATCTTTGGGCTAAAGCTGATTATGGCACAAAAGAGTTTAATCATATTTCTATAAAACGAATCAGATAACAAATTATAAGTAAAGTGTATTTTACACGGTCGATGATGAATAGCTTTAACTTTTCGAATAAATTTTGTTTTATAGTGAAATTTTCTTGCTAATTTATCAGTTGCAGAATCAATATTTCTATGAACTATTGAGCCATATGTATTTTTAAATTTATACTTTTTATTGTAAACAAAACCTCCCATTTTCCTTAAGTTTTTAGCTCGATATATTCTTGCAGCTCCTCTTGGGATTTTTGTAAAGAATAAATTAAATAATTTTAACCATTTTGGTTTCAGTACGTAAATAAGGCCTCCTACAGAGAAATATTTTCTATTTTTTTTCCTTTCCATAAAATCTACTAACACTTCAATATAATTTGAATTAATTAATTCAATGTCGGCATCAAGTTTTAAAATATATTTTGAATCCGAATTTTTTAACCCTAAATTTAAATTATCTGCTAATTCAGACTTTCTCTGGTTGAGTGGAATTTCCATATCAATAACATGAATGTTAAATTTTTTACATATTTCTATAGAATTGTCAATGGAATAATCATTTATGCCTATTATTTTATGAATATAATTTTGATTTTTTAATGCACTCAAGCATCTTTCTAAATAATCCTCTTCATTATGAAACGGAATAATCACGTCCACTATTTTGTTTTTTTCACTTTTTTTATTATTATCGGACATATCTACTGGTTTATAATTATAATATCTTAATTATTAGATGGTTTAATAATCTCTTTAATAAAAATAAAACGTATTACTGATATCACTTAGATATAGAATTGCATATTCATCTTTTAAATTCAAATATCAATTTACTTTTTTTAGGTAAAAAGTGATTATTATATAAATATTAGGAAAAAATGAAATAAATTTTAAGATTGTTAATCATATTTTTTTATAAAGGTAAAAAAAAGATTTTGTAGTTATTTCTTTCAATGCAAGATGTTCATATTGGCCCAGTACCTCCACTATATGGTGGAATTTCTGTATATTTATATCGATTGTCAAAATTAGAAAAGAATGCTCTTTTTATTGATTATTATAAATATTTTAAGAGATTTAATAGACTTAAACCTTGGTGGCTTAAAGATGTAATATTAAATTTTAAAAAGAAAAATTTTATTTTCCATTCCACTTCCATAAGGGATGCATTAATATTATATTTTTTAACTAATTTTAGCATTCATGAATTTTCTCTTGTTATTCATGGACGCTCTCTAAAAGTTCATTATAACAAATCAAATCAAATAATTAAATTTCTAATCAGAAATATGTTGAATAAAGCGAAATTTATTCAAGTTGTAAATCCAGAGTATGAAGATTTTATTAAAAAATTAAATGTAAAAAATAAAAATATATTTGTTAAAAATGCATTTCTGCCTCCACCACTTGAAGAAGAAAATAAAATTATTAATACCTATAAACCAGAATTAATAGATTTTTTAAATGTTAAAAAGCCATTAATTGTAGCTAATGGAAGTTTTCTAAATTTTTACAATAATATTGATTTATATGGACTTGATCTGTGTATAGAATTAACCGCAAAATTAAAAAAAAATTATCCAAATTTAGGCTTTATATTCGCCCTAGCTAATGAAAGTAAAAACACTTTCTATTTAAAAAAAATGATAAATTTGATCAGAAAGTTAAAAATTGAAGAGAATTTTTATTTTTTGACTGGACATAGAGAACTTTGGCCAATTTTTAAAAAAGCTGATTTATTAGCAAGACCAACCAATACGGATGGAGATTCAATTTCTATTCGCGAATCTCTTTATTTTGAGACTCCTGTTGTGGCTAGCAATGTTACATCAAGACCAGAAGGTTGTGTTATATTTAAGAGTAGAGATTTAAGAGATTTTTATACCAAATGTAATAAATTATTAAATACAAAACTGAAAAATTAAAAATTACCTTAAATTATTAAAAAGAATCCAAAATAATATTTCATGGAATTATTTTGAAAAAAAAATTAGTTAGTGTGATTATTCCGACATATAATCGAGCTAATTTAATTGGAGAAACAATCAACTCTGTTTTAAATCAAACCTATCAAAATTTTGAAATCTTAATAATTGATGATGGCTCAACAGACAATACAAAAACAGTAGTTCAGTCTTTTAAAGATAATCGAATTAAATATATTTTGCAAAAACATTGTGGATTACCAGCAAAAGCAAGAAATAAGGGATTAAAGATTGCAAAAGGTGAATTTATTGCTTTTCTAGATTCCGATGATATATGGTTACCTCAAAAATTAGGAAAACAAATTGATATCATAGAAAAGAATCCTGATATCTTGCTAGTTTCCACAAATGGAATAACTTTTCCTTCAAAATATCCTTTTAAGTTTTTTTCGATCAAAGAAAATAAAAGAATATCTTTTAAGTTGTTATTGAAGGGAAATTTCGTTAAAAATTCAAGCGTATTAATGAAAAAAAGTGTTATCGATGCCATAGGTTTATTGGATGAAAATTTTCAATTAAAAGCTATGGAAGATTATGATTATTGGTTAAGATTATTGAAATATAAGGATAAATCTATTTTAATCTTAAAAGAAATATTGATTAAATATAGAATCCATGAGTTAAGTATTAGGGAATACAGTCGTTTTAAAGATCCTAAACATCTTTTAAATAGATATAAAACCTATCAATATATTTTCAATAAATATAAGGACTATAATCAAAGAGATATAAATTATCAATTAAAATCTAAATTAAATCAATTAAATACCTCAAAAATCGAGCAAAATCTCCTTCAAAGAAAAATCAATTTATTTGATTTAATAAAGGATAAAAGTATGAAAATCAGAACAAAAATACCTGTTTTAATAAGATATTATATTCATAAATATTTCAATTTTATACAATTATTTAACTGTAAGCTTCCACATTATTGCGAATTAGCCATTTTTAAAATTAATTTTATCTTAAGGAATTATAGGCTCTATATTTTTGTTAAAAAATAATTTAATTAAAACAAATTTTAGTTATATAAATTATAAAATGAAAATATGAAAGAAAAATTTACTATTACTGTCGTTTCTCAATTAGGACATCATATAATATACACCATTGCTGTTTTTTTTCTTTTTTTAAATCTTGAGATAGAATTAATGGGCATTTTGGTTCTATTTAGGAGCTTTATTGAACTAGGATTTATTTTTAGAGAAATGGGATTCAAAAATATTCATTTTAGATATTCTATTAAAAAAGATTTTGATGAATATTTCAGCACATTTTTCCTAATCAGATTTTTTTTAATAATAGAGAGCATTTGTTTTACACTCATTTTAATAACAATATTTCAATTATGGAATAGCTATTATTCTCTTTTTATTATATTACTATTATTATCAAAAATTACATTCTCCTTAACTCGTATTTTCCTGGATAATTTAATAGCAAGAAAAAAGATTTTCAAATCTGAACTGCCTTTTTTTTTCATTAATTCAGGGAAATCCACCTCAATAATAATTCTTGCCTTTAATCTTTCAAATATCTCTAATCCACTATTGTTTATTGGAATTATTGAGTTTGGATTTGATTTCCTTCTCCTAATTATAATTTTAATCTTGTCTAAAAATGAGATTATTATAAAAAAACCTCAAAAACAAATGGCTTTGAACTACCTAAAAGAAACAAAACCTTTTATTATAAATTCAGTATTGGCTGTGTTTGTTATTAATTTCAATAATATCATTTTAGATTTTTCTTTTGGACATGCAGCCCTTGCCCAAATATCTCTGATTAGTCAAATTATTACATTAATATTACTGATACCCAATAGTTTAATTTCCTTAAGCCATGTGATTTATTCTCAATATTTTGCAGAAGAGAAAATATCATTAATAGAAAGAATTTCCCATACTTTTGAAAAATATTTCTCAATTCTGTTCCTATCTCTCATTTTAATTGTTTTTTTTAGTGGAGATTTGCTTTTTTCAATATTTTTACCTAATTACTTTAATTCCCTGCCAATATTGTATATCATGATATTTATTCCATATATTTATGGAACTTCAACTCCTTATGGAAATCTCATGGTACCCGGTAAAAAACAGCATATGATCGCGTCTTTGAATATTGTTTTCTTATCTCTAACTTTTCTGTTGATGATTATTCTTATCCCCGAAAACTTTTTAATTTTTAATTTGTTTGGATTAGGGACAATAGGATATGCACTTGCAGCAACAATACCATATTTCATATTTTTAATTTTTAATAGATATTTTTCAAAAAAATTTTTCAATATTACATCCCAAAAAATAATTCTTTCGCATATTATTTTTGCGCTCTCTTCCCTATTAATCTCATTTTTAATAAAACATTTCATACTAAATTTTTTAATTGGAAATCAATTTTTACTGCTAATTGTTTCAATTTTTGTAATTCTAGGAATATTTTTTGGTGAATTAATTGTTTTTAAACAATTACGTAAAAATGATTTAATTTTCCTATTGGATTTGTTAAAATTAAAAAGATATAGAGATTCACTTATAGAAGAATTTTCATTCAAATAAAATGAATATTTTTAAAAATTGAAATAAAAATTTAGAAATAAAAGATTCCTACATTTAATAAAAGCAATTTTTATAGTTTATCGAATAATTAATAGGGACACGCTATGGAATCATCAATTAACCAAAATAACGTTTCTATTATCTTGTTTATTTTTGGAACACGTCCTGAAACGATAAAGATTTCGCCTTTAATTAAGGAATTTAGGAAATATTCTGAATATGAAATAAAAATCTGTATTACTGCGCAACACAGAGAGATGTTGGATCAAATATTATCATTTTTTGATATAAAAGTAGATTATGATTTGAATTTAATGGAACCAAACCAATCTCTTTTTGATATTACTGCAAATGGTCTTAAAAACCTAGAAGAAGTTCTTAATGATTGTAATCCAAATCTAATATTTGTACAAGGAGATACAACAACTGCCTTTATAGGTGCATTAGCAGGTTTTTATAAAAAAATAAAGATCACTCATATAGAAGCCGGTTTAAGAAGTTTTAATAAATACTCACCATTTCCTGAAGAAATTAATAGGGTTTTAATTGATCACATAAGCGATTACCATTTTGTTCCAACAAATAAAGCGAAAGATAATCTAATGAAAGAAGGAATAGAAAAAAATGTATGGATTGTAGGAAATACTGTTATTGATGCGATTTTACAAACAAAAGCTATCATTGAAAATAATCCTGAACTTGAAGAATCAATTATTACGAATTTGGAAATTTTAACTAATATTAATTTGCGTAAATCAAAAATAATTTTGATTACGTGTCATAGAAGAGAAAGTTTTGGAAAACCTTTAGAAAATATTTGCTATGCAATTAAAGAAATTTCTGAAAAATTGCCTGATTTTGAAATAATTTGTCCAGTTCATTTAAACCCAAACATAAAGAAATCGGTTTATAGTATCCTTTCTAAAATAAAGAATGTTCACTTAATAGATCCATTAACTTATCCTCATTTTGTCTGGCTAATGAGTAAATCACTCATTATTTTGACTGATTCAGGAGGAGTTCAAGAAGAAGCACTCACGCTAGGGAAACCTGTTTTAGTAATTAGAGATGTTACTGAAAGGATGGAAGGTGTAGATGCTGGTACTGCAAAATTAGTTGGAACAAATAAAAAAAATATTGTAGAAGAGACTATAACGCTTGTAACGGAGGAAAAAAAATATTTCAAAATGGCTAATGCTATAAATCCTTACGGAGATGGTAAATCCTCAAAAAAAATTTTTGATTTGTTGAATAAAAATTTGTAAATTATTAAAAAACAATTAAATTTTAAATATTTTGATTATAGTTCAGCCAAAGAGGAATATGATAATTGAATCTACAAAAATAATCCCATTAAGTCATGTAATTTATTCCCAATATTTTGAAGAAGAGAAAATATCATTAATAGAAAGAATTTCCCATACTTTCGAAAAATATTTTTCAATTCTGTTCCCTTCTCTCATTTTAATTGTTTTTTTTAGTGGAGATTTGCTTTTTTCAATATTTTTGCCTAATTACTTTAATTTAACAGAAGTCTTAACGGCAATATCAAGAATAAAAGAAATTGAAAAAATATTACAATCACGAAAAAAATTTGAAAGATTTAAAAAACTTATGAAAGATGATAAAGAATTTGAAAATTTGGATAATTATGAAATTAAATGGAAGTGATTAAAAAGTGAGTGAGTTAGGAAAAAAAAGAATAAGGCTAAATACAATAATTATAATTAATAAAAAAATATACAGTAAAGAAAAGAGATATATTATTATATCAACCAAAAAAGAGCCAGAGAATTATGAGATAGAGTTAGAATTGGAATTGATGTGGTAAAAAATGAAGTATTGGATTATACGGGAATTGTTATATTGGATTTCAAGAGTTACAAAAAGAAATAAAACATTTTATAATCTTTCATTTAAATTATGGAAATTATATTGTAAATTTTCTATCTGGAGATTTGAAGAAAAGAATTATGTAGGTAGAACCTATAAAACCAGATATTATCATGATGCAATGTCTTGGTATATGTTTGAAGACTACGGAATAAAATGGGGAAGTAAATTATCATGGTGAAAGAATTGGTATCGAAAAAAGATATTAGGTTTATCTTTATTTTTTTAATATTTTTTACTCCCATATTTATTTCATTTTATGATAATATTCATTCCCAGATAGTCTACTCAGAAACGGGAGAAATAGATAACGATTTACGTCTTGATGGATATAATTCCACTTATAATATAGATAAAAGCCTAAATACGGCAAATGATTTTCATAATATAAATTTTACAAACCCTTCTTATCTCACCACATATGATTTTTCTAATGATCGTATAGGTTCTAATCCTAATAGGTGGTATGTTTCCGAATCTGGGAATACATCGATTCAAGTTATACCAGATTTAGATAACCATAGTAATGTTGTCGAACTTTATGATAATGATGATAGAATTAATTGTAATATATCTAATATCTTTTCAGAAAGTGTAGTTTCTGGAAGTATATCATTACTATTTAGAGCAACAATGAATGATCTTACTGATAATCATTTTATTTATATATATAATGGAATTATAGAAAATGGATTAAAGATAAAACATCATATAAATGGATGGTATAGTTATGAATATAATATATACGGAAAAATATGTGATTTCAACGCAAATCAATGGTATTATATAGAAATTTCTTTTGATTGTATAGAAGGATATTATGATGTTATTATAAAAAAAGATAACAAAACAGGAATAATATTAGGTTATAATGATATGATTAAAATTAAAGGAAATCCGATAGCAATGGATCATATAACAATTATTGCTTCAAATAATGATGTTGATAATTTTGCATATATAGATGATATTTATTATTCTTGGGATTCTAAGTATTGGCAAATAACCGATCGGAAAATGCCTCATTATATAAAAGAATTAACCGATACCGAATATGGGTCTTCTAATCTTAATAATAATATTTTTAATTCTCAATTCGGATATGGAATAAAAAGTTCAGGTATGTGGGAAGCATATACATTTCGTGTCCGGGATTCGGATACTTATGATGATATGAAAACTGCTATAAGAAAAGGATCAGACGAAATAGACTTTTATGGCAATATAGGATCGAAACATGGTTATATTGATGATAGAAAAATGGCAAAGTTTCGTTTTAATCTTACAACTCAGAATCTTACTTTATTATGGACAAATGAAACACTTCCCTCTGGAAAAGGCGGTGTAATTAATGACACTATCTTCCTATTTGTAGATCATATGAATGGTTCTCGGGGATATATATATTCATTAGATGGTTTAGAAGGAGAAAAATGGAGTGATTTCGTAAGTATTATGAATATTTATCCCAATATATTCAGTTATTATGATAATCTCAAATCAAGTAATGTATCGGGAACATATTATAGAGTATTACATTGTTTCAATGAAACAGATAATATATATACAACAAATTTGCTTAAAACAACGGATTATGGAAAAACTTGGGAGAAGGGACCAATATTGTATAACGGAAGTCATAATTGGTATGAAACAACCATAACACATATAGGAAATGGAAGATTTATAGGCTTAATAAGAGAAGAATATGGTGGAAATTATGTGGCACAAACCACAAGTTCTGATAATGGAGAGACTTGGAGTAAAATAACATATACAAATCTCGGAGATGGTAGTGGTGTAAAACCATCATATATAGAATATGACAAAGAAACCGATAAAGTTATCGTAATGTATAGAGATAGAAGTATTGCGGGACATCCACTTTATCGGAGTTATCAGAAATATTCAATATCCGATGCTCAAACAGTTTTTAATAATGCAAGTGCATGGGAAGATCCAAAAATATGTTTTTGGGGAGATCGATTAGGTGGTTATCCACAATTAATAAAGATTTCTCATAACGAATATCTTTATTATTTTAATGAGGATGCTGATTGGCATATAAGCCGTGATTCGGATTTATATGCAGGATATATTCGTTGGTATAATGATGTATATTATTCTATTAATAATAATCTAAACTACTCATTTGAGGTATTAGATTTAGATAAACAAGATAACTATATAATACCATTTAATCTAACCTATTCATACAAAACGAATGTTAACCAATTAATCGATTTTTCGGTTTGGAATTTTGATTCAAACTCATGGGAACTAATTGATAGTTCGACCAATAATGTTTCGTTTAATGAAAATACATTTCCTCTAAATTCTTCTCATATTAATTCTACAAATGATATTTTATTAAATTTCTATGGATTAAACACACCCAATGATTTTGAATTATATCTGGAAAACTTAAGTGTAAATTATAAATGGATAAAAATTTCAGAGGATCAATATTCAACAATAGAAAAAAATATTAAAGGTGATGTATACGATGATTGTAATAAAAAGTATGATATGACAATAAGGTTTAATTATAAATTCATCAATAATACAAAATATTCTTATTTTGCTGATATATTAATAAATAATAATATATTTCCATTGTCCGTAGATGGAATTTATCATTCTTTTAATTATAGTTTCCATTTTGATCCTACAATAGAGATCGGATATAATTTAAAATTTAATATAACTAATGGAAAACTATATCTAAAAAATATCGGATATTCAATATATCCTGTCTGTCAGATGACAATAAACAACGGAGATATCTACACAAACGATACATTGGTATTCTTAACATTATTTTCTACTTATGCAACCGAGGTATGTTTTAAGAATAATACTGGTTCTTGGTCTATTTGGGAATCTTACGAGACATCAAAACATTTATATCTAAATGGATCTGTCAATAACACAGAATATACAATATTCGTGAAATTCAGAAATGATCTTGGGAAATCCGATATAGTTAGTGATGATATCATATACAAAAACATCTTTTTACCTTTAAATCCATCGATATCGATAAATAACGGAGATATCTACACAAACAACACATTAGTAAATCTTACATTATATTCAACATATGCAAATGAGATGTGTTTCAAGATTGGTAATGGATCTTGGTCAGATTGGGAAATTTATAACACATCAAAACAAATAAATATTAGTGGTTCTGAGAATAATACTAAATATACAATATCTGTAAAATTTAAGAATGTCTTCGGAGAGTCAGATATGGTTAGCGATAGTATTATTTATTTAGTCAATGATAATTTTGTCAATAATGGTTTAGTTTTGATTTTAACTCTTTCAATAATCATATGCTTATTTTCTATAATTCTATTTATACGGTATTTTATAAAGTATAACAAGAGGATCATTAAAAGATGAGAAATTTGTCATATTAGAAGTGAATAAAAAATGATTTAATTTTCCTATTGGATTTGTTAAAATTAAAAAGACATAGAGATTCTCTTATAGAAGGATTTTCATTCAAATAAAATGTATGTTTTTAAAATTGAAATAAAATTTTAGAAATAAAAGAGATTATTAAATTATACAAAATTAACTTAAAAAATGCTAAAATTGAGAGAAAATAGAAGCATTCTTCAAAAATCCATCATTTTTTTCTTTATTTTTGTATTTATTGTTGCCTTTTTACTATTTTTAACTCAAATATACATTAAACCCCTTAATTATTTCGATAGAATGCCATTTCTTTTATACATAGGGTTTGCAATAATTATCGTTGTTTTTTTCTCATTTATGATTTTTGAACTCGATAATGAGAATAAAATATTATTTAAATTTAGATTTTTGTCGGAAAATTCTATTAAAATTATTCTCATGATAATTATGAGCATAACCATTTTTATTCCTCCTATCTCCTTTACGACAACTGTTGTTGATTGGAATCAAGTTGGAATCCTTAATTATTTTAGAGCGATTTCTTTTTTGATTGGTTGTTTATTTCTTCCAGGAGCTAACTTATTCAAAATTTTTTTTCCTAAAAATACACTTCATGAACGCTTTAAAGTCGAGCCTTTTATTATAAAAATTACTCTTTATCCCCTTCTATCACTTATTTTTTTAGGTACATCTGTTTTAATACTCGACCAAATTGGATTTCTGAGAGATTCTATTACAATAATTTTATTTTTATTAATTTTAGGTTTATTTTTTTCTGATTTAATTATTCAAAAGATGAGAAATGGTAATATTGATGAAAAAATTGTGGAAATCACTATCTCGAAATATACATTAATTATATTGGTTGTAGCATTAGGAATTCTATTAATTTCTCTAGGAATTCAAATTAATGCAAAATATCTTGTTGGTTCGGACAGTTGGATTGGTATAAGTCCCGCCAAATATATTGGATCCTTAGATCCAAGTCCAGTTGAAAGAAAATATGATTATCTATTATTTTGGGGTTATAATTCTTTCGCTTTAAGCGCTCTATGTGGTTTTCCTTATATTAATATTAATGCAATGTTAGCTCCTTTTTGTTATTTATCTATAACCTCTGTATATTTGTTTATAAAGGCTATTTTATATAATTTTAAAGAAAAATATATCATTTTATCCACAATTTTAGGGGTAACATTTTCAAGTTTATTTTATACCTCTGGTTTAGGATTGGAAAACACGTCACCCTTAATACAAGACTTTGTTTTTTTCTTTCGGTATAAAAGCTATAGTTATTTTTTATTATTTTCTTCATTAGCATTATTTTTTATTATATTTAATACAAATAAAATAATTAAAACCAAACAAATGTTAAAAACTGAAGATTTTAAAATTTTAATTCTTGGAGCTCTTTTTTTAATTCATAGTTATATGATTTATTTACTCCCTTTTATGGCAGGGTTATATCTAATTCTCCTTTATTGTTTGTTTTCAGAAAAAATAAAAAAAAAAATTCAGATTTTTTTTCTTTTTATATTTTTAATTTTTTTATTCTTAATTCTTTTTGATTTATTAACATACTTCTATTTAAGTAATATCTTTTTAATAGAACTTAATAAGTTTTTTAGATTCTTTCCAAATTTACTGGATATACCAAAAAATATAAGGGCTTTTTTAATATATTCAGTGTTAGGGGGAGTTTTCATTTTTTATATAATTCTTCAAAGATTATATGATAAATATTTCCATATAAAAAAAAAGTCTCAATATAGAAAAAATTTTTTGTGGATAAAAGTTTCTGAATTAAAAAAAAGGTTGAGAATAAAAACTAGTGCAAAAAATATTTTTATATTTATTTTAACTATTTTTTCTATCTTTTTAATAATAGAAATATATAATATTATACTAGAAAAAATTTTTCTTGATTATAATTTAAGTAATAAAGATTTTTTAATATTTTACATAGAGTTAATCTTTACAAATATTGGATTTATTGGTATTTTAGCTGTAAATCTATCTTATTTTTGTTTTAAAAAAAATAAAAAATTATTTTATGTTTTAATATCATGGATTCTTTTTTCATTGGGATTAGCATCTATTCTTATTTTTAAATTATTTTTCTTAGATTATCCTTTTGCTATACCTCAAGAAATACCTGGATATGACTATCTATTGATGACTTATTGGTTTGATAGAATTTGGTTTTATTCTATACCAGCCTTTTCTATTATGGCTTCAATAGGCTTAATAAAACTAACGAAAAAACTTAAAAATAGTAGGCTTTTAATAAAAAGAAAAAAATTAAGACACATTTTTGATTTTTCATCAGTCTCAATATTTATTGTTTTATCATTTTCGAGTTTTATTTTGGGAGGAATGTATTGGGCATGTTCTTATAAAAGTGGTTTTGGAGGTTATTCAGATTCTGAAGCTCAAGTAGTAGGTTGGATATCGGAACATATTCCACGTCGGTCTAATATTTCAATTGATTGTTCGTTTTTATCTAGGTCTAGTGATAAAAAAAGGATGTTAGAGTATATGACAGATTGTAATGCATATTATATTAATAAAATAATTGAAACTGCATTACAGGAAAAAGATTGTTGGGATTGGGAATTCATTAATGAAAGTGATTTTAATTGTAAGATTGGGATAATTGATGAATTAGATGGACATTGTAATGTTTTGAAATGTGAAGATCAGAATAAAACAGGTTCAATAAAATTCCAATTTAAATTTGATTCTGCTCAGAAATATGGAACTATTAATTTTTACATTAGAACTATGGATGTATCGAACTTTTTTTGTATAGAATATTTAGATTATTCGAGCTTAAAAAATCCAATTATACTTAATATTTCGAGTGCAATTTATAGTTATAATGGCAATAAATATCAAAAAATCATAGATATACAAAATAACACATGGTATCATATTAGGATTGACTTTGAATGTTCTATTGGAGGATATAATGGATTAAACCAATACAAATGGAATTTCTTTATTGATGATATAAAATATGGTGATTTTATTTTCTGGAATAATGTTTCTCAAATAGATGGTATGAGATTTCTCTCAAGCACGATTTGTTCTGGATGGGATTTTTATTTTGATGCATTTAATTTTTCTTGGGAGCCAGATTTCAATGTAGAAAATTGTATTTTTTTAGGACCAACGGTAATTAATTATTTAGAACGAGAAAATATTCGATATCTCATTCTTTCTGAAGAAGAAACTTTGTTTAATAGCGAAGCTGGAAAAATAAATATTCAAGATGATTTAATATCAAAATTTTTTAACACGAAATTATATGAATATCAAGGTTTTTCAGTCTATTATGCACCTATTTAAATATTTAAAATTGTTGATTTTTGGATTTCATAATTTTTTAATATATCTTATAATTAATAATTTAATAAATAGATTTAAATTCCCGTTAGTTAAACAATCATAAATTTCACTCACTGATTTTTAATAATTTTTTCATTTAATTCTTATGTTTTATCTAAAAATCTTAAATATTATTCTTTTAGTAGATATCTCTTTTTATTAAAAGTTGTAAAATAATAAATTCACTTATATTAATTATTTGCCGATTTATTTTAAATATAATATCAAGATTATCTGAATCCTCAAAAAACAAATAATCCAAACGATAAAATTTACTAGAGATTTTTGCATATTTCATTATTAATTTAGCATTTTTTTTAATGAATCAAAAATATTGTATTTCATTTCCCATCCAAGGTCATTTTTTAATTTCGAATTATCACCATAACTATCTAAAATATCATTTTTTTTTACATATTCTTTTTTGACAACGATATTCAGTTCTTTCTTTTCATTTTCAATTAGGAACTTAAGAATATCCATTATATAATATGATTTTCCACTGCAAACGTTATAAACCTCTCCGTTTTTACCATGAATTAAAATTTTCCAATATGCATCAACAACATCATTTATATCCAGAAAATCCCGTTTAGTGTAAAGATTTCCTACATAAATATTATCTCCTTTATTTGACTTTTTAATTTGATTTATAAAAGCACCAATTGAAAGGGATTTAGAAATGCCAGGACCTAAAATGTTAAATGTTCTTGCTATATTTACATTGATTTTGTAATTTCTATAATAATATTTTGCATACTCGGTTTGAATTACTTTTGCTAATCCATATGAATTAACCGGATTTAATTCATTACTTTCTTTAATAGGTAATTTTTTAAATCTTCCATATTCTGCAGCAGATCCGATTAATAATATTTTTTTAACAGAAAAATCCATTTTTATTATAATATCAAAGAGATATCTGCTAATTTCGGCATTTGTTTTTAAAATTAATTCTGGTTCAGTTGCTTTAAATAATCCAATTAAATTGATTATAAAATTTGGTTTCTCAGATGAGATTATTTTTTGGAGTTGTTGATAATCCAATATGTCTTGTTGGATATATTTCATTTTGATAATTTTATTTTCAATATATTTATCAATACCAACAAATAAATATTTCTCCATTAGATTATGTTTTTTTATATATTTTTGAAGATGTTTGCCTGTAAATCCATTTATACCAAGAATTAACACTTTATTCATACTAAACTCACGGATTGATCATATTGCAAAAGATTATTAGAATTACTCTGGCAGGAACTGAGATCTTTTCTTTTTAAAAATTTCAACTGCTTCTTCGTAATCATCAACTCTCCCAATATCTAACCAGTAATAATCTCCCTTATAACATTTTATTTTCTTTTTAAATTTTTGAGTTTTAAGAACCAATTCTGGTAAATCCATCTTTTCATTTTTTGGAATTAAATCAACGATATTTTTGTTCATAACATAAATACCCATACTGACGTCAAAAACATATGTTGGTTTTTCAATATAATTTTTGAATTCATAATTTTCTGTTTCAACTACCCCTAAATCAATTATTACTTCTTTTTGATAGAGTGAAATTGTAAGATCGCTATTGTTTTTAATATGATAATCATAAAAACTTTTATAATTGATTGTTGTTAATAAATCACCATTCATTACAAGAAAGTTTTCTTCCAAATTATTTATCAAAGCAATGGGACCAGCTGTTCCCAATATTTTATCTTCCAATGAATAAGTAATGCTAAGCCCCAATTTTTCTCCATTTTGGAAGAATGCCATGATTAATTTAGACATATGACTTACAGCAAGAATTATATCAGAAAAACCATAATGTTTCAGTTGTCTTAAAACAACTTCTAAAATTGATAAATCATCTGAGATTGGAACAAGTGGTTTTGGAATAATTTTGGTAAAGGGCTTTAGACGAGAACCTTTCCCTCCAGCAAGAATAATTGCTTGCATTATGTTTCCTCCTATAAATTAAAAATATCACTTTTGTATTGTTTCAAATTATTTTTATCTTTAAACCATTTAATTGTTGCTTTTAAGCCTTTTTCTAAGGAATAATTTTGTTTCCAATTGGTTAATCTCTTGATTTTTTCATTATCTCCTAATAATCTTTCAACTTCACTCTTTTTGGGACGTATCCTTATAGGATCAGTTATTATTTTTGCATTTGAGTTTAATAATTTGATTATTAACCTTGTAAGATCACCAATAGAAATCTCTTGTTGTGTGGCAATATTGATTTCTTCTCCAATTGTTTTGTCTGATTTCGCAATTTCAATAAAGCCATTGACAGTATCTTCGACAAATACGAAATCTCTTGTTGGATGAAGAGAACCAAGTTTGATTTCATTTTTTCCTAATAAAAGTTGAGTAATAATTGTTGGAATAACTGCTCGTGCTGACTGTCTAGGTCCATAGGTGTTAAAGGGTCTGACAATTGAGATCGGTGTGTTAAAACTTCGATAAAACGATTCAGCAATTCGATCAGCACCAATTTTAGTCGCGGAGTATGGTGATTGACCTTGGAAAGGGTGGGTTTCATCAATAGGAACGTATTTTGCTGTTCCATAAACTTCAGATGTTGAAGTTATTAAAATTTTTTCACATTTTAAGGCTCGCCCAGCTTGTAAAATATTTAAAGTTCCTTTGATATTTGTATCAACATAAGTATCGGGAGAGTGATAACTATAAGGGATTGCAATTAACGCAGCAAGATGAAAAACTATATCAATATGATTAATTGATTGCCTTACACCATTAGGATCTCGAACATCACCTGTGAATATATCAATTTTATCAATTTTTTCTTTAGATAATGTATCCAACCAGCCCCATGAATTTAAAAAGTTATAAAAAACAAATGCTCTTACATTGCATTCTTCTTTTATTAATCCTTCCACAAGATGACTACCTATAAACCCATCGGCACCAGTAACAAGAACATTTTTATTTTTTAGATTCATTAAAAATCATTTCTAAGATTAAATTTTAAAATTTATTAAATATCAATTGATTCTTATTATTAATTTAAAACCTCGACCTTATAGTTTATTTATTATTCATACTAATTATTTTAGAATATATTGTACCATGAAGTTTTATATAATTTTTTGTAAATTTTTTAATAATTTCACGCCCCTCTTCTCCATATTTCAGTATTTTTTCAGGATCTGAAACTAATTTTTCAATTGCATTAGCTAAAATTTGAGGATTTCCAGGTTCTATTAAGATTCCATTCTCCCCATCTTTAACTAATTTCTGTACCATTCCTACATTAGTACTTATACATGCACAACCCGATGCCATTGCTTCCATTAAAGATGCGGGCATTCCTTCTGTATATGAGGGTAAAATGAAAATATCAGCATTTTGATATATTTTTGTTAATTCGAAATAATCAAACCTACCTAAAAATTTAACTTTTTCTTGAATCTTATTACTCTTACAATAATCAACGCTCCACTTTTTTAGTGAACCTGCACCAACTATATTTAATTCCAAATTAATTCCTTTTTTCAAAATAATATTTATTGCTCTCATCAAAATCTCGATTCCTTTCTCCTTTTCCAATCTTCCAATATAAAGTAATTTGAATTTTTTAGGTTTCGAGGAATCAAAATCTTGAAATTTTTTTTGAGGAAAATAATTTAAATTGATAAAATTGGAGCTTAAAATGGTATTTTGAGCATTTCTATGTTTTGTTAATTCCATTAATTCTTCAGATATAGCGAATACAAAATTTGAATTTTTTAAAATAATATGTTCTAAAATAACAATAAAAAATTTTAATATCTTTATTAAAACAGTTTTTTTAAATTTTGATTCAAGTGCTTTTCGTTCAAAACCTACTAGCCATGTAATATAAGGCGTCTTTGTTATTTTACTTATTATGTAGGCAGGTAATCCTGCAATCAATAGATTCTCTGCCCGGATAAGGTCAATTTTGAAAATCTTAATGATTTTTTTTAAAATAAGTAATAATTGAAAATGGTTTTTTATTATATTTTCCATAGATTTAAAAATTGAGCCAGAGAGATCAAACGGTGCGACAATTAATAATAAATTATTTGCTAATTTTTTATAAAGAAATTGTTTACCATCTGAAAAACATAAAAATATCACTCTTTGAAAATATTTTGCCCATTGAATTATTTCATAAAACCCGCTCCCTGCGATAATATTATCTACTGATTTTATTCTTGTTTGATTTATTATAAGAATAGTTTTTTTTTTTAAAATAGTTTGACCATTGAATCGAATCATAAAAACTGCACTACGATAATAATATCTACTAATTTTATTCTTATTTAATATTTTTTTATTTTAGGAATATTAATTTCTCATTTTTTTTTGAGAGTGATTCACGTAAAGTTAATTTTTAAATTTAAAGAAAATGGATGTATTTATACATCTTCTCATTTTGTAATAATTGATAATCGACTTGTTGCGTAACAGAATTTAAATTTAAATAAATCCACAACTTCATAGATTAATCCTTCTCTTTGTGTTTTATTAATAAAGATTTTTTTTAAACTCATATAAAACACACAAAAATTTTTTACTCTTTGTACTAAATTAGTTAATTTCTGAAAGATAGCACAAAAATCATAATTAAATATGTTCTGCAAATAAATAACCTAATTCATGAATTAATTTAAATCCATTTTTTAATAAAAATTGCATGAGATAATTATGATTGTATTTTTCTTTATTTATATCATGATATTCCAAATGGATTCTTTTTATTTTTGTGAAATAATTTTTAGGCAAACCATATAATATTTTATATTCCGAACCTTCTGTATCAATTTTAAGTAGATCGCATTTAGAAATATCATTATTTTCAAATATTTCTTTTAAAGTAATAGTAAAAACTTCAATGTCCTTATTACTTTTACAATAAATAGAATGGCCACCAGTATTATGTTTTGAAATGTATATTTTTATTTTTTCTTTCTTATCAAAAACAGCATAATTAAAAGGTTTAATTACATCTGTTAAATTATTAATCTTGATATTTTTTAATAACATTTTAAAATTATTTGGAATCGGTTCATATGAATAAATTTTACTCGCTGTTCTAGAAATAAAAACCGAAAAAATACCTATATGAGCTCCAATGTCTATTACGATAGAATCTTTGGTAAAAATAATTTATTTAATTTATAGTCATCAGCTAATTCAATCGAAGTAATAAAACCTCGATCAGTAGTTCTTGCTCTAACAAAATATTTTAATCCATTTTTCATATGATAAATAATATAATTCTTTTTAATTAGATAAAAAAAATCTAAAAAGTAAGTGGGCCAATTATATATCTTTTTAATCGCAGCTAATGGATTAATTTTGGATGTAAGACCTAATTTAATTTTTCTTATTAAATCTACAAGAATATTAGATCACTAATTTCTCTTTAGGTATTAAATTCTTTTATTTAATAAAAAATTTAAATCTTATATATACTATCATAAATATTTAATAGATTAACATTTTTAAATCTAATAATAAACATATAAAAATATCTATAAAATAGATATTCCCAAATTGGGAATCAAGATTTAATCGAAATAAAAAGGATAATAACTGGCATATTTTATATTGGGACGATATTATAATATTATCCTTATCGTTAACTTTTTTGATGTTTAAAGTACTTTATAAAATGATATTAACTTATTTATTCATTTTCATTATTAAAATAGATTAATTTTAAATTTAATTTAGAGAAATCATATTAATAAAGCGATTACAAAACTGTTCTTTTGCTTTTTTAGTCCATAATGATTTGAATTCCTTTTGTCCATTAATCGCAATTTTTAATAGTAATTTTTCATTAGCAAAAATCTCATTAAATCTTGATTCCCATTCTTCAATTTTCCATGGTATAGAAATATAAGTCTCTTGATTTCGATAGAAATTAGGCCATGTTTCAAGATGTTCCATCGCAGGTTTTATTAATGCAGCACCAGCAATAAAAGTTTCAAAATCACGTAAACAGATTTCTCCCCAACCAAATGGACTGAGTATCGCTTTTGATGAATGAGTTTCTTTGAGGTATTCCTTCTTGGAAATAAAACCGGTAGAGATATATGGGTTTGTTTTAAATTTTCTATTAATAAATTTAATCAGGGATTTTCGCTGAAATGATATGGATTTAATGTTATATATAATTCCAAAACGTGCAGATAGCAATTTATTTCTTTTTTTATTTGGATTCGAATATGGTAATACCATCTTTCTAGAAAATCCATTAATAAATCTAGTTAGTTTATTATTAACCCTATAGTCAAAAAGTGCAAGATTCCATGAAAGACCAAGTTTATCTTTATACTTAAGTTCAAGTGGATATATGGTGATACGTTTATCGTTTTTTTTAAAATTATATAAGTTTGTATAAAAATCGGCAAAAATCCGATCTTCATAAAATTGTCGGCTATATAATATTCTATCTTTAAGCAATTGCCGTTTATAATATCGATCAACATAAGGTAGGACTTCAAATTGTGTTGTGCCTGAGCTATCGGAAGTATCAAACCAAAGTAAAGTATCAATGTTATCTCTAAGTTTTTCAAGAAAATTGAGTGGAATTTTACCATTTGAGTTTATATCACCGAAATTTCCGTAATCTATATTTTTAAAAAAAAATCGACAATCTATTCCTACAATTTTCGCTAAATGTCTAAATTTTAATTCAAAAAAATTTAAAAACCGTATTTTTACGCCTATTTTTTTAAGATCTTTAAGATAAAACAAAACAGGAAACCAATAACTATTCCATCTGTGTGAAACAAAGGGAATATTTGGATAATATGCAAAAGGTGGTACGATTAAGTCTATATTAATCATTATATACACTATCTTTATCTTTTAGCATATAATAAACCTAAAAATTGATTAAATTCATGTATATATACTTTAAATTTTTTATTGTTTTTACTCCTTTTTCATTTGATTAGCCTTGCTTAATAGGTATGATATTTGTTCTTTTATTAATTGCTATATTTTGTTTTAAAATTTGATAATTTTTAAATACAGGTTCTTCTCTTGTTCTTACATTATCTGCGGCTGTTTGTAAATCAGCAACTACTTTTATATGAGCATAACTATCCTTATATAATTTCTCTCCGACCTATTCAATCAAAGTTGCATCTTCAGAAGTTGTATTTATTTGAACGTTATTTACAAGAGCTCCGAGAAGTAAAGTTTTGTTTATCTTATCAACGTGCTTCTTGGAAGCTACTCCTCAAAATCTGTCCAATATTACGTCTTTATTTCTTCCATCATAATATCCAGAAGCCCAACTAAAATCAATAGCATTAAAATAAAAAACAGCATCAATAGGTATATTTTCTGTATAGAACCACCATCTATATATATTATCTGTATCTCCCCAAAATCTTCCTGCTGTGACTTTCTTTACTCCATCTATATACCAATCAAAAGTTCCCCAGCCAGAATCTCCCTCACAATCAAAAACAATTTTATGATGATACCACTGATTAGCATTATATGATTGTACTGTTACAGCGTTCCAACCATCATGAGAATATTTAAAATTTCCATCAGAGTCCATAAAAGGATAAACTGCATATCCCCAATCAACAGCCTTAAAAGGAAAGCCTATTTGTTTATCTGTTTGTTCTGCATAACTATAAAATTCTATTATACCAGTAGTTTGTGGAGCATCAAAATAATGATGAAAATTAATTTGTCCAGTATTACTATTATCTAAAATTTTCAATACTTTTTTATGTCCATCTTTATTTGCAACTATGGAAATAGTACAATTTGCATCAGAGCCATCTGCATCTACAAAATCAATATACGTCCCAGAAATTATTATTATTTTATATATTTTCCAAGTTCCATAATCTTCTAATAATAATGAATCTGCTTTAATTTCTTTCATTAATGGTGTTAAATCTTCTCCTAAAATAGCATATTTTATGCTTTTTTGTTGAAAAATCTGCTTAACTATAAGAATATTTGGAAAATTCAATTCTTTGGGTAATGATGTATAAATATAAGTAGTACGATTACATATGGTATTTATTCCAAAATAAAATATGTAATCATTAGGGACTAAAATTGTTGAGGATTGTTCAACATTTTCATATACCCATTTAAAAATAAGTGCTTGTTCATCTTTTGTAACACTTTCTTGTTGACTATAATAGCTAGTGCCATAAATGTACGATGATGTGCCAAGAAGCAACACAATAACAAACATAAATTTTACACATGTTTCAATTGGTTTTAAATTGTTTTTATTCCACTTAATTTTCTTCATAAATTTTACACATGTTTCAATTGGTTTTAAATTGTTTTCCTTCCACTTAATTTTCTTGATAAATTTTTTGATGATCTTTCCAATTTTCCAGTTTAATGAGGGAATCTTGGAAATTAAAAATTCTATGCCAATAACAGCAAATAGTGCCAAAACAGGGAAAAGAAATTGAATTGTTACGCTACCCCACCAAATATTTCCTATAATAAATGAAGTTAAAAACCAAAAAATTGCTACCTTAAACCATTTTTGCTTCCATGGAGATATCATAATTCCTATTAGACCAAATAAACCCATGAAGCCCCATCTTGTAAAATACATAAAAAAAGGCAAGATAGTTTCTTCAGCATGTAAAAGTGTATTATTATAATATGAATCGTCAAGATTAAGCCATATGATAATTGATCCTACATATATAAATATTAGGATTAAAATAATGATTCTTGCGACAAACATTAATTTTTGTACCTTTTGTTCCGGAATATGAATCTTTGAAAGACAGCGAATTGATGTTTTTTTACATAAAAATAATATAAGAAAACTCATTCCCAAAATAAAAATAAAAATTAAAGAAAAAATTATTAAACCTTGAGTTAGAGTTAGTCCAAAAAGGCTAAAAACATAATTCAATGGTAATGATACTTTTAAAAGAGATAGATTTGAGTAATAACCATTCATATAAAAGTCAAGAATTATAAATAATATTAAAAAATTCAAGATTAGAAAAAGTATATTATAAAATTTTTTAAATTTAGATTCATATAAAAATGTAATTAGAAAAATGCTAGGAATCATTAATAGTTCGATCATATGAATGTAAAACGCAGATAAGAGAAAAATTGTTGAGAAAAATAGAATAATAATTTTATTTTTTTTTACATGAGCTTCTACTCCTAAAGTAAATAAAATTAAAAAAGTAAAAATCATTATAATTGCTAAAGTTTTATATTGGAATTGAATTGATTCAAGTAAAACAGAAAAATACATATCCTGTGTTCGATAAGATAACTCCCAAAAAAAATTATGACCAGAAAGCTTAGAAGTAAGAACTCCAATTATCCATGCTAAACCTTCCATTGAACCGTAAAAAATCGTGGCAGATACAGAGATTTTTTTATTTTGATGAAACAATGTCCTTATTAAGGAAAAAAAACACACGTATTTTAATGCTATTAATGGGAAAAGAAAAACATAGGTATTTACAAAAGGAAAACCGCAAGATATAGATAATCCAAAGAGAATGCAACCGAAAAATACTGGGTATTCAGGAACGAGTGATTCAAAAAATTCCTTTTGACCAGAAAGAATCAATGTCGCAGAATTTACTGAAGTCCAAACATCTCCAGGCATTAGATAATTCATAGATAATTGAACAGCGCCAGCGAAAAATATACATGAGATTGAAAATAAAAGAAGTATTAGATCCCACTTGGTGAACTTGATTGATATTACATGGTTTTTTTTTTTTTTTATGTGTTTTCCAAAATAAAAATGATGTAAAAATTAGAAAAATTAAAATGAAAAACGGCATGTAGTAATAAGTGAAATCATAAAAATGGAATACGAGAGTAAGAATACCTAAAAAAATTAAAGAGAAAGTAATCGATACGACAAATTTTATTGAATTTGATAATTTTGTATAAAATTTAAAAAATCTAAATATATTATGACCAGGTAAAAATAATAATCCAATTAACCATATTATGCTGCGAACATATAGTAAAAAAGGGATGTTTTGCCAACTGTCTATGGGAGTTATAAGCGGATTAATCATCAAACTTAATAGCATTAAAAATATTATTAAGATTTCAATCCACCATCCCGAACGAAATATTTTAATGATTCTAATTTTAGATTCGTCAGAATTATAAAAAAAATAGTAAAACCAAAAAGAATAAGTAATGGAAAAAAAAATTAAACCAATTATAAAGAAAATATTTATGATAATTATTAAAGAAATAAAATAAGTAATTATAAAGATAAAAATAGTTAAAAAAAGGATTACTATATTTTTTTTCTTCATAATTTCACTTCAATCAATTTTATCTTCTATATTTTATCTAACTACTTGGTTTTTTATATGAAAAATCTTTAGAAAATTAATCTTTTTATTGATAAAAACTTTTTCTTGCATAGTATTAGAGTGTCAAAAAACAGAAACTTTTAAGAATTTTATAAAATATCTTATTAATTCCTTTATTTTTCTATAAAGCTGAACTTTTTAAATTATATAAAATGGATTCTTCTTATCTTTCTTATCTTACATCGGTAAATTATTTAGTATTTTCATCGAGGTTCTCCCATTAGTAATTGTTTTAATTTTAATCTCTTTTCTTTATTAAATTTTGTTTCTAAAATTTTCTTAAATTTTCACTCGGAGTTATGATTAAATTTCCTTTGTTTAAAATTTTTTTTTTTAATAAGTTGTATGAAAAAAAATTTTCTATTTATTGTTGCTATCTTTTATTTTTTTAAAGAGGATAATTACCTCTCCTCCCAATTTTCCTGCAGTAGAAGGGCTAACTTCTGAGAAAAACATGAGTGCAAGCAGAAGACCAATCCAATTAAGTAAAAATTTCATTCTACCTGGTAAAAATAGGATGAGATGTAAAAAAAAACCTGTAATAAAGTTGCCAAAAAACTTTATTTCTTCCACTTGTAAGTTGGTATTGTATATTAGGCGTTTTTTCAAGTGATCAATGTTATAATACCTTTGAATGCCACCTTCATTTGTCCAGTAAGCATCCCATTTATTCTTAAAGGGAACTGAGAGGATAAAAGTTCCTCCCAGTTTAAGGATTCGTTCGACTTCTTTCATTGCTCGTTCATCACCTCTATCGGGAATATGTTCTATCGTCGAAATAGCGGTTATCATATTAAAATAATTATCAGGAAATGGAGCTTTTGTGATATCGCCTTTAATATATGTAATCTTATTATTCGGAATTTGAAACCTTTTCAAGAATTTTTGAATTTTTTTTTGTAATCTAGGATCAGGATCTAAACCAAAAATTGATTTAGCTTTCCGAAGATTATAAAGAAAAAATTCGAGAGATGGCCCAATATCTAAAAAGCGATCAATCTTTTGTTCAGAAATATAAAGTAGAGCAAGAGGATATTCATAACATCTAGATAATGTATGAGGTACAAATATACGAGATGGAAAAACGCGAAAAGAAAAAAAATGTAAATTAATCAGATGTTTTAAGCGCTTGAAAGTCGAATTTTTAGATGGAGATAAAAAGAACACCTCAATTTTAACTATTGAGTGAAAATAATTAATAATTTCTTAAATTATAAAGGATTTAATATTAATTATTTTAAAAATGTTTTTAGCAAACACATGAAATCAAATTAACTTTGTTTAATTATGATAAGTAGACCTTATAGATAATCAAAAAAATTATAATTAGATAAGAAATCTTTCGAATCTAATAATTTAAAATAAAATTTTGTTATAATTTATATAAACACATAATATCCTCTAGAATGAAAGAATTAAATAGCATTTTCAATAAATTTCATGATGATGCACTAAAACTTACTGGACTTGGATATTTACTTCAAAAAGTTTTTGATATTTTAGTACATTTCATCTAAAATCATATTTTTTCTACCTACCCAATTTAAAAAATAACACTAATTTTATCCAATGTTGAAAATAACATTAAATCTAAAAATTTAAGATGTTTATCAAGAAATATTTGGTGATATGATATTTAGGTGAGATTTGAATATATCCAACCTTTTTCAATTTAATATAAGAACTCTAATTTATCCTTTTTTTCTTAAATTTATTATTTTTTTTTCTACATTTGAAAAAAATAAAAAAATTTTAGAGATTAATGGAAATTTTATAAAACTTTTTTCCAGGAAATTTAATTCATCATAATTTATTAGATTTAATATTCCCACTATAAAATAAAAAAAAATTATATAAAATAAAAATACACCTCCAAGAAAAATTAATTTAATTAACAAAATTTCTATTGAAATAAAAATTTTTATTGTATTGTATAAAAAAAAGGTAATTATACCTCCAAACGTTGCAATTAAAAAAATTATTACATTCTCTTTAAAATTTCTAAGTAATTCTCTACCGTACTTCCTATTTATCAATAGAATTCCATAAACAACACTTAAAATCTGACCAATAAAAATTCCAATCATTATTCCGATACCACCAAAAATATGAATAAAAATCAATCCAAAAGATATTCCCCCAAACAATTTTATTAATTCCAAATACATCACTGATTTTGTATGTTTTTGCCCGTTTAGAAATGCAGGAATAGTTAATAAACCAAAGGGCACCAAAAGATACGTTAAAAAATATACTGAAATAAAAGGAGATGCAGAAAGATAATTATTTCCATAAATTATTGGAAATATTTCATTAGAGAATATGATTATAAAAATAATAATCGGTAGAGTAATAAGATTCCCAAATTTAATAGAAAATTGGAAATAAATTTTTAATATTTTTTGTTCCTCATTTTTAATCCATTCAAATTTAGAAAAAGCAGGAAAAAGTGCTAATGAAATTGGTAATATTATTATAAAAATTAATCCTGAGCTCAATAAGCTAACATAAAAATAACTAACTTCGTGTAAAAAACCAAAAGAAAATAAAATATAACTATATATTTGTGCTTGGATAGACATTATTAATGAAACTAATAATAAAGGATAACCATATTTCATCATTTTTTTTAATTCTTTCCAATCAATTTGAAATTTTATTGAAATATCTTTACCAAATTTTTTTTTTAAAAAGAATAAATAAATTAATGCTACAATTAAGGGAGAAAAAACAAAACTGATTAAGGGTCCAATTAAAGTTAAATTCAATAATATTAACCAAACTGATAACCCCACTTTCAATGAATTATAGAGAATATTTCCGGTTCGAATCAAATTCATGTATTCAGCACCTAAAAAAATTGAATTTATCGCTTCAAATAAAATAGTTGTAAAGATTCCAATAGATGCAATTTGAATTAAAACAATTAATCTTTCGTCGTCTACTTTATAAATTTCGTTAACAATAAAATTAGCATTTACAGCAATAATAAACATAAATAATAATCCAATGAAGATTTTAATAATTAGATTTATTCGTATAATATTTCTTATTCCATCAATATCGTTTTTATTCATCTTTTTGGCGATAAAATGAGTGGTAGCGGGATTTAACCCGAAATCCCCTAAAGAAATTAATATTATTGTGATAATGTAGGAAATATTTATAAGGCTATATTCTTCAACTGAGATTAATCTAATTATAAAAATTGATCCGATCATAGAAATGATCGTCCCAATAAGTTGCCCCTTAAAAAGTGTATAAATATTTTCAATTAAGTTGTGATTATCTTCTAATTCTATCACATCCTGTTATTTCGAACATAAAATTATTGACCTTAAGGAATCCCTCTTTTTAAAGTTACCTTTATTTAAATGCTTTCTATTGGCATTACATAAATAAAGAAATTTAAATAATTTTTAACTTAATAACTTAAGAATTTATTTACATTTCTTTTCGTGTTTATAATATTTCTATACTAAATAATTTTATGTCGGTTTAATTATTGCTCATCTTTAAATATTAAAAAATTTGAATCTTCTGCGAGCTTGGGTAAAGTTACACGAAAATTAAGGTATCTGGAAGATTCAAAAGCGGAAGGTTACATAACTAAATCGGGTCGCCCCAACTTATAAGCCGTTAAGGCCTTTAAGAGAACTATAATATAGATCGTTACTCTAAGTTTGATTGCAGCGTCCAAACCCATCGTATTCATCCAAGAAGCATTATAATAGGTATTATTAAAGGAGTTCCCTTGCTCAATCATCGGATGAAATCTATATATTTTTAAAAACAATTTAATTGACCATTCCTTGGGAATAAAATCCGTATTAAAATAGAATTTCTCTTTTAATTCTTTAATGGGCTGATTTTTAATGTTCTTTTTTGCACAAATAACAGGTACCATCCCTTTATAAGTAATATGTTCTAAATTTTTAAGAGAATACGCTCCAGAGTCTGCTATTATGATCAACCATTTTTCTTCGGACACCTGAAAAAAATCATCGACCGTTTCTTTAAAAGCTGAAGTGTCGTTTCTGTTCCCAGGAAATATTTTGAAATATACCAGAAACTACCTATTAAAACAATATGCATAAAAAATTCTGGGGTCGTAGCCTACTCCTTTTTTCGTTCCGATATGACGACCGTATCCCGCGTCAGGATCGTTATATGAGCTTTTATTTTTATCCTTATTATTTCTACAATTTGATCGGATAAATTACCATCCCAGATTAGAATCCGAGAGACAATTATCCCAACATCAATACAATCCTTGACTAATAATTGAAAGAATGCAAATAATTCCTCGGCAGGAATTCCTTTTATAATGTAACTTATATCTGCTGCAGTAAGAAAAAAAATATAATCACGAGTAACGCTAAATAGAGGGAATGTTTCATGAATTTGCTCATTTTTTCTAATTCAGAATAATTTTTAAAGCCCAGATTTACTCTTAACATTTCGTATTTAATAACATCTATAATAAACATATTCTTAAAAGAAACCCCTTCTTCCTCAAGTTTCTCTTAAAGATCATTAAAAAAGCTAAAATCATTAAATTCAAATAAATTTTCAAAAAGCCCATCAAATTTCGGGAGATAATGGAATATATTCCATTCTTTTTTTGAGATTGTCCATTCTGCATAATTTTCAAATCTCGGGATTTTTATTCTAGGAATTCTATAAAGACATCTCTCCTTAAGTTTTAGCACCCATTTCAAATAATCAACTTTTTATGCTGATATTTATTAAATTTCGCAGAATATATTGAAATAATGCGCTTTATAACGATGGATTGATAACCAAAAAAATTTCTTTCTGGCAAGCCTATAATCTTTTGAATCCCACATTTTGTAAATCTCGACCCTTTTATCATCCATAAAATCATTTAGATGAGTTTGATGGATATTTAACGAGAAAACCAAATAAAGATATAAAATTTTTATTGTAATTCTTAATATTAATAAAAATTGGTATTAATAAATAGATATAGTTATAAGAAAACATATCTTTGATAATCAAATAATAAAGAATTAATAATAATGGAAAATAATATTCATTTTTCTTTCTTCATCCAGAAACTTGTTGGCCATTCTATTGGCCAATCTTTATGATTTCTTTTGAATGAACTAAAATCAGCTTTTTCCAACTGTGTCCTATCTCTTTTATATGAATTAAAAGCAATTTCCAACTTATTAAAATGATTTAAATGCATATATCTTCCTGCCCATAATATATCAAAATTGTTATTAAAAATCAATAATGCATGAAGTAAATATTGCTCAGTATAGAATCTGAATAGGTTTAAAACCCATTCTTTGGGATATTGTGAAGGTAAAAATATATCGTGTATGTGGATAAGAACACCTTTATTAAGTCTAGGTAAAATCTCTAAAAATTCATATTCTACATCACTTCCTATTTTTAAAATATGACTTGAATCAATGAAAAGTATATCATTCTCATTTAATTTCTTAAAAAACGAAAGAGGAATATCTTGTACTCTTTTTGAGATTAGTTTTGATAAACCTGGAAAACCTTTTTTTAAAATATTATTGGGATAGGGTTCAATTGCTATTAATTTACATTTATAACTATTATCTTCTTTTTTATTCTTTAAAATTGCTTGTGCAGATAAATAAGTGGAAAAACCTGATCCTATCTCAATAATTTTTTTTGGTTTAAAATAACGCATCATACAGTAGAGAATTTCACCATCTACACTTCTAAAATTACCATTATTTACGTAATATTGATGTGGTATTTGAGTTTTATGCATTGGAAAATTGTTATATTCATTTTCAAACTTTGATGAAAAAAGTGTTAAAAGTTCCAATTGTTTATTCTCATTAATATCGATACCAACTAGCTTTGATTGCCTTAACCATAACTTATCCTTTAATGTTCTTGTATCTGGGATTGGAAAATAAAAGTGGTTCGGTGTTATATGAAATCCCAATCTTTGACAAAATAAAAATATCTTTTTAAAAAGTATATAGAGTTTTTCTTTTAAACCCAAATTAGCCCATAGATTAGATATTTGTAAATTATATATTGGATTTTTAATTGCATTTTTCCTTCTCATAAATTCACTTTATCTGACTAAATTTTTCTCTAATAATTTATATTTGTTTTAAAAGTTATTATATATTTATAGATTATTAATTCGATATGAAGAATATCTCATTTGAACTTATTTATAATTATTATTAAATAATGTTTTGAATGCATTTTATCAATTTTTTACCTGTTTCTTTCACATTATATTTTTTTTTTAATAAATTAATTTCTCTTACGCTATGTTCATATGACATGTCTGGATTGTCAATAAATTGCAAAATTTTATCTGCTAAATCTTGAGGGTCGTTTGATGATAATAAACCCACTTTCTCTTCACGAATTAAAGATGTCCAACCTCCAATATCATTTCCTACAACTGGAACACCAACCGAAAAATAATCATATATTTTTCCATATATTAGAACTTTGTAAATTAATTAACGGGTTTTTCTTTGCTATCTTTTTTTTCATGTTTATACACTTAAATACTAAATGTTTAAAGATTTGTAATTTTGTTATTGATTAACTAAACTTTAATTTGTAAAATATAAGTTATTAAACGCATGAGTTAAACCTCCATCATTAATAACCTTAAAATTATTATTTTCTAAAAATTTTGTTAGTTGGCTTCTTATTTCCTTTGAATGATATGAGGCAATTGTAAAAAATTTAATTTTTTCTAAAGAATTTATAGCACCTTTCAAAACTTCAAGTTCCCACCCCTCTACATCAATTTTAATAAAGTCAATCAAGTTAAGGGTTAATTCTTTACATATATTATCTAAAAGATCTATTTGGATTGATATTATTTTATCATTAGGTGAATAATCGTCTTCAGTATATATTGAATGAGAACCAGAGTGCTTCCCTATAAGAAGTTCAACTTTACCTGATTTACTTCCAACAGCTTTAGGAATTATGGTCACATTATTAAAAATTTTAGTATTTTCTTTAATTAATTTAACATTATTAGGTTCTGGTTCAATAACAATTACTTTCCCTTTATCACCAACAACTTGTGCTGCTTTAATCGTAAAAATTCCAACATTTCCTCCAATATCTAAAACCAAGTCTCCAGATTTAATTTTATTATATTTTTCATAATTTTTTCCAATGAAAATTTCCCAAAAAGCATCAAGTGAAGAAATATCTAAAATATTTATTGGTATAGGGTAAATTTTTTTTCTTAATGGTATTAATCGGGGATAGGTTTTTGATTTTGACAATAGCAATACTCCATAAGGTAAACCAATTATTATCTTGAAAATGTTTGAACGCTTAATTTTTCCAATGATAATGTTATAGATTCTCTTGGGAATAGAATTTCTAACTTTATATAAAAGATTTAGGATAATATTCAAAATTTTCTTTAAATTGAACTCCTTTTTTCAATTCTATTTATTATTTATTTATGCTTTAATTATCATTGATTAGTTCAATACACTCCATTAAATTTCGAGAAGATTTTTTTACGCTATATTTGTCCTTTAATAATTTAATTCCTCTTTCACCATACTCATATGACATATCTGGATTGTCAATAAATTGCAAAATTTTATTTGCCAAATCTTGAGGGTCGTTTGATGATAATAATCCCACTTTCTCTTTGTGGATTAAAGATGTCCAACCTCCAATATCATTTCCTACAACTGGAACCCCGACCGAAAAATAATCATATATTTTAGTAACAAAACCTAATTTTCTCGATAAATTATGTGATGAAGTAACTATACCTACATGAAAGTCTGCTAAAAAGTCAAGAAATTCCTTATATGAAGCTTTCCAGTACCAATTTATTTTAATTTTTCGGTTTTTTGCTAATTTCATCATCTTTTTTAAATCTTCACCTTTTCTAGTTACATAAATTAGAGTATCTGGATGTTTTCTCAACACATAGGGTAGGCTTTCTAAGAATAATTGATAATTGCTTCTATAAGCAACTAATCCCGACATAATTATTTTTGGTGGAAATTCCTTTTTTTTAGGTTTATCCAAAAAAGGTATGCCCCCATTAATTATCGCTTTTATTTTTAAATAGTTACCATTAGTAAATTTATTGGCAAGAAATTTTTTCAAGGCAAGACTGGGAGTTATAACTAAATCCACATTATCAATTACACTTTTTTCTAAAGCAACTAGAAATTTATAGCGTTTATGATTTCTCTTAATAATATTATTTTCTACTAATTCTTCAGGCCAATAATTTTGTAAATCGACAATTATAGGAATTTTTAATTTTTCCTTTATTCGAATAAGCATTAAACCACCTAACTCTGATTCTCCTATAATTACATCTAGATAAATAAATTCTGAATTAATTACATTAAATAAGCCCTGAGAAACTCGACTTATCATAGAATTTAGGATTTTTGGTTGTAATATTGTATAACGAGATAAGAATTGAAGATCCAGAACCCATCTTATTATTTTATAAATTTGTTTTGATATGTTTCCTCTTGATTTTAATACAGGAATTTGAATAAATTTAACTAAAGGTCCCCAATCTTCAGAAAAAATATACGGAGAAAATATAAAACATTTATGACCTAATTCTGTTAAACCTTGACAAAAATTTCTTACTCTGTATAATGAGCCCATACTTTCACCTTGAGGATGTAAGTATAAAAAACCTATATTTATTTTAAATCACCATATGTTTGAAAAATAGGATTATTAAAATGAACATTTGAATTGATTTAAATTAAATTAAAATCTTTTATCTATTATTATTTTTAATTTTAATAAAAAAATAGTATGCAATGCAAGATAATAGAGTGATTGTTAGTTTAAGTAATCGAATTTTTGATATTCCATATTTTCTAGGTTCTAATACAATAGGGACTTCTTTTATACGATAATTTTTTAGCTTAGATTTTATTAAAAGCTCTGTTGCAAATGCAAAGCCATTGAATTTAATTTTTTTAAAGACATCAGTTGTTGTTTTTTTAAAAGCTCGAAAGCCGCTTTGATTATTAGAAATTTTTTGTCCAAATAGAATTTGCAGAGATTTTTCAATAAAACATTCTCCAAGTCGAGTAAAAAGGGGAATATTATAATTACACTTTCCTAAATATCTCGAGCCAATGCATATATCAGCTTTATCATTTAAAATTGGTTCAATCAGGCGGCATATTTCATTTGGGTTATGTTGCCCATCGGAATCCATCGTAATAATAATATCACCACTTGCATTTTTAACGCCAGTCAGTATAGCATTTCCATAACCTTGATTTACATCAAGTTTTATTAATTTAATTGATTTATCACTTTCTATAGCTTCTTGGAAGCTTTTATCTGTCGAGCCATCATCAACTACTATGATTTCAATCCCATCATTATGAGGGATTAGATTTAATATGTTTCTAATTGATTTTTCCTCATTATATACTGGAATTACTATAGATAAGGTAAAATTCGACTCTTTTTTTAATTTTAGAAATCTTTTTTCCAATGAGATTTTAGAAGATTCTGCTTGATAAGAATATTTATTCATTACTTTTTTTGACGGTTTAAAATTTGTTTCAGATTTTATGCTTGTTAAGAATTCCTTGGTCAAGCAGATTACCTTATTATAGTGATTTTTTTTTAAAATAGTAGTATTTTAAAAAGATTTCTGATCTATTTCAATAATTAATTAGATATTTTTGTTTAAAAATGTTTTTAAGTTGGATAATAAAAATATTGGAGAAAGAATACTATATAGGATGTTTGATTTTTTATACAATTTTTGAACATAGAAAACTAATTACCAATTGGCGACTTACATTTTTCTTTTGAAATACTCATAATCACAAAATTAGGTGAGTATAACAAAACTTGAGAGAAAACAAGAATTAAAAGTATTATTGTTGCTCAAGCTTTTTGCTAGGAAATTTATATAATTAGAAATATTCGAATAAGTTAAATCTATTGAATTATTAAATGGATTATATTACGGTTATGCAATAAATTGTCTTTAAGTAAGTTGATATTTGGGATTTAATTGGAGCAAAATAATATTAAAGAAAGGTCCGAAACAAAAGGTCTTATATTTGAGTTTGACATTATAAGGCGGTTTTCACTAATTTTTATTGCGAAAGCGATTGGTGAAGTGTTTTTTTTTATTGTAAGTAATATTTTATTGATTAATTGGTTGAGTATTGGAGCGAACCGGGATTATATTCTTTTTATTTATCTTATAAACCTTTTTTTTAGTTTGATTTTGACCTTACATATTGCGATGCCAAGATTCTTACAGAGAGATTCGAGTAAAATTCAGTTGAGATATTTATATAATGGAACGATTCTTTTACTCGTTAATCTTATAATAATAATCTTAGGTATTGTAATTTTTACATTTATATTTAATTATGATTATAGAGTTTCGCTTCCAAATTCTGAGATCATGGTTATTTTTTTATTAGGAGGTATTGGTTATGAATTTTATCGTTTTTTTGAAGGTGTTTTGTATGGATTAAAATTATCAAGTAGAGTTGCAACAGTTATTTTTTTTTTATCTATAATTTTTTTAATACTTGGATTTAGTTTAGTTGCGATTCTTAATCTCGGATTTATCGGTGCGGCATTGAGTTATATTTTAGCATATTTTTTATTAGATGGAGTGGCTATTTTTTTTATTTTTCGTGGATTAAACCGAAACAAGAATCCAAATAAGAATTTTAGAATTAAAGGATCTATAGATTTAAAAATACAAAAGGAGTTGATTTTATTCTGCTTACCACTTTTAGCAAGTAATATTTTTTATTATTTAAATACTCGGATTGGTCCATTATTACTGAGTAGTTTAGGTAATGAGGCTTCACTGATTTTTGGTTTATCTTTATCTTTAACAATATATTTAATTGGGTTGCTTGGAGTAACGGTAAATGATTTATTATTACCTTATGAATCAGATGCTTTTTATCATAATGATCAAAATAAAATAAAGGCGATTTATAAGTTGATTTTCACTTTTGTTGTTGTTATAATTATTCCCTTATTGTTGGTATGTATAATTATGTCGAATTTAATTCTTGGAATTCTTTATTCAAGCATTCTAAGTCAATATCCAAGCTTTTCAGATGTTTTTCAATTGATTTTAATAGGTGGTCTATTTTATAGTTTGAATCAATTCACAGCAAAATTTCTTGTGGCAAAAGGATTAACTATTAGATTTTTGATTATTCAGGTAATAGGAGCCTTGATAAACGTTTTATTAACTGTAATTTTCCTCCCTTATTTTGGTATATATTCGGCAACATCAGCATTTATTATATCCATGGCTGTAATATTTATTTTATATTTTTATAGTTTATCGAGGATTATTGAACTTTCTTTATGGCAATTTAAATTAATTCAGTTAGTCATATCTATTCTCATAATTATTTTTGAATTTTTTATTTTAAAACTGAGTTTTGGGTTAAATGCTTATTTTATAGGCTTATTATGTCTAGGGTCGTATTTTATTCTTTTATTTGGATTTAGGATTTTAAAATTTAAGGAATTAAAAAGATTTTTAAATGATTTAAGGATATTCATTTTTAAAAAAAAAGGGTTTAAAATCTGACTAATTCAATAAACATTTGTTATTTTGGGACCTATTCCAGAGGAGCAATTCGAAATAGAGTATTAATCAAAGGCTTAATTAATAATGGCATAAATGTTATTGAATGTAATGAAAAAAGTGCAACTTTTATTGAAGTTAATAAAGGAAGATATATAATTAACTCATTTAAGACTAGTTTAAAATTATTAAAAAAATTAATAATTTCACAGGATTTTGATTTAGTAATAGTTGGATATCCTGGGTTCGATTCTGTGCTTCAAGTGAAGCGATTAACTAATAAACCCATTATTTATGATCCATTTATTTCTTCTTATTTGTCATATGTTTATGATTATAAATATATTAATGAGAAGTCAATATTAGCAAAAATTTCTTATTTTATTGATTATTATTCATTTAAAAAAGCAGATTTAATATTATCGGATACTAAAATTCATGGAAAGATCTTTTCTAAGTTATTTTATCAAAAGCCAAGTAAAATTAAGATAATTTTAGTAGGTTCTGATCCTGAAATTTTTTATCCCCGAGAGTATAATAGAGAGAAAAGCAAATTCATTATTGGTTTTTATGGCACATATATACCATTACAAGGTATAAAAGTTATAATGGAAGCAGCTAAAATTCTAAAGAGTTATCCTGAACTTAAATTTGAGATTGTTGGTGGGAAACCAGGAAATGTTTTATTTCAAGAGATAATTAAATTTAGAAAAAAGTATAATTTAAATAACGTTGATTTGATACCACATATTCCTTTAAGTCAATTACCAGAAAAAATTGAACATTCTGATATCCAACTCGGAATTTTTGGGGGTACATTAAAATCAAATATTGTAATACCTAATAAAGTTTATTCAGCGTTAGCGATGAAAAAACCGATAATAACCGCAAATACAATAGCAGTAAGGGAACTTCTTACACATGAGAAAAATGTTTATTTATGTAAAAATGCAAATGTTGAGTCATTGGTTAATTCGATCACTACATTGTATGAAGATAAAAATTTAAGAGATAAAATTGCTCGGAATGGATATAAATTATTTGAGAGATATTTAACGCCTCAAAAATTAGGAAATGATTTAAAAAAACTTTTCTTAAAACTATTATAATTAAAATAAATTGGAACTTTTTTTAAGAACTCATGAAAATTCTACATATTATGGCATATCCACCTGATCATATAGGTGGTTATTCGATATATTGTCAAAATTTAATAAGAAATTTAAATTCTCATGGGTTAGAATGTGAAATTTTAACTTCAAACTATAATCGTATATCTAAAAGTGGAGAATACTATAATTCTGAAGGGATTAGAATTATTAATAGAAGATATTATGGAAATCTTTTTGGAATTAATCCACTCTTTAATATAATACCTTTTTTAAACAAGCATTATAGAGATTATGATATTATTCATGCTCATTCTTATATTTTTTTTAGTTCAATTCATGCTGCTTTATTAAGAAAGATTCGTAAATTCCCTTTAATACTTCAATTACATGGTGGAATTCAAACTGATGCTTTTTACACATCAAATTTATTTGAAAATTTTCAATTATTAGTCAAAAAGATAATATTTGATCCCGTTGTAGGAAAATTTACTTTAACGATTCCTGATTCTTTGGTGTCTGTTTCATATATGGATTTACTAACTGTTTTAAAGAGATTTAAAATAAAGCGTGAGAAAAATTATTGGATTCCGAATGGAGTTAATCTCTCTAAATTCATAAAAATTGATGATGTGGAAAAAAAATATATTACATTTATTGGCCGTTTAAGTTACATTAAAGGTTTTGACTTATTCTTAAAAATTGCTGAAAAAATTTATAAAAAAAATCAAGATATTGAATTTCTTGTTGTGGGAGATGGACCGTTATATTATATGCTCCAAGATTTTAAAAAGCAGATTCCTATTAGGCATTATTACAGAATTCCACATGAGCAAATGATTAAAATTTATAACCAATCAAAGATTTTATTAATTACATCCCGATATGAAGGAATGCCTACAACAATGTTGGAGGCAATGGCTTGCGGCATTAGCGTTATAGCCTCTAATGTTGGGGGAATTCCAGAAGTAATCCGAAATGAAGATCATGGGAGATTGTTTAAACTTAATAATCTGAGTAGTGTTTCCGAGATTTGTTTAAAATCAATAGAAAATCAAAAAGAGGGAAAATCAAATTCGAAAAAGTTAAGAGAATATCTAAAAAAGAACTTTTCTTGGGAAATAATCACAAAGAAGATGATTAGAGTCTATAATGATTTAATAGAATCATAATTAGGTTAAATAAAATTTTCTTTAATAAAAAAAAGAAAAGATTTTAATAAAAAAATGGTACAGATATATAATAATATTATAAATATTTATTTATTTAATCAAATGTTTTTAATACAAAACAGAGTTTAAAATTTGACAAAGGAACTATATCAGCCAATAGCGATACCAAAAAGCATTACAGACGACCTAGAAAACATCAATTCCCCGGTTAAGGTTATAATTCCAGTGTATAATGAGGAAGATACGATAACTGGATTGATTAAGAGAATCTTAGAAACATTTTCTAAATTGAATATAAAAGCCGAGATAATTTGCATTGATGATGGTTCAATTGATAATTCAAGAGAGATATTAAACAGACCAGATATAACTCTTTTATATCATGAGGAAAATTTAGGAAAAGGAGAGGCTTTAAAAAATGGTTTTGGGTATTGTTCCCCCTCCGATATTATAATTACTATTGATGCAGATGGAGAACATTGTCCAGAAGATATTCCAGAGCTATTAAAACCAATATTTAATGGAGAAACAGATATGGTTATTGGATCACGCTTTTTAATTAAACAGAATGCAAATGGGAGTTATTTAAATAATAGGAAATATCTTTCTCAAATGAGAAAAGTTGGAAACCAAATATTTACAATATTTGGCACTGTGGTGACTCAAAAGTATATTACTGACACTCAAAGTGGATTTAGAGCTTTTAAACCAAATGTAATTAATAATTTGAATCTTGAGGCTTCGGGGTTTGAAATTGAAACAGAAATAATAATTGAAGCATTAAATAAAGGTTATACAATTAAAGAAGTTCCGATTAATAATGGAGTATCTTTCAGAGATTCATATATGAATCTTGTATTAGATAGTCTAAAAATTGGGCTTACTTTTTTTAGTGGAATTTTTCCTAAGAAGTTTAAATTTATCCTTAGATTTCTGACTTCTAAAATTAATAAAATAAGATAATTATTAAGATGGGAAGTTTTAATAATCATTAATGGATTTTAATGAACGCATAACCAAGGAAAGAATTTTAAATCAAATTATAAGTAAATCGCAGAAAGTTTTAATTTTTATTTTTAGAAATTTAGATTTATTAATTAATATATTACTGATTGTAAGTTCAATTTTTATAATCCTCAATACAATTGGTTTAACTTTAAATTCTATATTAAATTTGTTCCCAAGTTTATTTCTTATCTATTTTATTCCAGGTTACCAACTTTTCTTTAAAATTTTTGAAACAAAATATAACTTCATAGAAAAAATGGTATTAACAATTTTATTTAGCATGATTTTTAATATTTTAACTGGAATAATTGCGGGATTTTTAGGTGTGCCAATCACGGTTTATTTTTATTTGATTTGTATATATTCTATTTTCTTTTTGTTTATGTTTTTGAATAAATACTTTAAAAATACTACTTATATTAAAAAATTCAATTTGATTAAAATTGAGAGCCTAATTCCAAAAAATTTCTTACTATATATCGTATTTCTTATATTATATGCATTATTTGCAATTTTTCGATATCCCGTATTATTTGGAGATGATCCTTGGTTTCATCTAATTTTAACTAATGAGATTATTCAAACAGGAATAATACCTTTTGAATCATACAGAGGATTAAATGGATTACATCTTTTGGGAGCAGTTATTCATTTATTTTCTGGACATCCTACAATTTTTATTGTAAGATATTTTCCTATCTTAAATTATTTAATTTCTGGTTTGATGAGCTTTGTTGTTTTTAAAAAGATTTTTAATAACGCCCAAATTGGAATACTAGGGGCATTTCTTTTATTAATTAGTCCATATCGTTTTGATTTTCCACAGAGTCAATATTTCCCTACAGCATTAGGATTAGTAGTATTTCTATTTATGATGTTTTTTTATATCGAGCGAATTAAAAATTTTAAATTTGAAATAAAACAAACGGTAATAATATATTTTTTTATTAGTATTGGTTTTTCTGCAATGGTCTTTATTTCAGATATAAGTGTTATTTTATTTTTAGGTTTATTTCTTTTTATTTCATTTTTTTTTGCAATTCTTGATAGGAAAAAAATAATAGATTTAGGATTTTTTGCTTTCTTATTTTTAATTTATGGAGTTTATAATATCATTGGTTTTCAAACTATTATTTTTGAAAGTTTCTTAGTGGATTTATCATTACCCATATATATATTCCCAATTCTTGGTGTGATTGGGATTAGTCTAATAATTTTGATTAACAAATATTCAGCTGAACCAAAAGGAAAATTTAAAGCTTGGTTAAATAAAGAACTTAAAGAAAGTAGTTTGAAAAGGGTTGGAGTGGTTTATTTGAAACCAATTTTAGTCATATTAATCTTGGTACTTCCCATTTTAATTTTTTTTTTAATATCTATCAGTTTTGAAACATCTTATGATTACTTATATATATTTACATATATAGTGATTCCTATAACAATTTTTGTGGTTTCATTGATTTTATCAATTTTTGGAGTATTGGTTTATCGAAAGAAGCATTTAGATGGGACATTAATATATCTTTGGACATATTATTCACTTCTAATTCTTGTAATTTTTTTGATTTATGATTTACTATTTCTTAAATATATGTTATGGATGCGAATGGTTACATATTCCAGTATTGGATTTATTTGCGCAGAAATGGCTTATCTATTTTATTTATATAAAGATAAATTTTTTCAGCCTAAAATCTACAAAAAATTTTATTTATTTGTTTTTATTTTAACATTTCTCAGTTCTTTATTTACAACGATAAATGTTACTCAGTTTAAAAAAAATTATGAAATATCGGGTGCCCAATGGTTTGGTATTTATTCAAGTAAAGAGAGTTCTTATCTAACCGGGTTTAGATGGAATTATATTTTGGATTATTATTCAGGAAAAAATCAGTCTATTTACTTTAATGAAGCATTTCTTTTACTTCCATCTAATCAAATAAATGAAACTGGTTTTAACAATTTAAGGAAATTTCAACAAGAAAAAAACGAAAATAATTTATATTTATTGTTAGATGATAAGCAAATTACGGAAGGAATATTTGGTGATGTAATTGGAATTAATATAGGAAAGTTAAATTCTACTATTTTAGAAGAATATTATAATTTGCCCTATTTAAATAGAGTATTTACATCAAAAAATATAAAAAATCAATCAATTCAGGTTTATTGGTTTAATAATAATTAGACATTTAATTAATTTAATTTAAATTCTCCGCATGTAAATGATTTTAGAAATAAATCTCGTTAGTTTATTAACAATTTTTTTAATGTGAAATTTATAGGTATTATAAATAAATTGGTAGAGTTTTGAATTGGGACAAAATCTATGTTGCAAAAGAATTAAACCTCCTTCGAGACCATCAAGCCAATTTATTTTTGAGGCACCAAATTGTCGGTAATGATATTGAATGGGTAATTCTTTAATTTTAAATCCATTCAAAATTATTTTCGCCGTAATTTCGGGCTCAAATTCAAATTCTCGAGTGTTTAAAGTAATATTATTTAAGACGCTTTTTGTAAATAATTTATATCCAGTTTCCATATCCGTGAGATTAACATTATAAATAAAATTTGTTATTTTTGTTAAAAGCATATTTGCGTAATAATGGGTTTTAGCCATATTTTTTGGTTTTGTTGTAAATCTAGATCCATATACAACATTTACTTCTTTATTCAAAATAGGTTCTAATAATTTCGGGATGTCTGTTGGAAAATATTCAAAATCTGCATCTTGAATTATAAAGATATCACCAGTTGCATATCTTAAACCTACTCTTATCGCAACACCCTTTCCCTGATTACGGGGTAATCTAATAAATTTTATTTTATTTGTTTTAATTTCTTCTTTAATAATTTCTCGATGATTTCTACGCGAACCATCATCTACAATTATAATTTCACGCTCAATTGGAAATTTAACTTTAAAAAGGCAATCCAATAGATCTTTTATTGTTTCTTCTTCGTTATAACATGGAATAATAATGCTTAATTTCAATTGATATCAAATTTTCTATATTTCTATTAATTTATTTAATTGTTGGAAGGGAATAATTAATTTAAAACAATTAAAAGATTATTTTTTTTTTTTTTGTCCAATTAATTAATTTTTCTATTCCTTCTTGAGGATTTATTTTTGGGTTCCAATTGAGTTTTTGTTTTGCTTTGGATATATCAGAGATGTAGACTTTTTGATCACTTGGTCTCCAATCAAAAAATTCTATATTTATTTTTTTATCTAATTTATTTTTAAGTATTGAGATTAACTCAAGTAAAGAAAGCGTATTTTCCTTTCCACCACCCATACAAAATACATCATGTTTTAATTTTTGAGAGTTTTTAATGAATTTATCATTTGCATCAATTAAATCTGATATATATAATAAATCGCGAACTTGTTTTCCATCTCCAAATATATTGATTTTTTTATCTAATATTGCTGAAATTACAAAATGCGCTACCCAACCTTGATCCTCAAAACCAAATTGTCTAGTTCCGTAGATACACGACATTCTGAAGACGCCAGTTTTTAACCCGTATATGTGTCCATATTCTTGGGCATAAACATCGGCACAAAATTTTGAAGCACCGTATGGAGTATGTTCGCATAAATCCGTAGAAAATTTTTCTGAAATTCCATTATTATATTCTGAAGTAAATACATATCTTGTTTCTTTTTCCTCAATATTACAATTATTAACGTTATCTCCAAATACTTTATTAGTAGAACAAAATACTATTGCAGGATTCGACTTTGAAATTCTCACAGCTTCCAATATATTGTATGTACCAATTAAATTATTTTCAAAATCTTCTTTTGGGTCAGTTACTGAAGTGGTTACAGCAGTTTGTCCGGCTGTATGAATTATTGCATCAATTTCTATCTTATTGAATAAATTCTTTAAAAAGTTGAAATCTCTTATATCATTTTGAAAGAATTCTATATTTTTATATTGATGTAAGTAATTCCAGTTATACATTGCATTTTTATCATCTTTATGGAGTAATTTCGCACGGGACAAATTATCAATTATTATAACTTCATTTTCCTTTTGTTTTGCATAATGTTCTGCAACATGAGAACCTATAAAGCCTCCACCACCAGTAACTACGATTAGAGTCATTTTTAAACTGTTTATTTTTTTAATATTTATCAGTATCTAATGAAGTAATTTTTTTCTAATAATTTTTATTCTTTTCTAATCCGACATTCTACCTAGAAAACCATCTATAAAAAATTTAAATCCTATATTTGTTTTTTTTGATCTTATTGAATCGAGATCGAATATAGTTAGAAAAAATAATAAAACATATTAAGTTTAATACCATTTGATAATATCATTGAATTCTTTATAGTTTTCACTTTAATAGAAAATCTGTTGACTTGTTAAATTTAAATACATATTCTGTTTATTTATATAAGAAAGAATTGTTTTTGCATCGGATCATCTCCGAGGATATCCCTCAACTGTGGAAAAGAATTCCCATATCGGGAAAATTGGAAAGTATTCCCGAAAGCTCCTATGGCGGACGGGATAGAGGCATTAGGACTAATGCCACAAATAATTAGTCAAAATTTGTTTGATAATATTATTTGAAATAATTTGAATACAATTTTATTCATTTTAATAGTCTGCATCAATTAAATCAGATATCTTGTTTCTTTTTCCTCAAGATCACATTTATTAACGTTATTTCTGAATACTTTATTTGTAGAACAAAATACTATTGCAGGATTTGATTTCGAAATTCTCACAGCTTCCAATAGATTATAAGTTCCAATTAAATTATTCTCGAAATCTTCTTTCGGATTGGTTACTGAAGTGGTTACAGCAGTTTGTCCTGCAGTATGAATTAACGTATCAATTTCATTTTTTTTAAATAAATCCTTTAAAAAGTTAAAATCTTTTATATCTTCTTGATAAAATGTAATATTCTTATACTGATGTAAATATTTCCAGTTATACATTGCATTTTTATCATCTCTATGCAATAATTTCGCACGAGATAAATTATCAATTATTATAACATGGTTTTCCTTTTGTTTTGCATAATATTTGGCAACATGTGAGCCAATAAATCCTCCACCGCCAGTAACAACGATTTGATTCATTTTTAAAAAAAATTCACTTTATATTATTAGGTTTACTATTAAATTAATCAATTTTCTTAATTATAGAAATTAAAATAGACCATAATAATTATATTTTCCACAATAGTCCAATCAAATATTCAAAATTAAAGGTAAAGTCTCATATGATTTTATAAATAATTAGAACCTGAAAAACACATAAATACATTTATCGATGAAGATCAATTAAAAATCATAACGCCCAATAAAAAGATAAAGATTAATATAGAAAACAAAATTTTATTAATATAAATTCGCATTATTATATTACGAAAAGAATGAAATAACACAAAAACTAATTAAAGTTATTTATACCATCTTAAAAATATAATATTTTATTGAAAATCATAGGAGTTTCATAATTTATAAGTTAAAAATTATTATGAATTATTGTATTTACAAGTCTCTATGAGGTATAAAGAATGTGGTGCAACTCCACGCTCACTTCCGCTCAATGTTGCCTTATAGCTATCATAGTTAGGGGAGAAAAAAGAGTCTTCATACCGAGGGAAACAATTGGTTAGAGTAGATACAGCATACGCAGTGGAAAAGCAGTCCCAAAATCTTCGGTAGATGGGATAGAGGGCATAGGGTTATGCCCATATTGTGTTATTATTTAATAAAATGGATAACAGAATTAAACAAGATTTGTTGGGTTTTTACTAGTCTTGATAACCTGCCTAAAGGTTTTAGAAAATGAATCTTAGATTAGAAGAAGAAAATATTAAATTCATTAAAAAAAACGAAAAACAAGAAAAAATAATAAAATATACTAAAAATTTTATAAAAAAAAATCAATCTAAATTTAAAAATATTGATTCCATATTGGTTTTTGGTTCTTTAACTTCTGGAACTTTTACTGATGAGAGTGATATTGATATTTGTATATTTTTTAAAAAAAATACTCCGAAATCTATAGAAAATAATGTATTTAATAATTTCTTAGATTTAGAAAAAAAAATAGATCGATTAGTCCAATGTATTTTTATTTATCCTGAAGAAATTGAAAAATGGGATTCAAATTTTATTGAAAATATTTTAGCTGAAGGTCGTCTAATATATGGATCTTCGAATTTTTTGGAGATTCCCTTTAAAACTTTGAAATTAAAACCATATTTAATTATAAAATTCAATTTAAGAGAGTTAGATAAATCTTCTAAAATGAAAATAAAAAGAATATTGTATGGTTATCAAACTAAAAAGAGATATTTTAAAAAAGTATATCAATATCAAAAAGATGGATTAGTACAAGAAATAAAAGGATTTAAATTGGGGCGAGGAGCTTTTCTTATTCCTGAAAAATGTTTGTGGTTAATAGAGAACAAATTTATGGAATATAATGTAAACTTTACTCACTTCCGTGTATGGCTTCAAGAAGAATAAAATATTTACTATATTTACTAAAGTTAGGAAATTCTAGTAAAAAAATTCATAGTTTGGATAAAAATCCTCTAATTTTTTTTTTAATAATGAATATTCATCACCTTTAATCTTAACAATTTTTGGTATTTTTCCAACTTGTCCTACTTTTTCCTCCCTACTAATAAAAGCTCCGAATACACCTTCGAGATCATCCACAAGATCTAAACCTTTTTTTATTGACTTTTCAATATCTCTCCCTTTTACGGCATTGGCAATTCTTGTTGCTGCTCCATCTGCAAGTGTGGCATTTGTTGCGAAAATAGTTACGACATCAGCTTCTCCGAAACTTATTGCATGACCAATTTTTGCGGAGCTTGAGCCAATACCCGAAGGAGAATCTTTTTCAGTTATAAGAAAGCCTAATTTTCCACCCAGCAAATTTTTTCCTGCATATAACCCTACTTTAATAGATTCTTCAGAATTAATTGAGATTTCACCGCCATTCTCCACAACTGCAATTTTCAATGGGTATAATTTCTCATTCATCTTTATTTCTTTTACCATTATATCAGCAAGAGCGCCAGCAACTGTAGCCATCGGACCAACATCGCATATTGCTGAATATTTAACCATAAGTTTAATAATTTTGGGAGGATTTTTGACTTTTATTGGTGAAAGAGATTTTAAGAAAATTTCATTTTTATACACAAATTTCTCAAGAATCGTTCTATGTTTATAAAAAGATTTAATAGCTAATTTAATTGCTTTTTTTGACTCAGAGATTATAGTGACATCTGATTCCTTTTCAATGAAGTGATACGAGAATTTATTCATTAAAAATACCATCTTTTAAATATGTAACCATTGAAAGATTTATTTGATTTGATAAGATTCAATTTAAAATCATCGTTAGAATTATCCTATTTTGGCAATCCAAGATGAATTCCCTTTGATGATTTTGTACTTATTGAATATTTTCTTATGAATTTTTTTTAAAAAAGAAAAATATTTTTTTCCAAATAAAGGTTTTCCCTCTTCCATTGCAAATAAGGTTGTGCAATGCCGGTTTTCGATCATATTGATGAATTCATCGGGAGTAAAACCAATAGGTTCAATCGGGTCAAGAGTTTCGATTAAGTCATAAAGTAATTGTGCCCTTTCATAATAATTTTTAGGTAATTTCGAAGATATCACAATTAGATCAGCATCGCTTCGCTCGTTAAAATCCCCCCTTGCCAGTGATCCGTATAAAATAATGCATTTGGGATTTAATTTTTTAATAATATTTTCACAAAATTTTTTAATGCCATAATTAATAGTTTTTAAGGAAGTATTCATTTTTTAATACCTTTAATAAAATTAAATATTATTGACGCATTATTTAAAGCCTCTTCAGCAATAACTTCATCATGATATTCGAATGGTGCCCCTGTGGAATATGCATTTGGATATCGAGAGGGAATGTAATGTAAATCTAACTTTTTACAAGCAGTTAATATTGAAGAAACATTAATATCATGATTTTTTAGGTCGCTAGTTAATTTTGTTAAAGAGTGACCAAAAGGAGTTGATCCTAAACCATATAAAATCGCTTTTAATGAAAACTCAGCAGCTTGTTGACATTTAAAACAGCTCCAATTGAAAAATCCATTTTTCTTATCTATTTCTGCTGATTTTAATGTGTTGTCTGCTTCATTCATCCATCTATTATATTCATTATAATCAAACATTATTATTCATCGTATATAATAATTTTAAATTAGATTTTTAATAATACAGAAAAATTTCTTAATAATCTTGTGTATAAAAGTAATACAACCTTCTAATTATTTATAAATTTTTAAAGAACAGTGAAACAAATTAAAATAAAAATTATAGTAAAAAATTTGATTTGTTTATAGAAAGAGAAATTATTTTTTGTGAAAAAATTTATAATATTATGTTTACATGATTATGCTATAAGGATAAATTATTTTTATTGCTTATATTTCAATATTCCACAGAATGATTCCCAGATGTCCGAAGAAGACAAATATAGCAAAATTGTAAAACAAATTAAATCAGAATTGAAAACCAATACATTAATCGCAAATAAATATGGTGTAATATTAGGTTCTGAAATTGAAGATTTGCATAAAGGAAAAATTATTCCGCCAGAAATTTCGGATTTGATAAATCAGAGAGCGATATTCGCTAAAAGTCTTAAATTGAAAAAAATAGATTCAATAACTTTAGAAAGCGAAAAATACTTTTTTTTAATCACTAAAACTAGTGAATTAATTTTACTAGCACAATTAAAAAAAAGTGTAGATTTATCAAACCTTATTCCAAGTGTAAAAAAGTTTCTTGAAAAACTAGCAAAGGGTATTTCAAAAAAACTCAAAATTGATGAATTTACAAAATTTGAATTCGTAAAAGAAATAATTAAGTTAGATGATTCATTAAAAACAGATGAAGATAGACTACAAAAATTTAAGATTATTAAAGATTTAATTAAATATATTTCATAAATCTGTATAAATAAATTCAAAACGTGTATTATGAATTTAAAGTTCAATATTTAATTTAGGTGAATATTATTCTAAGGCAAGTTTATATTTATAAAGAGGGGGAATTGATATATTCCTGTCAATTTGGTAAGGCATTAACACAAGATGATTTTGATAGTTTGTTCAAACAACTATGTAAAGATGCTTTAGCTGCACCAAGTGATAAAATTGAATATCATGATTATTATAAATATAGAATCACATACGCTACGGAAAAAAATTTAGATTTAATGTTCTTATTTGTAACAGGTTTAACTGATTCATCCAAGGATATTAAAAATGAATTGCTTAGGTGTAAAAGGGAATTTCTTAATCTTTTTGGGGATATAATCAAAACTGAATTTGATTCTAAAACTTTTGAAGTATTTGACCCAACAATTGACTTAATTCATAAAAATTTACGCCCCAAAATTTCACTCGTAGGATTTTCTGGTGTTGGAAAAACAACAATAACTAGATTAATTAGGGCTGAAGAAATACCGATGGAACATATTCCTACTATAACTGGAGATATAGCAACTATTAAGATAGGGAAATTACACTTTCATTTGTGGGATTTTGCAGGACAAGAACAGTTTAGCTATTTATGGAATAATTTTGTTAAAGGTAGCGATGCAGTTCTTCTCATTACAGATTCCACTTTAGAAAATATAGAAAAAAGTAGATTTTTCCTCGATTTAATAAAAGATGAAGCACCCCATGCACATACTGCAATAATTGGAAACAAACAAGATCTTTCACCTGCACTTCCTGTATCAGAAATTGAGAACATTTTAGGTTTAAAAACTTATAAGATGATTGCAAATAGAAGTGAAAATCGTGATAAAATGATTACAATAATTGCTGATATCCTTGAAATGAGTGCAGAAGTAAGTCCCTTATTGAAACCATTGATTGAGAGAGATAAATTATTACAAGAAGCTGAATTATCACTTAATGAAGGCAATTTCCAAAATGCTTTAATATTATTTGAAAAAATTGCAGATTTATGTCTTGATTTAGGTGATGATAGTTTAGGAAATGAATTTAATGAAAAAGCCCAGAAGATTAAAGAAATTTTAATAAAGATGGAAACAACCCCAGTTGAAATTGTTAAACAAAAAGAAGAAGCTCAACCTGCATCGGTTGAATCAACATCACCTGAACCTAAAGCTGCTACAAAACCAGCAATTCCTAAACCACCAGCAATAAAAAAATCAACTGTACCTGAACCTAAAGCCCCTCCAAAACCAGCGATTTCTAAACCTTCAGCAAAAAAAATCCCAACTGTGCTTGAACCTAAAACAGCTCCGAAACCAGCGATTGCTAAACCACCAGCAATAAAAAAAACAACTATACCTGAACCTAAAGCTACTCCAAAGCCAACTTCACCTAAATCACAATCCACACAACCAAAATTAACAATTAATCTCGAAGATTTTAAAATTAAACCTCGTCCAACAAATATCTTATCCGCAAAACCCACCGGACCTAAACCCTCATTAACAATTAGTCCATTTAGTGCTATAAAACAAGAAGAACCTCAACCTCAACAAAAATCAAAACCATACACTACTAAAGCTAAATCACCATATCAACAGCCTTTACCTGATTCTAAAAAACCACCACAACCACCCGCCCCACCGAAAGCTCCACCTCAACCCTCTATTCCGAAGCCTTTAACTCAACCAACACCAGTCCCAACCAAACCCCCAACAACAACCGTAAGTGATCAAGAAGGCACACAAAAAAATGAACTTGAAAAAACCTTAATGGATTTAAAGATTAAATTTGCAAATATTTCTAAAATGGAACTCGACCTTGATATAAAAGAAATTTCAGGAGAAATAACCTCAGAAGAGTTTAATAAGAAATCACAAAAGATAAAAGCCATAAAAGCTAACATATCAAAACAAATTGATGATATTCAGAATCTTTTAAATAGCTTTGGTGTATAAAGGATTATAGAATAAATTCCTTAAAATTACATATTAGCAGAAATATTTTCATAACACTTTTTCTTTCTAATAATTTTTCAGAAGATTCTCAAATTTTTTTTTATGCCTTGAAATTATGTTTTCAATTTGCAACTTTCCAAATATTTAAATATTCGAAAATAAAAATTAACATTACCATAAAATTCTAATAAAAGAGTGATATTAAAATGCCTGTTTATAAATCAATTGAAATAGTAGCAACATCAGAAAAAAATTGGGCTGAAGCCGTAAAAGAAGGTTATAAAGTAGCAAAAAAGAGTTTAAAGGGTATTAGAAATATATCTATTATTCAATCTGATGTTAAGGTAAAAGAAGATAAAGATGAACTAATCTATCGAGTAAGAATGCAAATAAATTTTGAACTTGAGAAATAAATAAAAAATAGCATTTATTTTATTTTTTCTCTCATTTCTTTTTTTTAAAATTTTGAAAACAAAAGGATTATTTATTTTAAATTATTAATTATTAGAATAAGCGGGGTATATTGATAAATGGCAATTGTTATAATGAAATTTGGTGGTAGCTGCTTACAAGACGAAGAGTCATTTAAAAACATTCTGAATATTACGGAAATTTATAAAGATTATAAAAAAGTTTATGTAGCATCCGCATTTAAAGGGATCACTGATTTATTATTAGATATGGGCAATAAAGCAGAAAAGGGAATTGATATTGATAAAAATATTGCCTTTATCGAAAAAAAAAATTATGACATAATCGATGAAATTTTTGGTGATAATGAAGAATATGCAAATGTCGCTAAAGAATATATTGATAAAAAAATTAGCGAACTCGAAGATGCGTTAATTGACATTAATGAGTTTGGATTTGAGCTATATTATCAAGATTATGTTCTAAGTTTTGGAGAGATTTTCTCTACTTATATTTTACATCTATATCTCAAAATCAACGGATATAATGTAGTATTTATCCCCTCAACTGAATTAATAATAACTGATGATAATTTCGGGAATGCTTTTCCACTTTATAAATATACACAAAACCGAATTAGGAAGAAAATGGTCCCACTCTTGGATAATCCAGATGACATTACAATATTTTGTATTACCGGGTTTATTGGTAGAAATAAAATTGGTTACATAACTACGCTAGGTCGAGGTGGATCTGATTATACAGCGACAATTCTCGCCCATGTAATTTATAATACTTGTCAATTTAAAGATATCAAAGTTATTCTCTGGAAGAATGTTGATGGACTGCTTGTTTCTGACCCAAAATATATAAATAATTGCGAGCCACAATTAGTGAAAATTCTAGATTATAACGAAGCAAAAGAAATGGCATTTTTCGGCGCAAAAATTCTGCACCCGAAATGTCTGGAAGCAATAGAACCATATAAAATTCCCTTAGAGATTAGAAATTTTAATAAACCTCTCGAAAAATCCCAATTTACTATAATATCTGAAAAAACCGATAAATCAAACATAAAAGGAATCTCTACTGTCGAAGAAGTTGCGATGATAACTGTTTCTTCAGGAAGTATGGTTGAAGTTCCCGGTGTTCTTGCCAAAATATTTAACATTGTGGGAGATAATAAAATAAATGTTTCTTTAGTCGCTCAAAGCTCCAGCGAAATTAATACCACATTTATTGTAAATATGAATGAAGGAGAAAAGGCAGTAAATTTAATTAAAGAAAATGATTTCTTTAAAAATTTCTTTGATATCAAAATTGAGTATGTCGGAATACTTGCAGTCATCGGATTACAAGTTCTTGATACAAAAATTAAAGCACGCATCTTTAATGCTCTTAGTTCAAATGATATCAATGTTAAATCAATTTCTCAATCCTCCGAAGGATTAAATATATCATTAGTTATTAGTAAGGAAGATATCGAAAAAGCTGTAAATACACTCCATGAAGAATTTCATTAGCAATTAAGTTAGAAAAAATAATTTGCCCTTTTAATATTATAATTTTAAATAATTGGATTTTTTAAAAAATAAATTTTCAAGTTTACAAATTTCTTTAACGTTGTTTTAATTTATGGATTCCTTAAAACACAAGAAAAATAATGTTTTAATTGGAGAAAAATTTATTATTCTTACATCTGGTGCTTTTCAAATTTTTATAGTTAAAGGAAATAACAACGATATATTAATGTGGTATCCCGATTTTGAAGATATAATATTAATTTTTAAGATTTTGCAAAAGGAATATAAAAATTTGAGAAATGTTGTTTTACTAAATGAAAAAGGAGTAAAAAGCATTTTAGATAAAGTAAAATTTGGATTACCTTTTAAAAAAATTGGTTTTTGGGAAAAAGTGGCAATCTTATGGTTTGATCTTACCCAAAACATCATTTTTCAGATGGAAATAAAAGGATTGGATTTATTGCTTCGCAATTATTCCTTAAACAAAATGGGTATCATTTAAAATCTTCAGAAAAAACTACTAAAGAAAAAATTATCGAATTTTGTTTAAAAATTGCAAGAGAAGAAATTGATCAAAACGAAATTTCTAGATGGATTAGAAAAAATTATGAAAAATTATAAATAAAGACCATACTATATTCAATTTGAGTTGAAAATGACAGAAAAGACTATTGAAAAGGAAAAAAAAGAAATTAAAAAGTTAAATGATAAAGAAATAACAAAATCAATAATAGATGATATAATAAAAGAACATAAAGATGTTCTTGATGCATTGGGAGAAGATTAATCTTTTTCCCAACTTATTTTTCAAAAATCTCAATTAATTTAAAGTAATGAATTAAAGATGTAAGAGTAGAAACCATTTAAACAAAGATATTTTCTAATTATTACTTCAAATTTATAAATATTTAAATTAATGTAAGAATTTCCTCACTAATTGAATTAAAAATAAATTAATTAAAAAAATTAGATTACGTAAAATATAATGACCTAAAATTTTAAATTTTAAAAAGATAAGACTGAATCTATAAATTATTGGCCTGAACGAGATTTAATAATTCGTCTGGTCAATTCACCAAAAGACTCCTCAACATGCACTCCAGTCTTCGCAGATGTTTCAATGTAAATCGAATTTTCTGATTCCCCAAATCTTTTTGCTTCCTCCCTGTCAATAACTTCACCAACATCCTCAATTAAATCAACTTTATTTCCTACTAGAACAAAAGGTATATGTTCTCCAGCAAATTGTCGAATCTCCGCTAACCATTTTCGGATTTCGGCATAAGTCTGCGCCCTTGAGAGATCGAAAACTAGAAGAACTCCCGCTGCACCCTTATAAAACGTGCTTCTAATGAATTCAAATCTTTGTTGTCCCCCAATATCCCATATACTTAACGTTGCAATCTCGTCTCCTTCATAATTAACGTCCTTTGTTAAAATATCCACACCAACAGTTAGTTTATAGTTAGTAGCGAATCGATTCTTAATAAAACGCTGAACTAATGCGGTCTTTCCCACTGCGGCAGCACCGCATAAAAGAACCTTAAGTTTATATGAAGACATAATTAACCAATTCCTATGAATTAAGTTATAATGTTATTATTTAAATTATACCCCAATATAAAAATACTTTTTTATTAGAATTATATTCTTATAATCAATTTCGAATTTTTAAATTATTTCATTTTGCCTTTATAAATATATATAGATTCGCTTTTGAATTAAAAATTTACCATCCTTATTTTCTCTTAATAATTTTTAAAATATTTATTTTATAATGTTATTTTTTTTGTAATTTTTCATCTAATTTTATCTCTTCTTCATCTAAACGTTGCAGATCAATATCTATGAATTTAAAATTAAATGAAAATGTTGAAATTCCTCCATATATAAGGACATAGGCTACGCGGATTATGTGATCTAAAATAAATATTGATAATATTTCATTATATGGAATTATTGGATAAAGTAAAGAAATAATTATAGCACCAGCGATTTCAGATACGCCCCATCCTCCTGGTGTAATAGGAATTGTCTTAGTAAAAAATGTAACCAGTTGTGCTAAAATAATGACAAATACATTAATTTCATAACCAGCTAAATAGAAAAATATTACTAACGTTAGAGCTTCAAAAAACCATGTAGGTATGTTTAATATAATAACCATAAATATTTTCTTTCTATCTTTTTTAAAAACCTTCATTCCTTCGATAAAATTTTCAAGAAAAATTTCTAGGTAATTTCTAAGTTTTGTTGAAAATTTCCCAATTAAATTTAAAATCCAGTCAGTCTTAAAGAAAAGAATTACTAAACCAGCTAATCCTCCCCCTAAAATTAAAACACCTAATCCAATAAAAAAATGTAAATTTAATTGCGTTGTTCCAGTTATATTGTTTAAATATAAATATAGCATTGTAAAGCATGTGATGGAGAATAATATAATTAAATCAAAAAAACGTTCAATAGCAACTGCGCAACTACTCTTACTTAAACTAATATCATGTTCCATTTCATGAATAAATTCAATTTTTGCTAAGTCTCCAATTTTTGCAGGAGTTAATTCATTTATTGCCCATCCAGCTCCAATAGACCCATATAATGTTAAATAAGGTGGATTTAGATTAATTCCTTGAAAGATTAATTTCAATTTATAAGTTCGAAATAAAAAAGCTATTGTATAGGTTAAAGCAAATAATAAAATACCATTTAAAGAGATTTTAGTTAGGTTATCTAAAATTATTTTAAAATCAACAAAAATAACCATTATAAAAACGAGGATAATAGTAGAAATGCCAAAAAGAATGCGTCTTATTCTAGTTTGCATTAGATTTAAAATTAAAAGTCATAAATAAATTTATAGAAATTTTTAAAATAATAGATATTAAAAAATAACAATCCATTAAAAACAAACGTAAAACTTTAAATTTTGATATAAAAATATAGATTTACTTTCTTGCACAGCACCACAAATTCAAATAGAATTCAAAATAACCACTTTTAACATCTGTTTGCTTAAAATTTGCTTTAATAAGTGAATTATTTAATTCTTTCAAAGAATATAGATTTTTATGCTCATGAATCTCTTCAGGACTCACTAGATGTAGTTAACCATTATTTTAAGCGGAATATCACTCCAAGATGCAGGAATTGTAATAATAAGAACTCCATCCTTTTTTAATAACGAGTAACTTTCTTTTAAAATTCGCTCTAATTGTTTAGTTCCTAAATGCTCTATAAACGCTAACATAGTAATTACATCAAAATAATTTTCTTTGAATGGAAATTTTAAATCAGAACGGAGATTAGATTTTTTTAAATGAAGTTTTAATGATTTTACTTCCATATTTTTAATCTCTTGATCAATCCCAAATTTTTCCTCAAAACTTGTGTTTATCAAAAATAGTGGATAAGTACCACATCCAATATCTAGGATTTTTCCACTTTTTTTGTATTTCTTGATTAATTTTTGCGCTATTATCATTCTTTGAATTGATAAAAATTTTTCCAATACTCCAAACCCTCTTGTGACGTTCTTAAAAGGCATCTTGAAAAATATTCGTTATTGTTATTTCCCAAAATATTGCTATAGGTAAAATTTTATGTTTTTAATAGTTACTTATTTTTAATAATTCCATTAATGAAAATAATTATATCAGATCCTATAATATAAAAATAGATTTTTATTAGTTTTATATTAGTATTATCAATTTTGAATTTTTAGATTGTTTCCTTTTGCCTTTATTAATAAATAATTATACGATTTTTTTTATTTTAAAGATTATTACATTTTACTGAGTTAAAATGAAATATTATGAAGTTAGATCAAATAAATGGTCATTTATATTTTCAAATCAGTATAAGAAAAATTTACATTCCACGTAAAATAGAATGATATAATGATAAAAACAATACATATTTTTGCAAAAAATTTAATTTATTGAAGGTAAAAGAAATGATTATTCGTTCAAAAGCACCATTCCGCATAAGTTTTGGAGGTGGTGGAACAGATATGCCTCCATTTTGCACTGAACATGGAGGTTGTGTTATTAATATAACAATTGATCTTCATATCTTTATATCCCTAAAACCTAGAAATGATAAAAAAATCCGGGTTATTTCTGAGGAATATAATAAAGAAATTGTTTTTAATGTCGGAGATAAAAATTATGATGAAGGATATGAATTATTTAAGGGGGTAATAAATGTATTAAACATTAGAGAAGGATTTGATATTTCTTATTTTTCAGAATTACCTGCTGGTTCTGGAATGGGTGGATCTTCTGCCTTAACAGTAGCACTTATAGGAGCATTCAATGAATATTTTTCTCTTGGACTTTCCAAGCATATAATTGCTCAAAAAGCATATAATATTGAGCGAATAGAATTAAACCAAAAAGGTGGTTATCAAGATCAATTTGCATCATCTTATGGAGGGTTTAATTTTATGAAATTTAATAAAGATGTAGAAGTAATGCCTATAAAAACAACAGATGAGATGATAAATGAATTGCAATACCGCTTAATATTGTGTTTCGTTGGGGGATCCCATTTTTCTTCAATAATTCAAGAAGAAGTTATAGAGGGTTATGAGATTGAAAAAAAAACATTTTTAGAAACAATGGAAGATTTAAAATTTGTAGCTTATGAAATGAGAGAAATTATTGAATCTAAAGAAGTCAATAGATTAAACAAATTTGGAGAACTTTTGCATCAAGGCTGGTTAGCTAAAAAAAGTCTAAGTTCCAAAATATCAAATAAAAATATTGAAAATTTTTATCTCACTTCAAGAAAATTCGGTGTGATTGGAGGAAAACTGTTAGGTGCTGGAGGTGGTGGACATTTATTACTATTTTGTGAACCGGATAAAAAATTCCAAATAATCCAAGAAATGGAAAAAATTGGTGGTAAAATAGTAAGATTTCATTATAATCCAAAAGGTCTTGAAACTTGGAAGATTAAAGAATAATTTAAAATTATTATTGATATTATTAAAATAGAAATAAGAAATCACACGGTGTATATTATGGAAACTCAAATTGAACAAATTTTAGATGAAAGTATTAGAGTTAAAAATGAGTTAAAAAAACAATCATCTTTGATCATAGAAGTAACTAATTTAATTGTAAAAGCTTATAGGAATAATAAAAAAATTATCTTATTTGGTAATGGTGGAAGTGCTGCTGATGCCCAACATATTGCTGCTGAATTTGTTGGAAAATTTTATAAAGATAGAGAATCATTACCTGCCTTAGCTTTTCATACAAATACATCTATAGTTACCGCAATAGCAAATGATTATGGATATGAATATATTTTTGAAAGACAAGTTTCTTCTTTAGTTAATGAAGGAGATATCGTTTTTGGAATAAGCACATCTGGAAATTCTCTTAATGTAATTAAGGGTTTAGAAAAAGCAAAAGAAAAAGGGGCAATAACCATTGGTTTGACTGGTCAAAAGGAAAATAATGTTGAAAACATCGCTGATTATTGCATTAAGATTCCTTCTAACGATACTCCGAGAATTCAAGAAAGCCATATAACTGTTGGTCATATAATCTGTTATTTAGTTGAAAAGGAACTTTTCAGTTAAAAGATTCGATGTAAAAATGACCGAAGATAATATTGCGATTTTTTTGGACAGAGATGGGGTAATTAATAAAGAAGTAAATTACCTTTCAAATCCAGATGATTTTGAATTTATTGAGGGATCGATAGAAGCTTTAAAAATTTTAATGGATAAAAAGTATTTACTAATCGTAATTAGTAATCAAGCCGGAATCGCGCGAGGGTATTTTACAGAAGAAGATGTGGAAAAAATTCATGGAAAAATGATAAATATTTTAAAAGAAAATGATGTTATATTAGATGATATTTTTTATTGCCCACATCATCCAGATTTTACAGAAGAGTGTGAATTTAGGAAACCTAAACCCGGTATGATTTTTAAAGCAAGAGACAAATATAATATTAATTTGAAAAAATCTTATATGGTCGGAGATACATTAAAAGACATTGAAGCCGGACACAAAGCTCAATGTTTTACAGTCTTAGTTTTAACGGGTTATGGTATAGAAGAACGAAATAAAATTGGAACTATTCAACCAGATTTTGTTTATAAAACCTTATTAGAATTTGCCAAGAATTTATAGTCTTAACATTATTTTTTATATCATCAAATTTTAATTGTTTTACATCTTATAATAAAAATAATTCCTATTTTAGAGTTGAATAAAAGTATTTCTACGAGAGTTTTAATTTTTTTACCAACTTATAATGAAAGAAATAATATTGGTAAAATTATTGATGTTATAAATGATTTGAATTTTAAAAAAGAAATTTTAATAGTTGATGATAATAGTACTGATGGTACTCTAGATATAATAAATGAAAAATGTAGAGCATTTAAAAATATTACATTAATCTTAAGAAAGGATCGAAAAGGTCGTGGATTAGCTGGAATTGTCGCATTAAAATATTTTATAAAATCATCTTTTGATATTCTAGTAGAATTAGATGCTGATTTCTCACATCATCCAAAATATATTCCTAGATTTTTAAAATATTTCCCCAAATATGATGTAATTATTGGTTCACGTTTAATAAAAAACGGGGGTGAAGAAAGGCGATCTATGATCCGATATATAATAACTCTGATTGCAAATCTGATAATTAGAAGATTATTTAGAACAAAATTAAAAGACTGCACAAGTGGTTATAGAGTTTTTAAAAAAGAGATTCTAAATCAATTTAATTTGGACAATTTTTTTTCTGTTCATTACTCTATTACTGAAGAAATTCTGTATGGATGTATACTGACTAAAGCAAAAATAAAAGAAGTACCAATTATTTTTTATGAAAGAGCAGGAGGAGAATCAAAATTAGATTTAAAAAAAACCTTATTTACATTTGTTGGTATTCTAAAAATTTTTTTTAGAGGAAAAAAAATCTTAAAATGAAAAAATTAATTGATAAGGCAAAACTTGCTTCAAAAACAAAAGATTATTGCTCTTATGAATCAAAATTATTCTTTATTTTAATAAAATTTATAAAATTAGGTTATAGATAGAAATATTAATGAAGATTTTAGAAAAAATAAAAGAAAGCCCTTATTTGAAAAAAATAAATGAAAACCGCTATTTCAAAAAAATAAAAGAAAATCTTTATTTAATAATCCCTTCAGCATGTGTTACTTTCTGGGCAATATATTATTTTCTTAAAATTGGTCATTGGGTGCCTTGGGATAGATATTTAGATTTTGGATTTTTTTACGATGCGGGTCAGCAATTCTTAACCGATCCAAGTAAAATATATGAAATTAGCGAATTTTATTATTTACCGATTGCCGCGGTCTTTTTTGCATTTACGATTTCTCCCTTTCCACTATATGTTTCCTTTTACACTTTTTATATTCTTAACATAATTATGGGCATTTTAATTGTAATAGAATTTAATAAAATTTTGAAATTATTGAATTTTGAAAAAAAATATATTCGATTTTTATTTTTATTTTTAATCTCAAATGGTTGGTTTTTACATAGGGTTTTTACCTTTAGTCAGACAAAATTAATTGTTGGGTATATAATAGTTTTTATATTAAGACGAGAAATCGAGTATAGAGTATTTGAGAAGGAAAAGACATTAAGATTTTATTTTGTAAATTATTTCTTGTTATTTTTTGCAATAAGTATGGCTCTTCCTCTTATATTTATGGCTTTTATTTTCATCTCTAACGATATTCATTTAAAAGAAATTTTTAAAAAATCCAATGTTCGAATTTACTTATTAATTGTTACAATTCTCCTACTACAGAATATTTTATTTATAATATATCCATCATTAATCTTTGATTTTTTGGGGCAAAGTGGAATCGAATGGAGTTTAAAACATCGTAGTGTGGCAAATAGTGCTTTCTATTTAATTGGGCTTCCTGAAGATTTTTTCACGAAATTATTAAATTCTTCAACTATAATCTTAGTAATTATTACTTGTCTTTTAATTATTGATAAAAAATTGTCATTAGAATTAAAAATTGGTTATTTTTCATTATCTTCTCTCTTTTTTGGATATTTCAGTGGTTTTATGTTAGGTCAAATGAATCTTATGCTTTCACTTCTTTTATACGTACCCTTATTAAAAAAAGAAGATAGATTTATTGATTTGATTAAAAATAACAAATTGATATTAATAAGCATCCTTTTTTATCTTGGCATCATATTTATATTACCAATAGAAACTATTAATAAATATTTGCCAATAACAATGGAATTCCCCTTAAATTTAATTTTTAGATTAAGATATGTAATTCTATTTTGTGGTTATGGTATCATGACAGTAATTATTTTATTCATCCATTATAAAGATATAGAAAATTTTGCTTTTGCAATTTTAATTATAATTTATGAATTTATCGTATTAGTGTGTACCACCCAATTATTTCTAACAACACCTGGTTTTATCTAAATATAGAAAAAAAAACCGAAATATAATGCCAGACTTTATAAAAAAATTATTTTCAAAATCTTTTATAAAAGAATTTATAAAATTTGCAATAGTTGGTGCTTTAGGAACATTAGTTAATATTTTTATATTATTTCTATTCACAGATATTTTTAAAATGTACTATATTTTTTCTGAGATTATTGCCTTTATTACTTCAGGTATTAATAATTACTTATTAGATAAAATTTGGGCTTTTAAAGAAGAACTACAAGAATACATAGTTAGAAAATATAGTAAATTTCTTTTGATTAGTATATTATCGCTATTAATAAATTTAAGTATTCTTTTTATTCTTGTTGAATATTTTGGATGGTGGTATATTTTAGCAGAAATAGTCGCAATTATTTGTTCATTTTTCATTAATTATTTGGGTAATAAATTTTGGACATTCAAAAAACAAAATAAAAATTTGATAGAATCTTCTTCTCAAATGGGAACAACGAATATTATTGCAAAAAAATAAGAATTATTTAATGAAATTGTATCAATGATGTTAAAATGAATTTCTTTTTCTCAAAATATTATTGTATTATATTAGCCTATTATAATTTACTTAATAGACTCTTTCTGAAAAATTAGTATTAAATTCATTATTTCATGCATTTGATTAATTAAACTATTTTAATAAGGTTCTATAGTTTTTGTGAATTTTATAATGCCAATTACAATAGAAATTAATAGCTTATTGTTTTATTCTATCAAGATGAACATAAATTTTGAAATATTAATTCAAAAAAACATTAAAGATAATTTTTATATTATCTTTTATTAAATTGAATAGAGAATGAAACCCCTTAGTAATTATAAATTTTTAAAAAAAGTCTATATCGTATTCATAGCATTTTTACTATTAAATTACACTTCTTTAATTTATTTTTGTGTTTCTAACAAAAAGGTAGAACATTTTGATACTGATTTAAATAAGATTTATTCTGCTACTGATTCAGACGGAGATGGAATGCCAGATGATTGGGAAGATACTTATGGATTGAAATACAATGATCCATCTGATAAATTTGAGGATCTTGATGATGATACTCTATTAAATTATTACGAATATTTAAATGGTACAAAACCCAATGATAGAGATTCAGATAAAGATGGAATGTGGGATGGCTGGGAAATTTATTATGGATTGAATCCTATAAATAAGACTGACAATATGGACGACAATGATGATGATGGTTTAAAAAATTTTGAAGAATTTTTTTATGAAACGAATCCAAATAATAATGATACCGATTCGGACGGTCTTCTTGATGAAGATGAAATTAAGATCTATGGTACATTACCAAATTGTGCTGACTCGGATGGAGATGGAATGGAAGATGGTTGGGAAATAACATATAAATTAAACCCCTTAAATAATACGGACGCAACTTTGGATATGGATAATGATGGAACTATAAATTTAGATGAATTTCTTTTAGGAACTTTTCCAAATTCAAAAGATAGTGATTCAGATGGTTTGAGTGACACATATGAAATTGAAATCTCTCATACTAATCCTTCCAAAATTGATACAGATGATGATGGGTTACCTGACTCATGGGAAATTTTATACGGTTTTGACCCAACAGGAAGAAATGAGTCTTCAATGGATCCAGATCAAGATGGATTAATTAATTTATATGAATTTGGAAACAATACCAATCCTTTGATTAATGATACGGATGGAGATGGATATCTTGATGGAGAAGAGATCATTGTTTTAAATTCAGATCCAAATAATCCATATTATCCGAGGGATTATTATTTAAATTTAATCATAACTATAATTATTGAATTGAGCCTTATTTTAGTATTAGTATTTTTAGTATATATTGGAATAAAAAGTAGCAAAGAAGACATTGATATTTTTCAAGTATTAAAAAATCTTTTTCAAAAATTGAAAAAGAACATCAAAAGGAAGACTAAAGAAATTAGAAGCCAAGAGTCAGAAGCCAAAACCGAGATGATGGAAAAAACAAATAATAAGATTCTTTAAATATAAATTATTTAACGAGAAACTAATAATGATTTTAAAAGAAAAATTCTCTAATGTCAAAGAAAATAAAAAATTTAAAGCTCTTTTTAATGATATTACTCCATTAGAATTAATTTTAATTTGTATACCATTTATAATATCTTTTTCTACTAATAAGGCTATAAGTCGGAATACTTTTGGAGTTGTTTTTCTATTCCTTATACTCATATTTGGATTTGGATTTTTATTTATAATTGGATGGAAGTGGAGGTTTCTATTTTTTGGAATTTTATTATTTACATCTATTCTTTTAATATGGCTTATAGGACAACCATTTGAATATTGGATGTTATCTGGTAGAGATGAGGAAATAAGGAACTGTATTGAAGCAATATTAAATAGAGAAAATCCATATTATACAACAACCCATGATGGACTCTCTCCAAGTAATTTACCATTTTCTTATTTCCTATATCTTCCAGTTTATATCATTACAGGTGGATATTCATATTTCATGTCAATAGTGATCATGGCTCTTTTCTGTTTTATAATATCATATGCTTTCATAGATACTGAAAAAGCTTATTTAATATTGCCTACATTGTCATTCATTATATTTTCAGACTATTTTTTCCTTGAAGCAGCAATGAATAGTGATCTTATCACTATACAAATGGTTTTTCTTTTAGTTTTATTTTTAATATCTGATGAGGTACCTGAACAGAAAGAATTTTTAAGATATTTTTCAATTATACCTAAAGAACCAAAAAAGATCGATAGAAAAATTGTTGTTTTTGCATTCCTTTTTGGTTCTTTATTAGCCTCCAGGATGCATTTTTGGCTAATTGCATTTATAATCCCCTTTTATATTTTGAAAATCTATGGTTTAAAAAAAACTATTTATTTATCATTAATCACTATCGTAACATTTTTAATCTGGATGATACCTTTTATACTAACGGATATTTATTTTTTTTTTAATGTTGCACCAATTGCTCATAATTGCAAAATGACACAATGGCGCGCAAAAGATACTGTGATTTTTCCCGGTACGTTTATTTTGGATTTTTTAAATCAATATCTAAACTATGGTGAATTCAATTGTATAATTATTACAATCATTATCCTTATCATTTCTTTGGTTTTAGGGTTAATAAAATGCGAGAATAAATTTCACTTATATCTAATAATTTCAATTTGTTATTTTATTTATTTGTTCTTTTATCTTTTCATACTGGTGAATGCCCTTTTAAGGGATTATGTAAGTATCGCAGCATTACCTCTCACTATGGCATTTTTATATGCAGATTTTGGAAAAAAAAGAACAGAGAATCTTAAGTGAAATTCAAGATTCATAAAAATCACTTAACTATGGTATGAAATATGTTTATCTAGAATTAATTTTAATTTAATATGATGTTTTTCATTTTTTATTTATTTACATTGTAAAATAGGAAATAGGATTAAATTTTAATTTGTTTATATTTTAATTGTAAATATTGATTTTTGAAAATATGTTAGATTTTGCTTAAAACTTATAGGTTAAACATTATTTTTATTTTTATCATTATTATTATAATAGGTGATTTATAAATGGAATTTTTTATAGATACAGCAAATTTAGACCAAATAAAAGAAATGCAAGAATTAGGTATAATTGATGGAGTCACAACAAATCCTACTCTCTTGGCAAAAGAAGGAGCGGAGCCTAATGAACAATTAAAAAAGATTTGCGAAATAGTTAAAGGCCCTGTAAGTGCAGAGGTGATTGGACTAACAACTGAAGTGATGGTAAAAGAAGCCCGTGAATTATCTAAAATTGCTTCAAATATAGTTGTTAAAATTCCTATGACTAAAGATGGAATAAAAGCTGTTAAAATACTTGATAAAGAAGGAATAAAAACGAATGTAACACTCGTCTTTTCGCAAAATCAAGTTTTAATCGCAGCTAAAGCGGGGGCTACATATATCAGTCCTTTTATCGGAAGATTAATGGATAATAGTCAAAACGAAATAGATACGCTTTGGGAGATGATGGAAATTATAAACGCTTATGATTTTAAATCTAAATTACTCGTAGCTTCAATTAGAAATGCAAGACATGTCGTAGAAGCTGCTAAAATGGGTGCTCATGTAGCTACTATTCCATTTGCTGTCTTAGAAAAAATGTTTAAACACCCAAATACAGATAAAGGTCTAGAAGCCTTTCTTAAGGATTGGGAAAAATTGCAAAATCAATTAAAAAATAAATAACCAAAAAAAATCTTAAAATGTCACTTGTTGATGAGATAAAAAAATTTAAAAATAGGAAAATCTTAGTAATAGGAGAAGCTTTAATAGATAAATATATTTTTGGTTATGCAAATAGAATCTCTCCTGATGCACCAGTTCAAAACATAAAGATTGAAAATACAGTCAATTATTTAGGAGGTGCGGGACTAGTATTACGATATATACAGTCATTAGGGGGAGTTCCTCAGATATGCACAGTTATTGGTAAAGATTATGAGGGAGAACAATTTTTAAAAAAAATTAACGAATTAAAGATTAACTCTTCTGGAATTTTAATAGACGCTAATATAACTACACCTCAAATTACTCGGATAATAGCAATGAATCAGCATGTTCTTCGTTTAGAAACGGATTATACTAAAAATATCTCGAAACATACGGTTGAAAATTTCTTTAAATTCATTGAAACAAAACCTCGGAGTGTTGAAGCGATATTAATTTTAGATTATGGGATGGGTGGATTATTTCAGGATTCTTTTATTCAACAATTATTATTAAAATTAAAAAAGAAATATCAAAATATTCCTATTATTGCCCGTCCCCATATATCCAATTATTATCTCTATGAGGAAATCGATTTAATTAAGATAAATCTTCAAAAAGCCCTAAAAATATTATCAGTTAAATGTTATAATGAGACAAGCATTAGAATTGTTGGAAAGAAAATTTTAACCTCTTCTAAATGTAAAAATGTGTTATTAAATTATTTAGAATCAGAATCTTATCTTTTTTCTAAAGATTATGAAAAAGTAGAGACAATCTCTCCAATCTTAAAAGAACCTGTTAGAAGTTATGTTGCTGTTGGAAGTGTTATTATGGCGAACTTAGCATTATCTTATGCTTCAAAGATTTCAGTTTCAGACGGAACTAAAATTGCTCTATTTGGTGCAGCACGAACAGCTTCTTTGCCACCTGTTACATTTTATAATTCAGAAGAACTCATTGAGTATATTTTATCTTACTCAAATAATTAATAATATATTCTTTTTAAAAAAACATGACTTTATCAAAATCAGAAGTAAATAAAATATTAATTGAGAGCCTGGATATTAAAAAAGATATTTTAAAAATGATTTATAAGGCTCAATCAGGACATCCCGGAGGATCTTTATCTTGCTCTACTTTATTATATCTTCTTTATTTAAAAATTATGAAAATAAATCCCAATAAACCCAATTGGAAAAATAGAGATATATTCATTTTAAGTAAAGGGCACGCAGCTCCAGCTTTATATGCTGTTTTATCTAAAATCGGATTTATCAAAAGAGACGATCTTTTTACTCTAAGACAATTTGGTTCTAAATTACAAGGACATCCTATAAAAAATAGAGATTTAGGAATTGAAATTTCAACTGGATCTTTAGGGATGGGACTATCTATAGGAGTTGGTTGTGCTTTAGCAGCAAAATTAGATAAAAAGAAGGAAAAATTTATATATGTTCTTCTAGGTGATGGTGAACTAAATGAAGGATCGATTTGGGAAGCGGCTATGTCTGCAAGCCATTATAAATTAGATAATTTAATTGCAGTTATTGACAGAAATGGGATTCAAATTGATGGTTTTACGGAAGAAATTATGGGATTAGAACCTTTAGCAGAAAAATGGAAAGCGTTTGGATGGAATGTTATTGAAATTGATGGTTCAAATATAAATGAAATAATTAATGAAATAAAAGAAATCAAGAATGTTATTGGAAAACCTACAGTATTAATTTCATATTTAATTAAAGGAGCAGATGTATCCTTTATGCAACATTCAAGAAAATATCATGGAAGGGCTCCAAATAAAGAAGAATATGAAATCGCTTTAAAAGAAATTGATAATGTTGTAAATAAATTAAGAGAAAAGATAAATTAAATGTCTGAACCTGATCTTAGAGATACATTTGGAAATTTTTTAGTCGAAATCGGCAAAAAAAATAATAATATTGTTGTGTTAGATGCCGATTTATCTTCCTCAACAAGAACTAGTAAATTTGCCAAAATATTTCCTAATAGGTTCTTTAATATGGGTGTTGCCGAACAAAATATGGTTGGCACGGCAATGGGATTTGCTATATCAGAAAAAATTCCAATAATAAGCGGATTTTCCGTATTTACTACTGGAAGGGCTTGGGAATTTATTCGATTAGCGGCACATGATAATTTAAATATAAAGATCATAACAACACATAGTGGTTTTGTGGGAGAAGATGGTAGCACACACCATGCTTTGGAAGATTTAAGCTTGATGTCAACACTTCCAAATTTGAAAATATTAGTACCATTAGATAATATCGAATTAGTCCAAATCTTAAAATACGCTATTGTCAATGAAGGACCATTTTATATTAGGCTTCCCAGAGGATCTTTTCCTGAAATCCACCAGAAAAAATATCGATTTTCTATAGGAAAACCGGATTTATTAAGGGAAGGAGAAGATATTTGTTTCATAGGTATGGGATATGGAAGTGTTTTAAGTATCCAAACTGCTTCAATATTAGAAAAATATTTTAATATATCAATCAAAGTTATTAATCTTCCCACTATTAAGCCAATTGATAAAAGAGAGTTAATTAGTCAAATTAAAAATTGTAAAGGAATAGTTATTATTGAGGAACATAATATTTATTGTGGATTTGGGAGCATATTAGCAAGAATATTATCTGAAACTCATTCGATACCTATGAAATTTATAGGAGTAGAGAACTCATTTGGTCAATCCGGAACGAGAGAATCCTTATTAAACTTTTATGGCTTAAATAAAGAAAATATAATTAAACAAGTTAAAGATTTATTGAGAATAACTTAAAATTAATTTAGGAAAAATATGTTCAGAAGAAGAGAATGAGAAAATTTGATTGAACAATATTGCTTCTACTTATTTAAAAACCTTTATCACTTAACTAAATAATACTTATAAATTAAAGAAAGAAGAGCGTTTTCATTATGGATAAAATATTAATAACTGGTGCAAATGGTTTTCTAGGCTCCCATTTAACAGATTTTTTAATAAATAAAAAATTTATAGTCTATGCATCCATAAAACCTGGAAAACTCTTAATTAATCTAAATCAATATACCTTGGGAAAGGAAGTATTTTCAAAAAATGAAAAGAAAAAAATATTTGGAGATTTTATTCAAATTCCAACAATTTGTGATAATTTAACGATTTTTGAATGTGATTTAAGAAATAAAATACAAATAGAAAAAATAATCAAGGAAATAAAACCAAAATACTTATATCATTTTGGAGCACAATCACAAGTTATACCATCATGGGAGGATCCTATTTATACTTTTCAAACTAATGTAATTGGCACAATAAATATATTTGAATCAATAAAGAAATATAAAATTAATTCCAAAGTAATAATAGCTTGCTCAAGTGCGGAATATGGTTTATCTACAAATATAAATAGACCTTTAAAGGAAAAAGACCCTTTATTAGCAATTCATCCATATGGAATAAGCAAAGTTGCTACAGAACTTCTTGCACGTCAATATTTCATTAATTTTGGAATAAATTCAGTGATGCTTCGATTTTTTAATCAAACAGGTAATCGAAAAGTCGGAGATGCCAGTTCAGATTTTATAAAAGCTATAGCTGAAATCGAAATGGGTTTGAAAGAACCAATAATTGAGGTAGGAAATTTGAATACATATCGAGATATAACTGGAATAAAAGATTCATTACAAGCAATTTGGCTATCATCTACAAAAGGAAAATCTGGAGAGACGTATAATGTTTGTTCCAATAAAAAAGTTCTAATTAGGGATGTATTAAATATTGCCTTAAGTTTCTCAACTAAAAATATCAAGGTAATTGAAAAAACACCTTCTAAATTGAGAATAACTGATGAAGATATAATAGTAGGTGACAATTCTAAAATTAAAAATGAATTAGGATTTAAAATAACCCAGTCTATAGAAGATATTTTGCAGGATATGTATGAGTATTGGATAGATTATTATAATAAAACAAAAAAATGATTTATTTAGAATTATATAATAGATAGAAAAAAATAAAAGTAAAAATTTTGAATTAAATTTGGTTAATTTAGTTGTCATTAAAAGAAATTTTTGATATAAATAGGATTCTTAAATTATTCTAAGAAAAAACCCTTATTAATGTAAAAGTTCCTAAGCTTATAGATATTATTCCTATTAATCTCCGAGCTACATCTTCATTTTTAATTTTTTTAGTACCCCAAGCCCCAAAGGGAGTTGCAATTAAACCAGCAATCGCTAAAATAATAGCAAGTGTAAAATCAATCAATCCATTTAACAAAAAATACATTAAAAATCCAGCAACAGAAATTATAAATTCTGAAGCAGTAGTTGTTCCTATAGACTCCTTAGTATCCCTTCCGGAAACTAACTGTCCAGCTGTAACAACTGGACCAAACCCACCTCCAGAAATTGATTTATTAAACGCACTAAGAACACCAATAATCCCCATCTTTTTCCAAGAAAATTTAAATTTTTTCCTATGGAGTAAAATAAATCCAACTATTATTACAAGTATTCCAATGTATAATTTTATAAATTCTTTGGGTAACTGCACTGCAATGAATACGGATAAAATAGTTGCCAAAACTCCCAAAATTGAAAGAACTAGTACCATTTTCCTATTCTTTTCTTCCTTCACTAAATCAAAATTTTTAAATTTATGATGAAATAAAGAAGCTGAAAATCCAGTTAGCATTTCTGAAAAGAGTATTGATGGAACAACCAAAAAAATATCAAATCCGAGAATAAGTAGAATAGGGGACATTAAAGTTCCATATCCCATCCCAAGAGAACTATCAATAAACTCACAACAAAACCCTAAAATAAAAATTAAAAGTAAAATAATTATCTCCATTTTTTTCACTTCAATTATTCTCTATAATTACCATGGACTTTAAAGCGGTTCTCCAGTTCAGATTTTATTTTTATACATTATTACATTAGATTATTTTTAATTCTAATACTAATATGGAAGAAAATTTATAGCATGTTTAATTATATATGATTAAATATAGTTAAATATAATTATATATGATTAAATATAATTAGTTTATATATAAATATTACTCTTATTTTAAAAGAAAAAATTGTATTCTTAACCATTATAGTCACTTTTGGGTAGATACTTTATATTCATACGGTTATCAAAAGGATACCGTTCTATATTCTTTCAATTTATTAAATATCAAGATTTAAACTTAAAAGTTTATAAAGATATGTTTAAAAAGTGTTAATCATAATATAATTATGTGTAATTACATATAATTAAGTATTTTAATAAAGATGATAATAAAAAATGTCTGAAGATGAACATAAGGTTGAATATTCCACAGTGTCTATTCCTAAACCTTTAATAAAAAAAATAAAAGAACGAATGAAAGGAACTGGTTTTCCTTCTGTTTCAAGTTATGTAACATATGTGCTAAGACAGGTAATATCTTCTATTGAAGAAGACGAAAAATCAAAACAAGCATTTTCTAAAGAAGATGAAGAAAAAGTTAAACAACGCCTAAGAGATTTAGGATATATTGATTAAAATTATTAAAGCAAAAAGAAAAAACATTAAAAAAATTGAAATGAAATGATTCAACCGCATGGTGGTAATTTAATAAATAAAGAATTACCTAAATTTGAAAGGAAAAGATTGATTGAACAAGCAGATGAATTCGAAAAAATTCAAGTAGACAATGAGACTTGTAAAGTTATAAAAAATATTTCATTTGGTGTTTTTAGCCCATTAGAAGGATTTATGCATAGGAATGATTATATAAATGTTCTCGAACATATGTGTTTAGAAAATAATGTTATATGGCCTTTCCCTATTGTTTTAGATGTTTCGGAAGAACAAATTAAAAATATTAAAGCTGAAGATAGAATTATTTTAACCGATTTAACTAATAAACCAATAGCTTTAATGAACGTTAATGAAATTTATGATTATGATAAAAAAGTTTTAGCAGAAAAGGTTTATGGAACTTTAGATCGAAATCATCCTGGTGTTGATAAAGTTTTTAATCAAAAAGAGAAGCTCATTGGAGGAGATATTTTCTTAATAAATGAAATAATGGCAAAATTCCCGGATTTGGATTTAAAACCAATCGAAACGAGAGTTTTATTTAAAACAAAAAAATGGAATAAAGTTGTTGCTTTTCAAACAAGAAATCCACCTCATTTAGGTCATGAATACGTCCAAAAAGCGGGATTAACATATTGCGATGGTCTTTTTATAAACCCAGTGATAGGTAAAAAAAAGAAAGGAGATTTTTTAGATGAGGTGATTATTGAGACTTATAAAACATTAATAAAAGAATACTATCCAAAAGATAGGGTTGTGTTAAGTACATTTGAAACTGAAATGAGATACGCTGGTCCAAAAGAAGCAATATTTCATGCGATTGCAAGAAAAAATTTTGGATGCGATCATATCATAATCGGAAGGGATCACGCTGGAGTCGGAGATTATTATGGACCATACGACGCGCATAAAATATTTGAACAATTTCCCGACTTTGGTATTGAACCAATATTCTTTAAGTCCTTTTCATACTGTAATAAATGTCGTTCAATCGTTAATGATAAAATTTGCCCCCACTCTCCCGAACTTCACACATTCTTCAGCGGAACAAAAATAAGGAATGTGCTTAATTCTGGAAATGAACCCTCTGCAGATATTATGCGTCCTGAAGTAGCGAAAGTAATATTAAAATATCAAAATCCCTTTTGTGAATAGATACTATAATTTTAATATCGATTTTAAACCATTTGGACTAGTTAAATAATGAAAAATTACGATAAAAAATTGATGATTATTGGACTCGATTGCGCAGCTCCAAAAACCTTATTTAAAGACTTTCTTGATGATTGTCCTAATATAAAGAAAATGGTAGCCGAAGGAGCCTATGGAAAGCTGAGAAGTTCCGACCCCCCAATTACTATTCCTGCTTGGATGGTAATGGTTACTGGGAAAAAACCGGGAACATTAGGAATTTACGGATTCCGCCATCGAAAAGAAAACTCCTATACAGATTATTGGGTTGCAAATTCAAAGATTATTATTGAACCAAAAATATGGGAGATTATCAGTGAAAAAGGATTAAAATCTATTATTTTAGGAATCCCTCCAACTTATCCTGTAAAACCATTAAATGGATGTCTTGTAGCAGGATTTATTGCACCAGATACATTATCAGAATTTACTTATCCTCCTGAATTAAAGAAAGAAATAAGTGAAAATGTCGGAGATTATATCTTAGACGTAAAATTTAGAACTAACGCTAAAGAACAGCTATTAATTGATCTATACCAAATGACCAAAATTCACTTCAATACAGTTAAATATCTAATTAAAACAAAAGAATGGAATTATTGCCATTTTGTAATAATTGGATTGGATAGACTTCATCATGCTTTTTGGAAATATTACGATAAATCACATCACAAATATGAACCGGGTAATATGTTTGAAAGTGCAATAAAAAATTTTTATAAATTTCTTGACAAACAAGTTGGAGAAATTTTAGAGTTAATTGATGAGAAGAATACTACAATTATGATCGTCTCAGACCATGGAGCAAAAGCGATGAAAGGATGCCTATGTGTGAATATGGCGCTCGAAAAACTTGGACTCTTAAAATTTAAAAATAATCCAAAACCAAGAACTCGATTGGAAGATGCTGAAATTGATTGGGGAAAAACTTATGCGTGGGGTTGGGGAGGTTATTACGCTCGAATATTTTTGAACGTTAAAGGAAGGGAACCTAATGGAATTATTAAACCAGAAGAATATGAAAAATGGCGGGAAAAAATTGCTAATCTATTAAAAAATGTAAAAGATGATAAAGGAAATTCTATGGATACTAAGGTTTTTAAGCCTGAGGAGTTATATGATACTATTCGAGGAGATGCACCCGACTTAATGGTTTATTTTGATGATTTAAATTGGAGATCGGCAGGAACAGTAGGGTATGATACAATGTATCTTGATGAGAATGACACGGGTCCCGATGATGCGGTTCATGATTATTATGGAATATTCATTATTTCCGATCCAAAAAGAAAAATTAGTAAAAAATTACCAACTCAAAATATTTTGGATATTGCACCAACTGCCCTGAATATTTTAGGTGTTGATATCCCTAAAGATTTAGAGGGAGAAATTATAGAATTTTAAAATTTATAAATTTGTAGATAAAAAAATGGAACATAAAGGATTTACATTATGGTTTACCGGACTTTCGGGCTCCGGAAAAAGTGTGATTGCTGATACTGTTGCAGAGGAACTTAAAAAAACGGGAATGAAAGTAGAAAGATTAGATGGCGATATTGTTAGAAAAAGTTTAACCAAAGATCTTGGATTTACTGAAGAAGATCGAAATATGAATATCGAAAGAGTTACATTTGTCGCAAAATTATTAACGCGAAATGGGGTAGCCGTGCTCTGCTCTTTTATTTCACCTTATAATAAAATCAGAGCATATTCTCGGAAAGAAATCGGAGATTATATTTTGGTATATGTGAAATGCTCTTTAGAAGTGTGCGAACAGAGAGATCCAAAAGGAATGTATAAAAAAGCAAGAGCCGGAGAAATAAAAAACTTTACGGGAATCGATCATCCTTTTGAAGAACCAGATAATCCTAATATTATTATTGAAACCGATAAACAAACGATTAAAGAATGTAAAAATACAATTCTAATATCCTTAAAAAAAATGGGCTATCTACCAAATTAAATTAAGCGTGTTTATTATAGAGCAAAATTTCTACTTTTAGACCATTCAATATAAGCCTCAAGCCCTGTTTGAATATTAAATTTTGGCTCAAATTTTAAAATTTCCTTCGCTTTTACAATATCCGCAAAACTATCTCGAATATCACCCGGCCTGGGATCCGTATAATCAATCCCTAAATGCTCCTTTCCGCATACTTTTTTCATAATAACTGCAAGTTTATTTACCGTAATCGGAGAACTCGCTCCAATATTGAACACCTCGCCTGAAATATTCTTCGCTACCCCAGCAAGCAAATTTGCATCCACCACATCTTTAATATAAGTAAAGTCCCGGCGCTGCTCTCCATCTCCGAACACAATTGGATTTTCATTACGATATATCCGCCCCAGCCAAATCGGTATAACCCCGCTATACGTTGAATCCTTCTGCCTTGGGCCATATACATTGAAATACCTTAACGCTATGGTGTTTAAACCATAAACTTTATAATATGTATAAAGATACTTTTCACATGCCAACTTTGCTGCGCCATAAGGAGAAATTGGGATAAGACTCATATCTTCCCTTTTCGGCAAGGTCGGTGTGTCCCCATAAACCGACGAACTCGAGGCAAAAATGATGGCTTCCACGTCCCGAACCCTTGCAGCATTCAAAATATTGAGCGTACCACCGACATTCACCTCATTACAAGAAATTGGCATCTTAACAGATTGGGGAACACTCGTAAAAGCGGCTTCATGAAAAATGATATCGATATCCTTGCAGATCTCTAATAAAAAATCATAATCACGGATATCTGCCTTATGAAACGTGAAAATCGGATTTTGAAGCGCAATCCCTAAATTTTCCATACGACCGTTGAATAAATTGTCAAGCCCAATTACATGTGCTCCTTTCTCTAAGAATGTATCGGTCAAGTTGCTGCCGATAAACCCCGCAGCACCAGTCACTAAAATTTTTGTGCCTTCTAAATCCAAAATCAAAATCACCTAATTGAAAAAATCATTGTTATTATTATAAATTTACCTTTTTGAATAAAGGAAAGATAAAAATTTACTAAAGAGAGTGATTTGAATGAACTATTAACCATTAATTAATATTTCCTTATACATATTATCTCAAAATCCATTTAATTTTTAAATTAGTCGTATACAAAAAGTTATAAATGTATACTCTATTAAATTATTAGATGACTATTGTAATTTGCGATTCTTCAATATTAATACTTATATCAAAATTAGAGATGTTGGATTTATTAATTGAAGCATTTGGGAGTGTAATGATACCTCAAGCAGTTTATATTGAATCTGTTGAGAAAGGAAAAAAATTTAAAAAAATGGATGCCTTTTTAATTGATAAAAAAATTAGTGATGGAAAAATAATAGTAGAAAATATAAAGAATTTAACTGAAAAAAAGAAACTTATGAAGGATTTTAATATACATGAAGGTGAATCAGAAGCAATTATTCTATACTTAGAAAGAAAAGCAGAGCTATTAGGAACTGATGACTATAGAACATTAAAAGTTTGTAAAATTCTTGAGATTAAATATTTTACGACTCCATTATTTATTATACGATCATATTCAAAAAAGAAACTTTCAAAAAATATATCTTTGTTAAAATTTGAAAAATTGCAAGAATTTGGATGGTATAAAGAGGAGCCAATTTTAGAATTTAAAAATAGAATAGAAAATATGGAGGTATAAAAAATGGGTAGGGTTATATCTGTAAGAATTAATGAAAGTTTGGAAGAGATTATCAAAAGATATTCAGAAATAAAAAAAGCAGAACAATCAGATCTAATTAGGGATTTAATCACTAATGGAAGTATATACTTAGCGATAAAAGGTTATGCTGAGGGCAAGTATTCAATTGGAAAGGCTGCATATCTTGCAAATATTCCGTTATCAGAATTCATGGATTTAATCATAGATTTAGGAATTAAATCTAAGATAAGTAAAGAAGATTTACTTGAAGGTTATGAGAATTTAAAACAAATTTTTTAGTCTTTTTTTCTGATTAAAAGTTAATTTGCCATTGAAAATGATGTTTTAATCCTTCAGAGACTTTTATTTTTGGTGAATAGTCTAACATTTTTTTCGCTTTCTCGACGTTAGAGTATGTGATATCGACATCACCCAGTTGTTTCTCAATAAATTGAATTTTCTTCTGTTTACTTGCGATGGAATACATTTGATCGACTAATTCATTTACGGTTATCGGACTCGAGCAGCCGAGGTTAAACACTTCTCCAACTGCATCTGGTATTTCTCCTGCGGCGATTACTCCATTAATTATATCTGAGATGTACGTGAAATCTCTAAGTTGTTCTCCATCCCCAAATATGGTTATTCCTTGGTCATTAAGGATGAAATCAAAAAATTTTCGAATTGCCATATCGGGGCGTTGGCGGGCGCCATACACTGTAAAAAAGCGTAGTGAAGTGATTGGTAATCCATATAATCTATAGTAAAACTCGGCATATTTTTCGCAGCATAGTTTTGATACGGCGTAAGGTGAGATTGGGTTTTTGGGGTGATTTTCATCTACGGGGGTATATTCTGGATTCCCATAAACGGAGGAGGAGGAGGCATTTACAATTTGTTTTATGTTTTTATTTAAGCAGAATTCAAATAATTTAATAGTTGATTTGATATTATTGTCCATTACTTCTATTGGGTGTTTAATTGAATAGCGTACACCGGCTTGAGCCGCTATATGGAATATTATATCAATGTCATGGTCAATTTCTTGTAGAGTAGAATCATCTCTGAGGTCTTTCTTAATTAAAATGAAGTCTTTCCCGTTTTCATATTTTTGAGTTAAATCGAGCAAATTTTTTTCTTTACCGGAGTAATATTCATTGAAGTTATCAATTAGAATCAAGAAATTTCCGTTTCCGATTAACCTTTCCGATAGGTGTGAGCCTATAAAACCAGAGGCTCCAGTAATTAAGATTGTTTTGTTTTTTATCATCGATTCATCGTTAAAATTGTTTGCACTATTAAATTTATAAACGGTGTGATTAGTTTTTTACTATAAAAAATAAATATTCAAGATTTAAAATATTAATATTATCGGAGTTATTTATTCTTAAACTAAGATAATTATTTTTTCTAAATTATTTCATAAATCAAGGTATTTTTAAATGTTCGAGAAACCATCACCCCAGCAATTAGCCGAGGAGGCAGTTCGGCATTTAGACTTAGCCGAAAAATATGAGTCTCAGCAAAATTGGGCAAAAGCTATTGAAGAATATTCAAAGGCTGTTGAATTATTAAAACTAAGTGGATTATTATCGCTTCATATTGATGATATAAATGAGCGAATAGTACATTTAACTAAAGTGACTCAACAAGAGAAGGCTTTGCAGCGAAAAGAAATCGAAGTTGAGCTTTCTGGTCTAAGAGATGAAGCATTCCACTTTTTGGATAAAGCAAAGTCTTTAGAAGTCGATGGTCGTTATCAAGAAGCCATATCTTGTTATTCATCAGCTATAAAGTTATTGGAACAGGCTAAATGGGATGAGAGTTTATTAGGACAAATCAAGTTAAAACTTGAAAAATTAGTGGATATCTTCAAACAGCAACAAATTATGGCCCATCAAAGAGCATTACGGGCTGAACAGGCACCCATCAAGGTTGAAAAGTCTTTTGGAGCTCCGGAAACAACAATTGTTCCTGCAGGACTTGATAAACGGAGTAAATTACGAATGGAATTTGAGACTCAAAAACGAAGGGAAGAGGATATACAAAATCGTGCTTTTGAATCGATTGATATGGGTAAAAAGCTTTTAGAGGAAAAGAATTTTGATGTAGCAAAATCAAAATATCTCGAAGCTTTAGATCTATTGAGATCTATTGGATGGACTGACGAGAATTTGTCTTATTTATATAGCGATATTGATTCGGTTGAAAGGCAGAGGGTAGCATTTGAAAAAGTGGAAGGTCAGAAAGTTGAGCAAGCTGCTAGAGCTACACCCCAACCCGTTACTTCGGAAACAGCTCCTCAGAAAGAAATAGTTCCAGAAATTATGGACGTACAATCAAAAGTAATAATGAAATATGAAGCGAAGAAAAGACGTGAGGATGAGGTTCAAAAGAAAGCATTTGAATTGATGGATGAGGGTGAGCGTTTAATAAAGGTCAAGGAATTTAATGAAGCCATGGAAAAGTATGGTATGGCTGGGCAGCTCTTAGAATCTATTGGGTGGGCTGATCAATTAGTTCATATTAATAAAATCATTGATAAGATAAATAAAGATAGAGTAAATTATAAAAAGTTGCAAGCACAGCAAATTAAAGCAAAAGAAGCAGCGGTTACTGCACCAATCCCTGAAATCTCAGTAAAAGCAAAAGCAGATATTGAAGTTAAAAAGCAGAAAATAGTAGAGTTTGAAGAACGAAAAAAGCATGAAGAGCATATTCAAGAAGAAGCTTTTAAGATGATTGATATTGCAAAACGATTTGAACGAGAGAAACAATATGATGGGGCAATCGAGAATTTTAATGGAGCAATAGATTTATTACAATCAATAGGATGGACTGATTATGTTAAGCCAATATATAAGTTCATCTCGGATATTAGAAGGAGACAAGAAAATGAACAGAAAGTTCTCGAGGAGAAAAAAGCTCGAGAGAAAGAGTATTTAAAATTCCAAGAAATTATAAAAAAGCATGAAAAGATTCAAGCAGAACAGGAAGTAGAAGGAATTTCCCTAAAACAAAAAGAGATTGAAAAGATACGGGAAATGGATCACGCAAAAGAGAAAAAAGCTTTTAATGTAATAAATGAAGGCGATGAATTGGTAAGAAAAGGCAATTATGAAAAGGCAATTAAAAATTATAAAAAGGCACGTGATATTTTTAGAGAGATAGGTTGGGCTGATCAAATTGCGACAATTGAAACTACAATAAACACGGTTCAACATAAATATAGTGAATTTTTGAAAAATGAGGAGACAGCCAAGGAATTAAAAGTTAAGCGTGCTAAGGAAGATGAAAAATTTCGAAAAACAATTGCCGAACAGATTCGAAAAGAAAGGGAAAAGTTAGAGAAGAAAAAGATCGAAATTAGGGAATATGAAACAGAGATTGAATATCGGAAGAAAAGAAAGGTTGAATCTTTTAAAATATTAGATGAGGCAGAAGAATACACATTACGCGGGGATTTTGATATTGCCATAGAAAAATATTACATGGCATTAATGATTTTTGCAGAAATTCAATGGACTGATGAATTATCACTCATTCAAGGTGCTATTCGAGATCTTGAAAACAGAAAGAAAGAAATGAGACTTCTAAAATTAAAAGAAAGAGAAGATGCTTTAAAAAGAGAAAAGGAAACGAAAGAGTTTCAGGATAAAATTTCTGAACAATTAAGAGAGGAACGTGAGAAGTTAAGAGAAAAAGAGATTACAGTTAGAGAATATGAAAAAGAAGTGAAATATCGCGAAAAACAAAAGGAGAAAGCATTTAAGATCTTAGATGAAGCTCAAAAATTGACAATCAGTGGAGATTTTGATGATATTATAGAAAAATATGAAGTAGCTTCGATTATTTTTGCAGAAATTCAATGGGATGATGAGTTAGCACTTATTCAGAATGCGATTCGAGAACTTGAGAATAAAAAAAAGGAAAGAGAATTATGGGAACAGAAGACTCGAGAGGTATTATTGAAACGTGAGCAAGAAACCCAAGAATTTCAGGATATGATTGCTGAAGAATTAAGGACGGAGCGTGAAAAGTTAAGAGAGGGTCAAATTAGACTAAGAGAATACGAAGCTGAAGTAAAATATCGTGAAAATCGAAAAAATGAGGCCTTTGATATTTTAGATGCAGCAAAGATGTTAATAATGAGGGGGGATTTAGATGCTACGATTGAAAAATATCATGAGGCATCGATTATTTTTGCTGAAATTCGGTGGACAGAAGAGTTGGCACTTATTCAAGGTGCAATACGCAAACTTGAGCAACAAAAGAAAGATAAAGAACTGTGGGAACAAATAGTAAGAGAGGAATCTATCAAAAGGGAACAAGAAGCAAGAGAATTTCAGCATGAAATTGCTTTAATCAAAAGTCAGCAAGAAGAGAAAGTTAAATTTGCGCAATATATTCAGGAACAGAAAAAAATCTTATCAGAGCAGAAATTAAAGAAACAAGAAGAAGCATTGAAAATGCTCGAGAGTTCAGATGAGCATATAAGGGAAGGAAATTTAGATGAGGCTATTAGAATTCACAAATCGGCAATAGAAATTTTTAATCAAATTGGCTGGAAAGGCCCTTATCTTAGGGTAATCCAAGATACACTAGAAAATTTAAATAGACGTAAGATTGAAATCACACAAGAGCTACAGCGACAGAAGGAATTAGCGGTTAAACATGAAGGTGAAGAAAGAGAATTTCAAGCAAGAATTACTCATAATATTGAGTTAGAAAAGAAAAAAATGTTTGTTAAAAAAATCGCGGCTCAGACTAAAGAACGATTACTTGCTTATCGAGAAAAAAAGCGTACTGAAGCATTTGATGTAATGAATAAGGCGGAGATTTTAACAAAACGTGGAAATTTTGATGAAGCTTTAGAGCTTTATCGTCAAGCTGATATTATTTTAAGTGAAATTCAATTTCCCTCACATGCTGTTAAAGAAATGATACAGAAAATTAAATTGAAACAAAAGGAACAAAAGGAGTTATTACAGAAAGAAAGAAAACTTCAAATTCATAGGCAATTAGAGGAGGTAACATTTCAAAAAGAGATTACTCGTCAGTTAGCACTTGAGAGAAAGAAGATGATGGTGAAGAAGATAGCAATCGAAACACGCGAGAAGATAGAAGTATATCGTGAGCAAAAACGAGAGGAAGCATTTAAGATATTGGATGAGGCGGAGGATTTAACTAAAATCGGGAATTTTGAGCCGGCAATTAATGCATATCGAAATGCCGTGCTTCTTTTAAGTAAAATACAATATCCTGTTGATTCGATTCATGAATTGATTAGAAAGGTTCGGTTAAAAAAGGTTGAACAAGAGGAACTTAAACGAAGAGAAATTGAACTGGCAGCCCAAAGGGAGAGAGAATCAAGAGAATTTCGGGATAAAATCGCTTGGGAATTAAGAAGAGAGAGTGAGAGATTAAGAAGAAGGACAATTGCACTCATAGAATATGAAGCTGAAGTAGAATATCGTGAAGATAGAAAAAAGGAAGCTTTTGATGTGTTAGATTCAGCAAAGTTATTAACACTTAGAGGAGATTTTGATGCATCAATTGAGAAATATCGGGAAGCTTCTATAATATTGGCGGAAATACAATGGACAGAAGAATTAACACTTATTCAAAATACAATTCGCCAACTGGAAAATAGAAAGAAAGAACGAGAACTTTGGGAACAACAATCTCGAGAAGAAGCAATTAAACGAGAGCTTGAAGAGAGAGAATTTCAAGAAAAGATTGCTGAAATTTCAAGAAAAGAGCGTGAAAAATTAAGAGAAAAAGAGATTGCACTTAGGGGATATGAACAAGAAAAAGAATATCGAGAAAAAAGGAGGGATGAGGCATTTAAGATTATGGATAAAGCTGAAAAATTGACTATTGCTGGAGATTTTGATGCAGCTATAGAAAAATATCATAAGATATCGATTATTTTAGCTGAGATTCAATGGACAGAAGAGTTAGCTCTTATTCAGAATGCAATTCGCGATCTTGAATACAAAAAGAAAGAACGAGTGTTTTGGGAACAAAAAGCTCGAGAAGATGCAATTTGGAGAGAATTAGAAGCAAAGAAATTTCAAACTGAGATTACTGAGGCATTAAGAAAGGAGCGGGAAAGATTAAAGGAAAAAGAAATTGCAATCAGAGAGTTTAAAGAAGAAGTAAAATATCGGGAAATGAGAAAAGAGGAAGCATTTCATATTTTAGATTCAGCACAAATTTTAACAATGAGGGGAAATTTCGATGCGGCTATTGAGAAATATCATGAATCTTCAATAATTTTAGCAGAAATTCAATGGACAGAAGAATTAGAACACATTCAAAATGCAATTAGTGAGCTTAATAAGAAAAAGAAAGAAAGAGATCTTTGGCAACTAGAACTAAGAGAGGCAGCTCTCAAACAAGAGGAGGAAATAAGAGAATTTCAGCAAAAAATTTCTATAATGAAAAAGAGTGAAGAAGATAAAATAAAAATGGCACAATTTATACAAGAACAGCAAAAGGTTTTATCAGAACAACAACTAAAAAAGCAAAATGAAGCGTTGAAAATGCTTGAAGTTGCAGATACTCATATAAAAAGAGGTCAATTAGATGATGCTATTGAAATTTATAGGTCAGCAGTAGAAATTTTTAATAAGATAGGATGGAAGGGTTCTTATCTTAAAGTAATCCAAGATACATTTGATAATTTAACTCAATGCAAACTTGAAGTTGAACAAATAAAACAACATCAAATCCAATTAGCAGCTAAACGTGAAGCAGAGGAAAGAGAATTTCAAGCCAAAATTGCTCAAAGTATAGAGTCTGAAAAGAAGAAGATGCTGGTAAAAAAAATAGATATTCAAACTCAGGAAGAATTAATTACTTATCGAGAGAATCGACGTAAGGAAGCATTTGATATTATGGATAAAGCAGAAGAACTAACTAAATCTGGAAAATTTGATGAATCATTAACGCTTTATCGCCAAGCTGATATTTTATTAAGTGAAATTCAATTTCCATCATATGCGGTAAGAGAAATGATACAAAAAATCAAGATGAAGCAAAAGGAACAAGTGGAATTACGTCAAAAAGAGAAAGAACTTCAAATTAAAAGACAATTAGAAGAAGAGGCATTTCAAAGAGAAATTGCTCATCAGGTAGCACTTGAGAGAGAGAAGATGATAGTGAAGGAAATTGAGATTGAAACTCAAGAAAATATAAGGGCATACCGAGAAAAACGCCGAGATGAAGTATTTAAAATATTAGATGAAGCGGAACTCTTAATAAAAAGAGGAAACTTAGATTTATCTATTGAAACTTATCGCAAAGCAGCTCTTTATCTAACTGAAATTCAATATCCAGTTGATGCAATTTATGAAATGATTAGAAAACTTCACATTAGAAAAATAGAAGAAGAGCAAATGAGACAGAGAGAAATTGAAGCAGCTACTCAGAGAGAGCTTGAATACCGACGTTTTCAGGAAGAGATTACTCAAGAATTGAAAAGAGAAGAGAAAAGACTCAAAGAAAAAGAAATTATGCTTAGAGAATATGAAAAAGAAATGGAATATCGAGAAACAAGAAAGAATGAAGCATTCAATATTTTAGATATAGCAAAACAGTTTACAATTAAGAGAAATTTTGATGCCGCTATAGAGAAATATCACGAGGCTTCAATAATTTTGGCTGAAATTCAATGGACTGAGGAATTAAGAAATATTCAAAATGCTATTCGGGAACTTGAAAGGAGAAAGAAGGAAAGAGAACTTTTGGAGCAAAAAGCTAGAGAAGAAGCGCTTAGGAGGGAACAAGAAACGAGAGAATTTCAATACAATATTGTGCAAATGAAGGTAATGAACGCAGAAAAAATAAAAATGGCACAATATATTCAAGAACAACAAAAGGTTTTATCAGAAGCAAATTATTTAAGGCAAAATGAAACGCTAAAAATGCTTGAAGTTGCAGATACATATATAAAAAGAGATAAATTAGATGATGCTATTGAAATACACATATCTGCTATGAGAATTCTTAATGAAATAGGATGGAAAGGACCATATCTAAAAGTAATTCAAGACACACTAGATAATTTAAATAAGCGCAAACTCGAAATTGAACAAATCAAACAACAGCAAATTGAGTTAGCAGTTAAACGTGATGCAGAGGAAAGAGACTTTCAGGTAAAAATCGCACGAAGTATTGAGAATGAAAGACAGAAAATGTTAGCAAAAAAAATTGCTATTCAGACTCAGGAAGAATTACTTGCTCATCGTGAAAATAGGCGTAAGGAAGGATTTGACATTATAGATAAAGCTAAAGAAAAGACGAAAGAAGAAAATTTTGAGGAAGCATTAAGACTATACCGTCAAGTCGATATAATTTTAAGTGAAATTCAATTCCCATCAAACGTTGTAAAAGATATGATTCAAAAAATCAAATTAAAACAAAGGGAACAAGAAGAATTACGTCAAAGAGAAAGAGAGATTCAAATTCAGAAACAATTAGAAGAAGAAGGATTTCAAAGGGAAATTGTTTATCATATAAAGCTTGAGAAAGAAAAAATGAGGTCAAAAAAGATTGCGCTTGAAGCACAAGAAATAATTAAAGATTATCGCGAACAAAGAAGAGAAGAAGCATTTAGAGTGCTAGAAGAGGCAGAACGATTAACCAACTCCGGAAAATATGAATTAGCGATTAGTGCTTATAGAAATGCCACGTTAATTCTTAGCGAGATTCAATATCCTATCGATTCAATTAATGAAATGATTAAAAAAGTTCAGAATAAAAAATTAGAGCAAGAACAGCTTAAACATATAGAAATGGAAGCAGCGCTCCAAAGAGAAGAAGAAGAAAAGTACCTTGAAGGGGAGATTGCCCAAAAAGTTCAATTGGAACAAGAAAGAATGATGGAGAAGTTAAAAGCTATTGTATCACGTGAAAAATTACAAACTCGTTTTGAACAACGAAGAAACGAAGCATTCAAGGTACTAGAAGAAGCAGAACAATTTATTAAGACTGGTAACTTTGATGAAGCAATTGAAACATACCTAAAAGCTTCATTAATTCTAAGTGAAATTCAATATCCCTTAGAGTCAATCAATGAGATGATCAGAAAAGTACAAATGAGAAAGTTAGAACAAGAACAAATTATACAACAAGAAAAGGAAGCCCAACTCCAGAGAGAAAGAGAAGAAGCCGAGCTTAGAACAATTATTGAAGAACGTCAACGTCAAGAAGAGGAAATGAAAAGAGCAAAATATTTGGCTCTAAAGCAAAGAGAAGAATTAATTAAAAAAGTAGAAAGTCGTAGAGAAGTTGCATTTACCTTATTGGAGAATGCTGATAAATTTTTAAAGGAATTCCCTCCTGATTTTGATAAATCAATTGAGTTATATTTAGAAGCAAGAAATGTTCTTTTAGAGATAAATTGGGAGCCAGAAATTGCGAATATAGACGCTTTAATCAGAAATTTAAGAGAAGAAAAACAAAAATTTATCACTCAACAAAAACAAGAAGAAGAGGCTCGAATTCGTGCTGCTGAAGAATATGAGAAATTTAAGCAGGAAATTCTAAGAAAAAAGCTAGAAGTTCAAAGAGTTCAAGAAGAACAACGGATAAAGCTTGAAGCATTTAAATTTGAACAAGAACAACGAGAAAAACTTCAACAAGAGGGTTTTAATCTTCTTGATGATGCAAAAAAATCAGTTTTAATGCACCAGTTTAATTTTGCTTACGAACAATTTGATCAGGCTGTTGAAAAATTTAAAAGTATTGGCTGGTTTGAACAGATAAAATATATTGAAAAGGAAATAGAGACTACTAAGAAATTAGAAGAAAATGCAATAATAGTACAGGAAGAAATTAAAAGAGCTCAAGAGGCACTATTAAAACAAAAAGGATTGGAAGAACAGCGTCGAATAGAAGAAGAAACAATGAAAATACAATCAGTTAAGGAAATTTCAGCAATTTCAGATGACATTATCAAATCATTAAGACAACAACGATTAGAACAAGAAAGTATTCAAGTTGTTACTAAAGAACAAATAAAATCAGATGCTGCTAGTTTTGCAAAAGAGTTAACAAAAATGATTAAAATTAAACAAAATTTGGTAGCAGAAATTGCAAAAGCTGAAGAGGACAAGGAACAAAAAGCAATAGAGAAAGAAAAACAAAAAACCAAGGAAGAACTTAAAGAGCTACATAAATGGATAAAAGATGCTGCCAAAAAATCAAAGAAAAAATAATTCTTAAATTTTAATTTATAACTGTTTAAATGTTTTTTATTTCAATAATGGATTTTTTAAGATCTCGGTTTATATAAATTATTCCAACTATCATTAGAGCCGAAATTGCTACTATAATTAATAATCTATAATCAAAAATTATTGATAATAAAAAATTTCCTGAACCACTGCCAAATATCAATTTTACAACTAAGAAATACTCATGATTGTTTGGTATAAAAATTCCGCATCTTCTATAGAAATCGAATTGGTTAATGGTTGAAGCAGTTATTATAGGTTCTCCATAATAATTAGGTGTTGTATCAAAAATATAAAGCTCTGCTTCTGCATCATTTAATAGGGCTAAATCAAAAAAATAATGCATTCCACCTTGTAGGTTGATTTTTCTGCACCACACTTTTTTTTGATTATAATTATCTCCTAAGGAAAAACTAACACTATTATTATTTTCAAAACTTATATATTGGTCTAGTGCATCTAGAGCAGCATAACCTTGAATCATTCCCCATCCTTGATAATTATCTTTGATAGCTCTTGGATAAATAGTTTTTATGGAAGTTAAAGAAATAATGCTTTTTACTTCAAGGGGTGTTAAAGAAGGATCTTTTTCAAGCATTAATGATACTAATCCACTAACCATAGGAGTTGCTGCAGATGTTCCTGAAGCGTATATATATGTATGATTACTTCCAAAATCATCCTTTTTAGCTCCATATATACCAACAGCGGGTGCGCATAAATCTGGTTTAATAATTTCTTCACTAGAAGGGCCTTTACTACTTTTTGGATACATCATACCGTTGCTTTTCACACCACCTACACCAATAACCGATTTTGCATCAGCTGGAGAAGTAATTGTGCGAAAACCTGTTCCCTCTTCTCCATCATTTCCTACAGCTGCTACCACAACAATTCCTGCTTCAATCAGAGATTCTGTGATTGAATTTAAGAGTTTGATTGAATTACTATCTGATGAAGCCTCTAATCCAAAACTGAAACTTATTATTTTAATATTATATTTATTCTTATTTTCAAGAATCCAATCAATCCCATTTTCAATCGCGTTTATGGATGATATTAATTCATCACCCTCTTCAGACAATTTAAATACTTTTACACCTGCTAACTTTGCCCCAGGGGCTATCCCAAGATATTTTGATGAATTTCCTACTGCAATTGATGAGACATATGTTCCGTGCCACTGAATATCTTCCGGGCTTTTTTCTTTTTGTTCAAAAGCATCATAAAACGCAACGATTTTTTCATTCCAAGAGTTATTTCCATTATTTGTGAAAACATCATGATATGGATAAATTCCCGTATCGAATATTGCAATAGTTGAATTTTTTCCGCTTAAATCTCCATCGTAATAAGATTTATTTAAGCCAAATAAATCGCCCACTTGAAATTGAGAGACAGCAGCTGCCTTAATGGGTACTTGCTCCGTTTGAAGATCTAAATTATAATTTGGATTAAATGGGAAAATTATTTGATTTAAATGATTCATTAAAAAAAGATAGGGAGAATTAAGCCAGATTACTATTAACCAGAAGAAAATCCATTTTTTATTTAAAAATTGTTTGCACCCCTTTGAATAGCGAAACATGAATTACATTTATCCATAAAAAATTGATTTACTTATTGAATAAAAATAAAAGTTAATAATTATATGAATTATGTAATTTTATTTTTAATCTAATAAGTTGTAGGTATTATGGAACCGAGGGAAAAAAGGGAATTTTCCTTAGAAGAAAGAAAGATGTATGCTCGTCAGCAGCTCGTTGAAGGCTGGGATCAAGAGACATTTCAACGGAGCAGTGCTTTAATTATTGGAATCGGAGCCTTGGGGTGCGAGATTGCTAAGGATTTGGCTTTAATGGGTATAGGGAAATTAATTTTAGTTGATATGGATAAAATTGAAACCTCAAATCTCTCAAGACAAATGTTGTTTCATGCAGGAGATGAGGGTAGAACAAAAGTTGAGGTTGCTGCAGAGCGTTTAAAACTGATGGCTCCGTTTCTCGAAGTTGAGTATTATTTCGAAAAATTACAAAATCTTCCAATGAAGGTGTATGAAGAATCGGATGTTATTATTGCTGCATTAGATAATGTTAGAGCAAGAATGGATTTAAACAAGATTGCTTTAAGATTAAAAAAGCCAATGGTTGAGGGTGGTACTGTAGGATTTGAGGGTCATGTTCAAAACATTATCCCAAAAGGCTCAAATATAAAATTCCATGAGAGAGAAAAAGTTATAGATAAAATAGCACAAGAAAAATTATGGGATTTATCTGAAGAAGAATACAGTGAATATTTTGCTGCTCAAGAAAGTATAGAAAAGCTTGAGGAGCGAATATCTCTATTAAAATCTCAATTTATAGAGCCGGTTGTTGAAAAAGTTCGCCAGCAAGTTGAAAATGAGTTTGATGAAAAATATTCTGAAGATTATCTTGATCAAACAGCTTGTTATCGGTGTCTAGTTCCTATTCCACCACCTGATGATAAACTAATTGCAGCATGCACATTAAAGGGTATTCCGAGAAATAGAAATCATTGTGTTTTAAAAGCAGAGTTAAATTTTGAAAAGAAATATGGATGGATGCCAGATTTGGATAATGATGAGGATATATATAAATTAATGGAATTAGCTAAAGAGGAATTAGAATTATTACGAGAACGAGTTTTTAAAGAAAACCTCTCTGATGAGCAATTATCAACATTATCAGAAGAAGAAATACAAAAGTGGAAGATTAATATTCGAGATACTTTCGGTCCAAATTATGTATTTGAAGATATGGAAAATATTTTAGGAAATAAAATCGCTGCGGTTCAGACTGTTAGTTCAATTATCGCAAGTATTCAATCCCAAGAGGCACTAAAATTAATATTTAGAGCAAAGGGAAGGGATATTGGTCCCCCCATGGATCCTCCTTATGTAAATTATAGCGGAATTTATGGGATATTCGAACAGGTTCCTGTGTTTAAACGAGAAGATTGCATTGATTGTGGGGATATTGAAGGAGAGGAAAATGTTAGTATTGTAGTTCCATTTAATTCAAAGGTTAAAGACATTTTTAGTGCATTGGATGTTTCTGGTTATAAATTAGATTCCGAAAAGTGGATGATCACGAATTCAATGAATAAAGAGATTCTTTGGCATCCCTCAATTCCCACTTTTAAAGATCCTGAAGCTCTATTACAAAGCCTAAAAATAACGAGTAATGACGTTGTAACACTTACGCCTTTAGGTAAAGATATTGGTGAATTAGAAATAAAAAAATATAATGTAATCGTTTCCTATCTGTAAAACTTTTAATGATACTCTATTTTTTACTCCTTGCTTTCTTAATATTCGCTATGAATTTATCAATCAAGTAAGTTTTTATTTTGGCATTTTTGCCTGCTTCCATATCAAACTCAGAATCCCCTATATAAATAGCTTGTTCGCTAGAAATATTAAAGTGTTTCAGAATTTTAAAAAGACCTTCAGGATCAGGTTTCCATTCAACAACATCTTCTCTTCCTACAATATATTGGAATTTTCCTAAGAGATTCTGTTTAGACAAAATAGAAAAAATTGTTGAACGAAAGTTTAAAGAAAAAATTGCGAATTTTATATTTGAATTCAATCCCAACTTTTCTAAATTCTCGATAAAAAAAACGATTTCATCAAAGAAGGTATATTCTTTTATATTATCTCTTTCAAATTTTTCAATAGTTCGAATATAAGATTCAATTAATTCGGGATCTCCTCTCGCTACAACTTTTTCTAAACCTAAAGTAATTCTACTAAATGTTTGTTCTTCTCCAAAATCATCCATATATTTATCACTAAGTAATTTACGCAGAGCATCCCAATCAACATGTAATTTTACTAGAGTTCCATCAAAATCAAAAACTACTACTCGCAAATCTTTTGGAAAATCCAATAATTCACTTAGTAACATTAATTTATTTATTTTTTTTTATTTTTTATTCATTTATTATTATGGAGGATTAATTTTTGAAAGAAAAGAAAAGAAAAATGAAGTCTTTAAAGATATTTCTATAAAAAATTTCTAATCCATAGCGTATTTCTTTGTCCAGCTCTCTGCTTTTTTATCAAATTTCGATTTTTGTCTAAAATATTGTTCTCCCGCTTCATGATTTAAAGGATCGCCAGGATTAAAAAATGGTGGTTCCACATGCATTATTCCCTTCAATGATTCAACAATATTTGTTAAAGTTTTAGAAGGAGTCCATCCTGAAGCTCCAGTAGAGGCATCAACCTTACCTACAAGATCGGGATTTATAAGATCAAGACAGATATTCAATTTTCCTGGTGGAATTGAAGAGTCGATATTAGGATGCCACATTAAAGTATGGGCATAAACATATGGAGGTGCAAAAGGATAGTTCTCAGGCATTTTTATCTCAAACAAGAATCTACCCCCATTATATGGAGTTCCTGGTTTTCCAATTATAGTAAGCCTTAAATGATCTATTGATCTTCCCCAAGGTTCGATAATTACAAAATTAATTTCTTTAAATGCCTCAATTGCTTCTACATAATCAGTTTCTTCTCTAATTTTTTACACCTTATAAGTTTAATTGTAATCTCTATTTAAAATTAAATTATAAAAATCATTGTGTTAAGTACTTTTATTATATTAGAATATAGTTAAAAATGTATTTAAATATAAACATACTTATTTTTAGGCAAAATTTTCTAAATTAGAACCCTAAGCGAGTTAAATTGTCATTATTCTTTATAGAATAATAATTGTGAATCTAACTCAAAAAATTCGAATATTTCCCTCAAAGAATCAAGAACTGATTCTGTGGGATTTGTCGTAAAAATGTCGATTAATATATAATTTTGCGTTAGCTGAAAGAATAGAAAATTGGAATAAAAACAAATATAAGCCAAAAGACGACAAAAAATATATATCTTCTTTAGAGCAACAAAATAAATTACCTTTACTTAAAAAGAAATATCCTGAATATATATGGGTTTATTCTAAAGTTTTACAAATGATATTGAAAAGACTCAACTCCGATTATAAATCGTTTTTTACGAAATGGATAAATGGAGATAAACAAGCTCGACCACCTAAATTTAAATCAAAAAAAAAATTTACAACAATCTGTTATAATCAGAGTGGTTTCAAATTAGAAAAGAAAGTGATACAATTTTCGCATAAACACCCTTCAAAAATTCCATTAATATTTTCTCTTAAATATCCTTATTGTGCTGTTGGAATGGTTAAACAGGTGGAAATTTTTAAGGATTTCCAAAATCGATGGTTTATTTCTATTACATATGAAGTTCAAGCACCAAGATACAAAGATAATGGGCTATATCAAGCAATTGATTTAGGAGTTTCAAATATTGTATCTGCGGTGAATTTGCACTCTAAATTTATTCAAATTAAAAATAAAAGAGCAGATCTCTATTGGAAAAAGAAAATAGAAAACATTCAATCAAGGCGAGACCACTGTAAAAAATATAGTAAAAAGTGGAGAAAATATCATCACAAATTCAGGAAGATGCATCAAAAGTGTGCTTATCAAATGCGTGATTTTCAACATAAAATTTCAAAACAGATTGTGACACATACCAAAGCAAATACAATAATTGTCGGAGACCTAAATGTGAAAGAGATGGCTAAAAAGAAAAAATCTACGGGAAATGCTCAAAAAAATAAAGCTAACAAAACTTTAAACTATTCTGTTAACAATACGGGATCGTTGGGTCGTTTTGTCGAATTCTTAACTTACAAGGCGAGACTTGTAGGGAAAAGAGTTATAAGAATTGACGAATCGTATACTACTCAACGATGTTCAATTTGTGGAAAGCTTAAAAAAAGAAGTCTTTCCGAAAGAATTATTCAATGCGATTGTGGAAATTATCTTGATCGTGATCTTAATTCTGCGATCAACATTATGATTAAATTTTTGAAAAATAAGCATTGTTACGTATTCCTATCGCATCAACCCTCCTTGAACGAGGAATCCTTTCTACAAAAAAAGGATTTGCTACGATACACAGCCCTATCCGTAGTAAAAGTGATGGTGGACTCGTAGTGATACTAAAAAATTAGAAATATTTACTAATTTTTCAGTAAGTTCAATAATACATCTCGATTTTTATTAATAAATCTTTTTAATAGATTTTTAGTTTAGTTAATTTCGTTACTATTTAATTTAATAAACCAATGAAATATTTTTAAGAATATATTTAATAAATAGCCTAGTATTATTACCAATTGGTTAATATGGGAAAAGAATTACCTAAGGAACATATAAAGGAGAGAATTTTAAAATTTTTGAATAAGAGGAAGGTTTTAGTCTTATGCACATGCAATAATAATATTCCTCGCGCAACTCCGCTTGATTTCTACAATGATGGATTAGACATATATATGACACCTGCAGGTGGAGCGAAAGTAGAAAATCTAAAAGCGAACCCTATAGCTAGCATAGGAATATATACTCCACTGTCCGAAGGTGAGATTCAAGGATTGCAAATAACATCAACTAAAATAAGGTTTATTTATCCTGAGGATGATGATTATGAACATGCGAGAAAGATTGTTAAAAGGAAAGCTAAAATGTTTTTGAAGATAATTCCTGAAAAAATCGATTATTTAGATTATTCTTTAAGTAAAGAGGGATATTCAAGGTTTCAAGTTTTAGAACTGAATGATGATTAAAAAACATAAACTTTGGATTATTATCTACAAATATTTTTTAAGCTAAGTTTTATAAAAGACTTATAAACTGACAAAAATTTAGTATTTTATAATTTTTAAAAAAGGGGTTTATTAAAAAATGGTTACAAAAATAGTAGTCATTGGAATGGGATATGTTGGAATCCCAATGGCAGTGCTTTTAGCGGACATTGAAGATTTTCAGGTTGTAGGAATACAACGTCGCTCAGAAAGGTCTGGTTGGAAAATTGATTGCCTTAATGCTGGAAAGAATCCATTCGAGGGTGAGGAGCCAGGGCTTGATGAATTGCTTGCCAGAGTGGTAAAGAATGACAAATTTAGGGTTACTGATGATTATTCAGTTTGCAAGGATGCAGATTATATCTTAATTGATGTTCAAACTCCCGTAGATGCAAAAAAGATACCTCGTTATGAATCTTTAAGAGAAGTTTCACAAAATATATCGAAATATTTATCCAAAGGAACTACTATAATAATTGAATCAACCGTGGCTCCTGGAACAACCGATAATTTAGTTAAACCAATTTTGGAAGAGGGGAGTGGTTTAGAAAGGGGAAAAGACTTCTATCTGGTATTTTCATTTGAGAGACTTATGCCTGGAGCATTAATAGATTATATTGTAAATATGCCAAGGGTGATTGGTGGAGGCTGTGAAGAAGCAAATAAGCGAGCATTAGCATTGTTTAGTCGTGTGATAAAATCTGAACTTCATATTACTGATACATTAACTGCAGAATTAACTAAAGTTATAGAAAACACATATAGAGATATAAATATTGCATTCTCAAACGAAATGGCATTATTATGTGAAGATTTTAATCGAAATATATTCGAAATTATTAGTCTTATTAATATGAGAAAAGATAGAATGATGCATATACCAGGTTCAGGCGTTGGAGGTCATTGTTTGACGAAAGATCCATGGTTATTAGTATATGGGCATGATAAATACACAAAAAAGAAATATTGTTCAAAAATGGTTCCACTCTCAAGAAAAGTTAATGAATTTATGCCAGTTCATACAAGTGAATTGCTTAACGAGGCTTTTGTGGAGACAGGTATTGATGAGAACCCTTTTAAAATTTCAATTTTAGGGGTTGCATATAAAGCAGATTGTGATGATACCAGAAATACTCCTGTAGTATCGATTGTTGAAGAGGTTAGACGTCTATTTTCATATAATAAAATCGAAATAATTGCTCATGATCCATATGTTAAACCGATGGACTATAATACTACGGAATTAACAAGAGATCTTGATAAAGCAGTTATAGATGCTGATGCAATAATTATCGCTACAAATCATAGTATGTATAAAAATTTAGATTTAGCTGACCTCAGAAAGAAAATGAGGCATCCCATAATTATTGATGGTCGAAATATTCTTACTAAAAAAGAATGCCAAGACCATGGGTTTATCTATAGAAAAGTCGGAGAAGGACCAAATTAATCCTAACTTCTCTTTTTAGAAAAACTAAAAAATAAATATTAATTTACACATATTAATTGATATTTATTGGAAATAATTTTAAAAACCCCTGGTAGCTCAGTGGTAGTAGCGCACGGCTGTAGATTTTTATCGCGTATTGAGAAAAGAATCAATGAAAATACGTCAGCTAAAGCGAATAGATACCGTGTGGTCGCTGGTTCAAATCCGGCCCAGGGGACTTCTTTTTATATTTTATTTCTTAGTTCTATTACTAGGTTTCACTCCCTTGACCCAAAATATTAATAGTCCCATGTTAGTTCCACACAAAGCAATCCATGCTATGAACCCTAATATATAACCAAATTCAATAAGATTAATAACAGTTACTCGAGGGCATATTTTAGGAATAGAATGATTATCAATAAAAATGGGTAAATAAATTAAGATAATTCCAATGAAAATACATCCAGTTATTCCCAATATTAATGCTTTACCTATTTTTAATTTGTAAATAAATATATTTGATAAAAATATTAAGATAAGTCCAATTAATCCGAATGGAAATCCCAAACCAAAAGTGAATACTTCAAATCCATTAACAGAGTATTGATAAATCGGAATGCAAGCCAACATATATGGACAATAACATGAGTAAATTGGATAATAATTAAAAAAACAAGAGAGAAAAAAAGTAAATGTAAAAAAAATTAAATGAATTCGATAAATCAATTTTTGATTAGTTTCATAATACATTTTTAACGTTTGATAAAAAGTTTTTTATTTAATTTATATTTATGCTTGAGATCTTTTTTAATTTTATTTAGAATTCGATACATTTTTCTGAATTTTATTGTTTAAAAATATTATAGAGAAAAAACCAAAACCTCTCTTTTGGTGCTTAAGTAAAAAAAATATTAATCCATCTACAAATCCTATTTAAATATTTTTTATTCTTTATTATATTTATTTCATAAAGTTTTCAAGTTATGACCTCGAACTTCTCAAAAAACAATAAAAATATCAATATAAATCATCTAGAAATCAATCCCTTATTACAACAACTTAGGGATGATCCCATCGCAGGAAATGGTGAAAATTATTATTTTTCAAGTTTTGATGGAACTAAAATTTTTTATCGAGTATGGAAACCAATCAGTGAGATAAATAAGATTATTATTATAAGTCATGGGATGGGGGGACACGGAGAATTCTTTGTGCTCCTGGCGGATAAATTATATAATGAAGGTATAATGGTTATCGCTCCTGATTACAGGAATCATGGTCATTCGGGCGGAAAAAAAGGAGATTTAAAAAGATTTAAGCATATTCTCAAAGATTTGCATGAGTTTATAAATTACATTTACGAACAATATCCGAATACACCAATCTATTTAGTGGGAGAAAGTATGGGGGGTGCAGTCAATATAAATTACATTGCAGAATATCCTGAAAATTTAACAGGTTTGATATTATTTTCTCCTGCGGTGAAAATAAACTTACCAATAAAGAGAAAATTAATGCTTATTGTTCTTGCGTTACCTTTATTTATATTAAGGATATTTGCTCCAAGTTTTAGGGTAATTGGCGCAAAAGGAAGGGAGGATGAGGGAATTAATAACCCCATTCATCAACAATATGATAAAACAGATCCAAATCATTTAGAAAAGATATCAGCGCGATATTTATTTCAACTTTTTAAATATATTCGCAAATCAGTCTCAAAGGCTTCAAAAATAAATATTCCAACTGTAATTTTTCAAGGAACATCAGATATGGAAGTCTCATTAACGGGAGTTTCTGAATTTTATGAAAAACTAAATTCAGATATGAAAGAGTTGTATTTAATTGAGGGAGGTTATCATTGTCTTTTTACAGATCCAAATTTTCGAGATAAATGGCATTTATTAATTGGATGGCTAAAAAAACATTAGCAAAGGATTATTTAATTATTTGTTATTTGACTATCTAAGATTAGATGTTAAAAAAAATTGATTTTAGAAATGAAAGATAAAAGAACTGCAGTTGTTGGAGCGGGATGGTTTGGTCGAGCGCATATAAGGAATTATAGTCAGGTTTCCAAATTAGTTGCTGTGTGTGATGCAAATCAAGAGAATTTAGAGCTTGTAAAAGGGTTATATGATAATATTAACGTTTATACTAATGTAGATGATATGATTAAAAGTGAAGATATCGATGCAGCTAGTGTAGTTACACCACCATCAAGTATTCCAACAATATCTAGGAAGTTTGCTGAGAAAGGTATAGATGTATTAATGGAAAAACCTATGGCATTAAAATTATCTGATTTAGAACAATTTAAAGAATTTACAAATTGCCGTGTCATGCCCGGTTTTATTGAATTATATAACCCCGTTTTTGATAAACTATTAGAGAATCTCCCAAAGATTGGTGAGATCATTACTATTGCCTCAAAGAGGATTGGACTTTATCCAAAAAGAGATTGGAATATGGGAGTCATTTTGGATTTATCAATTCATGATATTTATTTGCAAGAGAGAATTCTAGGTGAGGTAAAAAATGCTATTGGCATGGTAAATCGATTTATTGATAACAAACATGAGGATGCAGCTTTTATTTTATTAGATTTTGGAAAAGCAAAAGGTTCAATTGAATCTAATTGGTGTACTCCAACAAAATTTCGAAGAATGTATGTTCATGGAGTTAATGGAACTATTGAGATAAATTTTATATCCCAAACATTTAATTTTCGAATAGGTTTGAATTTATTGGGAGATAACCCAGAGATAAAGGATGAGACATATTCTCCATTAAAACTGGAAGAACCATTAAAAAGAGAAATCTTAAATTTCCTATATGATAAGGATAAAGATCTTAAGGTAACTCTAGATGATGGAATACGAGCCCTGAAGATTGCATTAGAAGTTATTGAGAAAGCAAAGTAAAAATGGAAAGATTAATTACCAATAAGGTATTGTATTAAATTAAATATTGATAAATTTTTTGTAGAACTAGTGAATTAGAAATTGCCTGAAGATGAAAAAGAGGAACATGAATTGGAGACAATTCGAATGAATAAATTAAAAATGATGTTGGAAAAACAAAAGATGCATGAATTTCAAAATGTACAACAAAAACAGATTTATGATAAAATTGATGTGGTATTTCGTGCAATACTCAGCCCCGATGCTTATAATCATTTAATTAATTTAAAAAATTCAGATCCAAAAATTTATTGGGCGATCTTTAATACATTAGTGACTCCAAGTGTAATAGAAAAGATTGATTTATTATTAATGATAATCAATGAAAGAAGTGCTATATTAAGAAGAATGCCTCTCGAGACTATTTTATATCTAGAAAGAAAGTTTAAAGGGACAAAGATATCAATTAAAGTTAAAAGACGAGATGAGGAAGCTGTTGACCTATCATCTTATCTAAAATAGATGGATTTTTAAAAAAAATACATTAATTATTGCTCTCTTCCTGAAATAATTGCAGTTACTTTATAACTATTATCATTTATCTTTTCTCCGTCAATTGAAAAAAATTGAAATGCAAATGGCCGATTAAAGATTTGTTCGACCATATATCCATAGGAGCTTATTGTAAAAATAAAAAGTCGTTTGAAGATACTCTCGACAGAAACATCAAGATGTAATTCCTTTAAGACCTCTCTTAATACCTCAATTTCTTTTTCGTTATATTTATAAGAAAATACAAGTTTGAAATCTACAGGAGTTGGAGCTTCAGGATCATCATATGAAAGGTCAGATTTTCGAAAAGGAAAAAGTGTAGATAAATAAAAATTAAAAAATTCACGATAATGATTTTTTAAGAGATGAGAGATTTTAAACCCCTCAGCATATTTTGGCCAATGCTCTCTCATAGCTTCAAATAATCGGGGATAATTTTTTCTCTTTTGTTCGCTTTCTTTTTTTAAAAATAATAATAGCTTATTCTCTATTGGTTTAAACTCACAATCTTTTCCAACTCGTAATAAAAATTGCTTAAAGCGAACGGACATAATTTTCTTGATAAATTAAGTTAATTTTTAATATATTTTTTGATAGTTAGAACTTGCCTCTTATGTTAACACCTATTAAGATCTATTAAATTTTATTTTTTTGATTTTATATTTAGGTATAATATGAAAATAATATATTATGCCTTTTTTTATCTTCTTGTTACGAATTTTGAATATTTTTTTGATAAGTAAATTTATTTAAATTTAAAATGGAATTTAAAGTAAATATTATTATGCAAATATAGTCAATTCATTTCTATTGAATGATATTATGCTTTATTAATCTTTGAGAATAAATTATGAAAAAATATACAAATTCTCTTTTGTTTATTATTCTACTGTGTTTCAATGTCTTAATTGGTGGAAATTATTTAGTCTATGCAAATGAGAATGAAACAATTAATGAGACAATAGCAAATGTAAGAGCAAAAAATATTTTTCTACAGACCAAATTATTTCTGCATGAAATAGAAAACGGATTAAAAGGAGTTGGATATGATGATTATAGTGGGTTAATTGATATTGAAGCGCAAATAAATTCATATGCTCAAGAAAAGATCTTTACATTAGCTGCGTTTTATCATAGATATGTTATATCAGGAACTACGATGACATATGCATGGGCAGAAAATGAGCTATTAACAACATTACAATCAAATTTTTCGAAGTATCATAAAATTTTGAGAGCGGAAAGTGAAAAAAATAAGAGTATATATTTTACGATTGATAGCATGATTGCTTTAGAATTTTTAACAAGTGCATATCGTGATTCTCAAAATAATATTATTAAAAACCAATTATTGGACCCTTTATTCATTCAGCGAGAATCTATGAAAGCAAATAATACGCCCAAATATCAAGGTCCATCTCAATCTTATCATTTAGCGTTCTGGACTGCAATTAAAGGAGAAGGCTATGAAACAGGACTTAATTCCTATTATAAATATACATCTGGAGGAGATCCGAATCTTCAATATTGTCTAGCAAATACCTCTTTATGGGCTATTGCAGGTATGCTAAATTATGGATTGTTGGTTAGAGAATCCTCAATCGATGTTGAGCAAGAAATTTTTAATGCATCTCTTAACGATGCTCAGAAAACGATGAAATATCTTGAAGATGTATTATTTATTAATGGAAAAGGGTTTAAAGAATATAGTAATGCATCAACAGATAAAATAATCTTCAGAACACAGGCTCTATCATTATTATCTTATGCAAGACTTTATCAAGCCACTGGAAATGTGGTTTATATTGATAAAGCAGAAAATGTTATCGTTAATATTATAAAACCCTATTTTATTGATTCTGAAAAGGGGGGAGCTGTTGTATGGTTTAACTCAACTTCAGGAATAGGTGCAAATATTAAAGAAGGATATGGGAATGCGCTCTATGCATATAGTTTAATGGAATTATTTAAGGCATCCGAACAAGAGAAATATTTAACTACAGCCACAGAAGTAATCAATTTTTTGGGTAATTATATGTATAAAAAGAGTTCTGATGAATTTAATGAGGGATATATAGAGTTTATTCAAAAAAATGGAACAATTTACGACCCCCCGGGATTTCTAAGTAATACAACTAGATTGTGGAAAACTAATGCGTTAATATTTTATATCAATGAAGATATCTATTTTACTTTTCAACCTTTATTTGTCAAAAATATGATTTGGATAATAACCGGCATAATATCTCTTATTGGAGTAATTATAATTGTATTACTTATCAATAAATACAGAGTTAAAGGTAAGAATTTGTCGAAAACAATCAAAACTTCATAATAAAAATCAATTTATAATAAAACAAAACATATGATTATTTATGGAAAAAAAGGTTGGATTACTTTATTCTGAAGACTTCATAACATATAATTTCGGTAAAACACACCCTCTAAAACCAATAAGATTAGAGTTAACTTATAAATTATTTAAGGAGCTTGGTCTTATGTCCCACCCTAAGATTGAGATTATTGCTCCAGAAATGGCTACCGAGAAAGATTTGATGATGCTACATTCGGAAGAATATGTAAAAACTGTAAAAAAATTAAGTGAAGATCCAGCTAATCCAACCGCCAAAGGTTGGAAATATGGATTAGGTCCGGGAGATAATCCAATTTTTAAAGGGATGTACGAAGCTTCTGCTTTAATCGCTGGTGCAAGTATTAAAGCTGCTGAAATGATCATGAATCAATCTGAAAAATATAATATAATTTTCAATCCTGCTGGAGGTTTACATCATGCACATAAAGATCAAGCGTCAGGGTTTTGCATTTTTAATGACGTGGCTCTAGCTATCAAGAAAATGAAGTTATTAAAACCCAATATACGAATAACATATTTAGATATTGATGCACACCATGGAGATGGTGTACAATGGTTTTATTATAAAGATCCTAATGTTTTAACTATATCTTTTCATGAAAGTGGAAGGTATCTATTCCCCGGAACTGGCGATGTAAATGAAATTGGAGATGGAGATGGGAAATACTTCTCTATTAATTTTCCGTTATTGCCTGGCTTTTATGATTATCTATATCTCAATCTTCTCAGAAACATTATTCCAGAAATCCTAAATATATATAAACCAGATGTCTTAGTTACACAACTTGGTGTAGATGCTTATAATTTGGACCCTCTTACTCAATTAGGTTTATCTCTTTCAGGCTATCGTGAAATTGCTAAAGAAATACATCAATATAGTAAAAAATATTGCAAAAATAAATGGCTCGCCGTTGGCGGAGGAGGCTATTTAGTAACAGTTGTTCCTCGGGCTTGGTCTATTTTTCTTGCAGAAATGCTTGACGTTGAGCTCGATAACGACCTTCCTAAAGAATGGAAAAAAGAATGTCATATAAATGCTTCAGATGAAATTGCTCCAACAACAATGTTCGATAAAAATGATAAGTTGGTATTAGAACTTTTTTCCCATACTGAATTGAAAAAAAGAATGATGGATTATTATAACATGCTAATTAAAGTTAGTCGTGAAAAATATATTCCAAATTTAAAAAACGCCGTAAAAAAGTTGAATTTTTAGAACAAAAAAAAATATAAACTTAATAATTACTAAAAAAAGAGTATATCTAAAAAAAAATCCTTCAAATAAAAAAAATTTAAAAAAAAATCAGCAAAATATTTACATTAATTTAATTATCTTTAGTGATATTTTAATAATAAATTAATGATTTTTTTCTAAAATTGGCATCAAATTTAAGTTTTTTTTACATTAATATGTACATTTTCGATTTTCCCGTTTTTCTCGGGACAAACGAAAACTTTATATACAATTAGGATTCATATAGAACTTAAGAAGTTAAAAACTTTTTATTTAATATTCGGACACTGGAGAAATAAAAATGTATTCTTATACCTCAACCCTTAACCCTATTGTTAGAAACTACATCTCCCTCATTCTAGAATAGTTTTTAAATTATTTCTTCAAACCGAATATACTCCCTTTTCCTTATAACGCCGACAAATTTAATTTTTCTTCTTAATTGAAAAGTCTAATTTATTATATTAATAAAAAATATGAATACTACTTTTTTCTAGATTTTTATTTGATATCTCACTTTTATAATAAATATGAGAATTAATAAACTTTTATTGAATGAGAAATTTACTTCTAACCAAATAAAGGTTGATGCCTTTTATATAAAGAAACCAGAGAATTTATTATACTTATTAGGTTTTAAAATTGAAACCGATTCACTTTTACTAATACCAAATGTGGATTTTGAAAATTTTAGCATACCAAAATTTTTTGTTACAGAATTAGATTATGAGATGGCTCATTCGAAGCTTAAGGATTTAGACATTTCAGAGAAGTTAGAGTTGGTAAAGATACCTAAGGGATATCTGGATTTTATCAAAAATGAAGTAGGTAAATTAAAGTTAAAAAAATTAGGATTTGAAGATGGGTTTGTAACATATAAAAACTATAATGATTTAATACAAAAATTTAAAGGTGCTAAGTTTATAGGAATATCTGACATAATCCAAGAAGCGCGCATGAGTAAAGATGAAGATGAGATCATAAAAATAAAGGAAGCTGCCAGATTAGGAGATATTGGTCTTAAGGCTGCGATTGAATATATTAAAGATGGAATTACTGAATTGGATCTTGCCGCGGAGGCTGAATATCATATGAGAAAAAATGGTTCAAGTAAGGCAGCATTTGAAACAATAGTTGCTTCAGGTGAAAGATCTTGGCTTCCTCACGGAACCTCGACTTCGCGTAAGATAAAAGATGGGGATATAATTACTATAGATATTGGAGCAGTATATGATGGATATTGCTCTGATATGACGAGAACTTTTATTCATGGAAAGATTACTAATGAGAAAGCGGAAATTATTAATTTTGTTAATAAGGCACAACAAGCTGTTTTAGACGTTATTAAGGCAGGTGAGAAATGTTCAGAAATGGACCGCATTGCACGTGATTCATTTAAGGAGGATGGGGTTGCAGAGTATTTCATTCATGGATTGGGACATGGAGTAGGTATTGATATTCATGAAGAGCCTTATTTAAACGCAACCTCAAAATTCGTTTTAAAAAAAAATATGGTAGTAACAGTCGAACCAGGAATTTACATCCCTGGAAAAGGTGGTGCTCGTACAGAGGATTTAATAGTTGTTAAAGAAAATGGTTTTGAGTGTTTATCTAAATCAGAGATTAAGCATTATTAATGAAAAAAATCTCAATATTATTTAAATAAAACTAAGATATTGAGGTTTTTTTTTATTGAACAAAAGACTGTTGGGTTTAACTTTATTTAAAGATAATTTTTATCTCTTGGACTTTTTATTGTTTAAGTATTTATACTAGATGAGTTATTAATAGATTAAAGCCGATTAAGACAAAATTAATTCGAATAAAGAGAGATATTAAATAATCGATATTTTTGATAAGGATGGAAAAAAGCCCTATTGAAGGAATTATTTATTCGCAATTCCAAGAAACCGAAGGTCCAACAACACTGTTATGGGAACCTGATGATTTATCTGAAGATATAAAAAGATTAGTTAATAATAAATCAATTTCTCTATTAAGAGGAGAAAGAGGATTTATTCCCAAATCGTTAATTATCATTCCATTCCCATCCTTTAACCTAAAAAGTATTGTAAAATATTTACATATTAAAGATAAAAGTTATCCGGGAGGATTTCGAATCACTGCGATTAATTTACTTTTCAATGATATTGAGGATGTTATTTTTTACAAGTATCATAGAAATTTTGAATCAGTTTTTAAGAAAATTACTAAAAAAATAACTCAATTAGAAAAATCAAGAGCCGATATAAAATTGATTGCAGGAGAAATAAAGATTTTTAAAATTGATTTATTGAATTTAATAAAAGAACTGCGAGATGAGGAAATTTCCACTTTCCATGGAGAGGAATTTCCTGAAACTAAAGAAGATATATCTAAATTTAGAGGTTTTAAATTTAAGTTAATTATTTGCGGCGATCCAGAGGTTGGAAAGACCTCAGCTGTTTTGAGATTCACGGATAAAGCGTTTAAAAGAACTTATCTTCCAACAATTGGGGTAAATATAAGCGAGAAAAAAGTTCAATTAAAAAAATTTAACATGGAAATTGCTTTTATGATTTGGGATATTGCTGGGCAACAAAAATTCCAATCTATGAGAAAACATTTCTATACTGGAGCTGAAGGTGTATTTTTGATGTTTGATTTAACAAGTCACGAATCTTTTCTGAATATATTTAATTGGCATAAAGATATTAAATTAAAATTAAAGGATGATTTTGTAGGTTTTTTATTAGGAAACAAAAGAGATTTACGTGTTGAGAGAAGAGTAGGTATAGATGAGATACATAAACTCGCAAATGATTTGAATATGGATTATGTAGAGACATCTGCTTTAACGGGGTTAAATATTGATAAAACCTTTTATGATATGAGTAAGGCTATAGTCTCGCTTAATGAATTAAAATCTTAAAATGAGATATAAAACGGAAAAGATTATGACACATCAACCAATTTTGTTATTCTACTGATTGTAGTATCTAAAAATGTACTATCTTCTATTTTTAATTCAATCGCATTTTGAGGACAAATTAGAACACATCTTCCACATCCTCTGCATTCATTACTAATAGTGGCATGTTTATTAATCAATTTGATTGCATTAACAAAACATATATTTTTAGTGCATGTTCCGCAACCTATACATTTCTCAGTTACCTTAATGGAGACACCAGGCATTCTTGTAAATTTTTCTCCAATTTCTGATGTCACATGAGGTAATATTCTATAAAGACAACAGCATGGGCAACAATTACAGATACTTAAAAGCTTATTTCCTGGGTTAACATTAAGCCAAGACGAATCCAACTTATTTCTGCCTATTAAATGAACAAGACCGGCTTCTCGACAGCGTTTCACATGTTCTAATGCTTCCTCTTTTGTAACACGACGTCCTAATTGTGGATTGATGCCCATTACAGCTTCTCCAAGAAAGAGACAACCTAGATTAATAGGATAATCTTTACATTTCATGGAATCTCGACATATACAGAAATTCATGACCCAATGATAATTTGCTTTTTCAATGAAATATTCAACTATTTTAGATGGTAATATTATTTCATCTTGAGGTTTCAAGCTTTCATTAATTTGTATTACTTTATCCTTGGGCAAAAAGATTATATCATCGCCCTCAAAGAGTATCTTCTCGATTAATTTTCCTATGATTGGAAACCTTGTCAACTTAGCAATAATAATTATATGAGGAAATGTCTTTTTTAGAATTTTTACAAACCATAACGGGCGTGCCATATGATATCATTATTATTATGAAATAGAAATTAGAGATTTATTTTTTTAGCCGTATTATATAAGTAGGTATAATAATATGTAGCCGCAGGGCCAAAGGCGAGGTGGTCTGTTACTATTCCAAAATATGAAATCTTTTCAAAGAATTGCTGAGAAAAGATTAAGAATGCGTGTTTTCCACCGTCAATAACAATGCCATTTCCAAATATTTGATCTCTTGCTCTAACTTCTGCAATTTCAGTGTATTTTGTTAAAATCTCTTTATAAGAACTATCTTTAATTGATTTTTCTTCAACTAATAGTTTGATTTCAATAACACCCCTTGCGCGAGCCTTCTTTATTGCTTCATAACAATCTACTAAAAATTCCAAGTCTGGAGAAGCAAAAGATATCGATTTTTTTGCTAGCTTAAATAGACTTAAAACAGTATTTAAACAAGTTTCCTTACCTCTATGTATATAAAGTGCTATTTTAATTGGACTTTTTTGGCTTTGATATATTGGATTTAACTCTCTAATAACAAGATTAGAATCTTCTTCATAATCTTTTAACATTTCCTGTTTGGCAATTAATAAGGCTTCATCAGGTGATTTTGCATGATATTTTGAGGGCCTAGATTCTTCTTCTTTTATAATAAAAGATTTTTCTTTTTCCAAAATACTTAAAATATTATAAATTCGGGAATATGGAACGCCAGATACATCAGAAAGTTTGCGTGCATCCATAGCTCCCTCTGAAACAAGTGCTAAATAGATGGAGATCTCATAATCCGTCAAACCAATTCTCTTTAGACTTACTTTGACATTTTCTGGAATTCCTCTTTCTTCTTGCTCCATTTTTTACAGCCTTTTTTTTAAAGGTAATGCTAATTTTTTGTTAAGATTAATTCAAAAATAAATTAATCAGATATTAATAGTTTTTCTGTATTATTAAAAGTTCATCACTTTATTATTTAAGAGTAATTGTAATAACTCAGTATTGTTGATAGATTTAATATTGAGATATATTATGGAATTATAACGAGAGAGCGATTTATTGCTTTAATCATAAAGGAATTAGATTTAAAAGGTCATAAAATAAATTTCATTTAGAGAAATTAAAAGATGTAATGAGATATGGTTGATGAGTTAGATATTTTAACAAAAAAATTAGAGGAAAGAAATATTAAAATTGAAACAATTTTTCAAAAACTAGAAAATTTCAAGATTGCAACGCCTTCTTGGGGTTATTCAGAAGGTGGAACCAGATTTCATGTATTTCGGGATAAAATTGCAGCAAGAGATTTAATGGAGAGGTTGGAAGATGCAGCACAGGTGAATAAATTTACAGGGATTGCACCAGAGGTTGCAATTCATATACCATGGGATAAAGTTGATACATTCAATGAGATTGCCGATTATTCTCAAAATTTAGGTCTAAAAATAACTGCTATAAACCCAAACTTATTTCAAGAAGAAGAATATAAATTTGGAAGCATAACCAATTCTAAAATAGAGATTAGAGAGAAGGCAATTGGTCATATTATGGAATGTATTGATATTGGTCGAATTTTAAGGATTCCTTATCTAAGTCTTTGGTTCGCCGATGGAACAAATTTTCCCGGTCAGGGAGATTTTATAAAAAGAAAAAAGTGGATGTTACAATCACTTCGAGAGGTTTATTCAGCAATGCCTGATTTTATGAGCATGTTATTAGAATATAAATTTTTTGAACCTGCATTTTATCACACGGATTTACCAGATTGGGGACAATCCTATATATTTTGTAAGAATCTAGGAGAAAGAGCAAAGGTTTTAGTGGATTTGGGACACCATCCTCAAGGAACAAATATTGAATTCATTGTTGCAAATCTAATAGATGAAGATATATTAGGAGGATTTCATTTAAATTGTAGAAAATATGGTGATGACGATTTAACAACAGGTTCATTGAATATATATGAATTATTTCTAATCTTTCAGGAATTAATTAAAGGGAATGCTGATGATTACAGAAAGACCGCATTTATGTTGGATCAAAGTCATAATATTAAACCAAAGATCGAAGCAATGATTCAATCAGTAATTTCTACACAAGAGATATATACAAAAGCTCTTACAATTGATAATAAATATTTAGAAGAAGCCCAGGAAAATCAAGATATTATCAGAGCAGAATCATGTTTAAAAGAAGCTTTTTTTACAGATGTCAGTTCAATATTAATAAAATACAGAGAGGATAAAAATATACCAAAAAATCCACTTAAAATGTTCATGGATTCTGGATATAAAGCTCAAATATCAAAAAAAAGAAATATATAAAAAAAGATAACAATATTTATTATTGAATTAATAAAAAAATATATTCTAACTATTTAATTTCACAATTTTTACTTATTTGATATACATTATTTTTAAAATTTTATTTTTTCATTTATGTAACTGAAAATTTTTATATAGAATGTTAATTTTATTTTCCATAGTATTAGATAGGTTATCAAAAAATAACATAATAAAAATGGAAGTTGTTAAAAAAATGGACCCAATTGATATAAGAATTTTAGAAGAATTAAAAGATAATTCTAGAAAGTCATTTAATGAAATTGCGGAAAGTGTTGGTAGAACTGAGGCAACTGTTCGAAGAAGAGTTAATCAATTGAAAGAGGCTGGAGTAATAAAAAGGTTTACAATTGTATATGAAGCAGATAGTAAACCCAAAATAAAGGCAACTGTAAAAATTGAGCCAGATTTTAAGAGGATAAAAGAAATTTGTGCAGCACTCTCGAAAATTGACGAGGTTACTGATATCTGGCGCCTAAGTGGAGATTGTGGTATCTTTTTAAAAGTTGAAATTGATTCTATAGAGAAATTTAATCCATTAATCGAAACAAAAATCTCACAAATTGATGGAATATCTATTAAAGAAACATGTTTTATCACACAAGAGATAAAAAGTAAATTTCTTTAGGATTACTCAATATCCAATTCAATTTTTATGTCTATTTCTTTTATTTTAATTACAGCTTGTTTTATAAAAGATAAAAATAATAAAATATTTTCTATTTTAACAGTTAGAAATCATCTATAAATTAAAATGAGCTATAAATTCACAAAAGAGGAATTATCAAAATTACTTTTTGATTATAATTCCCTAAAAGATGTGCTGCCCACATATAAACCATCAAAAGTATACATTTGGGATGAAACTTTACGTGATGGTGAGCAATCTCCTGCAGTCTTCCTTACATTGGATGAAAAAATCCATCTTTCAAAACTTCTTGATGAAGCTGGAGTAAAATTGATAGCTGTTGGTTTTCCGGCTGTTTCCAAATCGGAAAAAGATATTGTTAGGGCATTAATGAAAGAGAAACATGATAATGCGTCAATATTAGCTATTGCAAGACCGAAAAAAGAAGATATTGATGCTTGTATCGATTGTGATGCAAAAGAAATTGTAATTTTTATGCCAATTTCCGATTTTTTTATGAAACTTCTAAAATTAGATGAAGAGAAAGAATTGTCAATAATCGAAGAAGCGATAATTTGTGCTAAAGATCACGGTTTAAAGGTAAATTGGGTGTCTGAAGATTGTACAAGAGCAAAATTAGATCATATTTTTAATGTGTTCAACACAGCAATAGATACTGGTGCGGATCGCATTATAATAGGCGACACTGTTGGCGTATTAACTCCATATTCAACAAAATTCCTTGTCAACCAAATTATGGAAAATGTATTAAGAAAAAATAAAAAAAAAGCAGATATTGGAATACACTGTCATGATGACTTTGGATTAGCCACATGTAATACCATCGTAGGCGTATTTGAGGGTTGTGTCTATCCTCATACATGTGTAAACGGTTATGGTGAAAGAGCAGGAAATGCAGCTCTTGAAGAGGTTGTTTTAATATTGGAAAGGAATGGAATTGATACTGGTATAAAAATGGACAAATTAATGGAGTTAAGTGAAATAACGGAGAAATATTTTAGCCAACCTCTAGCTTTAAATAAAGCAATTGTTGGACGTTATGCCTTTAGTCATGAAAGCGGACTTCACATCGCAGGAATATTAGCACATCCTTTAAGTTATGAACCGATAAATCCAAAAATAATTGGAAGACGACGAAAATTTTATCTTGGAAAGGGAAGTGGGTCTCATTCAATTATTAATGCAATTAAAGAGAAGATAAAAGTACTTGATTTAAATATTCCTGATGAGATTATTAAAAAGATTGTAGCTGCAGTAAAAGCAGCCCATGAAGAATCGAGTAAGGAAGATGTGCAAAAAAGTTTTCAAATAATAAAGAAAGAGTTAGATAAGATAGCGAAGGGAGTCTCTGATAAAGATTTTTTTAAAATTGTTAATAAATATGCCCAGCCATATGTACCTGATGAATTTAAGCCAAAAAAAAAAAATGAAAGAATAGAATGATATTATTATTACTTTTCTCGTTAAAAGATGGTTTTAATAAACAATTATCATAAGAATTATAATAAATAGTTAAAAATTTATGTGTAATTTTTTATTAAATATTTAGTATTCATTATTTTTGTAAGAGATTTCAATGTCTAAACAAGAAGATATAATTGCTGGAAAGTTAATCGGTAAAACAACAACACACACGGTTAATTTTTTAATTGTGGATAAAAATCTAGGGCGAAACGATCATTTAGTGATTTATACTGATTCTGATAGTAATGAAGAGAAAGATTATTATTTATTTAAGATAAGTGATATCTGGAATGATAAACAAGGATTAATGGCAACAATAAAAGTTCTTGGTCATATGCCGAAAAGACCATTTAAGATCGGAAGTGAAGTTTATCTTGCTAAAAGGGAGCAAATTATAGAAACTTTTGGGATTGATAATCCCGAAGAAGATTCAATACATTTTGGGACTCTACTTGGTTATTCTAAATATGATGTGCGTTTATTAGTAAAGAATTTTGGTAGAATTTTTATTACGGGTAAATCTGGTTCGGGTAAATCGTATACGATGGGAGTGTTAATTGAGGAATTCCTAGAAAAAGGAATTCCTATAGTCATTTTTGATCGACATGGTGAATATTCTAGTTTAAAAATTTCTAGAGAAATTTCAGAAACTGATGAAGAAATTCCTAATGAAGAGCCAGAACTTGAATATTGGGATATAAGTAAATCTTCAGAACCAATTGAAAAATTACCAAGTATTCCTTCAGATTCCGAAGCGGAAATTCCAATTGAGGAATTAGAAAAGGATAAAATATCTCCTAGTGAATTTGTTGAAAAAATAATAGAATTTGCTGATTTAAATTTGAATGAGGGAGCGGATGTGGACATAAAATATATTTTTTCTTTAGATGCAACTGATTTAGTAGCTTCAAATTTATGTACAATTATAAATTTTAGAGGTTTACCGTTGGAACTTCAAGAGGTTATTGCCAATAATATTCTTATGAAATTATATAATGCGAGCACCTCCAAACAAATTCAACCCTTTTATCTTTTCATAGATGAGGCTCATCTTTTTGCAGGTAAAAAGAAAACAGACATATCAGAAACTGTAAAACTATTTTCTCAAGAAGGAAGAAAATTTGGTGCAAATCTCGTTATATCTACTCAAAAACCCCAACTATTAGATGTTACGATAAGAGGTCAGGCAGGAACATGGATAATACATCAATTAACTGATATAAGAGATGTTGATATAACTATTTCAAGTGCTGAAGATTTAGGTCCAGAATATAAAGAAGAAATTCAAAGATTAGACCCAGGTGAATGTATAATTTGTGGTGATGCCGTTAAGATCGCACCTTTATTTCTAAAAATTAGAAAACGAAAAACAGAACATGGAGGCATAGGATTTAATCCTCTCGATTTTCTTTCTAAAGAAACTATTGAAGATTTAAAGAAGAAGAGACTTAAAATATTAGAAGCCAAATCAGAAGGTGAATTGGTAGAAGCGGAATCTCTCTTTCAAAAATATTTTGCTGGAAAAGATATACAAAAATCGGCTAAAGAAATAGCACTTTTAACAAAAAAAATAAAAGAATTAGATTCTGAAGTAAAAATATGGAAAGATAAATTTAAAAAACAAAAAGAAAAGGCAAATAAAGCTACAAAATTAGCAGAAAAAGCTTTAACTGAAGCAAAGAGAAAAGGATAAAAAATAAAATGCTTGATTAAGCTTATTTTTTGTTAAATAATTTTTTTAACTCATCTATTTTATTGATAGCATTTTCTAAATCATACTTTAATTTTTTCATTTGCTTATTGTAATCATTTTGTTTAATTTTTCCGTTTCTTTTCTTTTTCTTCAGGAATGTAATTAAATTATTAACTGTTTTTACTTTACCCTCTAATCCTTCTAATTCCGCAGCTAATTCTTCTTTAGACTGTTTCTTATTTTGAGGAGGCATCCCTTTCGGTCTTGGAGGTAACGGTTTTTTAGTAGATGGCTTTTTGGGTAATTCAGTTAAATCTGTAAGTTCTTTGTCCTCTTCAGCGGTTTCGGCTTCAACTTCTTTTTTTAATTTCTCAAAATCTATTCCAAGATCTGGGGGTTCTTCTAACTGTGGTGGCTGCTGAATCTTTTCTTGCATTTCTTTGATTGCCTGTAATTCAATAATTTCATCTTCTGAACCGATTACTGAATCTATCAATTTATTTACAACATCACTTAAAGCATTTAATTCATCTAATACTGAATAAAGAGTTTGTATAAGGTCACTTTTTGAGGAGATTTTAATTTCTGATTTCACAGTAATTGGTGAATACGGTTGAGTACCAACTTTTTCATCAGCATCAGAAAATGCAGGATGTAAGCTTGAACCATATGCCAGTCCAGGTTTTTTGGATGGTATTGTAGAAATTCCTTTTTCCTTTAATTTCAATCGATGTGCAGAAATCAACCAATTAAATAAATTTAGAGCGAGTTTTTGATGTTGTTCATTTTCAATTCCACAGCCAATTTCATCTCTAAAGATTTCATAACTACCAATTACGCATACTAACCCATTATCAGCTTCTGATACAACTATCAAAGGAACTGAGAAGGGATCCGCGTCTGGATCACTCATAGCAATTGGAATAGAACCCCCAATTGTCGTAAGAGAACAACCTGCACGATAGCAAATTTCATTAATTCCTTCATTGATTTGATGAGGTGGTGTAAATGTAGAAACCTTTGGTAAATTTTCCATACCATAATTATTAGGTGAAAGCACTTGATCATTTTCAAATGTAATTCCAAACCGTTCAGCTAGAGCGGAAAGGTTTGTTTGACGACCCTTATCACCTCCAGCATGACTTAATAATAATAATCCACCACCATCTTCTCTCACCCAATTCTCAATCTCATTTATTTCCTGAGGTGTAATTTTTGCAAAATCAGGACAAGCAAACACCAAAATATCATAAGGTTTTAGAGATTCATGAATAATTGGAAATTCCGAAAATTGATATGATTCAAAACCTTGAGAATCCAAGAGTTGTTTTATTGTTTTGTAGTTAATATCAATTCTTCCGCGTGGTTTTTTACTTTCATCCCAGGCAATAAAATTCCCAACCAATTGTTAAGAGTCACCTTTTTTCTATAAAAAATAAAAATTATATAAATAATCAATAAATCTTCTTGCTTTAATCTTTATTTTTATTTAATTTAAAATTTTATTTCATTTCTGGCATATACTTATTTGTCATTATTTAAAACTAGTTGGCATTTATCTCCAATCATCAAATTATCTTTAGAGAGATTGTCAATTTTAACATAACTCCCAATAATTGAATTTTCTGTAATTATATTTGAGAGATATGCACCATCTTCGATTATGCAATTTTTTAATATACATTTCTTTAATTTACAATTTTTACCAATAGATACATATGGCCCAATAATAGAATGAGTAATTTCAGTGTTTTCTTCAATATTTACTGGTGTATTAATTACACTATACTTGAAATTTACATTTTGTGTTGAAGATTTTTCATTTATTTGAGCCATATGCTCTAATATATAGCGGTTGCCTTTCAAAAGTTCGGTAGTTCTCCCAAAATCCAAAATCCCTTTTTTCAATTCGACTGCAGCGATTTTGTAGTTTTGATCTATCAAATCTTGAAGTGCTGGAGTCATATAAATTTCACCAGAATCTTCAGATTTGTTGTCCAAATATTTTTTTATGTTGTTAAATAAAGCATTCGTTGTTTTTCTACTAAATGCATAGATTCCTGCGATTGCTAGGTCAGAGATAAATTCCTTAGGCTTCTCGACTAAATTCTTGATGATCATATTATCATCAACAGACACAATTCCATAAGAACTAGCTTCTTCCTTTGGAACTCTCATAACGGTTATTATTCCATCCACATCTGATTCATAATATCGATATAAAATATATGAGTACTCATCAAGTAGAACCATGTCACCTAAGAAAATCAAACATCCATCTTTTTTTTCATTTATACTTTTCTTGTTCAAATCATCTTCTTGAAAATTGAATTGTTCCTTGGCAAGATAAATAGCTTCGCCGAGACCCCAATAATATGGTACATCTCCATCAAAACCTCTGGGTATTTGTTCTATAAACGTTAATTTGAAATCCTTTGAGTAATTTTTACTTATATAATCAATTATTTGCTCTTTCTTATAACCAACGATTAATATTAATTCGGTATTTTGATCGAATGTATCCTTTAATTTGCCTAAAATATGGTCCAAAACTGTTTTACCTGCAACTTTAATAAAAGCTTTAGGTTTTTTAAACGTGAAAGGACGCAATCGCGACCCGCTTCCAGCTATAGGACCAATTATCTTCATGTCTAATAAAAATCTCTCACTTTCTGATAAAGAATTGTATTCATTAATAAATTTAATTTCAGATTGCTTTAATATTTCTTTAATATGAACTCTAGTTAATAAATAAAAAAATCTTTAAAATTTAAAACTATTTTTATTCAATAAAACTCTGATTTATCCGAATCAAAAATGCGTTGAAGGGTCCCAAATAAAATGTCCAAACCATCTTCTCTTACCGTTGTGATTGGAATTAATTCAGAGGTAGAGCCTAGTTGAGAAAATACTTCGGATACTAAAAGAGATAATTCACGTATTAAACCTTTTTCCCTTTCATTGGTAGCCTCACTTAATTTTTGAAAGTCTGTGCTCCATTCGAGGACCATATCAATTAAATCATCATCTAATAAATCGATTTTAGAAAGAGCGTTAATTTGTGGAATATTTAGAAATCGATATTGAACTGAAGCAGCTAATAGCAGGGTAGATATAAATCCATTCGGTCGTTTTACCATATATGAATCAAATAAAAAAGTTGTCGATCTCTGAACACCACCGAAACCTAAGGAACTTGCGATAATTGGACCCACTTCCCTGAAAGCAAATAATTCTAACTGACCTGGAGTATCAATTAAAACCCAATCAGGTTGATATTGATTTATCTCATATTTGAGATCTTCTATATAATTTATCATTAAATCTGCAGCTAATATCATTCCTCCATTTGGACCTAAATTATACTTCCTCATAACTTCATCTAAGGTGATATAATCCCTTATATCAATATCTGCATTAAACTTTAAATCTAACGCACCTGGGTCTAAATTAATTGCAATTACAGTTATTTCTGAATCTCTCATAGAGATGTAATCTTTTAGCTGAGCAACCAATGTGGATTTTCCGCTTCCTGCTGGTCCAATTATATAATTAAATAACATGGGGCTTGAAAATTGTGATTTGCTCTGTAATAAGTAAAATAATCTTTTAAAGATTATAAAATCTATTGATACGATTTGGATTTTATTTTTTACTCAATGAAAATCATTCTACATTTAATAAATTCATTAAAAGAATGATATTATTGAGTCGCTCTAATGCAATTAAAGAGAGTATAGTTGAAAAACATTAGAATTATTTGTGAAAAAAATAAAAATCTGAAGAAAATTCTAAAAAAAAGCAGTTATATTAGTAAAAAAAACTATTATACTTACTAGGTATAAGAATGGTTTCTACAGATTTGAGAAATAAACAAACCATATTAAGTGATAAAACAGGTTTGCAATTATGCGAAAAGTGCGGGAGTGTAATCGTTAACCGTGTAATGATATTAAAAAACGGGAGAAAACAGAGAATATGTCAGTGCATTGTTTGTAGGCATTGGTTTCCCGCTTAAACTATTATATTTTAATTTTAAATTTTTATTTTAATAATATTTAATATTTCCAAATAGGTGATAAAAATTAATATTGAATCCATCGTAGGAGATAAAGGAATAACCACAATTCCTAAAGAAATTCAAAAAAAATTCAATATTAAAAAAGGAGATAAATTATATTGTATCTATAAAGAACCGGAAAGAGTTGAATTAATTATTATAAAAAACCCCCTTGAATTTTTAAAAGGGCGATATTCTAAAAAAGATCTAACTTATGAAAATCTTGAGCATAAAGCTGATAAATTAATTGAAATTAAGGTATTTGATATTTAAGGTTTTATAAATGGGGATGATGGGATTTGAACCCATGATCACCAACTCTGGAGGCTGGCGCCGTTTCTCGTGTTCTGAAACTACTCAGAATCAAACCGGGCTAGGCCACATCCCCTTAATTTGATAATAATAAATTATCTAAATCTAAAAAATTTTACTAAGTAAACATTTTTTTCAATGAAACATTATCTTTAATTGTTTTTAAAAAAGTGATTAGGTTTAATGAGCAACACGGAAGATGAAATAGTCTTTTTAGGATCGGGAGGTGGCCGTATTCATATTAGAACGCAATATCGAGCAACTGGAGGTATTTTATTTAAATTCAATGGAATCCAAGCACACATAGATCCTGGTCCCGGAGCAATTGTAAGAATAAATCAATATAATGAAGATCCATTAAAGACCGAATTATTTTTTGTGACTCATTTTCATGTTGATCACTTTAATGATATTCAAGTTATGATCGAGGCTTCACGTGATAGATTTTATGATAATGAGAGAAAATTCGTAAAAAAAGGTATATTATTTGCGCCACAAAATGTTATTAATTATATTAGTCAATATCACCAAAATATGTTAGAAAGGATTATTTCATTTAAGGCGGGAGATATATTTAATTATAATGGAATAGAAATCATTGGAACAAAAGTAGTTCATACTAAAGCTCCTGGTTTTGGCATAAGGTTTAGGTTAAAAGACTATTCCATTGCATTTTCAAGTGATACAATGGTATTTGATAAATTTCCAGACCAGTTTCATGGTATCGATATCTTAGTATTAAATCTTCTAAGACCTAATTCGATCTATTGTAAACGGCATCTTTGTACGGATGAAGTAATTCCTTATTTAAATAAGATTGATCCCACTCCAACTACACTAATTATTACACATTTCGGAGCATATATGGACAGCCCAAGGTCAGATAGAAATTTTGTACCTTCCCAAGTTAAAAAATTACAGGAACAAACTGAAATAAAAAGAGTTATCGCTGCAGAGGATGGAATGAAATTGAAGATATTTGATTTATTAAGTTAATTTATTTAATCAAAAAAATAAAAAAAGGTATAATTTAAATTTAAGTTTATTTGTATTATTATTCTATTTGAGCTCCACATTCATCACAGAATCTCGCTCCAGAACGTAGCATTTTCCTACATTTTGGACATTCTTTATAAAATTGGTAACCACAGTTCTTGCAAAATTTTGTATCTCTACTAACATTACTATTACATTGAGGACATTTTTTTCCTTCAAGGATTAAAAATCGTAATATTGCACCTACGAAGCCAATCCAAGAGAATGCAATAATCATATAGATCCACCATTGCCATCCCAATAAAAACTCAGCCAATAATCCAAATATTAATGTTACAGTTATTGCTCCAAGAGCAGAACTTGCTAGCGAATACGCATAATTTTTCATATTTTACACCATAATTTTAACTCTTGCATCTTATTCTATTAAAAAATAATTATTTTGAATTTTATAAAAAAGAAAAAATATTTTTTTTTATTTTAACGCTGTTCCACAAAAAGAACAGTGCTTTGCGCCAAGATTTTCCACCTTCTCACCACATCCAGGACAAAAATTAATTATGGCTCCTTTTACTTCTTCAGATGGAGTAGGTGGTTCTACTTTTTCAGGTTGTTCAAGTTGAGTTCCACATTCTTCACAAAATTTTGCTCCAATTGTAACTGGTTTCTGGCATTTAGGACACATATTGAGAAATTTATGACCACAAATTTTACAGAACTTATCATATTTATTAGCAGGTGAACCACAGCTTGGACAATTAACTCTTTCTACCATGTAATATCTAAGAACATTAGAGACTGTTCCAATCCAAATAAATCCAATGATCATATATACCCACCATGTACCCCAACCAAACAAGAATGCAGCTAATACGATAAATACAAGTGTCCCAATAATTGCGCCAATTACACTACTTCGCACGGCAATTATTCCACGTTCATCATCTTTCATTTTTTTTTTCAATCCTCCAATTTATTTTTAATTATTTTATATTTAGTTTTTGTATTATTAAGATTTGTTTTACAATTTGGACATAAAATTGCATTTTTATCCAAAATAGTAGCACTACATGCAGGGCATAATTTTATTTTATCTCCAAATATGTCACTTTTATTAGAATTTAATAACTTTTTTATCTTTTTATTTCTTTTTATTTTCATTTATAGATACACCATTAAGCAATTAATAAACAAATCCTTTAAATAAACAAAAAAAACAAAGATATTAAAAAGATCTTTAGACCAGTTTTTTTAAGAGAAAAATACCTTTTTTAAAAAGGAGAAAATAAATACTGAAGTAATTGAATTAACATGAACAAAAGAGAAGTAAATTAATTAAAAAGTAGAAATAAATCTAATTAAAATTGGTTGATTTTGAAAAAGGAATTACTTCCTATATCTACGTTTTGCGCCAATAGAACCCGTTTGACCACCATATTCTCCTTTTATTATTCGTTTTTTATAGTTTTCTCTATATCTGATTCGGGGGATTTTTTTTGGATGGGAATTGATACCCCGTCTTTGAACTTTAGGTGTTTGAGTTCTAACTTTACCTGCTTTCGTTAAAGAACCATGAGAACCGGGCATATTATTTTCTTTCCTTATTTCTTTTGGGTTATTGTTTATTATTGTTATAATTTTAAAATCATTAAGCGATTAAAAATTTTTGGTTTTAAATTGGAACACCAATGACGTTTAATTGATTTTTAATATTAATAGCTTGATCTAAGAAATAATTTGACATATTTTCATCTTTTAATAGAAATTTATGGAAATCGGCCATCATTTGATAGTATTTATACATCATTTTCAAGTTAAAAAGGGTATCAGAAGTCAATAATTTTTTCATATTATCAAGAACAAGATGAGCATTTTTTGCATCTTTTCGAAAATATATAAAAATTTTTGCTAATAATTTATTCATCTTCAAAATTTGCTTTTTATGTTGTTGAATGGTGTTTTCATCCAGCCCCGGTAAATTTAAAGCTTGTTTTAATAACTTTATTGCATAAGCCATTTTTTCTGTTTTTTTGTTGTATTTTGCTCTTTCATAAAAATATTTTAATTGAATTTTGAGGGAACCTTTAGAAATATTTAATGCTTTATTGAATCGAAGTTTAACTTCACTTAGGTTTTCTTCTTTTAAGTTGATTTTTGCAAGGCTCAAATATGTATCAGCGAGAATTACTTGGTCATTTATATCAGTTACATTTGATTCAAGAAAGTTTATGATTATATGAAAATGAGTCTTAGCCTTATTTAATTGGTTAAATAATAAATAAGTTTTTCCTAATTTTTTATGTAATTTAATAATAAGACCCAATGGGATATTTCCACTTTTACATAGTTCCAATCCATTTTCTAGATATTCCAATGTTTTTTTTGGTTGATTTAAGATTTTGGCAATTCTACTTAAATGTAGTAGAATTAAAATTACAATTTTTCTTTGTTTAAATTTGTTAAAAATTTTCATGCTTTCGATAAACAAATTAATTGCTTCAGAAAACTTATATGTGCTATATTGTTCTAAAGCTCGCTGATATAATTCAATAGAATTGATTTCTTCAAAGTTAGATGGTGGATTGCCTAGTAATTTATATTCTACTGGATGCAATTCTTTTGCGATTTTACTTTCATAACTAAGAGGAATAAAAGAAAAATTTATGTCTTTTTCAGAATTGAGAGCAATTTGCTTAAAATTACCTGGTAAGAAATTCAATTTATTAATTTCTTCGCGTTCTATCAATCCAATAATTGAATTTAAAATCATACGAGAGAATTTAATCCATGAAGAAATTAATAATTCAAGATTGAAATTCTCTTCATTAAATAATTCTAATAAAGCATAAGGTGTATAACAATTCCAAGAACTCCTTATATGTATGTTTTTAATAATAATATCATTGAAGTAGGTTAGAAACCCCTTTTCCAATATAAGATATTCATTATTAGAGTCTACATTTTTAAAGAAAAGAACATTATTTACCCGAAATTTTGGAATGCCATTCTTTATATCCAATGGTAAATCATTTGTAGATTCCATACCTAATTTTTTAATTGAATTATTAACACTGGTTGTAATTATTTTATTATAGTGTTCGAACTGTGATTGTTTGTTAAAAATTGATATTCTTATTCTGTTTAACCATTTCGGTTCAAGCTCGTTATTTATTGCTTCTGGCATGAGTTGATTTAAAATTTTTAATAACTCTGGCTCTTTTCCTTTAATAGGAAATTCATGTTCTAAATTTGATTCAATTCCAATTTCTCTAAGTTTTTCTATTAAATAATTTAAGTTTTCTAGTGTGGAGAAATCTGTAATTCTAATCATGAAGATAAGAGAGGATTTGAAAGATACTATTTCAAACGGTATGTTTATTCTAAGAGGTAGTTCAATAGGTTTTTTAATTGAGATTGTAATAATATTGTTATCTAATATGGAATATCGAAAATTATTAGTTGGTTCAAGGTTATCTTTAAAACCTTTTTCCATAAATAATTTATTTAGAAAGTCCAGATCTTTTTCAGAAAAATATGTTAATGACATATTTATATCCTCAGTCGTAATAACTCTAGACTTGTATATAATTGTAGAATCCCACTCACGCTAATTGCTATACCAAATAAGGTTAGAACCATTATGGATAGAGATTCCGCAGTCTGTTGAGAAATGAGTGTATTACCTAATAAGATCTGTTCAAGGGTTATAATGTCTGTACTTATTAAACCTATAACTAAAAAAACAAATAAGCCGCCAATTAATTGAAGAATTCCTGTAATATAATTAATATTGTGGATTAGTTTTAATCTGCTTTCCTTAAGTTCAATAATATGGCCATCACCAATCGCAATCATATCTCGATTAACCTTCTTAATGTAATAATAAACCATTTCTCTAAGTGGTATTACATCAAGAAGAACCGTTCCAAAAGTAAAAATACCAATATATATTAAAATTCGAAGAATTATCTCTCTAAAAATTACATTAAATCCATAAATTGTAGAATTAATAATAGTAAAATTAGCAATAATCCAAATAAAAACGCCCAAAACGCAAGTGCTTAAAAATTTCAAACCAGATATTGTTAAAACTATTGAATTCCGATCAGCAATCGTAAGTGCATAATAACTAATACCAATAATAAAAATGATAACACCTAGCAATATTGCTTCCATTGATAATGCAAATGCAAAAATTAAACACATAGAACCAACTAAAATAGGTAGATATGGAAAGAAAGGGGCTTTAAAGGGACGATCTAATTCTTTTCTTTTATTTCTTAACATTACCGCTCCAAAGTTTATAAAAGCTAATCCAAAAAAGAAAATAAAACTAGTCATTTGTGCGGCAAATCCTAGATCCGTAAAAACGGTGAATAAGAGTGATAAAAACCCAGTAATAATCAATGCATATATTGGCATTCCAGTCTTTTTATTTACTTTTTTTAATCTCTTAGAGACATAGTTATCTCTAGCTAAAGCAAATAAAATACTTACTGCAGAACCTAACGCAGCATTCATAGCAATTAAAGTTGAAATAATTGCTGCAATCCCCATAAGAATGAATCCAAAGGGACCCAATATTTTATTTAGAATATCTGCTAACAGAACATCGGATTCACTAATTACTTCTATATCATTTCCCATATTTACCAATACAACAAAAGTAATTAATAAATAAAGTAAGAGAGTGATAATAATAGCAATGATATTAACCCTCGGAATGTTTTTGGAAGGATTTTTCAAATCTGAACTTAAATATGCTAAATTGGCGACAATAGAAGCAAAACAGATAAATAAAGATGAAAATGTAAATATTACTCCAAAAATATTTGTTCCCGATAAAAGATAATTAATATCGAAATCAGTTGCATTAGTAATCGGTGCGATTAAAATTCCAGAAATAATAAAAATTACTAAAAAGAGGATAAGTAGAATTGTTAATAATATTAATGTTTTGGTTGCTCTCTGGCTTGTCTTAAATACTATGAATACTATAAAAAAAATAGATAATATGCTAATAAATGTTGAGTAATCCTCTAAAATTGGAAAAAAAGTATATATAACAATAGCAAATGCTTGTGCAGAAAACGAACATGCAGCCATATTTGCTATCCAAAGGAAAAAACCAATTATATATGCCAAAAAGCCCCCTAATGCTTCTTTACTAAAGGTATATCCCCCACCTCCTGAAATTCGGAGACTAGTTGCAAGTTCAGAGAAATTCAAAGCAGTTAAAAATATTAATACACCACCCAAAATTAAACTGATTAAAACACCAGGACCTGCCGTATCTATTGCTGGCCCCAAGAGAGTAAATATTGACCCTCCAATACCACAACCGACCCCATATAAAATTCCACCCGAAATTCCAGTTGATCTTTCAGAAACAATTATTTTTTCTTCAGAATCACTCAAAATTTATTCCATTTAATCTGTAATTCAGGTTAATATAAAATTTATGATTTTTCTAAATGGAATATACCAGAAACTATTATTAAACCTGCTCCAATTAATGATAAGAGCATGATTAATATTGGGTTTGCTTCTCCAAAATCGAAAATATTGAGCAGATATCCGAATCCAATAATTAAAAAGAATATGCCCATTCCAATTAATATTCCACCGAAAAATTTTGATGCCCTATAAATTAAAGATAATATTTCCAATCTATTTATTCGGCTTTCTTTATCTCTAATTTCTTCTTCTTGACCATCTAATTGGGTTTTTAACTGTTGAAATATTTCTTTCGATTCATTTATACTTTTATCTATTGTATCTTTTGCTTTAGTTAATTTCTCATGTTCTTTTTCTGTATATTCTAACTTTTCAGTTATAGATTTTAAGAGATTTTCACGTTCATTATGCTCAGCAATAGCTGTTTCAATTTCTACCTTTAATTCATTCAATCTTTTTTCATTTAAACTTATGAGGTTCTCTTTTCCTAAAATTTGTTCTTTTATAGTATCTATTGACTCATTTAATTCTATAATTTTTGTTTCTAAAGTCAATATTTTTTGTTGCCTTTCTTCTACTTGCATCATATAGTTTCTAATAATTTGATCATAAACATCTTTTCTCCTTTCTATTTCAGGAAGTTGTTCATTATACTCCTGAAATTTGAGTTCAATATTACTTAATCTCTCTTCTTTTTTCTCAATTTGTCCATTCAAAAGTTTTATTTCATTTTCTTTTGCTTCAATTAAATTATTTACATTAGAAATCTCTTCTTTATTTTTATCAATAGTCGCTCTTAAACCTTCATTTTCTGTTCTCAAACTTATTAATCTATTATCTAAAGTTTTAGATTCTTCTTTTAATTGAAGAAAATTTTCTTCATTTTCTTGTATTACTTGATTAAATTTTGCAATTTGGTTCCGTAATTCATCTTGATTTGCTAATTTTTCTTTTACTTTATCTTGGAGTACCGTTAAATCAATCTTTCTGGCTTCATAAGCATTATTGAGATCAATGATCCTATTCTGAAGGTCATTGTATTCAGTTGCTAGTTTTTCTTTATTTCCAATTACTATTGCTAATTCTTCATTCAAGGTATTCGAACTTTCAATTTTTCGATTGTATATTTCTTCCAATCCCGAAATCTTCTCTTCTAAAGCAATAAGATATTCTTCTTTATCATTTATTTTTTTAGTAACTACTTCAAATCTTTTTTCTAACTCTTTTATTTCTTCACTTTTCTCAATAGTTATCTTCTTACCTTCTTCCTTTTCTGACTCTACGTCGGTTTTTCTCGCATTTGAGACAATATCAATACTATTTTCGAATGTTCTTAATTTTTTATCGATAAGATCTCTACTATTTTTAGCCTTTTGTAATAGATCTTTATCAATGCGATCTACGTCTTTCTCTATTTTTTTTTCCTTCTCTTCTTCGTTGAATTCTTCAGCCATAAATTTCGCTCTAATTAATCAGTTTGATTATATATTCTTAATTTTAACGTATTATAATACTAATAATTAGATAATTATTATTATAAAATTTATATAATTATTTATAAATGGAAATATTGTTAAAATTCGATTAAAATATTAAAATGAATTATTTTAAATAAAAACATACCAAAAATCGACTCTTAAAAAAAAAAATTATAGAAACAATTGGAGATAAAAACATTTATCAGAACAATTCGTTTTATTTAAAACAAATTAATCTTTAAAATTTACTTAATAATTCAAATCAAGGCGCTCAATAATTGAGTCATATTGTTACTTTTAATGAAAAATTAAAAGATTTGGTTGATAAAGCAAAAGGATATGATAATTTAAAGAATTACAAAAAGTCAATAAAAGCCTGGATAGAAATCAGTGAATTTTGCTTACAATTTACGAAAAATCCTAAGATGGATATAACTTATAAAAATATGCTTGTAAAGAAAATAAGAAACATCATTAATCACGTAAAATCTTTAAAATTAAAAATGCAACAAAAAGAACAGAGAATTATAGAACTTGAGGAAGATAAAATATCTACATTAATTAATGATCTACCAGAAACACCTACTAGTGACCCTGAGACATTGGATTCATCAGTAGATAATGGAACAATAAAGGATGATATTATAAGTTCAGATCAAAAAGTTAAATCAGTACAAGAATCAAAAAATATTCCAAATGGATTCAAACAAATTAAACCAAAAAAATATGATTTTAAAACTATAATACCGAAAAATAAAACAAAACCTACAGTGAATTCAGAGAAAGAAAGTCAAAAAAAAGAGAATAAATTAAAGAAGCCGACTCGGTCATGTCCATTTTGTGGTGGAGAAATTGTAATTGACGAGAAAATATGTTCTCATTGTGGAACACCGTTGAGTAATGGATAATTTTTCTTTTAATCAAATTGAAAATCTTATCTTATTTTCTTATTAAACCTAATTCTTCTGGAATTGGAGTATATAATTCTTCACAGGGATGATTCGACAATTTGAAAAAAAAACAATATCTTAATTTTTCCCTTATCGATTTAATTAGAGCATGTTTTTCAGGTTTTCCACCAATAAAATGAAGTTCTCGATAACGAACTAAAAATGCTCCGGTTTTTATTAATTTATGGATTAACAAAATTCTTCTAAAAAATAAGAGCAATTTGGAATGTAAGGGAGATATTTGACTTTTGTGCTGAGACATAGATTCAATCGCGATTTTTACATCTTTAAATCGAATTCTAATAGATATATTTGTTTTAAATGAATAAAAGAAAAACACTCGTTTTGGTAATTCGGATTTTTTTAGTCTTTTAAGAGCAAAATATACAAGTCTTGCGGTATTCAAATGATCCCGATGGAAATCAATAGCGTACCAAGGATCAGGAGCAAAAATAATGTCTGGTTTCTCTTTTCTAATAATATCTAGAACAAAATTTAATGAAATTTTATTTAAAGGAAGAAAACCATCAATAAAACCCGCCCAAATTAATTTAATTTGATTGCCTGTATATTTTTTATATACGTCTGCTGCCTTCTCCATCTCATGGATTCGGACTCTTTTGATCCGCTCTCCTTTAAAATCATTTCTTTTAGTTCCATATTCATCATTTGTCATTATAACTTCTGTTACGTTATTCCCTAGTTTTAAAGCCTCTAAACACATAAAAGGCGCACCCATTTCAATATCATCTGCATGTGGTGCGAAAAAAAGTACTCTAATATTTTTACGCTTAGACATATAATTTAAAAAAATTTTAAGAAATTATTAAATCTATCATATTTGAGTTCAATAAATTTTAATCTTTTAGTTGAATTATTTTTATGAATTTATTTTCTTAATCTGTTTTTTTTATCCTTTTGAAATATCTCATATTTTTCAATTGCTCGATCTCTCCATATAGTTCGCCATCTTTTGAATCCAGATTTTACGTATTTTTCTCGTCTATAGAAATCTCTGCAAACCCAACCAAATAGAATAAAAAAACGTTTTTTACCGCTTTCAATCGTTAAATTTCTTGATCTTACACCCAATTCTCTTAGATGATTTACATACCTACTTTCTACAGCATCTTGTAATTTCCCTTCTATTTTTGTATCTTCATAATTTTGGTTGGTTAATATAAAGTAACTTCGAACTTTATCAAATATATTTCCGCGACATATTTTTATTAATTCATTCGTAGAAACATTCATTTCAGCAAAAGTTTCTTTTACTAGTTCTACTGCTTTCTGTAACGGCTCCTTGTTCTTAAACGGCTCTTCAAAAAATAACTCAACTGGTATGGTTTTAAAGATCATTTGATCAGTTTCTTTTCGATAAAAACCTAAAAAAGCTGCTCCAACTAAATCTCCGGTTCCAGAATCATCAATTTCAATCAAATTGGGTTTTCAATCTCAATATACTTCAAATTTTCTTTATTTTGATAAGATTTTAAAATTTTTAAATCTAATCTATATAATATTGGAAAAAAAAATCAATATTTCAATATAAACAAACAAATAAATTAAAGGTGATATTTTATGCCATTTGTTCAAGTAAATGTATGGAAAGGGATTTCGGAAGAAAAAATTAAAGTAATTATAGCAGGAATAACTAAAGTTTTTGTGGATATGGGCATTCCTACCCGTGCTGTAGAGGTTATCGTATATGAAATTCCAAAAACACACTGGGGTATAGCAGGAAAACCAGCTACAGAATCTCGTCCAGGTGGAAAGCCACCTCAATAATTTTAGATAATTAAATGAACGAAAATGAAAAAGATAGAGATTATAATAATTGGAAACGAAATTTTAATAGGTAAAACGCGAGATACGAATTCATCATGGTTAGCCAGACACATAACTAAGTTTGGGCACATAGTTACTAGGATTACCACGATTCCAGACGATATAGGTATAATAGCTACAACCCTTAAGGAATCTTTAGACCGTTCGCCTGATGTTATAATTACTTCAGGAGGTTTAGGTCCTACTTGGGAGGATTTAACATTAAAAGGTATCGCAAAAGGGTTAAATAGAGAACTGAAACTTGATAAAATGGCATATAGTATGCTTAAGAGAAGGTATGATAATATTCATCGTAGAGGAATTCTTCCAGTTGGAGGAATGACAGAAACTCGTGAAAAAATGGCATATTTGCCAGAAAATTCTTATCCTTTAAGTAATCCTGTTGGAACCGCTCCAGGAGTAGAAATTAAGGAAGGAAAATCGACAATTATTTGCTTGCCGGGAGTACCAGCTGAATTAAAGGGCATTGTTAAATTGCATGTAATTCCTATTTTAAAAAAAGATGCAGGAACATTTATGGAAAAAACCTTATTTTTTCAAGGTATAGGTGAATCAGAAGTTGCTCCTATGATTTCCGCAATTCAGAAGCGATTTCCTGAAATCTATTTAAAAAGCCACCCAAAACTTACAGAAAAATTAGATATTGAGTTATCAATTACTGCATTCAATATTGAAAATGCTGAAGAGATTATAAATCAGGTATTAGAAATAATTAAGAAGAAAATAATCGAATTGGATGGCAAAATAATTGCGTAATTTTAAGAGAATAAGAGATCTAACCGTCGAGTTATTTTTTTTAAATTTTTTAGAGAGTCTCGAAAATAGATATCTAGCTTTACTTCATGAGCATCCATTGCTTGGTTAAATTCATTATTATCTCGATCAATTCTTAAAATATATTTAAATTTTTTAACTGAACCTGGTGGAAATTCTTCAATACTAAAAAATTTTGGATTAGGATTTTCCTTTAAGAATGATAAATATTTTGGATGATTAAACCGAATAATAACATCTTTTAAAGTGTAATTAGTTGGATTTGTGATTTTAAAATTAAAGAAAACTTTATTTCCAAGGAGTTTAATGTTTTTAAATAATAATAGATTATTCTCATCCGCTAAGAAAATCTGCCTTTTTGAAGAGTAAAGCTTATTTTCAACAATTCTTCCCTTAATTTTATTATTTCTGATCAATTCGAAAATTTTACTCTTTAGAATTTTGTTATCCATATTAAATTTAGTTGCTATAAGCTCAATTGAAATAGGATTCATAATTTCTAAAAATTTATTTAATCGCCCAATAAATAAAAAATCTTGAGTTGTGTTATTAAAATTTTTTAACTTTTTTTCTAATAAAAATTTAGAATTACTCCAATTTTCTAAGTAAGGTCTGAATTGACTTATCACAGGTTCTTGGTATTTAAATTGCTTATTTTCAAAGATCAAATGATTAAGTTCATAATCAATATCTTGAATAAATTTTTTTATTCTTTCTGAAGTTAATTTTTGAATATTTGTTATATTTTCAAAATCACTACTTTTAAGGAGTGTTTGAACTTTAATATGAAGATCTTCGAACTCTGAATAAAATTCATTAATTTTCTCAATTGCTTGAGAAGTTATATTTTGAATTTGATGTTCAATAAGTTGAGAAGCTATTAAAGAATTTAGGAAAACATTTGAAAATTTACTTTTAATATTTATTTCACTAACAGGCACATCTTGTTTAAAATCTATCTTATCTAGATTGGTAACTAAATCCTCAAAAGCCAATAAATTCTCATTTATATTATATAATTCTTTTTGGACGTCTAATTTAACATCAATCCATTGGATTATTAAATCCTTAAATAAATCCTTAAATTCAAGATTTTCTAACATCATCTGCCCAATTTCAGATTCAAATTTGAACAGTTTAGAACGGACAGTTGTGATTTGATTAAATTTTTCCTTTAAATCAGAGGAGTGAAATGAAGATAAATCCTTATGAGTTTTTATTAGACTATTTAATTTTTTATCAAAATCCTTTATGAGATCAAATTCAATTGATAAGATCTTAATGCGATCTTCAATATTTTTTATTTTATCATTTAATTTTAATTTATAATTATCTTTTTTCTTCTCTAATTTTTTAAACTCATATTCTTTTATTATGCTAATTTCTTCAATTAGTTGAATTTTAATATCCTCCCATTCTTCCAAGATATCAACAACAAGATGTTTAACATTAAAAGATTTAATTTCATTATCAAAATCATCTAATTGCTTAAGAAAATCTTTAAAACTCTCATTTAACTCGATTTCGGCCTTATCAAATTGGAGGTTCCTAATATAAGAACTTATTATTTCTCTAAACTCACTTGGGTAATTAGTAAATCTTAAAAAATTATAATTAAAAAACTCAACATCCTGTTGGACTTTATCAATTTCAGTATCAAGATTTTCATAAGCATCTTTTAATTGGATCAAATTAATTTCAATTTCTTCTTTTACTTCTACGTCTTTTTCTTTTAAAAGTTTTTTTTTTAATTCAGAACCAATTAAAACGTAAATTTTCTCGCTTTTTAAAATTAATGCAATATCCGTTAAGAGATTAACTAAATTCTTACGTTTTCTCCACAGTTTTGACTCAAATTTATTGAATAATTTTAATATTTCATTTTCAATATCATTTTCATTCTCATCATATAAGTTTGTTAAAACCCTAGAGATTGTAGTTCTTATTTTTAGTAAAGGATTGTTTAATTCTTCAAAAATGTAAATAGATATATTTTCAATATTTTCTTGTGCTAAATAAAGCAGGGTTTCTTCAATATTGTTTCTTAATTCAATATTATCAGTATCCAACTTGGTTATTAAATTGGAAAATACTTCATCAAAATGGATTTTTGCAATCTTTATAAGTGAATTTATTGTTTTAGATTGAATAACATGGCTATGATCTCCTAATAAATTGATTAATTGTGGAATTAGATCTTTAATTTCTGAGGAATATTTATTACAGATTTCCCCAATAATATCAATAATAGTTTCTCTAACTCGCCAATCATTATCCTTTAATAAATTCTGAATTAATTCAAAAAATTCTTCCTTAGGTATAATAGATGAAAACCCTAAAAGTTTGAAAATTTTTCCAGCAAATTCCCTTATTTCTTCATTTTCCTCTCTAAAATTATTTACGACACTTTTTATAAGAGCATCGGTTTTTTTGATTTTAGAAGGATTTTCGGTTAATATCTTAACTATTCTTTTTGATGTTAATAATTTTACCCTCCATTCTACATCATTCAATTTTGTTATGAAATCTGAGCCAATTTCTGATAAATCTAAATGAGTAGAATTAATCAATGTCCCTAAAATTTTAACACTTAAGCTTCTTACAAAAGAATCCTTATCCCATAATCTTTCTTTAATGGGATCAAGTAAATCTAAAAGATCATTGGGCCGATATATACTAATCTTATAAAGAATCTCTAATGCAACTAGCCTTATCCATTCATCAGGATAGTTGATAAATGGTTCAATTTCTCTTATAATTTTAGAAACTACAGAAGGATTCTTGTCGCAAATTAAGTTGAGCAATTCTAAAGATTTATATGTAGTATCTTTGTCTGATTTAGATTCTGCGTAATTAATTAAATCAATAAGATCATCAGTAGCATTTTCATATTTCTTTTGTCCTATTTTTATGGCAATTTTTCCGTATTCCATTTTGTATTCCAATTATTCTTTAGTTGTAATAAGGCGACAAAAATTAATCAGTTGTTTTTCTATAAACATAACAAAAATATTGATTTATATAATTATTTTAAATGGACTTATAACGAAAATCAGTTCAAAAAAGGATATTCTTAATCATAATTTAAAAAAAAAATTATTCACACTGAGAAGAAAATCATAAACATTTTTATTAAAAAGGAAATTAATCATTCTTTAATTTACTTCTTCAAGATTTGAAAATAACTTATAATTCACTTCGCATTTAATTTTAATACGATGAATTATTATTATTTTTATAAACTTTAATTTAATAAAAAGAATTAAATTGCTGAAATAAAATCTCTCTGGGAAGGTAGTCTAGCTTGGTATGATACTATAAAGATATTCTTTTCAGCAAAAATCTAGCTTTGGGAGTTAGAGGTCGGGGGTTCGAATCCCTCCCTTCCCATTTTTTGAATGTTTTCTTTATAATAATGAATACATAATTAAAAATACTAATAAAAAGAGTCACACGTTAAATTTTATATAAGATAGGTTAATTAAATCAATGAAGAAAGATCTAATTATAATAAAATTAAACCCTTTAATTGCCGAAATTATTGAAAATCTTCAGTTAGACTTAATAAAACTATTTAACGGAATTTTTGAAGAAATACATATTATCGAGAATTCTAAAGGGATTTTAAAAAAATATTACAATAAACATAGAAATCAGTATAATGCTTCGAGAATTTTAGATGATGTGAAAGAGATTGGAATAAAAGAAGAATATTACAGGATATTAGCCATTACATCAGAGGATTTATATACTGAAAGATTGAATTTTGTTTTTGGTGTCGCTTTTATGCCATCACAATCAATAATTCCAGAGAGTGTTTCGGCTATTATTTCTTTTAAGAGATTAAAAGAAGAATTTTATAATCTACCGAAAAATGATGTACTTTTTAGAGATAGAGCAATCAAGGAGGCAATTCATGAGTTAGGGCATACTCTGGGACTTAAACACTGTATTAATAAATGTGTTATGCGATTTTCTAACTGTATTGATGATACTGATGAAAAGCCGGCAAGACTTTGTCATAGTTGTTGTAAAAAAATTAAGAAAAATTATGATTTAGTTTGATAGATTTAAACGCAAAATATTAAATTTTCATAAAAATAACCTTCAAATTTAAAATAAACAAATCTTATATTCATATTATTAAATTTATAGTTTGAAATTTTAAATGGAAGATTTAATACAATATTTAAAGCAAAGGAAATTCATTAAATCAAAGAAAGTCGAGGAGGCTTTTAGGGAGGTTCCATTTACAAATTTTGTACCTAAAGATCAAGTTGAGCGATTTTTATTTGATACACCAGTGATTTTCCCCCATTTAGGGAGAAATATCTCAGCTCCACATATGAATGCTATTCTATTAGAACTTTTAGATTTAGATTATGATGATCGGTTGTTAATTATCGGTTCAAAATTAGGATATATCGGAGCCTTAGCCAAAAAGATTATTACAGATGGATTTATTTCAATTATTGATGCAAATTCTCTAGTAGTAGAACAAACCAGAAGAAATTTGGAGAGAATTGAGTTAAATGACCAAATTAAAGTCCTAAATGGGCAACCTCTTGAGGGAGATATTGAAAATTCTCCGTGGGATAGGATCATAATAACTGCAAGTATTAAAGATATTTCACTAGATTTATTAGCTCAATTAAAAGTTGGTGGCTCCATTTTCGCTCCAGTAGGTGATTTACGTCAGCAAGAATTACTGCAATATTTTCGACAAAATCTTAGTTTGAATAAAAATGATTTTCTTAAAAAATCTTGGGGTTCTGTTGTATTTGGTCCATTAGATACAAATCTTGACACTAGTGAGGTTTTAGAAAAGGATTTGATTGATTCAAAAGAATTTTCCTCAGAATTTCATGAAGGTTTAAGAACTACAGAGGATTTAACTTTTTTTTGCCCATATTGTCAATTTAAATTTATTCAATTGCCTCTTTCTTTAAAATCTGCCGAAAAAAAGATAAGTGTGAATTATAAGATTGAATGTCCTAAATGTAGGAAAAAATTTAATTTGCGTGCTAAGTTGACTAAGAATGGAAATTTAGAAATAAATATAGAATAGATAATCTCTTCTGCGAATCTCTTATTCCAGAGATATTTCTTAGCGCAATGAAACTTGGTATAATTCCTTTCCTAATTGGATTATTTCTTTTGAGTTTTGAACTAACGCAATTAATTTTTCAGGTATATTTTTAAAACCAAAATATGAACCTGCAATGGATCCACCAATAGCACCACATGTATCTGTATCTCCTCCAGCAGTTGGTAAAATATAAATACATTTCTTAAAAGAATCAAGATTTTTTAAAAAGATAAAAAGAGCACAAACAACTGTGGAGATAGTATAAGGATGAACAAAGCATTTATTTTCTAAACTTTTAATGTAGAAGGGAGGTTTCACGCCAATTTGAGCATATTTTTTTAGTCCATCGATTAAATCCATATCCAAATTATTCTGTAAGTCATTTAAAATTTCAATAAACTCTTCCCAAATCCTATCTTTTTTATCGGAGATTACGTTAATTATAGTTTGAAAAAACTCATTAATCGAAAATCCCTTATTGGGATCTTTATATAGGAGAAAAGCGATGCTTGAAGCCACAACTCTTGCTCCAGCTTCTGCAGCAGGATGAGAATGAGTAATATTACTATTTAAACTTGCTGCTTTCTTTAACTGCTCAATATTATTAGAATAAAATAAACCAATAGGTGATATCCTCATCGCTGTTCCATTCCCACCAGAGTTTGAAGCTGCACTTTTCCATGGAATTCCTTCAGCTAACTTTCGAATACTTGATAAGCATCCAAACCCTGGGCCGATGGGAGGATCATTTAACCATTTAATAAATTCATCTATTAAGATTTCTTCCTCAATGCCACCAGCTCTTATTATTGCTTTTGCGGTGTGTATTGTGAGCTGAGTATCATCGCTATAAGTTCTGAAAATGTTGTGATTCTTATCGATAAATTCATCAAAATCATCAAAATACCTAATAACTTGTTCTCTTATTTGTCCTTCAAAAGGAACACCTAAAGTATCTCCTATTGCTGTTCCTAAAAGAGTTCCAATAAACTTATCTTTAAAATCCATATCATTCAATTTTACAAAAATGAGTATTACTAAAACTATTTTATGATTTAATATTTTAATATAATGATTTTATAGAAAATAAGGATAGTAATAAGATTTTTAACTAATTTTTTTCATCAATATTATTCCGTTTCTTTTCTCTCACAATAAAATATATGGATATGATAATTATGAATAACCCGATTAGATGAAAACCAGTGAAAATCTCTCCAAGAAATATCGCAAAAAATGCGGTGACTATGGGAGTGGGAGATGCGAGGACTGATGCTTTAGATACATCTAAATATTTGAGAACTTTATACCAACAAAATAAATTAGCACTATAAACAACTCCCATAGCTAGAAAATAAAAAATATTAATAGGGTTAAACAATAAATTAAAATTTTCTATAGGAAATAATAAAAAATATGTGCTGAATAAGATGATTCCACTTAAAGCATTTCTTGAAAATACCAATTGAATTGGTGTTGCTTCATTTTTATCTAAAACTGTTTTTGTAATAGCGTGTCCTAGCATCCAAATTGCGGTTGTTACTAGCATTAATATTACACCTAAATTAAATTCGAGTAAATTAAATGAACCTTGCGTAATAGCAAGAATTACGCCAAATAATAAAAGAAAAGAAAATAATACCTGAGATTTTTTAATGGATTCTTTATTAATAATGTATCCAAATAATAAAGCAAAAATCACAGTTGTTTTTTGAGCAAGAGAACCATTAATTGCTCCAGCAAGCAGATATGATATGAAAAATAAGACTTGAGCAACTCCAAAATTAATGCCAAGATATATTAAAAAGAGTTTATGCTTTTTCCAGCCGTTTAAAAGGGACTCAATCTCGATTGTTTTATCGGGGTCATTTTCTTTCGAAATCTTGAGATTTCTGCGTTCTATCATTATAATAGGGAAAAATATGATGGATCCAATAATACAAGTCATTGCAGCAAAGAGATACGAGTCAAGTTCAGCAGGTCTTGAATTTGCGATTATTGGTTGGAGTCCCACTAAGAAAATCATAGCAATTCCATAAAAAAGACCTTTTTTTAAATTTTCATTTGGCAAGATATTAAAAAAAAAGAGAAAAGATATAAAAATTATTTGGAATAAGTTCCAAATTTAGAGAATTTTCTCAATTGGGTCGAATCGAATATGGGACCATCTTTACACACTGGAACATTATTTTCTTCCCCAATACAGCATGAACCGCACAGACCAACCCCACACTTCATTTTTCTTTCCAAAGATGCTTGAATATTAATTTTCTTTAATTCAGCAATTTCTAAAACTTGTTTCATCATAATTTCGGGACCACAAGTGAGTATTAAATCTATGTTGTTTTTATCTATGATATCCTCGATTATGTCCGTAACAAAACATTTTTTTCCAATTGAGCCATCATCAGTTGCATATTGTGTATTAGGGATTTGTAGTGTTATTCTATCACCAAATATTAGTGAGGATTTATCCTTAGCTCCAATTGCAGCAAATATATTTTTATTATTTTTCTTTAAAGACTCAATAACTGAAGTAAGTGCGGCAATTCCCATTCCACCACCAACTATAAGAATATTTGACGCGTCTTCGCAATTCCACGTGTTTCCAAAAGGACCTCTGATTCCAATACTATCGCCTTCCTTTAATCCAAATAGTGTAGCTGTCCCTTCGCCGATTTTTTGTACGGTTATTTCAATTACATTCCCATTAACATTTGAGATTGACATAGGTAAGAAATCTGCGTTTAAAACCCATAAAATAACGAACATCCCAGGTCTATATGCCTTGGCAATTCTTTCGTTTTTTATGAGGAAGCTTTTTATTTCTGAAGAGTGATCAACAACTTTATCAATTTTAACTATATCCGTTCTACTTCTAGTTATATCTAACACTAATTCTTCGTTATCTATCGTAAGTTGTTTCGCCTCTAAGAGCCCATTTTCGATGGCTAGATTAAAAACCTCCTTTCCTCTCTTAGTCCTGATTATAAAGGTTTTATATCCATCTTCGCTTCCCACATTCCCAACTGATATATCTGCAAACTCAGAAACATAATCTGAGCAAGAAAAACAAGCATTTCGTATAGATTTATCGTATAGATAATTAAGAGGAATCTCTTTATTACCAGATTTAGTTGTTACGACCATTTTAAAATTATTCTTGTCGGTTTTAATGTTTAATATTTCGCTACGATTTATACCATATTTACTGAAACAATCCGATAATTGTTCATTGTGGAAAGTCCCGAAACAAAATGTCCCAATTGCTAAAGAAACTAAATCAAAAACCTCAAAATCAAATCGAGGGTGATTTTGCATTTTCCTTAGAGCTTCTATTTGGCAACCATTACCTACAATGGCTATATCAGAAAACTCTTGATTTATTGCCTTACCTATTATTGAAAGGATAGGACTTTGGTAGGGTTTAAATTCGATTCCGTCAGAAAGTTCTTGTTTATTTTTTGCGATGAAAGGAACGAATCGAAAATTATCATCTTTTTTATTCGTTATTACACAATCAATTAAACCCGCTTCCATTGCTGTGGATAACAATGCAGTAATAGGTCCCGTTTCTGATGGTAGATTTTTTCGCGCAATATCTGTGAGTTTTACTGATAAAATCTTTTTATAATGGCCAAGAATTTTATCGTGTTGCTTACCAAATGTCCATTTATCCATTTTACAGACAGAATATTGTTCAATATTGGTTTTAGGGCATAAATTGTAGCAGACACCGAAACCATCCCTACATGTATTCACATCTTTACAAGAGCCATCCTCAATAGGAATTTCTTTTTCAAAATCGAAATTAATATTTTCACAAAACGTACTACAAGCTCCGCAATAGACACATTTTCCTGTTTTAATTATTTCTTCTTCTAACTCTTTCCATCCTTTTTGGATTTTCTCGAACTGCATATTAACTCATTCCCTCCTTTAATTGAGTTAAAAACTCTTCAGCCTTTTGCTTTCCAAATTTAAAAGCTTCAATATTCTTTTCTAATGTTGAACTTGGAACAAATTGTTTTATAGTTTCTATTGCAGATTCTTCGGAGAAGATCTTAGTTACAACTGTAAATATTCCAAATAAGATTGTATTACCGTATACGGTGTCTCCAAATTTTTCTAATGCCATTTTTTGGATTGGTAAACCAAGATTTTTCATTTTACTTGCTGCTCGAAATTTCCCTAATATGGTGGATGAATCCCAAATGAGGAGTCCTGTATTTTCTTCTTTTTTAATTACTTCCTTTTTAACCTCTTTTGTTGCAGCATCCGAAAGAATAACAAGAAGATCATAAGGTTTTAACGCTTTAGGATAATCAATCTGTTTGGATTCTCTATCTAAATCGATAACAACTTCAGCCCAGCTTCTTCCACCTCTTGCTTGCGCCCCATACGCTTCAGTTTGAGTTACTAATAATTCTTCACAGATGCCACTTGCGTATGCAATCATTTTACTCAAAGTAATTATACCTTGCCCACCATATCCGACAATTCTAATTTCGTATCGGTTCAATTTTTAGTCACCTTTCATTGCGATATTTTGAATTTTTTTATATTCTTCAGAATATTCAGACTTGCTTGGGTCATAGCGGAATTCTCCTATAATATATTTATTAAATAACTCCTCTTTACTCATGAATTTCGCTTGATTTATATGAATAGAATTTTTTTTAATCCACTCAAACATTTTCCCTCCAGTATCCATAATTTCCCCTTTTTCTCCTTTAGAACCCAGATTATCAAGATTTTTCCGCCCAAAATACGTAACACATGGAGTTATTACCTCAATTACTGAAGTCCCCTTGTGTTTTAATGCTTTTTTAAAGTATTTCATTAGAGTCCTAGGATGGGCAACAGTTGTGCGCGCTACATAGCTTGCACCCGCAGCTAAAGCAAGTTCTACACCATCTGATCGTGGTTCAAACATTTTATATGGGGTAGTTGTGCTCATAGCTCCGTATAGAGTTGTCGGAGCTGCTTGACCACCGGTCATTCCATAAATAGAATTATTAAAGATAAAGAGTATGCAATCAAGGTTTCTGCGACATAAATGGATAAAGTGGTTCCCTCCTATTCCTAAACAATCTCCATCTCCTGAGAAGATAATCGGTTTCATTTTCGGGTTTGCCATTTTCATTCCAGTTGCGACTGCTGGGGCTCTACCATGAAGTGTTAGCATTTTTTGAGCATTTTTATGAACTAAGAAAAAGATTTGACTATAACACCCTATCCCAATAACTAATGGATATAATTTAGGATCTAACTTTTCATCTTCAAAGACTCTTGTATATAATTGTCCAATACTACCATATCCACAACCTCCACAGAATCGTGAAACAAGGGTTCCTAAAAGCATTCCTGAAAAGGAACTATCAAAATATGGATGTTCTGGTTTTTCACTTGGATATCTAACATCATCAGACATTTATTTCGCCACCTCCTCAATCGCTTTTAAAATATCATCTGGATGATGTAAAGTAGCTACTTTAGGTACTTTAATAACTGGAATATTAAGATCAGTTACTCGTTCGACTTGTTCTGCAATCACTCCAGTATAATTCATTTCCGGAACAATTATAGCTTTAGCACCAGCAACGACTTGTTTAACTTTTTCTTTTGGAAATGGCCATACAGTAATTAACCTAAAAATTCCAACTTTAATTCCTTTCTTGCGAGCTAAATCCACAGCCCTATAACTTGCCCGGACGGGGAGACCATATGAAATTATGATAATTTCTGCATCATCCAGTTTATATTCTTCCGTTAAGCTAATTTTATCTATATTATCTCTGATTTTATCAATCATAATTTTCATAAATCTTAATGAATTTTCTTCTGGCATTAGTATACCATCTTGGTTATGCGGTAAATGAATGATTAAAGGAGGACAGAACTCAGTTCCTACGATATAAGGCTTTGGAATCGTTAATTTATGAGTTTTAATATCCTCATATGTAAATTTTGCACCCTTGGTATCTTTTGGGATTGTACGATCAATAACTCTTTTTAAAATTTCTTCTTTTGGAGGTATATTTACTACTTCATGAATATGTCCCAAATAAGCGTCTGATAAAATGAAAATTGGACATCTATACGTTTCCGCATAATTAAACGCCGTTATTGTTAAATCAAATAATTCTTGGCACGACATAGGGGCAAAAGCTATTACTTCAAACTCTCCATTTCCAGCAAATCTGGTTAAGCCTATATCGTTATGATGTGGAACAGTTACAAATCCTGTGCCCGGACCACAACGTTGAACATCGCAAAAAACAAATGGAATTTCAATATTTGCTGCCATTGAAATAGTTTCCGTCATAAGTGATAGACCGGGTCCTGAGGTAGCAGTCATTGCTTTAGCACCAACTAATGATGCACCCATTACTGCATTTATAGATGCTAGTTCATCCTCCATTTGCATACAACAGCCTCCAACTTCCGGTAATCGTTTTGCTAGATGCTCGATTACTTCTGTACTCGGTGTTATTGGATATCCCCCAAAAAATTTCAAACCTGACGAGAGAGCCCCTTCAGCCATAGCCACATTGCCCATCATCAAATACTTACCAGGTTTTAAGAATCTTTTACCATTTACATTACTCATATAATATCACCCTTTCTAAATTTTTGCCTCCTCTTTTTTAACTGTAATTTCATTCTCAATTTCTGGTACAATATATATTGCCCATATAGGACACGCATATTCACATCTTTTACAAGCAGTACAATATTTTTCCTTTCCCTCTTTCACTTTTGGCAAAAAAGCTACACGCATATTCAATTGGTCAGACATTTCTAATATTCCTGTAGGACAAACTGAAACACAAATTTCGCATCCTTGACATCTGTGTTGATTTAGCATTAATGAAAATCCTTTTTCTATATTTATTATCAATTTTGGTATTTTTTTCACCACTTTTATAAAATTTATTTAAATAATAATTATGAATAATACTATTTTTAATTAGATTAGGGTAAATTTAATCATTTCTTTTATTTAATTTATCTAATAAGAAGAAATAGCTTCATTTGAGTTTAGATTTCAAGAAGAACAATTAACTCATTTTTATCTTATTATTAATAGAATATTCCATAAGATTATTAAATAAATTGGACATATCTTATTCTCAACCAATTTTATATGATGTTAACTGGTTATAGTTTGATTACAATGTCTGATAAATTAGAAAAACTTAAAAATGTGATAACCGCTTTAATTACGCCATTTAAGGAAGACTTTTCTCTGGATGAAGAGAAATATCGGGAATTTATAAAATTTCAAGTTAATAACGGTGCAAATATTTTAACTATGGGTACAACGGGAGAGGCGGCAACTCTCTCTCATGAGGAACATATTGAAGCGGTAAAAATTTCCGTTGATGAAGCAAGAAAAACCGGGAAAGATCCCTTTGTGTTAGCTGGAACGGGAAGTAATTCCACAAACGAGGCAATCTCGCTAACAACCAGAGCAGAGGAAGCTGGAGCCGATGGAGCATTAATTGTTGTTCCTTATTATAACAAACCCGTTCAACATTCACTTATAGATCATTACAATACAATTGCTGAGCAAGTCAAGATTCCAATAATTGTGTATAATGTTCCGGGACGTACGGTTAGGAATATTAATCCAGAAACGGTAGCTACTATTGCAAAAAAGAATGATAATGTTGTGGGGATAAAATGCGCAAGTGGAAACATTGACCAAATCACTAAGATTTTCAAATTATGCCCTGATGATTTTATCGTCCTTAGCGGAGATGATTCACTAACTTTTCATATTATGGCTCTGGGTGGTAAGGGAGTAATTAGTGTCGCATCGAACATTATCCCGTTTAAAATGGTCGAATTTTACGAAACAATGGAAAGGGATCTCTGGAATAATGCAAGGGAACAGCAATTACTATATTATGATCTTTTTAAAGTATTATTTGTTGAAACAAATCCAGGTCCGGTAAAATTTGCGGCTGAATTGCTCGGTTTAATGAATAAAAGGATGAGGTTGCCACTAACGCCTCCGTTATTAGACAATCAAGAAAAAATTAAAATAGTATTAAAAAATTTAAAATTAATTTAGAAAAGCTTGATTTAAGGTAGAATATAATGATAAAATTACTAATTTTAGGTCCTACGGGTATAATGGGGAGACTCATTAGTGGATTAGCATTAAATGACGATGAAATTGAAATAGTTGCCGCTTGCGATGTAAATAACATCGGCGAAGAATTAGGAGGGCTCCTAGCCGTAAAAGATAGGAATAAAATCAAAATCAGTGATGTTAATTATCTTCAAAAAGTTATAGACGAAACTAAACCAGATGTCGCCGTAGATTTTACTGTGGCAAAAGCAACAGAAAAAAATTGCAAAATCTGTGTTGAAAACGGAATTAAATGCGTAATTGGAACAACAGCAATGACCCAAGATTTTCTCGATGAATTCGAAAAGCTTGTAAAAACAAAGAAGGCTCCAGCAGTGATTTCGCCTAATATGGCAACGGGTGTAAACATTTTATTCAAAATGGCATCAATTTTAACTGAATATTTAAACGATTGGGATATTGAAATAATTGAAGGTCATCATAAAAGAAAACGAGATAATTATTCAGGGACGAGTTTAACTATAGCAAAAATAATTTGCGATACTCTTGGAGTTAAAATGGATGATGTTATTAAGTATGGGCGTCCAAAAGGTCCAGCTTTAAGAAAGAAAGGTGCAAAGAACGAAATTGGAATACATTGCATTCGAGCTGGCGATATTATAGGAAATCATACAGTACTCTATGCAGGTCCAGGGGAATACATTGAATTGCAACATAAAGCGATCAGTAGAGATTGTTTTGCAGAAGGAGCAATAAAAGCAATGAAGTATATTTTTAGACAAAATAAAAATCGTATCTATACTATGAAAGATGTCTTAAATCTATAAAACAAACAAAATAATGAAATCAAAAGAAATAGTATAAAAAATTACTATTTTTTTCCCTATTTTAATTTAAAATTAATTTTAGGGTTAGATGTCAATTCCTTTTTGCATATCTCAGCTTCTTGTAGTGATTTGTCTGATGCATCTGTATTATCTTTATTTGTAGCTTGGAGTGCTAAACGAGCAAAATAAATAAATTCTTTTTTTCTTTCTTTAGTCAATCTTATAAAAATTAAAAGATGGTAATTATAAATTAATTTATCAAACTATTAGATCATTAAATTGATCTAATTATATGAACTCTATCCCACAACACAATTGCTTATAATAGCTTCCATCTTTTTATTAAATTTCACCCAAATATCGCTATTTAACTCTTGCGTTTCTAATTCAGTTCTGTACCTTTTCAGATACTTCTTTAATTGGTTGAAAAATTTGTTAGCATTGATGGTTCTTGTCGCTTTATCTAAGAGTGGAACTTCTTCCTTTCTACTGATCTTCCACCCACCAGTAGTTTCTGCTTGGTGTAGAATCCCACATCGAATGTGCTTATAGAATTTCTTTCCGAACCCTCCGAATTCCCTTAATTCATTACAATGCGAAAAAAAAGCTTCAAAGAAATCCCCCCCCCTTATATTTTCACCATTTTCCTTTTCTCTTGAATCTTTTAAACCTTGCCAAAAAGTTTCTAGTGCCTCAATCATCAAGCACGAGATCGCCATTAAGCTAAAACCGCTTTTTTTTTTCTTCTTGTCTATTATTGCATCGAATGGCTCTATGTAACGCTCATTAAATCTTTCATAGATGAATTCAGCCATTCTTTTTCTGTTTCCTTCCTTTTTATCCTTTTCATAATCAGCAATCGTATATTTCATTTTATAACATAATATTATCCTTGAATTCTCATCTTCCATAATTACAACCTAAAACATTTTAAATAAAAATTTTTTCACCATCATAAAAACTATTTAATTAATATAAAAAGACAATTTATTTAAGAATAATATTTAATAATAGAAATAAAATAAATAAGTGAAAATTATTAGAAATAACACCTTCTAGAATTTTTTCATCTGATTCATTAGAACAAGTGGATTATTTATATCCGTAAAAAACTTTCCAAAATTGTTCGTCGATGGGGGAATTTCGGGGAAAGATCATCATACCATATCCCTTAAGTGTATAGCTATTATGCCTATAAAACTTATCCTCAATTAGTGTCAATAAATCATCACAATAGTCATTAAAAAAGGCACCTGGACTTAAACCAAAATATTTCATAGCATACCTTCTCACTAAATATGCTACTATGTCCGCCAATTGAACGCCATTATGAATTTTTGAATCAACAATAAAAGGTGTTTCGATAACTTGCTCGGGAAATTCATCCCAACCTTGTCCCGTACCATATTTTATGAAAGTTTCGATTTCATGACGTTTTTGCTCATCAAATTCGGAATCAACCGAATCCATAACTATCATAATATGTTGCTGTTTTTCCGGATTGCTATCCATAACATAGCGGTTTAATCTTTCAATCAATAGTTTAAATGCCCAATTTGCCACTCCTAAGTAATTTTGTTTTAGAAAATGTTCCTTATGTACTACTATTGATACAATTTTTATAAAAAGTTTAGACAAAAAATAATACATTTCTTGCCAGATTTTTCGTAATTTTTTATCATCATCTCCAATAGAGGCATAATATCCTTCTTTACGAGAAATTTCTTTCATATGGAGTTCAAAATCTTCTGGTATATCTATCGGATCTTCTTCATTTTTGACTAGATTCCAAATTTTTTGCTTTAGGTTTTTACATTCTTTATGAATATAATCCCAATATTGTTCATGAATAATTATAGCTACTATAACATAGAGTTTATTTTGCTTATTGTTTATATCTTTATTACCTGATTCATCAACATATGCGAAATACATTAAATTCTACACACTTCGATTAATATTTATTTTAATCTTTGACTATATTTATAGAATACACTTGTTTCTTTTAGCATTTCAAATCTAATTCTACCAAAGAAATAAATAAAGTTAATCACATTGTTTTTTTATGGAGGAGAAACAAATTAATGTGATGAAACTCGATTATGCGTGGGATTTGTGGAAACTGGATTATCGAAAGAGCTTAAGAAAAAAAATATTACAAACTGATGAAGAGACAAAAGTTAAGATAGCTAAAGAACTCGGATTGGAATATCCATTCTTATTAAAAAGACAAGTGCACTTGGGGTTTCGCAACCTCATTTATTACAAAATTATTAGCAATAAGAAACACTATCGTAAAATTCTTGCGGAACTAACGAAAATAATATATAATTATATCATAGATCAAGAGGAAATTGAAAGAATTTTATCTGGGGAAGGTCTTTGGGCAGAATTAAAGATGCCGTATGACACTTTCAGGGCACGGAGAAATAAAGATATGTCAAATCAATTGAAAAGAGTCATCTTTATGGAAAACTTACTAAAGCATAAGTTAATTCTTGGTGATTTAGAAGATGTCTTACTAATCTCCGCTGAACTCAATGAGTTAACCGCAACTATGAGCTATACTCTTTCAATTGCGCCATTTTTTGCTGAACGGGTAATCTCGCATAATATTGATGCACATAAGAAGTATGATTACACCATGAGGGCCTATGCTACATTAAAACTCAAGAATTATCGCAGATATCTCAATTTTGGAGAAGAGATTGCTCCTCATCTTCAAGGCATGAAAGAAATTTTAGGTCATTCTATAAAACTGAAAATCATAAATCAAGTGTTTAGTGTATTTGAAATTGAGAAGACTCCTGAAATGTATCTACATTACCACAAATTCATCCAAAACTTACTCGCTATAGGATCTTGGATCTTTTTTAACACTCTGGATTTAAAAGAAAAGCTTGAAGTGCTTAACAGGGAATTTGGTGTGAAAGATTTCATTAATTTCATTATTCATCACAATATTCCAATTGATAAATCTGTGTGGTCGTTATTAATTGATACCCTTTTTGATAATAAATATTTTCAAGAAGCATTGAACTTGATGGAATATTTTAGAAAAACCTTGTTTCTCTCATTTAACCGCTTTGAAAAAGGTGAGTTCTATCATGCTCTCGGGAGATTATATTACTTTTTAAGAAAATACGATAAAGTAATTGAAAATAACTCAAGATTCATCGAATTACTGAAGGATCAAAAAAACGCTGACCAAAAAATAATTCAAGCTTTAATAATAATTGGGGAATCCCATGCTCATCTTGGTGATCAAGATAAAATGGAAGAAAATTTTAATGAAGCAATTAAAATAGGAGGAAATCTTGATGATCCACAGAAGTTCTTTATCAATTATTATATCTCATTAAGTTACAGGCAATTGGGGCAATTCAAACAAGAACAAGAACATTTAGCAAAAGCAGTAGATTTAATGTCAGAAAAGATAACAATGAATTATCTGAATTATATCGATCTCAGATCAAAAGCTTTTTTAGAGACAGAAATGAGTCCTTCCAAGTTAAAGGAGATCGAAAATATCCAACAAGCTCAATTATATTTTGACTTGGGAAAAAGTGCACAACAATGCTTTTATCATCGAGAATCAGCTAATTTCTTAAAAAAATGTTTAACCTATCTAGAAAGTACAAAAGAGGATCAGTTCAAGTTCTTAGCATGGAAAAATCTTGGTTTTACTTCCTTTCTTCTACGAGATTGGGAAGAAATGGAAAATTCATTCGATAAGGCATTATCGATCAAAAATGAGGATTATGTATCAATACTCTACTTCAGTCTTGCTTTATTCATCTCAGGGAAGTTGGATTCAGCAAAATTAATGTTATCGAAAGCATGCAAGCTCGCTAAGGACAACAAAGAAAAGATTAAATGGGGGTTAGAAAACATTGCTCTTGACTTTATTAATAGTATTGGTAGAGAAAGATTCTTGGAATTTATCTCGTTATTAGAAAATGTAGAGGAAGATGAGAGATGGGATCTCATCTATAATTTTGGTAATATTCTCGCTAATTATGGTTTTGCAGAAATAGGTGTCATATTATTCAAGAAAGAATTAGAAATCACCAACGATACCAACATAAAAGCAAAATATTACAACAACATCGGCACGGTATACTCGGATACCAATGAATTCGGGCAAGCTTTCGAGTTTTTTGAAAAGGCTGTCACACTCAATCCTGAGTACGCTTTTTGTTATAGAAATATGGCTCAAACCTACGTACGGATGTCAGAATTCGCTAAAGCCGTAACCTTATTTAAGAAAGCTATTAAGGTTGCACAGAAAAATAGAGATGAGGAAAATGCAAACTTTTACAGAGGTGAGCTAAATGCACTTCAAATCAAGCTAAAACATTCACTTTTAATAGATAAGATACCTGATGATGATATTAAAAAACTTATGTTGACTGCTGAAATGTTATATCTGAACTTTTGGCGGTCACAGTCCACCCTTGACGCGTCATTAATCCTCATCGAATACGGAAAATCATTGGAAGCGATGCTCCATATATGTGTATCTCCTATTTTTCAGGATCTTATCCGTAAACAAAAAAGTCACTTTTTTAACAAGAGTTTATCCATTGATGTTCGAAAAAAGTTTGGGAATTTATTTTACAAGAAATCTATAGGATTAGGTGATTGGGTTAGGATATTGAAAGCTTTTAAAAAACCTATTATGGACAAGGAACTAAAGGAATATAAAGATTGTTTGGTTGCTAAATTTAATGATGTTGAATTAGAAGTTATTCATAATGCTTGCAAGTATATGGTCAAGGAAAGGAACCCATCATCTCACATAAAAATCCATAATATTGAGTATGTCATTGCTCTTAGAACGAAAATCATTGAATTACTTAACAATGTGATAGAGACTATATTTTGAATAATGATGATAATTACTAATCAAAAGTAATGAGAAAGAATTATCTAATTTAATTTCTTAGGTATTCTCGTAATGAATTGATAATATCATCTTTAAATTCCTTAAAGGGTTGGTCAGTAGGACGGACATTTACAAATTTAGCCCTTCTCTTTTTATCTATTGTTAATCCTATAACTGTACACATACAAAATGTGCACCTTCCTAATCTATCCATAGTTGGGGAATCTTTGACTCTCGTGAGGAAACTCTCAATTGAATTGTTTCTCATATTCTTTTTTTTTTCATGCAAAATTCCCAAAAAAATGATAATATTTTACAAAGGTTTATTTTTTTGAGTTATCTCTAAAGAGAGTGAATAGATTTAATAATTAAGTAAGATAAAATTATAAAAACTAACAGTGCAGATCAGTATTATCATTAATCCATAATAAATATAGATTTCATTAACGAGGTGAATATAGTTTTTTCTTTTAAGGAATTTAGAAAAAGGAATGCTTATACAAGAATTGTAAAGTGGAATAAGTATGCAGATAATGAGCCAGATAAAATAAAAAAATTCATTTTTAGATGGATATCATTCAATGGATTATATTCTGTTTTATATTCAATGGAACATGGTCAAGAAAAGACTGAAAATGCTCGTGACAATGAAAAAATGGAATATTTTTTCAATAATTTTATCTTGACAAATGAAATTCTCGCAGCAGAAATATATTCAGATACTATCAAAAATATTTTTAAAAAAGAGATCAAAAAAGATACCAGAGGAATTGGAGATCTTCTCAAAAATTTGGATTGTGAGGAAAAAATAGAATTAAAAGCGAGGAATATGATAAAAATTGCTTACAAAGTTAGATGTAGACTTTTTCATGGTGAAAAGGCACCTCTCTTAGATGTAAATGAAAAAGTAATTAATGCTGCAGATCAAGTTATTACACCAATATTGAATTATATTATTAAAACACAGTAATTTAATAATTGAATCATTTCAAAAGTATAAGAATTAAACCACTTAATAAAACAAGAATATAATAACATTTTTGTCTTATCAAATAAGTAATTTTATTTTTATAAATTTAAGTGAATCGATTCTTTCTTTTCTTTAACATTCAAAATTCTAATTCTTTTATGGACTATTTAAAAGACTTCAAATAATTAGACAGTAGATTGAAACAAACAGAGTTACTCCAGATAAAATGGTCCAATTAACTAAAAAAGTTTCTTAATCAAGAAATTTTTAATAAATAATCCATCCATTCATCAACATTCTTGAACTTTTTTTTAACCCAAGTTTTTAATAGAAATAAAATAAATAAGTGAAAATTACTAGAAATAACACCATCTAGAATTTTTTCATCTGATTCATTAGAAAGCGGAGGACATAAACTTTTTGGTTTAAGTTTAATGGTCTTAATCTTGTTGGGGTGAGCAATATTATTTCTATAATTATATGCGCATCCTAGTAATTCTTTCAGTTCTTTTTCAGTTTTAAATGAATTTAATTTAATTTTAAGTGGAAATTTACGTTGAAAAATAAATTGCCAATATTCATTTTGATCTCCACATACTTTACAGAATGCATGAATAACAGGTCTTCTTTTTTCATTTGTAGTAATTTTTAGTTTTTTTTTAATTTTTTCGTGAAAAAGTAAACCCTCTAAAGTCGAAATGATTAAAAAATTCTTAATTTTTACATAATGTATACTAGGTATCGTACCTAATACTTCAAGTGCATATCTGAAAATCCTAATATCCTCATCAACTTTAGTCCAACGATAATACTTTTTATAGAACGCGGAGTAATTATTTTTCCAGCAATCTTTCCAATCATTCAATTTATTATTATTTTTCAAATCTAATACGCCACTAGGAGGAGGAAATTCATTATAAGTATGAATAGTGAAATCTTGATAATTCAAAGAAAAAGGTGGCAATTTAACAAAAAATTTATCTCCAATAGTAAATGGACGAATACTATAAAGTGGATTATAAATTAAGAAAAATGCATAAAGACTTCTAACCTTTTCTAAAATAGGATTTGTTCCCTCTAGAGGATTAAAAGGAGCTGTTGGAGTGAAATTTGGCTCATAAACAGCCTCATGATTCAATCTTTTAGGGATTCTCAACTCGATTTCGAAACTAGCTTCAGGTTGTTTTTCTCTAAGTCTTGACCAACTACTTGGGATATCTTTGAATTTGCATAACGGTTCTTTATCTCCATATGGCAATTCTTCTTCTCTAATATCTCTTAAATGGTGTTTTTTATCGAAGTGTATAATTTTCACATTCTCAGGAAACCATATCCTAAAAATTGGAATTTTTAATCTATAGGTGAAATCATTAGATAATAGTATTTCTTTTTCTAAAATTTCAAATAGTTTCGAAAACTCGTTATATTTAGAATTAACTATATTAATACATTTTTCGAGAAAGTGTGGAATAAAATAAGATTGTAATAAATTACGACTTCCATTAGATTTAAAATTCCATTGAAATTTCGAAATATCAGTCTCTTGATCTAATTTTTCAATTAAGAGTTTCCCAATATCTGTGGAAAATAGATTATTTATTAATAGTTTATTTTTAAAGACTTGTAATGTAATTTTCCATAACAAGTCTTTAACATCAGGAATCTTTGTATTTATTTTCGTCAATTTCTACATTAATAATTCTTTTTCTTGCTTTTAAGGTTATCTCCTCTTTTAATCATTTTTCAAAAAAATACTTTAGTTTTTTTAGTAATTATTAAGATGTATAAAAAGGCTAACTCTCTACGCTATTCTTTTTGAGTATCAGTAAATTATATAGATATAAGAGATAATAATTCTTCTAAAAAGTAATTTAATACTTCGCGAAATGGATCATTTCCACTTAATAGATTTTCCTTACTTCTGTGTAAGGAGATCACATGTGGTATAATTTTTACTCTCGAATATGGTAATTTTAGGTAGTTTCCATGAATTAATTCGTCCACCTCACTATAGCTTAATACTTTACATTCTACTAATAATCTTTTCAATCTATCAGAAGCATCTATTATTAAATGTTTAAGCTCATTACTATCCAAATATTCATCTTTATCCCACGATTTCACTTTATATTTAAAATAAAGGTAATTCACATTATCCTTGACATTAATATCATTTTTTGGTTTCTCGACCTCTTCGATACGATCAAATAAATCTTCGAAATATTTCAGAAGTTCCTTTTCGTAAGGTTTATCTTTAGATACAACTTTCTTCTTTTGTATATGCTCTTTTTTTATAATTCCAAGTTCTTTCTTAATCACAAATTCTCGATTAGCGTCAATTTTAATCTTCTTTCCTTTTAATTTTTGATATGATATTAAAAGAGGAGTTAAGGTAATCCTGATTTTATCCTTACATTCTTGTGCAAAAGATGGAGTTATTTTCTCAATAATGTCATGAATGGATAAATTTCCTATTTTTCTTATATTTTCTAATACAATTATCATATCTGGAGTAATTTTAAGATCAACATAATGAGCAAACTCCTGATTTCTTAGATTATCTAGCAGGGAGATCAACCTTGAAAAATCTTGTCTCCTTCTGTTCCTTTTTTGATAATACAGATCTACGTGTGAATCATCTAAACTCTGAGAAAATATCTCGTGAAGAATATTTTCAAACAAAGACCTCAATAAGTATGGTAAGATCATGTGAAAATCAGGATGGTAGGCAATCCCATTAATTAAATCAATATATGAGTTATAATATGATAATTCATAATCTTGAAAATTAAGATCAATAAATTTCTCTTTTGTTTGGAAATCTTTTTCCCCATGTTGACTTTCAATAAATAAATCAAATTTATCTGCTTTAAATTTTACAAGTTCTTGTACAATATCATCAATTACTTCAAGGAGTCTTTTGATTTTATTAGCATGATCATGATGATGGTACTTATAGGTAAACCAATTATTCGGAAAACATTCAAAATTAATTTCTTTTATGTATTCGAGTAATTTATAGATTCGATCCAAGTAAAGCGGATCTTTTAGCTTTTCTTGAGTTAGAGAAAATTTCTCTAATATTTCGGACTCAGAAATAATGAATCTTTTAAGGCATTCTTGTCTTGGAATGTTAGCTCTCTTTATTTCATTGAAAAATTATTCAATTTCGATTTGAATATCGTTCCAATGATAATCCTTAATCATTCTCCGTAAGATTTTCCGATAATCCTCTATAAATGTCATATTTGGATGCATGTCGAAATCTTTAATCAAATTAATTTAATAAAGTATATTTAAAATTAAATTATTTTCTTATTACTATAAACTTCCAGAAGTTTTAAGCACTTCAATAGCATCTTAAAAAGTAAGATAAAATTATAAAAATTCTTAGAGCAGATCAGTTTTATCATTAACCTGAATTCACAGGTTTCATAATGCCAACTCTTCATTTAGAATGTCTAAAGGGTATCCAGTCCTTAAACATTCCTTTTTTATAATTTTATCCTATAAGAATTAAGGTTAATTAGATTTTAAATCTTTTTCCACATTCGATCAATAATTATAAGCATAATCGGTATCACTATTTGAATAATATCTGATGCAAGAGTCACTGGTATAAACTCAAAAGTAAGATTTCCTATAGTATGCAACAATGCAGTAGCTAAAACACTTCCCTATCTACAGTGTTCCTTACAAACCCTAGCGCTAACCGTGTAAAATAATAATACCTTTTTCCTATAAAGAAGTTCGAATTCAATTGAATTCAACTTTTTCAGAGCAGATCAAGTTCTTTCATTAATTATTCTTATTTAGAATAATTTCAACTCGCTATCTCATCATCGAAACAAATTGAAGGTATCCAGCCCAATTTGCTTCTAATAATAAAATAGGGTAAATTGTATTAAATAATTTTTGGATTGTAGAATTATTTTTTTAAATAATCTGGAATATGTTGAGATCTTTCTAAATCATAAAATGAACCGGGTTCTCTTACGACATATGATTTTCCCTTATTTATCAGAATTTCAGCTGGTCTAGGTCTTGAATTATATATACTTCCCATAGAAAATCCATATGCTCCAGTATCTAAAATTGCCAAAAAATCATTCTCTTCGGGTTCAATAATATTTCTATCTCTGCCAATAACATCACCAGATTCACAGATTTGTCCAACTATATCCGCTTGGATCAAATTATCTCGGTTTTTCTTATTGCAGTTAATGATATGATGATAAGAATCATACATAGTCGGTCGAATTAAGATATTAAAACCACCATTTGTTCCAACAAAGTTCTTTTCTTTAGTTTTTTTAATTGTATTAACTTCAACAAGAATAATACTAGCTTCAGCAGTTAAGAAACGTCCTGGTTCAATGCAAAAAGTTGGATTATCTAATCCCATATCCTCTATTGCTGATTTATACATTGATAAAACTGTGGCTGAAAACTCATTTAAATTAAGCGGATTATCTGATGGTTTATAAGGAATTCCAAGACCGCCTCCAAAATTAATGAAATCAAATTGGATATTTGTTTCTTGCCGAACCTTCTTTACGATAGAAAGAAATTTTTCTGTAGACTTTTTGAATGTTAGAATTTCAAGAATTCCGGAACCAATATGCATATGAATACCAAAATTAGTAAATCCATTTTCAATTGCTAGTTTATATGCTTCTACGATATCTTCTTCAAGTATTCCAAATTTAACATTCCTTCCCGCTGTTATACAATAGTCGTGATATCCACCCCCAATCTCGGGGTTTACTCTAAATGAGATGAATTTTGGATTAATACCGAATGAATCGGCAATTTTAATCAATCTTAATAGTTGACTGCCATGATCAAGATTTATAATTACCCTTTTCTCTAAAGCATATCGTAGCTCATCGTTTGTAATATTATTACTTGTATAGACAATTCTCTCGGGAGAAAAACCAGCAATAAGACATAGATGAATCTCACCTGTTGAAACACAATCTACAGATGCCTCTTCTGATTCTAAAATCTTTAAAACAGCAATATTTGTATTTGCTTTAACTGAGTAGTGTATTCTATTATTCACATATTCTTTTGAGATTACTTTTTTTAGCACCCTGTATCTATTTCGTATGAGTTCTTCGTTTATAACATAAATAGGGGTTCCATATTGATTCGTTAAATCCGTTGTTCTTATTCCGCCAAAATATAACTGATCATTAATATATTCCAAATGCTTTCGTTTTAACCAATCAGAATTTTCCATATTAATCTCATTCTTTTAAAATGAAATGGTATTTTAACTAATTTATTATTTTAATATTAAAAAAGATTTAAAGAAACTTAAAAGCCGAAGATAAAATGGATTAATTAAATTTCCCAACTAGCAGTTTAAATTTCGAAGTTTTCAATTTTAGCATCGAAAACTTTTTCTACTGAGCCTTCCATATAAACGCCATCAGCGGTAGCTGTAATAATTAAATCACCACCATCCGTATGAATTGTGACTGGTTTATTTGTCTTGAATTTATCAAGAATAGTTCCTGCAACTACCGAAGCACAAGCACCCGTTCCGCATGCCATTGTAATCCCTACACCACGTTCAAATACTTTTATATGCGCTTCTTGACTTGATATTACCTTGACAAATTCAACATTTGTCTTATTAGGAAATCTTTCATGAGATTCGATTATTTTCCCATATTTATCCACTTCTTGATTGTTTAAATCTCCTTCTTTGAAAATAACAGCATGTGGATTTCCCATAGAAACCGCTGTAAAATTATAATTTTTATCTCCAGCTTGAATCTTCTCATTAATACAATGCATTGGATCTTTACCGGCAATTACTGGAATCTTATCACATTCCAAAATAGGTATCCCCATATTAACTTTGACTTCAATTACCTTTCCATTTTCTACAACCAATTGTGGAATTATTAATCCTCTTAAAGTTTCAACTTTAAATGAAATTTTATCAACAAGATTATTTTCAAATACATATTTTGAAAAACACCTCATTCCATTTCCACACATTTCTGCTTCAGAACCATCATTATTAAAAATTCGCATCTTTATATCATATTTTTCAGAATTACTGACAAAAATCAATCCATCAGCTCCAACAGAATAACGTCGTTCGCATAATTTTTTAGCCAAAATTCCCTTTTTTTCTTCGGGAACAACTGAAATTAAATCATTAATTATGATATAATCATTCCCTAAACCATGATATTTAGAAAATGAGAACTCTTTTATTTTAATTGTTTTCATATCAATTTGTAAGAGTTTAATCTTTTAAAAGTTTAGTTATTTAAATTAAAGCAAAGATATATCTACTCATAACTTTCTCTATATGGAATTATAAAAATTAAGAATTTTAATTGATCTGCATAAAAATTTATAATATAAGTTTTATTTTATTAGAAAATAAAGGAACTATTTAACTTATGAAGAAATTTAAAATAATTATTATACTTACTATTTTTCTATTTCTACTTTCTATTTCAATTCCTCAATGTCTGACTTATACTGATAATCAAGAAGTTAAAAGCAATGGCACCATTTTCTATCTTGTTAGCCTAAATAAGAGCGAAACGTTAAATATCACCTGTTCAAGTAAGTATCAATTAAGTTATTCTTTATTTTTATTTAATTTTCGTCCAACATCAAATTATAAAAATCCAGATGGAATATACAGCTCAGAGCTATATAATTTATCAATAACGTTTTATGAAGGGGAGTATCCCGAATTAAATTATGTTGCAAAGGAAACTTTAATATATTACATTCAAATAATTGTACATAATGCAAGTTCCAACCTAATTACTATTTATAGCAATAAAGAACTGGGACGTTATTATTTACCGCTGATAGATTCTTACCCTTTAGAAATTATTTGGGTAACAACTATTTTTACAATATCAACAATAACATTTCTTATACTCAAAAAAAGGAAACTTCGAGTATGAAGCTTCTTTTTAATATATTTAAAAATGAAAAAAAGAAATTTTAAATTATTTTCATCAATTTTCTAAATATACTAATTCATATTAAATAAAAAATTACGAAGTTTTCATATTGTCAGAATTTGAAGAATTATCAAAGAAATTAGCAGAATTAATGAAAGATACAGATCAGATGGAATTAATAAACGTAGATTTGCTTGCTGAGCAATTACAATTTGATTTTTTCCCCAGTGTTGTTACAGGCGCAGTTCAAGCTGCTTTACCCGGAATTGGAAAAGTGAAAGGACCAATAGAATGGACTGAAGCGGTTTTAAAACTTGGGGAGGTTTCTTATCCCGGTACAATTGAAACGATCGAATTTGTGAGATCAAATGGGACTAAAGTTACCCTGGGAGGTCAATCCGTTCCACCCTTTTATAATTTTTTGGGTTTAGAAAAACGTAATCCGCATCCACCTGTTGTAACATATGATGTATTCGATATGGGCGCTGATATGATGCTACCTAAACCGATAAAGGTAGAATATAAAGGTTATCTTGATAATCCGGTTGAATGGGCAAAATTTGCAGTCGATAAATTTGGTGCAGATTGTATTACATTCCATTCTTTATCAATTGACCCAGGATTAAAAGATGCTCCCGTAGAGAATTCCATGAAGATGTTGGAGGAGTTATTACAAGCTGTTAAGGTTCCAATTCTTATTGGTTGTTCTGGGAATAAAGAAAAAGATGTAGAAATGTTTAAACTCACTGCGGAAGTGTCTGAAAGCGAGAGATTATTATTATCTGCAGCTGATAAGGCAACTTGGGAAGAAGTTGTTCCTCTTGCCGTAAAATATGACCATAATTGTCTTCTTTGGACAAGCTTGGATATGAACAACCAGATTAAGATGAATAAAGATGCCATGGAATTAGGACTTGCAAGAGATAGAATAGTAATGGATCCAACGTGTGCGACTTTGGGCTACGGATTAGAGTATTCTTTCTCAATGTATCAACGTATGAGATTAGCGGGACTTTTGGGTGAGGATAATCTTGCATTTCCAATTTCTGGAGGGACAACAAACGCTTGGGGTGCGAGAGAAGCCTGGATGAGTGAGAAAAGAGCTCCAGATTGGGGTAAAAGAGAATATCGTGGTCCTCTTTGGGAGATATATAATGCCCTCTCGCTTATTGTTGTGGGATTAGATCTTGCTATGATGTTTCATCCAGTTGCTGCTCAATTTGTGAAAGAAACCGTAAATGATTTCTTTAAAGAAGCTCCAAAAGTAATACCCGAATCATATATGGATTGGGTTTCAACTGTGATAAAACAGTAAATCTCTTTTTTTTTTTTTCTTTAATTTAAATTAAAGAATGGCTTAAATAAGCCTTTTAACGATAATAATTTGAACATTATCTATATAATATGTGCGATGTGTTTCCCATGTTCCCCAAATACCTAAAACTACCTAAAAATATTTTAATTTGCCATTAAAAATAGTTTTAAGGCAATTGGACCTACAAGAGAAATTTTTCTTACAAATCCAAGGGAAAAACCCAAAAAAGAATTAATTACTGAGGTCCAACTTCCTATTGAATAGAGAATCTGTTTTATCTTAAAAGTAATGTCTATAATTTATCTATTAATTAAAATATTTATTTATCTAAATAATCCACTACTGTTCCTTCCTGAGTGATTTTATAAAGGATTTTTTTGGTCTGTTGATCACTTATCATTTCAATGCAATATCCCTTTTTTAAAAAGTCAAGATGATATTTCAACATATCTTTTTCATTTAAAATATCTTGTTTCTTTAAAAGCTCAAATATTTCATCCTTTGTCATAGGTTTTTGATTAAGAATTTCAAGTATTGCACGCCTAATAGGATGATTTACTGCTTTTAGATAAAGAGCATGAAATTCTCGAGTTTGATCAACTGTTTTATCGTGTTTACTCCATGATTCAGAAAGATCTTCTCTTCTTTCTAAAGGCATAAGAAAAATAATAAAACTTACTAATTTAGGATTTTGATTTTAATTGATGGAATGTAGGTTTTAGGCATTTTTTACAAAATATTCTTTAAAATTATTAAAATTCTTCTTAATTTGTTTAGAGTTTTTACTTAAAATGATATCACCTAAAATTGTTTTAATTGCATTTTGAGTAACTTTTAAATCATTATACTCAGCTTCATTATGATATTCTTGCTTAAATAAATCTCCAGCCCATGGTTTTAATTTGGGCGAGGGGGTGATATTTCTTTTGTCAAATCTCAATTTTTTTTTTGCTTCTGGAGTTAATGGAATCAGATTTAAATTATTCCAGCGAAGTATTATCCATGGTGCTAATTCATGTAATTTATCAAAATCAAAAACCAAATCATCTCTCCATTCATATAAGTGATCCCAGCTCGCCACCGAAATAAAATTATCTTCTTTTGATTTAGACGCCTCAAAAAATCTCCATACATCTCGATTTGTATTTTCATCAAAAAATTGTTGCCCTTCTCCATATTTAAAAAAATATCCGATAAGTTCAAGAGATTCTAAATTATTAGGATTCTTACTGTTGATTTTAAAATAAATCTCAATTTGAGTAATATCAATTGTATTAGATAACACCGTTTCTTCGTAGATCTTATAAGCTCTATTGAATCCTTTATCAGGATGAGTTTTACCCGAGAAAATCGGATATTGAACTAAACATGAATATATGGTTTCAATATTATCAGATTGAGCAATAAACCATTCATAATATGATTGAATAGGCTTGTTATACACATTTCTGCGAATATAAAGTATTAATAGGGGCAAGGCAATAACAATAACTATGATTGTAATGAAAAAAAATAAATATAATTCAAACCCACCAAGATCAATTTCTATAAAAGTCCAAATACTGAGAAAGATTAGGTAGAATCCAACTATAAAAAAGAAGGAGATCAAATAATTTACCGACGTTTTCTCTTTATCATTTTTAGTATATAATAGAGGAGGTGCGTTCTGCAATATATATTGTCCTAAATTTTCGCTCTTTATTCGCTCTGGCTCAATCAGTTTCCATGTAAAATCTTCCATTTCAATATCCTCATTTAATTAAAATTCATAGAGATTTAAAATTTATATAAATTAATAAAGTAGATTTGTAATTTTAAATTTCTTCAGTCTCTTTTATAATTAAAAGGATAAATTTTCTAATTTATGTGATTCTTATATATTATAAATAAATATGTTCAAATCTCTTTGAATATGATTGATTTTACTGATTTTCTAAATTACTTAAAACATCAAGATTTTTATGATGAACAAATAGCCCATATTGAGACAATTCCAAAAAGGAAGGCAGAGTTTGGAGAACTAAACCTACCAATAGATAAAAAGTTAAGTAATTGGTTAAAAAATCAAGGGATTATTTTATGGAAACATCAAGCAGATGCAGTAAATAGCATACTTGGTAAAAAAAATACTGCGATTATCACTTCAACGGCTTCAGGAAAGACCTTATGCTACAATATCCCCGTCATGAATTCAATTCTTAAAAATCAAAATAACTGCGCTATCTATATTTTTCCTAGAAAAGCCCTTACTCGGGATCAGCAGTCTAAACTCCAAGAATTTTTGAAAGATTTAAATTTAGACCCATCTTTAGCCGGTGTTTATGATGGTAGTGTAGAGAAATCAAAAAAAGATCAAATTCTTCGAACTTCAAACATTATCCTAACGAATTCTTACGCATTGCATCAATATTTGCCAAGTTTCAAGAGACGTTGGAACCGAATAATAAAAAACCTGAAATATATTGTTATTGATGAGGTTCATACTTATCGGGGAATTTTTGGCTCTAATTTTGCCTTAATGATTAGAAGATTAAAAAGAATTTTAAATACTCTTAATATTAAACCAATTTGGATTCTCGCAAGTGCAACAATGGGAACAGAAGCAAAAGAATTCATGGAGAAACTAATTGGAGAGGAGGTGAATGTTATTGATAAAGATACTTCACCTACTGGAGAAAAAAAAGTATTTTTATGGGATTTACCTTATAATGAAATTCTAAATTCTTATAGATCAGCCCATCAAGAGACTAAAAATATTTACCTAGCACATTTAAAGAAAGGAATTCAAACTTTAACTTTCACAACTTCGCGCAAAATGAGTGAATTGCACGCCATCTGGGCTAAGAACGCCCTTAAATTGGAAATGCCTTCAATTGAAAATAGAGTGCGAAGCTATAGGGCAGGAATAAGAAAAGAAACAAGACGAGAAATTGAAAAAGGTCTGAGAGAGAATACAATTCTGGGAGTGAGCTCAACTAATGCACTTGAATTAGGAATGGATATAGGAACCCTTGATGCTACTATAATTTCTGGATTTCCTGGCACAATTTCGAGCTTTCGCCAACAAATTGGAAGAGCAGGCAGAGGAGAGGATATATCTTTTGCAACTTACGTAGCAATGCCAAACCCTCTCGATCTCTTTTATGTTCATCATCCCGAAAAATTATTTGGAGCCCCTAACGAGAAACTTCTTATTACCTTAACTAATAAATACCTTCTTAGAAATCAACTTAGTTGTGCAGCAAATGAAATTCCACTATCTGAAAATGAAAACTTATCATTTGGAATTGAAGATAAACAATATTTTAAGGAAATTTTGAGTTATCTGGTAAATCAAGGACTTCTAAATAAAAGAGGTCAAAAATATTTTTGGACAGGTGGATTCTTTCCAAATGGAAGATATAACCTTGACGATTTGTCAGAGAATAATTATAAAATTATTCTAAAATCCAGAGAAAAAAAAGAGGAAATTCTAACATCTGAGGACGAGAGTTATATCTTTAGAGATTTACACACTGGTGCAGTATATTTATTTGAAGCGGAGAGTTATTTAGTAGAAGAAATTGACTTTGAACAGAAAAAAGTCTATATTAGAAAATCAGATTTGAATTTTTACACGGAATCATTAAAACATACCGAAATATCACAAATTAAAGTAGACAATGAGATCTTCAATGATAAAATTCATATTTATTATGGAGATGTTAAAGTTAAGCATGATTATTATGCATATAGAGAAGTCGAAACACTTACTCAAGAGATACTAAATTATTACGATTTAGACCTCCCAACCATAGAATTTGAAACAAAAGCATTTTGGTTATTAATTCCAGAACATCTTGAGAGTGAGTTAGATACTCTTAATTATAATTTGGGGGGCTCAATTCATGCCCTAGAACATGCAATAATTGCAATCTCTCCAATATTTGCATTGATAGATCGATGGGACCTCGGTGGAGTCTCTATTGATGTGGATACATACCATAACCAACCAGTTATTTATGTTTATGATGGGTATAAAGGTGGAATTGGAATCACTGAAAGTTTATACCCAATTATTCGAAAATTACTCGAGGCTACATTTGATTTACTTAAAAAATGTAAATGCACTTCTTATACGGGCTGTCCTGGTTGTACATACTCGCCAAAATGTGGCAACAATAATCGGCCATTATCTCGTCCTGGCGCAATTTATATATTAGAATATCTTTTGGAAAAATCTCATGATAAAATATTACTTTTCGATGAAGATTTTTAATAAGGACTATACCTCCATTTATCTAAAGTTGTAAAATCAATATAGAAATTAAATAATTCAGACAAATAGCTATTTATTTTTATTTGAACATTAGATGATTTCTTAAGGAATTTCGTTAAATCCTTAGTTTGATGTGTTCTTATTTCTTTCTTTTCATAAGCTTCAATGATTTTAAATAAATTATTTAAATCATCTTTCTGATTACAAGAAATAATTTCTTTAAATTTTTGGAGAAATGAACCATCCAATCCTATCAATTTGGCAAAAAGAACATGACTGATAAGAATTGTATTTGCGGTATGTACTTTTTTAATACCATAATTTATGTATTCTGGAAGTTTAATAATATACAGTCCATGATATGGCCATTTTGTCCCCACAAGAAATAAATTCGCTAAATTATTTTTCCGATACTTAATAATTTTTGATGCCACCATTTTTAAATTTACTTTATTAAAACGGTTAAAGTATGCATTGGAATAATCAAATAAATAGAATTTTTTATCGATTATTTTATCAATTAATCCAACCAAAAGCTTTTTCTGAGAGAGATTATCAATTTGTTTATATATCCAATTTTTAAAATTGTAAGTTATATGGTTTTGGATTATCTTGTTGTTAATTAAAAATCCATCAATTCTAAATTCATTCACTGGATCGAATAATTTTACCTCGATATAATATATTATATTAGGAGATTTATCTTGGTTAACCCAATCTGAGATTAAAAAATTAATAGCCTTATGATTTAATGTTCCTAATTCAGATCCAATTGATTGTCTTGGTATAAAACCCATTTCTTTCACTAATTGAAAATAAGTTTTTCCAGTTCGATAAATTGCATCAAAAAATCCAGTATAGCCCAAATCGCATAATTCTAATTTGCTAGGAGCTTCATTTTCTCCAATTATTATTTGGGATTTCACATCAGGATAAATTTGTGTTTTGAAAAAATCGACTAAATCTTTAAAATCCATATCTACATATCGATATTCAACATTAGGTTCTAACCCAACAGCTTCTATTAAATCATTATATGATGTAATTTTATATAATTTCTGAATAAAACCGCCATATCCATATTTTCGAATTTGCTTTACGGTGGGAGCTTCTTTATCTCCAAGATTCAATCCCTTTTCTGTGAGTTTTGTTTTTACAAATGGATATATTTCTTCTAAAAAAAATTCCACTAAATCTTTTAAATTCATATCTCTATATTTTTGCTCATATTTCGGTTCAAATCCTGCTATTCTTAATAATTCAGGATAATATTTTTTCATATTGGTTAAAGCATTTGTAAAACCACGAAAATTTTTTTCTACTTGGTCTCTAGTTGGAGCCACACTCTTCTGTAATGATAATTTTTTCACGAGAGCTGGATATATTTCATTTTTAAACATTTCAACGAGTTCTTCAAAAGATTTTTCAATATATTTATGCTCCATCCTCGGCATGAAGCCAGCTGCTTTCGCAAGGTTATTATAAGTTTTACCTATTCGTCCAAGTGCTTTAAGTAAACCATTATAGTATTTATCAATATCTTCCTTTTTGGGGTGTTCCCCCTCTGGTAGTTTTAACTTCTTCCTTAAATCTGGGTAAATTTCATTTAAAAACATCTCCACTAGTTCTACGAACGATTTGCCTGCATAATTAAATTCTTTAAGTGGTTTAAAACCCGCAGCTTTTTGTAAATCTGGAATATTTCTACCTCTCTTATAAATTGCATCTATGAATCCGCGATATCCATTTGTTTCCATTTGCAATTGAGTTGGAGGTTGTTCTTTGGAAAGTTTGAGTTTCTCCTTTAATTCCGGGTAAATTTTATATATATAGAGCTCAACCAAATCTTCAAATGACAAATCCCTATATTTTACTTCGAAATGTGGTTTATATCCCGCCGCTTTTGTGATTTCGGTCATTTTTTTCCTAATACGACCAACTGCATATCTAAATCCTCTAAATCCATGAGCGTCCAACTCGTTATTGGTTGGTACTTTTTTAAAATAAGGTATTAAGAAATCGCGGTAAAATTCAACAGCAAGATTTTCATTAACCCATGCCCATCTTGTCTTAAGATTTTTTATATTAATCCCTTTACTTTTTAAGAAGTTTAATTCTACTTGAGAAAAATTTTTAGTCACTTTTTAATCATTATTTTTATTTTAAGATAAGATTTAATTAGGATTTCATGAGAAATTTATTGATAATTCTATTTTTATTAAAAAATCTAACGAATTTGGGTATTTAAGTAAGAGAGGGGCGCAGAATTTTTATAATATTTACAACAGAATATTCAAAAAAAGATAGTCTAAAATATATGTAAATCTCATGATTAAATATTACTTTTAGATGAAGATTTTTAATAAGGAGTATACCTTCACTAAAATATGCTATTTGAATCTCATTTAGTTATTGAAAGATTTAGTTAAAATTCTAAGCTGAAAAGGATGAGCGAGAATAATTATCAATTGAAAGGAAAAACTTGCATGATTACGGGTGCTAATTCTGGGATCGGTAAAGCAACTGCTATTCAATTAGCAAAAATGGGAATCCATATTGTCATGGTCTGTCGAAATAAAGAACGAGGGGAAAATGCACAAAAACAAATAAAAGAAGAATCTGGAAATAGTAATGTTGACCTCATAATTGCAGACCTCGCATCTTTAGAATCAGTTAAAAATTTAGCTGATGAATTTAAGAAAAAATATGACAAGTTGCATATTTTGATAAACAACGCCGGTGTATTTAATAGTAAAAAAGTATTAACCGAAGATGGATATGAGAGCACATTTGCGGCTGATTATCTTTCTCACTTTCTATTAACAAAACTCTTACTTGATATTATAAAAAAAAGTGCCCCATCACGAATAATCAATGTATCATCGGATATCCACCGTTATTTTAAAATAAATTTGGATGATTTAATGTTTGAAAAAAAATATTCTTCCCAAAAAGCTTATGGTTCAGCAAAATTCGCAATTATTCTATTTACATACGAACTAGCACGCAGGTTAGATGGAACAGGAGTAACTGTTAATGCCCTCCACCCTGGTCATGCCAGAACGAAAATGACACAGACAAATGTCTCTTGGATTATTAAAAAAATTATGAATTTGTTTTCTAAAAGTCCGGAAGAAGCAGCCGAAACATCTGTATATCTCGCGTCGTCGCCTGAAGTTGAAAAGATTTCGGGAAAATACTTTAAAAAATGTATACCTGTAAAATCGCATAAGATGACATACGATGAAACTATTCAAAAAAAAGTATGGGAGATTAGTGAAAAATTAATCCACATCTAAATCAACGATTATTTAAAAAAAATGATCTAAATTTTATATTTTAGCAGTTGATATGTAATTAAAATAAATCGATTCATATATCAAAATCTAATAACAAAATTTCAAAACTATTTGTAATGAACATAATTTCAAAATAGATTAATAAGAGAAATAAATAATGTCAATTAATCACATTAATGCAAATTCTAAAAAAGAGTTTCAGCTTTTTTTATGGTTTTTCATAGGATATGCAATGTGTTATTTGATTACATTACTCGGAGATTATTTTTCAATTACAATTAGTTATTGGATTTCAGAACTTGATCAGGAAGTATCATTTGTCATTCCAGCGCAAGATTTAATAGAAATATTCTTGATGGGGCCTGTTTTTTCTGTTATCACATGGAAAGTTTTTAAGAGCATTTTCCTTGATGAACAAATCTTATTAAAAGAAAAATTGTCCACGAAATGGATAGCTGCCTTAGAAGTTATATTTTTTGTTACAGTTTGCACGATGTGCTTAGGAAATGCTATTCATAAAGTCGTCAATGATTTAAATAGACGAGCCTTTGATATTACAAAAATTCTTTCAGACCCTTTTTACGCAGATCTCTATTATGCAATTTATTTTTGGGATGAAATTTTTGGGCATATGGCTTTAGCCGTCCCACTAATGATATTAATGAGTATGTTTATGGGGGGATTATTATTCAGTCCACCTTCGAGAGATTTGAAATGGTTTGAATGGTTATTTATCACACTTGTGGGAATTGGATATGGGATCGTATGGTTTTATGGATTCACTGAAGGTCAAGCAACTTTTGTCCTATTGTTAATTAATATTGGTCTAGTCTTATTTATTGTTGCTACAAAATTAAAAAAAAAAAATTGTATTCGCGATCATCCATTTGTTTGGGTGGTACTAATTGAAGCACTTATTTTCATTACTTGTTCAATAATCTGGGGTTTAATAACAGGTCTTAAACCTTATTATCCCTTCTTTAAACAACCAGGAGAAGAGCTCTGGATTAAATTGAAATTCTAAATGGTCGAATTTGGATTTAAGACCTTTAAACGAGAACTATGGACAATTAATAAATTGTTAAAAAAGATACTATTTATATATTTCCTAATTCTATCTAAAAGCAATAAAAATTTTATTAAATTGATTTCATATGGTAAAATCTAATCAAAAAATATCAAAGTTATTAGTAATAGGCCTAATTGCGCTGTTTATAAGTGGTATGAGTTTTATTCTTTTAATTATTCCTTCAGGCGGTCAAGGAGCAGATAAAAAAAATCTCTTGGTAATTAGTAAAGGAACCGATTCTCATTTTCGACAGAGCATACAAGTCGACCAGGATAATTTTGATATTACAATCGTTTCAGATTTAACTCCAATTACCTCGATCGATCCTTCGGTTGATATCATCGTTCTATTTGATGCTTCTTTGGACACCTCAGAGATATCCCTTATAGGAAATTTCGTGGATAGTGGCGGTTCGTGTATAATCTTTATGGGGCAAAATTTACATAATGATGCTACACTCTTAGAAGATTTTCAAATAATAATTACCGATGCAAATTTTCAAAAAAATAGTGAATCAAATTTATTCGTCGTAGGAGATATTTCACATCCAATCAGCCAAAATATTGATTGGAATTCTGCTCCTGATATGATTATAGGGAATATGACAGTTATTCCAACTCAAGATTTTAACAATTCCATTGATAGAGTGATTGATGTTTATCCGGCTTCAAAAAATTTAGAAATTGATCTGTATCGCCAGCCTATATTAGTAGAAATGGCAAAAGGAAACGGAAATATACTTTTATTTACAGGATGGGTGGAAGAAGGTGCTAATATTCATTTTGTTCTATGGCCCTATTTTAATTATTTACTATACACAATGGCGTTTGAAAGTATAGGTGAACAATATCAAAAATACAGTCAATGGGCATTTTCCCCAGTTCCACATCTCAGAGATCAGATAATTATACTGATAGTTGTTATATGCTTGGCAATCTTGGCAGTTTCATTATTCGTAATGATGAGGAAAAAATCCGAATCCAAAATGGATCAAGCAACTATTGAAACATTGAGATTACAAGCAGAAGAAGAGGAGAGAAAAAGGAGAGAAGAAGAAGAAGAACTTAAAGGGAAAATCGAGGCAAAAATTGACTTAAAAGATGATTGGGAAGTAATTGGAATTCATAGGCAATTGGGTGGCTTTCTTTTTACTCTTTTTATCAGCTTAATCTTGGTTATCCCTCAATTATTAATTTCCAGTTTTGTAATGCCCCAAATTATCCAACCTTATCCTCAAGCTGCTGGTTGGTATTATTACGCTTATAATATATTCCAAATTGCTTGGCTGGTGTTTGACCTTGGTACGTCATTCGCATTAGCCAAATACTTTGCTCAATATAGAGTAAAAAATCCTGAGAAGGCAGTACATTACATACAAATCTTTGTTTGGTGGCAACTACTAACTGGTTTAATTCAGGTATGTATATTCGCGTTTATTGGGTCAATAATATTTCCAATGACAAATATAGCACACATGAGTTGGATTTTTGTAACTTTTTCTTTGGTTCAATATCCCGGTTTCTTCTTAGTATTTATGTACACCTTCCAAGGAATGCAAAAAGCAGACTTACATCTTATAACCTATGTTGCATGGGAAGTGATTTGGCTTTTGGTAGGACAAATGATCTTTTGTTATTTGGGTCGAATGTGGGGCGCTGCAAATCCGATTATTGGAGAAGCATTGGGAGCAGGAATTGGATATGCTATTGCAAGATATTTCGATTATTGGGTTACATTTTTATTCTCCATGATATTATTCAAAAAACAGGGATTTTCTGTTAAAACTGTTTTTCGAATTGATTTTACAAAAGATGAATTTAACGAATCTATAAAATATGGATCAAAATTAGCATTTGGAGAATCTTTTGTACAAATTGGCTGGTTTATACAGATAATAGTCACGAGTATGTTTATTGCGAATTATTCAAACGAGCTAGGATATTTTAATTTATGTTGGGGGATTGGCATGATTGTACAAATTGTTGCATTATATGCCCAATCATTATTAGGAGCATATAGTGAATCATATGAACATGGAAAGCCAACCTTAACAAGACTATATATCTATCAGGGCTTTAGGTGGGCCAATTATTTCGCGTTTTTTATAGTCTCGGTTCTTTTTGCAATTGGTGCAAAATTTATTGTGGGTGCAGCAGGAATTGAATATGGGGGGCCAGCAGTAAAATTTCTGTATCCTTTACTGATTTTTCATACATTTGGAGTATTTTGTTGGCTAGGTGATGCAATCCTTGAAGGAACCGGAAAAACAGGCTTAGCTGCTTTTGTTTGGATAATGGAACAAACGTCGAGGGCTATACTAATAATAATTTTAGTCATTTGGCTGAAAAATATGGAGGCAGTATTATTCGCTTATATACCGGCAGTAATTTTGAAGGGGATCCTACTGTGGATTATTGTTCGCTACAAGATAACAACATATAAAGTATATCCATTTAAAACATTCTTAGTTCCTGCCCTTGCAGCTATTGTAAACTTTTTGGTATTATCAATCGTCGGAGATTTAATCTGGATGATTCCTCTAGGTGATTTGATAATAAACACAGCTATCTTGTTCATAATCGGAATTTTTGGATTTATATTTTTCTATGCTTTCCTTGATGGACTTTTCGGAGGTTATGATGATAATACAATTAATGAATTGGAGAGAGCAGCAAATCTTGTGGAAGGAGCTATCGGAGTCTTTCCAAAAGCTTTATACAAAATGGCAAAACTTGGGACAAAAATATCCCCGTTTCATAATAAATTTAAGATTGATATATACGAAAAAGCTATGCAAGAAGCATTAGAATTAACCTTGGAAAAGAAAGTCTTAAAAATTTAAACCTACTTTTTTTATTTTCATTTTACGATTAACTTATACAGAACAAGTAGTTTATTGGGGAAATTGAAATTATTTTCTGGTAAATAAGATAAATTAATTATTTTTCTCCAACTTATTAATATATTGAACACTTCAATCATTAATAATAAGTGAGGGATTATCGTAAGAATAACTCTTTCCGTTTTGGAGATCGGTGGACAGGAAAGATTCGAATTTTTTAAGAGTGATTTCTTTAAAGGCGCTTCGATAATCGCTCTAATATTTGATTTAGCCCGCCCGGATACTTTCGATAGACTTGAAAAATATTATAATGAGATACGAGTAAAAGCTGGAAATATCCCAATTATTCTCGTGGGAAATAAAAAGGATCTCGAGAAAGATCTTGGCATCTTAATGGGGAAAAAAAAAATCCTTGATGTTGTTCATAGGTATAGCTTACTGGAATATATAGAAACTTCAGCGTTATCAGGTTTAAATATTAAAAAGTTATTTGACAAGATGGCTTTATTAGCCTTAATGGATATACGCTCTCCCCCTAAATTGGGGCAAATTATTGATAAAGAAAATTATAATTTTAAAGTCGTTCTTGCAGGACCAGCAGCCGTTGGCAAAACTACCATTCTAAGTGCATTAGTTGATAAAGAATTTACCGAACAATACAAACTGACTGTAGGATTAGATACTACAACCCAAATATTTGAAATACCTGATGAGGAAATTTCTCAAGAAGTAAAAGAATCAATTGATAAAGCATGGAATTCATTAGATAAGATAATTAAAAAACAGGCAACCACTCAAATGATAGAGACCACACAAACAGAAACAGTAATGACTCAATATGATAATACCAATAACCCAAGTGAATTATCTCAAAACCGGGGATTTAAACGTAAATACAACTTTTTAGGGCTAATTATCATATTAATTTGTATAGTATTGGCGATAATTTTAATTTTTAATTCACTGAATTAAAAGAATAAGGAAAAAAAAGAAAATGAAAATAATTTTATAATAAGGATATAATTTTATTATCTATAACATTTTCCATAATTGACGATTCGCCATAGAAATGATGTATTGTTGTATCTGTCTTGTCCCGCCAACTATCTCCTGTATTCTTGAGATTCCTACGAGATCCCACATTAATGTATTATCACAGACACCAGCACCTCCCATAAGATTCGCCATTTCATAACAACAACGTTCGGATAATCGAGATGCTTCCAATTTAAAATGGCTAGAGGAAGCAACCATTGCTTGGGAGATATTTCTTGGAATCTCACCCCCAAATTTTTCCATTTTTTTATCATATTCTTCGCAGAATTTTAATAATCCTATAGTTAAATTTGTTGTTCTTGCCCAATAATCGGCAAAGGTGAAACCAACTCCTTGGAATTTTAAGACTTCTTGGCCAAATTGCTTTCTCATGTTGATATAAATAAATGCGTGTGAAAGGGCGGTCCATGCTTGAGCAACATTTCCTACTGCGATCCCAATTCTTTCTAGTATTAATCCTTCAAATAGGTGATCCCTCCCTTTTCCAACGCCCCCTAAAACATATTCTGGGGGGACTCTTATATTAGTTAGGTGATTATGGCCAATCCAAATTTTTGGAGTCCACGGAATGAATACTCTTTCGCTCCTCCATCCGTCCCAACTTGTATTAATTAAGTATTGGGTCATTTGATTGCCTTCATTTGCTACTGCAGTACCATATCCAACAACCCATTTAGCTTTGGGGGAGTTGGTGTTATAAATTTTCTCACCATTAATAATTAAGCTGCCATCTTCTTGGGGTTCGGTGACTGTCAATTGATGTACAGCATCCGAACCTCTTTCGGGTTCTGTTATTAAAATTGCTCCGCATTCTTTACCGGTCATTAGATCTCTTAGGGCATCTAAACGTTCTTGGATACCTTCATGATGAGCTTTGATTGCATTTATTGCTAATATTGTGGCGCCCATAGCCATACAAAACTGGGTATCAAACTGATCAACTGCAAGAATTCTCATCGTTTCAGCAGCAGCACCATGTTCTTCATAATTAATATCAAGTTCATCCATTTTATATGAACGTGTTACATATCCTTCTGCACCAAAATCGGGAATCCATTGGTAAATATCCTCATCCATACTGTGTTGGATGTTATTTTTTTTCTCGTATCTCATACAGAATCTTTGTACTTTTCTTAAGAAATTAAATTGTTCGGGGCTTAAGATTGCCATTAAATTATTGTTAAAAAAGGTGTACCGATTTTTTAGGCTCATTTTTTCTATTATTTCATCATTTATTGCTTGGTCTTGATACATTGGCATATTCTTATATCACTCTTTTAATTTAGTTTTTAAATTATGTATTAGTAGAAATAAAAAATCAAATTTTTTGATATTTTTTGTAATAGTGATTAATATATAATTTTTTTCTCAAATACAATAAGTAATTACTTTATTCTCTGAGAATTATTTTCAATTATTGAAATAAAAGCATTACAAAAGGCAATTAAGATCAAATTTATCTTTTAAAATTTATGGTTTTTCTAAATTTTTTTTAATTAAGACCATTTATTGTTAGAAAAAGGTTTTAATTGTCAGTTGATCGTTTAATAACTGACGAGATACGTAATTTTTATATCCTCTTCCATAATTGACGTGTTGCCATAGACAAGACATATTAAAAAAAAATAAAAATATTAAAAAATATTAAAAATATTTAAAAGATTCTTTATATAGAGGAGAGTCTCCAGGCCTTTATATCATTTTATATAATTGACGAGTAGCCATAGAAATGATGTATTGTTGTATCTGACGGGTTCCTCCGACAATCTCCTGTATTCTTGAAAGTCCCAAGAGATCCTGCATCATTGTATTATCGTTCACTCCTGCACCACCCATAAGATTCGCCATTTCATAACAACAGCGTTCGGATAGCCTTGATGCTTCCAGTTTAAGGTGACTGGCAGAAGCAACAATAGCTTGTGAAATGTTTCTTGGTATTTCGCCGCCAAATTTCACCATTTTTGCATCATATTCTTCACAAAATTTCAATAGCCCGAGGGTCAAGTTCGAGCACCTTGCCCAATAATCGGCAAATGTGAAACCAACTCCTTGAAACTTTAAGACTTCTTGTTTAAATTGCTTTCTCATGTTAATGAAGAGAAATGCAATTGAGAGTGCGCCCCATGCTTGGCCGATATTACCCATTGCAATCATTATCCTTTCAGGAGTTAATCCATCAAAAAGATGATCTCTACCCTGACCTATCCCTCCAAGGACATATTCCGGAGGAACTCTTAAATTTACGAAGTGCTCATGGCCAAGCCATATTTTAGGAACCCAAGGAATAAAAACTCGTTTGACATTAAATCCTTCCCAATTTGTGTTGATTAAGAACTGTGCCATTGTCCTTCCATTATCTTTTTCTGCGCATGCGTAGCCAACGACCCACTTTGATTTTGGAGCGTTACTATTGTAGATTTTTTCACCATTAAGAGTAAAACTGCCATCTTCATTCTGCGTGCATTCAGTTAACATATGCACAGCATCAGAACCTCTTTCGGGTTCTGTTATCAATATTGCGCCTGGAGATTCACCTGTGACTAGTTCTTTGAGCGCTTTCAAACATTCTGGCCTTCCTTCGTGATGAGCTTTGATTGGATTTATTGCTAATATTGTAGCTCCTAAAGCCATATCGAATTGAGTATCAAACATATCGATGGCTATTGCTCTTAACATATCAGCAGTTAATCCATAATACTCATAATTAAGATCAATTTCTTCAAATTTATAAGCGCGAGTTACAAATCCTGCTTTACCGAATTCAGGTATCCATTCATAAAAATCCTCATCTAGGGAATGTTGGATGTTATTTTTTTTTTCAAATCTCATGCAAAATTTTTGAACGGTTCTTAACCAATTAAATTGTTCTGGTTTTAAAATTGCCGTTAGATTGTTATTTAAAAAAGCATATCGATTTTTTAATGATAATTTTTCTAGTATTTCATCGTTTATTGCCTTGTCTTGATATCTTACCATTTTTATTATCACTCTTTTAATTATCTCTTTAATTTTTTATATTGTTAGAATTGAATTTTATAAAATTTATATTCATTTTTTGTAATTGTAATTAATATATAATGTTTTTCTCAGAAATATAGAGGAATTACTTTAGTCTCTGAGAATTATTTTCAATTATGGAAAAAAAACATTTCAAATAGCAATTAACATCAAATTTATCTTTTAAAATTTATAATTTTTCTAAATTTTTTTTCATTAAAACCATTTTTTGTTAAAAAAAGAAATTAATCGTCAATTAATAGAAATGATTATTGATTTTTGTAATAGTAATTAATGTTTAATCTTTTTTTCTAATAGATTGAGTAGTTGCTTTATTTTCTGGGGACTTTGTTCAGTTAGAGAAGATAAGTAATGCAGAGAGCAGTTCCCATCAAAATGTTTTTCTAGATGGTGCAAAAAGTCCAAGTCTTCTTCTTCAAATCCTTTCATTAATAGTAATGGAATTTCTTCTTCGGTAACTGGCTCAATTTTTGGGCAATATTCCACCCAATCCACCAGGTTTTTATTTATAAGAAATCTCATATATAGACGAGCTGAGTACTCGTTTAAATTCGATTTTGCCAAAATTTTTTGTAATGAATTTGGTTTATCAAACCTAGTTAATAAACCAATTATCTTTTTATCCTTAAACTCTTCAGTTAACGCTTGTTCATTTTTTCTGCCGGCTACGAGATACTCTTTCCCTCTACTAGTAATGAGGAAATCATCTGATTTAAGAGGATTAAATCTTAGATAGATTTTATTTGCAATCCATAATTTGAATATTTGTTTTTTAAATACTGATAACTCTAAGGAATGTTTTGTTACAATACTTTCTACACTTTCTAATCCCGTTATATTGGAAATAAGATTAATCTCTTCTTCACTTGTTGCAGATTCTATTAATTCACTAATTTCTTTATTTTTATTTTCATAAAATGCTAATTCTGAAGTAAGATCGGGAACTAAGAAATTTAAAATAACTCGTTCAGCAAAATATTCAAGAAATATGTTTAGAAAATGATCAAAAATGTCATTCCTTTCGAGGCTTTCCGTAGATTTTGGCGAATATTTTGATTCGATTTCTGTAAGACATTTTTTCAGTCTATCTTTAATGTTATCATCTATAAAATTAGAAATTAAAACAATAAAGAAGGAAGTTCCAAAGATGTATGTGAAAATAAGCTTTAAGCCAGGATATTCTAATTGATTTTGATATTGAAAATCAATTATACTTTTTTCCGCTTCTATTTCATTAATCTTTTCATCAGTGGTTTTATCCTGATTAAAATCAAATTTCAAAAATTTTTCAATTTTATTAATTGCAGCATCTGTTGTTTTTTCTTCTTTTTTTTTATCTGTTATATCTTTGGGAGTTTTTTCTTCTATGAAATAAGGAGATATGTCAAATTCTTTTATGATTTTATGATAATTAATTTTTTGAGGATATTTAAAGATGGTTAAATCCCGCAATTCAAATAGCGGAGGTTCCTCATTATTAAAGGTGGTTTTTTTAAAGACACCAAGAAAATTTAATTCAACCATATTATTTCACCTTACGGTTTTAAATTTAATAATTTTAAAAAAAGTATTTTTAAAGGGACATTTGGATTCTTTTCGAAAATTTTTTCGAGATTATAAGTGCTGTTTCAAATGGACACTCTCTCTTGAATTGAATTACACTAATCATTTGCCTATTTACAGCATTTATAGATAAAATTCCAAAATCCTCCAGAGTAATTAGTTCATTAAGTTCATCTTTTCCCGTAATGTGCCTTGCTTCAAGCATTCTTATTATCTCAGAGAATATCTTTTTTTCAAGCGAAGATTTTATAATTCCACCGTTCTGAGTTAAAAGGGCACAATCGATTACAAATGACGAGAATTTTTGTAGATCTTTAAAAATTTGTTCAATTTTATGAAAAGCTAAATCATCAAGAATCTTTTTGCTATTTTCCATTATTTCCTTTACTATGGATTCAAAAGCAAAAAAATCTGTTATATCGCCATTAAAATCAATTAATTGATCATAAAATTGCTGAATAAATTTTTTTTTAATCGAGAGTAAATTTGCCCTGAGTTGTAATAAATTATCACTCCTCTCAGCTAAAATCACAAATAAGAGTTCCATATTCTCAGTTTTTTCAATTTCAAAAATAAATCGATAATTTCCCATTTCTATTTGGTTAAGATCTATAGTTTTTAGACTATGCTTCAAAAAGGCGTAGATTGCTGAAAGAAAGCTACTAGTGAGTTTAAGGTTAAAAATATCTTCATATATCTTGTAATATATCAATTCTCCACTAGATCTTAAAATGAAAATAGTTTTTATTATATTATTTCACCAAGAATATTATCATGATTTTGATTATTTTAAATTTTACTCCTATGTTAAAATTCGAATTTTGACCATTCATCTTCTTCTTCCTCTTCTTCTTCCCAGTCTTCACTTTTTTCAGTCACTTCAGCTACTTTGGTTATACCAATTTCCTCCAGTTCATATTCATCCTCAAAAGAGATAGTTTTTTCTAAATCAGTTGTAGGTTCCAATTCTGCTTTAATTTGTGGAATTGGTTCTTTCACTCTCTTAGCTTTCTCAACTAATTTTAAATAATCACCATGTATTTTTATCGTTATATCAGATTCTTCTTGAAGCAGTCTAACAACAACTTCTTCACTTGCTGAAGTGTCATGAGGCATTCGCATAATAACAGCACGACGACCTGTAAAAACACCACTGATAATTTCTACTTTATCACCTTCCTCGAGATATTCAGTGACAGAACGAGGTACTAGCACATGATTTATTTCCTTTAATTTGATCTGTCCCACGATTCTTCCTTTTATATGTTGAATACCTTGAATGGCTCTTTGAACCTCTGTTTTTTGAGTAGCTTCAATGAATATAAACCCAGGTAAAAGTGGAGTCACAAGCATTCCTTTTATGTCAGGTAATGGAGATAGTATTTTAAATCGATAAAAAATTTGCTTCAAAATATTACTTTCTTGATTGAGTGTTGTGCGAACAGCGAAAATGGTTGTATCTATATCAGTTTCCTTTATAGTCATATCTAAATCGATAGTCTCTGCTTCATCTTCTTCCACTCTTTCCTTATCTGCCATATTTTTTTTTTACTCTCTTTTTATTAATAATATAAATTTTATTATTTAAGCATTCTTTCATAATCACACTTTTCTAAAAGATCTAATTGATTTTAGGAGTTATTAAAATGTTAGATTAAATTTCTAGAAAAAGACAAATATTATTAATCTATTATGAAATATAAAATTTTTGTAAAAATTGTTTGAGATTTGTACGTTAAAGATATATTATTCTAACTAATTCTATAATGGAATGTTATTAATATCAAGTATCTCAGGTACTTTTCTATTGCGTTCAAGCCAAGCAATCTCATTAGCTCTATACCGCCAAAATATTTCACATTTTCCCAATTTTCCAGCTGTTTGAGTTTCCCAGTCCCAACTTGAAATTAATACTAAATCCCCTTGACGCATCCACACTCTTTTTTTAATTTTACCACGAACACGACCAAGTCGATAAACTTTATCTTCACAAAATACGCGCATACGTTCATTTCCGAGGATCTCAACAATTCTGGCAAACATTTCTCCATCTTTACGGCGAGGAAATTTAATTCTAAAGGTCTGGGCTTGTTGGGCTTCTTTGTGCTTTTTCTTTGTCAAATCTTTTAACCAAATCTAATATTATATTTCTTTAATTATAATTAAGTTTAAATTTTTTTCTGTTAAGATTTTTAGAAATTTCTTAAATAAAATTAAATAAAAACTATATTTTATCATCCGGTTTATATTCTCCTTTGATAAAGATTATTTTTATCGGTTTGTCAGAATCATTTCGTATATTATGCATTTCCTTTGGTTCAATCAAGAAAGCTGAGCCTTCTGGTGCAGCGATTTCCTTATCGTCAACGATCATTACACCATCTCCTTGAATAAAAAAGAAGGTTTCATCTAAAAAGTTGTGCCCGTGGGGTTTATCTCCCATATATTCTCCAGGTTTAAGAAGAATCACCCCCCAATCAATACTAGGGCCCCTAAAAAGATACTTCACACCAGAATCTCCACCACGATATTCGAAATCAGACTCTTTTACTACTTTCATTTATTTTGCCTCCAATTATTTTATTTATCTTAATTTTGTTTATAATAATTTACGTATTTATTTTATTTAACATTATAATGCATTCAAAAGAATTTGCTTTAGACTTTGTTTATCAGTGTCTCGAGGATTATTATTTAAAGATGAACCTTTCGTATCCTTAACGATATCATCAATATCCTCTTCGGTAATTCCAATATCTTTTAAATGCAGAGGGATTTCACAATGTTCAAAAATCTTTTTAATGAGTTCGATTATCCACACAGCTTTATCGTTTATACTATCTGGGCAATCTCTTATTTTCAGATTAATCTCAGTAACAATATTGCTCTGAACTGCAATATCCGCAATATAAGCATATTTTTTTTGGACATATACTAATTCTGCGTTGTATTTCATTACATAGGGTAATAATAAACCGCATATAAGGCCATGATTGATTTTATGTTTCACTCCAATTGGATGAGCGAACCCATGGACTGCCCCAAGTTTTGAGGTTGCAAATGCTAATCCATCAAGGAAACTTCCTAACATCATCTTTTCTCTCAGTTCAATATTTAAGAGGTCATTTACTACTTTAGGAAGAGCTGGAAGTAATAATTTTATTGATTCAATTGCAAAAATATCTGAGAGATAATTAGATGATTTTGATACAAACGCCTCTATTGATTGAACTAACGCATCAGCACCAGAAAATGCCGTATATTTTTTTGGACATGAAAGAACTAATTCAGGATCTAATATTACAATATGCGCCATCATTTTATCTCCACGAATGCTTTGTTTAATTCCTCGAGCAGGGTCAATGATCACTGCATTATTAGATACTTCAGAACCAGTACCGGATGTGGTTGGAGCAACAATGAAAGGAAGACCTGGTTTATCAAAACTTCTTTTACCAGCGTGATAATCTTGTACTATTCCACCATTAGTAACTAAACCAGAGATACCTTTAGCAGAATCTATAACACTCCCTCCACCTATGCCAATAACAACATCTGTTTTATTTTCAATTGCAAGTTCTTTCCCTCGATTTATTACTAATGTAGTTGGTTCTCCTTCAATCTCATCATAAATAAAAACCGGAACATTGGCCATGTCTAAATTATTTAATATTCTATTTAAATTACCGGATTTCTTAAGAGAACTTTTTCCAGTAACTAAAAATGCATTTAATTTTTTATTTTTATCCTTTCCGTAAAGAATACGCGCTTGCTCACCCAATATTGAAATTTTTCCTCTTCCAAAGATAATACGAGGTGATCTAAAGAGAAAGTTAAAAAAATTTAGATTTTCCATCGTAATCAACTAAAATTTAAATAAAAGATATTTAAATTATAGCTAATCAAAATTTAATAAAGTTTTCTAATCGAATCGATCAGAAACAATTTTCTTTTTTTGTCTTAGATATATAACACTTATTCCCAATTTCATTGCCCTTGACCGAAGTCTGGAATCATTTGTTGCCAAATGAACTTTGAAATTATTATTTAATAATTTTTGACATGCTTTAATCAAAAAATCATCCACGGTTTCATTATTTTCCCTCTCTATTGGGATCTCATAGAATTTATGAGATGTTAAAATTTGTAAGCCTAATTCTAACTGTTTCCGATATTTGATTTTTTTATTTTCCCTTATTTTTTTCCAATTTAATTCATCTAAAGTGGATTTAAAAACTATATAAGCCAATTTCCCCGGGATGATCTCTCTAATTTCTTCAAAATAATCGATCCCAAACTGAGATGGGATTAATATAAAATTCGCATCCAAAATGATAAGCTGATGATCTTTTAAATCATTAAAATAAGAAAACATTTATATTTGAATACCTTGACGTTCTAATATTTCTTGAGTTAAGCGTTTAAAGGATTCCTCAACATTTTCACCAGTTTTTGATGATATCTTGAGATAATCAAATAAATTTAAGGGTTCGAGATATGATAAAGCAAAGTCATCATTCACATTTATATCTTCTATTAAATCAATTTTAGTCCCAAGAAATAAAACAGGTAAATTAGGGTCGTTTTGGCGCACAATTTGAACCCATTGTTCAAGTTTTTCTAATGTTGCTATTCTTGTAAGATCAAACATTAGAAATGCTCCTTTAGCCCCTAAAACATAACTTCCAAGTAAAAACCTAAAACGTTCTTGCCCACCAAAATCCCAGAGTTGAAGTGTAATCTCATTGTCTCCTAAAACAATAGATTTCAGGAAAAATTCAACCCCAATAGTCATTTTAGTCTCTGAGAAGAATTGTCCTTCAACAAAACGGCGTAAAAGTGTTGTTTTTCCTACTCCGCCCTCTCCGGCAGTCAAGATTTTCATAATGAACTTTTTAGGTATTTTTTTTCCACCGAAAATTATGAGTTATTTATGTGATTTATTAGATAAAATATGATTATTAATTGTATTTAGTAATTCTTATTAATAAAATAAATTAATTTAAGAAAAATAAAACTTTTTATTTTTAAAATTGGGATTTGAAGAACTTATACTATCAATTCTTTTTTTTTAAGATTCATTTATTAATCAAAAAATAGGATTGAATTAAGTAATTCGAAGATATTAATATCTATCCTTATCTCTATACTCTTTTACAGAGATCTCTCTTTCTGGTAGCCGATTATGTTTCTTAAGAGTATTCAAGATATATTTGACCTCCGATTTGGTTTGTAAATCGTATTTTTTCATACCCTCGAGAATTTCCTTCTCACCAAATCCTTTTTTATAAAGTTCATTAAACTTATTAACAGTTTCTTCGTGAAAATAAATATATCTATTATCTAAATATACAATTAGATAGGTTTTTTTGCGTTGTTTTTGAGATAATTTAAATAACGTTTCTCTAATTTTTCTCAATGGTTTTTTCATTTTATGAGCAATTGTATCTTCTTCAATCATATAATATTCCATCATTTTTCCTTTTAAGGATCTCTTGAAGAAGATATTAGGAAGAAACGATAACAAATATAGAACTAGTGCAATACCCACTAACCAAATTGCTAATATCTGTTCGATAAAAAAAACGAAAATCACGGCTATTATAAAAATTAGAAACCAGTTGCGCCCAACACGTTTGAAAAATACAATTATTTTACTAGGCATCGATATTTTAAGATTATTTTCAAAACTATTTAAATTTTCTAAAAGTAAATCAACTAAAATAAGAGTTTTAAGGAAAATTTTCATAATAAACGCTGGAATATTACAATTAGATTGAAAATAGTATGTAAAAAGTAAAATTAAAATAAAAGGGTTTATTATTAATTTATAGCACTTCGCACTAGACTGGAAGTTAAACAACATATCGTTACAGATAGTACTGATATTGCGATTATTGGGAAACTGTAAACTGTTAATTCGTTAACGGTCATAGGATGTTGGAAAAACCTGATCCCTTTCCGAACTCAGAAATTTAGTGCGATTTGCATTCTATTTTTTATTAAATTAATGTAATTATCAAGGAATTCAAAGAATCTTAAATATTTGAGTTATTAAAAAAAAATTAAAAAAAAATATTTAGTATTAAAATTTTTATTAAGGAAAAATTCCCCGTAATTCAATTGCCCTCGCAACTCTTGAGACGGCAATCATATATGCTGCTAGTCTGTAAGAGATATTTTTTTCTTTAACAATACTATATACATTTTCAAATGCATCAAGAATAATTTTCTTTAGTTCCTTATTCACTCTCTCCAAATCCCAATAATAAGCATTTATGTCTTGAACGTATTCAAAATAACTAACGATCACACCTCCTCCGTTAGCAAGAATATCTGGAAGGACAACTATACCTTTCTTTTCTAAGATTTTGTCTGCTTCTAGAGTGATCGGACCATTTGCCCCTTCTGCAATTATTTTGCAATCTATTTGGTCAGCGTTCTTCTCTGTTACCTGGTTTTCCATAGCTGCAGGAATTATTAAATCACATTTAATTGTGTATATTTCTTCATTTGTAATTTGCTTTAAAGAGTCACCTTTAAAATCTCTAACAGAATTTCCCTGTTCCTTCCATTCCAATAATTTATCAACATCTAAGCCATTCTCAGAATAAACCCCACCACGTGAATCAGTAACGGCTAAAATTTTACAACCTCGTTTAGATAACAGTTTAACAATCTTCTTACCAACTTTTCCATATCCCTGGATGGTTACAGTTAAACCATTTAGGTCTATATTCATCTTTTCACAAGCTCTTTCAATTACAAAAAACAATCCCGTACCTGTCGCTCCACTTCTTCCCGGGGAGCCTCCAATCTCGATTGGTTTTCCCGTTACAACGCCAGGAACTGTTTTTCCATGCTGCATCGAATATACATCCATCATCCAAGCCATATGTTCTCCACCTGTGCCGACATCTGGTGCTGGTATATCTTTATCTGGACCAATGATACTAATAATTTCAGCTGTATATCGTCTGGTTATCCTCTCAATTTCTCTTTTCGATAATTTCTTCGGATCACAACAAACTCCACCCTTAGCTCCCCCAAGTGGGAGATTATGTAATGAACACTTCCAAGTCATCCACATGGCTAAAGCTTTTACCTCATCGAGAGTTACTTGAGGATTAAATCGAACACCACCCTTACCAGGACCACGAACCAAGCTATGTTGAACACGATATCCTTCGAAAATTTCAAGATGACCATCATCCATAACAATAGGTATTTTAACAATCAAAGAACGTTCTACACTTTGTAAAAACTTATGAATATCGGGATTTAAGCCCATTTTTTCAGCAACGAGAGCAAGTTGTTTTTTTGCGTTTTCAAATGGATTTACTTCCAACTTAAATCACTTTTTTGGATAATTATTTTTAATTAAGTATTTATTTATAATAATCAAATTTTATTTATTATTTTTGATTATGGTAATTTATTCCCATGTTTTTACAGTTAATTAACCAAAATTCAAATATATTAATAAATTTATTAATCGTCTGTGTAGGTAGAGCTTTAGATATTTTAAGCACATATTATGTTACGGCAAAATTAAAACTCGAGACGAATAAATTAGCTAGAAAAATTGGTTGGAAAGGGATGATTTTAGTTCAGATTCCGATTTTAATACTTGGATCTTTAGATTTTTACCTTGCTCTTTTCATTTTTTTATGGAGTCTATATCTATTTGCCAATAACTTGGAAAGTTCTTGGTATATCAGAGATAAGGGCGAAGATCAGTATTATAATGAGTTAAAAGATATTTTGAGGCGAACCTCGATTAGAAAAATCATAATTGGTGAAATATCATTAATTTTTTCTTTCAGTGTTTCAGGAGTTATAATGTTGATTCTTGTCTTTATTTTTGAAGATTATATTGCAGCTTTTTTTATTGGTCTCGCAATGATTTGTCATGGGTTATTAGGTTCTTATCGTTCTCTCAGATATCTCTTATCATTAAGAAAGGAAGCATTAACTGCTAAAACCAATGAAACAGTTTAATTTATTTCATGTCTTATATATTTCTTCTTGTAATTTTGCCAATTATTAACAAGGATTATTATTCCTAAGGCAAGTAATCCAAATAATCCAAAATTAATCAATATTAAAAGATAATATAAAATGGGCGGCATGATCTCAAATTGAAAATCATTTATATTGTATTGAATGATTGAGTTATTTGCATAATCAAATCCAACGATTGCATATTTATAATCCATAAAATCCATTTTATTTAATGTACATGAATGCGAATCATCTGTGCTGCTTTCTTTTTCTAAAGGAAAATAATCATATGAAGAAAAATTATCATTTGAAATCAGAAAGAAAATATTTTCTATTCCGGATTCATTATCGGCTGCGTTAATTGAAAAGCAGATATTATCAGAGACAGATGGTATATCGGGATTTATATGGAGATTCTCTAAAATAGGAGGATTATTATCTGGTAGGGTTGTAAAAGAACCATTAATAGGTTTGATATTGTGCCCAGTAATTGCATAATTATATGAATCGATACCCAGAGGGAAGAGTATATTTACGTATCCATTTTTATCTGAATAGAAAGTTCGATATTTCCCCATTTTACTTACAAAATTAATTCTAATATTTGAGAGAGCGTTATCATTGACATCTGTTAAATACATCGAGAAATGCTGCCCTTCATAAATATCTCCAGAGAATGGATCTTTGGGGGTTTTTGGGATATTTGTATAAATATCTACTTCGGGATCGCCCAATAGGCAATAGGTTAAAACGTTCTTCCTTTCCCATTCGAGCGACATATTTATATTTGAATATTTAAACCAATCACTCTTCAAATATTCAACTTTTGAATCGTAAAGCGCCTTTCCGGGTTGATAACTTCTATTAATAAAGAATACTTTCCAAAACAATTTGCAATTACCGCGATTCAACATTTCTAAATCCAGATCTTGTTCAAAATACCATGTTGTTCTTAATGCTCCAATATATCCTATCGCTCCAGCATTTTGTCTTTTAATTAAAATTTCACCGATGCTATTAATTTCAGAATCATAACTAGAAGTTGTGCATGCATCACTATAAAATAATGTGGGCATATTTGTATTATTGGAAATTTTTGCATCAGAAGCCGTGTAAAATTGATAACCGGTTTCATCAACAAATCTTGTAGGAGCTCCATGTCCAGCAAACATACCCAAAGAATGTCCGTTATCAAAATTAGTTCTGAATATATCTCTTGTTATATTTGAAAAGCTAGGTTTTGGCTCAAAATCACTTGTTGTTTTAATTAAATGAGAATAATTCATTGAATCAAGAACATAATTAGATAGAATATAACTTGTGAGTCTTGCCTCATCTTCACCTACCTCTGATTCAGTATTTTCTGGATAATTCGATATTACGCCTGTGAGTAAAAATGAATTCATCCAACCTCCAATTTGAGGATTTGTTTCGTATTTAAGAGTTTTATTCACCATAATTTCTAACTCCTCATCATTGGAAGCAGGTAATCGTCCAACATAAATTTTAGGTGTCCAATCGATTTCATCAACTCCATTATCATTATATACCGATGATTCACCCCATCTCCCATCTCCATCATCATCCCAAGTGCCGTTTATATCGGCATAATAAAAATCGGTTGGTTTAAGATATTTATCTCCAACCGTTTCTCTCTCACCTAACGGATCTACATCATTATTATATACATATCTTATGGGAATTAAGTCTGTATCTCCTGCTAACAATACCCATTGAACTTTTTCCGAACTATAATAGCTCTTTATCATATTTCTGATCTTTTCTTGTGTATCAACACCGGGATAACTTGAATAATTCGTTAAGATCTGTGTTTTTACGCCTTTTTGATTTTTCCATTCAGCTAAGGGAATTAAAATAGTAGTGAAATTAGGTTTATCTGGAGGAGCGATAATTAACATTTCGATTTTTCGATCGAACCATTCTTCTAAATTTTGAGTAAGATTTGCTCTTGGTAATAATGAAAGGTCAATATTTAGCTCATTATTTGCAGTCAATGAAAATCTTTGTTGAGAAATTGAACTTGAAGTTAAGAAGAGAGAAAAAATTATACAATAATTAAGCAAAAATAAAATCAAATACCTTGAATATTTTAATTTGTTGGCTAATTGCATTTTAAGGAAGTAATTTTTCTCTTAGAATGTTAAATTAATTTATTCTAATAAATTTAATATTTATATTAAATAATTTTGAATGAAATTTAGATTATTCTATCAAATAATTAGATAAATTATGAAAATGATATGTATATAAAGAGAAATACTTAAGAGAGGTTAAAAAGATGGTTTTGAAAGTTAGTAGTTGTCCGCATTGTAATTCTAAGATTTTTTTTCGAATTGAACTTTCTGATATAAATAATGAAAGATTTCCTGCACCAGTATATATTGAGCATAAAAACGGAATATGTGATAAAACCTCAACTTTTTATGTAGATAGTAAATTACGGATTTCTTATTCAACAAAAGAAAAGAAGGCGGGTGCATTAAAAATACTTAATACAATAGATAAACCATGATTTTTTAAAAATTCTAAAAACTTATTTATTGTATCATTTTATCTTCATTAAAAATAGAGCCAATTTATAATACTAAATGTTAAAAAATAGGAGTTATATTTAACAATTGAGTCAAAAATGTCCGTATTGTGGAAAAGAATTTAAAAGATTAAGCGCACATAAATGTCCAATGGCGCCTTCAGAGGATAAAAAAGAGAAAGTACAAGAGGAAAAAATAAAAGAAAAGACGATTGCAAAATCAAAACCTAAGGAAAAGATTTCTCCCAAGAAACCAGCAAAACCGAAAATTTCTCAAAATCTTAAGGATTTATTAGGAAACACTCAGGCAGAGACGAATATTGGGCTTGTAGGGCACGTAGATCACGGGAAGACAACGTTGGTTAAGGCTATCTGCGGAGAATGGACAGATAGATTCTCAGATGAGCAAGAAAGAGGAATATCAATCAAGTTAGGGTATGCTAATTCAACGATTTTGAAATGTTCTGCTTGTAATAAATATATGACTTATTGGATGACTGAACAGGCTCGCAAAAAGGGAGAAAAAAGATATAAATGTATTTTTTGTAAAGGAGAACTCGAATTTGTTAGAAAGATCAGTTTTGTTGATGCACCCGGGCATAGTGTGTTAATGTCTACAATGCTTAGCGGATCTTCACTCATGGATGGGGCATTATTATTAATAGCAGCAGATGAGGTTTGTCCTCAACCCCAAACTCGAGAACACTTAGCTGCTTTAGAAATTGCTAATATTAAAAATATTGTTATAGTTCAAAATAAGATAGACTCAGTCTCTGAAGAAAGAGCAATAGAGAATTTTAATGAGATTAAAAGCTTCATTAAGGGGTCTATTGCAGAAAATGCTCCTATAATTCCTGTTTCTGCAGTTTTTAATGCAAATATTGAACTTATAATAGAATATTTTGAAAAAAATATACCTACACCTCAATTAAATAAAAATGATGATTTTAGGTTTTTAATTGCTAGATCTTTTGATATTAATAAACCTGGAACAGATCTTGATAAATTATTAGGTGGTGTAATTGGAGGTTCAATTACTCAGGGGATAGTAAAAACTGATGATGATATAGAAATGAGACCAGGGTTACGCGGAAAAAGTGGATATGAACCTATTTTTGCTAAAGCAGTAAGTCTTAGTCAAGGAAATATTAGACTGGAAGAGGCAAAACCAGGTGGATTAATTGGAATTGGAACTGAATTGGATCCTTTTCTAACAAAGAGCGATTCTTTAATCGGAAACTTAGGCGGAGCTCCAGGTACATTGCCGGAAATTTTAACAGAAGTTAAATTAGATGTACATTTATTGGATCAAGTAATTGGGGCAGAAGAACCAATAAAAGTGGAGAAGATTAAACATAATGAGCGTTTATTATTAGTATGCGGTACTATGAGAACTGCAGGGGTTGTGTCGAAGATTACGAAGGATTTCATTCTTATGAAATTATCCATTCCATTGTGTGCAGAAAAAGATTCATTAATATCCATCAGTAGGGTTATTAAAAAGCGGTTTAGACTTATTGGCTATGGATATATTAAATGATTTTTAATTTCTAACTAAGAATAAGAGATATAAATTTCTCTGATTTTTCCTTTTATTAGTTTTAAATTTAAATTGGCTGTATCAAGGAGTTTTTGCAACTCTTCGATTATACGGCTCTCGGATTTTCCTATATCTTGTGCAGAAAATTTAATTTTTGTTTCATACAGTACCAAGGAATTTTCAGGAATTTTACCTAAGAAATGAAGTATAATTTCAATATTTTTTAAACGATTAAGATCATCTTGCTGGCTTTCTTTTTTTATTTCAAAAAAAATATTATCTGTAATTCTTTCTTCGAGAAAAGCCACAAAGTCTTTAAGTTCATCTATGTAAATTACTATTATATCTCATCACTTATTTTAATATAACCATTTCATTAATAATTATTATAGATTTTTATTTTTTATATAAATCCATACACCTGCGAGCAAAATAATGGAATAAATAATTGAGAAAATTATAATCCATGTTGGAAAGTGAATAACTGTAGTATTTATATAATTGGGTGCTATCGAAGTATCTGCTGTTCCATTCATTTCAAAGTGCCCAAGAGGATTGTAAATTTCAACAGTATAAATACCTATTGGCACATTGTACAATACGACTTGTCCTGCATCATCTGTTATCCTATAAGGAATAGGTTGAGATTTTTCAGATGAAATATATGTACCATAAGTTTGATTGAAATAATAAAATCTTAAAATTACTCCTGTTAGGGGTACTTTTATGTGATCTGTAACCACCACAGATAAAAATTCAGTAGTTTGATATTCAACAATTACTGCAAGAACTTCATTCTTAATGAAATAAGAGCTAGTAATATTTAAACCTGGTTTTGGTGATAAACCTCCTCCTTCAGTTGTGTTTAAGTCTATAACACTTGCTCCACGCTCGAAATTAGTTGTAATTTTCCTAAATTGAGAATAATATACATTGGATTCAATGAATTGGATACCTTCAAGATAAATACCCGAAGGTCCATCGAAAATTTCTAAGAAATATATACGTTCTCGAATATTATCCGACATAATAAGCCTATCTATTGCCCAAAAATCATAACATACATTGTTAAACCCAATTATGAAATTTGTAGTAAATTTTAATAATACTAAAGTCTGATTCGCCAGACAAGAACCATTAAACCAATTTTGTGGGTTTTTATGAGCATTTATATCTTTGGATTCGTTACCAATTAAGTATTCGAAATTGTACAATTTATTACTATCTTCAATGCAAAATAAAAAATCTAAATCTAAATTATCAGCAAGTCCAATAGATCCTTGAGAAGTCTTAATTAATCCTTTAATAGTGAAGCCATAAGTAAAATTAACTGATTGTGTTTGAGTTTTATTAATCATATTAAAATTTTGATTAGGATCCTGGTTGATATTCCAGTATTCAATGTTTAACCTATAATCGTAAGTAAAAATAAAGCGCAGAGTGCCATTTTTATCTATATGTTGTTCTCGATAATTGTAAATAAAAGCGTTTTCAGAATCAATGGTATAATTTCCTTCAGGTAGTAAGGTTCCATTAAGATTGACATCCAGTAAATTTGTGGGATATAGATTTGTTTGATACATTAAAAGTCCTGATGCACTGGAATTATAATAAAAAGTTATATAAATATTGAATTTTACAGTGATATATTCAAATCTGTCTCTTATATCTGAATTATTAAATCTAGCGGGTCTTAGTGTGTTACTAAAACTAAAATGAGAAAAATCTGCAATTAAATTTCCGGAGGCAAGATCATTTTTAATACTTTCATAATCACCATTTCGGTACAGAAATCCTTGATCGTGTGGATCCATATTTATTATGGAGATATTCCCCAAATCATGCAGTTTTTCTGATAAAACTGGTTTATAATCAAATAATTGTAATTTTGGAGGATTAATAGTATAATCAAAATTGCTTGAATCTTTATGATTAAATTCCTTAGTATCATTAACGCAAAACAATATTAGAGAAAAAGAAAGAATGAATAATATTGCTAAGACAAAAGTAGATTTCTTTAAATTAAACTTATTTAACATTATTGAACTCTAACTTGAAAATTTATAAACTTAATAAAGTGTGATATTTTTTTAATTTTATTAGTTTTAAAATTATGTAAATATTTATTATTTTTTTTTGTATTTGATAATTAACGAATGATTGATGTGAATGTTAAAAAAGATAAGAAAAAATTTTTATCTCAATTAGAATATCTAGTAGAGAATTTTTTAGATAATAAATATGAGCATGTAATTTCTATATCTCATAATGATGCTGATGGATTTAGTAGTTCTGCTCTAATACAGAATTTGTTATTTAAATTACAGATTCCATTCGAATATCATATCTTTAATTTAGCGCAATCTTGGAAGAATTATTTAAAAGAGTTTTTTCCTAAGCTAGGAAATAAAAAAAAGGCTTTTATTTTTACCGATATTGGTTCTAATGTCTCTGAGATAATTCAAATAATTAAAGATCGAAAAGAGGATTTTTTTATTTTAGATCATCATGAAATTGATAAAAATATCGAAGATTTAGAAATCCCAGATAATCTATTTCTTTTAAATCCAACAATTTATGGATTTGATGGATTAAGTGATATAGCAGGAGCTACATTGGCATATATGTTTGCAAAAAGAATAAAACCATCGATAATTAAATTAGGATGGTTAGCAATCCTTGGAATCTCCGGAGATTCATTAAAATCTATGGATAAATTGGCTTCTTTTAATAAAGAAGTATATGAGGAGATTATTGAGGAGGGTATTCTATTAGAACTGGATGGCTTAACTTTATTTGGAGGTATGCATGAAACAATCAAGGAAGGATTGAGATATAGTATATTACCATTTATAAAAGAAGTTGAGGGAGATCTCCAGAAATCAAAAAAAATCTTACGTAAATTGAAAATTGACGAAAATAGACCGGTAATTAAACTTAATTCAGATGAAATTGAAAAATTACAGGGCTCACTTGATGCAGATATTATTGGAAAGTCGGCAATTTTTCCTAAGAAAAGTGGATTACTAAAGTTTGTTTTTGAGCATTCATTATTATTAAATATTTTAGGTTTTAATAATATAAATGCCGCATTTAATTTACTACAACGCCCTAATATAACTCTATATTCAAAGAAAATGTATTATGATTACATAAAAAACCTAATAAGGAATTTAAGCACCATATCAAGAATTCAAAAAGAAGTGTCAGAAAAAGCCATAATCATTAATGCGGAAGGAAAAATTCCCCCAAGTAATTGGTCAGATACCAGCAGTTTCGCAACTGTCAATGAAATTTTAGACCCCAATAAAATGTTGCTTTTAGGAGGCGAAGAACAACGTTATCATATGATAAAATTGAGTGTCCGATGTAGTAATAAATATCTTGAAAAATATCCGGGAAAGGGAGCAAATTATGTTATTGAAAATATTAAAAAAGATTTAGGAGGGATTGGAGGAGGTCATAAACTTGCTGGAGGAATAAAAATTTCCCCAAATTCGTTTCACATTTTAAGAGAGAATATTGATAAATTTCTGGAGTAAACGTCTTATATGTCATTTTTAAAAAAAATTAGTGGAAATACATTTAATCTTTCAATACATGTAAAACCTAATTCTAAAGAACAAAAAATAATCCAAGAAAATGATACTTTAATAATTTTGCTTAAATCTCCGCCTATTAAAGGTAAAGCAAATAAAGAATTGCTTAAATTAATCAAAAAAAAATTACATATACCGCACATGGATGTTTGTTTATTATCGGGATTGCAGAATAGAAATAAAATGATTCAAATTACATTTAATAATGAGATAATAAATGAAAAATTTATTTTAGAAAAATTAATTAAATAATAATTTGAGATATATAATCGTAATAACCTTATTCTATTTTTTAATATGAGCAAATTAGTTTTAATTGATGGTGCAAAAGGGCACACAGGTACATTTCTTGTAAGAGAGATATTAAAAACAAAAAATAATTGGAAAATTATTGCAACTGACCTCCCATCAGCTAGGAGAAAAGAAATAATGAGTAAGGAAACGATTTTTAGCAGCAAATTAAAATATATGAAAGAAGTCTTGCAACACGAGAGAGTAGAATTCATTCCAGCAGATTTGACCGAACCAGAGAGTCTTGAACCTCTATTTAAAGATAAAAAATATGATTTGATTTTTCATACGGCCAGTTTATATGATTATTTTGCTAGTTTAGATATTTTAAGAAAAATTAATGTTGAGGGTATAAGGAATTTACTTGAGGTAATATGCAAATCACAGGATTTAGAAACCTTACGATTTATACATTGGAGTACATGCGGGGTTTATGGAGAACCTAAATATAAAAAAGATAATATAGGTTATCCAATTCCTGCCAATGAGACAACTCCTTATAACCCTCCAAATAATTATAGTATTAGCAAAATGGAACAAGAAAAGGTTTTAAAAGAATATTGTGAAAAATATAAATTAAAAACAATCATAATCCGACCCGCGCCTATTATTGGTCCCTATCAACATTATGGTACTTTCCATATTTTCCAAATTGTAAATAAATCAGGTGTTGGTCCGGGTATCCATATATATCCAAAAAAGAAGCGGTTAGCTATGCCATTAATTCATGTGGTAGATTTAGTCCGTGCAGCAACTTTTCTAGCGGAAAATGATAAAGCAATTGGTGAAGTTTATAACATGATTATTGATCCTTGCTTTCAAGAAGATTTTTTTGAGTATGTTGCTGATCTTTTAAATGTTGATTATATTAATTTTCCAATTTGGTGGCCATTTTATAAATTTATGTCGAGTACTCTTTTTTGGCTTGCTAAGCGAAAGGAAAAAAAAGCTCGAAAATTAAATTCGAGACCTCCTGTTGATTTATCTATGGCTGGCTATATGAAACATCAATATCTATTTTCTAATGAAAAAATTAAAAAATTAGGTTTCCAATTTAAATTTCCAGATTATAAAAGCACTACAAAGGATACAATCGATTGGTATATTAGAAATGGATGGTTGGAGAGTGAAACATAGATATGGGATTTCTGACATCGCTTATTTTAATGTTTTGGGTTGGGTGGGTTAACTCATATTTATATCGAAAATTTTTACGGAAAAGAAATAAGGATTGGATTGTTTTCTTAGCGGTAATTTCTATTTTAGGTTTTTGGATTATTGACTCCTTAATTTATTTTGAAATAATTGATATGACTTGGCTGAACTTCCTTCCGTGGGTAGATATTCCTATGGTTGATAAAGGGAAATACTTTATGTGGAACTCATTTATAGTTTTAGGTCTTGATTTTGGAATAACTCATCAACCCGGTATGGAAATAATTGCATTCTTTTTACTCATATCATACCTTTTCTGGTATTATTTTGGATCTAAACTTGGAAAAATCTTCCACGGTTATCGAACATATCAGCAAGGGCATTACATGATCATTAGACCTGTTAAAAAATATATAAAGGACCGAGAAAGAAGATTAATGAGAGAAAGGACGGAATGAAAAATAACTTAGATAGATAGTTAAATTACAAATTATAAAAAATCATGAAAAAAAAAGGAATATAATTCCATGCAGAAGAAAGTTTCATTTAATGATAGCAATAAAATGAAAAAAGGGAGTATCTAACTTCCAATTTTTATATATTTTAAAAATTATTATATGCCTATACTTATTCAAAATTTAATACAAGAAAAGATTATACAAAAGCATTTAAATCTTTATATAAAATTAAAAGTACAACAGGTCTTGATCAGTATGACTAGGGTGATAGCCAGTTTCCCACCTTCATTTTTGATTCTTTGAGGGCCTCTCTGTCATAGGCGCCGAACTCCTCCTCGGCCATGTCGATCGGCGCGCGATTAAGCTCTGCAACTTGCAATATCGATTGATCAGTGAGGTTAAGGAGAATAGCGTCAAGGGATACTAGATCTCTGCCAAAGGCCACGACCTCCAAGGCCTCTATAATGTTGTATTTCATGCGTGGGAGGAACAACGGGAACTTACCTTCGGGGTGGGGGACAGCCGTGATCTTCAACGCCTCACAGATCCCGTAAACGTTGAAGAGAGAGTGGTAGACCTTGTTGATGTCGACGATGCTCATGGCGATTCTCGACTCCTCTGACCCATGCCACCAAGGTCTTGCTGGATCGGGTATCATTCCGAACAGATTCTTCATAGTGAAGCTGGCATACATTTTCAGCTTGGCAAAGCTGATGAAAGTAGATCCACGCAGGTCATAAAGCTTCTTCGGTACCATACTGTAGAGCTTGTCTTTTTGGACTGGTTTGAAACGGGTCTCCACTGACCTTTTTACTTCGGTTGGATCTGCTATCCTTCCACTCCATACCTCATCGGTCACATTAATGTAATTGACGTCGAACTCCTTGAAGAGATCTGTGAAACCGTATTTGTCGAGGAAGGCTTTGTCCTCCTTCTTGATCTGGTCCCAGTGCCCGCCTTTCTTGAACCAGTCCCAGTTCGGGTTCTCGATGAGCCAGTTCCAACCGTCACCCATCAGGAGCCACTTCCAGTTGACCTCCTTATCCCCGACTGTGAATCTCATCCCCTCCTTGAGGAGGTTCAGTGAACGGGCTATCATGTGGGACTCCGTGACTACAATGTGGGAGTCAAGTGCCTCTAACATCATCCTCAAGGTCTCGGAGTCGGTGAAGTTCGCCGGCTCGTTTGATACCCAGTTTGGTTTAATGATGATAGTCTCGGATTCGAACCAAGGGTCAACCAGCATCTGCTTCAATTCATCGGAGTCGCTCACTTTCGCTATGGTTGTCTGGCCGAACTTGTGATGGAGAATAGACATGTTTAACACTTAGTTTTTAAATGAGCGTAATCAATTTTTTAAAAGATTTCATAATTATTAAGTATTAACAACGCAACTTAAAGAGAAAGACCGAGAAAAAAGATTATTGAGTGAAAAGACAGAAAAATTAGTATTTTACTAAGTAGAAGAATCGTTAAATTATTACAATTTTATCTTTGTGGTTTAGGTTTTATTTTAAATGCGTATGCTGGAGCATCATGTAAATTTTTAGATAGAATAATTACAAGATTATTATTTTTTTGTTTCCACTTTAAATTAATTGAATTGCCTAAGAGATTTATTTTAGCAATAGGATCTATAATTAAGGACTTAATCACAACTTCATTATTTTTGAGTTTTCCCAACAGAATAGCGTATAATGAATCTTCTTTCTGAGTATAGCGAATTTCATTATTTCCTAAAGTTTTACCTTCTGCTCTTATCCACGGGCGGGTTCCATAAATTGCATCTCCATTCACTTCAAGCCATTTACCAAATTTTAATAGAAGATTTTTTTGAATTTCTGGAATCGTACCATCAGCCATTGGACCAACATTCAACAAGAGATTCCCATTTTTACTCACAATATCCACAAACATATGGACTAATTCTTCCAGCGTTAAATATTGATTTTCTGGTTCAAATTTATTATATCCAAATGAATGACCGATGCCTCTTGTACTTTCCCATTTAGTTTCTCTAATTTCTTTAAAGCGGGTATATTCTGGTGTTTGAAAATCATTATGAGGTGGTTTTAGTAAAGAATCACCCTCTCCAGAATCCATATATTTGGCCATCTTATTTATAAATGCTGAGATTGGTATGGATTTCAATTTTTTTCGAACAATTTTCGGAATTTGAATCCATCTATCATTAACAACACCATCTGGAAACTTATTATAAAAATAAGCAAATAGTTCATTCATATTTGTTTTAGGAGGATATCCAATATCATTCCAGAGAATCATTGGTTCATATTTATCTATCAATTCATACCAATGATTATTCACATACTCAACATATTCTGGCTCAGTAGATCCATTATCTAACATAGAAATAATGTCAATAATTGGAGTCTCGGTAAAAGACCAGTCTAATGCACCAGAATAATAGAAACCCATCCTCATACCCGCATTCTTAACTGTCTTTGTCAGCTCTCCTACAATATCTCGACTTGCTGAATAATTTTTCTTTCGAGGGTTAGGATAATTACTATGCCACAGTAGAAAGCCATCATGATGTTTGGTAACAAGAACAACATATTTAGCTCCTGCTTTTTTAAATAAATCCACCCATTCATCTGGATTCCATTTTTTAATGGCTTCATTGAACATAGGAATAAAATCATCATAGGAGAAATTTTCTCCATAAGTCTCACGATGATATTTTTGAGTCTCAGTACCAGCAATTCTAAGGGAGTTTAAATACCATTCAGCATATGGATTTTTTGCAAATTGTGCACCAATTCCCTCTTTTTTCTGAATCTCAACTAGATCTCCTTGCCCGACCTCTGCAAATGCAGGAACAGAAGATAAACTCCAATGAATAAAAATTCCAAATTTAGCATCATGGTACCAGTTAGGAACTTTATGTTTTTTTATAGATTTTAGATTGGGAGTGTAAGTCATTTATATTAAAATAAAGAATTGGGTTATCTTAAATATTTAATACTTTACAAAATAAATGAATATTTAACTTCCAATTTTTATCATCTTACCACATTTTAAACAGATTATAAAATGAGTCATACCTTCATCGGCACTTCTTGTTTGACGTGTTTCTAATGCAGCCTTATCATAACCGCATTTAGGGCATTTAAAATTTTTTATTGCGCTTTTTAGGTTTTCATCCTTCCATTTTAATATTGCAGAAGCGCTTGTTATTTCTCTTCGAATAGAGTGTTCGATTTTTTTCTTTATTGAGTAATGATCTTCTTCTACACCGTCAAGTGATTTTGTTTTACGACAAGATTTACATCTAAATATTATTTTTCCAGTATCATCTTTTGTTGGAATCATTAACCCACCACATTCATCGCAAAAATCAACCATTTTTTTCAAGACCTCGATATTATTGTATTTTATAATTAAAATTTTATACCAAAAATTAAAGAGATAAAAATTACACCAGTCAATAGGTCTGCAGATGTTCCTGGGTTAAATTTACCTTTTTTTGACTGTAAGAATATATCAAATTTATTAATCATTTCTCTTCCTTTAGGAGTTAATAGACCCTTTTCATCTAAAATTTCTTTTGCGGTTAGAGAAACCATCTTTGCTGCAGAGAGCCCGCTTTTTCTACAAATTAATGTATCTGGGTGATTTGCTAAAATGTTTAAAAATGTATGTACTGAAGCAACATTTATATCTTTAGTTTTATCAAATATATCCATATAATAAGTAAATCCTTCAGATAAAATTATGGGAAAACCATTTGCATATTCATAGCTAATTAAATCATAATCTTGTGAAAGTTGAAAGATTTTTTCCAAATTAAGGTTATCTGATTTGAGATCTTGAAGTGAATTATCATTATATAAATCATATCTTTGAACCTGTCCCATTCCACCCGGGTTACAATACCTTATTGCTTTATAAAGATTAATTGAATCTGTTGGTGTAGATTCTTTTATTATTTTAACTAAATTTTGTTTAAAGTCATTAAAAGATAATGCTTCTTGTTTAATGCAAATTGTTGCGGTTGCAGATAATATCCCAAGAATTAAAATATGCCCTAATAAAACATTTCCACCCCTTTGCCAATCTATCATCCTTTTAACAGCATCAAGGAAAAAATTACCTAGTTTTACAAATGAAAAATCATGTAGATTAGTTTTATATTCTTCAGACACTCTATAACATAAATCTTTAAAAGATGTTTGAATTGCACAAATTCCAGCAAGAAAATGTTCAAACCGTGTTTTCTCAAAATTTATTGTACGATGAACATTACCCGGTTTAGGCCATGCTGCAACTTCTAAGAGGCTAGCTAAATTAACGCATGTTAAAACATCGTCAACAGAATTAATTGAAAGGATTAGACCTTTCACTTTTTCAGGTTTAGCCATTATAGTATGATATAAAGAATTAATCTAATAATAAGTGAATTCTACTTGTTTCTTTTCATGAATTTCGTACCCATCCTTCTCATCTTTTTTGTAAGATATCGGGCGGAAATTCTCTTTTAAGTTGTTTTTATATAAAAATTTCCGAATTCTGAGCTTTATTGTTTTTTTTGGCATTGATAACGGAGCTGAAATCTCAAGTTCATTTCCATTCCTCTCAATTTGGATACTTGCTAATTTTTCTTGTAAAAAACGGACCAAATCTACAACTAAGGAATCATCTTTATAACTCAAGTCATTTACTTTCAAATAAATTTTCCTTAACTCTATTTCTTCGGGCTCAGAACTTTCTTTTTTTGTTGACATCTCAATTCACAAATTAGAGAAAAAAGAATCAATTAAATTTTTTACTATTTATATATTTTTAACATCTCTAAATTTTTATTTTACTGTTCTTTAAATAATAAATTGTAGGAATAGAAATGATTCATTTAATTATTCTATAATAAAATATCAAAAAGAGAATCCAAAATGTTAAATTATTTAAATCTGAATTATAGTCCCTCTGGAAAAGATCTTGTAGTTATGTACTATGTTGAAAAAGCGGCAGATACTTCATCTTTAGAAAAAGCGGCTGAAGAAATCGCAAAAGAAAGTTCTATTGGAACCTGGACAGAAATTGCCACACTTTCTGAAGATATTGCTCAAAGATTAAAACCAAGCGTATATCATATAGATGAAAAAGAGAATATTATTAAGATCGCCTATAACGAGGAACTCTTCGAAGCAGATAATATTCCTCAAATTCTAAGTGCTATTGCTGGTAATATTTATGGCATGAAAGCAATTGACAATTTAAGATTAATTGACATAGAGTTCCCAAAAAGTATTGTAAATGTATATAAAGGACCTAAATTCGGAATAAAGGGAATTCGAAAATTATTAAAAGTTTTTGATAGACCTCTTCTGGGTACAATCGTCAAACCAAAAGTGGGCTTAAATCCAAAACAGCACGCAAAAGTTTGCGGAGAATCGTGGTTAGGAGGTCTAGACATAGTAAAAGATGATGAAAACTTAACAAGCATGAGATTTAATAAATTCGAGACAAGAGTTAAAGAAACTATAAAGATTCGGGATAAAATCGAAATAGAAACTGGAGAAAAGAAAATTTATATGCCTAATATCACTGCTCCGGTTAGTGAAATGAAAAAAAGAGCAGATTTTGTCATTGAGCAAGGAGGAGAATATATAATGGTCGATATAATTACTTTAGGATTTTCTGCACTTCAAGAAATTCGAGATTATCTTGATGATAAAAATGTTGTGATACACGCACATCGTGCTATGCATGCCGCTCTCACGAGGAATCAAAGACATGGGATGTCAATGCTCGCTATTGCAAAAATTTCAAGGTTGATCGGTATGGATCAATTACATACTGGTACAGTAGTTGGAAAAATGGAAGGAGGTAAAGAAGAAGTAGTAAACATAAATAATATTATAACCAATAAGACAATTGAAGAAATAGATTATTCAAATCTGCATCAAAATTGGGGAAATATTAGAACAACTTTACCAGTCGCCTCAGGAGGTCTATATCCTAATGTTGTCCATAAATTAATTGATATTTTAGGAAAAGATATCGTAATTCAAGCGGGTGGAGGTGTCCATGGCCATCCAGAAGGTACCGAAGCTGGAGCAAAAGCTATGAGGCAAGCAGTTCAAGCTTATTTGGATAACATTAATTTAAGTGAATATGCAAAAACCCATAATGAATTAAAAAAAGCACTTGAAAAATGGAAATATTTAAAATAATTTAAGTTGAAAACACAAAGATTAGACTATTATAATTAAAATAAGGATAAAACAGAAAAGATCCAAAATTCAGGATATTTCAGCTTTTACTAAATCGTGTTTATAAAGATCGGAAATAATATTTGGGGTATACTTCAATTTCTCTTCAATAATTATTGAATTTAACTTTTTCGAACGTAAAAAATATTTTTTAAAACCTTGCCAGAAACCTTTTAAAATTGAACGAAATAAAGTATTTCTGTCAACATTATAATAACGCTGATCTTCCTTACAATATATTAAATTATAAATCCATTTGAAAAAATATAAAGAAATACCAATAATAATTTCAATAGGACTTTTCCAATGCTTCATTATCAATAAAGTTGTATTAGATATAATATTTAAATACCATTTTTCTGCTTTACACCTGCAGCCACCAAAATTAACTCTTAAATGATTTACTAGCATTTTCGGATCAAAAATTATTTTACCATATTCTTTTGCTTTAAGACAAAAATCTGTTTCTTCTCGATAATGATTTCCATCAAATTGTGGATTAAATCCCATACATCGGTAAATAATACCTTTTTTAAAGTACATATTTCCACCAGGAAGAGTATCAACTAAGATTGGCTTTTTTGGTTTTATATAAAAATTTCCAATTATTTCTGGAATAATTTTATTGATCTTTCCAATCATTCTACTTGAAATTTCTATCTTAGAGAGAGAAGGATTTTGTTTTGTGGATCTTAAAAAAACTGGTCCTCCAACTCCCACTATTTTACTTTTTTTTGATTTGAGCCATTTTTTTGCTTGTTTGAACAAATCATTCCTTATTGGAAAACAATCATCATCTATAAATCCAACGATTTCATGATTACTATGTCTAACTCCTATATTCCTAGAAGTGGGCAGTCCTACTTGATGTTTTAATTGAATATATATTAATTTATATTTCAGATGTGGAGCAGTATTCTTAATCATTTTTCTAGTTCCATCAGTTGATGCATCATCAACAATAATAATTTCAAATTTACCTTTTTGATTATTTAGTTCAATAAGTAAGTATTCAAGTATTTCAGCACGATTATGAGTTGGAATTATAATAGAAATACTCATCTATATAACACCTTTTTTTTTGCATGAATTAAATATGATTCAGCAATAAATAATTGAAAATGAATAGGCATCTTAGAGAGCTTTCCAGAAAGATAATTAAACATTTTTAGAACTTTTTTCTCTAATTTTTTTGTTATCAAAGGAATTTCATCATTTCCCCGTTTAAAAATTGGTAACCTTATTATTACTGGTGAAATATTAAGAATGGATAAATTATTTTGTTTTATTAAGGATTTTAAAAACTTTAATGAAAGATTTTCAAACCATGAATATTGTCTAACTTCATTAAACTTATTCCGATTATAAAATCGTAGGAATACTTTTAATTTCTTATAATAATCCCAAATAGACTTTTTTGTTTTTGTTATTATCACTAATTCCCCATTGGGAACTAAAAGTTTACTGATCTTCTTGAATAATTTAATTTTATTAGGAATATATTCAATTACTCGGACTGAAAATATTTTATCAAATTTTTCATTAACTTCAAAATCCAGAAAATTGCAGTTAATAAATTTTACATTATTATCTTTAACATAATTTTTTACTTTATCAATCATTTCTTTAGAAATATCTATTGCAACTAACTCAAAGCAGTTTTTTGCTATTAATTGCGTCCAAATACCGGGACCACAACCAATTTCTAAAATTTTTTCCTTTCTTTTTGGTCTTAAATTTCTTAATAATTTTCTTTTTGTTTGTTCATAATCAAACTGGGAAGTTAATGTTCCTGTCCATTGTGCTTTTCTATATCTTTTTGAGTGATTATCCCAATAACTACTAATTTGTTTATTTAATATAATATTCAAGATTATCCATTCTATTTTTATGTGTCTTTCAAGAAATAATGTTAAGTGGAAAATTATCTATTAAAATTTTGTTTATTAGAGCAAATTCAATTTAAAATATTAACAAAATAAAGGTTTATATTAACCATTTTTTATGAATTTCCCTTTTGTGATGTAATTAATAATGAATTATTATTTATAAATATAATACAAAAAATGATCTGTGTGTTTATTTATTCTATAAAATCTAAATGGGTTATACCTTAAATGAATAAAATTTAATAAATATTTAGACTATTAAAAGAGAAAAGGCAATTATTCTTCATAATTGATTAATTTTTACAGAATCTTCTTTTTAAAAATTGATATTTTATTATTTTCAGGAGTAATATTTTAGCCTATTTTAATTTTTGCTATCCATATAATTGTTTTTATTATTTTGATTCAATATCTTAACATTTTGCTCTATATAGTTATTATGGTTTGTTTATTTATGTTAAGAATTTTTCATTCAGTGAAACAATTCTCAAAATGTTGGATGAGTGCAATTATTTAAAATTTTTTCAGAATATAGATTTTTAAATTTTTCTTTTATTTAGTAATGTTCTCTTTTTTTATTTACATACTCTATTCTTATTGGAGAATATTTATCTAATCGAGAATACAAAAAACTCATGTAAATTGAAAAAAGCACCAGAAAAATGGAGATGTATTAGAGATTGATATCTATCCCACTAATTCCGGATAAAGTCTTTCGAAATATATATGAATATAACTAGGAGCAAAAATACCTGCTTCAGTAATAATCCCATCAATATACCTCCGACTAACAGTTTCAAAGGCAGGATTAATTACTTGTACGCCTTCTGGGGGATTCTCCCATATTTCCTTAGTATCTCTCATTTCAATCTTTTCTAATAATCCAAAAGAGGTTTCAGGATTATATTTCAGCAGCGGTGAAGCAACATAAAAGGGTACATGTTCTTCATGTGCAACCAAAGCTAATAATCTTGAGCCGATTTTGTTTAAAACAGTACCTTCTGAAGTAATTGAATCAGCCCCAATTAAAATTAAATCTACTTCAAAGTGATTAACAGCCCAGCGCATCGCGGAATCGACTATATGAATTACTTCTATATTTTCTTCTAACAACTCTTTCGTCGTTTTCCTTCCTTGCAATTTAGGTTGAGTTTCTGTATTTATAACTTTGAATTCTTTTCCCTGTTTTTTGGCCTCAATTAGAATCGCAGAAACAATAGTACTGTGACAATGTGTCATTACAGTAAAACCTTCTGGATCTTTATATGGAATACGATTGGCACCAATCTTTGCGATTTTCTCTTTTGAATTTAATAATCTCTTATGATATTTTTCTTTATATTGTTGAACTTTTAAAGGAATATCAGATAATGAAATAGAATCTGCTTCAAGTTCAAGCTTTTTAAGAATATATTTCAATCCATTTTTCATTGCTGGTTCTGTAGGGCGAGTATTAATTAATACATCTTTTGCCTTATATAATTGTTCTAATATCTCTTTTTTATTCGTTGCTTGTATTCTTTGAGCAAAACTATTTAAAAAATCACAGGCACTCAAACATACATTAGTCGCACCTTGAATTTCTAAAGACCTAATTCTTTCTGCATCCTTTTTTAATTGTTCCATATCCAAAACACATTAAACTTTTAGATATTCAATAAATTAAAGATTAATATATTTAATTATAGATTCGCTATTAATTCCGATTACAAACAGGTTATTTCTTTTCTTTTTCTTCTTTCATTTTTTTTAATTCATCAATATCTACTTCAACAAAAAAGGAGCCATGATATCCACATTCCTTACATTCAAATTTCTGGGGGGCTAACCAACCAGATACATTAGTTAAAAGATGTAACTTGGCCGAACGGCATTTAGGACATAATCTTACAGTCTTAGGCATTTGATCACTTAATTTAAATTAATTATTATTAGATAAAAAATCTTGGATTATAGTGGCTAATTTTTCTCCCACAACTTCTGAGATATCTTCAAGTTTTGCTCTTTTTATTCCAACTACACTTCCAAAAGTTTCTAATAATTTTGTTCTTTTAGAAGGGCCAATTCCAGGAATATCATCCAAAATTGATTTTGAAACTCTTTTTTCTCTTAATTTTCTATGTAATTTCACTCCAAATCGGTGGGCTTCATCCCTAACTCGTTGCAAAAGTTTGAGAGCTGCCGAATCATCCGATAATCTGATTGGTTCTTTTTTATTAGGGAGATATATTTCTTCAAATTTCTTTGCTAACCCTAATATCGGTGTATTTCCTATTCCTAAATCATTTAAAACGGATAGAGATGCATTTAATTGACCTTTACCCCCATCTATTAGGATTAAATCTGGGAGTTCTAGATTTTTTTCAATTAAAGAGTTATAGCGACGGTACACTACTTCTTTCATCATGCCTACATCGTCAGGTGTAGACTTAGACCTTATTTTGTAATGTCGATACCATTTTTTATTGGGTTTTCCATCAAGAAAAGACACTAAAGATCCTGTTGGATCAGTACCTTGAATATTGGAAATATCAAATCCTTCAATAATATGAGGGATATTAGGGAGATTTAAAACCTCTTTCAGCTCATTAAGAGCTTGATTTATTTGATTAGAGCTCTCCAATTCTAGTTCTTGTTTTATTTTTTCTTGCTCAACAATTACTTTTGCATTTTTATTAGCAATTTTTAAAAACCCTTCCTCGAAATGATCACTTGGAGTTTTAACTTTAATTTTTTTCTTTATTTTTTTGCTTAATAAATCTTTTAATACCTCAACATCCTTGTGTATTTCATTTACAATTATTTCATTAGGAACTTTTGTTGCTGGATGAAGATAATACTGTTTCATAAAAGCGGGTATAATTCCATTCTTTTCTATAAGCTTACCTTTCAAATCGTATATAAATGGAATTTTTCCCGATAGCTTTCCTTCTCTTATTAATAAAATCAAAACAGCCGAATATTCTTCATCCTTATAATAACTAATAATATCTTGATTTTTTTTATTTCCAGAAATTATTGTATGCTTAATCGTCACACGAGTTAAATCACCTAATCTATCACGCCATATTGCAGCAGATTCAAAATTTTGCTCTTCTACTGCTTTTTCCATTTTATTCTTAAGAATTTTTGTTAATTTATCGGTTTCTCCTTTAAGAAACAATTCTATTTGTTTTATGTTTTGTAAATAATCTTCAGGTGTAATTTTACCAATACATGGACCGGGACATAATTTTATTTGATAATACATACAAGCCTTTTTTTGATTTTCTTTAACTTTTCTTTTACAAGTACAAAATGGGATTGTTTTACGTATAAATCTCAAAATACGTCTTAATTCTTTTTTATCTGTATATGGCCCGATAAACAAATTTTTTTGATTATATTTGTGTGGACCTCTAATAACTCTAATTCTAGGATATTTTTCTGAATAGGTTATCATTAAAAAAGGATAAGTTGTATCATCACGAAATCTAACATTATATTTTGGAAGATGTTTCTTAATTTGAATATTCTCTAAGATAAATGCTTCCTTTTCATTCTCAGTTATTATATAGTCAATATCCGCAATGTGACTGACTAATTCTTTAATTTTTTCTCCAAAATAGGGGTCTTTATAAGTCGATTTTTGAAAATATTGAGAAACTCTTTTATTTAAATCGATAGCCTTCCCTACATAAAGTATTTTTCCATTTTTATCTTTAAATAAATACACTCCTGGATTATGAGGAAGACTCTTTCTCTGAACTTCTAAATCTACCATAAAGACTCAAGTGAATATAATTATACCTACTTTATTAATAAAGAAGTGTAAATATTTTTATTTACAATAAGAAAAGGATCTTTAATATTTATTATTGATAATCCCAAAAATAATAGTAATCAAAAAAATTTAAAATAAAAAAAAATCAAAATTTAGGAAGTGATTAACGATATTAGACGAATCAGAAGGATTTACTAATGAAGATATTATGGAAGTTCTTAAGGGACAACAAGAAGTAGGGAATAAATATAAGACTCACTTCTTTGCTATGTTTTCCCAATTATTCTGCACTATTGCAGAGGAAATAATCAATCAATTTGGAGATAAAGGTAGAGATGCGATAGGAGAGGCGGTAAAAAAGTATGGAGAAGAAAGGGGTAGAAGAGTAGGAAAACTCGTTAAATCTGTGGGAAAAGAGAAGAATTTAAAAAACTTTTTCATTTACAGTGATTTAGATATAAAAAACACAGCAAAATATAGACCAAAAATCATTGATGGAGATGTTATAATTGAACTTAGGGATTGTGTCTTTTGTAATGGTTGCAAGGATTGGGATAAATTGGAATATGGAAAAATTTATTGCGAACATATTGATAAAGCTACTTTAAAAGGATATAATCCAAACCTTCGCATTGAAGTACCCGCTACTTTAACAAAGGGAGATAAAAAATGTATTCTAAGATATATTGTTAAAAAAAAGTAGTTGATTAATCTAATTTATGTAAGAAATTAAAGAGATGGCATAATATGGGAGAAGTAGAAAAATTATGTGATAAAGTTATAAGCACGGATTTATTGATTGTTGGAAGCGAAGGAGCAGGAGGTCACGCAGCAATAAAAGCACATAGTCAAGGAGCTGATGTACTAATAGTAACAAAGGGGAAAATTGGGCAATGTGGGGCTTCTCAGATGGCAGGAGTAGATTTCAACGTAGATGGGAAAACTGCCAAAACATTAGGTTTTACTGGCGATGATCGCGACAGTCCTGAGAGATTCTTTGAAGATCTTGTTAGAGAAGGATTATATTTAAATAATCAAAAAATGGTTGAAAAATACGTTGAATATGCTCCTAAAGCTATGAAAGATCTTATGGATTGGGGTATGCGAATCTATGGATATGATTCAGTTCACGCGGAAGAAATGGCTCGTGGTATTACAAGTGCTGGTACATATTGGGTCGCTGCTATTCGAAAAAAGGTTAAAGAATTAAAAATCCCAATGCTGGAAGATACAATGCTTATAGATTTGTTAATAAGAGAAGGACGAATTGCTGGAGCTGTAGCTCTAAACATTAAATCTGGAGAAACCATCCTGATTAAGTGCAAGGCAATCATATTAGCTACCGGAGGGTGGCATAGAGCATATTCATTTAACACGGGCTCATATGATCTCACAGGTGATGGTATAGGAATGGCTTACCGAGCCGGAGCAGAATTAATTTCGATGGAGATGGTACAATTCTGTCCCATAACAATGGTCTGGCCCCCGAAAGACCGAGGGAGTATAGCACTATATGTCCTTAGCTGTATTGACCCTTTTGATAAATACATCCAACTTGTAAATAATAAGGGTGAACGATTTATGGAAAAATATGATCCAATAAATTTGGAAAAAAGTACTAAAGAAATAGTATCAATTGCTTCGGAATTAGAGGTTGAAAATGGTCGTGGGGGGCTACATGGCGGTATCTTTTTTTCCTTAAAACATTTACGGCCAAAATTTATTGATGCAATTATTAGAATCGCCAATAACCGTATTAAAAATGAACTTAAAGATACACGCTATGAATTTACAACTCTCATACCAGAATTGATAAAAAAGTGTAAAACTGAAAATATTGAGGTAGGGAATGGTGCCCATTATATGGGTGGAGGAATCAAGGTCAATGAAAATACAGAAACAACTATACCCGGATTATTTGCAGCAGGAGAATGCTCTGGTGGTCTGTGGGGGGCAGTAAGAGTTGCCTCTGCTTGTACTGAAGTTGGTGTTCAAGGAATAATTGCAGGTGAAGTTGCCCCAAAATACGTTAAAAAAGTAGAACAGGCTGAGATAAATGAGAATCAAGTCAGAGAGATTTTGGATCGAATAAATAAACCATTGATGAGAGATGAGGGAATTACACCAAATGAACTTACTAAAAAAATGCATGAAATTTCTGGGAAAAAGGTCGGTTTAATCAAGGAAGGAAGCCTATTAAAGGAAGCAACAGAAGAACTGTTGGAAATAATAAATGATGATCTTGAGAATCTCTGCATTACTTCTACTAAAAGCAAAGAATTGAATGATGAGTGGATTAAGGCTATTGAGTTAGAAAATATATTAACATGTTTATATTTATCAGCTAAATCTTCACTAATTCGTGAAGAAAGCCGTGGCGAATTTTATCGTAGAGATTATACACATACTGATCACGATAATTGGCTCAAAACAATTGTTATGAAACAAAAAAACGGTGAATTGGATATTAAATTTGAAAACCCTGTTGTAACTAAAATTTCTTTGCCAAAAGGAAAATTGACGTATCAAGAGGCTATAGGTGTGGCAACTGCCTCTTTAAAGAGAGAATAAATGAGGGGATCATATGGAAGAGAAAAAAATAATAAAAGTAAAATGTTTTAGATTTGATCCACAGAAAGATGAAAAACCTTATTATGATACTTTTAAAGTCCCAATAAGTGGAAAAATGAGTATTCAAGACTGTCTGGTTTATATAAGAGAGAATGAAGATCCAAGTTTAGCTTTTTTTATTAACTGTAGATTGGGGTTCTGTAAAAGATGTTTAATTCGTGTAAACGAGAAATCTTGTTTTGCTTGTTTAACAGTTGTGGAAGAGGATATTACTGTTGAACCTCTTATGAAAGATAAAGTAATAAGAGACCTATGGAGTAAAGATATCTAAATTTACTCTTTTTTTTTAATTTAATCTAAAAGGGTCCTTACCAAGATTCTACTTTTAATTCCTTAATATTTTCAAAATGTTTGATATTTCTCGTAATTAATGAAGTATTATTTTGAATAACAATTGCGGCTATTATTAAATCAAAATCATTGATTAATTTGCCTGTTTCTTTAAGATCCTTATAAATCTTACCATAGATTTTACAGGATTCCTCCGTTAATGATAAGATATCAACATATTCTAAGAATTCTTTAATAATTTTCAAATTCTTTTCACATTGTGTAGATAAATATATCCCCCTGTAGAGTTCTAACAAATTTATAATAGTGATTTCCAAATATATTTTATTATCGATAAAATAATCTATTGTATTTATAGCCTCTTCATTTTCTTTCCAAGATTGAATTATAATATCAGTATCTAAAACAACCATTATACTTTCACACTTTTTAGGTGTTCTTTTTCTCTATTTTTATAAATATCTTGTAAAATATTTTCCCATTCATCTGTTTGTCCTTTTAGACAACCATATAACGCCGTTATTCCTTTGCTTTTATATTTTGGAGCTAAGAGCCTTATAATAACTTCTGAAAATGATTCTTTTTCAGATCTTTTACGTTTTTTCAATAATGTATAAGCTTTTAATGAAACAGTTATTGTTTTATGTGCCATAATGTATATGTATTTAAACATAGATTTAAATGTATTTAAACATAAATATTTATTTATTATCATTTTTATTAGCTGGATATCGTTTTTTATTTTAATAAAATCAGTGATAATAGAGATTTCTAAATATATATCTTATAAGAAAATAGAATAAAATTTTTTAAAAGTGAAATCAACATTTGTAAATAAATAATTATTGAATAAAAAATTAAAAATTAAATTTAATTCATTAAAACTATGAAGAAAATAGGACTTATTGGAGGTATGAGTTGGGAATCTTCTCTTGAATATTATAGAATAATTAATGAAACCGTAAAGCAAAAATTAGGAGGGCTTCATTCTGCTGAATGTATTATGTATTCAGTTGATTTCGATGAGATCGAAAAATTGCAACACCAAGGAAAGTGGGAAGACCTCACAAAAATAATGATAGATTGCGCTCAAAGATTAGAGAAAGCAGGTGCAAATGTGATTATTATTTGTACCAATACAATGCATAAGATGGCAGGAGAAGTTGAAAGTAGCATTAATATACCCTTGCTACATATTGCTGATGCGACGGCTGAAAAAATTAAAGAAAAGAGCTTCAAGAAAGTTGGGCTTTTGGGAACCAAATTTACTATGGAAGAAGATTTCTATAAGGGCAGACTCATTGAAAAGCATGATATTGAAGTAATTGTACCGAATTCTGAAGAGATGCAAATTGTCAATGATATAATTTTTGACGAGCTTTGCTTGGGAATAATAAAGGAAACATCTAAAGAGCAATATAAGAAAATAATATTAAATCTTGCTGAGAAGGGCGCAGAAGGAGTAATATTAGGTTGTACAGAAATTCCCTTACTAATTAAGCAAGAAGATGTTGAAGTTCCATTATTTGATACAACAAAAATTCATGCAGAATTTGCGGTTGATTACGCAATTAAGTAAAATGATTTTTTAAAAATGTTTATTTATTTATAAATCAACAAATTTAATTAAAATTAACAATCTATTAAAAAGAAAAAAAAAACTGAAATTTTTATATAATAAAAAAAAAATTTATATTTAATTTAGATTCGCTTCTTTTGGATATAAATGAGCCCCATTGTAAAGATGGTAGTAATTCCTAATAAAATTGGTATTTCATATGCAGGAATTGTAAATCCATCACCATTTCCATCACCATCTCCATCACCATTTCCATCACCATCTCCATCAGGACACATTTGAAAAATATATGAATCGGGGCACACATCTAGAATTAAAATATCGGGAGTCGCAGAATCATAATAAGAAGCCATAAAAGTCCATTCTATCGAACTAGTAATTAAAAGAGCTGCAGTTGGAATAGTTGCACTAAATATTTTACCAGATACGGAACCTACACTTACAGGCATACTAAACATATATAAAGTAAATTCTGAACCATTCCAGAAACCCTCACTTGACATAAGATGTAAATCATAAGTTACTCCTCCCGGAACATAAATTATATAATATATATCTGTTCCATCCTTTAAAATTAATGTAAATTGGTAACTACCACTTTGTGGGAATAGTTCATATAATGTAACAGTAAATTCTTGGCCAGAACGAACCATTGAATCAATATCAAGTATAGGGTGAAGAGAAGTTGATTCGCAAGTACTCGTTTGATTATTATATGTTATTACATCATTAGCCGGATCATCTATGTTATCTGATGTAGATGGATTTGGAGTGTTAGTTGCTACGACAATATTTACGCTTATAAACATTGCAAGGATTAGTAGAAAGTTTAGAATTAAGATTAAATTTATGCTTTTTTTTTTCATAAAGTCTTTTCCCTTTTTTTATTTTACTAAAATATTGTTTTAAAAAATTAGCATTTAATAGTATAATATCTGTATTAATAAATCTATCTATGGGTATCTTTATCTCTTACATAATTGTATTAATAAAAAATAAAACAATCTTTTTTTTTCAAGGTACCAACAACAGCAGTTGGAAATTTTCTTTATTTTATTTATTGCAAAAAATAATAGTTATGAAATAGTTGAGGTTTTTTGAACAATTTGAGTAATAAATTGAACAAGTTTTTCAGCTAGATCTTCAGATTTCGCCTCACTAATTATTCTAATTACTGGTTCTGTATTTGATGGGTGTATTAAAACGAACCACTGGTCAGGATATAATACTTTTATGTCTTGACCTATTTCAGAAAAAACTTTACCTTGTGTTATTTTGTGATTTTTTAATTCGTGTTTTATTATTTCTAAATCTTTTCCATGAATGGATACATTCACACGTTTTGAATAAAACATTGGTAACTTACTAATTAAATCTGAAATTACTTCACCTGATTTTACCAAAATTTCGATAATTTTTGCCGTAGCAAAAATAGCATCCCTAGCATTGTTAAATGATGGAAACATAACACCCCCACAAGAGCCCTCCCCACCAAAAATAAAAGAGCTTTTACTAATATTCAATTCTGCTTTCTTCTCTTCTATTAAAAACATCTTCTCTGCGAGGTATCTTTCACCAATTGGAGTTCTTATTATTGAGCCATTATATTTATTCACAATTGAATCAAACATTAAAGATGAAGCAACATTCGTGACAAATATTCCTTTTTTCTTTTCTTCTGATAATTCATTAAAAGTATGTTCAGCAATTAAAGCAAGACCAATATCTTCTTGATACCATTGACCATCATTTCCAACGAGACTTAATCGATCCGCATCGCAATCATAGGCGAAACCAACATCAAATTGCCCATTTTTTATTATTTCTATTAAGCTTTCAAGATTTGATTCAACTGGTTCTGGATTTCGTGGAAAATCATTTCCTTCTAATAGTTCATTATTAATTACTTTTACTACACAACCAAGTGATTCCAGCATTTTGGGAACTATATCTTTTGCCGTGCCTGCTCCTGTATCTACTACTACTTTTAATTTATTTTTCTTTTTTATTGAATCTGATTCTAAATGCTTAAGTAAATCGCTTAGATAATCATCAATAGGATCAATAACTTTTATTTGTGAGAGTGTATCCCAAGTTGCATAATTAATTTTATCAGAGTCAGATATTTCTGTAATTTCTTCTAACTCTGCTTTACTAAGAAAGGTTTGTTGGGATAAAAATTTTAAAGCATTCCATTCAGGAGGGTTATGGCTTCCCGAAATAATAATACCACCAGGTACTTTTAATTTATTTTTTGTGTAAATAAGAACTGGAGCTGGACATATACCTAAATTAATTACCTTACACCCGACTGAAACCAGAGCTGAGATAACTGCAGATTCAAGCATCTCACCGGAAATGCGAGTATCTCTTCCAATTATTACTTCAATCCCAAATTTTTGAATCCACTGCCCAAAAGCAGAAACTATGTTAATAACAGTCGGAACAGTTAATCCTTCTCCGACTATTCCCCGGATTCCACTGGGTGTTATTATTAAATTATCGTTTTTCATAGCAATATGAATTAAAAGATGAATGATAATATAACTTTTATTTAAATTTAAGAAATTACTTTATGATTTTCAGTCTTGTATTTAACTAGGGCTAAAGCCCCTCTTAAACCGACATCATCACCTAATTTAGTAAGTTTTATTTCTGGTGGATTATTAATCGTGAAAATAATGGGATTTTCTTTAAATTTCTTTATTATTGGAGGAAGAATCTGCTTGTGATCTTTCATCATTGCTCCCCCCACGTAAATAGTCTGACAATCATAAAAATTATTAACTAACCCAAAACCAACCGTTGTATAAAAAACACAGTCATCTACAACTTTTTTTGAAAGCTTATCACCTTTCCGAGCTGCTTGAAATATTTCTTTTGCCGTAATTTTTGTAATATCATTATTTACAATTTTTAGTAGAATATCTGTATTTAATTTCCCTTCACTTATCGCTTCTAAAGCTCTATTTTTTACTCCAGTTCCTGAACTAAACACTTCCCAACATCCATAGGCTCCGCAATTACATTGAATCTTACTTTTTGGGGCAACTAATCCATGACCAACTTCTACTGCATTCCCTTCTTTTCCAAGTAGTAAATGCCCGTTGCAAATTACACCACCGCCAATTCCAGTTGAGATTGTAATATAGACTAAATTATCTTTTTCACGATCTTCCGCTTCAAAATAATGAACCCCTAAAACAGCACCATTACAATCATTAATAAAATATATAGGAATCCCTGGAAATTTTTTTTCGATGGGTTTTTTTAAAGGAATTATTTTAAATCCCAAATTAGCGTTATTGAATATCTTACCCTTCTCGATATCTAAAGGACCAGCAGAAGCTAAACCAATACCGATTAATTGTTCCTTTTTAATGCGATTCTCTACTAATAATTCATTCAGAAGCTTATTGACAGAGGTACTAATAGAGTATTGATTTTCCTTTCCAGTTTTAGTAAGTTTACGCTTTATATTCTCCTCTTTAAGGTCAGCCGTACAAATTCCAACCCGTATCCATGTGCCCCCAATATCTACTCCAACAATATACCTTTCTTCCATAATCTCATGAGCTAAAGGTGTTAATTAAATGATAAAGTGCGTTTTTGTTTAAAAAAATTTTATTTGATAAATCCGCTTGTCTTTAGACCGATTATTTGCCATTCAATCATTTTTTGTAGCGCAAATATTTTCTCTTTAGTATGTATTTTCGAATTTGGTATAAATGTTTCGTGATATTTTGCTGTTATATATTCAGGTGTTGGATTTTCATTATACCATTTTATAATCGCATCTTTTGTTTTAAAATGAATTTCTTCCATCTCGTCTAAGATTTTATCTACGTCTTCATCTTTCCAAACTCCAAAATGGGCTAAAGATATTGAATTAAAGTCATCTTTCATATTTCTTAATTTTTGAAACGTTTTAAGGAGCTCTACTTCATTAAAATCGGGAGGATAAAAATTTGGAATAATAGTTTCATAATCCGCTTTATGATGAAAGGGTTCTCCCAGAAAAATATTTTTATTTTTTTTATCAAAAATTGCAATACTATCCATTGTATGTCCAAAAACATTGATAATTTCCAATTCTAAACCATTTAAGTCAATTATAGCTCCTTCTTTTAATGGTGTAACATTTTCTATTGGCTTCACAGTAACTTTAAAGGGTTCACTAATCCTTTCTGGGTTCTTTAAGTCATCTATGGCGTTTTCTGAAGCTAAAACTTCAAAGTCTCCCACTAATTTCTTTAATTTATCTACACCTTGTATATGATCAAAATGACTGTGAGTTAAGAGTAATTTATGAATTGGGAATAATCCAAATTCTTTTAATTTTTTTACAATTTTTCTTACTGCTATTTCTGATGAAGTATCGATCATCATACGTATACCCTTGTTCTCAATTATGTAGACGGCCATGAGACCACTCATCTTGAATAATTGCCCATCTATGAGATACGAATTATCGTTGAATTTTCCCTCAGAATTTATAAAACCCATATTTATGTATTCATTATTATATTATATAATATTTTCCTTGCTGAGAGAATGATTTAATTATAAATTGTCTGTTATGATAGAATGGCTAAATTTCATTTCATTGGTTCTCAGTATATTCATTTTTTGCTATTTTTATACGCTAAGCATCCAGCCAATGAAAAGAAAGGAAAAAAGGGGAGAACGAGCGTGGAAGGATTGCATGATATTGCGATCCTTAGCTGGTTTTTTTGAATTTATTATTATCATTAATAATTTGCTCTGGATATGGTTTCCTATTCCTTCATTAAATTGGATAATACATCCGAATATTGTGGTGGGTATAGGTATATGCATTGCGATTGTTGTTCCTGGTTTAATAATTATGTTTAAAGGTGTGAAAGATGCTGGCTCCGAGTCTCTACGTCCGTCAAAAGAAACAGAAATGTATGGGGGGATATATAATTATGTTCGACATCCACAATCGCTTGGTGAGTTTCCAATATTTGTTGCCATTGCATTCGCTATTAATTCATGGTTTCTCGTACTAATCATGTTTATTTTTATATTAACATATGTTCCAATTATGATTCACTACGAGGAAAAAGATCTCATTAAACGTTTTGGAGATAAATATCGTGAATATCAAAAACAGACGGGTGCTTTATTTCCCAAATTTTGGCATAAATCTGAATAGACTTTACGCTAAAAAGCTATTTAAAAATAAATCTAGTAATATCTCACATATACATCATTATCTTTAATAACATCTCTGAATATATTGACAATTTCTTGCTTTCTTTTATCATCAATCGAAAAAACGAAATAATTTGCAGGCATTCTTGCTATAGAATAGACTTGCACTATATCTGGTTTAATTTTTTTAAGAGCATAAGCCAAATCATTAATGTTTTTTGGAGTATTGTTAGATATGAACTCTTTCTTATTAGAATTAAAGATTAAGCACTGAATTGCTAATTTGTGTTCCGTAGACATTTCTTTTTTTAATTTAGCGAGATTTTCAATTATTGTCTCAATATTCGGAGCAGTTTTATGAGGACGATTTGTTCTTTTGAAGTCATCATCATTAGCAACATCTAATTTTGCTAAAATCAGTTCAAACTTCTTAACCCTATCTCGAATTTCTTGAGAATAAAGCGTGCTAGAATTTGTAAATAATGTAAATCTTGGTTTATTATTAAGCCAACTTTTTTCATCTCTTATTTCTGTTGCAATATTTAAAAAATCCAGCATATTTTCGTTTAATGTTGGTTCACCATTATATCCAAAAGTAATTGAGTCTAATTTAGAGATATATTTTATATAAGAAGTTAATTCTTTTCGAAGATTTTGAGATGGTGGGGCGTGAATTCGATGTTCAGGAGAGACTAAATTTATTGGTTGAGTTTGACCAATTTCACAATAAACACAGTTATAGGTACAAAGTTTAGATTTAGGTAGTATATCAATTCCAAGAGAAAGACCCAATCGTCTTGATGGAAAAGGTCCGTAGCAATATCTTTTCAGTTTATTCATAATCTAAAACCGTTAAATTCCATTACTTATGGTAATACTTTATTCGTCTATCTGCAATAATATCATTAAATTCATTGATTTTTTTATCTCTAGCCTTTTTAACTTCAATTTCAACAAAATCAGCATGAATTTTATCAATTGGGGCGGAAGAGAGGACATCACCGTTAAAAGATGTAATCTGACTAGCTCCTGTAAAGGAAAAATTATCTAAACCACGTTTCTCTTGACCAATTCGATTAGATGTGATGGCAAAAACCCGATTTTCTAAACAGCGCGTTGTCATTGCTTTTTGACAATAAGGAAGTACTAGATTTGAAGGATGTGTAATAATATCAGCACCTAAAATTGCAAGTGTTCGAGCAGTTTCAGGGAAAATCCAGTCAAAACAAATCATCATACCTACTATAAAAGATTTTATCTTATAGACTTTTAAGGGGTGATTTCCAGGTGAAAACCATAATTTTTCTTTATAATAGAGATGGATTTTCCTATATGTACCAATTACGCCGGTTTCAGAAACCAACATCGCAGAATTAAAAATTTCCTTATTCTCTTTTTCAATAAAACCCCCAACAATTACCGCCCCTGTAATTTTAGCCATTTTTTGCAAAAACTGAGCTGTTATTCCATTTAAATTTTCTGCCAGAGCTTCTGCTTCTTCTTTAGAAACAAATGTATAACCTGTAGCGAATAGTTCAGGAAATACAATAAGATCTGCTTTTACATTAACTAACAATCCTTCAACTTGGTTAAGATTTTGCTCTTTTTCACCAAAAATTGGAGATGTTTGAACATAACCGATTTTCATATTATTACCTCGTTATTTAAAATTTTTTAATGGTTTTAATAAAATAATAGTTAATTTCTTTATTTTAAATGCTTTGATTATAAAGTCTCTGTAAATTCTTGGATGTATTGATTTACTAGTTGGGGTTTTTCTAACATTACCATATGCCCCGCTTGTTGTAAAATATGTAATTGACTGTCTTTAATATTAGTGTGGAAGTATTGACTATACTTCGTAGGGGTTAAGACATCACTATCTCCACATAAAATTAGGCACGGAACTTGAATTAATTTCAACTCCTGCATAATATCAAAACCATCACATATTTTAAAGTCGTTATAAATGACTTGGGGGTCGACTTTAGAGAGTTGTTCTCTATAGGTATCAGTAATTGATTTAGGAGTTTTTCTATGAAATGCTGTTTGACGTATATAATTCAGATATTGTTTATAATCATCTGTGAGTTGTTGGAATATAACGGGGCTAGTCCGTAATCGAGCGCCTGTAGCGCATAAAATTAAAGATTCAATATCATTAGGATTTTTTAAATAATAGGATAATATAATAGCACCACCTAATGAATGCCCACATGAAATTATTTTTTCTAATTTTAAAGATTCTTTCAATTTTTCAATAACATTAACGTAAAGGTCGAGGGTAATTTCTGATATTAAAAATTTGTCAGAATTTCCATGTGAAGGGAGGTCAACCGCTATTAATTTATAATCAAGATTTAGACCATCAATCTGATTTTGCCAAATGAGCGAAGTACTCCCTGACCCATGAATAAAAATTAATCCTTTATTTTGCGAACTTGCTACGTTATTTTCTTTAAGCTGATAATAAATTTTTTTTCCTTTAAAATTGAGATATGGCATAAGTATGAAAAAATAATTGATCAATAGATTTATATTATTCCTTTTTCTCTCGGGAAAAAAAGGGAAGAAACACTAACACGGAAAAACAATCTTTCGCATACATTTATAAATTTTGTCGATAAATGAGATTTGAGGTATATTTGGTTGATGAACTTTTCTTATGAGAGTAGTTCAAAAAAGGATGAAAAAGAACAAAAAGGACAACAGGTCTTAGAAAAGAATCCCTACGACATATTACAGATAGGGAAAGATATAAAATGTATAGAGGGGGATGAAAAAAAGAGATTACTTGCCATCCTTAAAGAAGAATTTTTAAAAGAATTATGATGCCTTTATTTTTGTAAAACTCCTTCCTCCGAAATAAATTAAAACCACACTAAATACCGATATTACTAAAAAACTAAAGTATATGGGAGTATTTTAGATTGTGGTTAGTAAAAAGCGCACCGCTTCCATATAAGGGGTAATAATATTTGGGGTAAAGGTGAAGAATGACCTACCGAGAAGTAAAGCAACTAGACGAAGAAGAGATAAAAGAACTCTGCCCTAGATATTTCTCAAATAGGAAAAACACGAAAGATGCAGAGGGGGATGATAAAGATAAATTACTCGCCCTCTTAAAGCAAAAATTTTTGTAAACTATTACTAATTCTCTATTATATTGCTAGTTTACTTAACTTACTTCCATCTTATTAAATGATCTTGCCCCAATTAATATTAGAATCGCTCCAAATACTACCATCACTATTAGATCAAGCCAAAATGGAAAGTACGATACTCCAAGCAACATTAATCTAAATAGATCCACGCTATAAGTAAAAGGGTTACACATCATTATTACCTGCATAGGAAGTGGTACTGAATTGAAAGCGAATAAAGCCCCCGATAACCAGAACATAGGCATCACGATAAATGTTTGGATTAGTCCGAAAGACTGCATATCGTTCAGACGAGTACTGATCGTTAGCCCTACACCAACGATCCCCATACTTGCTAAAAGAGCAACGGGTAAGACTAACATTACACGCCAAATTAAATTTATGTCGTATCCATAATATCCGAATGTTATACTTAGTCCAATCATTATTAAAACTTGAATTAATGTCTGTAGAGATATTCCTAATGTTCTACCAAACATCAATGTCCTTCGACTAACTGGTGCTACTAATAATTCTTTCATGAACCCGAACATCTTATCTCGAAAAATTGACATGCCTCCAAATATACCAGTAAATAAAATAACTATTGCTGCGATACCCGAAGCAGTAAAAGCTTTTGAATCAACAGGTACTCCATCTATAGTTATTGAAAGGGATGAAAATCCTCCCGCAAAAACAAATAGGAAGAGTATTCCCTGAGCTATTGATGAGATAACCCTTGATTTAGTTCTCCAGAATCCCAATAACTCCCTTTTCGCCAGTGCCCATACCGCGTTATAATTTATTTTGGTTTGCGTAATACTTAATTCTGACATTTATTATCGCTTCCTTAATTGCCTCATTTGAATCATCTTTTTAGTATCTTTTGTATGATTTGAAGATTCCTCCCTTATTGCGCTCCCAACGTAATGGAGGAACACATCTTCCAATGTAGGTTGATGCATATTTACAGATTTTATGATTAAATTATTTTCATTTATTTTTTGAATGATTAGAGGTAACTGCTTTCCACCGTTTTTGCAAGAGATCGACAAGGATGGCTCGATATCCACTTCTTCTTCTGGATATTCTCCTTTCTTTATTTTAATTAACTCTTGTTTTATATTTTCTGGAACTTCTTCTAAAAGCTTGTCGTTAAACATATCTGCAATCCTTTTCTTAGCGATTAATGGAGCACTAAAAAACATATTTGCTGCCATTGGCATCTTTTTCCAAGCCATTAACAATTTTTTAGGATCAGACAAAATTTCTCTCATTCTTGCTTGGATTATTTCAGGAGTAACAGTAGCAGGCATACCTGGAGGTAGTTGTATTTTAGGTATTATTTCTTGCTCACTTCCTGCGGTTCCAAATGAAATATTTTTAACTCCAGATATTTCTTTTATTTGCTTGATAATCATGGGAAACTTAAACTGATCGTCAACATTCTCAAATTGTATATCTATTACATCTCCGGATAATTGTTTTTTTAGATTTTCCGAAGTATCCATAACAATTATTTTACCGTGATCCATTATGCATATTCTATCAGCAAGCTCATCTGCTTCATCCATATAGTGTGTGGTAATTAAGATAGTCATATTTAAATCTCCTTTATTTAATTCTTTTATTTTCTCCCAGATTTTACGCCGTGTTTGAGGATCTAAACCTAAAGTAGGTTCGTCAAGAAATAAAACCTTTGGTTCGTGTATCAATCCTCGAGCAATTTCTAAGCGACGTTTCATCCCACCAGAATAATTTTTTACGTAAGTATTGGCTCTATCCTCAAGATCCACAATTTTCAATACTTCTTGTATTTTAACTTGCCTTTCTTTCTTCGGCATTCCATAAAGAACCGCGTGTAATTCAAGGTTTTCCCAACCTTTCATTTCACCGTCTACTGAAGGTTCTTGAAAGACAAATCCTATACTCTTCCTTACTTTATCGGGATCCTTCGCAACATTGTACCCATTTACAAATGTAGCACCTTTTGTTGCATTTAGCAGAGTCGCCAAGACCGATAACGTTGTTGTTTTACCAGCTCCATTAGGGCCTAGAAGCGCAAAAATCTCTCCCTTTTTAACAGTAAATGAAATTTTATCTATAGCCTTTACATTACCATCTTTATAAATTTTAACTAAGTCTTTAACTTCTACAATATTTTCAGAATTGCTTTTAATTTCAGTCATGTCTTAATCAATTATCTATTATCTTCCTTTTAACACTATCTTTAAATATTTTTTTTAATAGAACGGATGATTTATTCTTTTTGGTAATATTTTAAAACCTCTCAATACGATATCTTTAGCTTCTGAATAACATAAACATCCAAAAATATATGTTCTTTAAACAACTGAACCTCCTCAAAAAGTTCTAAAATTAATTTTTGAACTTGCTCGTGGTTTAATGGTTTAGTTGAAGGCTTTTCCAAAAACATAGGCGGTAAAATCTCCCTAAAAGCGTTAAGGTGTTTTTTTGGGAAATCTCGAACGATCTCCTCCATGAATCCGCCAAATTCTCTCGGTCTTTCTACTTTATTTTTGCTTCTCATAATTAAAAAAATAACTCCATCCTGCTTAAGAAATTCTCTTGAGTTTAGAAGCCGAGAATGAAGCTCTTCTTTTAAAATCCCTCCAAACATAAAAATAATATCCATAGAATTTGGTTTAATACTTAAATTTTCGTCAATTATTTTCAAATCGACTTTAGTTCTCTTAAATATTCTAAAGAGATTTTTTTCCTCCATTTTTTTTGGTTGGATGTATATAACAACTTCAGTATCCAATGGAGCAAATATTGAATTAATTAATCTACTTTGAAAATTACTTTGAAAAATTTTTGGTATATCGAATAGGATTTTTTTATTTTGAAATTTATTCATATCATATCCAATTTTCTCAAAAAAATTGAGAAAAATTGCTCCCATTCGCTTTATAATTGATTTTTCATATTTAAATAGTTTGCATTTTTGCAAACATTCATAAATAAGAACTTCTTCATATTTAAATATTTTGCATTTCTGCAAACATTTATAAATTAGTAATTTTTATATTAAATAAGTTTAGAGGTTCCTAAAATGGATGTAAAAGAGGCAATAAATAAAAGAAGAGACTATAGATCTTTTGATCCTATTAAAATTTCTGATGAAATAATACAAGATCTTGCAGAATCTGCACAAATGGCTCCATTTTGTATGAACAAACAACCGTGGAGATTTATTTTTATTCGTGATAAGAATATGTTAGATAAATTATTTACTACATTAACTTCAGGAAATAAGTGGGTAGAAAAGGCTTCTCTGATAATTGCTGTATTTAGCAACCCTAACAATGATTGTATAATCAGAGAAAGATTTTATTATCTTTTTGATACTGGCTTGGCTACAGCTTTTATAATTTTAAGAGCTACCGAACTTGGGTTAGTTGCGCATCCAGTTGCTGGCTATAATGAAAAGAAGGCTAAGAAAATTCTAGATCTCCCAGAAGAAATGAGATTAATCACTTTAGTAATTATTGGCAAACATTCTAAGGAAATTAATCCTTTACTTTCAGAACTTATGAAATTGGGTGAAAAAAGTAGATCTCCAAGAATTCCATTAGAGAAATTTAGTTATATTAATGAGTATAAATCTTAAAAGAGGATGCAATTTCATAAGAGGATAATAAATGGAAAATTATGCTAATAATTTAATTAATGAGAAAAGTCCTTATTTACTTCAGCACGCTAAAGATCCCGTTAAATGGTATCCATGGGGAGATGACGCATTTGAAAGGCCACGAAAAGAAAATAAACCAATATTTTTATCAATTTCAACCAGCAATTTAGACTGAAATTTATAATCAAAAAATAAAAAATTAAAAAACGAAATGAAACATTTAATACGAAAATACAGAGTGAATGAAATTCTGATATTAAACCAAGAATCGAGGAACAAGAAATGAAAGTAATCACAAAAGTTCTTAAAAAGGGGATGGATAAAGATGATGGGACATGTTAAACCTGGTGGTGGATTTCGGGGAGAAAATTTTCTCTTAATATTCCTTATTATTGTAATTATAATCATTGTTATCATCATTGTCTATTTTGTAATCAAGAAAAGAAAGAAAAAGAAAGGTCGAGAAAAACTAAGAGAACACGCATATAAAGGAATAAAATCGAGGGAAGATATTAAATCTATTTACACACCTACAGGAACTAGCACTTCAGAAAATGAAGAAAATGACACTATGATAAAGTTAGAAAATCTAACTAAATACTTTGGTAAATATTTAGCAGTTGACAATGTAAGTTTCGAGGTCCACAGCGGCGAAGTTATTGGACTTGTCGGTCCAAACGGAGCGGGAAAAACCACGATAATTAAAATGATTGCTAAATTACTTAGACCTTCATCTGGAAGAATTTGGGTAAGAGATAATCAAGGTGAACTAAAGGATCTTAACAAAAAATCCCGAAATCTTGTCAAATTAGGATTTCTCATTGATATTCCGGCATTTTACAAAGACATGACTGCATACCAAATATTAAAATATAGCGCTTTGCTTCAAAGATATCCGAGGGAAAAAATTAACGATAGAATAGACGAATTATTAAAAATATTCGATTTAATTGATTGGAAACACGAAAAAGTTAAAACTTTTTCTAAAGGAATGACTCAAAAGCTGGGAATGATTCAATCGATAATTCACGATCCAGAAATTATTATTCTAGACGAACCTCAGACGGGTTTGGATCCGTTAGCGCGTATCGATATAAGAAGAATGATTAAAGAATTTCAAAGAAACGGGAAAACAATTTTTGTAGCTTCTCACATGTTGGCCGAAATCTCTGAAGTGTGCGATAAAATCGCACTCATTAACTTCGGTGTAATTATCGCGTTCGATACTATTGATAACTTAGAAAGAGGTTTAAGAACATCAGGATTGAATTGTAAATTATTGGATCCTATTTCTCCTGACCAACTCGGATCGATTATTAAAAAATTGACTGAAAGACTTGAACCTTATTTAGACAAAGATTTAGATCTATTTGTCTCAAAAATCCCTATAAAATACATCCCACAGGAGCGAAGTTTTAAAATATTTTACGATACTACGGATAGCAAACAAACCAGAGCTGAAATATTAAAAATTTTAGTTAAAGAATTCGAATCTGACTTCACGGTTGTTTCGTTTTCAAAGCCAAAAAAGGGTTCTCAACTTGAACAGATATATTCAAAATTGATCGCAGAAGATAAAGTAGAAATAGAATTAACAAAAGGGGGAGTAAATTAAAAGTGGAAAAACTTGAAGATGCATTAAAATTTGCGTATTTAGAAGTAAAGCCGGTTATTCACACATTCGTTTTTGAGCTAAAAAAGCAATGGAAAAAATTTGTCGGCTTCTTAGTGATCTCAGTATTTATTGTAGTACTCCAAAGCTTTATCTTGTACACATTATTTTCGGATAGTCTTTTACCTACCACTCATTCTGATTACTTAAGTGGCGGACTTATTTTCCTAACATCTTTTATTATCTTATTTGCGTCGTGTTTTTTTTTTGCCGGGATCATATGTGCTGAATTCAGCGATAAAACGGGTTACATCGTATTTCCGAAAATTAACAAATACAAATTAATTATAGGGAAGTATTTGGGAAACTTATTCCTCGAAACTGGAGTTATTGCAATTTTTTACTTCCTTGTAGGATTTCTGAGTATCTTTTTTTACGACCAATTCAGTGGCACTTTATTAATTCGTTATTTTATATCATTTGTGTTCGCCTTTTTATATATGATTGCTATGAGTAGCTTTGTAACATTTTTCAGTTCTTTCATGAGAAGCGTAAGTGTAACTATCGTATCAACTATTATGATTCTTTTTATAGGTTTTAACATATCACAAATGTTTTTAATGATGCTGGCACCCGAGATTGAGCCGATATACTCCTTGTCCTACATTAGTACCCTTATAACATCGATTCTATTAATAGAGTTTCCAGATCCTAATTATTCAGAGATTTCAATTCAAAACTTTACTATTAGAACATGGTTGACTCCAACTATTGAAGTGGGGCTCCTAGTATTATTCCTGTACATAACAATCGGTTTTATTCTCGCAGCATACCTATTCAAGCGGAGGCAATTATAGAAATATGTTTAAAAAAAATGGTGATTATTAAATGCTAAGAATCAGAAAAAGAACAATTGTAAATATAAGTTGTATTATACTACTGGGAATTCTCTTAGTAGATATGAGTTCAGTTGTTATTGCCGCTAACGGAGGTTACCAAGTTGCTTTATTAAAAGAAACTGAATATTTTGCAGTAACTCAATATGATAACAGTGAGTGGATAAAAACTGTTCAAAGAACATGGAAGTTATATGATGCAACCTATAATTTTGAAAACGACAAAATTGGCAAAAACCCTATGGGTTTATGGATAAGAGAAGATGGAAATTGTACTGCTAGAATTGAAGAAGAGGAAGATGGACACGCCCAAGTACTAAGATTCAGCGATGTGGACGAATATAGTGTTGACATGAATTATTACTTTTTAAAAAATCAAACTCATGGATCAGTTGAATTCTATATAAAATATAACAATAGTGGTGGCTCTGATAAATTCTATATTGAAGGAAATGAAGTGAATTTCACAACTATAAATAAAAGATTCTCAATTGTTTACGAAGCAAACGTAACTGGAGTCAAGAGATGGCAATATTATATGAATGGGACTTACTACAGTATACCGAATATAACACTCCTATACGACGGTGATTGGCATCACATGACAATTCATTTTGAATGTGGAAATAACAGCTACCAAGGTTTAGAAGCAAATCAATGGGAAATTATTTTGGACAATAATAGTTCAGGAGTGTTGAATTTTAACGGCACTGCAGAATATTTAAACAGTTTTTATATAGCTACAAACCGATCTGATACAAATTACTCTTATTATATTGATGCTCTCGGATTTTCTTGGGATGATGAATATACTGTCGGAGATAATATAAATAATTGGGAAATTGTCTCAACTTTGCCAAGTGATTGGTTTGAAGGAGAATCGTTAAATGTCGGCGCTCAAGCTAAATACATGACACGAGGTTGGGTTGATATTTCATGGACGATGTATGATGTAATTAAAAGTATTTTTCTTCAAGATGATTTTCTCTTGTTAATGGCGATAGAAGAGTTAGGGTACAACGAAACTGAAATCAATAATAATTATACAGATACTTTTCAGTTATGGTATGGATTGCGGGTGTTTTGGAATTTCACAATTGGAGAGATTGAAGAAGAACCAAGTGATACATGGTCTCGAATTTTTATATTTCAGAATCCAGAAGATTACAAAAAAATCCTAGATGATTATAACGATTTAATAGGTGTGCTTAAAAACGATACAGACATACCAGAAATAATTAGGGACGAGTTTACGAACTTCACGGCAGACGAATTTATATGGCAACTTGTAATAAGTGGACTTGGCACAGCTAATCCTTTTGACACTTACTTAACAACTCTTGTTAACGAGCTCGGTTGTGAAAATGCAACTGTTAATGAAAATACGCTCATAATGGACCGTCTTGGCGAAACTAAGTACTCTGTCGAAGTGACTTACGGATCTCTAGGAACGCAAACTTCATTTGTCGTTAAGAACGAAGATGGCATTACTATTTTCGAAGTTACTAGTTCAGGCAACACAATTTTGGTTTTCTATGTGATTTTAACAATAATGGCGATTGGTCTAGTTGTGTTAGTTTCATTTATATTAATTAGAAAGCGAAAAATCTCTCGGTAATTAACTTAATCGTTAAATTTATAATTAACTTTTTTTATTTTTTTTTATAATATCTAAAACCGTGAGATGTCCCCCTTCTTTAGATAGAGGATGAATCACAGGGAAAAGAAAATGTAAACGATGTCACCTCTTTTCTTTTACGAGATATAGCTTGGAAACGGAAGTTATTATTGATAGTTAGAAAATTGTTTCCCTCTATGATTTTATAAATCGTTTTCTCGTAATTTTTTATATAAAAGAAGGTGCTCGTGTGGTTCTTGGAGATATACAAGATGACTTAGGAAAAGCTCTAGCCGATGAGTTAGGACCTAATGCGATATATCACATGCGAATGTTCGAAGTGAAGACCATATTAAAACATTAATTGAACTCGCGGTTGAAAAATTCGGAAAACTCGATATCATGTCCAATTTTGTAATTTTTTCAATTTATTAAAGTAAATTTTACATATTTAAATATTTTGCATTTTTGCAAACATTTATAAATAAGTAATTTTTCATATTAAAATAGTTTGAATTTTTCGCATCTATATCTTTGAAGTTTTTTTACTTAACACAGTAAGTAAATCAAAATATCACCAAAGAAATAAATAGATTAATTCAATATTTGATATTAACATGAGATCCAGAAACTCATCTAAATTATTCACGGAAACAAAAAAGGATTTTAAGAATAGTTGGCATCTATTTAAAGAAAATTACAAAGCGTTTCTTAGTACTGAATTTTTCGCTTTTTTGTCCTTCATATCAATTGGAATAATCATGTTTTCACTGATAAGTTTAATTTATTATCTAGTTCCATCGTTATCACTTGAAGATTTTTGGTTTAATTTCCCGCAAAATTTTAGTATTTCACTCATCTTTCGATTTATCACCATTTTTGTTGCCCTAATTATCTTATTTGCTTTTCTAAACTGTCAAAATGGTCTGGCTTATGATATTATGTCTTCGGGAGAAATGTTTGCTGAATTTAAAAGTTCATTCACATATTTCCGACGTTATTGGTGGCAATATTTTGTATTAACGATTCTAATTCTTATGGGATGGTTTTGGGGAATGATAATTTTTGATTTTGACCATAACAATATGGGCTCCTCGCAAACAATTTCTTTGGATGCTTTTCAAATTGGGAGGCTGATAATCAGTTTCCTTCTCTTTTTCATTTGGTTTGTAACTTTTATCAATACCCTTCCCAGCATCACCGCACAAGGGAGGTTAAAGCAGAGTTTTATCGAAAATTTTCGGATTTTACGTAAGAATGCAAAGCGATTGTTTACCACATGGGGAATTTTTTTTTTGATTTTTATTGTCCCGCCATTTATGGTTAGCTTTATCACAATAATATTTCTACCCTCATTAATAAGTCCTTTTTTGATTCTATTTTTACTTGGTTTATTTGTATCATTTCTAGCAATAATCGGTTTTCCGATGTTGTCATTGATTGCAACAGGAATTTATAACAATGCCGAATTCGAACGATTCAAACCCTTTTCACCATCTGAATAATTTAAATAATATTATAAAATTTCGAATATCAAAGAAAAATTGTGAATAATGACATATGGCAAGAAATTTTAATTCTTCCAATAGTAAATCTTTAAAAATAAAAGAAGAGATTAAAATCACCGACCCTTCACTCGCTCTCATAGTATTTCATGAGAAAAAGAAGATGATTTTGAAAATGTTACTCGAGAAAGCAATGACCATCCAAGACCTTAAAAAGGCAACCAATCTTAATCCTGGCACAATAAAACGCCATCTCGATGATTTGGTTAAAAATAAATTAGTTTTTGTGGCACAAGTTAAGTATAGTGATTATAATATTAGAATGAAATATTATCGAGCCACTGCCAAGAATTTTATTATTAATATTAAAATTTCAGGAAACTGAAAAATTTAAATTAATTATTTTTTAATAAAATTTTAAGCACTTTTAATTCATTTTCTCCCCCTATTTGGTTCTTGGGTTGGGGATCGGCAGGTTTTGCTTAGATAAGCTTCATTTTTATTTTATTTTTTCAAAAAGTTTCAAAAAAATCTTTTCAAATCAGAAAATATAATTTGATTTCTCATCAAAATAATTACATTTAATTCAATGAATTTTTTTAAGAACAGATCATTGTTTAGATAATATTTATGTTTTAAATTAAAATACCAATTCCTTTATGCCGAAAAAAGTAATTATTATTATTCCCGCATACAACGAAGAGAGAAATATTTCTTGGGTCTTAAAGAAAATACCAAAATTACCTAATTTTATCGTTGAAACGCTTGTAATAAACGATGGAAGTGAAGACAATACTGCTTTCTTAGCGGAGAAACATGGAGCAATAGTAATCAATAACAACAAAAACATTGGATTAGGACAGACAATCAGAAAAGGATTAGTTAAGGCGCTGAAAAGAGACGCCGAAATTATTGTTAGTATGGACGCAGATGGGCAATATGACCCAGAAGAGATCAAAAAATTGATAAAACCTTTTGAAAGACTTGAAAGAGAAAAAATTGATTTAGTTTTGGGAGCAAGACTTCAAAATATTGAATTTAAGTTTGGATTCTTAAAATCTATTGGAAATAAAATAATCTCCTTTTTAGTCTCATTATTCATTTCTAAGAGATCTATTATTTCTGATACACAAACTGGTTTTAGGGCGATATCAAAAGATTTAGTAAAAGTATTAGTTAAAAAATTAAAAGGAAAATATACTTACACCCAAGAAATGATAATTCATGCAAAATTAAATAATTTTAAAATAATTGAATTACCAATTCACTTTTATCAAAGAAGGTATGGTGAATCAAGACTAATTAAAAATCCATGTATTTATTTATTCAAAATTATAATTATTTGCGTTAAAACCTATTTAAGTTATAGAATAAATAAAAAATAGTGAGTTAAAATAATTTATAATCATTAATTTTCTATTTAAAAAAACTTAGTATTCTAACATAAATGAAAAACTTTAATATTAATAATTTGATAATATTTTGTAGTCGATTTACCCCCATACTAGGATTTTTTATTAAAAAGAAGAGATAATATTTAATTCCCTTAATATTTGCAATGAGAAATTGTTTTTATAATGCCAGAGAGTAGTAGTATATTAAATGATATGAATAAAGTTTTTATCCCATGTAGAACAGTTTTAGAAATGGAGGCATTAACCTCTTTATATTTAGATACCTACAATTACGATCTGATTAAAGAAATACCCGAAAGTCAGCCTTCAAGTCAGAAATTAATAGAAATTTTTAGAGTAGAAGATAATGCCCCTTATGCAAGCATAATAGATTATTTTATAAATTGTGCTGTTCCTAAGGTAAAACCAGTTGTTATGTACGCAAGGGAACATCATGGTAGATATAGGATGGGTAATGTTACGCCTTACACGAGAACACGGGTTTGTATATTCCTTGCATTACATAGATTAAAGTTAAAATTTTTAATTATTAAGAATTTTTTTGATAAATTTAAAGATAATTTATTTCAATTAGAAGGTTTTGATGATAATGAATTTGGAGAAAATACGACCTTGCTATCTGCTCAATATAAAGATTATTATGAAAAAAATAAAATGAATCTAAAATTAATGCTTCCAAAAAAGAGGATTTCAGAAAGAGTAAGAAAATTATTAAATAATGAAGATTCGATTACTACTGATAAAATAATGAAAATGACAGCTTCTGAATTTTATTCTGAAGAAAATAATAAAATTAAATTTATAATGAGAGAAATAAAGGCATCAATATTTGTTTGTAAATTAATTTTTGCAAAAATGGATGTTAAAAATCCATTTACGTGTGCAAAAGATACAATGATTAATGCGGAGGAAATCATGATTGATAATGATTTTATTCCTGAATTAATTCCAGCAATGTCGAAATGTTTCTCGGATAATAATTTAACTCAACTTAATGAATGTTTTAATGCATTCGAATTTTTAATAAAAAAAGTATTAGTCGGTATAAACAATGCATTGGAAATCGCTTCTAATGGGTCGGTAAAAATTAGTTTAGATGAAACTTTATATAATACAGGCAATATATTCAACATCTAACCTCTCAAAGCAAAATAATTAAAAATATAAAAATTTAATAAGTATTAAAAAAAAATTAAAAATTAAATTCTTTTTAGATGTGAAAATTATGAATAATCCGGAAGCAACTGGAGAGGCTTTAGCAATTTTACGTAGTTGGGAAAACTTCCAGTGGTATGTAGTTTTTATGATTGTAGTTGTTATGTTCATATACTTCAGTGAGATCCAAAAAAAAAATTGGAGAGGTATTGCTGCAGGAATGTCTTTATATATGGTGCATTGGTTTGTCGAAATCATTAATTCTCTATTCCAAGTTTTTACTGGTCATGCCCTCTGGACCATTCCCACAGGAACAGCATTCTTAATTCTTATAGGTGTTGGAATTGAGATTAGTTTGATGTTCTCTATCATGGGACTTGCGGTTAGTAAAATTCTTCCAGAAGACCCGAGGGAGAAGATTTTGGGTATACCAAGCCGTCTTTTTGTTGCCATTCTCAATGCAGGTATAGTATCAATCTTGGAAATAATTCTCATAATGACTCCTACGTTTGTATGGGTATGGGAATGGTGGAACGCTTTAACAGTATTTATTTTCGTGTATATTCCATTTTTTGTGGTTTCCTGCTATTGCTATTACTGGGAACCTAAGCAACAACGTATCGTGATCGGAACAATGGCAGCAATAAACATTGCATTACTCGTAATCTTTATAGGAATATTAGGCTGGATATAAATTTAAATCTAAATTTAAAATAACAATTTTTTATTTTTCTATTTCTTAAAAGCAATTACTTTTATAAAAAACTGATAAAAATAAACATTAAATTCCAATATATAATTAGTTTAATTCTTATATTTAAAAAGATTAATTTCAACTAAATTTTTAAAAAATAAAACTGATTTCTATGCCAGAAGTTTTTATTGTTGAGACGACTCAAGGGATTGAATCCGCAGTTAAAGAAATGTTTTCTCATCTTGAAAAGGGTGGGAAACCCATTTTAAAAAGTTCAAAAGAAGTTTATATTAAAATTAATGGCATTGATTTTAAAAAGCACGCATATACTTCTCCCGAAGTGTTAGAGATTGTAATTAAATATCTTAAAGAGTTTGGGGCAAAAGAAATTTATGTTATGGAGAATTCAACGCAGGGAAATATGAGTAGAATAGTTTTTGCCATAACTGGTTATAGAAAAGTATGTAAAAAAACGGGAGCGAAGGCAATTTATTTAGATGAGGAAAAAACAGAAACTTTCACTTTTAAAGGAAAACCAAAGAATGAATATATTTTAAAAACTTTCAGATTACCTAAAACAATTGTTAAAATAATGAAAAACAGAGATGCATTTACCTACATCAATATACCTAAATTAAAAACTCATAGCATGGCAGGTGTTACTTTAGGAATCAAAAACCAATGGGGTTTTCCACAGCACGCAGATCGAGGAATTGACCATAATTACAATCTCCACTCAAAAATTGTGGACGTTTATGAATACATTCAGCCGGATATAACAATTATAGATGGAATTGAGGGCACTATTCACGGACATTATCCCCCAACAGCTTTAGAGGATAAACTCGTTAAGGAATTTAATATTTTAATTGGTGGGAGAGATACAGTTTCAGTTGATGTGGTTGGTGCAAGGGTTTTTGGTTTAACTCTAGATGATGTTCCACATTTGAAAATAGCAAATGAACGTGGGCTTGGAGAGGGTGATTTAAGTAAAATTAATGTGATTGGAAAATCCTTGGATGAATACAAAGAAAAATATCCTACTGATTTACTTCAAGAGTTTCCAGACGATATAAAAATTATAAAAGGAAATAAATTATGCTGTAAAGAAGGTTGTCAAAATAACCCTTTAACTACCATGCAGGTTTTTAGTTTGGATTTTCAAGGAAAAGGGGGATTTTTCATAGTAATGGGAAAAGGTTTTGATGATGATTTGATAGAACAATTAAAAAGCGAGGGATATGCCAAAGGCCTCGTAGCTGGATTTTGTGCAATAGATGAGGTTGGAGAAAAATTGAGGGAAGAATTCGGTAAGAAAAATGTGTTTTTCTCGCATAATTGCAATAATTTAGCTGAAACCATTAACGCTTTATTTAAATTGATGGATGTAAAGGCTCTCGATGTATTTCCCCCCGGCTTTTCAATATGGAAATTATTATATTATGCAATAGCTGGGATATTACATGGTTCAAAGGCTCTGATTCCAAGTATATTTTAATTTTAAGTAAATTTTTTCTCTCTTCTTTTTTTTTTGAGATATGAAAAGTATTAAATATAGTAAGATCGGATATTATTATATTCAAGTTTGAGGATATTATTTTTTGAGGATCTATTCAAAATTTGAGGAAATACAGAGTTTTCTTTCGATTCCAGATGAGTCATTTGATCTGGAAGATATTATTAACCGATATTTTTTTTCAGCTCAGTATAAAATTACAATCCTCGACAAAATCTTAAAATTCATTAATCTCTTTAACATGTTTAAAACCATTAAACCTTTTATGAAAACAGTTTATAATTGTATTCAGCAAACATTGGAAATCACTACAGAAAATATTAATGAATATGATGAGCTATTAGTAAAGACAACACTTTTTAAGCTCCTTCAGGAATTTATTGAGTATCAACAATTTTCTCGAAAAGATTTTGTTTTAGATTATTTAACCGGGAGTTTTGAAGGTTTACAATTGCAACCATTAATTATTAATTTGGGATTGATGGTAAAACCCATATATTCTGATTTAAGTTATGTTAAGAAGATTGAGGATTTAGAGCAGGTAGAAGTATCTTATGTTTTAGGAGATAATAAAGAGATTGAAATAAAAAGTAGAATTGATAAGTGGATTTCTAGACAAAGATTAGATTTAAATCAACAAGAAGAGTTAACATTCCAATTATTTCGAGAATTTGATAATTTAATAATGGAATATAGCATAGAAAAGGAAACTAACCAATATATAAGATTAATGAATGAGGTAAATGAAATGCTTATACTTAAATTTACATTATTGAGTTTGATGGATTCTGTAGCTGATGATATTGCACCGATTCCGATAAAATAATATTAAATTTACCTAATTTTATTAAGAATTATTTTCATTTTAAATACAGAAATAATTTAATTCCTAATTATCACTTATATTAATTAGACAATATGGAACGTGAAAAATTTGGAAGATGAAAATATTAATAAAAAAACACCGGAAGAAATCGAAAAAGAAAAGGAGATGCTTAAAAATCTCATTCAAAAAGAAAAGAACGAGATTAGGGAATATTTAGAAAAAACTGAAGAAAAACGAAAGGAATCATTTGAGCAGAGTAAAAAAGAGATTGCTAAAACTGTTGCTGATAAAATTTTTATTTCTGAGAGAATGAAATCAGAAGCTAAAATGAGAGCCAGTATTAAGCTGGATTTAGATAAAATTGAGAAAGCAATTGCCGGTAATATCGCGGATAAGGCATATCGAATGGATATACGTCGTGAAAAGGATAATATAAGAAAATCAGTAAAACCAAGAATTATTGGAACAGGATTAGAAATTGAGAAAAAAGTGGCCGAAAAGGCCTTTATGATTGAACGACAAAGGGAACAAGAAGAACGACGAAAATCAATAAGTCCTGATATAGAAGGAGTAAAAAAAGAAATTGAGGAAAAAGTGGCCGAAAAGGCATTTATGATAGAGAAAAAGCGGGAAAGTGATCTCCAACGTAAAGCCATACAAACAGATATTGAAGGTGTAGGAAAAAATATTGAAAAGAGTTTGGAAGAGAAAGTTTTCAAATTTGTAAAAATAAAGGAAAGAGATAAACAAATCGCTTCAATGAAGCCTAAAATTGAAGGTACAGGACAACAAATTGAAAAATCAATTGCGGAGAAAGCATTTATGATTGAACGACAAAGAGAGCAAGAACAACAACGTAAAGATATAAGTCCAGATATCGAAGGGTCGCAGAAAGAAATTGAAAAGAGTGTTGATGAAAAGAAGTTTATGATTGAACGAAAAAGGGAGCGAGACCAACAACGTAGTGATATAAAACTTGATATAGAAGGAAAACAAAGTGAATTAGAGAAGACTATAGCCGATAAAGCATATAAAATGGAGAAATTAAAGGAAAAGGATAAGGAAAGATTTGAAATAAAAGCAGATATTGAAAGTAAAAAGGGAGTAATTGAAAAAACCATTGCTGAGAAGGCATTTTATAGGGATAGACAAAAGGAGAGAGATGAATTACGTAAATCTATTGATGCAGATATAGAAGGAAAGGGCAAACAAATCGAGAAAACAGTCGAAAAAAAATTTGATGAGATAAAAACCAAAGAAACAGAAAAAAATAATGAATAAATAAATCAAAAAATTACCCAGGTATTATTTTTGAATGTGTTGGTTGAATAACACTGGGTATCTTATATAAATCTAATTTGGATTTAAATTTTTCAAAAATTCTCACGTCTCCACAAAAGTTTTCAATATTAAATTTAAAAGAAAGATAAAAATCATTAATAATCATAGAAAGAAATCTCCGTTCAATTCCAATATCTGTTTTCTTTGAAATAGCTATAGCCATTAAACGCCCTTTTTGTTCATATAAAATTCTATTATTCTTAAAATTCACTTCTTCTATTGATTCATTTTCAAAATCAAGTTCTTTCACAAAATAATTAAGAGCATTTAAGAATCCTGAAATTAAATCTTCATTATCTGAATTAAATTTATTTAAGTTTTTTGAGAACTTTTTACTTAAAAAAGTTAAGCCAGTCTTAGAATCTATTAAAAAAATAGCGTGAAATCTGGCAGATATGTTATCAACAATTGAATATCTATTTTTTGAAAACTTATTATCAGAATACAATAAAATTACTCCGGTGTGTAAAAATGGTTTTAAATTTGATAGTATCTCCAACATTACACATTAAAAATATCGGTTATTAAATCAAATAATACCCAAGTATTATTGAACGTATTAAAAATCAGAAAATTTAAAACTAACAATTCCCTATTCAATAGAGAATTGTAATTATATTACAAAAAACAAGAGTTAATGGTAAAAATGGTATTAAATGATGAGAAAAGAAAAAGAGTTTCGATAGGATTAATCGTTACTAATAAAGATATTGTTTCAAATAAAATTATTCCAAAAGAAATAATCCAATCCTTGAAAAAGAAACCTTATTTTTTGTTGATTTATATCATTCGGGAAGATATCGTGAAAATAAATATATTCCCGATAGAAAATAAAACTATCAAAAAAATTTTAATAAATTTAAAAGATTTTTCTCCAGAGTTAGTAAATGGTATATCAAATGTTTTAAAAGATTTGAATTTAAGTGATTATATTCTGCATACTACAGGTATCTGCTACGCCGAAGAATTTTGTTTTTATGAAACTTATATAAATATCGCTAATTTAAATGAAATTAATATATCTCTTGAAAAAATTAAGGAAAAATTTTCGAATATTCCTAAGATTAATAATGTAGCGATTGAAGATATACCCCTTCTTTAAATTAAATTTAAAATTTACAATTTCCTGAGAGGTTAAACTTATGAGTAATGAAAAGAAAATCCCGCCTCCTCCAACAATGCCTCCCACTATTGAAATCAAAAAAGATTTTTGCTTATTTCATAAAGGACAAATTAAGGGAGATGTTTATGAATGTAAAAAATGCGGCCAACCATATTGCTTAGAGTGTGCAAAAAAAGCCAGTCTTGAAGGTAAATCATGTATTAAATGCAAACTTCCATTTTTTTTATAATTTCATTAATTATTCTTATGATTTGTTATGAAATTAATAAATAATTTAAGATCACTCAAAAATGCCCTAAAATTTGATTCTAATAAGAAAATTAAGAGAGAAACTATTCTAAAAATCCTTGAAGCGGCACGTTGGGCTCCTTCCGCTCAAAATCAACAAGTTTGGAAATTTATCACTATAAATAATGCTGATAAATTAAAACTTATTAAAGAATCTATAAAAGATGGAGATCCTCGGTTAATTAAAAGATTATCAGTTACTAAAAAAATTAAGGAAGAAGATGTAAATAAGGCAAGTTTTAGATTTGATGAATCCTACTTCAATGTTGAACAAGACCTATATCAATCTGAAATGCAAAATAGACATAAAATTGATGTTTCAAGTGCTCAGTCTGCGCCTATATTTATAATTTGCTGCCATTCTAATAGGTTGACCGGAAAAGTATATGGAGAAACTGAAATGGGTGCTGCGATAATTAACATGATATTAGTTGCAAATGAAATGGGATTATCTACTAGATGGATAAGAATATTTAATCGAAAGTATGTCAGAGAAATAGTACAAATGCCAAAACATATATCAATTGATGCAATTCTTGCATTGGGCTTTTCAAATGAGCTTGAGGAAAATATCCCTGAAAAACAATTAATTCTTGAAGATTTTCTATCTCATAATCTATGGGAGAATTCGTTAAAAAATCAGCAAGATTTATTAGAAAAAATTAAGGAGGAAGAATATAATATATCTACAATTGATGCAATTCTTGATCGGCGCTCGATAAGGAATTATCACGAAGGAGATAACTATAAAATTTCTTTATCAAATATGCTTAAAATTGTAAAGTCAGGATTATCTATACCCCCAACTATAAATAAGCCTTTTATTAAAATTATTGCAATTGATAATCCCAAAGTGCTCTCAAAAATTGCAAATTCAGCTAAAGTAGTATTTGTAAAACAATCCCATGTCCAGCAAGTACCTCTAATTATTTTAGTTGCATTTGAAGCTAAAAATTCTACTGCTTTTTATGCAAAAATTGACATAGGAGCCATTATTCAACTGATATTATTAAGAGCCTACTCATTGAGAATAGGTACTTGTTGGGTTGGAAGCTTTTCAAGAAAAAAAATAAAAGAAATAGTAAAATGCCCTAATGATTGGCATTTATGTTCTCTTATAGTATTAGGTTATAGTAAAAATTATCCCAAGCCACCACCGAGAAACAGTTTGGGAAAACTTTGTTCCCATAATTATTGGAATAAATCAATTGTGAAATACAAAAAAACTCTTAATCCAAAATCTAATTATATATCAATTTTAATGAGAAATATATTAAAACCAAATGTTAAAACCCTCTTAAGAGATATCGATGTAGGATGCAAAAATCCCACATTCTTACTAAAAAAGCAAGATTAAATTATATCGAAATAATTTTGAAAACCTTACTCACTCTACTTTAATTTTTGAGATTGAACGCCACGTCTTATAAAAAATCAACCATAAAATTATAAAAATGAAAATCGAAACGGCTACTGTATAAGCACCAATAAAAAGATCATATATAAATATTCCCAAGATTCCTGCAGTAGAATATCCAATCATATAACCATATGACCATATTCGTAACCTTAATCCAATAATGATTGCAGGGATTATAATTAAAAAGATGATTAATAAGTAAGCCCATACCTCCATTGATAATACTATTATATACATATTAATATTTGAAACAACAAAACCTATTATACAATAGAATACCAAAAAGAGATTATTTCTAAATTTATCACCATTATTTAAATCAGATCTTTGATTTTGTGGCATATTATCTCAAATTAGACCTATTAATAATACTTATGTGATATAAAATTATAAATTATTTAAAAAAGTCCTTAAAAATATAAAAATCAATAAAAAATTATTATCAAAATTATCAAAATTCGACATTTTTTCGAAATTATATTTAAAAGAAAAAATATTTTCTCATGTAGCTCACAATAAAACAGAAAAGATTATTAAAATAGAACCACATATATATATTAAATAAGACATAAAACTTGAATCTTTAAAAAGTTTAATTAACAGATTGACATAAATTTAAGTATAAAAATTGGAATGATAATTCTGTAGAAATTATTGATTGGAGGAATATTAAAGGCAAAAATTAAATAGGAATAAAAACCAAAAATAAGATCCCTGCCACTCTGGATTTTTGTCTTTTGGTTGGTGTAGAATATAGTCTACACTTATTTTCGCCCTCCTCCTCCCCCTATTTGTTTGTGGCAGGGATCCACCTTTCAAAAAATAGCTCCGCTACGTAGAGATTAACGCTACGTAAAGCTTTCAAAACTTTATGCTATATAAAGTTACTTAAGTAGGAGTTCTCTTTTTAAATCTTTATTTTTTAATTCTAATTGGTCTTTTTTATATTTTAAACTGACCTCTATTTTATTTTTTTAAAAAAAATCGAATAGAAGTGTACTCTATTAGAATACAAAGTTTTAACAAAATCTTTATATCCCAATTTAAATGAAAAAATGAAATTCTAAAGGGAATAATCTCAAATTTTTTGGAATATTTATTATTTATATATTGATATTTTCAATATTAAGAGCTTATTCTAAAATCAAATTAATAAGTTCTAATATTACTCATTTAGAACAAATTGAATAATGTTAATAAAAAAGAAATCTTTCAATTAAAGTAAAAAAAGTCAAATAACGCCTAATCTAAAAAATAATGAGTTATTGGCTATTTTCAATCAATTTATTAAAAAATTAACATATTTTTAATAAAAAATATCAATCCAAATATTAGTTATCTTATAATCTTTAAATTGAATAAAAGAGTATTTAATTAAATAACTTTTCTTTCATACAATTATTCCCCCAGTATGAGAGGTTAAAATAATGACTGAAGTAATAAGAACTACTACAAGTATTTGTCCGGACTGTCTTCAACCAATTCCAGCCGAAATATATGTTGATGATAAGACACAATGGGTTATGATGCGAAAAGAATGTAAAACTCATGGTGAATTCAAGGATAAATTATCAATTAATAAGGAAGATTATATTTGGGGTCAAGATTTCTGTAGAGATGTTGGCTCAACTTTAACATCAACGCAACCAAATTATGTTAGCTCTGGGATTAAAGAGAGGAAAAATGGTTGCCCTTATGATTGTGGCATCTGTGAGAATCATAAATCTGCTCCTTGTATTGCGTTGGTAGATCTAACAAATAGATGTAATTTAGTTTGTCCCATTTGTTTTGCTAATGCAAATGCAGCAGGTTATGTCGTAGAACCCACATTCGATCAAATAGTTCAAATTTTTAAACATTTCAGAACAATAAAACCTGTTCCACCTGTTTTACTTCAATTTGCTGGTGGAGAGCCTACAATGAGAGAGGACCTTTTCGATTTAATCCGAAAAGGACATGAGGTTGGATTTATAGAAGTTATGCTTTCTACCAATGGAGTAAAATTAGGAAAATCTGTAGAATATTGTAGAAAATTAAAGAATGCAGGACTTGACGCAGTTTATTTACAATTCGACGGTTGCACTCCTGAAACTTACAAAAAAATAAGAGGCGTAAATCTATGGCCTTTGAAACAAAAAGTAATAGAGAATTGCCGAGAAGTTGGTTTATCAGGTGTTATGCTGGTTCCAACTGTATGTAAGGGAATTAATGACCATGAAATTGGAAATATTATGGATTATGCAAAGGAGAATACCGATGTGGTTGCTGGTGTTGTATTTCAACCGGTATCTTTATGCGGAAGGATAAGCTATGAAGAATTGATGGATATGAGATACACAACAAGTGATTTAAAAGTTGCACTTAATGAATGCACAAATGGAGCCATTAAAAATTTCTACCCAATCGCAACGACTGGTAAATTAACAAGGCTACTTGCTTGGTTTGATGATCTGCCTGAATTTTCGATGTTAAGCCATCATGATTGCGGATTTGCTACTATTTGCGTAATTAATAAAGATAATGAATGGGAACCTATTGAGAACTATTTTGATGCCGAAGGATTGATTAGATGGTCGAATAAAGTCTGGGATATGGTTCAAAATAAAGAAATACCCAAACCAACAAAACTGTTCGGTAGTTTTGACATTAAAAGTTTAGGTAAATTCGGAACTGTTGTTGGTGACTTTATTGATGGTATGGCTGATGCTGCTTATAGGAATTTGATGAGGGCTTATTTCTTTGCAGGACTCATTAGATATGTTAAAAATCCAGAAAAAATACTTTCATCAAAAACATTACAAAGGTTTACAGGTCTTATTTTCAAACCGGGATTACAGGCTGCAGGAGACTTCTTGCTATCGAAAAATTTAATGATTTCTGCGATGCATTTTCAAGATGCTTACAATTTTGATTTGGAGCGAGTGGAGCGCTGTTTAGTTCATTACGGTGTAATTGACCCTTCAGATCCTTCAAAAGTCTTAGAAATTCCGTTCTGTGCTTATAATACCATTCACAGGCCCCGCATTGAAGAGCAATTGGCAAAGGGGGTATTAAATATAACACCCCAACAAGTACGAGCCGAGATAGAAGAGCTGGTTAAAGCAGTTCAAAAATAATCATTTTTACATCTTTTTTTAATAATAATAATTTTTTCTTTTATTCGAACGAGAATTCTCTATATATTTTGATTTATTTTAAGTCAATAATTTGGTGGTGTATTCCCACCATTTTCCCATAAATCGGAGATAGAAAGCAACTCATTCCGATAAGTTTATATTCGAGGCGTTAAATATATTTCTAATCATAAAAAATTGATGAGTATTTTATGTTATATAATCAAGATAGATGGAATAAAATTATCGGACTACTCAAAGTAGATAGTATGCCATCTGTCAATTTGACTTGTATGACAACATTGATTTTCTTATGATACGATTATAAAATCAACTCCTTTTCTCTTTTACATCTTCTTATCACTGCCTTCATTATTCTTGTTTTTCCTTCATCTTTCTTAAGTCTCAGAGATTCTTTTTCTATACAATAATTCCACGGATTTCTTTCAAATAGAGTTGGTTTTATTACAAAAAAAAAATAGGTGTTAAAAAAAATGAACAATTCAGAAAGGAAAAATGGAAAGGAATATATCCAACCTGCAGTGGAACGGAAAGCGAATGAGATAGATTACAGTAGGAACGTGTTGAAGTTTTACTTATTTAATCTTTTCATTAGTATGCACACAGTTAGTGGAGTGTTAGTTCCCTTTTTTCTAGATTGGGGTCAAATAACATTTGTCGAAATTATGTTTTTACAGAGTTATTTCATGTTTATGATATTTGTGTTTGAAGTTCCAAGTGGTGCGATTGCAGATTTTTTAGGGCGTAAGCTTGCCATGATAATATCGGCTCTTATGACCGCACTGGCAACATTGGTTTATTCAAGTATGCCAAATATATTCATTTTTGTAATTGGAGAAACCCTTTGGGCATTAGGTGCAGCTTTATCTTCAGGCGCAAATGAAGCTTTTATATATGATACATTGAAGAAAATGAACAAACAGGAAAGTTTTTCTAAGATCTGGGGTCGGGCAAATAGTATGGCGATATTAGGAATAATGATCAGTGGTCCAATTGGTTCGATTATTGCAGAATATATTTCGTTGCAATTGACTATGACAATTTGTTTTTTCCCAATGATGATGGCTGCGATTGTATCATTTACTTTCAAGGAACCCAATTCTGATTTAGTAAAAAAATCAAAGAGATACTTAAAGATATTGAAAGAAGGTTTTACGCATTTAAGACATAATAAAGTATTACAAATATTAGCGTTTGACATGATTTCAGTTAATGTATTAGCATTCTTCATTATTTGGACTTATCAGTTATACTTGAGTGCGCTTAATGTTCCGATAATATATTTCGGTTTCATATTGGTCTTGCTGACATTTTCAGAGATGGTATGTCTTAATCTTGTACCAAAGTTTATGAAATGGTTTAAAAAAGGCAAGAGATACTTAATGTTTAGTACATTGATGACCGGTGCAGCATTTATATTTATGAGCTTTACGCAAATTGTCCCAGTAGGTATTATTTTAATTATGATCATTTTAGGTTTCGGATTTTCGCGACGAATAATCTTTGCCGAAGGAATCAATAAACAAATTGAATCAGAGAACAGGGCAACAGTTTTAAGCGCAATTAGTATGCTCGGTGGAGTTTTACAAGCTATAATGAACCCATTTATAGGGTTAATGGCAACTTGGAACTTATATGCGGTGTTCTTATTTTTAGGAGTAACGATAATAATAATTGCCTTTATAACACCTGTTAAGAATGACCATCTTTGACGTTGATTTCATTCCGAAATAAGAAATAGGTGTTGTAAAAGTGACTGATTTAGAAAGAACTAATGGAACAGGAGAGTTCCAGCTTGCAACGGAACAAAAAACAATAGAGATAGATTACAGTAGAAATGTGCCGAAATTTTATTTATTTAGTTTTTTTTTGTTTTTCCATACTTCTATAGGTGTTATAGTTCCCTTTTTTATGGAATGGGGTCAAATCACATTTATCGAAATCACAATTTTGCAAAGTTATTTTTTATTTATGAACTTTTTATTTGAAGTTCCAAGTGGTGCAATAGCAGATTATTTAGGTCGGAAATACGTCATAACGATTGCAGCTTTTGCTATTGCACTAGCGACATTGATTTATTCTAGTATGCCAAGCATATTTATTTTTGCAATTGGAGAAACTTTTTTCGCATTGGGAGAAGCATTATTATCCGGTGCAGGTGAAGCTTTTTTATATGATACATTAAAGAAAACAAATCAAGAAGAAAGATATACGAAAATTATAGGACGTGTAGATAGTTTTTTATTAATTGGAATAATGATTAGCGGTCCAATTGGTTCCATTATTGCAGAATATATTTCACTACAATTTACAATGTTTTTTTGTTTCTTTCCATCATTTTGTGCAGCATTAATTTCCCTATCTTTTAAGGAGCCTAACGATCATAAAACTGAGCATAAGAAATATCTACATTTCCTAAAACAAGGTTTCATACAAATAAAAAATAGTAAAGTATTAATCTTCTTAATAATCGATAAAATTTCAGTTGGTGTGTTAATTTATTTCATGTTTTGGACTTCTCAATTGTATCTTGATGTGCTCAACGTTCCAATAATTTTTTTCGGCTTTATATTGTCCATGATGACATTTACAGAGATGGTGTTTTTGAATTTTATACCAAAATTTATGAAATGGTTTAAGAAGCGTAAGAGGTATTTAATGTTTAGCACGGTGTTAGTAGGATTAGCATTTATATTTATGAGTTTTACGAATATCATTCCTATAAGTATTGGCTTGATATTAATCGTTACGGGGTTTGGCTTTCCAAGATGGCTAATTTTTGTAGATGGAATCAACAAACAAATTGAACCAGAAAATAGAGCAACTGTTTTAAGTACAATAAGTATGATCTTTGGGATTTCGCTAGCAATAATGAATCCAATTATTGGGTTTATGGCAACATGGAACTTATATGCGGTGTTCTTATTTTTAGGGATAACGATAATAATTATTGCCTTCATAACACCTGTTAAGAATGAACATCTTTAACATAATTCTCTTTTTTTCTTTAAAATCAAATTTACATTAAAAAAAAATAATAGAAGAAATTATATTATTTTAAACACTTTTAAAGATATTTTTATGCCTTTTATTGAAATTAAGTTTAATGATATTGTTTTCGATCCAAAGGTTCAAACATATTGTGTTAATCCAAACTTTAAATGCCCAAATTATGATCATAATTGGTCTTGTCCCCCAGTGGCGCCCTATTTAGAAGAAGAAATCTCATGCTTTCAAAAATTTTTTCTAATATACTTTCAATTTGATTTAAAATCCTATATAAAAGAAACTCGATCAAAACACCCAAATTGGAGTGAAGAGAGAATAAGAAACCAAGTATTTTTCAAAGAAATCACACGAAAAGGGCTTGATATAGAAATAAATCAATTTTTAGAAACGAGTCAAGAGCCTTTCCAAGATAAAATAATTTTGGTAGGAGGACATTGTAAAATTTGTAATGATCGACGAGATGGTGCTTGTACATATGATAGTAGAGAACCATGTCGTTATCCGGATGAGATGAGATATTCGATGGAGGCGGTAGGGATTGATGTGGATAAAACGGTAAAATCCTTAAATTTTAGGTTAGAATGGCCTCCAAAACGTTGGATATATCGATTTGGATTAATATGTTATAGATGAATTATTATGTCTCATTTTTTCCTTTTCATAAAATCGTTTTTTATTTTTTTTAAAATTCTCTAATGTTTTTCAGATTTCTTCTACTCTTTCCTATTTTGCAAATTTGATAAGAAATTTGAAATGGTATAATATTAAATCTTCTGAATAAGATTTTTTTAGGAAGTGAATTATAAATTAAATTCATCAGATCTTTCATTTTAATATACGCTTTACGAGTACCTTTGATTTCTTCTTTTTCAATGTAAAATCCCTGATATATATCATTTATTCTTTTTATCTCAAAAACAAAATATTTTAATGATTCCTGAAAAAAATTAGGATTTATCTCTTCATTAAGAAGTACTATTGATATCATAGCAATCTCCATATATCCTCTTGCTAATGGACTAGATATTTGAAAAATAAGATTTGCGGTTTTTAATATAACAAATTCATGAATGAAATAACCTTCATCATAATAATCTATTAAATTAGGGATATATTGCAGATAATTGCTATTATAATTATCTGGTACCTTTAAAAAAATTTTTGGACCAATTATTTTATCGAAATAACTTAAAATTAATAATCTCATTATAAATCCTTCTAATTTAAAAAAAAATTTTTAAATTTTCAAATTAGTATCTTTTCCCCATCATTTTCTGGCATCTCGTAATAACTTGAAGGGAAAGATAAGAAAGTGCTTCTCCAAAGATTTGTTCATCAATCTCTGACATTTCATAATAATATGCTCCTAATTCTTTTGCTAAAGATTGCCCTTCTTCTGAAGTCACTAGTTTAGATTCGCCAAAGCTGATGAGAGTTATAGGAATATCAACATAAACTCCTTTTTTTTCTTTTAATTTGAACTTTAGATTAGTTACCTTCTTTAATTCAGAATAAAATTTTTTGGCTAATTCAAATGATTCACGATCACCTTTATCATAAGTTATAATTGCTCCTTTAGCACCTAAATAGTATTTTGGTCTTAGGAGTGAGAATTTCTTATTCCCTGTAACATCCCAAATCTGTAATTCTACTATTTTATCATAAATTTCTATCATTTTTCTATGGAATTCCACTCCAATGGTTATATTAGACCCCTCTACTTCAGATGGTATTAGGAATAATTTATTTTTTTGTTCGTCTTTTAAGCCCATAATAATAACTTTTAATGTATAGTCTTCTTGCTTGCCCCATTCTTCAAAATATGTTAAAAATCTTTTATATTTTTGGATTTTCTTGCGTAATTCATGCAATTGACTTCTACCCGTGCTTGAGAGTTTTATACCTAAAACTCGTCGTATAATGGCTTCTGCTTGTCCTTGACTGATTGTTTTATCATATTTTATATGAAGATCAAATGCGATTTTTGAAATTAACCAATTCAGGTCAAAATTTTGAATAAGAACTTGAATTAAATGTTTCATTTTCTTTTTAGAGCTCCTAATCCAATCTTCTTTAACAAGAATGGTTCTAGATAATCTAACATCACTTTCTGTCACCAATTCTTCTTTACTATAATTACATTTTTTAAGAAAAACTTCCAAATTTTCTAACTGTATATTTGTTAATTTTCCATTTTTTATTTTCTTCCCTTCAGTGTTTATATTTTTCAATTCAAATCCATCTCTTTTTTTTATTTATTTTTTTTTGGACGTTTAATATATTCTTGGACGTCCACTCTTATAATGGACATTCTTATATATAAACTTTTGTATTTGATCAATTATTAATTGCATCGAAAGAATCATCACAATCATATAAAACTAAAAGAAAAGTAATAATAAGATAATTAAAGGAAATAATTTAACCCAAATATTCTATATAATTCAGATTTTTATCACAATCAAAGTTAAACTTTTTATATATTAGATTTTCCAAAATCTTTCTTAAAAGTTTTCCTTTTATTTTTAAGATTTTTAATTTTAGAATTAGGGTAAAAATTAAAATATTATTAATTATTTTGGGTGCCCTAAAGAACAAATTTTTAGACAGATTGAGCAGTAATTATCATCTATCAATCTTTCTATACATTCTGAGCGATCTATGCGCGATATTACTCCAGAACCCTTGATTTTTTCAACAGGTTCTTCCAATGCAGCTTTACAACTCTTAACACAAGCCCCACAATTACTACAGAACTCTTCCAATTCACTAAAGTCTCTTTTTTTTCTATTCAATGGAATATCAGCGTCAGTCGTTATTATTCCAATACGTTGTCTTGGACCAAATTCAGGGGTAATAAGCAATCCAAGTTTTCCTATTATTCCAATATTTGCAGCCACAGCGTGATAAGGAAATAATAATTTTCCACCAAAAGGATGGTGTGCTTCAGCCTTATAGCCTTGTTCTTGTAAGTAATTGGTTAATTCGATAACTACATCCCCTAATTCTTTATAGACTCTAAAGGCTTCCATTCCACAAAAATAGCTCGGGGCAGTCTTGATTTTTTCCCAATCTAGCTCCATACAAAGAACAATGGCATTTTTTCCATAGATGGTGAGGTTTTTAAAGATGTAATTTTCATTAACTGGTATATAGCCAATAAGGTCTGCACCTAATTCTTTAGCTTTACTTTCAAATCTTTCCCAAAATTCTGGCGTTGTTGCTGTTTTAGTTTTGTTTTTATTTCCATATTTTGTTTTACGTGCTTTATCAAATCCTATAATCGTCTTTCTCATATATTTACTAAATAGTTTTAGATCTTCTGGTGGAATAACTCCTTTTAATTTCATCTGAAAGAGTTTTTTAGGAATTATAAACGCACAGCCATCGTTGTGACCAATATAAGTAGGATCTATTTTTTCACTTTGCAATTTATTAACACCTTTCTTGAATATATAAGAATATGTGAATTGGATTAATAAAGATTAATTTTATATTCAATAAGCCGCCCAATATTTTTCTAATCACATCTAAAACCCGCTAAACATCTCCTGGTCCTAAGTTTATCCGTTCCCGTATTTTTTCTAATTTCGCAGTCGCTCCGAAATATTCTAACCACCAAGTCACACCAACTTCTGCATATTGTTTAAATCTTTCATTTGTCGATTTTGGACTTTTTCCAGTCGTTTTACCCATAAATACAACATCAAAAGGAGTTTCTACCTTACGATGTTTTTTTATGAAATTTATTATCTCTCCTAAATCATCTAGGGTTAATTTCCCTCGAAAATTTTCTTTTAATGGAAAGATGCCATCCAATTTACGAGCAGCCCGAATAAAAGGTCCCTTTTTTGGCCATTGTCCAGCCCCCCATATTGGAATTCTTGGTTTTTGAACTGGTTTTGGTAAGAATCTCACATTATCAATATCATAATATTCTCCATTATAACTAAAGGGTTTACCACTCCAGAGACCTATTAAGATATCAATTCCCTCTTCCAGTTTCTTAGCGCGCACTTTTAAATCAGATTCTTCACCGAAAGCCTTATACTCTACCTCTGGTGGTTCTCCCAAACCTACGCTTAAAATCATTCTCCCTTTAGATAGGTGATCTATTGCAACCGTTTCGCGAGCGAGCTTCCATGGGCGACGACGTGGTAAGGGAGTAATAGTTGTTCCAATATAAATACGTTCGGTTGAGATTGCCATTGCTGCCAGAGCAACCCAAGGATCAACAATTGGATAAGGAAAATTTCTATCAACCAAAATATGATCCCATATAAAGTATCCATCCCACCCAGCATTTTCTACTTCCTTTGATAATTCTGCTAATTTTCTTGCGTAGCCAAAAATAGTACCATAATTTGGAGTATATAAACCATATTTTAATTTTTTAGCCATTTTCTCATCAATTTTATTTAAATTGAAATTCATATAAAAAAGCTTATGCTGTATAAAAAAATTAATTTATTTTGCTAAATATTCAGAATAAAATCAATCTAAAAGAATTTTTATCAATCTATGTTCCAAAACTTCATTTCTTTTATTTGTTTAGATCACAAATTTTAATTGGAAATAGCGATTTTAAGAATACATGACAAAAAAATTGAATCTCAATAGTGGTACGATTGAAGCAACTATGCTTGGTCCTTTATGGGCTCGAGCAACTTATAGCAAGTTATATCCTGATTTGTTAAATGACCCTAAAGCATCTAAAATTATTAAAGATCTTGATTATGATTTCTCTGAAGTTCAAGAATTTTTAGATGAATGGCGTGGACTTGGTCTTTTAGTTAGAGCCAAGAGTTTTGATGATGCTCTAAAAAAATATATAGAGAAAAATCCGAATACCACCGTAGTTAATATTGGAGCCGGATTAGATACAACCTTTTTCCGTGTTGATAATGGTAGGATTAAATGGTATGATTTAGATTTACCCGATGCTATCGAATTTCGCAAACAATTCATCCCCGAATCACCCCGATGTAAATGCATTGCAAAATCTGCATTAGATTATAGCTGGTTCGATGATATTGAATTTAACGCTGATAAAGGCATTTTCTTTATAGCAGGTGGGTTTATTTACTATTTTAAAGAAGAGGAGATATATGCTCTTTTTAGAGTAATGGCTGAAAGATTTCCGGAGGGTGAAATTATTTTTGATGCAATCTCAAAACTTGCTAAAAAAATTATGAATAGAAGAGTTCGAAAAGCAGGTACAGAAACGAAACCTTTTTGTTTTAGTGTTGGTAATCCTATGAAAAAATTTCCGAAATGGTCTGATAAAATTGAAGTGGTTGATTGGTTCACTATATGGGCCCGAGCACCACGTAATCCAAACTGGAGTAAAAAAACCATTAAGATGATTAATATTGCTGAGCGGTTTAAAACGGCAAAGATTGTTCAAGTGAGATTTTTAAAATAGTTTAATAAAAGGTGGAAACTTCCAAAAACTAATTAATATGATTGATTTATTGAGAATAAAGAGAAATCTTCAAGAACTTTCTTTCCCTCGCCGTTATGGTACAAATTCAGAAAAATTAGCATTTGAAAAGATTAAACAGAAAATTGAGAAATTAGGGTTAAAAACCGAAAGCCACTCTTTTGTGTTTTCTACTTTTTATTCAAATGTTTTGTTAAAAATTTATGTTGTTTTAGTATTTATCATTCTTTTTTTGAAATATCTTAATGTCACAGATATAATATTTATTCTGTTCTTAGGTATTGTGATTTTTATATCGTTTTTACTTTTTTTAGTTTCAAGAAACCCTGAGAAAATTAAATTTGGTAAAAAACAAGATTCTCAAAATCTACTCGTTAAATTAAATTCAGAAGCAGAAATGGATAATATGAAAGAGATGAAAAAGAAATTGATTTTTATCGCGCATGTAGATTCAAAAGGTCAGACTTTACCTATTATATATCGAATAGTATCTTATTATGTTTGGATTATATCTGTTTTAATTATAATAATTGTATTTTTTTTAAGATATATCTTTCAAACACAATTTTTCTTGCTTTTCCATTCAATAGCAACTATAATAATGATATTAAATTTAATTTCTTGTATTTTTATCCTAACAAATATATCAAATAATAATTCTGATGGAGCATTAGATAATGCAACAGGTATTGCAATAGTTCTTGAATTATTACACCATTTTCAAATTGAGAAGGTTCAATCAAAAAATTATAATTTCTGGTTTTTATTTACTGGAGCTGAAGAAGTTGGAACGATGGGTGCTAGATTTTTTTTAAATAGTCTTCAGAAATATGACAAGAATGAATTTATCATAATTAATTTTGATACAATCGGTAAAGGGATTGGTTTATTCAAATTTGGTGAGGAGAAAAACGATTTTTTTAAATTTATTAATTCAATTTTTAAATCTGCTAGAAACCATAATTTAGAAATTAAAAAAGGACGAAAAATAATTGGAGTTCATAGTGATGGATGGATTTCTGCGAAAAAAGGATTTAATGGCATAGGTTTTGGTGATATTAGTGTGTATAAATATGTTCACCGAAAATACACTATTGATAGGGTCGATTATGAACTTTTATGTAATTTCTGTCAAGTAATCGCTTCTGCAATAAATCATTTAGATGATAATAATCAATTTTATTAATATAGATAACAATAAATTCTTAAGTTTAATTCATTTTTAGAGGTATTAATAATGGAAAAAATGATTGCCTTTTGTGGAATAATTTGTTCTGAATGCCCTGCATTAGTAGCAACTCAAGAAAATGATGATGAGAAAAGGAAACAGGTCGCTGAATTATGGTCTAAAATGTATAAAAGTGAAATAAAACCAGAGGAAATTAATTGCGACGGATGTTTGGCAAAAAGCGGAAGATTTTTTAGATACTGCAATGTGTGTGAAATAAGGAAGTGTGGTCAAGAAAAAGACCTTAAAAATTGTGCCTATTGTAAAGACTATATTTGCGAAAAATTAAGTAGTTTTTTTAAAACGGCTGGTCCAGATCCAAAGTATAATCTTGAAGAAATCAGAAAAATGATATAAACCACGCAGATGATTTGAATTTATCTAATTCCTTTTCTTTAACAATAAATTACTTTATTTCAAAAAATTAACAAATAATTAAATGAAGAAAGTGCTGAAAACAACTAAATATTTCATTTTTTGCTTTTATTTAATCTTCTAAATAAAAAATCAAGAGAGTAATTTCAGGAATTATCAAACTTACAGAAGAAATTTCTAAAATATTAATAAGATTTCCTATAAGTTGATATTTGATTAAATTACAAATTGTAAAATAAGAAATAATAGAATTTCACCCACTAGTGATAGGAATGGATTATCCCAACTATGTGGTGCAATTGCCTCAGCTAAAGTCATCAAAATTGGAATTGTTATTAATGCGATTATGAATTGAATCGGGCTGAAGGAAAAACTGAAAACAATAATAGTTAATAATACCGTAATGAAAACACAAGCACTCCCTTCAATACTTCGCTCATATTTTTTCTTGGTAAAAAGTGCATATGTCTTATATTTATGTTTTCCAAAACGAATACCAATTGGTTCTGCTAATCCGTCTCCGATTCCATTAATTAACATGGGGATAAAAAGCAGTTCCATCTTTTGAATCGTTTTTAAATAAGCATAAAAAGGCAATGATACTAAAAAATTGGCAGTTGTTTGAATAGTAAGCCAAGAAATAGTATGAGGGCGATCTTCAGGCCTATCCACGCTTAGAAATGCAGTATTGAGCACTTTTACTCGATTTCGAATGGGTTGAATGAAGAGTAATAAATATAATAGTCCAGAAAAAAGTCCTATTGCTGTTAAGAGGAAATTGTTCCCACTCTCATTAGAAGCTCCGTTAGAAGGCCCACGAAACATATCCATTAAAAATGGAAGTAATAGCAAAGAGAAATGAACAATTTTTCTTGTATAATTAGTTTTTACTCCTCTTTTCAATACCAATAAACCACAAGCATACCAAATAGCAAAATTCATACCCACTTTTATGAATTGCATCACAATGAAATCTATCAAATTACTTACCTCCATGATAAATTATCTTGGATGTTAACCCAGAGGATCATCTTAAAAATTTTGTAATAGCCTTATACAATTTGATCTTCACCTTCTTGAGATTCAAGAAGTTTTTTAATAAATTTATCAATTAACTTCTTCAAAGAATCGATGTTTAACTCTTCGATCTTACTTATATTCTCAATAGATTTATCTAATTCCGATTTTACGATTAAAAGATTTTTTCTCCTATGTTCGATTCTATTTAAAATTGAATTTACCCAAGACCTAATTCCTCGGAAAAAGTCTTCAGTATCATCTTTTGTGGTAAAATTTTTAATATGCTCATCAAACATAACCTTCATTCCTTCTCCAATAAATTGTTCTGGGGGTGCCATATCTGACATTCTTGCAAATTGAGTTGCCCATTTCATCTTTAAGTGTTCTAAAAAGTCACGCCCCGATTGTGATATTGTGTAAATTTTTTGTGCCCGACCTTTTATGATGTCTTCTTTAATTTTTACATAACCTTTTTCTTCTAAATCATCTAAAGTTCTTAATAAAGTACCTCTTGGAAACTTGAATTTTTCCTGTAATTGGTAGCCAGTAATACCATCTTGATGTTCAGAGATAATGATTAAAATGATAAACGTTTTAATATCCTGAAATGCCTTTCTACTAAAGGGAGGTGGCATAGAGAATGGTGGTGGTAAGAATGGTGGTCCAAATGGGGGAGGACTTCCATGTAGCGGCCCATATGGATGGTCATATGGGTCATAGGGTCCAGGTGCCATGTCTTTATGATGATCTTCTGGAAACCTAAATTGATCTATATCTCTATTAAACGATATATATATCACCTATACAAAACGAAAAGAGTTTCTTTATAATATGATCAAAATGGTCATATTTATATGTGATCATTTTGGACATATGACCAATCGAGAATTATTTTATATAATATCAATAAAATTTTCATGTTATTATTTTTATCAATAAAACTCATAAACAATTATCAATAACTTATAGTCAATGAAGCGAAATGAAATAGTGTCAAGCTATAAAGTTTCAATTATACCTGAACCAGTTAAAATAATTTCAGAAAAGGATATTTTTACTTTTAATAAAAAAACGGTTATTTTAACAGATTTAAAATTAAAAGAAATTGCTGAACTATTAGAACAATTCTTAGCTCAAGTCACAGGTTTAAATCTATCTATTGAAGATCTTACTCAGACAGAAGAGAAAAATAACACTATTACACTAAGAATTACTGAGAATGTGAAGAGTTTTAAACATGAAGGATATAAATTAAAAGTCTCTCAAAATGGTATTGATATCTCAGCTCTTACTCCAATAGGGCTTTTTTATGGCGTCCAAACACTGCGACAGCTATTTCCACCAGAAATAGAGAGCCTAACTCAAAAAAAGGTAACACTGTCCATTCCTTGTGTAATAATTGAAGATTTTCCCCGTTTTCCTTGGCGGGGATTTATGTTAGATGAAGCAAGACATTTTTTTGGTAAAGGTGTTGTTAAAAAAATTCTAGATCTAATGGCATTCTTAAAATTAAATATTTTTCATTGGCATTTGACTGATGATCAAGGTTGGAGGATCGAAATAAAAAAGTATCATCTTCTCACAGAAGTTGGCTCGAAAAGAAAAGGTACTTTTATAAGTAAGCGAAAAGGGATAGATGGGATCCCTGTTTCTGGATATTATTTACAAGAGGATTTAAAGGAGATAATTAATTATGCGGCAGAGCGATTTATTACTATAATTCCTGAAATAGATTTTCCCGGCCATTCAACGGCGATTCTTGCTTCATATCCAGAATTAAGCTGTATTGGCGGACCTTTTGAAGTCAGTACTCGTTTTGGTATTCACAAAGAAGTACTCTGTGTAGGTAAAGAAAAGGTTTTTGAGTTTGTACAGGATGTTCTGAATGAAGTAATGAATATCTTTCCTTCTGAAATAATTCATATAGGTGGGGATGAGGTTCCAAAAAGACGGTGGCACAGGTGCCCTGATTGTCAAAATCGGATGAAGGATGAAGGTCTTGAGACCGAAGAAGATCTACAAGTATATTTTACAAACAGAATTGCAGACTATATAACTTCTCATGGGCGCAACTTAGTGGGCTGGAATGAAATTCTAAATGAAAATTTGGATAAAAATGCTATTTGTCAGTATTGGACACATAATTTTGATAAAGTTCTAGAGCATCTGAGAATGGGTAGGAATGTGGTTATGTCAGAACTGAACGCTGTTTATTTGAATTTTCCTTATAATTTACTTGCATTGCGTAAGACTTACATGTATGACCCCATTCCAAATGAATTAGAACAAAAATTTTTTAACCAAATACTTGGTCTTGAGGCTTGTTTATGGACCGAATATATTCCAAATAAAAAACGTCTGGAATGGCACACATTTCCACGTCTAATTGCCGTTGCGGAAATTGGATGGACACCTAAAAAGAAAAGAAATTTCCAAGCATTTCTAAAACGATTAGATTATTTCCTAAAAAGGCTTGATTTCCACGAGATTAATTATGCTTCAAAAGATGATTTTGAAAAAGAAGAAGTAAATAGTTAATTTTTCTAAGCTTTAAAGATTGCAACAAATATAATAAGTAAGATATTCATCATTATTATTGATAATCTATGGTTGAAAAAATAGAAATAGAAGGCGTAGAGCTACGTTTATCCGAACCAGTAGATATAAATATGGATTGGGTCGGTGATGATACGCTTATTAGACAATTAAAAGCAGCTTGGTTATTGTTAGATGATGATGATTTACCTTTAAATCCACGAATTTTAGGAAAACCAGGTGTTGGTAAAACTACATTGGCGTATGCCGCAGGAAAATCCTTGAATAAACCGGTTTATTTATTTCAAGCCTCAATGGATGTAAGACCAGAAGATCTTATTATAACACCTATCATTGCCGCAAAAAATGAGATAGAATACCACGCAAGTTCTTTAGTTTCAGCAATGATCAAGGGTGGTGTTTGTGTTTTAGATGAGGGAAATCGGATGTCAGAAAAATGCTGGGCTTCAATAGCTCCGCTGATGGACCGCAGACGTTATGTGGAATCAATTATTGCCGGCATTAGGATTTATGCACATGAAGATTTTAGACTATGTACTACAATGAATGAAGATGCAAGTACTTATGAGATCCCTGAATACATTTCAAGCCGATTGCAACCGAAAATTTTTATTGAGTTTCCCGGAAGGGTTGATGAATTAGAAATATTAAAATATAATCTTCCTTTTGCCGAAAAGGAAATTTTAGAATATACTGTTGAATTTTTACAAAATGCACATATTCACGATGAGCCTTATACTGTCAGGGATGGTATCAACATTCTACGATATTATATGAAATTGAAAGCAAGTAAAAATGAAGATTATAGTGAATTATCTATTCCAGACTTTAAAGATTCGATGATTCATATTCTAGATAAATCATCTATTAAATATACGAAAGGAGAATATGAAGAATACATGAAACGTAGAGAAAAAAACATTTTGATTGCTTTTTCGAAAATAAAAGATTCTGAACCAATACCACCTTCATTTAAAGTGTTGCATGATATAGAAGAATCTGATGATAATGATTTCTATGATGATGAATTATCTGATTTTGATGATAAAGATGATGATGATATTTAAACCCAGAAATTGAGTTTTGAGAATTATAATGGAAGGGGGAAAATAATAAAAAAATCTTATTTAAAATTTAAAAATATCTATGTTATTCCTGTTTTTCATTCAAGAATTGAATTCTCAAAGTTAATTCGAACTGCATTTTATCAAATTTACCCAGATGTAATTGCAGTTGAGCTACCGAATAATATTAAAGAACAAATTTTGGAAGGTGTAGAAAGACTTCCTTACTTATCTCTTATTGGATATGCAGATACAATGCAACCAAAAACAATGAGTTTTATTCCAATAGACCCAGGTGATGCAATAATTGAGGGAATTAGATTATCTCAAGAGCATAAAATTACGCTTGAATTTATTGATTTAAGTGTTAAAGATTATACTCCGTTTGCGTATCAATTGCCAGATGATTATGCACTATCAAAGCTTGGACTTGAAGTATTTTATAGAGAGGTATTTAAAATAATTAACGAAAAGAAAAAACAATTTCCAGAGGACGATAAGTTAAGAAAAATTGATGAAAAGCGTGAGAAATTTATGGCATCTCATTTGATAAAATTAATGAAGCTTTATAATCGAGTCCTTTTTATTTGTGGGCTCGCTCATTGGGAAAACATAAAACATTATTTGGAGAATGAATCAGAATTAAAAGAAGTAGAAGAGGATTTATTACCTCAAAGATATGTTGAAATTTTTAATATTAAAGGCGGCTCTGCTAGATTCTTACTGAGAGAAATACCATATATAACGATCAACTGGGAAAAATTTAGAGAGAAATATTCTGAAAAGGAGTTAGAAAAATATGAAGAGCCAGAAGTTTTTTTTCAAAAGTTAAATTCATTTGACAAACAAGAATTTATTAGACCTATATTTTTGCAAGCAAGAGATTTTTACAGAGAAGAATTTAAAGAATTTATTGACTTGCATAGGCTGAAAACATTATTTCAATATTGTAGGAATTTGTCCATTGCTGAAAATTTACTAAATCCTACATTATTTCAATTATTAGTATCTTCTAAGAACTGTGTGGATGATGATTATGCTTGGAAGGTTCTTGAGGTTGCAGCTAAATATCCTTTTGAAGATGATAGCGGTAAATATCCAGATTTAGATTTGAATATGGAAGGAGCAATCAGTAAAGGAAAATTCATAAAATTGCGTCCCCGTCATGCCAGATATTTTAAAGAAAATGACGATCTTCCAATGAAAAAACGACCAAAAGAAAAATATCCGGGAGAATGGCGTGATCTCTGGAACGGTGGAAAAGATTTAGTCTCATGGCCACCAGAAGATATTGTTATTGAAGATTATTTTGCATTCATACGCAAAAGAATTAAGAAAAAATTAAAAGATCAAAATGTAAAGGTTGAGGAGTTCAAATCATCTTTAATGGATGGAATTGACATAAAAGAAACAATTCGGAAGTGGCCAATTGAGAGAAAAATCTATGTACGAAACGAACGACCAATAGTTGGAAAGATCGATACATTAATAGTTATATTTGATGATGAGGCTAAAGAAGAAAACGAGAAATACCCTTTCAAACTAACATGGTGGGCAGAACATGATAAAGAAAGTGATATGGCTTTATATACCACTAATCCTGGGGAATATGTGATTGGTCCTGGTATCGCCCATGTTGAGGTCGGTGGTTTATTAACTATTTTCCCACCGGGTCGTCTGAGACCTGTGTTTCTTGAAGAATATGACTTTGAGTATGGAAATGTAGAAAATAAAGCAGAACGGTTGCTGAAAGCGGGAATTATATATTCAAGTGAAAAATATATAATATACATCGCAAAAGACCATCCTCGTCCATATTTTTTTAATCTTGCTGCCAGAAAAAATCGAGAACTTATTTTTTACTCAATAGATAATTTTAGTACTGAAAGTTTAAGATGCGTGAAGCATGTTCATTTCTTACGTGGAAGATATTTGAGAAAAATTGCCCATAACTATATATTTCTATAATTATGAGCCTTATGGAGCAAAATACACGTTTAGAATAAATTTGAAAGTTAATAAGGAAGTAAGACAAAAAGTAAAAAGGTAAGATTTATATTCCTACAACTAATAAATTATGTGAGATTATATGGAAATCAAACATAGTAGAATTTCAACTAAAGGTCAATTAACGATTCCTAAGGAATTCCGAGAGATACTAAATATACACGCAGGAGACGAGGTAATTTTACTGCTTCAAGACAATGGAATTATTATTAAACCTAAAATATCTCATATAGGGATGCTTCGAGGTTTATTGAGAGATGAAATTAATATAGAAAAAGCTAAAGCCTTTATAGATTCTGAACAAAAGAAATGGAGAATATAATTTGAATACTTATATTATTGATTCCATCGCCTTTTTATCATACCTTGCGGATAATCTACCAACAAAAGCAGATAATATTTTTAAAAAAGCTGAAAAAAATGAAATTCAACTACTATTACCATCCATAGTATTGGGAGAAGTTCTCTATACTATGTATAAAGGTAAAGAAATCTTTGGAAAACAAATTCCTACGGAAAAAATCGATTTAATTTTTCAGATACTGCAAAATGGAAAAATGATTCAGTTGGTTAGCATGAATTTAGATGCGTGGCGCATTTTCCATAAGTTAATTATTCCAGAATTACATGACCGAATGATCGTTGCTACTTATCATTATTCTAAAGCAATAGGAATTGTTACAAATGATCCTGAAATAAAAGAATATGCTCCTAGCGTCTGGTAATGTTATCGTCCACTTCTTTAAAATATGGGCTAATGCGGAAACTATAAGAGTATGGTATCCTCCCTCTTAATTTAGATTCTTTATGAAGACACGCAAGAGCAGGAAGATCCCCTCCTACTCCTTGTTGTTTATAGTCAATATTGAAAGTGATTGTTTCACGGTAAGGCAGTTCATAATTATGATTTGTTTTCTCTAAATCCTCCATTGTATAAGGCCAAGCACTTATACTAAGAAATGTTCCTCCAATATCTGATATTAATAAACCGAATCCATCTTTATTAGTCATAGTAACCCATCGAACATCAGTTCTATTTCCATTTTCTTGTGGTCTAATGTAAGGATGAATTAAATCCTCTACTAAACCAGAATAAATTCCGATGGCTGCCCCAGTCTTTCTGTCTAACATAGTTTCGTGCGGACCTCTACCGTACCAAGTCATCCTTTTAAAATGTCCCGGTATTGACATCTGCATTCCGAAACGAATCATATTAATACTAGGAGTAAAATTGTTCCTAACTATTATATCTCCATTACCATAAATTGTATAAATAGTCTCGAGAGGTTTTGCCGCATTTAATATTTCAGATTCAACAGAAATTTGGAGAACAGATGGATTCAATTCTTCAGTAAGGATTTTTATTACTTTTCTTTTTTCACCAGCTATCTTCCAGCTGTTGTCTTTCTTTTTTTCTTTTAGCGGTAATATATCTATATCCCCAATATCGTTATCTGTTGGCACTCTCCAGAAGTTCGGCATAAGGGGTGTTAAGATTAATTCAATTTTGTTAAATATAAACGATTCTATTGCTCCCGTTGCTTTTCCAATAATGACTTTAAAGTTTTCTCCTTCAATTGCAAATGAATCAATTAATTCACTCATTTTAACCACAGGTAAAGAGTGGATATCTTCCACTGGTTCAGTTGGTAATTCAAATGGTATTTTAAATTGATCCCATGCAATAATATATCCTTTTTCCGCCCATGATGTTGTTCTTTTAAGAATTGATGATATTTTCAAATGATGTTCAATATTTGATTTCACTTCTGAAGTATCAAATTTTATTTCGACTTCTTGTTTTTCCCCTGGTTTTATTTTAAGATTTTCTAATTTCCTTTCTTGAATTTTACGACCATTTGCAGTCAATTCCCAAATAATATCTACAAAATCAAGAGATATAAATTGGTATTTATTATGTATTTTGAACTTACCTGCTATTACGTCAATAGGATATACTTTAATACTCTGGTAAACTTTTTTTACTTCATAAAGTGCAGGATTAGGTTTACGGTCGGGCATAACAATTCCATTAATACAAAAGTTTTTATCATTAGGCACATCGCCAAAATCCCCGCCATAAGCCCAAAATTCTTTCCCATCCTCCGTAAATTTGCGAAGTCCTTGATCAACAAAGTCCCAAATAAATCCACCAACGCAATTATCGTATTCTTCAAAAACATCCATATATTTTTGAAAATTTCCAAGGCTATTACCCATTGCATGTGCGTATTCGCATAGTATATGTGGTTTTATTTGATATTTTTCAGAAATTGTTATTTTCCTTTCTTTTCTGGATATTTCGCGTTTTATGGCTCTTCTAAGATTTTGTGGCGAATAATACATATTACTGATTACATCTGCCAATTTATGCTCATAATCACCTTCATAATGAATAGGTATCGTTGAATCTATTTTTAAGGTTGTTTCTTTCATCTTTTCGAAGTTTTCACCTATACCCGCTTCATTACCAAGAGACCACATAAAAATACAGGGATGGTTTTTGTCTCGTTCAACCATACTAACCATTCGAGAAATGCACGCTTCAGTCCAATTTGGATCGCTTCTTGGTAATATCTCACGCAATCCATGTGATTCTAGATTACATTCATCGAGAACATATATCCCGTATTCATCACATAAATCGTACCATTTCGGATGGTTAGGATAGTGACTTGTTCGAACGGCATTTATGTTATATTGTTTCAATAATTTGATGTCTTCAACCATTCTGCTGTATGGTATCGCACGCCCATGATCGGGATCATGCTCATGCCTATTTACTCCTTTAAAAATGATTGATTTTCCATTAATATATATTCCCCCATCATTTTTGATTTCAACCTTTCTGAAACCGTATTTACAATGTTCAACTTCAACGATTTCAGTATTGGAATTTTTCAAGATTAAAAGTAGGTCATAAAGATAAGGAACTTCGGCTGACCATTTCTTGGGATTTTTAACATTCGCTTGCAGCTCAATAATGCTTTCAGTTTTAGCTTTAACCGTTAAACTTTCTTTTACGAGAATTTCATAAGGAATAGATAATTTTTCTGTATCTAACAATAAGATTTCAACTGTGTGAGAGTCAGCATCATTATTTCCATAATTACAAATTTTAACTCTTAGTTTTAAAATTGCATTTTCATATTGTTTATCAAGTTTACAATAAACGAAAAAATCCCTAATATGAATTTTGGGAGTAGAAAATAGATAAATATCCCGAAATATTCCGCTAAATCTCCACATATCTTGGTCCTCGAGATAAGACCCATCAGACCACCGGTAAACCTCAACACCTAAAATGTTTACACCAAATTGCAAATAATTTGTGATATTGAACTCGGCCGGCGTCATGCTACCTTGACTATATCCGACTTTTATTCCATTAATCCAAATATAAAATGCTGATTTTACCCCATCAAAATGAATAAAAATTTCACGACCTTCCCATTCATCAGGAATGGTAAAGTTCGTTCTATAAGAGCCTACGGGGTTATAATCATGATCAATACTTGGGACTTCTCGTGTTTTAACGCTATAAGGATAATTAAAATTTGTATATATTGGTATTCCATATCCTCGCATTTGCCAATTGCTTGGAACATCAATACTATCCCAATTATCTACTTCAAAATCAATCTGATAAAAATTTTTTGGTCTGCTGGATGGTTTATTAACCCAATTAAACTTCCAATTGCCATTAAGAGATTTATAATAAGATGATTCCTCACGATTTTTTAATGCAGATTCAATATCTGAAAATGGAATAAGTGTATTATGAGCAGGTTCCTTATTTTGGTTAATTATTTGGGTATTTTCCCAGTCATGTTTATGGTTTGAATGTTCTGTCATGTTTTTTGATCTCGATTTTTATATGGATATTTATTTATTTGTATATTCTCATTAAAATTATATTCTAAAGGCAATTAATTTAAGCATAAAACAATAAGTACATTTAGGCGTAAATTATTCTATGAAGAGTAAAGAATTCAAAATTGGAAGAGTTATCGTAGCGAAATTAACGGGTGGAGAAGATATTTTAGATTCTGTTATGAAACTTGTAAAAGAGCATAAAGTTAAATCAGGATTAGTCAATGTGATTGGTGCATGTAAGAAATTTACGATTGGTTATTTTAATATTGACACCAAGGAATATCAATTTAAAACATTCGACACTCCTGTTGAGATGACGACTTGTATGGGCTCTATTGCTCAGAAAGACGGAGAGCCAATAATTCACCTGCATATAACGCTTGGGAATGCAGATTATTCAATCATTGGAGGTCATTTAAGCCAACCCTCTATCATCAGTGTTACCGGTGAAGTACTAATTTATGAATTTAAACCTGCTATAGAACGAGTTAATGATCCGGAATGGGATTTATCTTTATTAGACCTTTAAAAGAAAAGAGGAAATTTGGTTATGAGCGAAGGGGATTATATATTCAAAATAGTAATTATAGGAGATGCAGCTGTTGGAAAAACTTCATTAATAAATCGTTTTGTTGAGGCGAGATTCAAGGAAGATTATCGTCCTACACTTGGTGCAAATTTACTTCGACAGAATGTAGGAATTGAAGTTGAGGGGGGGAAGCAATTTCTATGTACACTAGTAATATGGGATATAGCTGGGCAAAGTAGATTTGAGTTAATACGTTCTTTATATTTCAAGGGTTGTGTTGGTGCTTTTTTAGTTTATGATTGCACCAGACCTACGACATTCGAAGACATAACGAATATATGGTTAAATGAATTATTAATTAATACGGGGAGTAGAGTTTCTTTTGTTCTTATAGGAAATAAAATAGATTTAAAGGATTCGCAATCGGTTTTAAAAGAGGAGGGAATAGAATTAGCTGAGGAGATTAATGCCACTGAATTTATTGAAACTAGTGCAAAAACCGGAGAAAATGTAACTAATGCCTTTAAAAGTTTATCTATTCAAATATTAAAGAATCTTGGGAAAATAGAGTAATTTTTTTAACATTATAATCAACTTATTTCCTAGGAAATTCTTCAATTTTTTATTGAAATATTTCAATTAAAGATTAAATTTTAATATTATAAAGAAAAAATAAAGATTAGGTAAAGAAAAAATTTTGAGCGAAAGAGATTTCATTTTTAAGATATGCATCTGTGGAGACTTTGCAGTAGGTAAGACTTCATTAATTAAACAATATATTGAAAAACAATTCGAAAAAGAGTATAAACCCACATTGGGTTGCGATTTATTTAGAAGTGATATTGATATTGAGCAGGACGCTAAAAAAATTCATTGTCGACTAGTTTTTTGGGACATTGCAGGTCAGGAAAAATACTTACAGGTTCGTCCTCTGTATTTTCAAGGGTGCCGGGGTGCTCTTATGGTTTATGACACAACTAGACCGGAAACTTTTCAGAATATTACAGATTCTTGGCTGAAGGATTTTAAAGGTAACGTTAGAGAAGATACTTCCTACATTCTCATCGGGAATAAAGTGGATTTAGAGGAATCACGATTAGTTTCAACAGATAAAGGCAGAGAATTAGCAAAAAAGATTAACGCGACTAAATTTATTGAAACTAGTGCAAAAACGGGAGATAAAGTCAAAGAAGCATTTAAATCGCTGGTTATTGCAATTTTAAAACAATTCGGAGAAATTAGGTAATCTTTTTTGTTTTTACTAATATTTTACTCCTGATTAGAATCTCTTTTTTATTTATTTAGCCATAATGTTTTTCTTCTACAGCATCGGAATCTAATGCGTCTTGTTCAACGTCTCGTCCTAGCCATTTTTCCGATAGAACTTCATTATAATACTCATGCTGGATAATTAAGGACATTATCTCGCTGGTTCCTGTCCATATCATGCAAAGTCGGGTATCCCTAAGTAGTCGTTCGATTGGATAGACTGTGGTGTAACCTATACCTCCCATTACTTGCATAGCATTATTAACTATTTTCCAACAAGATTCTGTTGCAAATTTTTTGGATTCTGAGACTAATCTTCTTTGAACACTCGGAGGTGCGTTATTATCAATTGCTCTTGCAGTGTTTAATGTTAAGGCTCTAGCAGCATCTAATAGGGTAATAGATTCTGCGATATTAAAACTTACTGCTTCAAATCTTTTAATAACTTTACCAAAGGCTTTTCTTTTTGTGCTGTATTTGGTTGCAATCCGAAGACAGGCTCTTGCAGTACCCAATGCTGCTGCAGCGCTTGTTAATCGTTCTGGGATCATCATTTGATAAAAGATTTTGCCTCCTGCACCTTCAGCGAGAATTAAATTTTCTTCTGGAACTTCAACATCCTTGAACACTAATCTTCCTGCACCTCCCCCTCTTGTTCCCAATAAACCATATAGATATTTAGCTTTAACACCTTCTGTTCGATCAACAATAAAAAGACTTAAAGATTCACGAGGTGGTTTTTCGGGATTTGTTTTCGCATATACTAAAAAGTAATCTGCCCCTTCAGCTCCTACAACAAATCTTTTTTCTCCATTTAAAATATATTTATCTCCTTTTTTTTCTGCTGTGCATGTAGCGCCGAAAAAATCGCTGCCTCCTCGGGGTTCGGTCAGAGCTTCCGCGTTGAAAATCTTACCTTCTAAAGTTGGCTTTAGATATTTCATTTTTTGCTCTTCGGTACCAAAAATATGAATTGCTTCACCGCAAATCGAAACTAAGGCAAATAAACATCCGAGTGATCCTCCCAAAACCCCAATTTCCTCAAGTGCTAAGACTTCAGCCTCCCAATTTAATCCTTGACCGCCATATTTTTTATCGAATCTTAAGCCTAAAAGACCGTGTTTAGCTAAATTTTGAACATATTCTTTGGGATATATTACCTCATCTCTATCCATTTGTTTTAGCAATGAATGCGGGACTTCATTTCTGACAAAAGCCCGAACTTTATCCCTTAATTTTTTATAATCATCACTAATTAAATAGTCAAACATGTAAAAAAATAATACTCACAATCAATTAAATCTATTTATAAAAATCGATTTGAGCTTCTTTGATATTTCTGGAGCTTGTAATTCGGTTTGCTATTTTATCGTATTTTTCAATAAAATCTTGTGATAATGAAGATTTAACTTTAGTGATCGCAAATTCGAAATGGCGCCGCTCAACTATATCGAAATCTTCTTTTTTTTCTCGTATAGCTTGCATACCTGCTTCCCTAACTAAATTTTCAAGATCAGCTCCACTATATCCTTCTGTTTGATCGGTCATTTTTTCCAGGGAAACATCATCTGCTAAAGGCATATTTTTAGTATGAACTTCTAGAATTTTTAATCGACTTTCTCTATCCGGAGCATGGCAATATAATAGACGATCGAACCTGCCTGGTCTTAATAATGCAGGGTCTACCATATCAGGCCGATTTGTGCTGGCAATCACTACAATTCCTTCTCTTTTTTCAAGGCCATCCATTTCAACTAAAATTTGGTTGACGATGGATTCAAATACATGAGATCCTTCAAAACCACCCCTTCCAGAAGTTATGGCATCAATCTCATCAAAATAGACAATTGAAGGTGATGCTAGACGTGCTTTTCTAAAGATTTCTCGAATTGTTTTTTCACTTTCTCCAACCCACTTTGAAAAGACCTCCGGACCTTTAATTGAAATAAAATTACATTTACTCTCAGTAGCAACTGCTTTTGCCAGTAAAGTTTTCCCACATCCGGGCGGACCAAAAAGCAAAACCCCATTTATAGTTCTAATGCCAGCTTTTTTAAATAATTCTGGGAAATTCAAAGGCCATTCAATAGCTTCTATTAATTCTTGTTTGATGTCCTCTAAACCTCCAACATCTTCCCATTGTACATTGGGAACTTCTATCATAATTTCTCTCATTGCACTCGGTTCGATTGAATTAATCGCCCGAACAAAGTCTTCATCTTTAATTATTAATTCTTGAATAATTTCAGGAGGTATAGGCTCATCAAGATTTATTTTAGGTAATATTCTACGTAATGAATACATTGCCGCTTCTCTACATACGGCCATAATATCAGCTCCAACAAAACCGTAAGTGATTTCAGAGTAGTAATCAAGTCTTATATCATTTTCTAAGGGCATGCCTCTTGTGTGAATCTGTAAGATTTCTTTTCTCCCCTTACTATCTGGGACTTTGAATTCTATTTCTCTGTCAAATCGACCTGGTCGTCTAAGAGCTTCATCTATACTATTGATTCTATTAGTTGCACCAATGCATATCACTTCACCTCTACTTGTAAGGCCATCTAATAAGGATAATAATTGAGAAACAACTCTTCTTTCGACTTCACCCATAGCTTCACTACGTTTTGGTGCAATAGAATCGATTTCATCAATAAAAATTATAGATGGAGCTTTTTCTTCGGCTTCTCTAAAAATATTTCGTAATCTACCTTCAGAAGCACCGTAAAATTTGCTCATTATCTCTGGTCCATTTATATGGATAAAATGAGCAGTCGATTCTTGAGAAACAGCTTTTGCCATAAGGGTTTTGCCGGTACCAGATGGGCCATATAGTAATACACCTTTAGGTGGATCAATATTTAATCTGTGAAAAAGTTCGGGGTGTTTTAAAGGAAGTTCAACCATTTCTCTAACTTTTTGGATTTCTTCGGTTAACCCACCAATGTCGTCATAGGTAACAATATCTCCCGAAACATTTAATAACGCAACTCTTTTATTTATTCTAATCCTTGTATTTTGTGAAATTATTACTACTTTTCCGGAAGGTGCAGTATTATCAACAATTAACCTTAATGTCCCAAGAGTTCCTTTACTTCTCATAGAGCCTTTCATAAATGGAAACATCTTAGCAAATTCCCTCATTGGATCGTCTGGATCACTGGATTGCATTATAGCTCCCATAATACTGATGATATCTCCAATAACAATAGGCTTCTGAAGTAATTTGGATTTAATTGATTTAGCTTGTCTTTTCAAATCAATATCCGGCCGGGTTGGAGTCAAGACAACTTCTCTTGCTTCATCAACTTCTGCTTTTTTGATTGAAACAGTTTCACCAATTGTAGCACCAGAATTAAGTCGAATTAACCCATCTATTTTGATTGTTCCCTTACCTCTATCTTCTCTCGAAGCAACTACAAGTCCTGCAGTTTTTTTCTTTCCAAAAATTTCTATAATATCACCATTGGATAATCCCATTTTCTCAATGATATCACTATCTATATAGCACAAACTCCTACCACTTCTCTCTGGTTCTAATTTCTCTATTCTTAAAGAAGCTTTAGTCAAAAATTCCGACATTTTATAGAATCCCTTATTGATGTAAAATAATCCTTCAAAATAAAGAGATATAAATTAATATTTTTAAAATTCTCTTAATTTTAAGAATAAAATACAATGATAGAATAAAATTTTTTCTACTTTATTTTATCAATTTTTCTAGTTTATTTCTTATGAGTTTTTCAAATTTATTAACGAGTTCGCTAACGCTTAAATCAGAATTAACATTTTTATTGATAAATTGCTTTCTGAAATTACTAATTTTTTTTCCATTAGATTGAATTCTTTGTTCTTTTAACATTTTTGAAACCATTTTTCGAGTAAATATATCGAGTTCTCGCTTTTTATTTTCTATTTTCTCACCAACCTTTTTTATTTTTAACCTTTGAAAACTTTCTTCTAATAAATTAAGGTTAATTTCAATGATATTCAAAATTTCATCGGAAATTTCATCTAAATTTTTTGAGATATTTAAATCGACAGAATAGATTGGAAAATCCCAATTATAGCGGTCAAATTTATCAATTTTTTCTTGGATTTTATAGATAACTTCATCTGGAATTATAGAACCTCTTTTTTTATTCCATTCTAAACAAGTTTTTAATGGAGTACTTAAATGCACTATAAAAAAGCGTATTTTTAAATTGTTAGCAATTAATTTTAAATCATGGCGCATACTGCGATAGTAATTTAAGTCATCACTGATAACAATTTTTTTTTGCTCAAGTTCTTTTCTTACCTTTTCTAAATTTTTCTTTCGAATTTTTGGTTCTATAGTATAATCAAATTCCACGCTATTTTTAGTTATTATGCTTCTAATTAAATCAGGATCAATAATCGATATGTGATCTTCGTTTACTTTAAATTTTTGTATCATTTTCTTTTTAATCGCGTTTGCTAATGTGGATTTACCTGAAGCTGGAAGACCAACTAATGCGATCAAAAAACTGGGATTATCCAAAAATTAGCACTTACAATTGTTTAGTTTTTATTAATTCTATTTTTTCTTTCTTATGTAAAGATTTAATTTCTCTTTCTCTTCTCATTGCTTCAATTTGTTTCGGATAAGTTTCTATATACTTTAAAGTTAATTTTTTGTTACGACAAAATTTTGCGCCCTTTCCATTTTGATGTTCTAAAAATCTCCTATGCAAATTATTAGTATAACCGGTATAATACTGATGTCGTCCTTTTGAATCAATGCATTCTATGATGTATACATAGTAAATTGACATTAATAATTACCTAATTTAATGTATTATCAAATTAATTTATATTTTTATTGATTGGTAATTATCATTTTTAAAAACAAAAATTAAAACGAAGTAAAAATTTTCAAATTATAATAATTAACAAGATTTTTTTGGAAAAATATGTCCAAACCTATAAAGATTCCAGAACCTGAAAAAGAATTAGAATTTATAGATGCTCATTGTCATCTCCCATTTCCACGACCTAAAAATGATAAATTGCCATCAGATGAGAAGCAATATAAAGATTTTTTTGAAATGGGCGGAAAATATTTAATTACGTGCTCTATTGATATTGTCACTCTTAAATTAATTTTAAATTTTATAAAAAATAAAGAAAATATTGGTTTTACGTGTGGTTGGGCGCCTCAAACCGTTACTTACACGCCAAAAGATAAATATGAAAGAGAATGGAAAGAATGGGTGAAATATGTTAAGAATAATCCAGAGCAATTCAAAGCCATCGGGGAAATTGGTTTAGATTTCCATCATGCAAAAATGACAGAAAAAAGAAACAGGCAAATTGAAGAATTACGAAAAATTTTTGAACTTACTATTGATTTCGATAAACCTTATGTTTTACATGTGCGAAATGCTGCAGTACATGAGTTTGATAGACAGAATCCAAAACATCGATATAATCAGAAAGATGGGGCTAATAAAGAGATATTAAATATACTTAAAGAATTTAATATTAAGTCAGAAAATGTTATGTGGCATTGTTTTTCAGGACCAGATAATTATGGACTTCTATTAGGACATAAAGGATATATATTATCAGTTCCAAGCTCAGCTTATAGTAATAAAAGGTGGCGTAATGCTACTAAAAATGTTCCATTAAAATCTTTAGTTACGGAAACTGATAGTTATTATCAACATCCATATTTACGAGGTCCAGTCAATGTACCCTCAAATGTAAGGTATACTATTGCTGCTTTGGCCTATTCACATAATACTTCTCAGAAAATAGTAAGTGAAAAAACCATTAAAAATGCAATAAAATTCTATAGATTAGAAATTGATAAATAACATCATCTAAATGTTATATGTATATATTTTAATTTAAAATATATATTGATAGATTAGAGATTAATTTTTTAACATTGATAGAGAGGAGAAAAAAAAATTGCCTCAAGGAATCTTTCTAATTAAGTGGGATCAGTTGAAAGGTGGGATCGTTTCTTTAAAAATCCCAGAGGACATGGAAGTTCCTGAAAATATTGTGCAGCAAATTCAAATAAGCCACAATTTCACTCCATCTTATATGATCACAGAGGAAGCAGAATGGAATTCAGTTTCATTTTATAACGATGAAAAAGAAATCATTATTGTGTTTAAACTCGATAAATATGAAGAAGGACAAGATTTTATTCAATTATTACATGAGATTGATGAAAGATTAAAAGTTCTTGAAGAAGATGAGATAAAAAAAGAAATTAACAAATTTTTTCAAATCAGTTTTACAGTTTTTAAAACAAGGGATGAAGTGATAAGTAAATTAGCTAATGATGTGATGCAATTAAAGACATTCCAGCATGATGTTAATATAAGGATAGATATGATTTTAAACAGAGGAAAACTCAAAACCATGTTTAAAATCCTAACTTTTCTTATAAATAAAGAAAATTGTTCCTTTAACGAGTTAAAAGAATATTTAGAAATTAAAGATTCTAGTTTGCATAAAGCATTAAAAAAATTAGAAAAACAAAAATTAATCATACGTAATAAAGAGAAAGACTGGATTTATATTGATTAATAAGTAATGTCACATGAAAATGATTTAATCTTTATTATAATAGAATTTATTCTCTAAAATCTTTTGTTACTTACTTTTTTTCCTCTTTTTCTTTCTCTTCTTCCTCCTTTACTTCTTCCTCTTCTTTGACTTCTTTTTCTTCTTTTACCTCTTCCTCCTTCACATCTTTTTCTTCTTCCTTTTCTACTTCTTTCTCCTCAATTTCAACCTTTTCTTTTATTTCTTCTTTCTTTTCTGCTTCTATCTCTTCTACTTCCTCTTTTACTTTCTCTTTCTTTATTTCTTCCTCTTCTTTAACTTCTTTTTCCTTTTCTACTTCTTCCTCTATTTCTTCAAGAATTTTTACATCCTTTGGAACTAATTTGAATCCATCCTTTGCACAGAATTTTGAAGTTAATTTATTGTTTGTAAAACAAATTGGACATATTCTATAGGAATTTTGATAAGTTTTAATTGAGCTTTTGATATCTCCAAGTTTTTGAATTATTTTTTTATTTTTTTCTATTTCAATTAAAGAATCGATAAATTTTTCATCTACTTTATTAGCTGAGGTTTTGATTAATTCTTGGATCAGGCTTATTAATCCTTCTTTTAATTTTTTCTCATTATATTGCACTTTAATTTCATTCAAGATGTCATCTGAGTGATCCTGAATAAGTAGTGATGACACTTTTGCTAATCCTGGTATTAAATCAGGATAAAAAGAGACTCTTATTATATTCATGAGTAAGGCTTTGAATATATTAAAATCAGAAAATCCGAATCTACCTAGTGCCTGAATAACAAAACTTCTAAATTGTATATTTTTTATTGAAATTAGCTTTTGAATTCGAGTGTGAAATTCTTCGAATTTGGAAAGATCATATAAGCTTAAACACCCAATTGCCTTTATTGCCTCAATTCTTGATGCAATTCTCTCACTTTTAAACATTTTCTTTATTGTTGGAAGGATAACATCAATAAATTTTGGCTCTGAATCAACTAAATTTTCAAATAAGCTATAAATTTCCGCTTGATTATCATATTCCGAATTGAATATCGTTTTATTTCCAAGGACCTCTGCAATCCAAGAATAATTTTTTATAAAATCCTCTTTATTATTATTAAAGTAAATAGATACCAGTTTTATAGCAAATTTTAAAATATCTTGGTCTTTAGATTTTTTTAATGTTTGAATAATTGAATACCAAGGATTAGACTCATCAACTTCTTTTTTAAGATTTATTTTTTCTTGAATAAAAGTATTAAATAAAGAAAGAATTCTCTTCTTAGCATTTGAATTCTTTTCAGATTTATAATATTTTGCAATATAAGGAAAAGTGACTACTGGATCCTTCTTTCCCTCATCAATAAGCTTATTCATAATTTGGGAACCATGACTTTTAAAAGTAATTTCACGGTTAAATAAATCTAAAAGCAAAGAGAGTCCTTTAATAATCTGCCCTTCCGCAAAAAAATTATTTGCTTTGTTAAATATCTTTTCTACATCCGCCATTTTTATTTCCAACTTAGATTATGAGTTAAAGATAAAATCTTACAATTAATAATAAAATATGATATACTATATATTATTTTGAATTCTTAATGTTTTTTTCTCTCTTGATTTTAAGAAGAAATATACAAAGGTTGTATCCCAAATTAAACTTCCAAATAGAAACCACATATAAATAAATGAATAAACGGGATCAGTGTATCTATAATCCAAAAAATAACACCACAAGATAAAAACAATTAAAATATTTTTATAGATCTCCCAATTGAAAATTTCTCCTTCTTTAATACGAATTATATAATAACTAAGAATAAAGGGAATCCCATGGAGGATAAAATTACGAATTGCATGCTCGAGGATATAATATCCCAGAACTGTTAGGGAATAATAAATATCTGCTATCTGAAAACCCACTAGAATAATAATATTAAATGGCATAGATGAGATAATAAGACAATTAAGATGTTTGTTTTTAAAATCAAAAATCATCATATTAACTAGAGCACATATATAGATAAAATGAGAGACAAAAGTAATGTGAATTAGGGGTTCCAATGAAATTAGCCAGATAAATAACATAATCCCACATACCCCAAGACTGATTTCAATAAATCTTTTAATTTTATGCTGAAAAGCAAGTTTTTGTTCCAGAATACATCACCCGGTAATTGTTTTCAAAATTTTTATATTTTCATCTAAATTTTCCTTTGTTATTTCTGGATGAATGTCTAATGCGAAAATTTCAACTGATATTTTTTCAACGACAGGTAACTTTATTTTTGTATAGTCAATTTCTTTTCCGTAAAATGGACAAGACCACGGACATCCTTTAGGATAGCCAACCTTTTCCTGAAATAATTTTGTTTTATATAAGGGTTTGGGATATAAAACCTTTCCACTTGGAAATTTTTCTAAAAATTGTGGCTTATTTAAACCAATAATTTCAGGGTGAATTCGACCAATCCAGTAATTAAAAGCTGGCTTGCAATATTCTGGAATAAAAGGGGGATCAATGCCCTCGATCTCATTGACAGCTTCAGTTAAATAATTTGCATTGCCATTTCTAATTTTTACAAACTCATCTAATTTTTTTAACTGTACTCTTCCGATAGCTCCTTGAATTTCAGTCATTCGATAATTCCATCCTAACCTATTATATACATACCAAGAAGGTTCCCCATGATGTCTTATTAATCTACATTGTTCTGCTAAATTATCATCATTCGTCGTGATTAACCCACCCTCTCCGGTAGTCATATTTTTTGAAGGGTAGAATGAAAAAGTCCCTAAATCACCAATAGAACCTACTTTTTTACCCCTGTATTTCGCACCATGAGATTGACATGCATCCTCAATAATATATATATTATTATCTTTAGCAATATCCAATAATGATCCCATGTCTGCAGTTATTCCAGCTAAATGAACGGGCATTATTGCCTTTGTCTTATCAGTTATTTTTTCTTTAACTGATTCTGGATCAAGTGTATATGATTTATTATCAATATCAGCAAAAATCGGGATTGCGTTATTGTGTATAACTGAACTTGCAGTAGCGATGAAAGTAAACGGTGGAACAATAACTTCATCACCTGGACCTATATCCAATGAGGCAATCGCAATATGTAAAGCGGCAGTACCAGAATTAACTGCAATCGCATGTTTAACCCCAATATACTTAGCAAATTCTTTCTCAAATTTCGCTACTACGTCCCCAGCTAATAAAGTCAGCATTTGAGACTTCATTACCTTAATTACTTCTTTCTGTTCTTCTTTTGTAAGATTCATTTTAACCAAACCAGTAAATTATATCTTCTAAAATTTAGAACATAAATTATATATTAATGATATATTAATTAAAGAATAAAACATTTTAAGAATATTTTTTAATAGCTATAATTGGAGGAAATTAAGCATTGGAAATTAAGCATGTTAAAATTCAAGTATATGGAAGAGTTCAAGGAGTCTTTTTCAGAGATACAACCAGAAGAGTCGCAAAAAAACTTAATTTAACTGGATACGCCAAAAATATGCTGGATGGTACTGTTTTAATTGAAGCAGAAGGTTCCTTAGAAAAATTGAATGAATTAATTAAATTTGCTAAAGTAGGACCAAAATGGGGTAAGGTTGATAAAATTGATATTAAATATAGTGATAGGATTGAAAATTATTCCAATTTCAAAATAACTTTTTATTAATTTACCTCTGATATTATTGAGAACTGTATCTCGATAATACTGATATATTATAATATTTTTTTATCAACTCGTCTAAGATATGTTCATGGAATTAGAGGTTAATGAAAATATCTCAGATTTAAAAATTAAAAATATCTTTAATCATATTGCAAAAAATCGTTGTATTCACTGTTCATCACATTTACATTACGATGAGCAACCCGATTCACTATATATTTCTTGCAGCAAAAATTTTGATCATTTCCGAATTAGTGGATTTAAAGATATAGAGACGGGAAAAATAATTTTGATTTATTTAAATAATATGAATGAAGGGATAATGAATGAAAAACTCTTGCGAGATTTTCAGAAAATAATTCATAGCATCAAGTTTAGTTTATTATAACTTTTAACAAAACCAAATAAAATTGATATCATAAGCATTTATTTTTAAATGAATTTTTATTTTAAATATATATTTAAATAGGATAAAAAATTTCATTATTTTATTTAGTCTATCTTAAGAATATTGCAATAAAATCATCTTTAAATTAATATAGTTTATTGATTCATCATTTTATAGTTATTATTTGAGTATAAAAACCATGAGTGAAGAAGAGCTTAATGAAGATAAGGATTTAAAAGAAGGGGAGGAAGAAGATGAATGGGAAGATTATGATTACGAAGCGAACTTGGATTATAAAATTGAGAATGTTGTAGGCACAGTAGTAGTAGAAATCACGGAGAAGGTTGATCTAAATCTGATTGCGAGAAAACTACCTGATGTGGAATACAATCCTGAACGGTTTCCAGGTCTGGTAATGAGAATAGAAAAACCACGTGCCACAATTTTAATCTTTTCAACCGGTAAAATGGTAGTTACAGGTCTTAGAAAAGCATCTGAATCTGGTAAGGTTGTTCAAAAAGTAATTAAAAATATTAAAAAAGCTGGAATTGATGTAAAAAATCCTGTAGTAACCATTCAAAATATCGTGGCGAGTGGTGATCTTCATACAAATATAGATTTAAATATGGCAGCAATTGTGATGGAATATGCAATGTATGAGCCTGAAGTCTTTCCCGGACTTATTTACCGAATGCAAGATCCCAAAACTGTTTTTCTGATTTTCTCAACTGGGAGAATTGTCTGCACCGGTGCTAAAGAAAAGAGCATAGTTAGAGAGGCAGTTCTCAAATTGAATAAAGAGGTTCGTGAATTAGGTATTGCCAAGAAAAATTTGGACTCAATTGATTATGAAGATATTTCCTTTCTCTAAACTCCCATTAAATTTTAAAAATTTTTTATTTATTCCCTTTTTATGGGAGCTCTCTGAAAAAAGTAAAGTCCAAATAAATAATACTATTTAATTTTAAATAATGCGTTTTAATAAATCAACAAATGCTTTTTCAACATTTTCCCCAGTTTTTGCACTAGTTAGTACAAGACTCATATTGTTTTCACTTGCATACCTCTCAGCTTGACTTTGATCAATTATAATATTTTCTTTAAGGTCAATTTTATTTCCTATTAAGACTACTGGTTTATTCCCGTGAACTTCTCTAAAACTTGAAATCCATTCTTCTAATTTAATAAATGATTGTTGATTTGTTACATCAAAAAGTAATAAAGCACCTTCTGCTCCTTCCAAATAAAGTTTTCTAAGTTTTTTAAATGGTTCTTGACCACCTAGATCCCATATTTGAGTCGCAATAGTTGAATCCCCGATCTTCACTGTCTTTTTTAATAAATTTACACCTAATGTACTTCTAAAATCAGTCCGAAATTTATTTTCGATATATCTATATACTAATGTGGTTTTTCCTACTTTTGCTTCTCCCAATAGACAGATCTTGAGAATAATATCGCTCATATTCTTAATTTGCCTCTATTCTATTTACCTATGAAATTATAATTAAATAAAATTTATGTATAAAAAGTATATAAAATTCTATATAATAATTTTTTATTTTTAATCAATTAATTCTTTAAATTTCTTTTAGTTAATATTCTTATTGTAATATGGATGATTATAGTGCTTACTTTTGTAAATATAAATAATCTAATCCTTTTGATATATAATGATAAATTCACAATATGATTGGTCGGTTTGCAGACTACACTTCTCTTCTTGAGCAAAACATTGAAGATCACTCATTTTTTCAACTAAAGCAGCTAATAATCCTGCTTCAAAACTACAAAATGTTCCCTCTGCAGATATTTTTGAAGATAACAAATCTTTACAAGTAAGACAATTTCTTAATTTAACAGATAAATGCTCCTGTGAAATCTGCTCTTGTGAGTGTCCAGTTATATCAATTTCACCTAAATTGTATTTTTTAACTATTTTAACTAGTTCTTCAGGAATTTTAGTAAGATCAGAGATTTTAGGAACATCAAATAATAGACCCAATTCATGACCTAAATAATAAAAAACAGCCTCCAATTGACTACCCAGAGCTAGTAAGGCACCTATTTTCAAATTCCCAATACTTTTTCCTTCAAGAAGATTAGATTTCATCTTCTTTAATAAATTATTTAATAGAAAACGATTCATGATAAATTTTCCTTATTTTTTTTTATTTTTAACATTTTAATTTAATAAATTCTTAATCAAATATCTACTGAAGAGATAAACCCCTGTAATATTGCGTCAATAATATCATCCATATCTACGTTCCTATTTAATTTTTTTCCTGCGATTACTAAAGATGGCACACTTGTAATTTTATATTTCTTTAGTATCGGATTTTTTGTATCAATGCTGATTTTCTGAATCTTTAATTTTTTTCCAAACATCGATAGATTAATTTTATGTATTAATTTTTCAACTTCTTTACAAGGTTCACAATAATTTGAGGAAAAGAATAGAATTTCTGGGGTTTTATTTTCCTTCCTAATGGTAGAAGTCATTTCATTTAAAAATAATTTTATTTATTTCAATTGATGAATCTGCTTATTCTTTTACGGAATCGTATAATTCTTTTATGATGCATCTGAAAGCATCATACACGTTCTTACCTGTCATGGCAGAAGTTTTGTAATATTTAATAAAACCAATCTCATCTTTCAATGCATTGATTTTGGAATCACCTAATTCATTTTCATTTACTAGATCAACTTTATTGCCAAAAATCACTATTGGGATATTTCCACAAAATTTTTTAATATCTTCATGCCAGGTTTTTATATTATTAAAACTCTGCTCATCTATTAATGAAAAAACTAAAATGACTGCTCGCGCTCCTTTATAAAACGTCGGACGCATAAAGGAAAACTCAGATTGCCCGGCAATATCCCAAAAAAAGAGTTTTACTCGTGCATCTTCAATTTCCTCAATATATTTCGAGAACTGAGCCCCAATTGTTTTAATATAGTCTTTGACGAAACTCCCTTCAGTATATTGCTTAATTAAGGAGGTTTTCCCCACTGCGCCATCCCCTACAACCACGATTTTAAAGACATAAGATTTTTCCTCTTCACTCAAATTGTTTTCACGTGATTTATTTTTTTTATTGTATGTAATTAATTTATTAAGTATATGAATTTATCGTAGTTTTCTTTTTATTTAATTTTAAGTAGTTTTTAAAAACCTTATATAGTTAGTAAGAATAACAAATCTCATAAATTTTTCTATTATTTGATAATATTTTAGAGTTTCTAATAATTATATGTAAAAAATTACTAAATTGAAGGACTGTGTCTCCTATAAAAATTATATTCATCTAATAATATTAATGAAGACGAATGAAGTTTTAAAAATATTAAGAATATCTAGATCAACTTTATAGAGAAAAATGAGATTAACCGAACAAATACAGGTAAGACTATCGGTGGAATTATCTAAATTGTGCCATAAATCCAAGAATCTCTATAATTTAGCTAATTGGTATTTCAGACAAGATTTCTTCAAATTAGAAAATATTCTTTCTTATTACGATTTAGACTTCATTCTTAAGCATCAAAATACATATAAAGAATTACCATCTCAGAGTTCTCAGCAAATACTTAAATTGGTGAGTAGAAATTGGAAATCGTTTTTTAGATCTAATAAAGATTACAAAGTGAATTATAAGAAGTATAAACGGAAGCCCAAACCTCCAAAATATAAGTCTAAGAATGGAGAATGTATTGTAATTTTTACAAACCAACAATGCAGAATAAAGAATGGTTATCTATATTTTCCTGAAAAGTCTAATCTCAACCCTATAAAGACGAGAATTAAAGAAAAATTAAAAGAAGTAAGGCTAATTCCTAAAGGAGTTTGTTATGTTGTAGAAATAATTTATGAGAAAAAAGAGCAAGACTTAGGACTGGATAAAGATAAGAAATTATCTATTGATTTAGGATTAAATAATCTCATAACCGCTGTAAATAATATTGGAGTAAAGCCAATTATTATTAAGGGTGGGGTTGTAAAATCCGTAAATCAATATTATAATAAGCAATTAGCGTATTATAGAAGTATTGAAAATAAGAAAGGCAATTTCGGGGATACTAAAAGAATACAAAAGTTACATTTAAAACGTAATAATAAAATAAATACCTTGTTTCATAGAATTTCCAAGAATCTGATTGATTATTGCATTAAAAATGATATTGGTTCAATCGGAATTGGGCATAATAATGGATGGAAACAAAATATCAATATTGGAAAAAGAAATAACCAGAAGTTCGTTCAAATTCCATTCTGTAAGTTACTAAAACAATTAAAGTATAAAGCAAAATTAAAAGGAATTATTTTTAAAATTACAGGCGAACCATATACTTCTAAATGTAGTTTCCTGGATAATGAACCGATAAAAAAGCATAAAAGATATTTAGGTAAAAGAATATCCAGAGGTTTGTTTAGAGCTTCTGATGGGACAATTATCAATGCGGATGTAAATGGAGCTTATAATATAATGAAAAAAGCATTCCCAAATTCCATTTCGGTTGATGGGATAGAGGTATTAGGACTAATACCGCAAATAATTAATCAAAATATAGTTGATAATATTATTTGAAATAAGATTTATCTCCTTTGATAAGTTTTAATAGTCTTTATCTATATTAAAATATAAATAATTTATAGTCAAAGAAAGGGAGCTTGATTACTTATTGCCTCAAGATATTAATAAAATGAGATTCTGTAATAATTGTCGTATGAATTGTTTTCCAACAAGGTCGGAATTTAATACAAAAGTATTTGGAATTTTTGCTGTAATAATATTTATAATTATTACAATTCTTACGATTCTATTGATTTTATCGTGGTTTTTCAATCTCATGTTCTTTTTATATTTATTTATGATTATAAATCCGTACCTCTTATATTACGGCTTTATACCAAAGATTTATTGCCCTAAATGCCATTCTAAATGCACAGAGGAACCAAATAAAGAATATGAACCTTTTGGCCCTAAAAAAGGTGAGGGAATACCACGTCTTCCATATGAGCAAACCCCATCACATCAAAACAATATAGAAATTAGAGAAGGATGGTTTTGTCCATATTGTGGAGCCTCAATTAGTAGAACTTGGAAGCATTGTAAATCGTGTGGTAAATTGCTCGAGATAAATCTCTAAAACCAATTTAATGAGAAAAATAGTAGATTAAAAAATCTTATTGTAGGCAGTGAATTATATTATGGTTCATTGTCCAATTATGTTATTAGAGAGAAAAATTAAAGTTAATTAAGAAAAATATTATCGTTTGTTAAATATAAAAAACTAATGGTTAGCTATAAAATAAATTTTTAAATGTTAGTCAAATAATAATAGATTTTTAGATAAAAAAATGAAAAATTCAGAGCAAAAAAATTGGCTTGACAATGATAAAGCTGTAAAACTTTATGTTAAAAAGTTGGAAAAAGCATCAAAATATGTTTATAGACCGTTAGCTAAAGAAATTATCAAACTAATTAGAAAAAATGAATTTGAGAAAGAAATTAAGATAATAGATATTGGTTGTGGTCCAGGTTTCTTATTATTTGAGATTAAAAAGATAAATCAAGAAATTAAAGTTATTGGTATAGATCCTTCGAAAAAGATGATTGAAATAGCACAAAAAAAAGCAATGGAAAATAATATCAGGGAAATAGATTTAAAAATTGAATATGCCGAAGAAATTTCCTTACTTGATGGGGAGATTGATGTAGCAATTTGTCAGAGTAGCCTTTCTGAATGGAAGAATATTGAAAAAGGTCTAAATGAGATATTTAGAATTTTAAAAAAAGAAGGTTTCGTAATAATTAATGATTTTAATGGAGAATATCCAAAATGGAAAATGAAATGGCGCTACTTAATAATGATATTATTGGCTGGTTTAAGATCGGCAAAAGAACATTTTAAAAGTAAATCTAAGTGGCAAAATCCACAAAAGATAAAAGATTTTATGGAAGAAATTGGCTTTCAAGTCGATATAATAAAAAACAAATTTAAATATCAGATAATAGGGCAGAAAATATTATAATACCCTTACTAAAATCTTTAATAAACGACTTTATAAAGGGCTAAAACAGTAGTACAAAAATTATTAACAATTTTTGAATCTTTTCTATGTTTTTTTGAAAGAAATGACTATAAAAATATTAAAACTTAATCATCAACATTTACAAATGCTTAACAAAAGTTAAAATATTTGAAAAGAGATTTATTTATATAGATACTGCGAATTTTTAAGAATTTATATTTGGGAGATCATATGGTTTTAATTCGCGAATGTGGAATTTTATTTAGGGGTTTTACTATAGTAAGTTCACAGTATCACGATTTTGGGGCGAGTATAAAAGATAAAGATTTAAGATCGGGGCTTTTAACGGCTATAATTAACTTTTCAGAGGTGGCATTTGCTCATGGTCTTGAATATATAGAAGGTAAAAAGAAATCATTAATATTCACTCAAGATAAAATTTTATCTACGGATGGTGAGGGTGTTTCTGAATTGATTATTTCTTATATAATAATGGGTAAAGTAAAACATATAGATAAAGAAAGAGAAAGAATTGTTCCTGAACTGAAAAAACTACTATTGTTATTTAAGGAGAAGTATAAAAATAAAAATCTTGCACATGTATCAGAATTTCAAGAATTCAAGAAAGAAATTGATAATTTATTTGGAGAAGAAGGAAAAACCGTAGATCAACGATTAAAAGGTTCATTTTTTTAAATTTTTTAAATATGAAAAAACTAAGGGAAGAGCAATAGTTGCATCACAAATTAAAGTTGTGTATAATGCTTCTTTATTAACCTTTCCCCATGAAACTGCCTCACTTAATGTTGCTCCACTTAGTCCTCCTGGTTCTGGTCGATCCATTGTTATTTGAATTGCGTAAAAGGCAGAATTAGGAGAAAATTGGAGGGATTGCATAATAAAATTTTTCGGAACACCTCCACCAACAATAAAAACACCGGCTTTTTTGGCATCCCATGCTAAATCTACCATTTTTAGCATATCTTTAAAATGATTTAAATTGAGTTTTTGATTGTGGAAACCCAATTGAAGTGCTAAACCACAATCAGTAAAAGCAGGACAGAAAATTGGAATATTTTTTTCAGCGCAAATTGTTAAAATCGAATTAGGATTGTTTGGTAGTTGTTCACCTAAAAATTTTAAAAATTCACTTACCGGCATTTCATCGTTAGGGATATTTAAATCTGAAATAAAATCTTCAATTCCTTCATAAGCATTATTAGGTAAAAACACGTCATATATTCGATTGATTTTTTTATCATATAATTCTGCATCATCAATATTTTCTAATTTAAAATCGCCTTGCAGATGGTGGAATCCTAGAGTCTCAGCTATATCATGAGTTATATTTGCACCGGTTGTCACAAGTATATCGAGAAAGCCCTCTTCTATAAAATCGTGAATGATTTTTCCAAGTCCAACCGGAACTATTGCACCAGAAAGTCCAAAAAATTTTATACATTCTTTATCTTCTATCATCTTCTCGTAAATTTCACACGCTAAAGCTAGTCGTTTCGCATTAAATCCCGTATTAATTAAGGACCTAATGATTTTATTAATACTATCATTTTGAGATATATCAATCTGCTCTACTGGTTTAAAATTTTTTAAATCATTTTCTTTCATTATAATCATTCATATAATTTTTTATTCCTTATAAAACTCATAAATTCAACAATTAGTTTAGCAGCACAAATCTGGGTCATTCTATTTGGTAAATCAAGACGAGGAGATACCTCAACTAAGTCAAATCCAATTATTTCAAATTCTTTTGCTAAATTTCTTAATATTTTCCATAAATTTCTATAACTGATACCACCAGCTATTGCATAACCTGTTCCAGGAGCAATAGAGGGATCTAAAACATCAATATCAATTGATACATACAATTTCGGTTTTTTTGAATATTTTTTGAAAAATTGCATAATTTCAGTTGTAGTTTGTTGGATCCCAATCTCATCCATCTTGTATGCATTAAGATAACGGAGGTTTTCATTTTTTACATTTTCAAGTTCAATATTATCAATATCTCGCGTTCCAACAATGATTAAATTTTCATTATTAATATATTCTAAATCATATAATCGATGAGAGACAGTAGTATGGGAAAATTTGCTTCCCTCCCAAGTGTTGTAAAAATCTACATGGGCATCAAAAATTAAAACTCCAAAGTCTTCTTTTTTTTCAATCATATCACCGATAAATTTTACTATAGGAAATGTGCAAAAGTGATCACCACCAATCATCACCAGCACTGCTTTTTTATTAAAATAATCAATCTTTTTGAGAAATTCTTCAATTTTTTTGATGTTTTTACCAGTATCTGATGGATCAATTTCAATATCTCCCAAATCACATGCATTAATTGCAGTAATGTCTAAACCAATTTCAGTAGTTCTTGCAAGTTCATAACTAATTTCACGTAATTTTTTAGGAGTTAGCGATGAATCGGCATTTTCCAATGAACTGAGAGAATCCCATGGTATTCCAAAAATGACAAATTCAGTATTCTTATCACACTGTTTTTTAAAATCAAAAAAAGATTTCATTTAACTAACGCCCTTTAGAAAATTACATTTGTTCTAAAATTTCTATACCAAGTAGATTCAAACCAATTTTTATTACAATCTGAATGCATCTAATCAATAATAATCGAGCTTTTTGTAAATTAATTTCACTAGTAATGACTTGACAACTAACATAAAAAGAATTGAGGTGTTGAGATAGATTTAAAAGATATTGACACATAAAATGTGGTTTATAAAACTCTGCAGATTCTTTAAGAATTTCTGGAAATTGATATAAATTAAATATCAATTCTTTTTCGGTTTTGTGTTTTAAGAGTGAAAAATCAATATCTAGATCAATCTCAACTTCTGTTTTGTTAATAATGGATTGGATTCTTGCATAAACATATTGAATGTATGGACCTGTATCACCTTCAAATGAGATACTTTTATCAGGGTAATAGGTAAAATCCTTTTTTGGATCATATTTCAAAATGTAGAATCTTAAAGCAGCTTGTCCTATGATCCTCGATCGCTTTTCTATTTCCTCTTCATTTAAATCATTATATCGTTTTAATATTTCTTTTTTAGCTAAGTTATATACTTCCTCAATAATTTCATCTGCATCGACAGTTTGACCTTCTCTACTTTTCATTTTACCTTCTGGTAAATATACCATACCGTAATTAAGATGTATCATTTCCTCTGAAAAGCCTAAAAGTTCTAATATTTTAAATAATTGCTTAAAATAGGTGTTCTGTTCATTTCCAACAACATAAATTGACTTGTCGTAATTGAAATCTTCTTTTTTCTTTTTAGCTAAATATATATCTTGTGTAACATAAAGTGATGTGCCATCACTGCGAAGTAAAACTTTATCAGGAAGATTATATTTCTCTAATCTAGCAATAACTGCATTATCTTCAACCTGTTCAAAATTTTCACCATTAATTGCAGTATTTATTATTTCTTTTCCTTTTTTATATATATCAGATTCAAAATATTCTTTGTCAAATTTAACATCTAATTTACTAAATGATTCATTAAAACCTTTTTTTGCCCAAGTATTCATCATTTTCCAAATAGCACGTATATTTGGGTCATTATTTTCCCATTTATGAAGTAAATCCTCAGCTTCTTGATTCAAGTCGGGATTATTTTGCAATTTTTCATTAAATAAAACGTAGAACTTTCCAACAAAATGATCAGACTTAATATTCTCATCTTCTGGTCTTTTATTATGCCCCCACTTTTGGTATGCAAGCATACTTTTACAAATATGAATACCTCTGTCATTGTATAAATTAACTTCAAAAATTTCATTACCAATAAATCTTAGAAGGTTTGAAACTGATTGACCAATAAAAATATTTCTAATAATTCCAAGATGTAAGGGTTTATTTGTATTTGGGGAAGGATACTCAACAACGATTTTAAGAGGACGCTCAATCTCCTTGGATTCAATTCGTCCGAATTCTTCCCTTTTATTAAAAATATTAGTTAGTATTTCTTTTGCTAAAAATGTTTTATTTATATTAAAATTCAAATATGGTCCAATAGCTTTAATTTTTAATAAAAATTCAGGCTTAATCAAATTTTTTTCTAAATCTACAGCAATTTGTTGAGGAGATTTCTTTTTCTCTTTTGATAAAATAAAAACAGGAAATGAATAATCAAAATCAATATCTTTAGGAGGAAGTTCAATTAATTTTTCCACTTCTTGTGGGGTAATTTCCTTTATAAAATCAGATAATAAAACAGCAATCTGCTTCTTATAATTCATTCTATAAATAATTTAGTATAAAAATTAATTTATACTTTGGGAATTGGTTTCCTTTAATTTCGCTTCCATTTCCTTCAAATCTTTCAAAAAAACTAAGTCAACGTAGCAGTAATCTTCTATGGGTTTAACACCATTCAGTTTATATTCAACTTTTATGTTTGTGAGTTTTTTTAATGTTTGTTCAAAATATGCTTTAGAAAATTGACAAAGAGTGCCACCATATTCAAGATCTTCCCTTTCTGCAATAAGTTTATGAAAAGGACATCGATTTTTTATTTTAATTACTGTTCGGTCTTCTTCGTTGTTTTGATTAAGTTGCTCAACTTCAAATATTTGAGAAACCATACTTTGAAATAAATGAAAAGCAGCTGAAATATTTTCAAAATTACCGCCATTTTGCTTGTGTTTTTCAAGAATTCTTTTAGCGATAATCTCGGCGGATTTTTGGCCAATTCTATAAATAAGCGCATTCAAAGTAGATTTTCCTAGGGTGGATTGCAGTTCATTAATCAATGAACCTAAAAATGAATTAATTGCTAAATTTTCATCCATATTTTCACAACCCGTAATTATTATAATTTAAAATTTATATAAAATCTTGCCATAACTTAAAGATTTTTTTGTTTATATAGAGGATTGATTATGTAAATCTTTTGATTTGTTATTATAATTAGAGAGTTTATATTCCAAATAATAAGATTAAATTATTATTTAATGTAAAATATATTCAATAATTGTGATATTGCATACAAGGGTTCTTAAGTATGTAAATTTCATATGGAAGTAATTAAAAATTAATTAAATAATTTAAAATATTGTTAAAGGAGGTCATTTTATGAGTGGTAGAGGTGGTAGAGGAAGAATGGGAGGACCTTATGCTGCAGGTCCTAGTGGGGCTTGTATCTGTCCAAATTGTGGTCATACGGTTCCACATCAAGTAGGAGTTCCGTGCATGAATCAAAATTGCCCAAAGTGTGGTACTAAAATGGTAAGAGGTTAAATAACTGATTACCATATTTAACCAATAAGAATTATAATAACCAATTCGCCGATAAAAGAATGTTTTTTTAGATTGGAAATGAAATCTATATCCATAAATTATAAAATTATTTTATAAATACTAACAACATTGTTCATAAAATTAGTACGAACAATTTATTCTTCACATAACGCATTTTGTAAATTTCGGGAAAAATCAATGTCTTAGAAATAAAATTTTCTGATATTTAATTGGTTTTTATTTCTATTTGTTAAATTTTAAGTAGGATAATAATTTTTCAATGATAAAGAATCTATTTATAAATAAAATAAAGTGGTTTGATTGCAATGAGTGAAGAAATGAATGTATTATTCATAATATCCGATGCTCATAGAGCAGACCATTTAAGTTGCTATGGAAATCCGATTTTAAAAACACCAAATCTTGACAAGTTTGCAAAAGAAGGCGTTAGGTTTTCGAATTACTTTTGCACTGCTCCTATTTGTATGCCCAACAGAGCAACATTACATACGGGATTATATCCAAATATGCATGGTGTAAGGAGTAATGGGATTAATCTACGGGAAGATCTTCCAAATATTGCTCAAACATTAATGAAAAGAGGCTGGTGTACAGCGGTTATGGGAAAAACACATTTTCAATTTATGTCACCACCATATCGAAGGAAAACAAAATCTGCAGAATGTTGGGGCGACTGGTTAGCAGAGGAAGCTGGTAATAATCTTGTAAAAGAGAATTTTCCACTCCCATATTATGGATTTCAAGAGGTAGAATTCGCAACGGGTAATGGTACTATATGCGTTGGACATTATTTAGATTGGTTGGAAAAAAAATCACCGAAACACGCCGAATTCGTAAAAAAGAAATGGAGGAGAATCGACAATTACTTCTCATTATGGTGTGATAAGGGTTTTCCTGAAGAACTTTATAGTACAACATATATTAAAGAACGTACTATTGCCTTCCTTGAACGACATGCCCGGGGAGATTATGGAGATAAACCCTTCTATTTGCATTGTTCTTTTTTAGATCCTCACTATCCTCTATGCCCTCCAGGAAAATATTATGATATGTACAAACCAGAAGAAATTGAACTTCCTCCGAATTTTAACGATGCAAAAAACTTATATAGCCATAAATTTTTGGGACCTCTTTTAAAAAATCCACCATTTTTTAGAGCGTTCTTGCGAGAAACTAATGAAGAGGAGACACGAAAATTTATAGCCTTAACATACGGATCTGTTGCACTAATAGATTATAGCATAGGAGAAATATTATCTACATTGAAGAAGTTAGGTTATGCAGATAATACAATAGTAATGTATAGCAGTGATCACGGTGATTTAATGGGAGATCATGGTTTGTTATTTAAAGGTCCTTGCCCTTACAATGGTGTATTACATCTTCCTCTAATATGGAAAGTACCAGGTTTAACCAAACCGGGAGTTTGTGAATCTTTAATAAGTTCTATTGATATTCCTAAAACCATTCTAAATCTCTTGCATATTAAAGAGCGCTATCAGCCTCCTGACATGCAAGGTTTTAATATGACTCCATTATTATTGGATCCAAATAAAAAAGTTAGAGACTGTGTTTTCATCGAAAATGATGAAGAAGTTGGATCTCTTGAAGCACGATTAAGACACTTAGTAACTGAAGATTATAAATTAACAATATATGAAGGTTTTGAAGATCATGGAGATTTGTTTGATCGAAAAAACGATCCAGATGAATTGAATAATTTGTGGTATAATGAGAAATTTAATAATATTCGATTTAAACTGGTTAATAAATTATTGCAAGAGAATCTTAAAGCTCAAACTCATTATCCTAAACGAGTCGCAGGAACATGAAGTTAATGTATTTTTTTTTTTGAATATTTTTTCATTTCCTTTTTTTAATCATCATTTTATCCAAAATATTTATAGTTACCAAAAATAATATATTCCATAAAGATTAATATCGTTTGATAATATCGTTGAATTCTTTAGAGTTTTTCCACTTTATAGAAAATCTGTTGTCTTGTTAAATTTAAATACTTATTTTGCTTGTTTATTACAAGAAAGAATTAATTTTGCATCGGATCAGCTCCGAGGGTATCCCTCAATTGTGGAAAAGAATTCCCATATCGGGAAATTAAAACGGAAAGTATTCCCAAATACTCCTGTAGTGGATGGGATAGAGGCGTTCGGACTAATGCCACAAGTAATTTGTCAAAATCTGTTTGATAATATTATTTGAAATAATTTGAATACAATTTTATTCATTTTAATAGTCTAATCTCTTGCTACAAATATTAAAAAAAATAAAAAATAGAGATTTAATTATTCAATTAATTTTGTTTTTCCTGTACCCCAAACGCCTAAAGCTACTCCTAACTCTTTGTGGTCTTTTGCATAATCTTTAACTTTAACCCCTTGCATAACAGCATCAATGGCTTGTCTAAAAGCTTTAGCTCCTGCAGTAGGTCCATCTGGATGAGCATGAATACCACCACCACTTCCAATGAGAATGTCGTTTCCTGCATCCTTAACACATGTTTCGACCATTCCTACTGTTATACCACCTGATGGCATCGGTAATGTTGGTTTAATATGTTGATAAGGAAACCTTAAAGCTCGAAGATTATTTTCAAATCTTTCATCTAGAATTTCCGCTTTTCCATAAGGAGCAGGTGTAACAACAATATCCGCTCCACAAATTCTTGGAAGTTTGGCGAGAACAAGCATACTTGTCATTCCAGTCCATTCACCTCCGATATATACCCCCGCAAAATCCATATGAGCTAAAATTGGAACTTTAATTGATGGATCTTCTGCTAATTTTCTAAATGGTTCAAATCCAGTAGCTAAATAATTTACCATTAATGCATTAGCCCCTAGCTCAATTGCTTTATCTGCTAATTCAAACATATCGGGAACTCTATTGGAAATATTAATTGTATAAAGAGTTTTTTCCCCTTTCTCCGAATCAGCACGATCCACTGCTTCCATTACTTTTGTTATTCTTTCTTCAACTGTATTAAATACAGGATTCGAAATTAACTCATCGTCTTTTACAACATCACAACCACCGACGGCGGCTTTATAAACCAAGTCAGCCGTTACATCTGCAGTATGACCGGTGCAAGGTTTTACCATATTGTTTAAGGTCGGTCTCTCAGGTACCTTTAAGAGTTTTCGAATTCCATCAATTCCAAATTTTGGTCCTTTAAATCCCTTCAGCCATTCTTTAGGAAACGCTAAATCAACTAATTTAAGCCCATGAGTAATAGAGATGTTTCCGATTACAGAGGTAAAAAGTTGAGGAATTTGTGGTCGAAAATTTATAATCGGGAATCCTATTTGAACGAAATAAGTCCTCTCTTTAATATCTTTTGGAATTACGTATTCATAATAAGGGATCTCATAAACACCTAACACTCTAGCAACGTGATGCTTTCTTACTTCTGCTGTTTCAGCTGGAACTCTCACCCATGTGCCCGTAGACTGTTCGATCGCGGCAAACCGTGCTAAATAATTTACATTTTGCCCTTTAGGTCGTTTTATTATATAAGAGGCAATGATATATTTCTCTAAATCTATACCATCTAAGCCTATTGCTTCTGGGAGATCTAAATACTGTTCTGTAGAATCTTTTTCTATCATATCAATTCACAATAAAAATAAAGAAAAGTTATTCAAAAATTTTTTCTTAATTATTTACTTCTTCTCTTTCAAACGATTTATAAATTTTGGAAATGAAATATAAAGGAACTTACGAATTTTATAGCACATTTATCGAGGGTTTAACTGATACAATTCCGATAACAATTCCTTATAATTTGACACCATCAAAAATAAGGGCTCTAGAAATTCATCAATCATTACGATTTATCCATGCGGGAAATTGGTGGAATATTAAAAATCCAGAAAAAAGATCTAAAGAGGTAATTTTAGCTCAACAAATGAAATTAGCCAATGAAAACACAATTGGATTTATGTCAAAAAATGTGCAACCTGGGGATCTAGACTTAAAGGTGGAAGAAGATAGACTTAAGAAAATTTATAGCAAAAAAATCAATTATGATAAATTTTTATACTGGTTGTTAGATTCCTCTAAATTAATAAAATATTATAAGAAAAACTTAGAATATGCTAATTGGGCCAGAGAAAATAATAATTCAACCATACCGATTTACTGCTCCATCCAAGTAAATAATTATGAATCTGCAAGAGAATGGTTTGAGAAAGCTTCAAATGATGGGCATAATCATTTTTGTATCGGCGTTAGCGAATTCTTAAAATATCCAAAATATAAGAAGGAAGGAATAAGAAGATTATTTGAAATTGGGCTGGGAATAAGAGATGTAATAAAAGAAAATGCTAAAGTGCATTTTAGTGGAGTTGCAAGCTATTATTTAATACCGATTTTAGCTTATTTTGGAGTTTCAAGTTTTGATGGTTCCACCCCAGTCACATCAGCACTAGCTTATGGAACAATCTTTAATGAAAATGGATACAGCCTAAGGGCAAGTGTTTTAAAAGATAACTTTAAAAAGAGGGAGAAATTTTTCGCTACAACAAATAAATGCAAATGTGAGGTATGTAATAGAAAAAATATTAAACAAATTGTAAATACCTTTATTAAAGACAGAAAATCAAGAGTAATTCATAATCTTTCAATTTGGAGAAACCTTGTTTCAAAATTAAATTCAAATAAAAATAATTTAAAAAAGTTCTTGGAAACATTAGATTCAAGAATTAATTCGAGATATTTTAAAGGTCTACTAAAAATAAAAGATGATGTATTAAAAAAATATGATTAATAAACTAATTTTGAAATATCATCTAGAAAAAAGAGATTAAAAATATATTTTAAAAAAAAAAAAGATATTATTTATTCTTTTACTTTAGTTTTTTTCTTTGCTTGAAACGTATCATGTAATACACTTAGATATTCTAATAGGACTTGGTTAGATTTAGATTTGGTAGCATATTCACGTCTTATTATATTCAACAGGTATTTTGGGAAAAATTTCTCAATGTAGAAATCGGATAAAAGCGCGTAATATTCGTTACCTCTATCATCTTGAAATACTTGAATCATTCTAGATGACCAAAGCTTCTTGAGCACATAATCAACGTCATCCACACCTTTTTTCTTGAGCTTTTCAAGATCATTTCTTGTAACAATTGCTTGTCGCAAAAGCTTTAGAGATTCATAGACTTGTGGATCAATAAGTAATTCAATCAGTAATAAATTGTCTTCTTCATCTGGTTTATATCCTTGAAAAAACTTTCGAGATTCTATTGTATAATCATTGGCTAAGTTTGAAGGCAGCCCTTTATCAGCGGGATTTGCTAGCAATTCTATTGGAGGAACTCTGGTTATCAAGATATCATGAATTAGAAAGATTAATTCTGAAGGCATGCCTTTCACTGATGTTTCTTTGATTAAATCGCTTTTAATTAAAGACATAATAATTGCATCTAAATCAACGAATCCCTGTCTATATCGATCTTTTAACCATACTATTAACTCCGATTTTGAAATTGCTCCCTCATCTCTTAAACGATTTATAATTAATCTCTTAATCTCATCTTGGTAAACAATTGCAAGTCGTTGTTCATCGTTTAATTTTGGATACACAGATAATCTCTGAAAAATTGAAGGTATAAGATTTAGAAAAGATTCTTCTTCAATGTTTGCGATAATTTGACGTGAGACATCAGCCAAACCACCTTCATATAAATCAGGATCATCTTCTAAGCTCAAAAGTAATATAATATAATAACCTGTATCTACTCCTGTATAATAACTTGCAATGTTTAATGGGCCCACCATCAGGCTTACCATGCCTGGTTCCCCAGTATATTCGTGCGTGCTATAGACTTGCATTAAAGTCTTGTCACCAATCACAACTTCTTCAGGATATTTAGCCAAAATTTGCGTACCTACTCTTTCATCCCATTTCATTATGACTAATCCAACTGGCATTACTCTTCACTACCTCCCTCTTGATTTTCATCAAATTCTTTCTCAGTTTCTGGTGGTTCCTTTTCAGGTTCTGGATATTCCCATTCAGGCTCTGGTGGTTCTTTTTCAACTTCTGGATATTCCATTTCAGGTTCGGATGGTTCTTTCTCGACCTCTGGATATTCTATTTCAGGCTCCGATGGTTCTTTCTCGACCTCTGGATATTCTTTTTCAGATTCCGGTGGCTTTTCTTCAGCTTCTATGGATTCTTTTTTAATTTCACCTAATTTTTTAACTTTTATTCCAAGAATTTCTTCTAATGATATTCCTAATTTTCCCCATCTATCACCTAATGATTCTAGCATATACTCCATTTTGGTTTCTGTAGCTAGAGTTTCTGATATAGTTTTATCTGATTTAATCGCTTTTCTCATTTTATTTACCTTCTTTGTAAATTCTGGAATTCTGCTATACTGAATTACTTTATATCCAACTATACCACTAATGGATATCGCAAAAGCACCAACTACCAATATGAAATAAAATAATGGAATTCCAGGGAGTATCTGTTCCATTCCAACAACAATCGTAATTGGAATAGATTCTGAAATATAATCCTCCTTTGAAATATTAATCGCTCCTGTGAGTATATTAGGTATAAAAAAAGCATCGATATCAGCAGTTGATAAAATTAATTCGTATATACCATTCCCAGTTTTATTAAACACGTATTGCTCAGTTCCAATCGTTAATAAAACTGTTGCATTATTCAAATCTGCCAAATTTCTTGAATTGTCCTTTAAATCAAGTGTAAAGACTACATTTGCTCCCTTGACCACATTTACTTGAGAACCTTCTAAATTGGTCGCAGAGAGAGTATAACTCATTGTTCTCTTATTAATTGCTAAATTTATAAATGCATTTCTAGCTTCGTAATTATTTTTTTGTAATGTAATAAAAATCACGTAATCTCCGATATCTCTTAATTCTGTATCAAAATCTAGAATAAATAATTTATCTTCTGTTAAGTTTAAATTGATTTGAGGACTTGGGGTTCCTATTGGTGTTCCGTTGGCGTCAATTTTATACCAGTAATAGAATGCTGTTTCCAAATCGCCCACTCTAAAATTTTCTGTTTCAGTAGTATCATTATATTCAAATGTAAAATTATATTCATCTTTTATCCACACATTTTTAGAAATGTGTTTAAGTGTTGTAGTTCCGTTAATAGTAGTAGATCTTGGGAGAATATTGATATAAGCTATATAATTTTTTGTTGTATAATTTTCAAGCGACACACTCACATCAATTCCATATTTTGCAGTACTAGGAGCACTTGAAGTGTTAATTTCAAATGAATAATATCCTGGATATATCGAATCTTCTCCAATATCAGAACCCGAGCCATAGTCCCAAGTGTAACTTAGTTTACCCCCAGTTAATCGTGAGTCAGGACTACCGTTTACATAATATGAAACCATTATATTGGTTAATTCGTTATAATATTGTGAAACTTCGGTTAAATTTTGAGCTGGATTACTCGAATTATGCAAGCAAATATCTGTTTGAATAGCATATACTTGAAGTAGAAAAGTTTTAGGGGTTGGATCACTATATCCTACCTTATTTCCTGTAATTTCAACGGAATATGATACACTACTATCGCTAGCAGATAAACTACCTGAATTAAAGGTAACTGTGAAAAATCCACCACCTAATTCGTCCATTGGTTTGGATAATAGAGGTACACCGTCAAAGTCTTTAATTGTGGTTATTATTTCGTCAGGTTCTGTAATTGGAGTCCAAGGACCAGTTTGACCATTTGTTGAAGATGAGAACTTTACCGTATATATTATATTTTGTCCCCAGATTGCTGAATTATAACCGCTAGATTCAATAAAACTAGTTATATATAAACTTGGGTCTATTATGAGTTGAAATATAATCGAGGAATTTCCCTGAAGTGTATAATTATATTTATCTACATTAATAGGCTCCCATTGTGATGGATCTGTATCATTTACTGTAAAGTATTTGTTTTTCACGCCAAAGTATTCAAAAGTAAAATTATATGAATGTCCATTTAAATACCAAAAACCAATATCACTGTTTTGTTGACCATAGGCGAATCCATCATCAGCTGTAGTTAGATTCACTACTGAAATGCCAGTCTCTATTGATCCATTTATTACATGAACAATAACCGAAGGTACCGGTGAAAATATGGTATTGTCAATTACTTTAATATGTATTTTAGCTAAAGCCGTTCGATTATAAACATTATATGTTTCAATCGTATCTATTTTAACCGTTCCGTTGCATTGAGTACTATTTTGACCTTGAACATCAATATATAAGCCATATACCTCGTAATTATCGGCTACTAACTGACTGGGGAGATTTTGTGGGTTTCTCATATCGATCTGTATAAAATCATTTTTATCTGTAAGCGTATAAGTTGTATTTTGATACAGAAGATGGTCATCAATAACACCACTATATGTATTTCCATCTTTATCTACATAATAAATTTTTACCCAATCGAGATTATTTTCCATATTCGATAATGTTATATTAGCTTTCAATATTTTTTTATTACCAAGAATAGTCTTTGAGCCATTTGTATAAAAATACTCTTTAACTTGATAAATTCCAGGACCAGGAATAGCAGTTTCATTTACATTTATTGTTTGATTGTAAATCTTTTCATTTTGAATGTACCAACTTCTATTTATATAACTTTCGTTTAAAGGAGTCGTAAATGGATTGTAATCATCGTTTTTATAATAGGTTTTATAATAGTATAAAGTTCTATTAAGCCAGCGGAAGGTTGTCTTTCCATCACTATCAAGTATTAGAGTTTCTAAGACAACACCCGTAGGTTTTTCACTAACATTTATGTATCCATAATTTAAAGGATATTTATCCCAATCGACTATTTGAAAGTCAAACGAACACATCTTTAAGGGTAAATCAAATGTATGATAGAGTCCGGTGAGAGTAAAATTATATTTACCATACGAACTATCAGAACTATTAAAAACTAGTTCTTCAAGTCCAGAGTTGAGTGTATAATTAACAGTAACATTGTACTCATCGTTATCTAGATTAGTAAAAGTTATAGTGCCATCCGTAGATGAGTTTTTTGTAGAAAACCATATCCCAGTAGTGCCATTATATAAGGAAACTTCTGCGTTTGGAACGATCCTTCCATCCACATCTAATGTTGTGAATTCTACTTGGGCTTGTTGTAGTTGTTCTTCATTTAAATTGGTTGTAAGGTAGTAATTCTTATATATGTCAAATATATCCGAACTAGGTAGAGCCTTTTCGAAATATCTAAGATCGTCGATAATGCCTTCGTAATATCTATTGTTGCGATTACCATTGTCTGAAGTGGCTTCAGAACCATCTCCTACGAATCCATATCTTGTAGAGCCAGAACCCAAATCCAATCCAGGATGAGCTGTTGGAGCTGAACCAAATCCGGAGACCTCTGGCGTACCACTATCTGGATCGACATAAATAAATTTATTATCTCCGTCGTAAACAACAGCGGCGAAATGCCAAGCATCGTTGTTATAACTATTAGTACTATAAAAGTCATCTATATTTCCAGAACTAGGTTTTGTAGAAAATCCTATTCTCCCGTCATCTCCTCTTATATAAAAATTGAAATACTCAGACCTATCGTAATCGAAAAACGCCCAATTATAAGTCCACTCAACTCCAGTTTCTGGTGTCTTGAACCAACACGTAACAGTAAGCCCACTAATTTCTCCGATTGTAGAGAAATGCTTACTATCAATAGATAAATAATCGCTAGTTCCGTCCATTTGAATAGCCCTCGCTCCAACTTGACTATCTGTCGTAGGAGTAGGATAACCACCTCGATATGTCGCATTATAATTACCAAGCGAATCAACGGCAGTGCTACCAGAACTTTCCTCAAACTCATACCATATTAATCCGGCAGGATTTTCGCTTAAAAGCGTACTGGCATATTCAAACGTATCATTTCCATAATACATAAATGTATCATAGTCTGTTGTGCTTGCCGAGCAGTTGGCTTTAAACCAAATTGTTGCATTACCAGCTACAGGAAAATCCTGTTTGATGTAATATTCTCTCAATATATCATTTTCCACAATCCTTACATCTTTTAAGCTTGAATTCATTTTGTTAGCATTTACCAATTCACTATAATTAATTTCTATTGAGACTGTATGATTAACTAAATCTACGGGATTAGGATTTGTAATATTGATAAGCTTTCTGTATAGGAATGAACCATTCCACCAAGGATCAAGGCTTACTTCGCTTAAATCTGGAGTCACAAAAAGATCAAATGTATCAAATTTTTTATCGATTTGTGAATCATCGTCTACAATCTCATTATTGATATTTTCATTATCAATGTTAATAAAAATATTATTTAAAGGTATGAGAAGCATTGAAACAAATAAAATCGCCATTATGCTTAGTGTTTTTTTATTTTTCATTTTATATCATTGAATTTTGTTATTAGATTTTTTAAAAGATATGTAACACATTAATACAAATTTGAGTTTTTAAAAGTTTTTTAAGTTAACATTATCGTAGTATTATATTTATTTCCAAAAATGAGGAAAAATTGATTATATCTTGAGCAAATCCGACAAAAGTTATAATTATTTATTTTTTTAAAATAAAATAAATTTATTGGATTTAATTTTGGATCTTTTTTTTTAGAAACAAAAAAATTTTTCTCTTTTTAGGGCTTTTGATATTATCTATAATGAAGTTTCCTTCGAAAAAATCTTTTTTTTTAAAGGTGGAACCGATTTTTTCCATAATAAGATTAGTTTTGGGGTAAAATTGAAAAATAACTTTTCCATTAGGTTTTAAAATTCGATGAAATGAAATGATTAGATTATTCAAATCTTTTTCCATATTGGAATCTGAATATATCCATTGAAGTGCGGAGATTGATATTATTGCTCCAAAAGTCTCATCTCTAAAAGGAGTCAAACATATATCAGCAAGAACAGGATTCATTTCAGGAAGTTGATAATAATTAAGTAAGTGTCTAATGATATCCAACGATACTACATTGAAACCTAACTCTCTTAGCACTATTGAAGAGAAACCACAACCACTCCCCGCATCAAGGATTAAATCTTTTGGTTGAATTTTAATAATTTCTAACGCTCTTAAAGTAATTTTCTCTTGGATTTTCATCATACTTTTAGATGTACTATATTTAATTATTTGGTCATCTTTAAAGTATTCAAAAACATTTTGATAAATTTCTTCGGGTCTCTTAGTCTTAATATTAAAATAATAATCAGACACAATTCACAATTCCAAAAAATAAGTCCTTATCAATAAATATAAAAGAATAAATTTTATATTTTTTCAATCTCTACATTTCTTAATATAATTTGGCTTTAAGTTGTAAATAATACTAATTTTAATCAATAAGTGTGTAATGAATGTCTGAAAAAGAAGAAAAATTAAGTGTAGTTAAAAAGACGATTAAACTTGGAAGAAAATATGGAAGAGTAAAACAAGTAAGTATTACAAAAAGAGATGTTTTTATTCCTGCTAGTTTAGAAAAACAAATAAAGGAAGAGATTATGAAGCTAAAAACTATTACTCCAACAACAATATCAATGAAGTATGAGATTAGAGTTTCAACTGCGAAAAAATTACTAGAAGGATACAAGGAGGAAGGACTTTTAATTTTAAAGAAATCAACCCCTAAATTAAAAGTATATATTCCAGCTTGAATTTAAAGTTTTTTTATTGACCATCTTTCCAGAGATATCATAAAATTGGACTATTCTTCTTTCTTATCTTTTTTAATCATTCTGAGTAAATTTATAAGCAGATTTTTTTCTTTAGATAATTCCTTTTCTAAAAATTCTTTTATCTCTTCAGTTAATATTATTGCGTTTTTTAGATCGTATTTAAAAAAATAGAAGAGATCTTTGTCAGAGAATTTTCTCTTTGAAATTTTTTTCTTAATTTGTTTAGTTTTATTGGGATCATTTAATATTAAGAGATGGTCTTTTCCAATTTTTAAGGCTGATATTAACGCAAGCCAATGATAGGATGAATTAATTGCAATACAATGATTGGGACCTTTCTCAATATGATTTTTAATAGCTTGATATTTTAAGATAAATCTTTCGCCATTTAAGTCTTTCAAATCATCATTTGTAAAATAAAAAAATCCGCTCAAATCACTTAATTCCTGAGAAAGATACTTCCCACCAAATAAACTAAAGAGAATCCTTAATTCATAATTATGTTTTATCGAATAGAGGTGATTCCTAATAATAAAAGGATTTTCTAAACCAGTTTTAAAATAAGAATCTAATGAATTTTTTCTCAGTTCGCTATTTACAATAAAATCCGTGTCTTTCTCTTTTTTAAGTTCAGATTTAATAAGTATTTTAGAATTTTCAAGTAATTCAGGAATTTGTTTTGATAAATGATCACTTAATTTATTATTTCCTAGTGATTTTAAAATAATATATTCAAGTACATAGGACCATCGAAATTCTTTTTTGTTATCTTTAAGATCTAAAACCAGAAATTTCATTTTTTGGAAAAATCCTTCTAAAAATTTTTTTACAGTAGTATTTTTTTCTGGATTAATCAACATTAGAAAGGTGGATAATCCACAACTATTAGGCAATTGGGAATAAAGGGGCGAATTATGTGACAGGATAAAAACCTCGAATTTTCAATAGTAAAAATTCTAAAAATGTTTAATTAATATTTTGCAAAATAATATATATTTCATTTGGGAAAATCTTTATAGCAAAATGAAGAAATTTCCAATATTTGAATGTGAGTAAAAATAATTAAAAAAAACTTCCCATATTTAATAATAGAAAATAAATTAAAAAATTTAATTAAGTAATATAGCACAAGCAGAAGTAGTCTAGTGGTAAGGCGCCGGCCTCGAGATTCTTAGAATCGGGAAAGCCGGTGTGTGTTTCACACGCGGGGGTTCAATTCCCTCCTTCTGCGCATTTTGTAATCATATTTTAGAGATAAGAATCTGATTATCATGAAAGAGAGAAAAAAAATCTTAGTTGTAGGAGAATGCCATATTGACTTGTATTATAAAACAAAATTCTTTAACCAACTTATTGAAAGAATTTCAGATAAAATCTTTGGTCTTTATGAAATTAATAAAATTAAATCGAAAAATTTTTTGAAAGAAAGGGTTTTAGAGACGATTTTGGATTCACACAAAAAAAATGAAGGAATTTCATTTTTAAATCGTGGAGGAAACGGGAATAATTCTGCAGAATTAATGTTAAAATTAGGATTACCAATAAAATTATTGACAATTATTGGAAAAGACGCGAGTTGGATATTAGACGAATTGGGAAATATGGGAATTGACATAGAAAATGTATATCAAATTGATAAACCAACCCCAATTAGTACAATTATTGAGGACTCTTCGATTACAAAAATCTTAGTTGCTCCAAATTTAAAACGGGAAATGAATTTTGATAAAATTGAATTAAACGAGAGAGTTTTAACTGGAAATAAGATTATTTTCTTTACACCTATTGCAAAAAAATATAAAAAGCCCATTCAATTGTCAAAAAATAAAAATATTATATCCATCTTCACGTTAGAATTACAACAAGTAAAGTCAATTGAAGAATTACGAGAAATTTTAAATTATAAAATGGATATTATGTTTTCTAATCTTAGGGATTTGGCGGAAATATTGGGAAAATCATTAATAAACGTTGAAGATGAAATTGGAATAGAGAATTTAATTGATGTCATTGATGAAATAATGAAAAAATTTTCCCATATAAGGATTTACACACATGGAAGAAAAGGTTCCTTTATTAGGAGCGAATATGATATTAAAATTAAAATCCCAATTATGCCAGTTAAAGTTTTAGACCAAACTGGTGCTGGAGATACCTATTCTGCTGGATTTATTTCAAAACTATATAATCTTATTGAAGATTTAAACCATCTTAAATCACTTTATCAGCCGGAAAATCGTAAAGAATTATTTGAAGTACTAGAAAATTGCGGAAAATTTGGTACATATACAGCTGCATTTAAAATCTCAAAAGGAGAGAGCCCAGATAAAGAAGAATTAGATGAATTTTTAAAGAGCTAATTTTATAGTAGAGAATTTATGTAAGGATTTGTGAAATAATTACTTCCATTTTATCTTTCTCGGCTTCAATGGCATCTAAAGCGCTAATCGTTTTTTCTAAATCTTCTTTTTCTTCTTCAATTATAATTAATAAATAAAAATCGAAATTACTTAAATTTAAAACTTCAATAACACCAGAAAAACGTTTTCCATTTGAAAGTATATCAGAAAATTCATATTTTTCTTTATTTTCCATTTTAACTTTTTTTAAAACTTCCAAGTAGATATTATAAATTTTCAATTTATCAATCAACCTTAATGCCGAATAATATTCTCCAACAGTGATTCCAGTAGAATCAATTAAAGAAATGAAAAGAATATTATATCTTTTAGAAATATCTTCGAAGTAGCTATAAAGCATCTCAATATTTTCGAAGAGAAATGACAAACCCGTTGAAAAAGCATCCATAATACTTTTAATATCAAAAATAGAAGTTTCAAAAAAATAAATCTGAAATTCTTTATATTTCAATAAATTTTGCTTTAATACCAATGCTCTTTTATTTAACTCTCGATTTTCTTTTATTTCAGGATCGAATTTATGTAAAAGAACCATGATCGGAATATTCTGGCGTTGTTCCTTAAAGTATTCCATAACTCTATCAAAATAATCCAGTGATTCCCCATAACGTTCAGAATCCTGGCAATCAACTATATAAAATAAAAGATCTGTATTTGCAAGATAACGGTTAGGGTATTTTAAATAATCATCTCTATATTGTACTTGACCTCCAAAATCGTGGCTAATAATTTCTAAATTTAAGAATTGAAATTCCTCTCGTTCAATATATCTTGTAGGTTTTAATTCTTTTACTTTTTCTATATAACCAAATTTTTCTTTGATAGCAGTAATTATGCTTGTCTTTCCCGCGAAATCTAAACCTAAAAATTTAATGGATTTCTTTGGCATTATAATCAGAAAATGATCTTAGTATAATTCAAAATTTTCACTTTACAGTTGTAAAATATATAGAATGATACTATATATAAAATTTCTCATGATTTAGATTTAACCTCCCGAAACTGGAAGAGATAGATAAATTTTATCATTATCACTTAATTTGGTTTTTTTCCCTTTTAAGAATCGTATATTTCTACCATTTAGAAGGATTATTATTAGGTCATTCACAAAATTTTGTTTTGTATTTAAAAAATCGGTTCCAATTTTATCTTTATATTCAGCTACAAATTTTGAAATGAGTTGTTTGATATTATTAGCTTCATATTCTAAAAGGTTCTTTTTAACTCTTAGATAAAAAATATTTAGTAAATATAGCCGTACTTTAGCCATAATCTTATAATAAGAGTTTTTATGACTTTTTAAACCTCATTATTATAAAAAATTAATAAAATTTTATTTTCACTACGAATAGATATTGAGGTTTTTGACTTCAAATAATTCTTTTTTGATATATTTTTCTAAATTCATCGATTCATATAAATCATAAACTAATTGATAGTTAAACTCCTGATTTTTGGGGCAGTAAGGACAATATTTTTTTCCTTTCAGATGAGGAGAGATTTTATTTAACATATCAATAATTTCTTTTATTTCTAAACCGATACAAGATGTGAAAACTGGTAAGTCTAAAAATTCATTACTATATGCTAGAATATCTAGGTCTACAGCATTAGGGCAACAATCGATGTTAGTTAAATTGATACCAGTGGTTAATCCTCGAATTTTGATTTTGCCTTTAAAGTGACTAGATTTTAAAAGATTTGATATAATTTTTAATCGAATTAAATTACAAAGAGCGCACACATACTTTTTTTCACTGATTTCGTTATGAATTTTTTTTAAAATAGGATTAAAATTTATGATATTAAGGTCTAAATTTTTATCGTTATAGTATGTCCCTATAATCTTATAATTACTCAAAATTGAATCTAAATTTTTCTTATTTTCGAATAAATTAAAAATAATCGGGTGTATTTTGCAACCACGTTTCATTAATAAGAATGCCGCAAGAGAATCAGTTGGTCGTCCAATATCCATATTAATAATATGCTTACCGGGTTCAATTGGAAGACCTCCCCAATCAGTTTTTATAATTCTCGTGAAAATATAAGTAAAATTATCTCGAACTTCGATAAATATATTTTTTTTTGGATTTGATAAATTAACATTTAGATTCAAATCTTTAAAACAACTTAAAACTGCATATCCACACTGTTCTGCAACATCTTGTGATGTAAATGGATGTTTTCCAGACCTCCTTGCTCTTATAGCAAAAGAATCATTCTGATCTAAAATATCTTTCCCTATTTCAAGAGTTCTATTGATAATATTTTTTAATATACTCGAGGTTCTTATTGCAGGACTAATTGAGTGGATTCCAAAGACTTTCTTTTTTAAGACGCCAATGGCCTTATTTATATCTTCATTTTTTAAGAAAAACAGTATTCTTGCAAAATCTTGAGTGTATTGATATTTATGAAAAGGTATATTATTTTTTTTCAAAGAAAATATGATATTTTTTGTTAGAGTTTTTAGCATTCGGCTTTTAATTTTCTTTGATTTAAGCCAAATTTCACCGTATCGGATGAGAATCAAATTAAAAAGCTTTGAGTTTATGTTTTGCATTTTAATACCTTAATAATTTTAATATATTAATAATTTTATAGTTAATTTGTTTTTAAATAAATATGAAAACAACTTCTATTAAAGTAGCAAATCCAACAATTTCAGAAGGCGTAAAAAAAAGATTTTTGATAATTTCAGATACTCATATAAGTAATAGTGAATCGGATTTTAATTTGACTGCTTTTAAAAAGGGAATTGAGCAAATAAATAAACTCAAAAATATTGATTATATTATACATCTTGGAGATCTCACCCAAAATGGCACTCTACTTGAATTCGAATATGCAAAGACTTTAATGAGTGAGATAAAGCAAAAAGTCCCAGTTCAATATGTTATTGGAAATCATGATGCTTTAAACGTAGGATACCTACTTTTTGAAGAAATGATTGGTGAAAGACATTTTGAAATTGAAGATGAGAATTTTTTCTTATTGGCATTAGACTCAACAATACCTGACCTAGCAACAGGTAAAATTAATTATAGAACAATGATGAGGGTAAAAAATTTATTGCTTGATCGACCTAATAAAATGAAAGTGGTTTGTTTTCATCATCAATTGATACCAATCCCACATACAGGGAAGGAGAGATCTGCAATCCTTGATTCTGGTGATATGCTTCAAGTACTTAAGGAGTGTGGGGTTCATTTAGTTTTAAATGGACATAGACATATATCCAATCTTTATACTATTAATTTTGGGAACCATGATCTGCTAGCCTTTAATTCCGGTACATTCTCCTCTAATAAAACAAGATATAGGGAAAATTTTACTTACAATATAATAGATTTGAATAATGATATTTTTAGATTTAATATTATTCCAATCCTACAGCAAGAAAAATTTAAAAAAGAAATTTTTCGAAAAGTATCCACTTATTCATTGAGAAAGAAAAAAAAAGATGAAAAACTTTTTTGTAAAATAATACACTTTTTTGATTCTTCTCTTTCTCCAGACGATAAAAAAACAGAACAAACCTTTAATAAATTAATTCAAAAAATCAACAATCAAAATGACATTTCAATTGTTTTGCACTCTGGAAATGTCACTAAGAATAGTTATAAAGAAGAGTATGAATTTGCAAGAGAGAGATTAAAGGAAATAACATATCCTTACATCGTAGTTCCCGGAATAAATGATGTTAAACCAAATGGTTATCAATTATGGCTCAAAAATATTGGTGATTTAGATTCTACTTATGAAGATGATAAACTGGTTGTTTTGGCATTGGATACAACTACATTTAATTCTAAATTTGGTCGAATTGGACGCCGTAGAATAAAAGAAATTTCAGAACAGACTATGAAAAAATCAAGAGAAAAAGTAATTTGTGTTTTATGTCATCATGAGATAATTCCTACACCCATGAGTGTTTGGAAAACAGAATTAGTTGATGCTGGAGATGTATTATCAAGATTTTCTTTATCACAGATTGCTTTAATTCTAACCAGCTCATCCGGTTTGTCTTTAAATACAAAAATAGATAATTCAATATTTTCTAGCGTATCCAGTTTGAAAAAGGATTATTTCAACGAGGTTTTTGTAGAAATAGACCTTTATAGAGATGGCTTAGTAGAATTATATGAGAATGATTTAACGGAAAATAAAATTACAAATATTGGGAGATATTCAATTAATCTATTTACTTAGATTCTTCCAGTAGTTTAGCAGGATGACCACCGTAATTTTTATTTACCTCCAATATTTGTCCTGGTAAGGTATAAGAATGTGCAGAAATCTTTGCGTTTTCTCCTACTTGAGTTCCAGGCATTAATACAACCTTAGAACCCATTTCAACATTACTGTTAATTACGATCCTTTTTAAAAAGAACTTATCCTTTTCAATTCCATATGAGAGTATTGTGCTACTAATCCCGCAAATTACATTATTTCCAATAGAAATAAATTCTGAAGATATCCAACATTGATCACAAGATGTATTCTTTCCTATTCTAACTCCAAAAATCCTTAAAACAAATTTATTTTTTAACCATGGCAAAGGATTTGTTCCAGATATATAAAGTGGCCACTTTTTTATCAAATTTCTAATATTCCAAAATAAATAATCCTTATCTTTAATGTCTCGTTGGAAGATTCCTTCTTTTGGTTTGTGAATTAAATTAACAATCATAATAAAAATTTTGGAAACAATAAGTGAGCTAAGTAACAGGATATATATCCCAGCAATGATATTAAGTGGAAAGAGAATCCAAAATAACCAAATCCATCCAGATACCCAAAAAAGTTTAAAATAATAATTTTCGAAAATCGTTAAGGGGATAAAACTAAGAAATATTATTATAAAATAGATAATTAAATATTTTTTCCTAATTCGTGCATCTACTGGAGTAGGAGAAGCAAGCTTCATACTAGTTGGACCACTCATTCTTTTTTCTCCTCCTGATTCTTACCTTCTTGTTTTTTTTTATATTGTTCAACTCCAAGCTTTGCCAATTTAGTCTCAGTCTCCTCAATACTCATAATTGGAAAGCTTTTTGAGACGGGAACACCAACATGAATTTTACCTCCTTCTAATACTTGTCCAATTTTTGTAATACTATTGGCTCCTAAAATTGTTCCTTCTTCCAAAGTGGTTCCTGGAGAAACAATTGTTTGGGGTCCAATGATGCAATTTTTTCCAATTTCTACACGCTGTATTATTAGTTTATCATTATATATTAAATGTGAGTGGATTATTGTATTCAGACTTGTCATTGTATTTTCTCCGATAGTTATAAATTCGGGATCAACCCACCCATCATAAATACATACATTTCTTCCTAATTTTACTCCAAAAATTCTATATATAGCAATATCCAACCAAGGAAGTGGTAGTGCTCTTACTGACCAAAGAGGAAGATAGGTTATCCAATATCTATACCTCCAAAATTTCCAACCTTTACTATTTCGCTCAAATATTCCCTCTTTAGGAGGATAAATTTTATTTACTAATCGCAATAATAGAAATGCAATAAATGTAGTAGTAAATGTGAATAGATACAAACAACCATATACAGATAATGGAACTAATAACCATAAAATCCAAAATCCTTGAAGTAAATAATCTATTAACCATAAACTTGTATAGATTACAATAAAAATACCACAAATAAATTCAATTAATAAAAAAAATGATGCTTTATCCTTAAAAATACCAGATGTAGAAATGATCTGAATTTTATTATTCTTTAATTGCACCATATTGAAACACAAATACAGTTAATTTTTTTAATATAAAATATTTTTATAGTACTAAAGATATCCAAAATAGTTTTTTTTTCAAAATTTTAATTAAGAAGAACAGATTTAAAATATTTAAAGTTATATTACTAAATATATCGATTTATATAAAGTTATTAAGGTGAAAAACAATTAGTATTAATTGGGCTGCAATAGAAGCAAAACCAAGTAAGACACAAAAGGTTCAAGGGAAGGTTTTACTAGATTTACGAGCGAAAGTGAATGATTTAGAAAAACAATTAGCTACTACTAAAACACAATTGGATAAAAAAATTAAAGAATTAAATGAAACTAATGATAAATTATCTTCAACGGAACAGAGTTTGAATGAAACTAAAGAAAAATTGAGTTCAACAGAATCAAATTTGAGTGCTCTAAAAGAAGAAAAGGAAACATCTGATAGTAAAATTATTGAACTTGAATCAAATCTACAATCAACTAAAACTGAATTAGAAAATGAACTAAGCGATGTTAAAACAAGAAATACAGAATTAGAAGGAAAATTAAATAATGTGTCTGGAACTGTTGCTGATTTAGAAAAGGAAATATCACAAAAAGATAAAGATATAGAAGAACTTAAAACTAAATTAGAAAAAGAAGGAGAAGAACTTAAAATTAATCTCGAAGCAAAAACAAATAAAATCAAAGAACTTGAAACTGAAATTGCTTCTAATCATGATAGAATTAGTGAATTAACCAAAGATTTGAAAGAAAAGGATAGTCAATTGACTGCTCTAACAACTTCTCTCGCACAGAAAGATGATGCATTGGCTAAGACTGCTGAGAAATTAGAAGAAGTGGAGTCTGAATTAAGTGAGTTAAAGCCACCAGAGATTAGCGCAGCTGGAGGTTTTTCAAGTGATGAGAGAATAATATGTCCAATGTGTGGTGGAGTTAAAATTAAAGAGGTTGAAGATAAGAGTAAAGTGCTGTCTTATGTTGGTCATATTCCGTTGTACGCCAAGAAGCGTATATGCAAACAGTGTGGCTATGAATTTTAAGATTTCTTTTTTCTATTTATTTTTTTAAATGTTAGGCTTATTTGCATTAATTTAAATCATCCTATGAAGATTTAATGAAATATTTGAAATTATGTTCTATGCAGATTTTTTATCAAAAATAAAAAATTTTAATTTTTTTTTAATTTAAGTAATAGTATAAAAATAAAGTAATTTGAATAAGATGCAATATAAAACAAAAATCTTTTTCACTTCAAACGTATTTTCTGATACCGAAATTGGCTTAAATTCAAAAATAAGTAAAAAATATCGAGAAAAAATAGTGGAATTATGGGATATTCTAAAAAAGAAAGCTGAAATAAAAATATTCGATGGACGTTTTCCTTTAGAATCTCAAATACATGATGAAATACAAAATTTTAATCCTGATATTATTGGATGTCATTTGAGTCATGAATTACCAACAGATTTTCTTGTAAATTCAGAAGTTTTTGCTGTTGCTACTGCTACAATGGGATATAACCATATTGGTAGGGTTTCTGGAGATAAAATTCTAATAACTACTACTCCGGGTGTTCTTTTTGAGACTGTAGCAGATTTTACAATAGCAATTATTTTAGAAAATCTTAGAAACTTAGTTGATTTACATAATTTTGTATGGAATGGAAAATGGACAGCGGAAGAGAAGTGGGACCTCGACCAAAAACTGTGTTCAAAAATTGATAACAAAACACTGGGAATTATTGGTGTAGGTCAAATAGGCCAGGAGGTAATAAAAAGATTATATCCTTGGGGAGTAAAAATATGGTATAATGATATGTTCAGAAATAAAGCGATGGAAAAAGAATATCCGGGAATAAAATTTATTGATAATTATGAAGAAATTTTTACCAATTGTGATATTATTTCACTTCATATTCCATTAATGGAAAAAACTAAAGGAATTGTCAATAGAGATTTATTAAAATTAATGAAAAAGGATGCACTTTTAGTTAACACCGCACGAGGGGAAATAATTAATATTTATGATCTTTTAGAATTATTAGAAAATAGAGAGATCTCGATAAATTTAGCGTTTGATGTTTTCGGACCAATTGAACCAATCGAACCTCAAATCTTAGAACGTTTTAAAATAATAAAAAAAGAGAATCCTAATTTGCGATTTACTTTTATACCTCATAATGCGAGTGCAGATGCAGATACCAGGGCCAAAATGAATGTTATGTTTTTACAAGATATAATAAAAATTATTGAATCTAACAATTTAGATGATTTAAAAGAGGTCCATATTATCCCCGAACAAAAGAATAGAATAAATGAAATTGATTTTCGAATCAAAAAATATTGGGAAAAAAAAGTTTGAAAAAATTATGAAAATTAGAACATTTATAGCATTCGAATTAAAAGATGAACAAACAATTAGGAATTTAACTGATTTCTCAAATAAATTAAAAAATATTCAAACAAAAATTAAGATAGTTGAGCCAGAAAATTATCATATTACAATGAAATTTCTTGGCAATATTGAAGAATCTCAAGCTAAAGTGATTTATAATTTAATTACTAATCATATCAACAATGAATTTTTTAAAGATGGGGTAAAAAAATATTCTCTAAAAGGTATTGGGCAATTTAAAGGATATAGTACAATTTGGGTTAGGTTGATAGGGGATATTCAATTTTTGCAAGAAATTAAAGATGCTCTTGAAAATTTGTTAAAAAATCAGCTGAATATTGAAAAAGATAAAAGAGAAATCTTTAAGCCTCATTTAACTATTGGGAGATTAAAATCTAATAAAATTAACTATAAAAATTTTGATGATTTTACAAATTTGATAAAGCAGAATAAAAATTCAGATTTAGGTGAATTCACAATAGATAAATTAGTGTTAAAAATGTCAGATCTAACTCCAAAAGGCCCGATTTATAAAACTTTATCGTATTAATTAAAGTATAATTGTATTATGAGTGTTCCAGAGAAAAAGATAAGGGCAATAGCATGGGATTTAGACGGGACTCTCGTATATTTTAATATAGACTTTATCCAAGCGAGAAAAAACGCTATTGAAATTTTCACGGAAAATGGAGTAGACCCTTCTGATTTAAGTATTCAAAAGCCTATATTAGAAAATGTGAAGATTGGAAAGGAAAAATTTAAAGAAATGAAAATTTCTGAGAAAAAAGTAAAAAAAATATTAATAAAAGTTGAAAAATCTATCATCAAAGTGGAAGGCCAGGCAGCAGAAAACGCTAAGATTGTTGATGGAATTAAGGAGGTTTTAGAATTTTGCCATCAAAAACAATTAAAACAAGCAATATATACTTTAAATACTAATGAAACCGCCAAAAAAACTTTAAAGAAGATAAAAATATTAAATTATTTCGATTTTATTGTTGGTAGAGACGATGTCGTTAACTCAAAACCTCATTCGGATCATCTAAACTATATTTGCACAAAATTTAATCTGGTCAATCAAGAATTATTAATTATTGGGGATAATCCACGAGATATTAAAGGTGCAAACAATATTAGTGCACCATCTATTGGAATATTAACTTTTAGGCACTCAGAAAAAGATTTAAAAGGTGCAAATTTTATAGTAGAACAAAAAAAAATTGCTCAAGATTTAAAAAAGGCAATAAAAACTTTTTTATAGATATTTCAATACAAATATCTTATTGCAAACAAATAATTAAAAAACTCTTAAGAAAGAACAAAAATGAACTTGATTAAAAGACTGGTTTTGGATGTCCTTAAACCCCACCAACCAAATATAGACATATTAGCTACAGAACTAATGAATCTCGAGGGTGTAAAAGGAGTTAAAATAAAAGTCGAGGAGATTGATGAAAAAACAGCCTCAGTAAAAATAACAATACAAGGAGAAAATTTGGATCTGAAAGAAATCATCGAAAAATTAGAAAGTTTAACATGTGCTGTGCACTCAGTAGATGAAGTCTGGAGTGGAGATTATCAAGAAAACGTAACGCGAACATTAAATTACTAGACAATAGAAAATATTTAAAAAAATTTTAGTTGTTATATGACTGAACCAAAAGTCGCAAAAATAGTTAATGAAAGTGGCGAAATCTCTGATGATTTAGATTATGCCTTGGCTAATTTTTTATTAGCTCAAAGGGGCCCTGGATTTACAGCTTGTCGTCCGCAATTAATTGAATTAGAAGATCAATCTCAGGCGATAAAAATGATGATAGACCATACTTACATTGGAAAGGATAACAATGTTTATGGTTTGGGAATTGTAGGTTACATATATATTTCAACAACAGATTATTCAATTATTTTTTGTACTCCTCTTGCGGAAATGGAAGAAAATATTCAAGTGCTTAAAGATTCTGAAGTTGATGCCCAGAAAAGACCCAAAGGAAAATATTGAATATTGACACAAATAAATTTTTTCAATAATCTTTTTTTTTCCTAAACTTTTATTATTTAGTTTAAATAAAATAAAAATCAATTAAAAATCTCGTGAAATTGATGTCTGATAATAAAAAAGAAGAATCAGAACAAGCTAAAACTGTTAAGGCACAAATTCTCGACTATTTATTGGAAGAGGGAATATTGAGAAAAAAATTACCCTCAAGACCTAAAATTGATTTTGGTTTTGAAATTGCATATCCACCAGATCCAAGAGGAAAGAATCCTAATACTAAATTAATGGTAATAATTAAACCGAAAGAAAAAGATTATATAATCATCCAAATTGCAACTCAAATTTCCGAACCACATGTAAAAGCTTTAAATTCCTTGCCAGAAGAGAAAAAGTTTTCTTTTTTTATACTTTTGAAAAAAGCATTATTATTAAGAAATTTAATGTATAATATAGATATTCGAAATTATAGATATCTTATTTCCGACCAGATCTTCATAGAAAAAAGCAATATAATTTCAAAGAATGATTTATTTAAAAGCATTAAAAATGTATTTAATATTGCACTTTATGCAAATATTTTACTAGGGGAAGTCTGTTCAGGAAAGATTGATAAATCAATTTTTGAAAAAGGAAAAGGAGACTCATCTGACCCAAGTTTTTCATTATATTCATAATATTATTAGGTTTTCTATAAAATGTTCGATCGCTGGCTTCAAGCAATTGGAAAAGAAGATTATGTTAGAAACAAGGATCGCCCTGATGTTGAGTGTATATTATGTTCCATCAGAGATGGCGATGAAAGGGTAAAGATTTTTAAAATATATCAAGACAATGTCGCGTTGGTTTCTCTTAACGCCTTTCCTTATAATCCCGGCCATTTATTAGTAGTACCTAACAGACATATTAAATCTTTTCAAGAATTAACTAAACAAGAAATAATTCATATTTCAAGATTAATTCAAGGCCTTCAAAAATTAATTAGCGATGTATTCAATGCTAATAGTTTTAACATTGGAATAAATGAAGGCCCAAATTCTGGCGCAAGTATAGAACATTTTCACTTTCACATAATTCCAAGATATAATAATGAATTAGGATTTATTGATATTGTTTCAAATTCTCGTATTGTAATTGAAGGATTAGAATCTGTCTTAAAACGCTATAAAGAAAAAATTAACGATTATATTAATAAAGATTACTTTAAGAATTTTTAATAAGAAAAAAAAATAGAATTTTTTAAAAATTGTTTTTTAAATTTGTTTATCTTGCAGCGTTTCGGATATCAACAGCTGTAACTCTCTTTCTTTTCGCTACTTTCGTAAGAGCGATTGCATCTTTTGTTATTTTTGCACCTGCGTCTTCTAAATAGCCAATTAATTTATCAAGAGCTTCTGCAGCCACTAAACGAGCGCCTTCCGCTTTCATTAAGCGCCTAATAGGAGCTTTTGCGATATAAGATTCTCTTTTTTTAGCGGCTGGTTTCTTTTTAGCCATAATTTTTTCCTCCACTAATATTTTTTATATTAAAAATTTTTTTTGTGTTTAATATAACCTACATCTTTCTAATATATAAATATTTTGTTTCGAATTAATATTTACTTTAATTTCTGAATATATTTTTCATTGTTAGTAAAAAAAATTGATACAGTTAAATACCGACAAAATATAAAAATAAATAAAAAAATTTGATTTAATTTTTGGAATCCTTTTTATGGAATGTAGGAATTTTTTATTAATAATTTAAAAAAAGTTCGAATTATTCAACTATTATTATTAATACAAATGTAAAAATTATTTGAATTCTTTAATTAAAATTCTTCTTCAAATTTTTTTTTTTTAATTTATTAAACCAATTTTGAAATAAAATTTGAGTAAAAAATTAAATTTAATAATGTTATCTGAGATTATATATTTAAATATAGAATATGGATTTGATGTCTAATCATTGAAAAGCCCGAAATAATAAGTTCGAATTTTGATAACATCGTAAAAAAATTAGAGAAATTAAATCACTTCACAAAAAATGATGCTAAAGTCTATTTGACTTTAGTTCAATATGGTTATTTAAGTCCTGCAGAAATCTCTAGGTATTCTTCAGTTGATAGAGCAAGGGTGTATGACTCTTTAAATAGATTGGTTGATAAGAATTTTGTACAAAGGGAACCCATTAAAAGGGGTGCAGGGTATAAAGCTAAACCACCTTCCAGTGTTTTTGCAATTATTCGAAAAGAATTAAGGAACAAGATAGTAATTACTACTGATATTGAAAAACAAATAAAAAGTTTAGAACCACCAGTGGAAAAGACTGAGTCCAGGGTCTGGAGTATATATTCAAAGGAAAATATTCGAAATAGAATTATAGACCTAATTGAAAAATCACGAGAAAGAATCTATTTCATAATTACACCAGATCTAATAATGGGTGATGAGGGATATAAGTGGTTGCTTGATAGGATTTATTTTAAAAAATTTAAAGACGAAAAGATTGAAATAATAATTGCATTAAATGTAACTTCCAAGTTATATGATGATCTTAAAAAATTATTACGAATAGGTATTAAAATATATAAATCCGTTAAATCAAATATTGTTCCTTTTGGCCTTTTAATTGCTGATAATGAATTTTTATTAACAACCCTAGATAAACCAAAAGAATTACCGGAATATAATTCGGGATTATGGTTAGAAGGTGGGGATAAAGGACAAATCATTGGATATGTCCATTTATTTAACCATTTTATTAGTGCAGAATGTAAAGAAGGAACAATAATAAAAAAATCAAGAAAAAATTAAAAAATTTAAAATAAGAGTTAATATAATTTGACAAATTATAAAGCAAAGGTAATAATGACCGGTTCATATAGGGTTGGAAAGACATCCCTAATTGTAAGATATTGTGATAATACATTTTTAGACGAATATATCCAAACTATTGGGGCAAATTTCTTTATAAAAGAAATAGATCAAAAGGTATTTACAGATTCAAATGTTAATTTAACGCTTTTTTTATGGGATATATGTGGTCAAATTGATAAATTATTTGTAACGGAATATTATTTTCAAGGTGCAAGTAGTGCTATCATTGTATTTGATTTAACTAACAAACAGAGTTTTAAGGATATAGATTTTTGGATTAAGAAAATAAGAGATCTCTCAGGAGATATTCCATTATTAATCGTAGGAAATAAAATGGACTTAGAGGGGCAAAGGAAGATTTTAAAAGAAGACGGACTTAAGAAAGCAGAAGAATTTAAAGTAAATTATATTGAAACTTCAGCTAAAAAGAATATTAATGTTGATTTAATCTTTAGTGATATTTCTAAAAAAATTATGACAAGAGTTTAGTTTTAAGAATTATTATTGTTTTTAAATATTCCTTTTTTATTTTTATTAAATATGAGTATTCTTATTGTACCCGTATCTCAATTAGATCAAGCCAAGATAAGATTACGTGATATTTTTTCTAAAGAAAAGATAAAAGAATTCACATTAGCAATGTTTAAAGATATTTGCCAAAAAACTTTGCAAATAGATTGTTTCTCTAAAAAGATTGTATATTGTAATACGCAAGAAATTTTAGAAATTTCACGAGATTATGGTTTTATTCCAATTAAAGAAGAAAGGAGTGAAAAATCTCCAGATTTTAATAATGTTATTACTGAAATTAGTGATATTATCATAAAAAAGTATAATCCAATCAGTACATTAATTGCTTTTGCAGATTTAATTCTCATTTCACAAAAAAACTTCTTGGAGATAAGTGAGCTATTAAAAAAAAACCAGTTAGTGATATGTCCATCGGTAAATTCATTAGGTATTTCTTTAATTGGTAGATCACCTCCAAATATTATTAAAACTTGTTTTTCAAATTCTAAGAATTCATCTTTAATTGCCCAAATAGAATTAGCAAGAAAAAAAAAGTTAAAACAGATCGTCTTATACGACTCATTTCGAGCTGGTTTTGATGCGGATCTAAAGGAACACGTAATTTTGGGATATCAATATTTAAAGATTTTTGATCTTACGGATACAGAAACTTATAAATTTTTAAAACTGAATTTACAAGAAAGTATAAGGTCCAATAAATAAAATTATTTAAATTATTTTTTAAAAAGAAAAAGTTATTGCAATTTTAATTCTCTCATCGGTAATACCCTCTACCATTTTACTAAATTTTTCACGTTCTTCTTTTAATTTTTTGAGATATGAAAGATAATCATCATTTTTCTTTTTAAAATCGTTTTCTAAATGATCTTTTTTCAAACTTGCTGATGCAATTTTCTCTTTTAATTGGAAAATTTTTTTTGAAAGTCCAGTTTCATTGATTTCTTTTTCTAAATTACTAATTTCTTCTTGTAAATGTTTATATTTTTCAATGTTTTCTTTTAATTCATTTCCTGAAAGAATTTGATTAATGTGTTCTATAGTAGATTCCTTTTTGGTTGTTTTTAATTTTAATTCATTTGATTCTAAGGTCTTTCTTAATTGCACTAATAAAATAGACAGTTTTCTTAGATCTTTACTATCTTTACATAAATTGACAATAGGATCTTTAAAAAAATCTTTGATGTCATCGATGGAAATATTTCTTAGTTTAATAGTTCCCCTTTCTACCTCAACTCGTAGTTTTTTTAAGGCTTTTTTAAATTTCAAGTTATCATTTATATCCATTTTTAAATGAAATAAATCATTGTTCAAATCTGATTGTTTTTTAAAAAGTGCATGATCCTCAAACTTTAATAATTCATTTTTTAAAGATTCCAATTGTATCGCTACATCTTCCTTTTCATTGCCTATTTCATTTATTGAGTTTTTAGCATTTTCAATATTATTTTTTAATGCAAATAATTTTGGTAACTTGTTGATCAAATTTTCAGCTTCTCTAATTTTTTTATATTTTTCTCTCAAGAATTTATCTAGTATTCCACCTTTTTGGCCTAATTTTCTTGTATAATAATGTAGATCTTTTATTTCTGCTTGAAAATCCCTTTGAAATTTTGGAATGGTCTTTCTACTAATATCAGTTATTAATTCAAATAATTTTTTGATTTCTTTCAATAATGTAGAGAGTTTTTCATAGGTCATATCTTCCGGAATTTCAATAATATTTATATCTTTTTTAACTCTCTCTGTAAAATATGTTAATGATTTATTTGCCTTTTGGTCTAGATTCTCCTTGGCTTCGGACTTTTCCATTCTATCTATTGATTTTTTTAAGTGTATTAAACTTTGATCAATGCTCTCAGTTAATTTCTGTGCTTTTCGTTTGACTTTAGAAAAAATATCTTCCAACTTGGTATCATACCATTCTTCAAAATCTTCAATAATAATTTCGGATATGCTTACTTTTCACCCTTAACTGGATATATAATTTTTTTATTATTCATATATTTTTGTAAGACTTTTGGGATATTTATAGAATTATCCTTATTTTGATAATTTTCCAATATACAACATATAGTTCTTTCTGTTGCTATTGCAGTAGAATTTAATGTATGGATTATATGATATCCTTCAGGATCACCTAGCTTCCCAAATCGAATATTTAATTTTCTTGCCTGATAATCCAAACAATTGCTACATGAACCTAGTTCTCTATATGCATTTGAAGCGGGAAACCATCCTTCAAGGTCGTATTTTTTTGCAGCATTATCATTCATTTCTCCAGAAGCAATATTTACAATTCTATATGGAATTTCTAGTTGTTTGTAAAGATCTTCAGTATTTTTATTTAATTCCTCATGATAATTCCAAGAATCTTCAGGTTTGCAAAATATAAATTGTTCAATTTTTTCAAATTGATGAACGCGAAAAATTCCTAATGTATCCTTACCATGAGCCCCAGCTTCCCTTCTAAAACAAGTTGAGATTCCGGCATATTTTAGCGGTAATTGATCATTATCTATTACTTCATTTTGATGATATGCAGCAAGCGTTTGTTCAGCTGTTGCAATCATATATAAGTCTTGATCCTGAATCTTATATAATTGTTCTTCAAAATCAGCAAGTTCTGATGCTGCTTTAATTGAATTATATTTGATGAAAAATGGGGTCCATAATGCAATAAAACCTTTTGAAATTAAGAAATCTAAAGCAAATTGCATTAATGCAAGATTCATTAAAACTATATCATTTTTTAGGAAATAAAATCTGGAACCAGAAATTTTAGATGCCCTTTTAATATCTGCACCATCAATAAGTTCAATTAAATTAACATGAGAAAGCGGATCAAATGAGAACTTTGGTAAATCACCAACAGCTCTGATCAATTCATTTGAATCTTCATTCTCACCTACAGGAACACTTTCATGAATTAAATTTCCAACCTTATAACGATACTCATCCCGTTTTTCTAATAATTTATTTACTTCATTTTCAATACTTGGAATTAAATTTCCAATTTCTTTTGATTGCTGAATAGTTGTTTCGATCTTTTCTGGGGGTGTATGGGCTAGTTTCATTGCAGATGTGTCCTGAGAGAGGATATTTCTTTGACGTCTTAATTCATTTAATTCTTGTAATTTTTTTCGCCAATTTGTATCATACTCGATAACTTTATCAACTATATTTGAATCTTTAAAGCGTTTTTTCTCGGATTCATATATCAAATCAATATTTTTTCGAAATTTCTCGATATCAAGCATTTTCTTGTTATTGACCCAATTTTCAATATCTTAATGAATTTTTATGTAATTTTTTCCTTTATTATAATAATTAGTATTAGTAGTAAATTATTGATAAGTTATTTTTATTTATTCATCAACCAAAACATTTACAAAAAAATATTGATCTTATAAGTTATTAAGGAACAAATAGTAATAAAAAAAATTATTTTTTTTGATTATTAATTCTTTTGCTTAGAGTTGCTCTAAGATAAGCGGTTTTAATTTTATTTTCGAATAATCCTACCTTTTTTGCAATCGATTGGAGTAGGATCCTATTTTTTTTACCTTTCAAGCTTTCCCTTTCCATAAATCTGTTAACAAAAGCTTCAATTGGATCTTCTTCTGAACTCATTGTTAATTAAAAATAAATCAATAAAAATAAATTTTATTCTTCTTTTTCTCAATTACAATTTTTATTTTAAATCAAATTTTAAAAGAAAAATAATTTACATTATTTAATTTATTAAAAGTAAAAAAACAGGTGAGTAATTAAGGGGAGTATTATGGAACAAGTTCGCATTGGAGTTTATGTTTGTGAGTGAGGGGTAAATATAGGGGGTTACGTAGATTGTGAAGCATTAAGAGACTTTGCAGAAACATTACCAAATATTGTAGTGACTAAAATTAATAAATTCACATGTTCAGATCCAGGTCAACAAATAATTAAAAATGATATTCAAGAGTTGGACTTAAATAGAGTTGTAGTAGCGTCATGAACACCAAAAATTCATGAACCCACATACAAATCATTGTGTGCTGAGTCCGGATTAAATCCAAATTATTTTCAAATGGTAAATATAAGAGAACATTGTTCTTTTGTACATCAAGAAAATAAAGAAAAAGCGACTCAAAAAGCAAAAAATTTAATTCGTGCAGGAGTTAATAGAGCGCGTCTTTTAGAAACTGTGCCAATCAAAGAATTTAGCGTTGAAAAATCGGCGTTAGTTATAGGAGCTGGTATTGCCGGGATGAATGCTGCGTTAGATTTAGCAAATCATGGTATTAAGGTATATCTAGTTGAAAAAGAACCAACAATAGGCGGTAGAATGGCACAGTTAGATCGAATATTTCCAACAGATGATTGCGGAATATGAGTACTAGCACCAATTATGGTTAATGCATCAAAACATCCAAATATTGAATTAATGACATACTGTGAAGTTGTCGAATTTGGTGGATTCGCTGGCAATTATGAAATAAAAATTCTTAAAAAACCAAGATATGTTGATGAAAACAAATGTACGGGATGCGGTTTATGCACCACTAAATGTCCAATAGATGTGCCAGATGAATTTAATAGAGGAATTGGGCAGAGACATTCAATTTATATTCCATTTCCACAAGCAGTCCCGATTCTTGCTTTAATTGATAAAGAAGTATGCATTGACTGCAAACTTTGTGAAACAAATTGTCCTGCTGAAGCAATTGATTATGAACAACAGCCAGAATATATCGATATTAAAGTGGGGGCTGTTATAATAGCAACTGGTTGGGATGAATATCCAATTATTGATAGTAATGAGTATGGTTATGGCATCTATCCAAATGTAATAACCCAAATAGAATTGGAAAGATTGTTAAGTCCAATCGGTCCAACTGATGGTCATGTCCATAGAATTTCCGATTGTAAAACGCCTAAAAATGTTGCTATGTTTCAGTGTGTTGGATCACGGAATTTAAAAGCTAATATATATTGTTCGGGTGTTTGTTGTATGGTTGCAATGAAAAATGCCCAACTTTTAAAACAAGAATATCCAGATATAGAAATCACAATTTTTTACATTGATATTAGAGCTACCGATAAAGGGAATGAAGAATATTATACCACAACGAGGAAAGCAGGAGTTAATTTTATAAAGAGTAATATTTCACGAGTGTATGAAGATCCGATAACAAAAAATTTGAAATTTTTGGTGCAAGATTCTTTAAGAGAATCATTGGGCATTCAAGAGATGGAATATGATTTAATTGTTTTATCCACCGGAATCAATCCATCAAAAGGAACAAAAGAAGCCATTGAAGTATTGGGATTGGACAAAGGGCCAAATGGATTTTTATCAGAAATTCATGGATGTCTTTCACCTCAAGAGACCAATAAACGGGGTATATATATTTGTGGTTGTGCTGCAGGTCCAAAAAACATTCCATATTCCGTATCTACTGCATTAGCAGCTGCGAGTAAAGCATCGGCTCTAGTATTATCAGGCAGAATAAGACTGGATTTAATGATTCCGGAAGTTGATCAGAATCTATGTATGGGATGCCACCGGTGTGAAAAATCATGTTTCTATCACGCTATTAAAGTAAATGAAGATGGTATAGCCGAAATAGATGAATTAAACTGTAAAGGATGTGGATTGTGTGTAACAGTCTGTCCAGCTAATGCATTAGATTTAAAATATTATAGGAATAATCAATTTAAAAGTGAAATATATGGAATCTGTGGAAATAATTATTCTATAGAGGATACAGTTTAAATCTAAGTGAATAATAAAAAATGAGGGGTTTAAAAAAAATGGAAAGTAAAATAATAAATCAAAATCCTAAAATTATAATGTTTGCTTGCGAAAAATGAGGTTATGCAGCTGCAGATTTAACCGGTACTTGTAGAAAACAATATTCATCTGATATCTATATAATAAGAGTGAAATGTACAGGACGTGTAAGTTTGGATATAATCATAGAATCACTTCTCAGTGGGGCAGATGGGGTTGCAATAATAGGTTGACATGAGCATGAGTGTGAGTTCGGAGATGGTAATATGAATACATATAAGCATATTAAATTTTTAAAAAAACTTTTCAAACATATCGGAATATCTGAAAATAGAGTTGAATATTATTTTGTATCTGCTGCAGAGGTGGAAAATTTTCTTAATGCTACTACTGATATAATAGAGAAACTAAAAAAATTGCCTCCTTTACCAAAAAAAATCTGAATAGAATGACCTTTATAAAAAAATTTTAGTTATAAAGTGACTCTCCTTGCAAGGGATCTCGGATTATTTTATAAATAAATATTTAATTTGAAGAAAAATGAAAGTGCAAGAGAATATTAATAGGAATGTTTTAAATGATGCATTAAATGTTATGAAATCATATAGATTTAGAAATCTAATTGATTCTAAGGAAGACATTTTAAATTCAGGAATATATTCAGAAGAGGAATATTACGATTTCATTTTTACATTGTACGATGAAGACAAATTAAAATATTCTCTTTTTAATTTTTTAAAAAATAAAGAAATTGCTTCTATTAAAGATTTAAAAGAATTTAGTAAAGAATTTAATCATGATTTAAAAAAGATCTTGAGCTTATCTTATCTTTTAAAATATGAAAATTTAATTGAAATTAAAAAAAATGAAAATACTTCAGAATTAGAATTTAATATTAAAAATAAGGATTTTATTAAAGTTAAACCAATATATGAACCTGTCAAGGTTATATTTGATTCAAAAATATGTTCTGGTTGTGGAATTTGTCAAGGAATTTGTCCTGTTGATTGTATAAAAATTGATAACGGCGTTGGTATTATTGATGATGAGAAATGTATTAGTTGCGGGTTATGTTATACAGTTTGTCCAAGGTCATACTTACCAATAGACATTTTAAACATATATATCTCTAATTCAAATAAATTTAAAAATCAATCAGATATTGGAGAATATTTGGAAGCATATTCTGCAAAAACAAAAGTTGATGAGATATCCAAAATTTGCCAAGATGGTGGAATTGCAAGTTCTATTTTATATTATTTATTTGATACCCAGCAAATTGATGGTGCAATTGGGGCTGGTATGAGTGAAACAATTTGGAAGCCAACACCACTTTTAATTAAAAATAAAGATGATATTAAAAAAACCTCAGGTACAAAATATGCAAATAATCCTAATTTGCAATTATTAAATCAGCATATAGATTGTGAAAACTTGGCTGTAGTTGGAACGCCATGCATGATGCAAGCATTACTAAAATCTCATATTTATAATTTTAAAACTCCTAATATGGAAAAAGTTAAATTTAGAATTGGAATTTTTTGTATGGAAAGCTTTCCATATGAGAGTATTTTAGAAATTGCAAAAAGATTGTCTGTAGAAATTAATGATATAAAAAAAATGGACATAAATAAAGGAAAATTTTTTATATATCCAAAAAATGGAGAACCTAAAAATATCCCAATTAAAGAAATAACTTCCCTAGCTAGAGAAGATTGCGAATATTGTTATGATTTAACATCAGAATCTGCTGATATTTCTATAGGCTCAATTGGGTCCCCAGCAGGGTGGTCGACTGTTTTAGTCAGAACAAAAGTTGGAAAGGAAATTTTTAAGGGATTAGTCGATAAAAATTATGTCGAATGGAAAGATCTTCAAGATGTTCAGCCCGGTTTAAACTTATTATTAAAAATTGCCAAAATGAAAAGAAAAAATTGTACTGAACATATTGATAAGGTAAAAATGGAGAAAGAACATATTCCTCAATATTATTAAATAAAATTATGATAAGAATTATTAAAAATATTGAATTATCTTATTATTATTACAGGAATCTCTAATTATTATTGAAGTAATATCTCCTTATCACGATATATCATTCCAAGGAAAGAGACTAAATCCATTACTTTTAGTCTTAAATCTCTATTTTCTTGTAGATAGCAATTAAAATGAGTTAAACATTTTGGGCATGTTACTATCAAATATTCGGCACCTGTATCAATAGCTTCATTAATTCTTTGACCTTGTAGTAGTTTTGAATAATTACTACAAGAGATATAAGCAGAGACTCCACAACAATTTGCATCTTGCCTAATATTTATCATTTCTATTAATTCAACATTTGATAAATTATTTAATATCTCACGGGGAGCATCATAAACATTACTCAATCTGCCAAGTCTGCAGGGGTCATGGTAAGTTATTTTAATTTTATCCTGATTAGATAGTTTCAAATCATCTAATAATCTTTCTTTTTGTATGTATTCGCTAATGTGATATACTTTAAAATTATATTCATTATCATCTTTAAAAAAGTCTTTATATACATACTTCCACATATAGTAACCTTCAGCACAGCTGCATATTATGGTTTTTACTCCTGCATCTTTATATAATTTCATGTTATATTTTGCCAATTTTTCGAAAGTATCAAGATCTCCGGTCCAATAACAATCATGTCCACAACATCTCTCATCAGCTAAAACCACCGGCGTGATATTATTAAGGTTTAAAATACCAATAGTTGTTTTGGGAATTTTCAGATAATCAATATTGTTATTGTAGAGTGGAAATTGACATGTTCCATAGTAATGTTTTGGTTTTTGGGAACTATTAAATGAATCATCATTTTTTTCATAAGGGATATCACAGTTAGAACAACTATTACAATTTAAGCATCGATTTGCTTCTTGAATTGCAATTTCTTCGGTAAATTCGAGTTCAACTTCATTAAAAGAGCTACATCTTTCTTCTATTGGGATAAGAGGCAGATCATTTCTCTCTTCGAGATTGACTTCCTTTTTAGGGATTGGTGATGTTTTAAATTCTTCTCTTTTAAATCTGTTTTCACCTATATCAATCCCTCTTAGATATCGATCAATAGAAATTGCTGCTTCATATCCATTAGCTATTGCTCTAATTGCTATTCCTTGACCTTCTGTAACATCTCCCCCAGCAAAAACACCAGGGATATTTGTTTCTAAAGTAGAGTCATCAATTTGGATTCTACCTCTTTTATTTATTATCAACTCATTTTGAGCTGCCTTTAGGAGAAAATAATCAGCTTCTTGACCTATTGCTAATATTAACACATCAATTTTCATTTTAAATTCAGAACCTTCGATTTGAATAGGTCTTCTCCTTCCTGAAGAATCTGGTTCGCCAAGTTTCATTCGGATACATTCTACTTTGGAAACATTTCCTTTTTTATCTCCAATTATTTTTACTGGATTAGTTAAGAATTGAAAATCTATATTTTCTTCTTTTGCCATTTCAATTTCCTCTTCTGCTGCAGGCATTTCCTTTTCCGAACGTCGATAAATAATAATCACTTTTTTTGCACCTAACCTTACGGCAGTTCTTGCTGAGTCCATAGCAACATTTCCACCACCCGTTACTCCAATAATTTTATCTTTTATTATCACAGTAGATTTTTTAGATTCTTGATCTGTAGGTCTGAAATCTTTGAGAAATTTTATTCCTCCTATAACATTATTTAATTCTTCACCTTCGAGTCTCATACTTCGGCTACTCTGGAGCCCTATTGATATAAAAATCGCTTTATAACCCATATTTGTTAATTTCTTAAATGTCAAATCTGGTCCTATTGGAACATTTGTTTTTATCTCGACTCCACTTTTTTCTATGAATTCAATTTCATAATCCAAAATGTCATCAGGCAATCGATATTCTGGGATTCCAACTCTCAACATACCTCCTTTAAAGGGGCTGGCTTCAAATATTGTTGGTTTGTATCCTTTCTTTGCGAGGAAATATGCTGCTGCTAAGCCAGCGGGTCCCGAACCAATAATAGCAACTTGTTCGTTTGTTTGTTCAAATGGTTGTAATTGACTTAAGGGTTGGTTTTTTATTTCCCAATCAGCAACAAATTTTTTTAATGCCCTGATGGCAATTGGCTTATCTATAGTATTACGATTACAATTTAATTCACATGGATGTGTGCAAATTCGTCCACATACACCTGGAAGGGGATTCCTTTCCCGTATTAAATTGAGAGATTCTTGAAATCTTCCTTCTTTAATTAATGTAATATATCCTTGAACATCAATATTTGCAGGGCAAGCTTGTGTGCACGGTGATATTCCATTCATAAATGGCAAGCAACCTATAAAATATGCTATTTCTCCTTTTTTAGCAATCTTTAAATCTGTATTATCTAAAAAACCAATTTTATTTACTAATTCTATTTGATCATTAGCCATTAAATACGGTAAATTTGAATATAATCGACCATGAGTTGTACATTGAAGCTTTTCCTCTTGAAATGGGTCATTTTCTGTAGCAATATTCCGAAGTTTCAAAATAATATCAAGAAAATTAACACCAACGTTATCTTTAGACATTGGACAGTATTCTGAACAAAGTCCACAAGTTAAACAACTCCAAATATTTGAGTTATTAATTGCCACTTCAACTGAGTAAGTAGAGAAATCTCTAACTAATTGCCTTGGATAAAACAATCCAAATGGAGAGAGAGGGCATATATTAATACAACGATTACAATCATAACAATAGTAAGAGGATTTTAACAACTCAGACATTTCTTCAATGCCTTTATGCTCAATATTTATACTCGTTCCCATTGAAATGTTACTTTTTGTTTTCATTTTAAAAATCGTCTTTATTTAAAACTCAATCAATTTTTCAACGAAAATTATCATTCCTAAATAATTTAATAAAGTATTGGTTAATAGATGGCTGAATCATTAATACTTTAAAGTTTATTTACCTTGTATAGGAATATGCAATATTTTATAATTATTTTTAATTTGTAGAAATTAAAATTTTTTATTCAGAGTTAAAACAGTAGAATATTTAGCGTATTTTTTTTTAATCATAAAATTAATAATTATCTCCTTATTATATTTAATAATATAATGGCACAAGAAACTATAATAAAGCAAAAAACTTTCAAAGAGATTATTAGAATACTACGTACTAATATAGATGGTACATTGCCGATCCGATTTGGATTAGTGAAAATTAAAGGTGTTGGACTAAGATTTTCGCAAGCAGTCTTAAGAATTGCAAATATAGATCCAACAATAAGAATAGGATTGATTTCTGAAAAAGATATTAAAAGAATCGAAGAAATAATTGAGGACCCCATAAAAAATGGGATTCCCAATTGGATGGTTAATAGACAGAAAGACTTAAGAACTGGTGAATATCTCCATATAACAGGACCTCGTTTGGAATTAACTGTTAAAAGAGATATTGAAAGAATGCGAAGACTTAGATCTTGGAAAGGCTATAGGCATGGGTTCGGTCTGAAGGTTAGAGGGCAGAGAACACGCTCTACAGGTCGTAAGGGTCTTGTCGTGGGAGTAATCCGAAAAAAAATTCGCCGACAATTAGAAAAGAAATATTAATAATAAAGTGAAAATAAATGGGAGATCCAAGAAGATTAAAGAAAAAATATAAGAAGCCCAGTCATCCCTTCCAAAAACAAAGAATTGAAGAAGAATTAAGATATTTAGGAGAATATGGACTCCGAAATAAAAGAGAATTTTGGAAACATCGAACGCAATTAGGGAATTATAGAAGAACTGCCAGAAAAATAAGAACTCTTCCACCAGAAAGACAAAAAAAAGAATTAAGGGTTTTAATGGATAAACTGATTCGTTTGGGAATTATCGAGAAAAATGCTGAATTTGAAGATCTTTTACTTATGACTGTTGAAGATATTTTAAACAGAAGACTTCAAACTTTAGTATTTAAAAAAGGTCTTGCTAATTCAATTTATCAAGCAAGGCAATTCATAACACATAGGCATATTGAAGTCAATGGCAAAAGAATTGATTCACCTTCATATATTTTAAAAAAAGATGAAGAAGATACACTTAAATTTGTAAGTTCTAGTTCATTTTATGGAAGAGAAGAACAACCAGTAAGTGAACAGTAAAAATTTTATGATACTTCTAATTTTAAATATTCTACTCATTTTTAAAATTTCTTTTCCAAAAAAAAAATAGATAATGCATTAATCTAATTTATTAAAATAACAAAGAATTTAATATTACTAAGTTCATCAAATAATTAATTGTTTCAATTTGAACAATGTTAGTAGATTTAATATTTGGTTTTAAGAATGGTAAATGGAACTGTAAAGTGGTTTAATAGCCGAAAAGGCTATGGTTTTATTACTTTTGAAGATGAGGGGGAGGAAAAGGATGTATTTGTTCATTATACTGCGATTTCAGCTGAAGAAAATAGATTTAAAACATTAAATGAAGGAGATAAAGTAGAGTTCACAATTGAAGAGGGACAAAAGGGTCCACAAGCCATTGATGTTGTAATAACTGAAAAAGCACCTGTGCAACATAGATCGAGAGGAGGATATTCTCGTTCTTTTTAATTAAAAAAGTAATGAAAAAGAAGTTAATAAAATAAGCAATTTAAAAAAAAGAAATATCTGAAGTAGAAATCGGGGATTTAATCTATTTCTTCTTCTAATTTCTTTATTTTTTCTAAGTAATATTACAAATATGTTAAGTTAAAATATTTTAACGTTAATATAATAAAAAGAAAAAATAAAAATTAAATTTCTATTCCTTTGTAAATAATTCTGCCAAATGAATTACAACTTCAGCAGCTTTTTGTAAGGCTAAAGTTGGAATAAATTCTTTTTTAGAATGAAATAATAAACCCCCAGTAAAGATATTGGGAGTTGGAATACCCATAGCACTCAAATGAGAACCATCCGTCCCACCTCTAATTGAATGAATGTTTACTTCTATTCCTGCCAACTCCATCGCCTTCTCAGCTAAATCTATAATTTTTTGTTCTTTCTTTAAGTAATTACACATATTCTCGTATTGATGTTCATAGTTTAGTTCAATCTTCAAGCCAGGATACCGAATTTCATAGACATTTTTCAGACTTGTGATATAATCCATCCGCTTTTTGTTGTTCTTTATTTCAAAATCTCTTATAATTAAAGTTGCAATTGCTTTTTCTTCTTTTCCTTTTAAATTGGATAGATGATAATACCCTTCCCTCTGCTCAGTATGTTCGGGAGATTCTGCTTCAGGTATTCCGCTTAAAAATCGACAAGCTATCTGAACAGCATTAATCATTAAATTTTTAGCATATCCTGGATGAACACTCAATCCTTTAAATTTTATAATGGCTTTCCATGCATCAAAACATTCAATTTCTAATTCTCCCATCTCAGAACCATCTAACGTATAACAGATTTTCGGTAATTTTTCAATATTTACTTTTTTTGTTCCTCTTCCAAGTTCCTCATCTGGAAAAAAACAAACTACAATAGGTCCGTGTTTTAATTCAGGAAATTTATCCCAAGCAGCACATGCTGCCATAATTTCAGCAATACCAGCTTTATCATCAGCACCTAATAACGTATCTCCTTGGGATGTAATTATATCAAGTCCAATGTATTTTTCTAATTGCGGAGAATCACTGATGTTTAATTCCAAATCATTATCTTGAGAAAATTTTATTACAGTTCCATTGTAATTTTTATGAATCACAGGTTTTACATCTTTACCACTTACAGCAGGAGAGGTATCCAGATGTGCAATAAAAGCAATTTTTTTTACATTTTCAAATCCTTGGCTTGGAGGTAAGTTTGCATAAATATATCCAAACTCATCCTGAATAATATTCACCAAATTTAGATTTTTTAATTCTTCTTTTAATAATTTACCAAATTCTATTTGCCCTTGAGTAGATGGTATAATTTCTGTATTCTCATCTGATGTAGTCCAAATTTTTACGTATCTTAGAAATCGCTCCAACGCATTATCTAATAAAAAATTTTGGATTTCTTCCGAAAGAATCATAATAACAATAAACCACTTTAATTTTTAAATTGGTATTTAATATAAAAAATATAAAAAATAAGATATTTCCTCATTTAAGAAATAAAATTAGATCTTGGTGTTTAAAACGTAGAGGAGATGGCTATACACGCCTTCCTCTATGCCCTCCTTTTCTTCTACTTCCATCATGGGACTTTGGTGTGACTTCTTCTATTCTGCCAATTCTTAAACCAGCCCGTGCCAATGCACGAATAGCAGCTTGAGCTCCGGGTCCAGGTGTTTGGGCTTTATGTCCTCCAGGTCCACGAACTTTAATATGAACCCCATAAATACCTTTATCCCTTAACTCTCGGGAAACTCTAAAACCCGATTGCATAGCACTATACGGAGAACTCTCCTCCCTTGAAGTTTTAACTACCATCCCTCCAGAACATTTTGCAAATGTCTCAGCACCTGATAAATCGGTAACTGTAATAATAGTATTGTTGTAGGAACTTAATATGTGAGCGATAGCCCATTTTTCTTCTTTTGACTTTTTACTCATTTAGAATATCCTTTTTAATTTATTACTAATAGAAATAAAAAAGCAATTTTTTTTAATTTTATGATTTTTAAGATAAAGAATATTATAATCTATTTTTTTCTTTTAAGGTTTTTTTTTCAAACATTGTTTTTTTTAATTTAACACGAAGATATTATGACAATTATTTTTTCATATTAATTAATAACCCATTTTCAATTTTTTTAGAAAAAAGAATATAAAAGATCGTTTCTAACTAAAATCGCTAATATTTTAGAGAAACGTTATTATTAAAGGAAGAAAAATTTCGTTAATTAAATTAATAATAAATTATTTGGGTGATGTATATGAGCTTTAAAATAAAAAATAATGTTTATTGGGTCGGTAAAATAGATTGGGAACTCAGAAAATTCCATGGAAACGAATATTCCACGAATCGTGGTTCTACTTACAATTCCTACTTAATTAAGGAAGAAAAAATTGTACTAATTGATACTGTTTGGAAGCCATTTTCGAAAGAATTTGTTGAGAATCTATCTAAAGAAGTTGACTTAAATAAAATTGATTACGTTATTACAAATCATGCGGAGATTGATCATAGCGGAGCACTTCCGGAACTCATGGAAAAAATACCAGAGACGCCAATATATTGTACTGCAAATGGCGTAAAGTCAATAAGGGGACACTATCATAAAGATTGGAATTTTCAAGTAGTAAAAACGGGGGATACGTTAGATCTAGGAAATGGTAAACAATTAATCTTTGTAGAAATGAGGATGCTTCATTGGCCTGATAGTATGGCATGTTATTTGACCAAAGATAATATATTATTCAGCAACGATGCTTTTGGTCAACATTACGCCAATGAATTTATGTATAATGATCTTGTTGATCAAAATGAACTTTATGCGGAATGCATAAAATATTATGCTAATATTCTCACGCCTTTCAGTGCGTTTGTTGATAAAAAAATAAAAGAGGTCTTAGATCTTAAAATCCCTATTGATATTATTGCAACAAGTCATGGAGTTATTTGGAGAGACAATCCAACTCAAATCGTAGAAAAATATTTAACTTGGGCTAACGATTACCAAGAAAACCAAATTACAATATTATACGGTACAATGTGGAATGGAACAAAAAGAATGGCCGAAGCAATTACAAAAGGAATTCGTGAAATTGATAAGGAAGTTAATGTTAAATTGTATAATATAGCAAAAACCGATAAAAACGACCTAATTACAGAGATCTTTAAATCTAGGATTATTCTTGTAGGATCACCTACTATTGGTGGAGGAATTCTATCTGGTGTTGCCGAAATTTTGGAGATGATTAAAGGAATGCGTTTTAAAAACAAGAAAGCAGCGTCATTCGGCTGTTATGGATGGAGTGGAGAATCAATAAAGGTTATAAAGGAACATTTAGAAAAGAGCGGTTTTTCTGTAATTAATGACGGTATACGTGCTTTGTGGAACCCTGATGATGAAAGTTTGGAAAAATGCGTAGAATTCGGCAGAGAAATAGCTAATACTAAATAATTGATTTTTTTTCAAACATTCTTTTTTTTAATTTAACCATACCCTTATCTTCATCATATTCTAATAGATGAACCTTTGCTAATTCATGTATAGCTCTCAAAACCATAGCTCCTGATATTCCTGTAGTTGTTTTAATTTCTTCTCGGGACATCTCTTCTTTATCACCGTGAAGTGTCAATAGAATTCGGAAATGGGGTTGGCCCTGCCATATTTCTTCTAATAACACCCTATAGATAGACAGTAAGGCTTTAATTCTATCAAAATTATACTCAGCTTCTTCTTGTTCTTCAGCTATTTTTGCAAATTTTTTTAATTCAACTTTTAATTTTTCATATTCATCCAATAATTTCATTTGTTCTTCTGTGAGAGTACCGATTTTTTGATCTCTTTCTTGTTTTTCTTTTTCTAATTTTTTTGTCTCTTCTTCTAATTTCTTTTTATCTTGTTCTAATTGGTTTTTGTCTTGCTCTAATTTATTTTTTACAGATTCTAATTTGATTTTTTCTTCTTCTAATTGATCCTTTTCCCCTTCTAATTGCTGTTTATCATTGCTTAATAGAGATTTGTCCTTTTCAAGAGTTATTAATTCATTTTTCGCTGTTTTCAATACATCTGAAAATTGGGTAAAAATGTTTTTAACGGCTTCAAGAGTTCCATCTATAATATCTATTGTATTTTTTTCTTTTGACATTGAAATCAAAATATATTTTTCAATTAATTTATATAAAGTTATTTATAGATTTATAAACAGAAAATATTTAAAAAAGATATTATTTTGAAGTAAAGAAAATAAAAACATTAATAGAAAAAATTAAAGACCAATAATATAAAAAAATCCGCTTTATAGGTAAAAAATAAATATTTATAATATTATAAGATTATTTAGAAAAAAGTAATTTAAATTAGAAATTTTAAAGAATCTATTTATTTTATTAAGTACCCCAAGTTGATTGTGTGGCTCAAGAAAAATATACTGAAGCGATTAAACAAATAAAAGAGATATTTATAAAATTATTTGAAGAGGAGCCAACTCCAGATGATGAAATTGAAGCTAAGGAATATCTTTTAAACCTTTTAAGGCAACTTTTAAATAATATATCTGGTTTTGAAAATAAAGAAGATTTAATACAAGAGACCTTGAAAATAGTTGAAAATTGGGACACACTTGACTTGTGGTTTAAAGAAGTAAATGGACTTACTGAAAATATTAAAAAGCTTATCGAATATAGGGAAAAATCAGAGATTAAAAAGAAAATAGAAGAATTTATTCAAGAATCTGATGAAGAAACCGAAACCACACCAGAATTTGATATTAAAGAAACAATTTCTCAAGTATCAGATGATTTTAAGGGAGAAATTTCAAAATTAAAAAATTATATTTCAGATTTAGAAAAAAAACTGGGAGAAAAAGATAGAGAAATAAAAGATGTTAAAAAAAAACCAAGTACTAGAGCACCACCTGAATTTCCAGTAAAACAAAAAAAAAAATCAAGACTTCAGCCTCCAAAAGTGATTATCCCTAAAATTGGTGCTCCACTTATACAACGTAAAAAAGAATCAGCTCCTAGGAAGGAAGAAAAGGTAGAAACGAAAGAATTAAAAAAAATTAAAGCTCCGAAAATAGAAATAGCCCCGATTCTAGATGAGAAACCAAAGATAGGAATTGTATCGTCAAAAAAATCACATTTTACTCCTCTCCCTAAAAAAAAAATTAAAATTGGTGGAGAATCAGTTATTCAACCCACTGAAAAACCAATTTCAAAAAAAAGGCCTAAAATTACACATGTTTTCGCTGAGGAAATTGAAGTAACACCGAAAGAAGAAGAAGAGAAAGTAAAAGTTTTACCTTTTTCAGATACAATATCTAAAACCGAGCCAAGTTCAGCCAAAAAAATGAAAATATCTAATATACCAGAAGGAGAAACCACTCCGATTCCGAAAAAACCAAAAATTACTCCAGTGGAATTAGAAGAAATGGATTTATCGAGTACTTCTGGAGACCAAACGGAAGAACAAAAGAGAATAAGTTCTAAAAAATTGTATAATGTATTTTCAAGTGCAAGTAGTGTAGAAACGAAATCTAAACAAAAAGAACAAAAGAAAGTTATAGAACCTACTCAAGAAACTTTAACTTCTGATAGTATTATTGACACACAACAATTACAAGAAGGCTCTTTCACGTATAATAAGGATAAATTATATCAAGATTTAATTGTTCTTGAGGGAAAAAGATATTCAATCGAAAAAACTCAAAAAGAGTCAGAGACAAAGTATAAAAAAGGAGAATTAGATGATCTTGCATATAAACGGGAGATGGATAAAATTAGAGCTCATATGGGAAAAATTACTTCTAAAATTAATGAGATTAGAAAAGTAATACAAGGATTATAAATTATTTTTTAATAATAAATTTCGGAATTTCTTTTATTTTATGTTCTGAAGCCTTCATCATTTTCTGAACTTTTAATAATTTATCTTGGTCAATATCGCTCAAATCCTTATTGTGATCAATCTTATAGACTATTTCATCCAATTGATCATATTTAAAACCTATTTCTCCTTCATCTGTCTGTCCCTCCCACAAACCAGCTGATGGAGGTTTATTAATGATTACTTCAGGGATTTCTAATTTTTTCGCTAATTTTCTTACTTCACATTTATATAAATCACCAATTGGAAGAAAATCAACGCCACCATCACCATATTTTGTAAAATATCCTATAGCGTCTTCGGTTCTATTCCCTGTTCCAACAACTAAATGATTTTCTAATGATTGGCCAATATAATAGGCAGTTATCATTCTTAATCTTGGTTTGATATTGGCTTTAGAAAGCATATTTCCCTTAATTTCTTTTCCTGTTACTTTAAGGAATTCCAAATAAATTGGAGTCAAATCAATACGATAATATTTAACTTCAAACATATCCAATACTAGTTTTGCATCTATTTCATCTTGAGGCTGACTTTGACATGGTAAAATTAAAGCTGTTATTTTTTTTTTACCTAAAGCATTAACACATAATGCTAAGATAACGGCGCTATCAACTCCTCCACTAACACAAACAATAACTCCATCAGCGTTTGCGTTTTTTACATAATCTCGTATCCAATTATGAATTTCATGTATCGTTTTATCGATAATTATTTTTCTCATAAATTATTCGCTATTTAATTGAAATATAATTAATCCAATGAATAAATTTTTATATAATGATTTTTCTAATAAATCTTTCAATATATTTACAGTTTTTATTCCATATCAATTAAAATTTAATTTTGATTAAAAAATATTTTTTCGATTATATTGATTTTTTTTCAATTTAGCTAGTAAATATTATATTGCTGATTTTTAACAAATATCATAAGAGATTAAAAATCAAAAAAAATTTTAAAATAAAATTTTGATTAAATATTTAAATTAAAACTTAATTTAATAGCATAAGATTATTGGTGCTAAAAATGGGTAAAAAGATATTAGAAATTTTAGATACTGCATTTGATATCAGAACTCCCTTTATTGTTTATACAAGTGATTATATTTATGGACTCGTTCCTTTAGATGCTGAGGGAAAAAGATGGAAAGAAATTTCTTATATGTTCGAGGGAGAGAAAGATAATTTGGAAACACGAGAAATGGCAGCGGAACTTTCATTTCAATTCCTTTGCGAGGAAATTGAGAAGGGTTTAAGCCACTATGTTGAAGATTTAAATGTTATTAAAATAAAAGAGTATATCATATCCTTAAAGGAAAAATCTGGAGAGGAAAAAATAAAAATAATTATTGAAGAATTAATTGCTAAATCAACTAACTATTCAGCTTCAATGCCAATAATTAAATCAAAAGAAGAACTTCAAATTTTAAAAGATAAAATCTAAATATAAAGATTTTTCCGCTGGGGGTATCTTTTTGAAAATTCCCCATCTACTTTTCTAGCTAATGATTGAGCTAGATTCTTTTTTTTCTCAAAAATCTTTTCTTTTAAAAATTTGCCCTTTTGTTGAGAGAATCTTTCTATACCAGAGGTGATTATTGCATTATTTGAAGATACAGGTACAATAAATCCAAATAATCTCAACATTTCATCAGGTGTTAATTTTTTACCTATTTCTTTATTGATCTCATCATCAAGATGTCGGACTACAGATCCATAAGAGATCGCTGAAAAAGGATTAATTGCTTTTGATTTTAACCAAAAAGTATTTGGAGGGTGTGTTATTAAGGTATCTAGATTTCCATGTTTATCATTGCACCCCGTGACCCTCCAATCTTCGGGATCACTATCATATTTTCTCTTAATTTTTTTGATAATCTCTTTAACTGGTTTAATTTCATCGTCAGTCATAAATTACCCATTAAATAAAAATCAAATAAAATATAAAAAGATATATAAAATTTTTATAATTTTTTAAACGGTTTCTAATTCAATTCCCTTAGTTTCTTTAATATAACGGTAAATTATTGGGATGTTGATTAATAACAGAAGGCTTATAATTAAAAACGATATTCCTAAACCAAAAATTAAATTTAAGACCGAATTTAATAGTAATCCACAAGTAATACCTATAGCTGAGATTATTGATCTCCATCCTGTTCCTGTCCCTCTGATGTCGGTTGGAAGTATTTCGATTGAAACCAAACGATTTACGATTCCTAATCCATAAAATGTTATTGTTGCTAATCCTGCACCTATACACGCTGCAATTAATGCTAAATCTGGAGATTGAACTCCAATAATAACAATAAAAATTGCTATTGGCGTTAATATAGTATAGATGTAAAATAATGGCTTTCTTCCTACTTTATCCGCAAAAATGCCTGTTATTAAATAACCAATTATTGCAGATACACTCATTATGGTTACAACAATATTTACATCGCCTTCTTCCAAATTTACGTTATTGGCTAAAAAACTCTCTCCCATTTGAATAAAGATATAATTTAATCCAGAAATAAACGCCATTATTAAAATTGGAATAAATTGTCTTCGATATTGTTTATCAAATGGTTTCTTTAAGTTAAGAAATGGAGATTGCTTTACAAAATCATCTGATTTTCTCAACTCTTTTAATTCTTTAAACTTTGATGTTTCTTTAATTCCGATCATTAAAAAGGCTATGGGTATGGCTAGAAATGCGAAAATAGTCATACTTCTCCAAGCAGTTATGGGTGACGTTTCAGTTATAAAAATGGAACGAAATACTGGGACTAAGATTGCACCTATACAACCAGCAACGAGAATTAAATTTAAGTATAATCCACGGCGTTCTTTTGGGCTTTCTTCACTAATATAAATCGTCCAAATATCACTTGAAAAAAATACGTATAGGAAGAATAAAGAAGATGTATATTGGATTAAATTTGTTGTAAAAAAAATGAATAAGGACGCAAGTCCCATACCAAGCACCGTAATAAAAAGCATTATTCTCCGTCCTATAAGATCCGCGAGAAATTGATTAACCACAACAAAATACATGCCAATACTCGCTACAGCAATAGCTAAAGACATAATAGAATCGGCGATTACTTGAGTTTCACTTGCCAAAAATTCATCTTGAACTTTAGAGACAATTACATTTGGGAAAAGCGTGGTGTATGTATCAAATATCTCGACGAGACTTAAGAAAAAAATAAGAAATATAAGATATCCTAAAGATTTTCTAATAGATTTTTCTTCACTCATAATTTTTCACGTATAAATTATATATTGTTTTAAATAAAAAGATATTAATAACTTTCTTAAAAATTATAAAAATCATTCCAATCCTTGACAAAAAGAAACTACATTTATACCTAAATGTTCATAATAATAGCCACCTTCGAGTAATGCGAACCTTCTACCGTTACATAACTTCAAAGCATATTCCTTCATTAATTGCCCAAGTGTATTATAATCGTCTGTGGTTAATTTCCCACCCCAATCTAACTCATATTCATCAAAACCGGCGCTGGCGGCAATTATATCAATATTAGTTAATGATTCAAAAGTTTCTTCTACTTCTTTAATATAATTTACTCGTCCGCTAGATCTTGGATTTAAGATTTGGACTTTTGTATTTTGCCCAATAATATTAATGTTGCCATCTCCTGTGTGCAAATCAAAATCTAATATGAATGCGCTCTCTATTTTGTTCTCTGCCATCAAACTTAATAAGGCTAAGCTCATATTATTAAAAAAGCAGAAACCCCAACATGAATCCGTAGATGCATGATGACCCGGTGGTCTAATCACTCCAAATGTAGCATCTTTATTATCATATGCAATTTCTGCGGATTTAATAGCACCACCAGCTGCAAGATTGGCGATATAATATAAATTTTTATCGCTTTTAATATGTTTTAAATGTCTTTCAGTGTGAGCTCTTAGAATATCTTCTTCACTTGCAGGTTCAGGTGTTATTATTTCATAATCTGTTTTTTCTTTAATTTCTTTAATAATCGGTATAATTCTTCCAGGAGATGCGGCTGGATCATATGAGTATCCTGCGTAATTTACAAAATCTTCATGATATATTATTTTCATTTTTAATCCCAAGGATTTAATTTTATTTTTTATCTTTTAAGAATTATAAATAATTAATTATTCGAATATATATTATATTGTCTCCAAGGTTTTAAAAAATATTCTTAACTATGAGAGATTCGCTAACAAATGTAAAGCAACTTTATGTCCAATATAGAAATTTGCTAAAGAATGGGAATTATAAAAAGTTAAAAGATTTTTTATCAAATATTTCTAATATTGATGTCATTTACGAGAAGAATATCGAAGATAGAAAAGAAAAAGGAACGTTTTACACTAAGAGAGAATTAGCGGATTATATTTCAAGGAAAACACTCGAATGGTATTTATTAAAAACATTAAATGAGATAAGAGCGAATAGTTTTAATAAAATAAATTTAATAGAGAATATTGGGAATATTTCTAAGGATACTGCTCTTCAACTTTTTAATAAGTTAATAAAGATAAAAATATTAGACCCTGCATGTGGTTCTGGAATCTTTCTGATTTCGATTGCTGATTTATTATACGATTTACTAAGAAAGATTTGTAAAAAATTTGAAATTAAATTAAATAAAAAAAATAATTTCCAAGATTGGGAGTTAAGAAAGGAAATTATTAATAATGCTCTCCATGGAATTGATGTTGATTCTTCAGCAATTCAAATTTGCGAAATGAATCTCATATTTTGGCTAATCCGGGATGTATCAAAAAATGATCTTCAAGAAATAAGAATAGAAAATCTCAACATAAAATCCAATATTAAAAACCAAAATGCTCTGATGGTTAAGGAAATTGAAAAAAAATTTGATATAATTTTAGGAAATCCGCCTTATGGGAATATCTTGAACCCCCAAGAAAAATTACAACTAAAAGAATACATTTTTTTTACAAATGATATTTATTGCGCATTTTTAATACAAGCTCTTAAATTTTCAAAAGGGATAATAGGTTATCTTATACCAAAATCATTTCTTTTGAGACAAAATTATCTTGATTTAAGAGATTATCTTTTGGAAAATTCTAATTTTGTGGAAATAATTGACCTCGGATCAAAAATTTTTAAAGGTGCTACAAATGAAGTTCAAATTTTTTTATACGAAAATTTCAATAGAAAGAAAGAGAAAAGGGATAATGAGACGAAAATTAAAGATTTTTCAAATAATGTGATTAATACTTATCTTAATCACGAATTTGATCAACTTAAAATTTGTGATCAAAATAGGAATTGTCCGTTATACGATAAACAACGGAGATTTTTTGCATATACCTTCAATAAAACATGTCCTTTTTGCGACCAGCAAGCAAGAAATATAAATCGAATCAGAATAAAATTAGATTCAATAAAAATTAAGATAATTGATTACATAGAGAAAAACTCAGATTTAAATTATTTAAAAATAAGAGATTTTAAGATGGTACGTGGGGAAGAGGAAGCCCCATTAAAAAGACTCAGAAAAAGAATAAAGCAAAAACGATTTTTAGAATCTAAAAATGAATATTTTCTTATCAATGCAAAACAAGACATTGAAAAATTTAAAATCAAAAAGAATAAAGCCGTAAATCTTTCTGGTTTTTCTACTAAAAAGGATATCTTATTTTATAAAAACCCTAAATTGCTCATAAAACACAATACTATATACCCAGTAACAGTTTTTGTGAAAGAAAAGGCAATTTTTACATCATCAGTATATTCTTTATTAGGTGATGAAACTCAATTAAAAGGTTTATCATTATTATTGAATTCTCAATTGATGAAATTTTATTGTATTTATGGTATAAATAATCAGCAAGATACAACAATTAATTTAAATCAATATATGATAAGGCATTTGCCTATAAATTTACCTGAGAATGTAAAATCATTTAGTAAAATCTATGATGTTATTATTTCTTTAATTAAATTCAGCAACTCCAAGGCTGAATTCTTTATTGAATTAACTGATCTGATTATTTATCAAACTTACTTTAAGAACTTAAAAGAGTTACCTGATTTATTAGATATTTTTAATGAGTATATAAAAAATTACACATTAAAGATAGAAAATTTAGAGACTCTCTCAAGGCTTAAAGAATTTATTGAGAATAGTAATGCTTTCAAATCAGTAAAAACCAAAACATATTTAAATCCTTGGATTCAAGAGATAAATAAGGTTTAAAGAAAAAAAATAATTCGACTCTTTAAAAAAGGTGATAATAATAAATATCTCAAAATTTATTTCCGAGCATTTAATCAATAAAGAAGTTGATGTATATTGTAATCCAGACTCTATTTTTTCTGGGAAGGCAATTGGGTGTGCAGATAATGTGTTGACTTTATTAGATAAGACTGCAACAATGACTTTTATAAATATTCCACACATAATTGCGATCTGGGAAAAAAAAAGAGAGAAAGGCGATAAATCGTAAATAGAAAGTAGAAATATTTTAATCTATTTTAAGATTAAACAATTTTTTTGCATTTTTATAAAATATATCTCTATAAAAGTTTCTTGATAAATCGAGATCTAACAATCCTAACAAGGAATTTTCATAAGAATAAGGAATATTTGGGAAATCAGAACCAAAAAGAATACGATCTTGATAAGATAAGAGTACTTCTGGTTTTGGGCGTTTAATCTTTCTTTCGGGAAATATATTATCACGGATATAAATCATTGTAGTGTCTAAGTACATATTTTCATGTTTATCAAGTAATTTAATGAATTTATCATATTCGAATGCACCCATATGTGCAATAATGAGCTTCATATCTGGAAAATTATCTAAAAATTTTTGAAAATTTTTTATTCCTACATATTCATTTCTATATGGCGCTGTTCCTGCATGCCATGTGATAATTTTATTATATTTTTCAACAATTTTATAGATTTTCTTCATTCTCTGGTCGTTTGGATAAAACTCTTGTACTAAAGGTTGAATTTTTATTCCTTGAAAATTATAAAGTTTAAATAATTTTTCAATATATTCTTCACGATTTTCATCTTCTGGCCAAACAGTTCCAAAGGGTATTGCATTAAGATTTTCTTTTACAAATTCATTTGTCCATTCATTCATTTCTTCTGCGAGGTCTTTTTTATGAGCGTAATTATATGTCGTAAATGCTTTTACATGGTTTTTTTTTAAAATTTGGATTAAATCATCATTAGGTAATTTATAAGATATCGGCCATTTATGCTCTTCAAAAAAATTCCAAATAGATTTAAACATTTCTGGTGAAAAAAAATGAGTATGTGAATCAATATATTTAAAATCTTTTAGAGTATAGACCATTATTCAATTTGATAAGGCGTTAATATTATTAAAATATTTAGTTATATATTATTAAAGATGAGTGATTTAAACCAAAAAAAAGAATTTTATGATTATATCGGCAATAGTATAAAATTTTTTAACGAGAAAATTGATGAGTTTAATTTTCCAATTAGAATTTTTACTCATTATGACGCCGATGGATTATGTTCTGGTGCGATCCTTTCCGTTATGTTATTTCGAGAAAAAATTCCATATCACCTTACCATCAAAAAGCAATTAGATAGACAAAATATCCAAGAGATAGCAATATCTATTGAGAAATCTAATAATTTTGTGATTTTTTCTGATTTTGGAAGCGGACAATGTCAAGAAATCGAAAATAACATTAAAAAAGGTCAATATATGATTTTAGATCATCATCTGCCGCAAAAAATTGCAAATAAAGAAATGAAAAAAGAATTGAAGGATTTAAAAGAAAGACATTTTCCATTCCATATAAATCCGTATTTTTTTGAAATAGACGGAAGTGTAGATGTTGCAGCGGCAGGTATATGTTATCTTTTCTCTAGAACTATGAATCCTGCTAATATTGATTTATCTCCCCTGGCAATAATTGCTGCAACAGGAGATATACAAGACCAAGGACCAAATAATACTTTTGTGGGTTTAAATTCTGAAATTTTAAACGATGCATTAAAAGAAAAAAAAATCGAAGTAAAAGCCGATTTAAATTTCTCGAGCTTTAAACCATTACATCAAGCCATTGCATATTCTAATGAGATTCAACTTCCAGGATTATCTCAACGTGAAGATGTCTCTTTAAAATTTCTCCAAAAAACAGGAGTCTTTGTTTTGCCAGGGGAGACACTTAATGATTTTAGTTGGGACGAGAAAAGAATTATTTCTTCAGCAATAGTTAAGTATGCTGTGGATACCTGTGGATTGGATCCAGCGGAAATAACTAAAAAATTAATTATCAATAAATATCTTCTTTTAGATGAGATAAACTATCCAGAGATTTCAGAAACAAGTGAATTCTCCCGTCTTCTCAACTCCTGTGGAAGAACAGGGAATGCTTCCTTGGGTATTGCCATCGCTATGGGGGATAGAGATAAGAGTATAGAAAAGGTTAGAAAAATTTTAAAAAATTACAAAAGTAAATTATCTAAAAGTATAGAGTGGGTATTGTCTGAAACAAAGTTAAAGAGTATGGATAATATTCATTATTTTTATGGAGAAGATATAATACCGGAAGAAATTATTGGAACTATTTGTTCCATGTTAATAAATTCTCAATTAATAGATAGAACAAAGCCGATTCTTGGTTATGCAGATAAGATTGGTGAGGATTTCTATAAAGTTTCAGCAAGAGCAACAATAGATTTAGTAAATGATGGTGTAAATCTTTCACAAGTAATAAAGGAAGCAACAAGATTAATGAAACTTGAGGTTTTAGGGGGTGGGCACCCCCCCGCTGCTGGCACTAAAATTAAAAAGGAAAAAATTGATGAATTTTTACTAATATGCGATAAAATCATAAAGAAACAATTAAAACATAAAATTTCTTTTTAATCTTTTTTAGAATATCTTTTTTCTTAAGGGAAAAGCAATTATTGAATTCCGGATTATAATAATTCAGGTATATATTTAGAAAAATAAGAAATATCGTGGCACTTTATTCTTATATTCTTTATATGATTCGCCGTATTGTTCTAATAACCTTCTTTCCTCACCCAAAATTCTAAAATGTGAAAATATTGCATAAAATACAAATGATATTATCGCAATTCCTGAACCTATAAGTATAGAGCCTCCAAGAGTTGCAAGATATAACATAAGCTGCTGAGGATTTCGTGATATCTTATATATTCCCATAGTAATTGGTTTGTCAAGTGGAGTATTTTTAAAATTAAAAATTGCTATAATAAATCCAACAGTTCCCAGTGAGAAGATTACTAAACCAATTATGAAATCAATTGATAAAAAATTTATTGGGGTAAAAATCATCAAAATTAAATTCAAAAGGGCAAAAATTTTCGAGATCTTCGCTAATATTTTTTGTGACTTTGTCCAACCTTTCTCATCATAAAGCCTTGCAATTACTTCTCTAGGGCAAGATAAAATCAACAAACCAAGAATTAAGTAGGATATCACTACAAAGATCCATCCGTTAAGCCAGTCTAATCTAAGTTCTGGAAATAATTCCATTTTATTCACTAATAAAGATATTTTATATTTTTTAGAAAGCTTTTAGCTTCAACTAATAAAATAAAATGATTATATGATATTTAAATTTTTATTTATCAAATTTACCTTATTACTTAAATCTATAATGTAATACTAACAAAATAAAATGTAATATAATAAAACAAGAAGAAATTCTCCTCATATAAAATTAAATAAAGCCTAAAAAAGTATATTAAAAATATTTAATAGTTTTTCTTCTAACTATTTTTCCTTTATTTATTTCTAAAAAAAATTAAATGCTCAAAAAATTTCTCTTATTAAAAGAAATTATTCTCTTGATATATCTTTTAAATATGGAGGAATGAAGAGAAAATGAAAGTTATAGCTATAAATAGTAGTCCGAATATGGGTAAGGGTAGTACTGCTATGATTCTCACTCCCTTTCTTGAGGGAATGAAGGAAGCGGGAGCACAGATTGAATTATTCTACACAAAGAAGCTAGATATTAAACCATGCCTTGGGCAGTTTAACTGTTGGCTCAAAACACCAGGTAAATGCTTCCAGCAGGATGATATGCAAATGCTTCTACCCAAACTAGGTAGTTCGGACATCTGGGTATTTGCTACTCCTGTCCATTGTGATGGAATTTCCGGATCGATGCTGAACTTGTGGGAAAGAATGATATCAGTAGCAAAACCATTCGTAGAGCTACGGAATGGACACTGTCGCCATCCTCTACATGAGGGATTCAAACAAGGTAAGGTTGTGCTGGTTTCAACCTGTGGTCATTTCGAATTAGATAATTTCGACCCGATGCTTTTACATATTAAGGCATTTACCAAGAATTCCAATAGGGAATTTGCTGGGGCATTATTACGTTCCCATGGAGCTGGATTGAGGATTATGATGAAAATGGGCGTGCAAATGGATGATATCTTTAAAGCAGCAAAAGAAGCAGGTCGTCAACTCATTGTTGATGGCAAGATATCTCCTAAAACCATAAATGCAATCAGTCGCGAACTTATATCCCTAGAGATGTATTTAAAAGGCGTTAATAAGGCATATCAGCAAATTTTTGACAGTTTAAGAGAAAAATAAAACAAAAAATTTTTAAAACAATTATGTGGAAGTTAAAATTCTAGGATATAAAGCAAAATATTTAAATTGTAAAAACATCTCCAATTTCTGGAGAAATGGCTGAATAGCCTTTTCTATTGAGATTTTTTGCAAAAGTAGTGCAAGATTCAGCACTTCCATGGATGCAAAATATATTTTTTTCTGAATCCTCATTGAATTTTAAATTATCAACGAATTTTAATAAATCTAAACTTCCGGCGTGACTTGAAAAGTCAAAATTTTTAATGTCGCAAACAGCGTCAATACCGTTTGGGTCATTTTTAGACTTAAAAAATAAATTATCATCAAGTAAAATTCTTCCTGCAGTATTTTCAACTTGATATCCAACTGAATAAATAGCGGAATTTTTCTCGAGAACAATTGATCTTGCATAATTTCTAGCAGGACCTCCCTGTAACATTCCTGAGGGACTAATTATTATTCCGGGTGTAGTTTTTGCAATCTTTCTGTCTCTTTTTAATCGGGAATTTAAAATAAAGGTTGCATTATTTATAGCCCTTCGAAATTCTCTTGGATTTCTTAAAAATTCAGCGTAATCAAAATAGATCTCAGAGATTTTCCTTGCCATTCCATCTAGAAAAAGAGATCCACGATATCCATAATGATAAAGGACACTTAGAACCTCTTGAGATCTAGCTACACCAAAAGCGGGAACTAGCACACGTCCCTTATCCTCTACAATTATATTTACATTTTCAATAAACTCCTTTTCGATCTCATCTCTTGGTCGATGATCTCTTAAAGCATATGTTGATTCTATGATTAATGCATCTAATTCCGGAAAATCATGAACATCAATACTATTTACAAGTCTAGTTTTTTGTGTGTTAATATCCCCGGTGTATAAGATTTTTTTTCCATCAACTTCCACTAAAATAGAACAAGAACCGGGCACATGACCAGCATCTTTTAAAGTTATATAAAAATTATTTTCAATCCTCTGTCTTGTTCCATATTCAAGAAAATAACACGAAATACCCATTTTATTAAGTTCTTGATTTGAGTATTTTATTTTAAATTTAGAAATTTTGAGTGTATCGCGAATTAATACCTCAATTATCCTAAAAGTTAATTCATTTGTAAATAACGGAATCTGGCGATTTTTATATAAGCTTGGAAGGTTTCCTGAATGGTCAATATGACAGTGGGTTAATGCAATTGCCGATATTTCAATCCCATCAACACTTAAAGGTAAAATATTGCCATTTCCTTGTAACCGTATTCCGTAATCAAGGAGTAAGTTATTTCCTGTTTCTTCAGATTGAATTAATATACTAGATGCTCCAATTTCCCTACATCCCCCAAGAAACCTTATTTTAACCATTGTAGTATTATTCTCTTCCCATCCTTTATTATGGTAATATAAATGAAAAAAAATTATTGTAAGTAGTTGTTAACCAAATAACAAAAATCAAAAAGGTTTATGATTATAAATTAACAATACAATAAGAATTTAAACTTAAGTTAAAATTAGCAATGAATTGATGTTAAAATGAAATATTCAGAAGAAAATGTAGAAATTGGGATAATTGGTGGGACTGGTTCTGATTTAGAGCTTGAAGACGCCGAAGACGTAAAAGTTTATACTCCATATGGAATGTCATCTGATCTTATTTCGGTTGGCTTTTATAAAGGTAGAAAATTAGCATTTATACCAAGACATGGTCGTGGTCATGTTATAACTCCACATAATCTTAATACAAGGGCGAATATTTGGGCATTAGCTAAAGAATTAGGTGTAAAGCGAATCATATCTCCGAGTGCAGTAGGTTCTTTAGTGAAGGAATACGACAAAGGAGATTTTGTAATAGTTGATCAGTACATAGACCGGACTAAAAAGAGGTTAGATACTTTTTATGAAGGCGGTCAGATCTGCCATATGAGCCAAGCTGAACCATTCTGTCCCGAAATGAATGAAATTTTTTATAATGCAGGCAAAGAAATTCCTGGCTTGAACATATATCGAAACGGGGCTTATGTTTGTATCGAAGGACCAAGATTTTCCACTATTGCAGAATCACGTATGTTTCGAATTTGGGGTGGTGACGTGATTGGAATGACATGCTACCCAGAAGTGGTTTTGGCAGCAGAAGCCGAAGTCTGCTACAGTACAATTGCAATGGTTACTGATCTTGATGTATGGGCAGCTGAATGTGATCGGTGTGGAATTGTTGAAGTTGGAGCTAAATGTCCAAGTTGCGGTGGTCCAATCAAAAAATATTCAGTTAGCATCGAGGAAATCTTAGCAACAATGGAAAAAAATGCAATTAATTTAACAAAAATTCTCGACATAGCAATTCCTAAAATACCAAAGGATAGAATTTGTAAATGTAAGGATTCAATGAAAGGTGCAATTATCTAATATGTAAAAAATTAAGAAATTTATATTACTTTTTTTTTATTCTTCCACTGGGATTTTTACTAAGGAAAAAACATCGTATCCTACCAATTTATCTCTACCATGAAGGCTCCCAGTTAATTCAATAACAAATCCAACACCAGCCACTTTACCGCCTGCTCTTTCGACTAAATTACATGCAGCTTTTGCAGTTCCCCCAGTTGCCAATAAATCATCAAATATTAAAACTTTATCTCCTTTTTCAATTCCATCAACATGCATCTCTATAGAGTCAGTTCCATATTCCAATTCATAGGTTTCAGATAGCGTTTTATAAGGCAATTTTCCCGGCTTTCTCATCATTACAAATCCGGCGTCCATTTTTATGGCAAGAGCACCACCAAAAATATATCCTCGCGCTTCAATTGCAGCAACTTTTGTAATTCCTTTATCTCTATATTTTTCATATAAAAAATTAACTGAGTCTTTTAGACCATCCACATCCTTTACTAGGGTTGAAATATCTTTAAATTGAATTCCTCTCTGAGGAAAATTTGGAACATTACGTATTTTTTTTAATATTTTTTCTTCTAACTCTTTTTCCGAAAAACTCATTTAAGTTTCCTCTAATTGATTTAACTTATATTAATTTATATTCAAGCTAATAAAAAACTTAAATTTATAGAATTACAAAAATATAATATAATCAATATTTTAATCAAAATATACAATCAAAATTTTTTGGATATTCCATACTTAAGATATTAGATCTTAAAAATTATCGATGAAAAAATAAAAGGGAGTGAAAAAATCATCAAAACAATTTTATTTGGACCAGAAAATGCTGGGAAAACATCTTTAATGAGAACAACGTGCTTGGGTTATAATTTCATGAAAGTTATAAATCTTAAACCTACGCGCGGTATAAGTCGCGAAAATTTCATATTTAGGGGGTTATTGGAGATATCAGTATGGGATATGGGAGGACAAAAACAATACCTTGAGCGTTATTTTTCAGAAAAACAAAGACCCATTATTTTTGGCGATGTAGACGTTGCGGTTTTTATGGTAGATGCAACACGAAACGAACGGTTTGTAAGAGAGACATTTGATAAATTTCTTGAAGCAATAATACAATATACACCTAAATTAGATAAGATTTATGTTCTTCTAAACAAAATTGATTTAGAGGAATCAATAGAGGATGATATTTTTGAACTATTGACAGAAAATCTCGACTCTGAATATAGAAAAAAATGTGCTTTCACACCAGTTTCTGTAAAAGAAGGGAGCGCACAGCATAGATTGATTGAAATATTAGATTTCGAAATTCAAAAATCTACAATATCTATTCAAAAATTAGCTGGTATAAGAGCAATTTTGGATAGTTTAAAATCAGATACGCAGGCAAATTATTTGGTTTTTAATAGGCCAGATGGATTATTAATATCATCAACATTTGGTAAATTTAGTTTAGAGCCATTAGAATATATTAAATTTGAGATTGGTACATTAGATTCTAACTTATATCAGATTTATCAGAAAATATACCAAATTGAGAATAAAACGTCCATATCTCCATTAGAATTATCACTAATTATTTATGAATCTGAAGAAAATTATGTTTTAGTTAAAGAGATCTCTGATAAGGCTGTTTTGATGATAATAACAAATAATAAGGAGAACAATATGTTGAATTCGATTTTTGATTCATTTAAAAGTTCAAAGTTTAAAAAATTGGTTAATATCTTAAGTAACACTTCAACTTAAACAATAAAACATTAGTAATTCGTTATTTTTTATTTTTAAATTAATTCTTCTATTTTTCCACCGCAGAAATTGATGATGCTAAAAAAAAAGCCCCATTTAATTCATTTTCTGGTGCTACTCTAGAAGTATCAATAATAGAATATTTAGTATCTAAATAAAAAGCCCCATATGATTTTCCATTGCCTAAATGGATTAATGTTCTATAGATTAAATTACCACTTATCCCATTTGGTGCTAGAATTAAATTTGCTCCATTTTTGATACTATTTTCAATTAAAATATGGTCGTGAAAGATTTCAATGTTTGGTTCCTGACTATTGAAATATTTAACTAAATTTTCAGCATCATCTATTGTTTTGTCGATCAATTTATTCCTACCTAAATCTCCAATTCTACCGCCGCTCAAAATGGATATTTTAGGTTTAATTTCAAAATATCGAAATATTTTTAATGATTTTTCTATAAAAATTTGTTTATTTTTGAAAGTGTTACATTCATCAATACCAACTGGTCCATAGAAAAATTGCTCTCCATTTGCAGTTTCGAGAAGTGCGAGTCTATAAATATTTTTAACCTTTAATGAATCTTTAAGTAATTTCAAAAACTTAGAAGATTTAAAACTCCCTCTTACTATTGAATTTATCTTATTATTAATTAGATATGTTATCATTTCTTTTTCTGGTTCTATACTACTAATTAATTTAATTTTTGATTGATGTGGGCTATTATTAAGCTGATATGATTTAATTTCACCTATAGCATTTTTTTCCCCAAATAAATAAATCCATACACTATTTTTCAGTGAAAAATTTAATGCAGTTGTAATAATTCTAATATTTTGATTTTTTTTTTCGCCTAACCCTATTCCAATTATCAAGTCCTCATATGATATGTTATGTTTGAGGATTTCAAATATGCTCATTTTTCAACAATGGTCTATGATTTTATATTAGTATTTTAAAAAAATAAAAAAGCAATTGATATAGTTACAGCGTTATATACGCCATGTCCAACTATACATGCTATTAAATTTTCCTTTCTCCAAATATATAATGCACCTAACATTAGGGAAATAACAAAATAAGGTGGGAAAAGCAAAAGAAATAATTCAGTAGGCATGAGTATTGGAATTACATGGAAAAAAGTAAATAAAATAGCTGTACAAATCAAAGCCCATTTTTGTCCAAAATGTCTATCCCATCCTTTTTGAGTGAATCCTCGGAAAATTATTTCCTCAGATGGACCCACAATTAAAATCATCATTACTATCATTAAAATCAATTCTAATATGTTTGATGCTAGCATATCTGTAGTAAAACCAGAACCTTCCGCAGTACCATATGCTCTTTCAAGAAATTCTGGGCCAAATATTGCCCCAAAAGTTAAGTCTGTTAAAATTGATACGAGATTAACTATGAAATATGCACTAACGGCAAATAATAGACCAATTAAAACTTCTTTTAAAATATAATTATCCTTATTTTCATTATTAAAAATCCCTAAGAGTTTAATTCGATTATTAAATGTAGGATGTTGGATATATTTACCAACATACCATATTGGAATAAAGAAAAAAATCAGTTCTGCAATTGTTGCTAGAGAAACAAATAAAGGGCTAGTTAAAAATTCAAGAAGTTCAGAAGGATTTTCCATTGTAAAAATCAATGGAATAATTATAATTAATGCTATAACCAGAATTAACACTTCAACAAGAATAAAAGACAGAATAGGTAAACCAAATGAGCTAAAAATTCCCCATAATTTTTTCTCTTTAGTCTTGATTAACTCATCATCATTTAATTTTATTCTTTTATCAATAGGTGTTAATGGGATTGTAGATGGTAATGATTTAAATTGTTTGAAATATTGAATATCAAAACCACATTGCATACAGAATCTAATATTTTCAACTGATGGTAAGCGATTACCACAACGAGGACAAAATTCCCATAAAGTATCCATCGGTTTTTTGGGTAATTCGAATTCGGTTTCATCATCTTCAAAATTTTTATCATTCATATTCTTCAAATCCAAACTATTATTAATATATCAAATTTTTTATTTTTAGTTTTGTAAAATCTCAATTTCATTAAAAAACATTTTTTATTGAGTAAAATAACAAAATAATTCATTTTCTTTCAGTTCTATAGGGTTAACAAAACCATATCTTTCGAATTGAATAGTTTTATTCATGGGAATATCTAATAAATTCAATTCTCCATAACCTTCATCCACTAAACCATCAATTCTTAAAATTTTAACTTTAATATTTTCTTCTTGAAGAACCCAATGAATGATTTTAAAAGTTCGATCTAATTCTTTACTGGTAAATTTAGCATTAATTAAATTAGTCGTCTTTAAAATTTCAGTTATTTTAATATTAAATAAGTCTTTTAAACGTATTTGGTTGTTCTGAGTTAATTTCCCAGCATCCCTTTTAGAGATATACACCTTTAATTTACCTTCTATTACTTTACTTTTTATTAATCTTTTACCTTTTTTTGGATTAGTTGGTAATAAAAACGGTTCTGCCTTAATCTCCTCAAACGGAATATCCTCTATTATCAATGATATGGGATTATTAACAAAAAAGTACCTATTCGAGATAGAATCAATCAATTCAGAGTTTTTGGCATATAACCATTGATCAGAGAATGTAATTCCTGAAAGAGACAATCCTAAATTAAATAATGTTACCCTTAAAGCTTGAGGCTTAATACCCCGCTTTTTAAGAGATTGTATACTCCAAGTTCTTGGATCATACCATCCTTTATAAGTTCCTTGTAAAATTGCATTTCTTGATAGTGTTTTACTGAGTTTTTTTTCCTGAAAATTTAATCTACCATAGTGTAGAAATTCACAATATTTCCAATTAAATATATCCCAGATGAATTTTTCAATGATATCTTCTTTAACCAGATCAGAACCCCTTAAAATGTGAGAAACTCCAATTAAATAATCATCAATTCCCCAAGAAAATTCAAGCATGGGCCAGACTCGATATTTAGTACCGACTCGTGGATGTTCTGCATCAGATATTCGCATGATAATTTGATCTCTTAAGGCAGGATCTTTCTGATCCATACCAGTTTTCAATCGAACAACGGCTGTCATCTCTTGATAATCACCATTTAACATTTTTTCCCAACCTTCCAGATTTTTCTCGGGAGTATTATTTCGATGAGGACATTCCTTTCCAGTTTTTTTATAGTTCTCTCTAAAATCATTGGCTTCACATAAACAAACATATGCATTATTTTCAGTGAGAAGTTGTTTACAATATTTATAGTAAATTTCCAATCGATCACTCTTATAATATTCCTTATTATATTTTACTCCTAACCATTCCAATCCTTCCTTGATTAAGTCATACGCCTCAGGAAGAATATATTTTGCTTTTGGATCATTTCTTTTAGCTTTAGAACTACCAATCGTGTCATCATAAAATAAAATTAGTTCTCCATTGTATCTTTTTACATACTCATCATTCAGAATAATCATCCGAGCATTACCGATATGAAGAGCCCCACTTGGATATGGTGCAAGTCGCATTACTACTTTTTTATAATTCTCTACATTTGGCAATTCTGGTAATGTTTTAAATTCTTCTACTTTTTCTTTCATTTTCTCTAAAGCAGATGGCGCTAAAGAGAATAATTTTTCTTTTTGTGCATTTAATGATAAATTATTGATTTCCTCAATTATTGAATCTATTAATGGCATTATATTTTTTAATTTTAGACGAATTTCACCATTTAAAGCTATTAACTTACCGATAATTGCTTTTCTTTGGGCGATACCTTCAAATTTTATAGCATTTTTGAGGCCTTCAATCCAAATAGATTTTTCTATCTCTTCACGGTTTATCATATTTTTCTAAATTACTTCTAATTATTAGCTAAATTTTATAATTTAATTAAATATAATAAATAGTAATAAACACAAAAAAATATTTCCTAACATGCCAAAATATTACAAAGGATACATTCTTTTAAGACTACGGGAGACAGGTTCAGAATGGAAAGTAGTGGAGAAAGTTAGAAATTTAAAATCAAGAGAAGATGATGAAGATGAAGATTGGTATGTTTTTTATTGTACGCCCATATTTGGATCGTGGGATATTTTATTGGAGATATGTCTTTCAAAGCATGAAGAATTAGATAACTTGAAAACTTTTTTTAACATCGATGAGGAATTATCTAAGATGATCGAAGAATCTATAACATTTATTAGTATAAAGAATAATTTTGATGCTACAAAAATAAAATCTCAAAATCTATATTATCGTGCTTACGTTCTTGTGAGATTAAGAAAAATTGGATTAGAAGATGAAATTGTAAATAAGATAAAAGATTTAAGATCAACCGAGTATGGAGAAGATTGGTTAATTACATATACTTCTCCGATTTATGGAGGCTGGGATTTATTGGTAGCTATATCATTTTCCAAACTTAATGAATTAGATAAAATTATTACTAATTTACGTAGCGAGAATGAGTTATCAACAATTATGGAAGAAACTACTACGTTAGTTGGAGCAAAGCAGAATTTTAGAGGGTAATACAAAAGTAAAAATTAAAAAAAAAAATTTTAAGATAAACCATAAGATAATTTAAGAAGGTCGTTATTTATAGCTCCAGCCGATATTGTTTTCCCAGTTTTTGAATTATTTACAGTATATAATGCTGGAGCGAAAAGTCCTGGGTCAATATCATAGAATTTATAGTCGACTTCTTTAAAGGTTTCAATGAAAGGTTTTCCATAGCTGGAAGATGTGTTTGAGGGTGCTTTTTTAATAAGTTCCCATAACTCTTCTTGTTTTTCTTTGTCAGCTTCAATTGTATAATATACACTTCCAGTTGCAATTAATGAGTCGTTAGTAACTCCCATCGCTTTTAAATCATCTTTTGCAATAGGGGCAATTGTGGTCGTTCCAAAACCATATTTAATCACATCTAACGGAAAATGTAACTCATGCAGTTTATGAATACCCGTTTCTACAATTCTTGATGCTACTTGAATTGAGCCACACAAACATGCTGTGGGTGCACAACATGCATAAGTATTACTGGGACTCACTCCGCATTTTTTAGCTACTAATTCCATTACTTCCTCATTGGGTAATTTTGCTGTTTCAAATACTAAAATTGCACAATCGGCATCATCTTTATACCCCAATTCTTCATATAAATCTTTTTCAACTCGTGATAGCGCTCTAGCGGGGCCAGAACCTAAAGATTCAAAAACCTTCTTCTTTTTGATTTCTCCGTCAATTTCCACTTCTTTTTTTAGTTTTACATTCCACCCTGCGAATTGAGATGCCATGCAAGAAATTATTGGCTCAGAAGTATTGACAGTAACAGCAGGAATATAATGTTTATCCAGCATATAATTTGTAAATTTGACAATTCCAAGACCTCCTAGACAAATTTCAGATAAGAATTTACCAGCCCCATAAGATCCTTTACTAAAATCTAATACTGTGGCGTCATTTGACAAAGTTTCAACTGAAATGTTTAATATTTCCTTATTTGAAGTAACTTTTTTTACAATCTCTAATGCTAATTTATTTACACTCAAAAATGCCATTTATTTATCTCACCTTTATAACATTTTCTTGATTTTTTAAGTATTTATTAATTTATTTTGAAAATAAATAATTATTAATTTATAAATAAATAGAAAATCAAAAAATATTTTTGACTTGGAATTAACTATTAAATTAACAAAAATTTTTGCTATAGCCTAATTTATGGTGCATCAACATACCCACTAAAATACAAATAATAAAATATGTAGATTTCTTTAAAAATCCTCCAATTCTACTTGATGTTAATTCAAATCGATTTATTGCCGAAATTGCAGGAAAAGACAGTATTGCTGCAGTGATTCAATTATTTAAGGAGAACGAAGTAAAGTCATTGCTAGGAATTAGTTTATATCATCGGGTTTTATATGGTAATAAAAATGAACCTTGGGAAAATTTCGATTATCTAGTAAAGTTGTATTTATTAAAAAAATTAGATTTCATGCCCTTTATTTATCTCGATGTCGGAAATTTATTTGAACAATTAATTTTACAAAATATTGCTATAGTTCAAAAATATTTCGGATATTTTACCCCATGTCCAGCATGTCATTTATTTCTTCATATGATGAGAATTCCTATAGCAAATTTTTATAATATTCAAAAAATCATAACAGGTGAAAGGGAGTCTCATAATTCCGTTGAAAAGTTGAATCAAATTTCTGAGATTTTAGATTTGTATAAATCCTTATTAAAAAAGCATCAGATTGAATTGGTACAACCCTTACGGAAGATTAAAAATGATGTTAATATTTATAGAATTTTAGGTCATCAATGGAGAAATAATATAAACACATTGAACTGTAGTTTTTCAAAGAATTATTATGATGAAAACGGAAAAATCCCTTTTGAACTCGATAGAATTAAGTATTCCATAACAAATTTTTACTTTCCATTGTTTTCTTCTGTAATAAATTTTATTAGTACTCAACACAAGGAACCAGACGAACACTGGTTTCGAGAAAAAATCTTAAAGGTAACAGATACTTTAAAAGATAAAATGTAATAAAGGAGATACATTTAAAAATCTACTCTGATTTATGAGATAAATTTTTATACGCAAAAATAAATCGTTGAATTGCAGTTAGGTGAGTTCCAATTGCTAATATTACCATTGTCCACCAAATAGCAAATGGGATCCAGATTTGGATTATTGTTCCAATAATAAGTATTGGAATCCTGTCTGTCCGTTCCAATAACCCCACACCACTTAAACTTACAATACCCAGAGCTTCTATTTTTGCTCTAGTATAAGAGGTTAAGAATGCACCGAAAATAACAATAAATCCAATTATTATCTCAGTATATTCTCCAAGTATAATTCCAACAAAGATCAATATATCTGAATATCGATCTAATGTTGAATCTAAAAATCCTCCGAATTTTGTAGCTCCTTGGAGTCGAGCGATCACACCGTCTAGTTGATCAAGTAAAAAGATAAAACAGAGGAATATAATATCTAATAAAATCCATTTAAAAGAGAATCCTATAAATACTAAAATTGCAGAAATAAAACCAAAAATACTAATGTAATTTGCTGGAATCTTTGATAACTTTGTACCTAAAGGAAGTAGAAGCTTTTCTGAAAATTTTTTCACTCTAAATAACATTTATAACAAGATAAAGATATATTTAATATTTGGAAATCTATTTGCATATTTCTATTATTAAGTTAAATTTATTTAGCAACGCCTAAAACAATAAAAAAAATAAGAGATTATTGTGAGGTAATAGTAACTAGGGATCCTAATTCACTTTTCAGTAAATCTCTAATTGCTACACGAATAACTTCCGATCTATTTGGATAAACGTTAGAATTTACCAATTCTTCTATTCCACGTATATAAACTTCCGGAACATGAACTGTTATTAACTTCACTTTTTCAACTACACCTACATATTTTTTTAATATATACTCCAGTAATATCAAATTAAAAATGGGATATTATGTAGATATTATTAAATTGAGTTTATTAAAAATCAAATAAAATCTTAAAAGAAAAAGAGTTATTGTTCTTCTAATAATTTTTTTCCGACATTTTCATAATAGCCTTTTACTTCCGAAATTGAAAGCGATACAAGTGCATGTCTTGCATGTTTTAATTCAAATTTCTTAATTATTTTTTGATTAGATGGGTTAGCAGGGTTAATAACTACATATTCTTTACATCTATGACATGCTCTTACCATTATGAAACTCATAACCAGTCTCAACCCAGACTTAATTTTTAAAAGTCCTAATTAATAAAAAGATGGATAATTTATATTTTTTTTCCTAATTATTTTTGAATTAATATAATGATTAATCTTTAAGGGTGATCATGCGTTCTCACAAAATATTTCTCTAAATTTTGTAATTCTGAAGCACTCTTAATTACATATTCTTCATTTAAACATGCTAAACAAAGTTGATCCTTTCTTAATCCTATAGCTCTTACCAGACCATCAATACTTTGATAATTTAATGAGTCAGCTCCAATTTTTTGTCGAACAAGTTCTATATAATTATCTTTATCTATATATTCCATCCGTCCAGCCAATAATTCAGAAGAAGAGGGAAAATCAATTCCCATATAGCATGGTGCTTTTATTGGTGGTGCGGAGATTCGCACATGAACTGATTTTGCTCCGCCCTTTCTAAGAAGTGATACGATCTGAGCCATTGTTGTTCCTCTTACAATGGAATCATCAACTAAAACGACATTTTTTCCATTTATAATAGATCTAATAGGATTTAATTTTTCAGAAACTGCGTTCTCACGTTTCTTTTGACTAGGCATAATAAAAGTTCGCCAAATATATCTATTCTTCATTAAACCTTCTTCATAAGGAAATCCAGATTCTTTAGCATATCCTGATGCTGCACTTCTCCCAGAATCAGGAACTGGAACAATAATAGTATTATATAAATCACAAGGGTGTTCTTTTGCCAAATTTATGCCTAAATTTTCTCTTGCTTTATTTACAGGAACTCCATCAACTATCGAATCAGGTCGTGCGAAGTAAACAAATTCAAATTGGCATAATGCTGTTCTTTCTGAATTCGCAAAGGTTTCCTTATTAATATTACCTGTAGGTTCAAAATGAACAACTTGTCCTGGTTTTACATCATCAATTAATTTGCCATTAACAGCATCTATTGCGCAACTTTCTGATGCTACAACATTTTTAATTCGATTATCATCATCAACTACTCCATAACATAAAGGTTTAAATCCATACGGATCTCTTACAGCATAAATATCGCCCTCTGGCGTTAATAAAGTGAGAGAATAAGATCCATCGAGAAATTTTGCAGCAATTCTAAAGATTTCAATCCAATCTTTAGTACCAATACTTAAAGAAGCAAATAAATTTGCAACTACTTCAGTATCACTATTACTATTGATTATTATTCCTTTTTCTGCTAATTGTATTTTTAATTTCATATAGTTTGCAATAGTACCATTAAAACCAAAAGAATATTCAATCTGGTTAGAACAAAACTGGTACGGCTGAGCAAAAAGAATATTCGAAGTTTCAGTTGTGCCATATCTCACATGACCGATTCCAACATTTCCCCAATATTGTTTTAAAAGTTCTTGATTTAAAGATTGCGCAGCCAATCCACGATTTTTATAAGAATGAATTTTATTATGTCCATTTACAATAGAGATGCCAACTGCTTCTTGACCTCTATGTTGAACACCCATTAGTCCTAAATATAATTCCTGAGCAATGTTATATTCCGTATCTGGTGTTGAAATACCGAAAACTCCGCAGTGATCTCGAGGTTTATCAATCATTAAGGGAGAGGAATAAAGAAGTTTTGTTTTAAAATCTTTATTAAAAAAATTATCTTTTGAACAAGAGTTGCAATTTTTAAAACAATTTGAATAAAAATTTAAACTACTCATATTTTCGAATTTGCTTCTTCCATTATTCTAGGAAATGTTGAATAGTATAAATTTTTTGTGTTGATAATATCCAAATTAAAAATTTCATTAAGAATCTAAACTTAAATTTCTTTTTGATTAATAATAACTCCAATTTTTTTGATGGAATATCAAAATTTTCAGTTAATGCTTGGAATTCTTTAACAATTATTCTACGCCATCCCAGCAATACGTACACAGTTTTTCCTTGGGTAGACCAATAGCTTTAACTAGGTCTTCAAGTTTCTGGTATTTTAACGTTGTCAACTGCAACCTTTTACGTATAACATCAACCATGGCTTTATAATTATCAGACTCAGGGTCGATATATTCGGCAGGATCGTCGATATCCTTTCCAATTAGTTCTCTTATGCCCCAGCGTCCTGCTAAATCTAACTCAGAACGAGAGCGGGAGAAATTAAGGAATTTGCAGCTATAAATAAGCGGAGGGCATGCTGGTCGCATGTGAACTTCCTTAGCCCCAGAATTGTACAGCCTTTGAATTGTATCTCTAAGTTGCGTTCCTCTCACGATTGAGTCTTCACAGAAAAGTAGACGCTTACCATCAATGAGTTCTTTAATCGGGATGAGTTTCATCTTCGCAACGAGTTCTCTAATGGATTGATCTTGAGGCATGAAACTCCGTGGCCATGTTGGGGTGTATTTTACAAAGGGTCGTGAAAAAGGAATTTTTGCTTCACTAGAATAACCCAAGCCATGCGGTGTTCCAGAATCCGGGATACCCGCTACGAGATCAATTTCCACATCATCTTTCTTTGCCAAGTAAGAACCGCATTTGTAACGAACAACCTCAACATTAATACCCTCATAATTAGACGCTGGATATCCATAATATACCCATAAGAAAGCACAAATTTGCATCCGGTCACCAGGTGCGATTCTCTGTTCAAGACCTTTCTCACTTATGAAAATTACTTCACCTGGTCCAAGGTATTTTGTTATTTTATACTCGATATTTGGGAATGCACAAGTTTCCATTGCAACGGCATAAGATCCTAATTTTTCCCCTATGATGAGAGGTGTCCTACCCAATTTATCTCGTACTGCATAGATACCTTCATCTGTTAATATAAGCATAGTACAAGAACCATCAATCATATCTAGGACTTTCTGAATTCCTTCTTCATAGGTAGAACCTTGGCTAATTATAGTTGCGACCATTTCCGTGGGGTTGATTTCCCCTCCATGCATTTCTGAGAAATGTGATCCATTCTTTAACGCTTCCTTTGCTAGCTTTTCCAAATTGTTAATTCTACCAACTGTAGCAATGGCGAATACACCTAAGCGTGAGCTGATTATCAAAGGTTGATCGTCATAATCACTGATCACTCCGATGCCTTTATTCCCGTGCATTTTCTTGATATCATCCTCGAATTTCGACCTGAATTGAGTTGTTGTGATATCCTTAATATATCTTTGAAATCCACCAAAATTTTTTACGGTCAATCCGCCTCTTCTGGTTCCTAAATGGGAATGATAATCAGTCCCGTAAAAAAGATCCTCTATACAATCACTATTTGAAAAGACTCCAAAAAGACCACCCATCACATATCTCCTTCCATGATTCTAGGTAATGTTGAATTGAATAAATTTTTACCTATTATCATATCTAAATTAAAATTTTCTTCAAGTCCTTTAATCATAATTTGCTTTTCTTCCATTATAACACCGATTTCTTTAAAATAGAGTTTACACTTTTTAATTAATGCTATAAATTCTTTTATTTTATCAGCGTCTACTTCTATTATGAATCTTCCAACCGACTCACTAAATAAAAATTGCTCGGAAGTTAAATCTTTATCAAAACAATCATAAAGATTTAGATCAGCTCCCAATTCATTTGGAAAACTCATTTCTAAAATAGTAATTAAAAATCCTCCCTTATTAACATCATGAGCGGATTTAATAAAACCTTTTTTATTGGCATCCAATAGAAAGTCCCATGTCCTTTTAGCGGAATCGAGATTCACTTTTGGTGGAGTACCTCCTTCAATATTGTAAATAACTGAGTGATATTCCGAACCCCCTAATTCATTTTTTGTTTCTCCAATTAAAAAGATTGGATTACCTGATTTCTTAAAAGGTAATGTGATTATATTTTCTTGACCTTCAATATACCCTAACAGCATGATAATGGGTGTTGGTTTGATTACTTTTTGAAGAACTTCATCCTCATTATAAAAAGAAACATTTCCCCCAACACAAGGGATATTTAGAAATTTTATACTATCTGCCATACCTTTAACACATTCAGAGAAATACCAAAAAGATGTTGGCTTCTCAGGATTGCCAAAATTACAGCAATTAACCATTGCAATAGGTTTTAAGCCATTAGAAACAATGTTACATCCAATTTCGACTACTGCACCTTTTGCTCCTTCATACGGATCGAGAAAACAATGTTTAGAATTACACCCAGCGCTAGCAGATATATATTTATTTGTTCCAATTATTCTTAATACGCCCGAATCTCCATCTCCACATTTTACTACTGACCTTACGCCTACTTCATGATCATATTGTCTATAAATCCATTCTTTGCTACAAATATTTTCGGACGCAATTAGTTGATATATTATCTCATCAAATTTTAATGTTCTTTCAGGAGTTTTCTGATTAATTAAATCATTCAGAAAATCTGGGCGTTTCTCTTCTCTAATAATAACCGGAAAGTCTGATAATAGAGTAGGATCTAGCTCAACTACTATTTTATCAGCATCTTTAACTCTTAGTAATTTTGAATTATCAATTCTTCCTAATACGGCATGGGGGGTCTCATACTTTTTAAATATATCAAGAATAGTTTCTAAGCCTTCAGCTTTTATTATAAACATCATTCTTTCTTGTGATTCTGAGAGCATTATCTCAAATGGAGTCATATTGGGTTCGCGAGTAAAAATTTTATTAACATCAAATTCAATCCCAGTACCTCCATCTCCCGTTAATTCACTTGAGGCACAAGAAAGTCCCCCACCTCCCAAATCTTTTAATCCTCTTACATATCCAGTCTTCACTGCCTCAACCGTTGCCTCAATAATTAATTTTTTACTAAAGGGATCAGCAATTTGAACCGCTGGTCGATCTGATTCAGATTGTTGTGTTAAAGTTCTGGAAGCAAAAGTAACTCCATGAATACCATCTCTCCCAGTTGAATTTCCCATTAATACAGCATAATCTCCAGGTTTCGATGCTCTACTTGGAGCTAAATCTTCAACTTTGCCAACACCAATGCATGCTACATTAACTAAGCAATTATTTTCAAAACTATCATCAAATTCAACTTCTCCACCAATTGTAGGAATTCCAGTACAATTTCCATAATCAGCAATTCCCTTTACAACATATTTTAGTAGCCATTGAGAATGAGAGTTATTTTCTAATCTTCCAAATCGAAGGGGATCTAATAATGCTATTGGACGCATACCCATACATAAAATATCTCTAATTATGCCCCCTATACCCGTAGCTGCACCATGATATGGTTCTATTGCAGAAGGATGATTATGAGACTCAATTCGAAATGCAATGCAATAATCATCTCCAATATCTACAACACCTGCATCTTGTCCGGGACCCGCTAGAACATAATCATAATTCTCTTCGGCAGGTTCAAATAACTTTAATTTAGGGCGAGAAGATTTATAAGAACAATGCTCGCTTCCCATTACATCAAACATTCCCCATTCCGTAATATAAGGATCTCTTCCTAGAAGTGATTTGATTTTTTCTATTTCCCTTTCTGTTAAAGCAACCTCGACTGTATCTCTTTCATTTCCAACTATAGGCATTTGATTATCAAAATTTTCTGGATTTTATGAAATTAATCATTGAATTAAATAATTTTATCCCATGAGTATTCTTAAATGGGCTTAAGATTTCTTCTGAAGCTCTTTCAGGATGAGGCATTAAACCAACACAGTTTCGTTCTAAATTGCAAACTCCAGCAATATTATCGAATGAGCCGTTTGGATTTGATTCTTCATTAAGAAGCCCCTCTTTTGAAACATATTTAAAAACAATTTGATCATTATCATATAATTCTTTTAAGTTATCATAAAAATATCTTCCCTCAGCATGAGCAATAGGAATATCGATTATAGCATCTTTATTCATTTGATTTGTGAATGCTGTTTCATTATTTTCAACCCTTAAATGCACCCACCTACATTCAAATTTTAAAGTGTCATTTCTTAAAAGTGCACCAGGTAAAAATTCAGCTTCTGTAAGAATTTGAAAACCATTGCAAATCCCTAATACAGGACGTCCATCTTTAAGCATTATCTCAGCTTCCTTTATAGCAGGACTATGAGCTGCAATAATTCCGCCACGTAAATAATCCCCGAAAGAAAAACCACCTGGAAGAATACAACCATCATATTTTCTTTCTTTAAAATTAGTGTGCCAAATCAAATCCGCTTGGATGCCAATAACATTGTTTAATACATGAGTTGCATCACGGTCGCAATTTGACCCTGGGAATTGGATAACAGCAATTCTTATACTCATTTTTTTAAAAATATTTTTTAATTTTTCTTTTTAACACTTAGAACTGTTAGATTTTGGGTCACTGGATTAAAAATCCTAAGATCATTACACATTTTTTCCACGAGTTTTTCTGCTGATTGCTCATTTTCGGCGTCTACATAAATCCTTAAATATTGCCCTGTTCTGACATTTGAAACCATATCATATCCTTGCTTAGCCATCAAATCTTTCTGAATAGTGGAACCTACCGGATCTCGTGCCGCCGGTTTGTTTTCTAAGACAATTTCTACGATAAATTCCATAATATTCTATTCCTTTATGTAATCCTTCAAGATTCTAATAATTAACAAAATATTTAATGCCTTTTATTAATTTTTATTAATTTTTATTAAAGGAAAAATAAAATGATTTTAAAGAGCATCTTATACCGACAAAAATCTTTAATCATTTAAACGATTTAATATAGAAAAAGAAACTCCAGTTTGATCCCAATCAAAATTCTTATCAATTCATTGGTTTTTTCATCTAAAAATTATAAATAACCAGCATTTTTTAAATTATTTTTAATTCGTTCAATAGGATCCTTTTTAGTATCAGGATTAAATTGCACCCCAATTATTCTTTCGAAATTGTTAATATAACGTTTTGCTAACTTTACTTTTATATCATTTGGAATTTCGGGGATATTTTCATCTGGTTTAATATTAGGAAACGTTTCGGGAAAAGTTTCCATAAGATAACCTCTAAAAAATTCTTTATCAAGAATTTCAGGTTCCTCAGATTTACCAAATAAGTCCTCGTATGTTTCAGCAATCCAAAATCTTGATGAATCAGGTGTATGAATCTCATCAATAACTAAAAGCTCATCATCCTTTAATCCAAATTCATACTTTGTGTCTACTAATATTAGATTATTTTTTTTACTAAAATTTTGCCCAAATTCAAATAATTTAATGGTATCTTCTTCCATCTGTTCATAAATGGATTTTGATACCAAATTTTTATCTAAAATTTCTTTTTTAGAGAGATAGATATCATGACCGTGAGTGGCTTTAGTTGAGGGAGTAATTATTGGTTCATCAAATTTTTGATTCTTTCTTAATCCCTTTGGAAATTCAATCCCAGAGAATTTTTCTTCTTTTTGATAAGCACGCCACAAGCTTCCAGTAATATAACCACGAATCACCATTTCTATTGGAACTGTCTTGCATTCATGAACAACTGAAACATTAGGATCCGGAACAGAAATCAAATGATTTTTTACCACATTTTTAGATTTTTCAAACCAAAATGATGAGAGCTGATTTAAAATTTGTCCCTTAAATGGAATAGTGGTGATAACTCGGTCAAAGGAAGACAACCTATCAGTAGCTATAATAATCCTTTTTTCTTCTTTAATGTAGTTATCTCTAACTTTGCCTCTATAGAGTTTACCCAAATTTGGAAAATTAGTTTTTTTAAGAGTATATCTTATCTGTTCATTTAATATTTCGTCAATCATTTCATTCTTATTTTATTTGTTATGCCTTATAAGGTAGATTATTAATCAAGTGGTAAATATTTAAAGAAGTCATTTCTTTTTATATGTACCATTAGAAAACTCACTTAGCGGATATTTTTTACGATTTTTTTCTATTTTTTTTTGAAAAGCATAGGAGATATCTAAATTAATTACATTTGCAAAACTAAGAAGATAAATAAAGATATCAGCAAATTCCTCAGAGATCTTTGAGATAAGATCAGAATCATTCAATATTTCATCAAGAGCGAGGTTTTTAAAAAGGAATAATTCTAATAATTCTGCACTCTCAATGGAAATTGCTTGCGCTAGCTCCTTAAGAGTATGATATTTATTCCATTTTCTTTCTTTTACAAATTTTTCGACCTCTTTTTTTAAAAAAGAAATTGTTTGATGACCATCATTAAAAATAATACTGCTTTTTTCTAAATTCATAATAAACACAAAAAATGATATTTAAAAAAATTTATTATTTGGCTATTTTTTTAAGAAAATTGCCAATAAGACCATTTATCTCTTTATAGATTTGTGATGGAGCAAGATGCCCAGCAATTTCTACTGCAATCAATTCAGAATTAGGAATCTTTTCTGCTAATCTTTCAGAAAAAGTCATAGGACTGTAATTATCTAACATCCCACTCACGATCAATGTAGGGCATTTAATATCAGAAGGATCAAAGGATTTTGCTTCTTTTACCATATCAAATATTTCCTCTTCGATAATTTCCTCTAATTCTTGATCCGTGTAATCTTTATAAACAGGATCCTCCTTAAAAGCTAGCTTTATAAATGGGATTGTACGGTTTAAAACGTCATCAAGAGAATTTTCTACAATCTGGAGGAAATTAATTCTGACATTGTAAGGCAAAACATTCCAAAATGAACTTCGGATGTCATTATCAATCATTAAGTCTCCAGAGTTCAAAAGAATTAAGAATTTAACTTTATCAGGATGCTTTTTAGTGAAAAGTTGAGCTATCATGCCACCAACTAAAGAATGGGCCAAAATACCAAATTTGTTATTAATTTTTAAATGTTTTAATAAATCCTCAATGTCTCTTATATAAGTTTCCCTTAAATGACCCTTTAGATTTATGCTAATTGGCTTAAAACTACGTCCTAAACCTATGGGATCTATACAAATTGACCGGTATTTTTTTTTCTTTAGAAATGAGATTTGATGTTTGAAGAAAATAACAGAAGAAGCTTGCCCGTGTAAAAATATAATGGGGAAATTCTTAGGATCGTCATTGATATCCTCAAAATAAATGCTTAGAGAATCCTTATTTCGAAAGAATGGCATAACTTCTTCTATTTTTTTTCAATTCTATTATTAAAAATATTTGATTTTTAAAATATTTTATTGAAATCATGGAGTTAAAATTGTAAATAGTTTTAAAATGTGAGCAAAACAATAATTTTAAAAATAATTACTATTATTTCGGGTTTTTTTTGAGAAAATGTATAAAAAAGAAGTTTAAGATTGTTTAGAATTTACTCATTTTTTTGTAATCATTCTATAATATTAAATTCTAGAAAATAACAAAATCCCTTAAATCTTAATCTAATAATTAAATTATAAAAAAGATTTTATATTTCAGTTAAAGCCATCAAAATTTTTGCTGAGAAATTATAAAGGATTTTGTAATTTTCATTTGCGATATTCTCTAAATCGTTTGGTTTATACTTTTCGACATTAATTTTTTTTAGAATTTTCTCTAATTCTTGTCGATCAAATGGAATAATCTTGGAATTAATAATAAATTCAATTGATTTTTCAAAATCCTCAATAGCAATATTCTTATTACTCCTAATCTTAAAATCTCGATTATATAATTTATATAAGAATTCTGGAATTATTGTTTTAACGGAAAGAATTGCTTCTCTATAATTCTTATTGTTTATTTTTGTACCGACTCGAGCCGTTTCAGGTATTAAAAAACCACCAACTAATTTTTTCCAAGGTATATTTTCCCTAGAATTTAAGTGCTCACTGTTAATTTCAATTTCATACTCATTTATTTTTTCTTGACTCTTATCTGAAGGATTCCAATACTTTTTGACTTCTTTCTTTTTAGGCGTAACGCTCTCGAAATCATTATTGTAAAGTTCAATAGGCTCCATATTAACATCCATATTAAATAGCTGCATAGATTTTGGTTCATCCCCCAATGCCTTATCATATTGAGGACCAACTCGATAACTTGTCCGGAGACTTTCAGTATTACCTGCAGTTCTGGGATGACTTTCGATTATATATCGATGACTCAGAAGAAGATTAAATAATTCATTTCTTATCTTAATAATATCTTTTTTTTTATAGTTTTTAGAAGTTAATTTATTATGTATAAATTTAAAGAGTGATCCTTTGAGTTTATGCTCATCTATACCGGCAATAGTATCTGTTACTTTTAAAGTTAGGAGAAAATTTTTTATCTCATCAATTAAATAATAATATCCTTCAAAATCTTTTTGAAAAAAGGTTTTTTTGAGGGACTGCTCTATTTGTTTTTCAGTTTTCTGGAAATCATAGCCGAATTGTCTCATATAAGAGATGAGCTCTTCATACTGTAAAGGAGTTAAATTCTTTATCTTATCTAACCTAAATTTAACAGGAAATGGTTGGTCGTAATCATCTCGCTTTACTATGGCCATATCTTCTCTTAACTGCTTTAAGAAATCTATTTGATAAGTGTTTTTTCTCTTATTGGTATAATAGCCCTGCCCTTGAATTTCCTGAAGATTAAACAAATTCTTTAATACTTGAAAATCATAACTATTGACTGTCTTTAGTGCAATGAAATTTTCTAAATAATTATAAACGGCTGGGTGGAGTTTATTTATTTCATTAACCAAGAATAAAAACCCGAACCCCTTTTCGGCTAATGGATCGAGAAATAAATCGATAATAGGAGATTTTATCCACCTATCTAAATAATATTTATCAAAAAAATATTCAATATTGGGCATAATCAACATTTTTGGCTGGAATTCTTCAAATTCTTCAATATATCTAATTATTTTTGAAATAATTACAAACATCCCAAATAGATTATAAGGCGGTCTTAATAAACTCAAATCAATAATTACCGTTTTACCATCTTTTAGAAAATCTTCTGAAGTTATTGTTCCTTCCGGTAATCCCAAGGCACTAATGGTTGATCGAGTCAGATCTAAAAATTCTGTAAGCTTTGACATTGATTGTTCTAATTTACGGTTCTTCTCATAAGCCTTTTTTAATTCATCATCGAGTTCTAGCGACTTTACTTCCAAATCTAGCGATTTAACTTCCTTTTTTAAATCTAAAAGTGCCTTATCATCTAATTTAAACACCATTCCAAGGCATTCAAAAACATAATCTAAATATTTAGTATTATCAATATCATTCTTTATATCTGACTTTAATAAGGAAATTTGAAAAGATTGTCCCAATTTGAAATAGTGGAAGTCGTTTTTAAATTGAGTTTTTGAAAATGAATTAATTATTTTACTGTAATTTCCTTTGAAATCAAATATAATTGAAGGAACATTATTTTTCACTAATTCCGAGATAATATTCATAGCGACATTATCTCTTTGAGAATTTTTCCCTCCACTTATGAGAAGGTTTCTAACTTGATCAAGTTTAAAACCAAATGAAATCTCTTCCCTACAAAATTCGGTATTAATCGTATTTCCTACGATGATTTGATTTTGTAAATTTAAAGGCGTGTTAAATTCAGCAGCGACTTGAGTCTTTATACTTTTCTTTAATTCATCCATGATCTTATTAATGTTAGATAGAACTACTCCTTGAATCAGTGTATAGGGCAAATATGTCCCTTCTCGCCTGAAAAACTTATTTTTTAAGAGAATCACTTTTAGTCCGGATAATAATTTACGGTCTTTTAATACAACACGTGGATAATTACTAAAGTATGTCCGAAAAACTAAATCAATCTCATCAAACTTATCCTGTAATTCTTCTTCTAAACTGTCAATTACATTATTATTGATGATAGAAGTAAATTTGTATGAATTCGCGGAAATAAAGAACATAAACCACCAAATACTTGCCCTCATTGAAAGCCAATCTATTAAACGACCCTTATTTCCAGCATATTTAATTAGATACCGTTGATTAGGTTCATTAAGATGTTTCATAAACCCATGTTTAAGATCTAGACAAGAGAAGGGCGATTGAATCGTTGTATATGAAAATGATAACTGTAAGGGAGCAATTCCCCGAAAAAATTGGTCAGGTTCATTATAACCATTCGACCTAATTTGCTTTACAGCAAGCATCTTGGTGCCTAATAATAAATTCAATTTCTGATTCCAAACAAATAAAGTATCGGGAATTCCTGTTCGCATAAAAAATTTAAAATCCGTAAAAAGATTGAGTCTGTAAAAATCTCTAAAAATGAACTTATCTGCCAAGGGACTAAGTAAATCTTTCCAGAAGATGTATATAATAAGAAAATTACAGGTTAGGGTTATTAAAATATTATAACTAAAAGGAACGCCTAAACTTTGAATAATGAATACATTGAGAACTGAAAAAATCATTAGATAAATACTTCTAACTATCATAGAAATCATGAGTCTATTATTCTTCAATTCCTCAATACTTTCTTGTTTATTTTTTGGCGCTACTTTAGTCTTAAAAAAGAGTGCGTAAAGGGCGTCAATTAAATCCAAACCCTTTAATTCTGATAAGTGATGATGCGGGAAAGTCGAGGTAAAAGAAGAAAATATCACTTTTGAATAACTATCTAACTGCTTCTGAATATTATCTAAAGTAGCTGAGAAATATAGAGTCTTACCCCAGTATGATGTTGATAAATATAACGATGTTATTAAAGAATTCTGTGAATTTAACAATTGAGATCTCGCCTTCTTTCTTTCTTCTTTATCGAATAATTCTGCAGAATTCTCAATCAATTGAATATTAGAAGTTTGAATAATTTGATAAGTATATGGAACTCCCAATCTATCTAAGGACCTTAAAAATCGCTTTACATTGCCATGAACCGTCTCAGGAATGATGTCTATTTTAAATATTTTTAAGCCTGTTGTCCCGTATCCCTTCCTATTGAAAATAAAAAGCGTGTCCGAATTCTTATCTCTAATTCTAAAATTTAAATCCTCAAATAAATCGATTCTTTTTCCTCCCCTAAAACGCACCTTCTCATAAAAAAAGAATATGTTCCCAAAAGAGACTATGATAAAGGAGATTACCATTATGCTTGAAAACAAAAAAGAAGTTATTAGTAGCCCACTGCTAAAATATGATATTGAAAATAATGCACCCCAAATAAAGCCGATGAATAGAACTTTAATGGCATTTGTCCAGTATTTAATATCTCTCTTTGCTGGACGATCCCTCCAGATATTAAGTATATCATTAGCACTATATTTCTGGGACTCGTCGTTATCTGGTTTTTTAAATTGCTCACTATTATCGCTAGTTGATCTTGCTGATTCCAACATTTTAAGATAAAATAAATTGTTTATATTTAAATAAAAAAATTCGATTGAACAAGAAGAAAAATAATTTGAAAAAATTATTTTTTCTTTATATAGAAATATTTTATAGAATTATCAACAATGATAATCGAGTATATTTGGATATTTCTCTGCATTTGGATTTTATCATTTATTGCCTCTTGTGTGCTAACTTTTTTCTCGAGAAGCCCGACTTCGCAAAAGATTTTTATGACATTTTTCTTTCTCGGGATTGTGGTGCATGAATTAAGCCATTACTTGATGTGTCTTTTAACACACGTACCTGTAGAGAAAGCGAGAATCCTCCCAGATAGGGATGAAGATGGCTGTCTTACAGCGTTTATTAAGCCTGTTCAGCAACCAAGTTTTCTACAGGCGTTGTTAATCGGTTTTGCACCGTTGTTTGTTGGAACTTATATCATTGGATTTATTATTCATTATATCGCAAGCCCCGGTGTTAATTATACAATCGCGGCAATCCTAATTTATGTTGCAATTTCAATTCTTACGCAGATAAGTCCCAGCGGAGCCGATATACAATATATTTTCACATCCCTGAAATTGTTTAGAAAATATGCACTCATACAAACGATTGTACTTATTATAGCGCTTGCAATTTCCTACCTTATAATAATTTATTATGAAATTTTTATGTTCGATTTTTTGGTTGTGTTGTCGATGCTCTCAATGGGTTTCTATTACGTAGTAAAATATTCGGGAATGGGATTGACTCACATGCTGAATTTGATTAATTTTAATTTGAAAAAAATCAGATATACCAAATATAAGGCAATGGCAAAAAACAAGTATAAAGATAAGGATGTTGAATTCTCTCCACAAGCTCAATGGTAAATAGAATATGATTTAATTGAATTCCATAAAGAATAAACAACTTTTTCGCAATTTCGCTTTTTTTTCCCAATACCCTTGATTCCGTTTGTACTATCGTTGTTCCAATATCTTCTGTTGTTTTCATAGATTTTCCTTAATAACCAAATCATCAACTCTCTTAATTTCATTCGTAACTTTGACGATTTTGGTGAGAATTCTATCTAATTGCCAACTATATGCCGATTCTATCTCATTTAATAATTCTATATTTTTTTCACAGATTTTAATTAATAGAGAAGAAACCTCGGGACAATACCTTCATATAATGACATGGGATTTAGTTTTAATGAAAATTTTTAATTTCAATGATCTTACCGATTCTGAGAAAGAAATCATGTTTAATCTTTATGAAAAGTTAAAAGACTTAAATTTTCCTTCAATTATGAGTCAAATAGAAAACCGTTTCAATGCAAGAATTGAATTAGATAAAACAATTCTTAAGATTCTTGGGTTTTCTAATAGAGAAATTAACGAATGGTTACCAAAGATATACAATACTATAGTGGATGAATTAAAAGCTATGAAAAGTTTAAAATAATAATGATAATAAGAATCAGATAACTACAACATACACTTCAATATTATGATTATATTTTCATAGTGAAATTAGCAGTTTAAACTATTTTTATCGGGTATTAAATCCGTGAATTTTATTTAAATTATATTAATTTTAAAAATATTCTTATAAATCTTTTCTCTTATTAAAATCAAGTAATGGATCTGAAACTTTGAGATTTAATATTAAATTTGCAAGAATATCTCTATGACATGCATATTTTTGTTCCTTTATTGGTTTTGCGTACCTTTCCATACACATTATAGCTGATTGTCCCGAATCTTTTAAAAATTTTATTATTTCTTCTAATTCGACTTTTTCTTCGATATGCCAATTATACCACTGCTTTAAACAATCGTAAGAAAATTTACCATTCTTATAAGGTTCTTGAAGCAAAAATGGAATTCCTAATTCTGGATAATGTTTATATTTTAATTTATTTCTTTCTAATTCACGTTTTAAAATATCTTCATTGAATTCTGGCTTTTTTTCTGATTTTGCGGAACTTCTAACATCCACAACAAGTTTGATTTCATTTTTTTTCAAAATTTCAATAAAATTTTGCAAATTTCGACCTTGATAACCTATTGTATATATTGTATCGTTTAAATATTTATTTTTAATCTGTGTTGCCAACGCTGGAGATGATATTTTGCGATCTAAAAGGATTTTTAAAAATTTAGATTGCTGTTCTATACTTAAACTGCCAATAATTGATGCAATTCCATAATTTATTTTCTTTGAATTTAGAGCTTCAACAACAGATTTATCTAATTTCAAGACAATTGTTAATAATTGACTAATTTTAGATTGACTCATCCCTATTTTTTTTGCTAATTCATTTTGAGTAATCCCATATTCTGTAATTATCTTATGTAAGACTTTACCTTGTTCTCTTGGCGACATTTCCATTCTTATTAAATTAGTTTTCATAGATAACACATTAGCCTCAAGGTCTTGTAAATCTTTTACATTTGCCTCAATTTCTTCCCAACCTAATTCTTTAGCTGCCTGCAAACGATAATGTCCTGAAATTAATTCATATTTTCCCTTTTCAATAGGTCTTATAATTATGGGATTCCATTGTCCATCAATCTTTAAGCTCTCTTTAAGTTCTTTTAAATACTCTTCATCAGATTTCTCCCTAATAGAATATTTTCCAACTTCTATTTTATTAATTTTTATTTTCATTTTATCAACTCTCTTTATATTTTTGGTGGATAAAAAAGTCCAATTATAATCCAATTTGGAAATGTCGAAAGCATTCCTACATAAAAGTATATATCTCTTTTTTTCATCCAATCAAAAAATTTTTTTTTTATTTTCAATTCTTTTTCTTTTGGAGGATATTTCCATTTCCTTATTGCTTCAAATAGTTCCCAATCTTCACAAGTCAAATCGTGACCTTTACATGTAGGATCATTACATTTAAAATTATAACTAATAATATGTTCTATTTTATCTGCAACATGAATATATTCATTATTTAATGTTTTTTGAAGTATTTTTTGATGTTCAATTTTTATATCCTTTATAGGTTTTCTAAAATTAAATTTAATCAAATTTGGTTTTATAAGACCTAAAGAGGTTCGATCTTTTTCCCACTTTTGCATTAATTCTTCTATTGAAGTATTAACATGAGGTAATATTAATTTTTTTCTTTCTTGCCAAATTTTTATTTTCTCAGTATAGCTTCCCTTTAATTTTGATAAAGAATTATCTAAAACTTTAATTGTATTTCTTTTTACTTTATAACTTTCTTTTCTCATTAATTTTTCACTAGTTTTTTTAACTTGAGCTTCTATCCATGAAAACTTTTTAATTTTTAACTTTTTGATAAAATAATCAAATTCTACGGGATAAATTCTTATAAATTCTCCTTCTTTAGTTAAACCTGCCATACAAATTACTGATCCATACCTTTTACTTCTTTCAGGATAGGCTTTAACTAAAATTAAAATTTTCTTTTTCTCCCACATTTTTTAGTTCCTTTTTCAATATTTAATTAATCTTGGCTAATTTCTCATTTAAATTCAATCCATAATATTTTTTTGCATGATTTATCATTTCTAAGAGTATTCCTTCAAAAGTTTCTTTACTATTTTCAATTGTCTGATAAGTTAAAATATTTTCAATTGTGCCATTATAAATCCTATTTCAAACCTTCTTCCCATAAAGATTTAAGTTTATGATGGTATTTTACAAGTTCAGTATTAAGTGATATTATCCTTTTAAATAATATCTGTATATCCACTGACTCTGGTTTAATGGTAGTACCATCTGCAACTTCAATTTCGGGGTATTCAAATTTTCCATACCAATCATTATCCAATAAAGCTTGAAAGGTTTCCTTTAATCCATTTATAATATTTAATCCATTTCTGACTAAGCGATTTTTTCTCTTTTCAAATTCTTCTTTATCCATAATTTTTCTATTCCCAGAATATTTTATAAAAATGTATACTCGAAAAATAAACTGATTTTTTGTCATAATTCACTAATTGTTTGGTCTAATCTCATTTAAAAGATGGAATACTAACTGATATTAAGAATAAATGATAAAACGAAATTGGCACGATTAAGAAGAGTATGGCAAGGGCAGGAAGTTGATCATTTAATCTGGGAAAAAATGTTTGCTACCAAAAAATTTTTTATGGATTTTAACACAATTATTTTTACTTTAGATGATATTTCATATATCGAAATGAAATTTAGTGCCGACAAAATTAAATAAATGGTATCAATGTGAAAGGTTATAATAGTATAGACATTCTATAGAGTAATAACTAAGATAGGGGAAAAAATAATAAAAATAAAAATAATTATTCTTTATAATATGTTAAAAAATTAGAAATTAGTAATTTTCAATAGTGATCAAATTTAAATATTTAATTAACCTTATAATAATTGTGGCTTAATTGCGTTTATCGCAATTAAATAGTAGGCTATTGTAGCGTTTATCGCTTCTAACCTACCACCCTTTTTATTTTATGGATAAATTTTTATTCCAGATCCTTCTTTAATTCCATTTACATTTGTATCAAACAATTTTTCAATTTTTTGATAATATTTCTCATTATATCGATCAATTTTTGAATTTTTATTTTTTGATGAATATTTTCTATTAACTGTATATGCTATTAAATCTGTTATTTGGGATAGATTATAAAATTCAGATTCTAAAAAATGAACTTCTTTTAGAAGGTATCTTGTAGATATGTATTTTCTTCCTATTTTTATAAATTTTTTACCTCTAATATAATTAAGAATAGTGGTTCTTACTTTTCGATTCAGTTTTTTATTACTTTGTTTATCAATTAATAAGAGTCCAAATTGATTGCCCTCACCCCTGTTATCAAATTCGAAATTCTTTTTATTTAAATATTTGCATATTCTTTCTATTAAGTAATGCCAACATAATTGATAAGGAGTATAATTTACTATAAATGAACTGACGCTTTGTTTATGTTCTAAAGCTTTTTTATCTATTACTACCGTTATAATAACAATCGGTAAAATAGAAACTACATCATAAAATTCATCCAATAGATCAAAATTCCGATTCCCTCTTAATTCTCGAATAAAAAGCCCTTTTTTATGAAATATATTCTTTGCATGTAATTCGATACTATATGGGTCATATCTTCTAAAATATTTTCTCTTAAGCACCACTATAGCTTCATTAATCAAAATCCAATCATTTTCATTTATTATACAAGCAGTTAAAGAAAAATGTTTTGGATCTTTATTATATTTAACAGAAGTTCCAGATTCATCAATATAAATTAAATACATTAAATTTTACCTTAGGCTAATAATAAAGAATTTCTTTGAGTTTTTAATTATAATATATTCTTTTTAATTAAAATTTTAATTTTTTGCAACAAAAAACAGATTAGAGAAATAAGATCTAATTAATTTTTATTAATTTTATCAAAAAAATAAAATTGTAAGATTAGATAAAAAATCTGTTAATTTATTAAAGTCAAGTTTAGATTTTAATTTAGTTCTATAAGAAATTTTCCTATTTCTTTTATTCCAATATTTACGCAATCCTTTTAAATAATTTTTAATAAATTCTAATTCTTCTTTCTTTATTTCATTGTAATTCTGAATTAGCGATTTTCCATCAGAATTATAGAGATTTCCATCATTAAAAAGTTGTATTCCCGAATTATTATCATATATTTTTACATCTAATCCTAGACTCACAAAACCTAGCAATTTTCGATCATCAAAATAATAACGGCAGATTAAATTAAAAAAGCTATTTTTTATAATCTGTTTCTAAGAACTTTATAAAATCTCTATCCAAATAATCATCCAACATAATAACAGATTTGTAAAATAATTCTTTAATTTTTTTACCAGTATACGGAATCATTGCATCACATTCACCTAGGGTTCTTGTTATATTTAATAATCCTCTGGATATTTTCTCAAGAGTATATATATTTATTGCTATAAAATCTATTAAACTCTCAGGAATCGTATAATAACCTAAATCCTTATCAAAATAAAGAAAGAGTCTTTTATCTTCATTTGCAATCTTTAGAGTCTCTTGATAACACTTTTCATAATCTTTATCCTTAGATCCAATTTCAATTCTCATTTTTGGTGCCAATATACGTTTTTTTACATAGTTTCTCTGTTTCACAATGATATTACGAACTCTTTGCACAATCTTTCTATTTTCTGATTTCAATCCTATTAAATCACATATTCTAGGAACTGAGCCTAAAGAACTTCTATCTTCTTGATATTGTTCTAGTATTTTTAATTTAATATCATCTCTTTCTTTTCTACTCATTCTCAATTAAATTAGCCTCTTTTTTTATTATTATAATTCTGTTTAATTTCTCTAATTCTCTATTCAAATGACTAACCATTTCTTGCATTAATCTTATGCATGTGTCTTTTGCTGAACGTGGAAGGACTCCTATAGACTCAGCAATTATTCGATTGAAAACTCTAAATGCAATATTCTGAAATATCTCTACTTTGGTATATATTGTATCAATAAATTTTATTTCTGCTTTTCTTTCTCCTTTAGCAACATCAAAAATGTATTCAATATCTTCTTCAAGAACCTTATGTGTCTTTTTTATTTCATTAATTATTTCTCCTCTTTTTTCTGGAGACGAGAATTCTGCAATAGTTAATGCTAATTCAGGACTTATTTTACTATCAATTTTTAAAACTTCTTCTTTAAGGTCGGAAGGGAGTTTCTTAATAGTTTGAACATATTCCAGAAGCTTTCCACTTTCTATTTCACCCTTAATTATTTTATTTATTACTTTTTCTTGTTCACTGCTTTTCAATCCAATTATAGTAGTTAAAGTCGTAGTAGAGATTCCATCAGTTGGAATATTTTTCGCTCTCAATTTTTCTCTTGATTTTTTACCACCAATAAGATATGAAATAGTACTAGAATTTATACCTAGTATATTAGCAAGTTCTTTTTTAGTTTTATATTTTCCGCTATTCCAGAGATTATAAATAACATTTTCCCTTTCAATTGATGTTAATCTATGTAAATGTTCATTTTCGATAACTTGTCTTTCTATCTTTTCGATCTCAGATAAACCATTAATTAATCTACATTCAATTTCTTCTAAGCCAGCTTCTTTTGCAGCTCTCCATCGCATTTCACCTGTAATAATCATATTATTTTCATCAATTTCAATAGGATTAATAATTCCTTGGGTTTTATAAGTTTCTGCTAATAATTCTATACTTTCTTCATCAAATACTTTTCTTGGTTGATTAAAATCAGGTTTTAAATCTTTTGCTTTTCTTTTAACCATTTCAGTTTGTATCTTTCCCACCTTTTTTTCCTAAGAAAATTATCTTTTCTGCAATTGTAGCCCACGAAACTTGTCCAGCACTAATTTTATTTTTATCTAGTTTCATTCCCATTAATTCTATATCATTTGTTGAAACATTTTTCTCTTTATCTTCAATCAAATTTTTTATATATACAACTGCAGAATCTAAATCTTCAAGTACTGTAAAGCTTTCCTCTTTCTCAACTCTTAAGATATAAAACGCTCCATCTTTTTTTACTTCAAATTCTACCATTTTTATATCACTCTTTATTTTTTTTGTCTTCTTGTTTTAATTCTTTTTTTAATACCTTTTCTATGAGAGATGTTATAGTTAAATTCTCCTCTATAGCATAATGCTTTGCTTGTTTCAAAAGATCTTCATCTATATTAATACTTGTTACAATTTTACCCATTTTTATATCAACGTTCAATTTTTTTACTATTTTACTAATAATAATAAAAAAATAATTCAATAAATATTCTTTTGTTAAAGAATTAATAAATAAAGAGTGTAAAAGAAAAGTAAAAAATAAATAAAAAAAAGATATAATCTAGGTTTTTCTCATTTCAAATAAAATTATCATAGTTAAATTTTTGACCTCTCCAGAAATCCAACGTTAATAAATGACCGTTTTTTAATATACTATTAATCAATGAAATTGCTCTAATTAATATTGATAAATAATATTTTTTTAATTGAATTTGTTAATACTCTTTAAATTTATGTCTATTATCTCTTTAATATTTAAAGATATAACCAGATTTATATCTAACTCTCGCTCTATATTTATGGTAAGCTTTCTTATAAAGATTAAACTCGTTTTAAGGATATTATTTTGGCTTTTATAGTGTTTTCTATACTATGAAGCTTTAAATTGTTTGAAAATGGGGTTTTGTCGGGCATTTTTTATAATGATAACTTGTCATAGCATAATCATTCTATAGAGCACAAACTAAGGGTATCTTTACTACTAGATATCCTCAAATTTAAAATTGAGATAATCTTCATTCTTATCTATTTGCTCACAATTCCAAATGGAACCATCTTGAACAAGATAAAACATTATTTTAAAAGTACACCTTTCTTTTAAGACATCATAAAGGCTCATTCTTGTATTTATTTTTTCTCCAGATAAACCTTTTTGTAGATTCTCTCGTTCATATAAATCTCTCCAAGTTATACTTCGACATAACGCCTCTTCTACATCTTCTACTTTAGGAAACTCATTAAAATTACTATCAATAACTTCAATCCATTTAACACCAATATAAGGTGGTATCTTTTTTGTATTTATTGAAAGGTTTAAGTCTTGGTCGTGGTGATACAACATTAATAAATCTGGTTTAATACGTTTGTTTTTTTTGCTTGATTTTATAAGTTCCTTTTGGAATTTTTCTATATGAGCTTCCTTAAATGGAGTTCTACCATTATTATAATTCTCAAAATATTTCTTTACATATTCAGTCCTTTCCTTATGTAATTCACTAACCATTAATTAATTTCCACCAATTTCATATTTTTAAATATTTTTATTAAAGAGTTATTCTATTAATCTTGGATAATTAGCTTTTTCTAAAGATATAAAAGTATTTTCATTAAATATTCAATAATTAATTTGGTATGTCCTCTATTAACAAGCCTAAGATTTTTACCTCTAAATCCTAAATCTCTACAAAATTTTCTTAGTGTATCGGAATCGGGTAATATTAAGTCGTTTCTTTCATATTTAGATTCCTTTTTTGCATTTGGAATTTCGATCTCTTCCTGAAGATCATTTTTTTTCAGTTGAATTTCTTGATATGTTTCTTTTTTCTTATTTAACATATTATCAATCATTTCTAGTAAATCAGACATTTCTCCTTATCTCATCCTTAATTTTTACGATAAAATCTCTTTTACTCTCAATTTCATTTATCTTATCTGGTCTTGGTGTCATATAATTGCTCATAAAATTGTATAATTCTTTTAAATCAGTGTTATTTTCCTTAAAAAGACTTGATATTTTAAACTCTTTTAAAACGATTGAATCAAATATCTATTTTTTTACAAACTTCTATTTAATTAAATAACAACTTTATTAAGTTATTAATATTTAAACTTTAGACAAATTTTAAGACTATTATTAAAAGGATTTTTTATATAACTCTTTTTAAAAATAGAGATTAAATAAAGTAAGGATTTGAATTTTTATATAAGTGGGTTTCCCTAATTTATCAGAGTGGGGAGGAGTTAAAAGAATTATTGAATGAATTTTTAGCGGAGGTTCATTCCGAGATGGATTCAGGGTTGGATTTATCAGATTTAGATGAAATTACCCCAGAATAAATTTCCTTTTTTGAAATGGGTTTATTTTCTTTTATCAGTCTTATTAGATTAAAAAATAAGTAAATACTAAGTTTTTTGATCCTTAATTATTAAGCACTAAAAACAATTTACAATTATAATCATTATGTAGTTTTGTGAAATTATTTAATACGTTATAAATATTTTTAAATTATTGTATTTATACAAAATTTTCTTAAATTAAACAATAACAAAAGATCTTAAAATTTGATTTCCTTTAGACTTGTCTTGTTTTCTTTAATATATAAATCTTATTTGTATAATTGAAATATTTAAATTTCTTTTCTATTTCCAACAGACATCTACCATAAGTTTTATTAGAGAAAAATGGTAATATCAATATATAAATGGAATACAAAATATGAAAATCCAAATTTTGAATCCGGTTTAATACCAATTTTCTCAGTTGATAATAAGTTGTCTTTTTATGACCAGCATTATTTTAAGAATTTATAATGATATGATTGGAAAATCAATTGGCTACGAAAGTGGAAATTTATTTTTTCAAAATTGCGTCGATAATAATTTAGATGGAATAGAACGAATTAAAACGAATTAATTGTGGGACAGCGAAGATATTTAGCATGTTAAAAATTAGGATGGAAGAAAATTTCCGCAATTATAAGAGAGATTCTTAAAAGAAGCGGAGGGGATATATTAAAATTAGAACCTTTAAACGCACAAGCGTTAGAAGGTGTTTTTGATACCCATTTTTGTAGCGCAGTAAGAGATATTTACTACTATTAAGCTATGTTCAATAAAATTAAGCAGAAATTATCAAAAAAGTTCTTGGAACTATTTAAAATGGATCATAAAAAAATTATTTCAAAAATAATTAAGTCAGATTCTTATTATAGAGATTTAAAAATCAATTTGCAATAAATTTTAATAGAAAAAATGTCTTGTTTTTTACAGTAATCGACAAAATTTTATATATTTCTTTAATTAAATTAAAATTAATTTATTATTATGGAAATGCCAGATTGTAAGAAATGTGAAAATTACGGATTTATTATTTGTGATTGTAATTTTCTCATCTATATAATGGATTTTATTTTTAAAAGAAATAATAATACTGACAGTAATTTTTTAACTCAATTTGGACAATTCCTTTCTTGGGTTACAAAATGTTCTATTAATGGTAAGATAAATGTATCTAAATTATTTTATGATGGGGAGCTCAATACAACCAACAAATTAAGAGGTGGTAGAGATGTTAGTCTAGTTTATAATTCGGTTTTTTTTAGAAATTATAAAAATCATCCAAAAATCAATTATATAAAAAAAGTTAAAAGATTAATTGAAAAAAACTTTGAAATAATCCAATTAAATCAAATTGATTTAAATGAAATAAAATCTATCGTATATCCTATATTTCGAAGGAAAACGCCAAGTAAAAATGATTTATCTTTAATTTTATTAGGATTAAGAGAATCTACAAATAGAAAATTTAAAAGTATAATTGTAACTGAAGATATAAAATTAAAGATTGTTTTAGAAAAAAAAATAAATCGTTTATCTCAATTTATTAGTAATGAAGGAAATGTCTTGAAGACAAAAAATACTATTTCTAAAGGTTATATCTCTTTTTTATTACCTATTTATAACGATTGTAAGTTTCATTTTATTAGAGAATTAATTAAATTCTATGAAACAGAGCAAAATAGATTTGTAGGAGAAGTCAGGAATGTTGAAACACTACAAGCAAAAGTTCGATTAAGTAATTCTTCTGCTTCTGACATTGCCTATTATATAATTCTTAAATCAAAAAAAGAGGGGAATATTAGTGTTTGATAATGAATTTTCAGAAATAGATAGACGTATGGAAATTAAGGAAAGTGGGTTATTATCAGATTTAATCGATTTTTATATAAGATTTTTGGAAATTTTTGATAAATTCAGTGAAAAAATACATAAGTTGGAAATTAAACCAAAAGTAATAAATTTAAGAACAGATAGATATTCTTTAGATTATATAAATTTTCTCATTATAATTAAAGATAAAATGTATTCTGTGGTTTTGATAAATAAAAAACCTATCGAACTATCTCATAAAGATCTAAAGATGTATTTCAAGATTTTTGTAAAAAGTCCGAGAATAGACGGTATCCTTATTATTTTCAATGATGATTATTTACATTCTCTGCTTTTACGAAGTGATGATCTTTATTCAGGCTTTATAGATTTTTCTAATTTCAAGGAATTTATCCAAGATAAATTTAAAAAATTAGATAATTTACTTGATACTCTGACTTCTGAAAAGTGTTATAACTTTCCAAAAATAATGTTTCATGACTTTAAAATATCTGATATAATTAATAGTTTTGAAAAATACTTAAAAGATATTATACTCATTGAGGAATCAAGACGACTAGGAGCGGAGAAAAAGGACTTATTGTCTAAATTAGATGATATTAAAATTAAAAAATTAATTACTGTTTTTGAAAAATATCTAGAATCAGATAAGGATAGGAAAAAAGAATTTAGAGATTTTTTAGATAATTTAGGATTAAAAACTTTTTGATTGATTATTATGTTAGAAAGTATTATGATTAGGAATTGGAAATTACATGAAAATTTAAATTTCAAATTTAAGTCAGGTTTAAATTTCATAATTGGTCCAAATGCTATTGGAAAGACTTCATTATTAGAAGCAATTTATTATGCTATTACAGGAGATCTTAGAAGAAGCTCTCTCAATAAAGTGAGACGAATAGGGGCTTCTGAACCAACTCTCATACGATTGGAGATGATTCATAATAGTGAAAAATTAAGCATCGAAAGAAAATTTGATGAAAAATCGTCAAAACATTCTCTTTTTACTCAATTCGAAGTGTATCATAAAAAATCAGATATTGAAAATAAAATTTTAAGCCTATTTCACACTAAAAGAGTTTTTTTAAAGAGAATGGTTTATTTTGGTGAAGGGGATATTTTTAGAGGTTTTTCATATCCAAGAAGAAAATTCAATTTCAAAGAGTATATTGAAGGTTTAATAGGGATCCAACAATTGAAGGAATTTAACGTGGATATTAAGGAGCTACAAGCGTTCTATAGAAAAGAGGGAAAGAAATTGGATATATTAATCGAAGACCTAATAACAGATACTTTAGAAACTGTTCCAACAGAAAGAATCTCCATTTTTAGTCAAAAGAAGGATGAAAAATCTAGAGAATTAATCAAAGTAGAAAAAATCTTATCTAACTTAAAGAGAGAATATAATTCCTTAAGTATTAAAATAAAGAAATTTGAAGATTTGGAAGATGCGTTTCGTACAATTCTTAACTTGAAAGTTTTTGATGTAGATATTTTAAATATTAATACTCAACTTGGCCTTGACCTTGTTAAATTAAAAAAGAAGAGGGAAGAATCCCTAAAGAAAATTCAAAAATTAGACTTTAAAAAAGAAGAACTTGATAAAGAATTAAGAATACTAGATAAAATTTTTGGAGTATTGAAAGATTTAGAAAAAATATATTACGATATGGATATAAACCAACAACCTTGCCCCATCTGCAATAAGACATTTAAATCGAATGAATATGAAGAAATTTATAGAGAGAAAGCTGATCTTTTTAGAAATTTAAAATCTAATTTTGATAAAATCAAATCGCAAACAAGTGATTTAAAAAATGAACAAAATGATATTGAAGATGAATTAAATAGAAAAGATTATCTGTTCAATAAAATCCAAGAATATTTACCTGATTGGAAAGTAAATATCAAAAAATATAAAGTAATGAAAGAGCATTTCGATGAAATAAAATACCAAATCCAAGTGAATTTAAAAAAAAAATATGATCTTACAAATGAAATCGATGAAATTAATGATAAAATATATAAAATGGCAAGAAAAGAAGCTAAAAAAAGAGATTTAGATCCTTCTTATATTCAAGATAAGAAACAAAACATAAAATACAGCCTGTATTTAATCGATATCTTACAAGAAGTAATAGGAAGAATATTATATAAGGTTAAACTTGATTATTTGCATCCATTAACGCAAGAAATCACGGAAATTTGGCGTAAATTATTTAACGATCAAGACCGTTTTGTTTCTTTCGATGAAAAATTGAATCCTATTCTTAAAAATGATCAAGGAGAAATAGGTTTTGAAGGGTTAAGTGGCGGAGAGAAGACAATCCTAACGATAATAACAAAAACTCTAATAATGCATCATTTTTCAAACCTAAATTTCGTGATAATGGATGAACCTCTTGAACACCTTGATGTTGAAAATAGAGCTCAAATAATTGAATATTTAAAAAGAATACATGAGGTAGGCTTAATCAAGCAATTAATAATAACTACTTTTGAAGAATCCTTGACTAGAGATTTATTTGAAGATGAAGCAGTAAAAATTATTCCGCTAAGTGCTTTAAAGAAGTATCCTTTCATTTCAAAAAGGATTTAGAAATTTTTATTATTTATTTTTAGAGCAATTCTTGTTTCATTATTAAAATTATCAATATATTTTAATATTTTCCATATGTACGTTTAATATCTTAGTTTATCTCTTTATTCGAAAGCTTATATCGCGCTTTTCGAGATATCCTTCTTCGTAATGCTTAAAGAAATTTTCGAATCGATAATAACTTTGGTTGGCTGTGCCGAGGTTGTTCACTAAATAAAGAATGTATTTGTCCTTTTTCTCTTTAACAAGATTAAACTCGTCAAGGCTCATTGTAAAATTAGTGTCGTTAGACTTAGTTGCCTTAACCTCTATGAAATATTCGTTTCCATTAATATCCATTTTTAAATCGAACGATAATCCGGATTCTCGAAATTTATTGTTCCAGACAATTTTAACCTTTAATTCTCCGTCAATTAACACATGCAATATATTTTCTTCCACTTTTATGTCGCAATTGGGGTAATTTTTTTCCAGCTCTCTTGGAAGTATTTCGTAGAACACATATTCTTCCCCCACATATCCGATTTTTTTGATGGATTTGCTATAATCTTCAAAAACGGAATTATCAATTATTAATTTAGTAGGACGATATTCAACAATAGCCTCACCGCCAACTCGCTTGATGGGCATCTTTTTTTTTACCCATTCCATATACCACTCCTTAAAATTGTCAATGTGAGTATGAGTGTAGTCCTCCCAAAAGACCATTTCCCACTCGGGTGATTTAAGAATTTGTTTAATATTTTTAGGAGGATATTTTAAATAATCGAGAAAGATTTTTTTTACGAATTTCTCGAAATCTTCGCTCATTTTTTCAATAAATCTCGGAATATGTTTCGATTTCCATTTCATATACTGTTTGGTGAGTTTATCATAGGATCTTATTGATATCTTATGTTCTGTTTCTTCGTAAAATTTCATGAGTTCATTTTTTATTTTCGAATAACCTGTCTTGTTCGAATACCAAATCTCGAACAACATATGCCGTTCTATAACCCATTTATCGAATCCTCTTGACTCTCTAGAGAGCTTAATACCAAACAAGCTTTCGAATTCCCGAATCATTTCTTTTTTTCTCTTCGGCAAGTTCAAATATTCTTTTTCACTTGTCATATACTAATTCAATTCTAATAATTCTTAAAGATCTTATCTTTTCATTTTTATAATAATACTTAATACATGTATTTAGAATTTTTTATAATTTTCTTACTAATACTTTAACCCTATTAGGTTCTGATAATTCTTCAATATCAAATGAAAAATAATTATTTTTCAATTCTTCTGGAAACTGTTGTAAAAAATCCTCAAAAGATTTTCTATTTTTAGATCTTCTTAATTCAATTATCATCTCATTTGAATTGGATTCCAGAAGTCTAGTAATGTAGTAAAGTAAAGAGTCTAAATTATTTTTAAAGAGTTCATCTCCATAAATCCCACAAATACATGCAGGTTTTATTAATAAATTTTTGTCTGAAACATTCTCAAAGGTTAATGAATTGTATAATCCATCTGAAGACTTCCAATTGAATGTTTTCAAGTGTTTTGGAATATTTTGAGTAAAATATTTACTAGGTAAATTGATAGTCAATTTAAATCTCTTCTCTTGATAATTTCGAATAGTAGTCTCAATTTCAGGTATCACAGTATCATAGAAGAAATCTTCTTTTTTAACACCTTTAGGAATAGTATTAAAGTTTAATGTAAATTCTTCTTCCTTGACAAGGGAAAACTTGAGTGATAATAATTCAAATAGCCTATTTAATATCAATCTTTTTCCTTTTGCTCTAAATTGATTCAAATTTTTTACTTTTTGTTCAAGATTTTTATATATATTACTAAACTGGTTAATAAAATCACTTATGTTATATTGTTTACAAAGATTTTTGGCCACTTCAATTAATTTTAGGAATTTAGTTGGTGCTACATATAAAGAAGAAAAGCTATACTTCCACCATCTCGTATTTAGTAATTCAATGTCATTACTATTAATTAGTTCTTCATTTTCTAATTCGGTACTTACATGTTGAATAAGATGTTCAATGGCCTTTATTCCTTCCTTTTTATTCGCTTCAATATGTCTTAACTCAATAATTAATTCAGGATCTCTAAAACTTATCTGAAAATCAAAATCTAAATCAGGAAAATCGAAATAATGTAATCTTTCAAACCTATAATAACTTCCTACTTTGTTTATAAATTTGCTGATTTCGGCAAGATCATTGGGAAACCTACCGATAGGTAATCTTCTAAAGTTAAAATTAGGAAATTTATCTTTTAACTCCTTGTCAAATAGCAATAATTCGGATTCCCCGATATATATATTTAAGATATTTCTAAAGTAATATAGGTAATATAAAAAATAGTCATCTTCAAATAAATTATCATATCTTTCACTTTTTAACATATAAATAAACTCGGATAATGATTTTCTAATTTTTTCCAAATCATTTTCCAAAATTAGACTGAAAAATTTCCTTCGGTGAAGTTCAATATTTATTATTAGATATTCTGCCAGAAATCTAAATAATTTTTCAAAAATTATCGTATTATTATTATAGAAGGTCAGTTTTTTTCTCCGCCCGGTAAAATGTATTCGATTGTCGAACTCAGCTTTATTGATCAATAAGACAAATTTGGTTAAGTCATCTGCTTCATTTAATTTTTTAAAAAATTCTTTCGCATATTCATAGCTAGGAGTAAATTTTCCAATTATCAATTTTTTATGTTTCTCATAATAAAAATCATAAATTTTGAATATTTTTTCTATCTCATTTATATAAGATTTTAAAAGATTATTTATCTCATCAAATTTTCGTAATTTAAAGAGAGATTTGACTTTTAAATGTTTTACATCTATAAGAGAATCATCCTCCCTCAGTATCTGTTCACATAGCTCATATGATTGCTGATAAGTCTCTTTTTGGTAATAACATTTTGACAAATAAAATTTTGCGCCCAAAAATAAATTATGATCCTTTTGTAATTGTTTACTTGAAGATCTTAAGACTTTTTTAAGAATTTTTATTGTAAGATCAGGCTCTTCTTTATTATAATGATATAATGCTTTTTCAATTTCCATTTTCTCTTTCATAAACTGATCTTCAAGATTTTCTTCATTAATCTCTTCATATAATTCTCTATCTTTTATTCTGAATTTAAAACCACCACCTTGTTTTTTTCTTTCTTTTTTTTCTAATAATAATTCTAATTTTGAATTATTAAAGCAATTATACAATGTTGCTCGTGAAAAATGGTAACTTTTCCCATATTCTTCATAAAGTGTACTTAATGAGCGGAACCCTCTATCCTCTCTGGATTCATTTTTTTTCAGATCCTGTTCATACGCTTTTTGAAATAACTCAATTATTATTTGTGGTGTTAATGTTCTTGTTTTACTTTCCTCTTCTAAAAGGTCTTCTTTTTTTTGTGCTTGAATCCCTCTTTCTGATACTGTTTCACTCGAATCAACCGCAATTCTAAATAATTCATTTCCCTTTGCAATAAAATTTTGTAATTCAATTGAAAATTCCTTAAAGAATTGTATGGATGTTCCATAAGTTTTTTCACGATTATTAATAATAATCTTTTCTACACTTGAGACATGTTCAACTAAATCATTAATTAATTTAATTGGATTCGCATTAAGCAATTCAATCATCATTGTTATACACATAAAAGGTCTCTCCTCAACCCAGAAATTTTTTGGCTTTTGACTTACATATGTCTGAGGGTTATAATTATCAATGTCGATTAACTGAATCTTTGAATAACCAATGGATTCAAGAGAATTTGATATTTTATGACCTAATATGAAATCATCATAGATTCCATGTAAATAATTTAAATCGAAATCATTTCTTTTTTTTAGATTTTCATACCAAAAAGTAAAAATCACTCTAAGATTATATGTATCAGTTAGATTTTTATTAAATTTTATATGTACGGTGAAATGAAATCGTTCAGATTCAAAAAGTAATAAATTGACATAACCATTATAATAAGATTTTAAAACTTCATTTAGTCTATATCCATATTGAATATTAAAATCCATTGTGTCTAAATATTTTTGAAATTCTCGTTCTAAAACCTCTATGGGTTGGCTCCGTACAAGTAACGCAGATAAATATATACTTTTTGAAAGTCCTTCTTCTAAAATTGGTATTATATAACTTTTATTTAGAGTTTGTTTCTCTTCATAAATTTTATTAATTGAAAATAATTCAGAAAACAAATTTTTAAAAAAAAGAAATCTTTCCGTATCCTTACTACTTAAAATCATTTCTAAACTCTACCTTACATGCCTAATTATAATTCAAACATTTTTACTAAATCTTGATAACTTAATACTTTATCTGCTATTTTCTTTAACCGATGATTAAGAGAAAATTTATCAGATATTATAATTACTTTCTTTTCCTGTTCATTTTTAATTTTCATTAGTGCTGGTTTAAAATCTAAATCTCCTGAGACAATTATATAAAGATTTATATCTGGATTATTGTATAATGTATCTAATATATCTGTTGTCATCTGTGTATCTGTTATGTCCTTTCTGTGTTTAAGATCTGAATAAAAATAAGTATTAACTAACTCAACATTAAAAGATTTAAGATGTTCTGCGGCCATTTTATAGTAATTCCATGGTCCGTATATTTTGGAAATGATTGTTTCACCAAGAGAACGGGCAAGTCTATTGATATATACATAATTAAAATGTTTTCCTGTTCCTAATTTACTAATCGGAATTTCTATATTAAGATAGTCTGTAAAATTTGCTACTTTGTAAATTTCAGTTTCTTCAGGTCTAAATTTTGATTTATATTTTGACATCATATGGTAATAAAATAATTAAACTTTTTAAATGATTTGTTTAGGAATCAAGAAACTTTCTGAAATTAATTAGATAGTTAAAATTTTCTTGAAAAATAAAAAATATAATTATCCTTAATCTAACTTCATGCCCACAAGTAATTAAAAAATCAAATGATTAAAATGGTTTCAAATCGTATAGAGAATACAGAATATAATAATCCGCTCATGCCTAGATTAATTGAGGTTAAGAAGAAGAAAAAGGAAAAATTAAATGATTTTCAATTGTAAGTTAATAAGGCATTAAAAATAGTTGAGAGATTAAAAAAAGTATGAAAAATTTTTAAAGCACTAATTTTTTTTAAAAAGATTTATTAGATTAAAACTAGATACTTAAAAATTGAAAATAGTCTATTTCCTTAGTCAAAAGATTGGAATAAAAACTCATTCCTTTTTTAAGATTTTTAATTTTTTCTATTTCATCTAATAAAGGTTTTCCAGACTCTCCTACTGCCTTTAGAAGCGGTATAAATGGTTTAAAGTCTCTAATAATCACATCTTTTGATTCATAACATATCTCAGTAGTACTGATTAAAATTTTAAAATAAGAAATAATACTTTTTACAATGTCTTTTGCTTCTAGAATGTTTAGATAATGCGAGAAAATTAAAGCAGCATGAAAGGGCTTTTTTAATTTATAATATTTATAGACGTCATAAGGTTTTTTTTCTAAATTTTCTAATATAAGTTGTTCTATCCTTTTATTATAAATAAATGGGGATAATGATTTATCAATAATTGGTAGTGAGGTAATTGCCCAACTTAAAATATACTTAATATCCTCACTTTCTTCATTTATCCATAAATTCAATAATCTCTGATAAATTTCATAATTATCAATTGGAGTCCATAATCCTTTAATTAAAAAATGTGTAATTGCCCAACTTGCAGAAAAATATATTATCTTTTCTTTAGAATCTAACAATAAATTAACTATTTTATTGCCTAAATTAAACAATTCTTTCTTTTGGCTTGAAGATAATTGATGAATATTTTTTAGATCTGCTGCAAAAATCATCAATAATAATAGACTCTTAATTTGATTTAGTGAATATTCAGAATTTAATCTCTCTTTCACAAATTCTGATGGGAAGAAATCTTTTTCCTCACTCAAAAAGCTTCTATAAATTCTGGCTAGTAAATCCCCGAAATCAAGGAGATTTTCTTTTGTCATAAAAAAAGATTCAACCAATTCTATAAAAATATCTTTATATTTACATTTTAAAAACAGAAATAATTTTTCTGGTTGCATATAAACCCTTGCTGAGTATTCTAGTAAAATAGTAAAAGCCTTTTTTACTAATTTTTTAGGAATTTGTGCCTCATCCAAAATAGACTGTATTAAAGCCTTTGTTGAAGGATTCATAAATATAAGAGGAGTTCTTCTATTTTTTTCTTCCCAATTTCTTATAAATTTAATTAAGGTCTTAATTAATTGATATGCATCCCTTCCCATTAACACTGCTACCATAGGTATGATTTCTACCCAATTATCGTTTGCAAAATAAGGTTCAAGAATAGATATAATGCTATCTGTAGATTTACGATTTGGATAATAACCATTAACAATTGCAAAAGCTGTTAAATATTCTTGAAAAGTCTTATGTCTAAATTCATATTTTTCCTTTAAAAGACCATTTTTTAGATCACGACCAGAAAGTATGATCAATGAAGTTCGAGACTCTACTCGTTCAAGAAAATCTGAAGGGCTTAATTCTGAATAATCAAGCACTTCTGGCATTTGTTCACGAGCTTGTTGAATAATTTTCATTAATTCTTGATGAAATAGTTGGCTTTTTCCTTGGATTGTCATTATATAAGATAGAAATGAAAGTTGTGCTCTAATATCAATTAAATTTAGGGGTTTAAACCCTTCCACGTTCCATGTTTTAATTAATAATTGTATCGCTTGATCGTATAGAGTTGTCTTATTCGCAGGTATTATACCTAAAGAACGCTTTAAAAATAGTAAAGTAGTAAGTAAAAGTGGATTTTTTGCTAATTCAAATATATTCTCTGTTTTTATGATTTCTTCAACCAGATTTCTTGCTTCTTTTTGATGTTTTTCTTTTATACCTACAAAAATTTCATACCATTTAATTGTTAAATTAAAGATACCATCTTTATCTAAATCTGTAATCGTATAAAAATTAAAATCATCAGTAACATAATCCTTTAAAATTCGAAAACCCGGTTCTCTAGATGTTACTATTACCTTAATAGTACTTATCCTTCTAATAAACCTCAAAAGATATTTTATAAACCTAACTCGAAATTGCTCATCTGAAATTTCATCCAATCCATCAATAATTAAAATAATATTCTTATTGAAAATTAAATAATTGATATAATATTTGAATTCATCACTAAATTCAAACATTTCAGCTGTATTTGCTAAATTGTAAAGATTTTCTAAGAAATTATTGAAATGATTGACTTTTATATTTCTACATCTTAAATACAATGGAATATAATCTATTTCAAGATTATCAGGAATCTTTTTACTAATTTCGGGACCAACACATTGTAACAATATTCTTTTTAAGAGAGTGGTCTTACCACTCCCTGGAGGTGATAAAATTATTAATTTATCATTATCTCTTAAAACTGAATTTATTTTAAATCGCTTATTTGCTATCTTGGGTTTTTCCTCATTATCTTTTGGAGAAAAATTATATTTTTGAAGCTGAATTGGAACAAAATAATCCACTAGATTTAATTTTTTTGATGCACTTTTAATATCTGTAGGGATTCCAATGAAAGGATTTTCATTAATTTCCTCAATTAAGAAAGTAAAATAGTGATATTCTATTTCCTTTAAGAGGTCATCTGAAATTTTTACCCGAAATACATCTTTATTTGAAGCAAAAAATTTTAAAATTTTATGTCTAAAATCCTCTCTTGGAATACACTCTCCAGTGGTGGATTTTAAAAGTAATTCTGTTATCAAATTGATTATAATTTTTTCACTAAGTATTGGTGTTATTAGATTTCCTGTATTTAATACATATTTGGAGAGTCTATGTGAGCTTATTTCAATCAATCTATCAAGGCTAATTGTTTCAGGTTCAGGTAATTTGACATCAATATAATGACCAGATTTAATTTGATTTAAAGCACCTTTAGTAAAAGAAGTTCCAACCAACTTTAATTCATATTCATCAGCCTCAGTGGAATTCTTTAGATCTTCACACCATTTTTTTATTTTATTTAAATTTATTTGATTTTCTGAGGATTTTACTTGAATTACTCTTTTTTTATTGGGATAATGAAAGCAAATATCTACTTTTTCAGATTCATTTTTCGGTTCTAGTTCAAGTCTTGTCCATTCTTCATCTTTTTCTAAAGATTCTATAAGAGATATAATAGTCTGAATTAAATAACCCCTAATTGCTTCTGGTCCTCCCAAATAAAACCACACCTTTAATGAATAATTTTTCTATATACCAAAAAATAATCCCTAAAACTACAATATTAATTAATACAAAAGGTATTAAAAGATATTTTACACGGAATTTACTACCTATTTGATGCATTCTATGACCTCTGAATTTAATTTTTGCAAGTCTTTTTATAGGTCCCATATGAATTATTCTTCCTTTAATATTCTTAAATCTTAAATATTTCAATTACAATTGGATTAATATCACAACAGTTTTTACTATTAAAATATTAATTATTTAGAGATTTAAATATTTAGTATTAATCTCAATAACAAATTTTTATCAAATATTATATTTAATAATCATAAAAGTAGAATACATTCAAATATATATGATAACATTACATCTTTGAGAAATATTATAAAAAACAATCATAGTCTCCTTTCACTCTCAATAATATAATGATTCTATTTTTTTTTATTCTAATAAATATTTAGGAACCCTATATTATTCTTTTTAGCTTAAAAATATGGATTTGAGAGAATTTCGTTGAATTCGGGATATATATTTATCAATAGCTGGATTTATTATTTTAAAATAGATGACTCAATTATAAGATAGTGAATTAATATTTAGAAAATCATTCCACTCTCTTGATATTTAAATATTTGAGAAATTATCGATCTTAAAAAATAAAATTTTATAGTATTTAATAAAAAAAAAAATTCATTTCATGCATGATTTCTCGCATAATCTATGGCAAAAAAGGCTTGAACTTCTTAAAATTTTGTATAATATAGAAGAAATAAAGGGAAAATTCATTTTTCAGAAGACTATTTTCATTCTTAAATATTTTGGTATAAAAAATTTAAATTATAACTTTCAAAGACATGAATTTGGTCCCTATAGTTTCGAGTTAGAGAATGAAATAGTTTTCTTTGAAAAAAAAAATTTTATCAATATTGAAAATTATTATAATAAAAATAGGATTATTGCAAATAAGGAAAAGATTGAAAATTATTTCAATAGAAAGGGATATAGCCTAAGATTAAATTCAGAAGAAGGTATGGCAATATGTAAAACAGAAGATTTATTTAATAATGAATTGAAGGAGTTAAAATCAATAGAACTAACTGCATCTATGCTTCAATTAATCAATGAGGGAAAATATAATTTAAAAAAAGAAATTATTAAAGAATTAAGAAAATGGAAACCATGTATATTTAGTGAGAAAGATATAGAAAAAATTTGGAATCTTCTTTTTTCGAAAAAAATAATTCCTGAAATTTTAAGAAATTTAAATCTTTTATTAGAAATTAAACCAGGAGAAAAGGAAGCACATAAGTATCATAAATTAATTTCAAAGATTATCGCATACATTTTTAGAAAATCTTTTAGAAATATGGAATTTGAAAGAGGAATTCACAAAGGTAGGAAATATATTGATACAATCTATACTAATTCTGCTCAAACAGGATTTTTTAAAAATCTTCCCGAAAAGAATAACATTATAATATGTAATTACGTCATAATGGAAGCTAAGAATTATAGCTATGATCCAGAAAATCCAGAATTTGATCAACTTGCTAGTAGATTAAATAAAAAGGTGGGCAATTTTGGCATTTTAGTATTTAGAAAAGTAAAAAATAAAAAGATTATACTTGAAAGATGTCAAAGTTATTTAGACGATGATAAATATATTATATTTCTTAGCGATGATGATATTATTGAGCTTGTAGAGCTTTCTAGACTAGGTTTAGATGCAGAAATAAATGATTATATAGATAATAAGTTTAAATCTTTAATCTTTCGCTCATAAGATTAATAACAAACTTTCTTGTTTATCTTATAAATTAAAATCAATAATTTAATAACATTAAAAATTTTTAATAAATCATTATACAAAAGAATATTAGCAATATTGAAAAGATCAATACTCTTTTTGAAGATTATAAAGCCAAATGTCCTGATTGTGGGAGACCATTCAAAATAAAGATTCAGAAACCCTTCATTTATTGCAGCGAGTGTAAGTTTATTGTGAGTCTTATTCCAAAAAGAAGGAATCTTAGTCCCATGTGTGAAAGTCCGCTGCAATTGAAGGTTCATAGTCCTTTTATATATTGCAAGAATTGTAAATTCTTGGTAAGTTTAACTGATTGATTTAATTTATTCTTAATTCAATTCTTTTCTTGGATAATTGTTCCTTAGTATTATTCTTAAGTATGTCCAACGCTTCTTTAGCAGGGGTATAATTTGGATCAATTGGAACAACTTTTTTTAGGCATTTTATTGACTCTTTATATAGACCCTTTTTGACATAGATACTTGATAGACTATACCATAGTGTTATGTGATAATTTTTAAGTTTAATTGATGTTTCATAGCAAAATTTCGCTTTTTCAAAATCATCAATAAATGTATAATATGTTCCCAGATTATTCCATGCAATTTCATTGTTGGTGTCAAGCTCGACGGCTTTTTCAAGAAATTTTTCAATTATATTCAAATCAGGACAATAATCTGGAATATTTTTAATCATCTCCATATACACATTTCCCAAATCAATATATCCATTAGAATAATCTGGATGTTTTTCGATTACTTTAAGAAAGCATAATTCGGCAGATTCATATAATTGATTATGTAAGAAGCCATAACCCAATAGTGACCATATTTCTCTAGAAATTGAGATATTTAATAATTTCTTGAATGATTCTACAGAAATCTTTCCTTTTTTTATAGACTCTACAATATAGTCAATTGCATGATTATCGGAAAGATGTTTGTCCTCCTTCATAATTTCTAAAGTATTCATCACGTTGATTGAGTTAGATTTTTCCTATTTCTACGCCAATCTCCATTTTCTATATATAATTTGGATAAGAATGGAGTAGAAAATAATAATTAGATTTATTAAGATATTTAACTTCTATGTTAAATAATAGAAATTCTCTAGTAAAAGTAAATAAAAGATATAAATTCTCGATTTTAAAAAAAAAAATCAAAAAAAAAAAAAAGGAAAAGAGCTAGAAAAAATGAATTCAAATAATAAAGAAAGTAATGATAAGGAGAAAAAAGAAAAAATTGAATTTACGATCAAGAAAAAGCTTGAAGAGGAAAAGGAAGAGGAAGATATATTCGAATTTTCGAATATATTCTATCAATCTAAAAAATAAGAAAGAGGAAAATGAATAATATGAGTACTGATAATGTATATGATTGTGATAGCTTTATAGACAAAATATATTTTCTTCACTTTAGATATAAAAATGGTAGAAAACCAAGTAACCAAGAATTAATTGAATATCAAGAAAAAATAGCAAAAAAACGTGACTTATTTAAAGGGCTTTCTCTTATTATTTTAATTTTAAATTATTTAATTCCAATTGTTATTGCAAGTCTTTTATTTAAGATTCTATTACCTGAAGCCTCTTATGATCTGTTTTTATCAATAATAAGCATAGTTTTGATGATATTGATTTCAATATATAATTTCTATATTTATAAAGAGTATAATACATATAAAGATTTTAATGAGTTAATCAATGGAATCGGTGCATTTGGAGCTAGTTATGATAATAAAATTTCTGCTGCAGCAATGATTGCATTTATCAATAAATATAACCAAATAGTTAATAACAGTACTATATCTATTGAACCAATAGTCAAGCCAAAACCCAGATAATTATTAATGAAAATTTAATTTATATTTTTTTTTTCCTAAATGATTTACTAATTGGTCTCTCTAATAACGAGTAGCGATAAATCTCAATTATAATCCAAAAAATTTTAAAATAAATTATAAAAAGTGATTTTATGAAAAATATTAAACCTCCAATCGTAAAAATCTTACTCTCTATAAGTGTTATACTACTTGCAATTATCCGATTTATTTTTTTTGACACACTTGGTGAAAAAATAGATCCTATTTTCCTATTTTTATTAGCTTCAGCCGTTGCTATTCTTATCTTACCATGGGAGAGGTTAGAATCTATTAAAGCGGGAGGAATAGAACTATCATTGAATAAAAAACAGGCTGAAAGAGCTTTAAAAGGTTTAGATCTAGATCGAATGGAAAACAAACAATTAAAGGAAATGCTTTTAAGTAAAGCATCAGAGATCGAACTAATAAAAGGAAGTCGCATTCTTTGGATAGATGACAATCCACACAACCTCATCGGTGAAAGACGATTACTTAGGGAATTAGGTCTTGAGGTGGTTATGGTAATATCTAGTGAAATGGCGGAAGAAATACTTAATATAGACAACGACTTTGACATGATTATCTCAGATGTACAGAGAAAAGGTACGAGTTATAAGCTAAATAATGGAATACAAATACACGAGGGAGTAAATTTCATAGTTAAGCTCCGTAATCACAAAGATCTCATTATTAAAACACTTCCTGTGGCGTTTTATGCAGCATATAGTTGGGATCGACTCAAAAAATTCACCAAACCCGCAAGAGAAATTCGTCCAAAAGCTGAAATATCCAACACGATTGAGGGGTTGCTGAACAATATTATAATGATCCTTTCAGAAGTTCGTTCAAACCCCATAAAAGTTAGATCAGAAAAGAAACCTACCAGAATTAAATAATCATCAATCTATTACCTGAAAAGAGTTTATATTCTTTTTTTTATAGTATGTGTGGTTGAGTGGAGTGTATATGTATACTTAATATTTTATACTTAATTTTAAATTACAATGAAAATTAAATAATTAGATAAGAATGTTGTTTATAGACGACCAAAATTATTTCTTTTAAGACTTTTCGCTTGCACATTCTAAAAGAATTAATTTTTCTTATGTCGACTTGAAATATTTTATTATTTTAAGAAATATAGAAATCAATGATTATAATTTTAACCAACAATTTCCCTATTCTAATTAATTTAAAAATGGATAAATGTATTAATAAAGAGAATGCATTATATTATTTTCAGTTCTATTCTTTTTTTGGATAATTGTTCGTTGGTATTATTTTTAAGTAGATCTAACGCTTTTTTAGCAGGAGTATAATTTGGGTCGATTTGAATGACCTTTTTTAGATATTTTATTGCTTCTTTATATAAACCCTTCTTGACCAGAATACTTGCAAGACTATACCATGATATTTTGTAATCATTTTTGAGTTTAATTGCTGTTTTATAGCACAATTTTGCTTTTTCATAGTAATCAACAAATGTATAATATGTTCCCAAATTATTCCAAGCAATTTCATTATTAGTGTCAAGTTCAACTGCTTTTTTAAGATATTTTTTTATTTTATTCAAATCAGGACAATAATCGGGAATATTTTTAATCATTTCCATATACACATTTCCCAAATCAATATATCCACTAGAATAATCCGGGTGTTTTTCGATTACTTTAAGAAAGCATTCTTCGGAGTATTCATATAATTGATTATGTAGCAAACCGTATCCCAATAGTGTCCATATTTCTTTAGAAATTGAGATATTTAATAATTTTTTGTAATATTCTACAGAAATCTTTCCTTTTTTAATGGATTCTACAATATAATTGGTTGCATGATTATACATTTTGAAGTTTTTTACTTTCGCTTTTTCATAGACAGTAAGAAATTTCAGATGATATATTAGTGCTTTTAAAAATTCTTTCCGTTCAATTTTAATTACTCCCAAAGTGAAGTATGATAACCAGAAATTGGGATCTATTTTCGTTGCTTCTAGATAACAAGCTTCAGAATTGTCCAATAAACTCAGATCTTTAGTTGATGATTGAAGAACAGACTGATGATGATATGCTCGACCTAAATTAGCAAGAGTTGAGATATCTTGGGGATCAATTTCTAATGCTTTTTTATAATAGATTATTGCTTCTTGGAAATTTCTTTGTTCAAGAAATTTATTACCCAATAAATAATATCTTTTTACTTCTTCATTTTGTGATGTATTCCATTTATTATTTTTTTTCTCTCGATTGATTTTACTCATAATAAATTCCGATTTTTATAGAAAATTAATTGCTATACTCTTCTTAAAATAAATCTATTTAAAGAGAAAAAAATCTTTCAACAATTATTTTCTTTCTTTAAATATAGAACTAGAGTGGAATCATATCGGAAATAAACTAAAATTGCATAATTCATAATAATATTGTCCCAATTGATATAAAACAATTGCTTTTTTAGAGAGAAAGTGAGTTTTATTCAATTTAATCTCTCTTGGTCTTCATTTTTTCTTTATATATCTTTATTAAAAATATGATTCAATACAATTTTTTCAAATTTTGAATATAAAATTGTAGGAGGTGAAAAATCATAAAATGGGCCGAGATTAATAATGAGTGGCTGGATGGTTTCACAAAAGCCCTTATAGAATATTTCTTTGCAAGATAAGTCTATTCTTTTTATTTTTTTTTATTCTATGAAAATATAGTCTTAGTTATTTTGTTATATCTCTTTCTTTATAGTATCTTTCCAGTCCTTTTTTATTTAAATAATTAGAATTTAATCTGAAATTATAATGATGAATTTTAGAATTAATAACATGGGAATTGAAAATATTGCAGTTAATCCACAATTTGAGGAATTAAGAGATAAGTTAATATGTGAGATTAGGAATCAAGAATCCTTTCTTCATAATAAATTCCAATCTGAAAAGATTAGAACACAACTCTCCTGTATTAATAGCATAAAAAAATTTGTTCTTAAGACCAAAGAGATAACACCTGAAGATTACGATGTTATCTTAAATTATCTAGCGATACAAGTGGGTTCTGTATTAAATGATAATTATTAAATTTCATTATCTCATTGTACTTTTTTAAACAAAAAAATGGAATGGTAATCTTTTTATAGTTAGTTTTAAAATAATATTGGTAAGGATAAAGTCAAAAGTTGCATCTCCCCCCATACTGGATTTTTGTCTTTTGGTTGGTGTAGATTGATTCTACACTTATTATTACCCTCCTCCTCCCCCTATTTGTTGATGGGCGGAGAAACACTAGAAACTTTTGCTTTATCCTCCTATTTATCAATATATCGTATTATAATCACCCATTTTCTCATTTTTTTCTTTATATATCCTCATTTTATTTTAGTTCTAAGTCAATTTAGTATAATAAATAAACAAGATAAAAATGGACATTTTAAGTTTTACAAGCGTTTGGTTCTTGATAATTTTAATAATTACTTCATTTATCTTGGAATTTTTTGGATTTGTTTTTTTAATACGTTTAATATTACACAGAAAAGAGGAGTGTTTTAATAGATATCTTAAAATTTCGCTTTTATCCTTTTTAATTGCAGTTTGTCTATTTAATTTGAATAAAATGTTTGAATTTTTTAGTAATTTTTCTGGTTTTAGAATCCCGTTTAATACTTTTAATGAAATAAAGGTGGTGAATTATTAGGAGTAAGTCAATTTTTATGATTATTCTCTTAATTGGAATGTTTTCATTTTTATACGGAATAGATCATAATATTAATCCTGTTCAGGGTAGTGCTGGAATTGCGACTGTTTCGACAATAGCGGATAAGGATTCTTATGTAATAGACCTTCTACCTTTAGGCAATTATGGTTCTGAGGAAGATTTTTGGGTAATGTGGGATCTTACGATTTTAATGGGAAAGCGCACCGCATTCCTACATTTTCCTTTCACAGATAAACCAGATAATGTTATAAAGGTTGAGATAAGGATTTACTTTAAAATTCAATATGATCCTATAGATATTCAAATCTTTACGGTAAACGTAGATTGGGAAGAGGATACGATTAATTGGTTTAATGCACCTATAGGGGAGACCTTTATACTAAAGGATGAAATTTCAGAAAATGGCTTCTACACTTTTGATGTTACGGATTTTATACAGGGTGAAGATGGGTTTTCTATTTTAATTCATGATCCTACTATAAATAATGCAAATTGGCTAATAGGAAGTAGTAGAGAAGGTCCTGCGAATAAAGTGCCACGATTGATTTGGACATATGAGACTCCACCTACAAATCCCAAGATTAAAATAAATAATAATGCAGAGATTACTAATTCTAAATCAGTAAATTTAACACTTTCCGCAAATGATGCTGATGAAATGTGTTTTAAATATGGAACTGGTGCTTGGACTTCCTGGGAACCGTATAAAACAAGTAAAAACATATATCTAATAGACCCAGTAAACAATTCTGAATATACAATTTGTGTGAAATTTAGTAATTCGATAGGAGAATCTAATATAGCTAATGATGGTATTTTATATATTGGGTATTTACCCACAAATCCACAGATTCAGATAAATGATGGTGCTCAATACACTTTAACATCTTTAGTAAATGTATCTATTTTTGCTAAAGACGCGGAAGAAATGTGTTTTAGTAATTTCACAGCAAAAAATTGGAGTAATTGGGAGCCTTATAATACAACTAAAAAATTATTTTTGGCAGGTACAAGAAACAGATTAACTTATTCAATTTATGCAAAATTTCGGAATGAAGCCGGTGAGATATTATATTCAGTAAATGATAGTATTCAAATTATATATTCTCAACCTTTCAACGCGATAATAAAAATAAATAATGGCTCAGATAATACATACTCTATGTTTATTACACTTGATATAACAGCAGAGTTAGCACAAGAGATGTGCTTTAGGAACGGAACAGATGGGGTTTGGACATCTTGGGAACCCTATAATACCACAAAAAATTTATATTTAGAAGGATCTGAGGATGGAAAAAAATATTCAATCTATGCGAAGTTTCGAAATATTTTTGGAGAAACTCAACCAAAAAGTGATGATATCATATATACAATTCATAGGGAATTCTGGAACAATGAAATCAATATCGGAATCGAGGAATTGAATATAATATTGACGTTTATATTTTTTGGAGGTTTAGTAATAATTGCAATAATGGTTAAAAAGGGGAGGTAAAATTGTCTAACTTGAAAAAATCAGGATCATTTACAACCATAACATTAATTATAATTGGCTGTATTGCGGCTTTAACTTATTTTCAAGAGAATATTATGCTCAGTCTAGTTAATCCTTTAAAAGATATTTTTGAGACAATTTTTTCTTTTTTTCCAGCAGTCTTATTCATAATGGGTTGTGTTTATTTGGTTGCTGGTTTAATAAATAAAAAAGGCAGAGCAGGTAAAATTATTTTAGGACTAATTTGTTTGCTTTTTGGCTTATACTTAGGTTCTCCATTTGGTATCGAAAATTTATTTAGTTGGGTAATTTTTGGAAGAGACACACCGAAGGGTTGGCATTAAGTAATAAGAGGTGAAAATCATATGAATTTGATTATTTTCCAAGGAATAAATTTATTTGTTATTACGGATTTCTCATTTTTTTCTGTGTTGATTACCATAATTGGCAGTATTTTTTCAATAATCGGAGTTATGTATATAGTTATTTCTATTCTTAGTAAAAAAGTTGGCTGGATCTTTAAAGATGCACTTTACTTAATAATTGGGATAACGATACTTACTATTACGGGAGGTCTGTCTATAAATCTCGCAGAATTATTCGGTTCATTTCCAGAATTACCATTCCTAGGAAATAGGTGGCGTTGAATTTACCTAATCAACTCAGAAAAAAAACAATGATTTCTTTTTTCCTTTAAATATATTCCTTTTACAATCGTAATAGAATCAATTATTTGAATTTGTATAGGAAAAAATTTAGATAAGGGTGTAAAAAACAAAATGGATTATCAAATTTTTCAATTTCCTGATTTATTAGAAGTTTTTTTTAATGAATTGCCTAATACATTTGGAGATCTGTTGAATTTTGTGCGTGCATTTGGCTCCATGTTAGGTTTATTACTGGGCGTTTTCGGAATAATTTGTTTATTAGGTAAAAAAACTATTAATAAGAATGGTGCAAAATTTCTTATCTTTGCAGGTATTCTTTTGATTGTATGTGGTCCAGATTACGGTCTGCATTACTTTAGAATAATTTAATTGGAAAAGAAGGAAAAAATTTAAGGATAGAATTTTAATTATTTAGAATAAAAAGTTTTATATATTTTTAATATGAGAATAAGAATTCAATTTAATTATAATTTAAATCAAAATTTATTTTTTCAGGTAATTGTAAAAAAAAGGTTAGAAATTTTAAATTTTAATAATAAACACAGTCTAGAGATCTTGCCACTATATCTTTCCATATCATATATTTCCTATTACGTTCTTCTTCTGTCATCTGAGGTTTATAGGTTTTTTCTACTCTTCTTATCTGCAAGAGTTCTTCTTCAGACTTCCAATATCCAACTGCTAGTCCAGCCATAAAAGCAGCACCTAATGCAGTAGTTTCAGGGTTACCTGTAAGTTCAACATCCATTTCTAATATATCGCTTAAAAACTGAAGAAGAAATTTATTTTGAGATACTCCCCCATCAGCTTTTATTTTTTCTATTTGAATTTTTGTGTCTTTAATAATCCCTTCAACGATATCTTTTATTCTAAAACAAAATCCTTCTAGAACTGCTCTTACAATATGTTCTTTTTTAGTATCTAAGTCTACACCAAAAATATTTCCTCGTGCAGTTGAATCCCAATATGGAAATGAGATGCCGGTTGTAAATGTTGGTAAAAAATAAACGCCCTCTGTTGAATCCACACTTAATGCCATTTTTTCTGTTTCGGAGGGATCATTATATAGTCCCAGTTCATTCTGTAACCAATCTATGATATTACCGGCGTTATGAGACATTCCTTCCGTCATATAAGTGGTTTGTTCATTGATATGCCAAGCAATTAGTGGGTATAATTTTCTTTTTGAAGCATAACATTTTTGTCCTGTATTAAGATCTACAAATGAGCCCGTACCATTTGTAACTTTCATTGATCCTTTGTTAAAACAGCACTGTCCGAATAAACTGGCCATTTGATCTCCAATTAAACATGTAATGGGTATTTCGCCGCCAAAAATTTTTGTTTTTCCGAAATCTCCTCTAGTATCTCTAATTTCTGGTAATATATATTCTGGAATTCCCATTGCTTTTAAATAAATAGAATTGTATTCTAATTTAAATGGATCAACCAAACCGGTATGAGCATTTGAATAGTCAGTAGCAAAAACCCTCCCTTCAGTTAAATTCCATAATATCCAAGTATCAATTGTCCCCCATACTACGTTAGTATTGGGATTGCTAATTAATTCTTTAACCTCCGGATGTGTTTCAAGAAAATATCCTGTTCTCATGGATGTATGATCAGTAGTGAATTTTATGGTTGAAAATGTTAATAATTTTATATCGCGTGTAAATAAGTAGATAAATTTTGTTATACCTCGTAAAAATCTAAAATAGAAACTTTTATTTTTTTTCTCAGTATATGAAGCACATCGTTTATCTTGCCAAGTGATAATATTAGAATAAATTTTTCCTGTATTTTTATCCCAGAAAAGAAAGGAAGCTCTTTGAGTAGTAATACCAATTGCTGCTATATTCTCGGGACTTAAATTATTTGATTTTATAACTTCTTCCATAACTTGTCTGCTTAATTCCCAGATTTCTTTTGGATCCTGCTCTATTTGACCCTTTTCTTCCATAATATATTTAGGTTTTCTTTTGGCTTGGGCGAAAATTTCACCATTTTTCTCAAAAAGGAAAGCTTTAATGTTAGTAGTCCCAATATCAAGGCATAAAACATATGTATCCATTTTTATCACATTTTTATATTTTCTTTTGAAATTTATATAACTTTTGCAATTAATTCAGTTAAGTCTATTATTTTAATTTTCTTTTTATTATTTTCTTCAATTCCTTTTTCTAATCCTAATTCACAAAGTGGGCAAGCCGTAACGATTATATTTGCACCTGTTTCAATCAATTCATTGACTCTATTTTGCGAGATTTTTACCGCTAAATCATTATTTGCCCAATGGAGCGTACCGCTATACCCACAGCAATGTGTATATTTTTCATTACAAATTGGCTCTAATAGATTTAATCCCGGAATTTTCTTCAAAACTTCTCTTGGTTCGGAAATAACATTTAAATTTCTTGACATCAAGCATGGATCGTGATAGACTACATTTTTGAATTCTTCAGGAATTTGATTTTTAAGAATGAGTTTATTTTCCTCAATTAATTGTTTAAATAATTGTAAGATATGAATCACTTTTACCTTTGATTTAAAACCAATCTTTTCATATCGATTAAGTAAAGTATCAGCACAACCCGGACAATCAGTCACAACTAGTTTTGCCCCTGAACCCGTGATCAAATCAATATTTTGCTTTGCATATTCTTTCGCTAAATCCAAATGTCGAGTATTAAATAATGGGGCACCACAACACCATCTTTTATCTAAGTTAGTTGAGAATTTAATACCAGCCTTCTTCAATATTTCAATATTGCCTTTAACAACTTCTGGGTATTTCATCGTTTCGCATCCAATATAATAAAAAACATCATCATTTCCATCAGATTCGACATTTGCAATGACCTTCTCCTCATAAGTCTTGAATATATTTGTGTCTTCTATAGTATGAGTTTTATTTAATTTTTCTATTTGTTCTTTTATATAATTTGGAGTCAAACCTTTATCATTAATATCATCTCGAACAGTTTCAAGCAATGAAACTACTGAAAAATCGAATGGGCACCAAATTTTACAGTTTTCGCAATTACAGCATTCATACATTAAATTAATAAAGTCTTTATTTTCTTCTTTAGAAGGATCGATTTTGCCGACTGAAAGATAATAGCCAATTAGGGATTTATAAGCAGGTGCTACTCTTTCAGTTTTTGCACCTTGGAGAGAATTGCAATCAAATCTGCACATTTTAAGACATAACATACAATTAATCAAATTTTTTACATCAGCTTTATATTCTCCTTGAGGATAAAAAAATTTTTTTTTTAACCTAAAACTCTTTAAAATTATTCTTTTAACATCACGATCAGCATTGGTAATGATAGGAATTATATATTTATACTTTTTTAATTGTTCGAAGATACTCATTTTATTTAGCACCTCCCTTTTCAGGGGGAAAGTAAGTTTTTCCCGGATTTAAAATATTATTTGGATCAAGTAAATTTTTTATATCTATTAGTGATCTTAAAGCTTTCCCCCATTCTTTTTCCATCCAACGTGCTCTATTGATGCCAATCCCATGATGGTGAGCAATAGATCCTCCAGCTTTAACACATCCATCCATTATAACATCCCAACATTCTTGATAAAACTCAAAATTAGATTTTCCTCCAGTTGCAACACCAGCAAATGAAAAATAAAAACCAACCCCATTGGGATAAAAATGTGAAGCATGAGCGGTTATATAAAGAATACCTTTAACTTTCTTAACTGAATCAAGAACTAAATGATATAATTCTGCAGCATGTTCCCACATAACAGATACTTCAATAGTGTCAATTACAATTTTATATGGAGGAATTAATGATGTTTCTGTTACCCTAAATCTTGTTTCAAACCAGTGTTCTACTGGTTCTTCTCCACAATTAACACCATTATTATCTTCACATTTTTCTCTTGTAATAATTCCTTCTAAATTTACAAGTCTTTCATTTCCTTCACAAACAAAAACAGCCATAACTTTATCTTTCGCTTCTTTAACTTGGGGGAAATGCCTTACTGTTTCAGAGGCATCATATATACGAATCACTGCAGGATAAATCTGATTCCTTAAAATATTTCTGATAGCTTCTAATGAATCTTCTATAGTTGGAAATGCGAAAGAGATTAATTCTCTTTTTTCTGGAGATGGCCATATTTTTAAAGTTGCTTTAGTAACTATCCCTAATGTGCCTTCTCCTCCAATAAATAATTTATCAAATTGGGGTCCGGTTGCTGCTCTGATTATTGTTTTTAGTTCAATGATTTCACCTTGTGGTAAAATAACTTCTAACCCCAAGACGATATCTTCTATTTTTCCATATTTTGTAGAAAATTGACCTGCTGCTCTGTGGGCAATCCACCCACCAACAGAAGACATATAGATAGATTGGGGAATATGTCCACAAGTATAGCCCTTAGCATTGAGATATCTCTCTAAATTCATCCCATTTATACCTGTTTGAACCGTAACAGTTAAATCTTTATCATTAATCTCCAATACTTTATTGAATTTTTTCATGTCAATAATAATACCACCATATACTGGTATCGCACCACCAACAACACCTGAACCTTCACCATAAGGGATTACAGGAATTTTTTCCTCATTTGCTAATTTTAGAGTCTGAACTATTTGATCATTATTTTCAGGCCATGTTATAAAATCGGGTAATGCTGCTAATTTTCCCTGGATTCTCCAAATTAAGGTTATTAGCGTAGAATCTTTAGAATAAGCAATTAAATCTATTTCTTTGGTTGAAACATTTTCTTCTCCCAAAATAGCCTTTAATTTAGAAAGAATCTTTTCTTTATCTTTTATCTTACACCTATTATCTTTATAAATTAAATCAAATTTTTCAAGAGTCATAATTTTCTCATTTATTTCTAAACTTATTTGGTAAAGTAAATGACTTTTTATGAATTTTATTAAGTTTTTGCTAAATAAAATCTTATCTTATTATAAAAATCTGAAAACGCATTAATAAGAAGAATCAAATAGGAGTTTTAAATTTACAAGAATTTAAATGCTAATACATAGGAAAAACATAAATATCAAAGCTAATTATGAGAAAACATGAATAATTAGCTATAAATATAAAAATTAGTAACTTAATTATTATATCATGAGTGAAAATAAAGAACAACTTCGAAAACTCATCATGATAATATCTGATTTGCGTGCTAAGGATTCAGAAAGATACGAAAGTCATGTAGCTTTTATGAATGAAACAGTTAAAATGATTAAGGCAATTGCAAATCAAATGAATGAACATTGGAAACAAGTTCAAAACTCTTTAATGGATTTGAATAAAACTATTGAAACAAGCCTAGATGCTTTATTGACAGGTATTAATCCAAAAGGATTACGTGAAACCTCACATAGATTAAAAGAAATAATGGACACTATGAATAAAAGCGTTCAATCAATGAATCTAGAGAATGTTATGAGAGAATTAAAAACTATTACAGCAGAAGGTCCAAAAGTATCAATTGATTTTTCCCAACCAGTTGCAGAACAAATCTCAGCTGGAATGAGTTACCCACAAAGTGGACCAAAATTACAACCTCCTCCTGGGACAGGACAGGCAGAAGAGGGTGAGATTTATGGGTATGTCCCAGATAGTATGAAAAAGAAGAAGAAAAAGAAAAAGGAGGAAGAAGAAGAACCACATTTAATGAAGCCAAGCGATTTATTTGGCAAGAAATAAAAAATTTTTACTGCTTTACACTTTTTCTCGAGCAATTAAAGCGGCTCCCAAAGCTCCAGTCAACTGAGGTGCATCCATATTGTTATTATTATTAAACTGTGGTATTTCAATCTTAAACTCAAGTTCTTTTTCTAAGAAGACCTTCACTGCCGGGTTTTTAGCAACTCCTCCGCAAAAAATTAATTGTGGCTTTACTCCAATTCTTTTCGCCATTGAAGCCACTCGTCTACCTATTGATTTGTGGATACCAGCTGCAATATCTTCTTTTTTAGCACCTTGTGCAAATAATGATATTACTTCTGACTCCGCGAATACTGTACAAGTTGATGAGATAGATTCCGGTTTTTTTGATCTTAATGCTAAATCACCTAATTTTTCTATAGGTACCTCTAAAGCATTTGCCATAACTTCTAAGAAGCGTCCTGTGCCAGCTGCACACTTATCATTCATTTGAAAGTCAATAGGGCTCCTAGTTTTTGAAGATATTAAGATTGCTTTGGAATCTTGGCCCCCAATATCAATAACAGAGGTTGCATCTGGAAAAAAGTATAATACACCCTTCGCATGAGCAGTGATTTCAGTAACTTTTTGATCAGCAATATCAATAGTATGCCGTCCATAACCAGTGCTCATTATAAAAACATCTTTCCTATGTAAATTTTCTTCAGACATTATTTGATCAAATAATTGATGACCAATTTTTTGAAAATTATGAGTGGATCTTGCGATTTTATAATTTTTAATCTCATTATTTTCCAATAATAGAATTTTTGTAGATAAACTCCCAATATCTATTCCTACAGTTTTCATACAATCAATATTATGAGTTATTTATTCATTAATCGTAAAAATTAATTAGAATTAATTGAAAAGAGAATAAAAACTTTCTTATTTAAGTAAATTGACCGATCGTTAATGTAAGAGAAATAGTTAATATTATGGCTACTAAGAAATGAATAAAATATTTAATTACTGATCCCTTAGACAGTCTGGCTAAATATTGAGCTAAAAAGAATACAGTGATAATTATTATGATAAAAGAAATTATGAATTGTATATATATTAGATTGGGATTAACAAAAAATGGTGTCAACATTAGTAATGCTCCTAAGAATGAAGAAAGTCCATTAATAATAGCCAAAATACGTGAAGCAAAATCTTCTGCTTTCTCATTAATATCCTTTTCTTTCTTATGAGATTTCTCGTCTGAATCAACCTTAATTTGTTTTTTAATATAGGTTTCTTTCGCTTTTCGGCTTAAACCAATCATATGTTTCAATATTTCTTCTTTTACTTGATCATTTTTATTCAGATCACTTGCTTCATCCTCTGAATCATCATCTTTTTCTTGATATATTGCCATCGCTTTTCTCAAGTCGTAATTGATTTTTGCTCTTTCAGCTTCTTCAGAAAGGAGAGATCCAGAGACGCCAGAAACCCCCATAGCAATTGCTGTAGCAATACCAGGTAAAATAAGGATATTAGTTGTTGAATATAGAGATTGATCTCTTATATATAAAACATAGATTCCAATTATAATTCCCAGCGTTGTTAAAAGACCATCTGTAAAGTTCATAATAAAATATCGACGAGCAATCGCACCGACTTCTGAAATTTCCCAGTATAGTTTCCAGCGCCCAATAATACTTTTATTACTTTTTTTTCTTACATCCATCCTATATTTCTAACTGTATTTTCCTTGAGGAAATTTGAAATCTATTTTTAGGGGGAATTTTAATTTTATTTAATAATATTCTTGAGATTTATTATAATATATAATTTCATTAATTTAACATTTATCTTCACTCTTTTGCGTTTGAATTCTCACGGTTTATCTTAGCTTTTCTTTCTAGATATATTGAGAATACGTAATAAATGCCAAAAAGTATTACTAAGACACCCAATATTATTACTAAAAGAAAATTGAAATTAGCTGAATAAGCTTCTAACTCTGCAAGAGGTATATCTTCTAAATTAATTGGAAAACTCATTCCAGGAGGAAATAAAATACTTCCAAGCCATGAGTAGAAGAAAGCTCTTGGAATAGAACCAATAAATGTTCCTATTGAATATTTTTTCACATCCAAATCGACCAACCCGGATGCATAACTGATTGGATCAAATGCTATAAAAGGTAGAAATCTTGCCACTATGATTGTTCCCATCCCATATTTTTCAATAAATCTATCAGCTAGGAATAAAGCTTTTCCCCCAACAAATTTTTCAGCTAAAGGTCTTCCACCTTTACGGCTTATATAAAAACATAAGAGTGCTGCTACCATTGATCCAATAATACCCATAATACCTCCTCCTATTAGCCCCCAGATCATTCCAGTAGCTACTAATACTATTTCAGAAGGTATAGGTACTAATAAACCTTGAATTCCCATAATTAAGATAAAAATTAAGATTCCAAGAAATCCTAACACAGCAATTGGATTAACAAACCATTCGATTACAATTGTATAAAGAAAAGTCTCATCTACAAAAAACATATGATATAATAAGTAGAGAGAAATGATTACTAATGTGATAAACAATCCAGCAAAAGCGAAAGTTTTAACATTCCATCTAGTTTCTGCCGTTTCATTCTCTTCTAAAGACATAAAATTATGATTCTTTCAAAATTTAAAAACTTTTTTAAGAGTAAATTTCATGATTTATATAGATTTTAATTTATTAGACAAATCACTAAATTTTTGATGGGATGGAATACTTGAATCAATTAAAACACCAAGTAATTGAAATTCTAATAGAACATGTAAGAATTACTATGAATAGTATGAAAGAGATGCATTTATTTTACAAATTATGGACTGAAGCAAGAGATAAAAAAGAAATTAATGAAAAAAAAGAAGAAATAAACAATTTAGAAGAACAGGCGGATGAATTAAAAGTAAGAATTATAAAAAAATTTGCTGAAGCAGAATCACAAGGATTAAGTACATTATTGGATTTAGTTCTAAAAACTGATGGGATTTTAAATTATATAAATGAATTTACAGATAGAATATTGTATATTGATAAAAAACTTTCTAAGAATATTAATAAAAGAATCAATTCCATCATAAAAAAATCTATAGAGATGGGAGAAGCATTAACATTGGCAGTTAAAAGCTTATTGGGGCCAAGGGAGAAAGCATTTGATACATCAAAAAAATTGCATTTGCTGGAACATGAAATAGATTCAGAATATAGAGATTTTGAGAATTATTTATATGATTCAACTGATTTAGATGTAATTACTATTTTGAAAGTAAAAGGAGCTGTCCAGAAAATTGAAGAAATGGCTGATTTAATTGAAAATATTGCAGATTTAATTCGAATTATAGCATATAGCTAACAACATTTTTAACAAAACATTAAATTAACGGAATGCAAAATTTCTAAGGTTTAAACCATTTTAAAACATAATATGTTTTAGTCTGCGGATTTGCAATAATGAAGCGTTTCCTTACCGATGTCGCCAGTCTCCCAGCCCTTACTAATTCTATTGCTGAAATATTGGAGTCACTCCGTAATACTTGAATAATAAATGGGGAATGCTCAAGTCCAGGTCCTTTCTTATAGACCGCGAAATCTGCACCAAACTTCAGAGCTGGTCTTACAACATATCCTTTATCTCTTAAATCTTTATAGATTTTGTATTTGTCCTCGAACATATTATGTTTATTTTTAGCAAATTCAAAAAATTCTTCTGATGTAAGGTTTTTATTTAATTCTACATCAAATATGCTGATTCTTCCTGATTCCAACAAATATTGTGCTTCAATTAATGAAAGTTCCGTAGGTTTAGAATAATATTCCAATCTGGGTTTATTTATACCCAATGGACTTCCATAAAAATTATTCACATATAAATAAGAACCGTATAGTGAATTAAAGATAATTACCCTTGAGTTGATTAATTTCGCAGGGATAACCTCTGGAATATCTTCTTCTTTGATTTCATCAAGTGATATTGCGTTTTCCTTTACCATATACAATCATAAATCTGATTATTTGATTTATTTTAAGAGTTTATTTATACTAATATTTTTCGATCTTATTGAGTAAAGTTAGCAAATTTTTTTCTGAAGAAGTAAAATTAGATAGAATATAAATGATATCCTATTTAAATAAAATAAATAATGTTTAAAATGTAAATTAACGTTTTTATAATCATTATAAAAAACAAAATTCTATATTTTATAGTGAAAAATATGGTATTAAAACGAAAAACTTGTGTTGCAGGCTCATTTTATCCTCGTTATAAGCCAGATCTATTAGGAATTATTGAAGAGTCTTTTTTAGATAAAAACTTTGGTGTAGGAAAGCCTTTTAAATGTGAGAATCTAGAAAGTAGAACAATTTATGGAGGAATATCTCCTCATGCTGGATATGTATATTCAGCTGCTTGTGCATCTTTTACATTTTTTAATTTATTTAAAGAGAAAATTCCTGATACTGTTATTGTTTTAGGCACAACCCATACAGGCTATAGTGAGATTGCTTTATTGGAAGAAGGTTTTTGGGAAACTCCCTTGGGTGATATTGAGATCGATTCGGAATTAGGGAAAAAGATTGTAGAGAATAGCAATACGATAAAAATCGACCAATCGGCATATTTTGGGTTCCCTCATAGTCGTGAGCATAACATTGAAGTCCAATTGCCATTTATTGTTTACTGTTCGGATAATAAATCTAAATTAGTTCCCATCACAATAGGTTCTATGAATTTTGAAGTATTAAATAATATCGCAGTTGATATTGCAACCGTTATTAAGTCAGAAAAAAAAGATATCGTTGTAATTGCTTCTTCTGACATGACCCATAAGCAACCAAGAGATACTATGAACCCAGGAAAAGATTTAGAAGATATGAGGGTTAAAGATCAAAAAGTTATGGATAGTTTTAAGGAGAATAATCCTGAAAAGGTTTTTAATCACGCTAGAGCAACAACAGTGTGCGGACCTCAAACAATAACTACTTTAATGCTAATCTGTAATAATTTAGATGTAAAAACTCCTGAAGTATTAAAATATTACACAAGTTATGCCAAGGGAGGGGGAACTGGATCGTGTGAGTATAGTGTAGGGTATTTTTCAGGGATTATGAAGATATAATTGAATTTAAACGCAATTAAAATGCTAGTTATAGACGAAGAATCAATAAAAAAAGCTAGAATTACTCTAGTTTTAATAACTATTAATGTAATGGCTTATTTTATAATAAATGTTGGACTTGGACAAGATTATGTAATATTACTCTCTCAAATCAATGTAAACGTTTATGAGGGAGAAGTTTATCGGCTTTTTACAGCAATGTTTTTGCATGCTGATTTATTGCATCTTTTTAATAATATGATTTTTCTCTTTCTTTTTGGCATTGGAATAGAATCAAATTATCGTAGAATTGAATATATTGTGATTTACTTAATGTCCGGTTTTATTGGAAACCTATTTAGTCTATTTCTTTTACCTTTAAATGTCATTAGTTTAGGTGCATCTGGTTGTGTTTTTGGCCTAATTGGTGCTGCTATAATGAGTTATATAAGATATGATAAAAGTGCAGTACTATTTGGAGCAATCTATTTAATGTTTTTTTTATTTCAATCAATAGGACCTGAGATTAATATTTGGGCACATTTGTTTGGTGGACTTTTTGGATTATTATTCGGATATTTAATCAATAAGAACAAAAATATTGAAAACATATACTAAAAATTAAACTTTTTTTAAAATAAAAGACTATTTTATAATTATTATGGCAGAAAAAGATAATCGTGTTGCCGGGATTATTGACAGATTAACTGAAATAACGACTGAATTTAACCAACTTACTAAAGAAAACGAAGAATTAAAACAGAAAATAATGAAGAATGTAGAATTATTAAGTGAGGCAGAGAATGTAATTAAAAATTTAAAAGACCATGTATCTTTTTTAGAAACTCAAAAGAAAAGTGATATCCCTCAATTGCCACCGCAAGTAAATATATTAAGAAGAGAATTAGAAGAAAAAGAAAATGCATTAAAATATGCACACAATATTATAAAGGAAAGAGAAAATGAAATTTCTATTATGAAACTAAAGGTCAGTACTTCAGTCTTAAGTGATCAATCACAATTAAATAATTTTAGACAAGAATTTCTGCAAAAAAATAGCCAAATAGCAGAACTTACAAATCTTAATAATGAATTAAGAAATCAAATTAAAAAATTAGAAGCTGCCAAGGTTATTACGGAAGCACCAACCCCTGTTGTTGAAACATCTGCTTCTTTAAATGTATTATGCAAAGATTTACAAGACAAATTAAATATAAGCAAAAAATATACAGAGAGACTCGAAGCAGATTTTAGAAATTTAAAGTCAATTCAAGGACAAGAAGCAGCCTTGGAGCGAATTACAGAACTTGAAAATAAAAATGACAGATTATTACAGAAATTAAAGGAATTAGAGTCTGTTCAATTAACTTCAAAAGATCCAAATAAAATTTTAGAACTTGAAGAACAATTAAAAGAAAAGGAAACAATTATTCTGCAACTTGATTCAAAACAAACTGAGGCTTCCACTACTGTTAGTTCAGGAGTTGAAGCTCCTGCTGGATTGATCGAGGATTTACAAAAAAAGATTAATAAATTAAAATCTGAAGTTAAAAAGAAAGATGAAATGATTTCCAAATTAAGATCATAAAAGATATTAATTATTTTTTTAAAAAAAAATTAATTATTTTGATGGGTTAATGAATAATTCAAAAAACTTTGACTCAAAGGAAAAACTCACATTTATTTTTTGCGGGCATTTTGCATTAGATAAAATTATTAGATTCAATCAGGATAGCATGCAAACCGTTGGAGGTGGAGTTACATATGGATCACTCGCTTTAGATACATATACTAGTGATGCTTGGATTGGAATAGTTTCAAATTTAGGAAGTATAAATTTCAAAAAGGAATTTCTGAGAGAATTTCTAGAAAGAAATATTAATCTAGATGGTATATCATGGAGCCATTCAAAAAATACAAATTTTGTTTTAAATTATTTTAATCATACCAGAAATTTGACCTTAATTTCTAAAAGCCCTAATCTCAATTTTAAGAATTTTCCATTAAATTATATTTCAAAAAATCCAGATGCCATTCTCTTATGCACATTATGTAATGAAATAGATATTGAATACATAGAAAATTTAGTAAAAAATTTGAAGAATTCTTATGTTGCCATTGATCTCCAAGGATTTATCAGAAAAATTGATAATTCTGGGAAAATATCATTAAAATATGATAAAAGTTTCAACAAAAAGATTTCATATATAAGTGATTTAATTAATGACAATCTGATTTTAAAAGGTTCCGAGGAAGAGATGAGGACACTTTCAGGAATAAAAGATCCTATTAAATCAATTAATAAATTAACAATGAATGATTCGTTAATAATTACTACTCTTGGTGAAAAAGGCTCATTAATTGCAAGAAAAGGAGAGAAAATAATTAAAATCCCTGCATTTAGATCTAATCTTGTTGTAGATGAAACAGGTGCTGGAGATGCCTATATGTCTGTTTTTATGTATGAATTTTTAAAATCTTCGAAAGATTGGGAATCAATAAAAAATGCAGGTTATTTTGCTTCTGCTGCATCTTCTTATTTAGTTGAAATGAAAGGACCGAAAGGGTTCCAATCCAAGGAAATGGTTTTAAAACGAATGAAAAATAGAAAATATATCTAATTGAAAACTAAAATTAATCCAAAAAAAATCATAAAACGATTATTTTTTAATGAACAGTTATGCATATAAATGTACATTACGCCATTGGAGTAATAATTGCCTCGATTAGCCACTTCTTTCTTCAGATTAATTTATTTGAATTTTTTATGATTATTTTTTGTGCATTTATTATAGATTTTGATATTGTTTTTTCAAAATATGCAAAAGATCATAATCACAGAAATCTTATTACACACTCCATCTGGCCAGGTATCATAATTTTAATATTGGGAATTATTATTTTCAATCTTTTATTGATATTATGTGGAATTGCTTACTTGATACATATTTTCTTTGATACATTTGATTGGGGTACAAATTTATTCTATACCGGAAAAACAATTGGATTAAAATTATTAATTTCATCAGAAGATATGAAAAATATGGAGGAAATTCTTTCAAAATATAAAGTAGCGCATTCTTTTTTTGTTTTTAGATATTATAATAATAAATTCTGTAAAATTTTAGAAATTCTTGTTTTTATTTTAATGATTTTATTAAATCTTTTTCTTGCAAGTGAATTTTGGTATTTCTTTATTATTTATTTCTTCTTTTTAAGCATACATATGTATGAATATAAGAAATTGAAACAAATTGAAAATTCATAAAGCGTTTTAAAATAAAAGAAGCGTTTTTAATTAATAAGGAAAAAATATAAAATGAAGAAATCGCATTGTTAATTAATTAAGAACAATAATAAGTGAGAAAATATGGTTAAAACATTTGAAGACTGTCAAAAGTTTGTTGACGTTTATAATACTGCTTTTAAAGATGAAAAAATGGAATTTAAATTTAACATTCAGTTAGAGAATGGTCGAATCATTGAGAGAATATTTAAAGTGAGAAATTTTAAAATAAAATTGAACGAAGAGAAAAAAGTTTATGCATTATTGAAGGGACAGAATCATTTCATTGGAGAAGAAGGAGCTCCTTATTGTCCTTGTAAACTCCAGCATATTGATGAAAACATATGCCCGTGTGAAGAATGTTTAGATGAAGCTGAAGAACTTGGTCATTGCCATTGTCAAATGTATGTTAAAGTATAAACTCGTTTCAAGAAAACTTATATTTTTTTCCAACGATACCAACCAAGCATTTATCTCCAAATTGTCTTCTAAAATTTAGAGCATTCATCGTGCAATGGCACAAAATAACTGATTTTAACATAGGATTTAACTGTATTGCTTCCTCACTACTAAATTTGAAGCCGTGCATACCACCAATTATATGTAAAGGTGTGTCGAGTTGTATGCCTAAATTGGTTCTTTCTTTTAAAATTGCACTCAACCCTGGATGACAGCACCCACACAGTAGAATATAACTCTCATTAGTTTTTATAAATAATGCCTGTTCGTGTATTCCTCCATAATCTGAAGACCATAAAGAATTCGTTAAAAAGAGACCCGGAGATATTTCACTTATTTCTCTTCCCTTTTCGACGATTACTTGATTCTTTTTCGGAACGGTAATACCTTTATAGCTTTCTTGAGCATCCCAATCTCTGTGAACATAAACGGGAATATTTTCATTTTCTTTAAAGATTCCTGGCAAGCCATCTGTGTGATCATAATGATTATGACTTAAGATTACAGCATCCAAGGAGGAGGGAGTGACCCCAAAAGTTTTGAAATTAAGTAAAAGTGGTTGGATCTTTGTGCCTGTGTCAAATAATATTTTTTTATTATTGATTTCAATTAAAGCAGAAAAGCCATAAGATTTTATGAAACCATGTTCTACTCCATTAAAATCATCTATTAATATAGTAATATTAGCAAACATAGCCTTATTATTTTTAATTCTTATCCCTTTATATTCTCTTCTAATTTAAATTGGAGATTCCTCTTGTATAAATCAAAATATTAAAAAAAATTTATAAAAAATCTCAAAAAAGTTAAAATTTATTATCTTTGAACTATTTTTTTAATTAATTCTTTTAGAATTAAAGAATTTTTATAATTAAAAATTTGGTTTTAAAATTGGTAAATGGAACAGTAAAATGGTTTAATAGCCGAAAAGGCTATGGATTTATAAGCTCAGAAGACGGTAACGATGTATTTGTTCATTTCTCTGCATTATCTGGGGAAGGGGATGAATATAAAACACTAAACGAAAATGACAAAGTTGAGTTCGATGTTGTTCAAGGTGAAAAAGGACCGCAGGCTTCAAATGTTGTTGTTACAGAGAAGGCTCCTAAACAATTCAATTCATATAATAAAGGCGGCAGACGAAATTATCGCTATTAATTTAATGAATTAATATAAATCTGTAAAAAGTAGTAGTAATAAATAATTAAGTAGTAAATAATAATAAGTAAAAATCTCTTTTTACGATTGTTATCGAACCTTATCTTTTTTTTAATTTATTTTGGTATTTAATAGGATTATATTAAATTGATTAAGAAGGAAAGATTAGTTTTTATTTATATATCATCCCTAATTCCATCTTCGGAGAGGGTGAAAACTGCTTCGGCTTCTGGTAAATGAGGGGCATCAACAATTTTAGCAACTCGTTGATTGCCTTTACCCTTTCTTAGATAAATCCTTATTGTTGAACCATGAGCAACAATATTGCCTCCAGTTGCTCTAAGAGGATTTCCATAGAATACATCGGGTTTTGATTGAACTTGGTTCGAAACGACTATGGCTAGATCATCATGAATCTCGGTTAATCGAAGAAGATCATGCAAATGAGAATTCAACGTTTGCTGACGGCCTGCAAGAGTTCCTCTTCCAATGTATTCACTTCGAAAATGACCAATTAACGAATCCACAATAATCAATTTTATATTTTCCTTTTTAATTATATTAGATGCGTCCTTAGCAAGCATAATTTGATGGTCTGAATTGTATGCCCGTGCGAAAATTATATTTTTTAAAACCTTATTATAATCTAAATCCAAAGCATCTGCCATTTGAATTATCCTTTCAGGTCTAAATGTCCCCTCAGTATCAATATATAAAGCTTTTCCATTAAGACCTCCTTTTTCTTCAGGTAATTGCACATTAACACATAATTGATGCATAATTTGAGTCTTCCCTGTTCTATATTCGCCAAAAAATTCAGTTAAAGCTCTCGTTTCGATTCCACCCGCTAAAACTTCATCTAAATTAGAACTACCTGTAGAGATCCGTTTTAATAATCTTCGCTCTTCCCATACCTCACTTGCTGATTTAAAATTAATATTCAATAACTCCTGAGCTGATTTAATAATTTTTTCAATAGTTTTATCTCCCAATCCGGAATCATCCATTATTATCTGTTTTGGAGTAATCGCAATTGCTCTTACGGATAATAAACCGGCTTCTTTTAATTTCTTTAAAGTTGCAGGTCCAACACCAGGTAAATCAGAAATATCGTAATCAATTTTTCCTATAGACTTTTCTTTTTGAATTTCTGGTTTTTCAGAATCTTCAATAACAAGTTCCATAGTTTCTTCTATTTCTTCATTAGGCTCACTTGAAATCACCATATCTTGACTTGAAATTAATTCTTTTGCATTTGAAATCCAATCCAAAACTTTTTTCTCGGAACTTTTTACAATTTTTGATATTTTTTTTGGATCTGCGTTAATAAAATCTTCATATGTCTTAATTCCCTCAGCTATCAACTTTTTTGCAGTGGCGTTTCCAATTCCGGGAATTTGGGTTAAATCTGAATTATTATTATTACTCATAATAAAAGAAGCCTTCCTTTTTTTATTCAAAATAAAATAAATCTTGATTCTTTAAATAAATTATATATTTAGATTTTAATAAAAATATAGGAGTTTATAAGATAATTGATTTTTTAAAAAAAAATAAAATTATTTTGAAGAACTTTTTTGTCCACCACTTTTAGTAACTAGTAAAAGTGACACGAAAAGTATAACACAGAATAAAAAGGTTAGCACCGCCGTAGATTCTGGAGCCCATATATAACTTATTATCCAAAATGGTACAATGAATATCGCAGTAATAACTACAACCGCAACTAAATTTGCCTCTTCACCGCGAATATCATTTAACAAAGGTATACAAATTAGCACAACCAAAAAAGTTATACATATTCGAAAAGATAAAACAACGGTTGGATCAATAACTGGGTTTAAGTCTCCTGTTGCGGTAAATAATTCAGGCAACCAAAAGAAAGCTAAATATGAGGAACACCCAGTTTGCATATCAGGTATTAAATTATTTGATGGTAGAATCGCAGTGAGAACAAACTGAACTATTAAAGCAACCAGCAAAAATAAAAGAACATCGTCAATTTCCTTTCTCTTTCTTATTACTAAAATTGCATCTCTTATCATAGCAACAATCCAAAGCAAGACCAAGGTAAGATACATACCTAATACTCCAAAGGATTGGTATTCTGCATAGGCTGAACTACCACCTTCAGTGATTTTGAACCAGAGATAATTGATTAATGGTAAAGCCATAACATATGCAAGCAGTGAGTAGCGCTCTCCACGCTTAAAAATATCAAATATTAAAAAGACTACAAATATAATACTTAATGTTATCATAATTATTATTGAATTTAGATCAAATAGCGCCATAATAAAATCACTTTATTTTATAATATTTTTACATAATTTATTAAATCTTTATGTTTTTAATTATTTTTTATTTTAAATTTAATTTAATGTATTAAATTTTTATTAAGCTCAAAAATAAATTATTATTAATATATTTTCATAAGACCATTTTTTGATAAATATGCTCGTGAAAAAAAGATCAAAATTTAAAGGCGAAAATATTGCTAAATTCGTCTAAATTTCAATCTAGAAATGGTAAAACAGAAAAATTCTATTTATTTTTTCCAATAAATAATGTAGAAATATTACCAAGATTTAAAGAGGCATACAAATCGAAAAATATTTATGAAATCTTAAGGGTTAATTTGATATTATTAATTCCAATTATTTTTGGGGTGTTATGGGTAATATTGAGTGCACTCGGAGTAATTCCACCATTAGAATCCACATTATTTTAAGGGATCTTCATTCGAATAAAATTTTTTCTAATTCTTCTAATTTTTCCTTTGCCGTTTTATTTTCTTCGTCATATTCGCCTGAAATTATGACAGCATCTCTAGATAACGAGAGTTTTACTGTAATATTAACATCGTCTTTTATTATTTTAACTTCATTGATAATATCGATGAATTCTAAATTGTGTTTTTCAATTTTTTGAGTTATGAATTTATGAAAAGCGTCAATAAATTCGGTATCTACAGAAATTTTTTTACTGATTTTATTGGTTTTAGGAAAATTTCGAGTTAAATCACTTAAAAGACTTTCACGTGAAGCCATAATATCTAAAAGTTTAATTAATGTAAGTGTACCATCGGATATTGGTCCAAAATATGGGAAATAAAACTCATTAGAATCTGCTGCAGCAAAACAAGCTCTAGCCTCCCTTATGCTCCTTGAAATTAGACCTGGTTTGGATTTTTTCTTTATAAGATCAAAACCTTGACTTTTTACATAGTCATCCAATACTTTTGATGAGGTTTCTGACACAATTACACTATTAGGTTTGGAATCTTGAATCTTATCATCGTATGTAATAAAAAGCATGAAAAGGTCTTCAAAATCAATTTCAATTCCATTCTCATCAACTAGGATGAATCTTTGGCCGTCATTGCTAAAACAAATCCCCAAATCACTATGACTGGCACGGACAATATCGGCACAACTCCTGATTGTTTTAATATTAGGAACTGATGCTTTTACTTTTTTTTCTTGGTGGAATGTATTCAAGGCAATTATATTTACATCCAAACTACTGAGTAAATTTGGTGCTATTAGGCCAGTGGGGCCAAAGGAACAATCAACAACAATTTTTAAGTTAGCATCAGAAATTTTAGCTTTATTTACAAACTGAGGGAGCGCTTTCATATAAATATCTACTGTATGTGGGATACTCGATATTTTTCCTATATTTATTGGTTCTGCTCTTCTTACATTTTTAGGAAACTTTCTAGATGTTCGAACTAATTCTTCTAATTGAGATGATGTATAAATAAAACCACCGGCATCTAAAAATGTAATCTCTACATCATTATTATAGAGATGGCCAGTAGAAAAATAAGCACCCCCACTTGCTCCAAATCTTCTTATTGAAAATTGTAAAAGCGGAAAGGTTGAATCATGTAAATTTAAGATATCTACACCTGTCGATAAAATACCAGCAGCGTAAGCTCTTTTTAACATACGAGAATCTTTATGATAATCTCTAGCCATAACGAGTATATCATTTGGCTTTAAAGTAGATCCATGAAGACATCCAAGGATAGTTGACATCTCTGGAGGTAAGTTTTCATTAACCCTTCCAGCTATAATACCCCGCTTTAATATATTCCCTAGTTCTAAAGCCATCGTGGATCCACCTTTTTAAAAATAAATTAATTTAACATTTTTAATTAATTTTATGGAAAGAATAAAATTAAGAAATTTAATTTTATAGATAAAATAATAAATTTTCTTTCATAGAATTTTGATAAAGTAAAAAATTGGATTTGATAATAAAATGACTGAAAAAAATGGTATTGGGAGTTTTTCTTTTGTCCTTCATTCTCATTTACCGTGGGTTATTAACCATGGAAATTGGCCTCATGGGACATCATGGTTAAACGAGGCAGCAAGTGAGACTTATATACCCATTTTGAATATTTTGAATGAACTTATAAATGAGGGTTACACTCCAAGAATAACAATTAGTTTGAGCCCTCCATTAGTTGCAATGTTAAAGCATAATTCATTCAAAGCTGATTTTAATGCGTATTTAGATATGAAAATTGATGCATCTATCCATGATATTGAGGATTTTACAAAATATAAGTTTGAAAATCTAATAAAAACAGCACATGAATGGGAAAAATTCTATACAGGAATAAAAGATACTTTCAATCATAATTACAATCAAGATATTGTGAATGAATTTAAGAACCTTCAAGATAAAAATATAATTGAATTAATGACTTGTTTTGCTACACACGGCTATTTTCCTTTACTGGGAAAGGATAGTTCTGTAAATGCTCAAATTAAAATTGCAAAGGATTATTATAAACAAGTCTTTAATCGTGAACCGATTGGAATGTGGCTTCCAGAATGCGGTTATAGACCGGCGTATAAATGGAAAAATCCTTTAACTGAAGAGGAATATTACAGGGAAGGTGTGGAATATTTTCTTGCAAAGCATGGATTTCGTTACTTTATCGTAGATACACATTCAACAATGGGGGGCGAAACTAAAGGTGTTTATCTTGAAAGGTTTCCTATATTGCTAGAGTTATGGGAACATTTCAAAGTAAAGTATGAACCTTTAGAATTAAAATTTGACAGAACTCCCTATGAACCTTATTTATTGGGATCAAGACCAAATTTACCACCAGTTGCTATTTTTACAAGAGATGAAAAAACAGGTCTCCTCGTTTGGTCGGGTGAGCATGGATTCCCTGGAGATGGAAACTATTTAGACTTTCATAAAAAGCATTATCCTGGAGGAAATCGATATTGGAAAGTCACCGGAGCAAAAATTGATATTGGGCAAAAAATGGAGTATTATCCAGAAGATATAGAAAAACGTCTGGAAGAAAATGCAACTCATTTTAAAAATCAAGTAAGAGATATATTAAATGAATATAAAAGTAAGAATAATCGATTTGGTGTTGTTGTAGCTCCGTATGATTGCGAGCTTTTTGGTCATTGGTGGTTTGAGGGACCACGATGGTTGAAAAAGATATTAAAATGGATGGAAGATGACCCGGAGATTGATCTTACAACATGTTCAAGGTATTTAGAACAATATCCTCCAAATAAAATAATCTCTTTGCCTGAAGGATCGTGGGGGCTTTCTGGTTGGCATAATACTTGGTTAAATGATTGGACATCTTGGTCATATCATTATATTTACGAATGCGAGGAAAAAATGGAAGAAGTAGTTGAAAAATATTATGCTTCAGCCGATAAAAATTTGAAAGATATTATTGAACAGTTAGGGAGGGAGCTTTTACTTCTTGAATCCAGTGATTGGCAGTTTTTAATAAGCACATGGACAGCTAGAGATTATTCGGAAAATAGAATTGCAGAACATTATGAAAAATTCATTCGTTTGTATGATATGGCAGTGAAATACGGAAATAATGAAATGGTCGACGAGGGAGAATGGGAATATCTTGGAATGGTTAAGGACAGCGACTCCATATTCGAAAAATTAGATGCTAATGCATTTAAGTCATTTAAATATGATTAATAAATTTAAATAAAAACTAAATTCTTCTTTTTTTATTAATACAGGACAATTTATTTTACGTTCTAGATGAAAACAACTAAGAGAAAGCTATATTTCGGTGCCCATTTCAATGGATTTATCAAAAATAACTTTATCATCACTAATTTTACAGTTTGGACCAATAATTACGTTATTTAAAACAACATTATTTCCAATGGAAGACTCATTACATATTATTGAAGAGTTAATTTTACATCCAGCACCAATAGATACATTATCCCAAATTATACTTTTATCTATAATTGAATCTTCTTTAATTTCCACATTTGAACCAATTACCGATAATTCTTTTATTTGAACATTATTTTTTAAACGCACATCATCCCCAAAACAAGTCCATTTATAAATATTAACAGAACCTTCTGTATTGATTTCATTTATGGTCCAAATGTTATTATCTTCATTTCCATTGGGAGTTATAGGCCAGCCATATTTTCTTAGAAGATCCCAGTTTGCCCAAAGATATGTCTGAGGATTTCCAACATCAAGCCAGTAATAATTTTCAATAAAACCATATAGATCATAGTTATTGGCAAGGAGGTATGGAAAAACATCACTTCCAAAATCTCCAAGTGGTTGACTTTCTAAAATGTCTAGAATTTTTGCATCAAATGCATACATTCCCGTATTTATAATATTTGTGTGAAGAAATAGGTCAGTACGTTGTGCCATACCACTTACATACAGTTCCATGGGTAGAGGCTTTTCTAAAAAAAGATAAATTTTCCTATTTTTGTCTAGCAAAACCACGCCGTATTGGGATGTATGACTCTCCACTGTTTTCATGGAAATTGTAGAAATTCCTTTTTTTTCACTGTGAAATTGCATTAAATTTTTCATTGGAAGGTTAGTTACAATATCTCCCATGCTAACAATAAATTTTTCACTGTCAATATTCTCACGGCATTTTTTTACAGCATCCGCAGTTCCGCTAGAATCTTGAATTAAATACTCTAATCGTATATCTCCTAATTTATCCTGTGTCCATTCTTTTTCCAAATATTCTTTTAAAAGATTACCCCTATGAGCTAAAGCAATAATGATATGTTTAATTCCTGCGTATTTTACGTGATTTATAGCATAGTCAATCATTGGTTTGTTTGTAACCTTGACAAGAGGTTTGGGAAGTATTGATGTAAGGGGGTGTAGCCTTTTCCCAATTCCACCTGCTAAAATTATTGCACAAAATTCAATAGTCATAAATCTTCAGATATAAATCTTTTATAATTTAAATATTTTAATCAAATTTTTTTAAATTTTTTAAGATTTAGAAATTAGATCCTTTTTATGAATAATTTTTCTTAGTTCCTTAGCTACATTTTCTGGAAGTAATCGAGCTACTCGCATATCATCTGCCATTTCCGCCCCCCCGACAAACTCATAAGGTAAAATATCTCCAAATAGATGAAAATGTGATTTTTCATACCCATAGGGTTTCATATTAAGAATAATATTCCTATTTGGATTAGCAAAGATGTCATTTAGAGCGCTCCAGATTATTTTTAGATTATGTGCGAGATCATTAAAACATTTTTTATCAAGTTCATCTAACCTTTCAAGATGTTCATTTGGATAAAATCTAAGATGGTAATTTCTTAAAGGACTACCAGTAACAAAAAAAGTCCAGAAATTTGTTTTCAAAACTAGCCTAGAGCCCCCACCATGATCTGACTTGCATAGACGACATTCATGTTCTCTCATTTCCTCAAACGCTTTAAGATGCATTTCTAAACGAGCTCCATGTCCATCCTCGTTTAGATCAATATATACTTGCGAATGAAGTCTTCTTTGACTTCCCCCTACAGGTTTCCCGATATTAAAAAATGGTGATACTGGAATACTCTTTATTCCTTTTTTATTAGCCTCCTCAATAACATAGGATATTCCCGCAGTTGTTGATTGAAATACTTCTGATATTACATCATCCGGAATTTCTTCAAACTTTAAAGAATCATAATATTCCTTTGAAATTGTAACTAGATTAACTCCATATGCGAGTTTAGAATTTAAAGGTAAATTATTAACTATATAATCAAGGATCGAATCTTCAATCCATCGAGCCATAGCAGGATATCTATTGATTAATGTTATGGCTTTTCCTTTAATATTTATATATCTTTTTGGTGTGATACTGAAAGGATTATCTACTTTTTTATTTCCATTACATATAATTATTCCAAAACCATCACCAATTAGATTGCCTTTATTATCCTTTATTGGTTTTCCATTTAAAACCGCCTTAAAAACATCATTGTCTCCATTGTCCTTATCTATATTGGACTCTCTTTTTCTTCTAACAGGAGAAATATAACTATAATGGCCGTAAAATTTTGATAAAACAGTATGTTTACCATTATCTTGCAAAATAATTGGTACATTACTCAGAGGATCCCAGCGTTTTATTGGAACTTTGCTTAAACTTGAAAAACTATGGCTAGAAATGATGCCGAATTGCATAAAGGGTATTTCCCACAATTCTAAAGTCCTTTTAGATTCACTCAAAATGTCTAAATCAGTAATGATCCATTACCCCAAAAAAAAATTTGTCATTAAATATATTATAATTTTCAATAAATTCATATGTTTCCGAGTTTGGATTACTTATTATAAAACTTCATTTAATATAGATTTTAAAAAAACTTTTAATAATTATTAATATTTTTTGATATCTATTATCACTTTTTTAAAAAATTTTAAAAAAATATTCGGTGATGGTAATTACGGAGTCTTTAATATTAAATCTAAAAGATATTACTGAAAAGGATATAAATAAGATAGGGAGTAAGGCTGCAAATCTTGGAACATTAATTCAGAAAAATTTTTCTGTTCCAGAAGGGTTTGTTATTACTGTTGCGGCATACTCTTTATTTCTAAAAGCAAATAATCTCGAAATGTTAATTCAAAAATTTCTAGAAGATATTGATTATTCTAATTATGAAACGATTGAGACTTGTTCAAGGAAAATTACAGAAGAAATTGAACGAGCATTTCTTCCTCCTAAATTGGTGGAAGAGATTAAAAAAAGATTTGAATATTTAGGAAAAAATAATTTTGTCATTCGCTCATCCGGTTTATCAGAAGATTTACCAACAGCTTCTTTTGCAGGACAATACGAATCTTTCCTAAATCTTAATCTTAAGAGTTTTGATGAGATACTTCAATATATTAAGCGATGCTACTCATCGGTCTGGACTAGTCGAGCTATTGTATATCGGAATGAAAACCAAATTCCTCATGATAATGCTGAATTAGCAGTTATTATTCAAAAGATGATTCCGGCTAAAAGTGCAGGAGTTATGTTTACAGCAGACCCAATATCATTAGAAAGTTCAAATTTGCTTATCGAATCTAATTTTGGATTAGGTGAATCTGTTATGTCAGGACAGATCAGTCCGGACCAATTTACAGTTCATAAAGATGATTCATTTAAAAAAAAAATATTTAAGATTCTTAAGAAGAGAATTGGCTTAAAAAATGTTGCTGCACACCCAAAATCTTCAGAAAATGAGAATGGAATTGAATATATCAAATTATCTGATGATATGAATAGAAAGTCTTCCCTTTCTGATAAACAAATAATCCAACTCGCCCAAATAGGGAGAGAAATAGAACATCAATTTGGATCTCCTCAAGATATTGAATGGGCAATCGATCAAAACGATCAAATCCATCTTCTCCAAACGCGGCCAATAACCTCAATGAAGTCTGCTCAACCCGTTGAGAAGATTATTTGGAGTCGAGGATATTCCGACGATTATTGGAATGATCCTGTTACTCCTTTATTTTTTGATCTTTTAGGAGATCAATTGATTTTGGTTGTAAATATGGATCTAAACCAAATTATGGGGTACCAACGCATGGAGAAAAAGTTAATGAAACCCTTCAAAGCACATGTATATTTCAATCTCGAGGTGATGAAGCGAAAAGTAGAATATGAAATACCGGATTTTATACGTAATGAAGATCTTTTAAATTATTTTCCAGAAGGTTCTGGACCATTTGGTAAAAAAACTATAAAAAAACTACCTTTTCGTCTTTTAAAGCGAATAGTTGCAGAATTACGAGTAATGTTATATGATTCTGATGGTTCAATGACAAAAACTGATTCAAAGTATGAGACCTGGACCCAAGAAGAATTTTTTCCATATTGCGATGAATTCGATCCACGTTTAGAAAATTTAATAGGAACCGGAAATATTAAAGCTCTTATTGATTTAGCTGAAGAATTAGACCAAAAAATGGTTGCCCATTTCCGTCTTGTTCGCTATGGGATACCAGTTCATAATATTGGGATGAATTTAATGGCTCAGTACCTACTGACTCGATTTCTTGGAAAGAAAGAGATGCAACGGTTATATCCGATATTAATATCAAATTTAAAGCACAAATTGACCGAAACGAATGAACGAATACATGATCTAGCGATCTTTATTCGCGGAGTCCCAGAACTGAGAGAGAAGATTCTCGAAAAGGATTCAAAAGAATTTTATTCTTATTTATCATCCGAAAAAATTCCAGTTATTAAAAGTTTTTATAAAGAGTTTGAAAAATTTTTAAAAGACCATGGCGACCGTGGGTTCACGAGAGAACCTTATTATCCACGTTGGAGGGATGCCCCTGAATATGTATTTGATATCTTAAAATCTCTAGTCGCAGGTGAAGTTCAAGAAATAGAAAAAGAAAGTTCAAAAAGAACAATTGTTCAAGAAAATATTGATGGTATAGTTCAGCAAAAAATCAGATCAACGAGATTGGGCTTTTTAAAATGGAAAATATTTTCAATAATTTTAAAATTTGCTCGCAGATATATCATATTTCGCGAGAATCAACGGTTTAATCTGGATCGGTGGATTACAAGGAATCGACATATATTCTTGGAAATTGGAGAGCAATTCAAACGTCAAGGAAAATTACAAAAACCGATCGAGATTTTCTTTTTACACAAAAAAGAAATTAAAAAATTAGCTTTTCAGGATTTAAGTGATAACGAAGTTAGTAAAATCTGGACCTTAGTTAAAAAACGATATGAAGAATTTTTAAAATATGAAAATATCATACCACCAAAATTCATCGAAGGTTCGCAGGAATTCAACGACCCAACTCAATTTACAAAAGAAAGTACATCTTTTCGAGGAATTCCCGCAAGTCAAGGAATTAATACTGCACCAATACGTGTATTAACTAAGATTGAGGATATCCCAAGTGTTAAAGCAGGTGAGATTCTCGTAGTACCTCGAACAGATCCTGGTTGGACCCCGATTTTTTCGAAAATTGCAGGTTTAATCACAGAAACAGGCGGTATTCTTTCCCATGGAGCAGTTATATCGAGGGAATACGGCGTTCCGGCTGTAACAAATATTCCAAATGCATGTAAGCTTTTCCAAACAGGTCAGATTGTCACAATTAATGGAAATAATGGTTGGATTACCCTTCAAAAATAACTTTAAAATTGAATTAAATTATTAGAAACAAAAATTCAAAATTTAACAAGGTGTAGAAAAATAGAACCAAAAACTCATGAATGTAAAACAACTCATCCCGAATGGAATGAATCCTATTATTTTGTGTTTTATGATAAAGAAATAAATTTAGGCGGAATGTCGAGAATCGGATTTAAGCCAAATAAGCCAGAAGGAATGACTTTTTTATTTCTCTTTTTGCCGGATGGTTCAGCCGGTGGATATCATCAAATTGAGAAGATTAAAGAATATTCAACTCCATTTAAAGTAGGTGGTATGGCTCATATGTGTCAACCCGATGGAAAATGGAAATATAAATTTAATGGAAATATGATTATGGTCAAGAATCCAGAAGATTTGCCGAAAGTAAGGGAACAACCAAAATTAATAGCGGGAGCTCATAAAGTAAAGATAGATCTCAATTTTGATCCAATTAATGATGTGTATGAATTTAGTGAGAATATGACCCCCGAGTCGTTAGAGCTTGGAAAAAAGGCGGGAGATAAACACTGGGAGCAGATTGCTAAGATTTCTGGGGAGATTCAGGTCGGTGAAAAAATATATCCTATTCGAAATACTCTCGGGCAACGAGATCATACCTACGGTATTCGAGATTGGACTGGTGTGGGAAATTGGTTGTACTATGTTGTGTGGTTTAATGAAAATTTAGCGATAAACCCGGCAGTTATTATAGCTGATGATGGCAGATTATCTGCAGGTGGTTTTCTTTTTAAAGACGGCCAGAACATTCCTTTAAAAACGATTCGAATTATAAATCAACGATTTCGTGAAGATAATATATTTCCAATTAGTTCAGAACTTGAATTAATTGACTCTTTAAATGATAAGCATATTCTGAAAGCACGTGTGAGATCAATTATTCCGGTCCCCTTTCAGGATAATGAGGGTAATAAATCCATTCTTATTCAATCATTTGCTGATTACCAATTAGATGATAATAAAAATGGGTATGGATCATTTGAAACTTTGAGAAAAATAAAAAAGTAAAAAATAAGGAATAAGATAAATTTTTAATTTCTTTTTTTATTACGTCTTTTTTTTTGAGATTTAGAGCCAAAACCCCAATCTGGAGTCTGAGAATTTTTATTATTATGTTTTATTTTATATTTTCCATCTGCTTCATTGAGGGGCGGGTTCATAATTAAATAAACCTTCAAATATAAATGAATTATATTATTATTTAATTCTTAACATTACTTTATATTTAAAAGATATATAAATTTTCGTCGATACTTAAGACAAAAATGTAATATAATTGATTAAATTACCGAAAATTCGAGCTCAAAATCGACTAGACTATTAGTTACTATGATATTTAAGCCTTGAAATATTTTTTGATATCCGGTATTCGTTCTTGAAAATGTTTTTATTGAATATTTTCCCATATTAGCGTTTTGTGTATTTTCCAAAACTTTTACTGTAAATGTTAAGTCGTATGTTTGATCATAGGCACTAAATAAATTACATTTTTGGAAGGGCTTTACTTTAGTGAAATCAGTGTTTGAATCATTTTTTAAGATTTTTAACTTATCTTCATTAAAAGTGTATTTAAATTGTTTTGGATCTCCATTAAAGAAAAAGGGAACCTCAATACCTATCCTTAAATCATTTAAAATTTCGTTCAATATCTCTGGATTATTGTTTTCAATAGACGGCTGTAAATTAAATGAAACATTGAATTTATTAGACCCAGATTGAAGTTTAATTATTTTAATTAGATCAAATTCAAGTTTTTGACCGGATTCTGGTTCAGTTATGCTTCCCGAATATTTCAATTTAACTATTGCAATATCATCATTAATTGTTTTTTCAAGAATTTCATAATTTCCTAAAATAAAATCACCTAATTCTTTATAAGAATTTCGACCAAGTTCTTTTACTGTGGTATCTTTATGAAATATCATAGTCCTAAGCATTCCTTTTCTAAAAGAATCAATAATAACTTCTTCCTTTTCATGATAAGATTCATGCCATCTAGTAAGAACATTAAGTAAATTGTATGATTTTGGCTTAAAATCTAACTCAAAAAGAAAACATCCTAATCTTGGTTTTACATATAAATTGAAAATATCCGATTCCATTATTATATCTTCAAAACTGTCAAAATCAAAATCTAATACATGAATTCTTGGACTTTTACTGAGTGGAATGATCGTCTGATCGCTATATTTGTTAATTAAGAGATTTTCAATCTTAGTTATTATTTTTTCTGCGTTTATAATATGAGTAAATATAGAAAAGCGTAAAAATGCAAGGTAGATTCCCCCAAATTGTCCGTGCCAATAACAGTCGTTGCATTGACTTTTATAAACCTCGTCCCAAGCATTCGATAATAATTCTTGAAGTTTTTGATCTTGATTCCCCAATTTTGTTATTTTATTTTCGATGATTTTTAATTTATTACGAACGTAAAGCATCTTTTTATGCATCGTATTCGATTCAGGGTATTTTACTAAGAAATACCGCCAGAATCCACCCTTAATAAACCTTTCAATTTTCGAATCGATAATGCGATTTTCAATTTTTTCTTTAATTTTTTTAAATTCTATCCTCTGTTTAGTAGGAAGCACCCACTCCTCCATTTTGTCATAAGATGATGTCGGAATATATATTAAACCTTTAGATCTATATTTTTTAATATATTCTGATAAAGTAAGGCTTTTTATCCAATCATTATCGAAAATTGTTTCAAACAAAGCTGGAATAAATGGCTTTTTGTCGTCCCCATCATAATGTCCTTTAATATAACAAATCTCATGTGTGGTCCCCCATACACCCATCTTTTCGGCATCACTTAAAAGGACAACTATTCGGTCACCATTTTCATCAGCGGATTTTTTTAAATAATCAATTGTCATAAAAGTAGGTTTCCAAGGAGTTAAATATCTAATCTCTTCATTAATAGGAAAAATTGTTAGAATGTTGCCTCCATCTTCGGTCGTATAGGAATAAAATGTATCTCCTTCTTCAAGACCGCAGGCTTTGAGGTGGTTATCATCAACTAAGATATATTTTAATCCAACCTTACTTATAAAAGATGGATAGTCAGGTTCCCACACCCTTTCGCTCAACCATGCTCCATTGACCTTTAATCCAAATTCATCCATTATACGTTTGCTTAATTTATTCATTTGAGCGATTTTATCCTCATCAGGAATTATTGCATATATCGGTTCATAATAACCGCCACCAATTATTTCAATTTGGTCTCTTTTTGACATTTTCTTCAATTTTTCCACAATTTCTGGCTCATTATCACAGAACCAATCTAGAAGATTTCCTGAAAAATGGAGTGTAAACTTTATTTCTGGAAAATCGAACATTTGATCAATCAATGGTTCATATGCTTTTTTATAGCAGTCCTCAATAACCCAATTAAAATTATCTACGGGTTGATGGAAATGAAATACGAGAGGAAAATTGATAGATTTCCCTTTCATATCAGAGTTTTGTTCAGTCATGGTCTAGATTCCTTCATTTATATACAAATTAAAAAATCGAATATAATATTCATTTAATTTAAATATAGAATATAAATTTTAAAAAATGAAGTAAAATTCTAAAATATAACTTATCAATTCCTTCTAGATTAGAGAAAAAAACACGTTAAGAGCATGTTATTAAATATTAGTAAAGAAATTGTTTTAGAAATTATCAATACAAATGAATTTAAACATTGGTTGAAAAACAGAAGATGGTTTGGAGAAAAAAATTTACCGGATTTTGATATAAAATTAAATTCTATTTATATTATTCCAAATGAATTTATAACTCCACATGACTGTGCAATTATATTCACTGTTATCAATATAGATTCAAATAAAGAAAGTAATTATTTTCTTCCATTATGTATTATAAAATCTTTCGATTCACTCAATGAGGAGAGTAGTACCTTAAAATTAATTGAGCAGAAATGTTTAATATTAGATTTGAGTGAGAAAACAAAAGAGTTAATACTTTTTGAAGCTGAATTTTTTCCAGATTTTTGGAAGATTTTGTTTTCAAATTTCAATAAATTGGCAGAGATAAATTTCGAAATATTTTCTGAAAAATTTAAAAATCTCTTATTAGATGATTTTCAAGTTAAAATAAAAGAATTAGGTGATGCAAAGACTACAAATATTGTTTTAAAATTGGAGATTGATAAACCTAATGACAAAAATAACACTGGAAGTTTAAATCAGTTGGTGGTAAAATCATACAGAAAATATGCTCCACATATTGAAGTAGAAATGCTTAAAACTCTTAATAATAACAGCTTTAATGCGGCTCCTAATATGCTGGGTTTAATTAGTTTTAAAGAATATAATGTTCTTAATTTTATGAATTTTATAGAGAATGAAGGAGATGTTGGTCTTATTTATTGGAATGAATTGAATGATCTTTTTGATTTTTATTTAAATAATCCTGACGAATTAAATGAAATTAATTTTGTGAAAAATACAAACCTATTAGAGCTAAAATTAAAAGATTATTGTAAAAATTCAATACAATTTAGTGAAAAACTTGGAAATTTTCTCAAGCATATGCATCAGTGTCTTATCAACAACGAATCGAATGAATTTAGTTTAGAAAAAATAGATCAGGAAACAGAGACTTTAATATTAGAACAATTTAAAAGTCTTTTATCTGATATTATAAACGGTTTAAATTTTAGTAAAGAATTAGAAATTATTAAAAACGAAGAAATCATTGCGAGTTTAGTAAATATATCCTCAATAATGGACAATAAAGATTATTTTTTAAAAATAAAAGATATTAAAACTCAAAGAATTCATCAAGATTTACACATGGCCCAAATTTTAATTAGCAAGTTGGAAGGAAACTCGGAACTTATTATTACTGATTTTGAGGGAGATCCTCAATTATCTATTATGGAGCAAAAAAGAAAATATCCAGTAGAAAAAGATCTCGCCTCCCTTCTCAGATCACTTGATTATATTAAACTTCTCTCCCTAATTGGTGTAATAAAATATTATATAAAAGAAACCTCTGACCAGATATCTAAAAAAATTTTATTATCTTTTTATAAAAAACAGAAACCAATAGCATTATTGGAAAAAGATTATATTTTTCTTAAAAATCTTGTAAAAGTTGGGGATTTCTGGCAATCTCATATATCCGATTTAATCTCTATTGCATATTATAAATCCGAAGAAATATTTCAAATGAAAAAATTCCTTATAAATTTCTTTTCAATTCAACGATGTTTGATGGAACTTAATTATGAGATAAACTTTAGACCTGAAAATATCATGATCCCATTCTTAGGGTTAAAAAAAATCTTGCTAAAGTAATTCTGATAATTTTAATAAATAAATTATATATAATTTAATTAATCTAATTTTTCTGCTATATGTGGTTTCAAAGATTTTATTGCGATTGCGTAAATAGGAATTACGGATAATTCAATAAATATTGAAATTATGAAAGGTGCTTTTGGACCTAAACTATCCCAGGCTAATCCACCTAAAATGGGACCCAAGATAGCACCTAATAAACTTAACCACTGAGCTGCTCCAAAAATTTTTCCACGATGGATTTTTGATATTCGACTAAGAACATTTTGTAAAATTAAATTACCACCCCAGGCAAAAGTCGAATCAAATAGTAATATCATACCAAACATTAATCCAGATGTAGAATTAATTATTAACCAAGTCATTAATGCACCTAATCCACTTACGACAGCAATTCCTAATATTGGATTTACTTTATCAGCAATTTTTCCTATTTTAGCTGCAAATAATAGAGATAATACTTGACTAGGAAAATAAATTAACATTACAAGTGTAGGGTTCTCAATTTTTAACTCTTGTATCAAATAGACTTGAAAAAATGGATATGCTAAGTCTCTATTCATACTACTTATCATAAAAGCAATACTTAATACAAAAAAACCGATAAAAAACCCAATTGTTAAATTATTCCTTGATTTAAAAAGAGAATCTTGCATCACAGGCTCATGAAAAATAATGGTTGGTTCGACTGAAGATGGAAATAAATTGAAAACATGCTTTTCATATGTAAGTTGCTCATTAACTTTAAGATGAAAAATTATCCCTCCAAAAATATTAGATGCAGCAAATAATAATAGTGGACAGTAGACTAAAAAAAGATTTTCAGGAGTAAAGAAATTTGCTAAACCAAAGATAGTAAAACTAATAATTGATCCAATGAGATTTCCTTTTCCTATCATTGCAGCCCTTTTACCAAATGCATAAGAACGATTATCTTTATTTGATTTTTCGGAAATTAATGTATCTAATGGTGTCCAAAAAAATCCAACAAAAAGCCCCAAAACAAACATGCCAATAGTAAAGATCAATAAAGAAGAAAATATAATTCCCACATACATTAATACATAGCATGCGGCACGCCCAATACTCCCTATTAGGACCAAAAACTTTTTTGAAACACGATCAGTTAAATAACCAATAATCGGAGCACTAATTAACCCACCCATTATTTGTATTGAAAATGTAAGACCTAATTGCAAACCTGAAGCTCCAAGTAATTGCACTGTTATATATGGTATCAAAAATGAAAAAAAGAAAAATCCCAAACCATTCCAAAAAATAATTCGAATCATAGGAACAAAATCTGGAGTAATCTTTACCTGGATTTCATCTTCTTGAGAATTACCTTCAGAATTAATTGCTTTTGTCTCTTTTGATATATGTGTAGAATTAGAATGATTTTTGTTATCATTATTATAGGACATTTAAAAAAGATTCCCCAAGACTATTATTTTTAATAAAGAGCCTTTTCCTAAAAAGTTCATTATTTAACTCATAACCGAAATTCATAGAATAAATGGAAATACTATAATTTTGAGCAAATAAACATACTAATAAAATATGCCAAAGATTATTCTATTAAAAATAGCTTGTTAAAAAGTATTAATCGAACTCATTTTTTAGGAATGAAAAAACTCAAAAACCCTTTATTTATTGCAGCCAATCTAAGTTTATTGAGAGTTTTATACCTAAAAGAAACATTAGTTGTTTCTATTCTTCTCTCAAATGCATAAATGTAAAGGTATAATAATCACTTGGAGCGTTTTCACCTTTGCCAAAAACTCTCTCATATTCTTTTTTTATCTTATCAGATGAGATATTTTCGCTTAAAAATCGCATCGGCATTTTTTTTTCATTCACTAAACGATAACAAAATGACTTAACAAAATTTTCAGGTCCAAATTCATGAGGTATCTGAATATTTCTATTACTGTCAAAAATTAGTAAGAACCAACCTAATCTATTACATAATTTTAATTTGTATTCTAAACTGAAATCTCCCTTAATTCTGCATATATCATTCACATATAAAGCCATATCATCACCGAGATCCATTTGAGATTTTTCATCCAATTTTGATAATATATTTTGAATAGTTTCCTGCTTTAAGACCATTAAAGATCGATTATTATACCCCCGTATCGTTCCATCATTATGTATTGCTAAGATTTCAGCTAAACTCAGGAAATTTCTTATAACACTACCTTTCTTATCATTTAGTATTTTTTCAGCAATAAATTTTAATTGTTCTTCCAAATCAGAACTAATTCTTACTGTTATAGGCTTTTTTTCTGTACTCATAATTTTAATAATACGAATTTGAGAATATATACTTTTGTAGAGATCATACACAATTAATTACAAAGTCATTAAAAAAAATTTTAAGATATAGCAAAAAAAGATAATTTAAAATAAAATTTGTATTAGGTTTATTCCTTAAAATTTCCCATTTTTGTGGAAAATAATATTCATTGATTTTTAATATCATAATTTAAATTTTTTTTTTCCCAAAAAAGTATTTATTTGTATAAGAAATTATTTATGAAAATAGTAGTCTTTTGAAATCTTTTAGAGCAAAATGATGACATTAAGTACATTTGTTACATTTGATGCAACGAAAAACCTTTAAATCTTAAGAGAATATTAATTAGATTGTAATATAAATTGTAAATCTTGGTTTAGGGTTAAAATAATAAAATGGAATTTACAGAAATCGCTTCTTTTAAAGAAATCCCGGATAATATTGAACAAGATCTTAGAATAAATGATGATGAAAAAATTGAATTAATTTCAAAAGCTCTATCGAGTCTGACAAGAAGAGAAATTTTACGCCTTATTAGAAATCAATCAATAAGTGGTGAGCTAATTGATGTTTCATCAATGGCGGACATATTAAATATGACGGAAGCAAACATTTCCGCACAGATTAAACGACTTGAAAAGGCAGGATTGATTCGATGTCATTATATGCCCGGGCAGCATGGTGTAAAGAAAATTTCTCAAATTACTTATAAAAAGATCATTTTTAGTATCTAATCTTGATAATCTTTCAATTCAGGGGGAGAATTTTAAATTAATATTTTTTCTCTAATTTAATATTTGTTTAATATTAAGTTTGATTTTATATTTTACGGCAATTAATTTTAATATAATTAATAGCTCGCTATTAACTATACGTTTTATGATGTTTTGGAATATCTAGATTTCAAATCTTCGAGAATTATTCGCCGTGCTCCTGACTTTATGAATTTTAAATTGTAAATTAATTCAATGAAATTTACAATCATATGAGAAGTCGCTCCAAATATGACATATTTTTTGTTATTTGTTTTATAAGTATATTTACCGACGGCAATGGATTCACCCCTTAGCTTATATGCTCTCTCAATATAATTTTTTTTATCAACAAAGAAGGAGATCGGAATTTTTATAATTTCTTCCACTTCATCATCACATTTAATCATTTTCTGGTGTTTATCTGTATATCCTACAAAAGGAGAAATTACATGTCTTTTAGGTGTAATAACATCATCAATGCATCCGATTATTTGAATTTTATCTCTTGGGATACCTAATTCTTCTTCAGTCTCTCTTAACGCTGTATCTTTATATGTATCATCTAATTGGGGATTATATAAACCTCCCGGGAACGACATTTCTCCTGAATATTTATCATTAGATCTATGTGCTCGTTGAATTAAAACTAAATTATAGGGTTTTTTATCATTTGGAATAATTAAAAATAATATCGCTGAACTTATTAAGCAATTATCTCTAAAGGAAATTCTTAAAGGCGAATTAAATTTTTTTAACTTATTTTTAAATAAATCTTCATTAAAGAATAAATTCATGAACTCCATAATTTTACTTTAAAAGACTTGAATATCTTAATATAATTTAGATTAGAAAGATATGAATCTATTAAAAATTAGTCTTTTTATTCTTCTTCCTCAAATTTCAACTCTTTTCCGCAGCTTTTACATCTTGAATCTATTAATTTTTCAAAGCATTTTATGTGGTATAATGCATTACATTTGTAGTTACCACATTTGATTATATCTTGTTCCTCCTCAAATATCATATTACATACAGGGCAGGAGCTATAAAGGGCCTCATCACCTAACTCTGAAGAAGATGTCTTTTTTGCATAAAAAACATCATTTGTTTCAGATTTAGAAATCAGACTTGGTTTTCTTAATGCTTGCAGTTTTGTAATTTGCTGTACCTCTACTGGAATTTTTAAAAGATAGAAACAATGAGGGCAACGAAAAGTCCCTGAAGCTTTTAGTTTATCATCTGATAAACTTGCCGCGTAAGCCGTGGCACAGTGGAGGTGCATCGGGATTTGACAATCGGGACAATATCTTCCCTCTGTAAAGAAAGTTCCTCCACAATATGGACATATATCAGAAAAACAAATAGAACATTTTTTATAATCAACCTCTCCGCGAATTTGTTTTATCCGCTCTTGTTGGTTTGTAGTTAAATCCTGTGTTCTTAAGAGAGAGGCAGCAATTTTACGTAAGAAAGCTGGATTTTCAATAGCTGACTTGATATCTATTATATCAATTCTTACATTTGATGTAGCAACTACTCTAGCTGAATTAAGCATACTCTCAGAATCATTATTATAAAAGTATTGTCCTTTAGTGACCTCTGACAATCTTTTTAATATATTAAAATGAGTTAATTCACCCAATCTTATTGTATCTATCTTTATTTTTAACTTACTTGCTAAATTAGCCATCTTTAAAGGATCAATTGAAGTTTTTGTATAATTTCCATCAGAAATTATTAAAATTCGTGGCACTTTAGCACTGATTTTTCTTAGTTCACCTATTTGTTTTTGGATTCCGAGAGCGAGAGTATTCCCCAGAGTGGATCTTCCTCCAAATTCAATATTATTTAAATTTTTAATTATTATATCTTCATTGCTATTGAAATCCAAAACGAGTTTAGGATTGTCAGATATCGTTATAATCGCAAAAGAAGTTGATGGATCTTTTTGAAGCCTTGTAGAAACGAGGATTTGTAGAGCCTTTATACAAGATTCTAATCTATTTGGTATATAATCCTTTCTATACATTGAACGACTGACGTCAACACATATGATAATATTTTCAGAGACTCGTTGGCTCATTTTAATTTTAGAAGAAATATTTTTAATAATTAAATAATTTTTTAATGAACTAAGAGGAAATTAATCCTTTCAAGTTGTATTTATGAATATAATAGAAATTAACTCTTATAAAAACTTTTATAAAAAGGGACAAATAGAATGCAGATTGCAAGAAGATACTTAAGGTTCAATTCTACTCTATATATTCATTTTTTCTATAAATTCTAATTGAAATAAATTTTGTAATTGGTGTAAATAAATAGATAAAAATAAAAGTGTTTTTGATGATTTTTTTTATGATATTTTTGCAAATAATTAATATAATTTTAAATAAATAATATTATTAATATATTAATTTAATTTGATTTTAAAATTAAACAAATAAAATGAATTTAGAATATGCAAATATCAGGAAAAAATGACATTGAAAAAATAAAGGGCTTTTTCAAATCAAGCATTCTCATTGATGATATTATGGAAATCATAAAATACAAAGTGGATTCTCTAATTGGAATTGATACGATTAGTGCAAATATTCTCAAGAAATCGGGAGTGAATACAATTAAAGATCTGGCAGAATTACCTGATGATAAGATTTTAGAAAATAAAGAAATTACCGCAGATATTTTAGAAAAATGGATAAGCATTGCAAAAGTAATCCAGGAATTCATAAGTTCAAGCAGATTTTCACAGAAAAAAGTTTTATTGATTGGATTGGATAATGGTGGAAAGACTTCGATTTTAAATGTAGTTCAAGATAAATATTCTATGGTTAAAAATATTCTCCCTACAAGAGGAGTACAAAGAGAGCAATTGGATTTCTTTGGTTTTGGAGTAGTATCGTGGGATTTAGGTGGCCAGATCCAGTATCGGGAGAATTTATATTTTAAGAGACCTGAATTATATTTTTCTGAAGCGGATTTACTTTTATACGTAGTTGACGTTCAAGATCCTAAGAGATTCGTAGAGTCCGCAAATTATCTAAAAATTGTTCTTCAAGTACTCGAGGATTTAAACGAGAAGCCTGAGTTATTAATTATTCTAAATAAATTTGATCCTGATTTGAAAAATGATAAAACAACTTTAGCTAATGCTGAATCTGCAAAAACCAAATTTAAGAATATGGTAAAAGACTATGGTGTTGAATCTCTTGATTTTGTGAATACTACGATTTTCGAAAGTTTTACCATTAAACAAATGTTTTCAGTTGCTTTGAAAAAGATCTCCGAGACCTCAGAGATTATTGAAAAGATTTTATCTCGATTTTCAAATTTGATTAATGGAAGAGCTATTTCTATTATTTCTACGGATGGACTTATTTTTGGTAGTTTTGCTGAAAAAGAAGTAGATGAAACATTAATTAACAATACTGCTTTGTTGATGCAGACTTTATTGAGTTTTCATTCAAAAGTTGGATTATTAAGAGAAAATTCGATGGTGCTCGAATATAGGTTAAATAAATTCTCTATTCGGGGAGAAAAACTATTTGAGTATAGCGATAAAAAGATTCCAGTTTATCTTTGGTTGTTGAGTGAAGATGTATCACTTTTAGATGAAAAATTAAATTACTTCACCACAGAAATAATGCCTTTGATAAATCTTTTCGTTTAACTCTTTAAATTTCTTTTATCTCTTTATTTATTTTTATAATAGATCAAAACTAAAGATAATATTTAGTCAAAATCTCTTAATGCTGCAAGAATTTTAAAAAATTTAAAAAAAAACAGATTAGAAATTATTAAAATATTATTATTTTCTTTTCACTAAAAATGCACCAACTAAACTTATTGCTGCCCCAGCACATGCAACAAAAAATCCATTTCCCAATCTCCAAGTATATAATCCAAAAATTCCCAGATCGACACTTCCAAAAAAGACGTTGTAATCAGCTCCAAAAAGCCATTCTAAACCAGAAAGTATAGATTCAAAGTGATCTTCAGAATAAAGTGCATAACAGAATAGTGCTAGACCTACAATCATTAAAAATGCGAATAAAATTGATCCTCCTTTTGATCCCTTTGCAGCAGCCAAAATTACTAAAATAGAACTGGCAAGAAACAAGAGTCCACCAATTAAAAACAATTCACCCGCAAAATCTCCATTCACATTATATCCATATGGATTTAAATAAGCTGAGTTCGTAACAATTAGCTGTTGATTAACTTCCCACCATCCTAACGAGGGTTCAACAAAGGTTAAAACAGTAGCCAAGATACCAATAATTCCACCTATTACTGCTAAAATTTTAGTCAATTTTTTCACCCATTAATTGATTAATTTATTAGATATATTTTAAGAAGTTTAAAACACTTTTTATAATTTTTTAATTAATTAAAAAAATTTTTAATTAATTTATAAATTAAAAAGTAAATCCAGGATTTTTTAATAATTATTCATAAATTTTATCTTTTATCTTTTTTTTATTATAAATAACCATAATAGGATGCTTAGCATATCTAATTTAAAATAAGTTTTGTATAAATTTCGCAAAAAGTGCAAGAGAAAATGGAAAAAAAAAGTGAAGAAAAAAAAGGACTTACTAATGAGCAAAGAATGGAATTAATAAAATCAAACATGGAAAAGATAAGACACAAAATAGCGATAATTTCAGGAAAAGGTGGGGTTGGCAAGAGCACAGTTGCAGTGAATTTAGCCATGAAACTAGCAAGCACAGGTTCTGCTGTAGGGTTGCTTGATATTGATATCACTGGACCAAATGTAGCGAAAATGATTGGGATTAGTCCTGAATTGAAACCACAAGTAGATCCAGATAAGATGCAATTTTATCCAATCAATGGACCTCTTAACATTAAAGTCATGAGCATGGCATTTTTAATTGAGGATAGTGATAGTCCGGTTATTTGGCGTGGTCCAATGAAAATGAGCGCAACCAGGCAATTTCTTGGGGATGCACAATGGGGTTATTTGGATTATTTAATAATTGATTTACCACCCGGCACGGGAGATGAGATTTTAGATATATTACAACTGATACCTGATGTCCATATCGTTATAGTTACAACACCTCAAGAAGTAGCACTGATGGATTCTAGAAAAACCATTAAGATGTCTCTTATCATGAATAGGGATGTAATAGGAATTATAGAAAATATGTCAGGATATATTTGCCCTGAGTGTGGCTATAAAATCGATTTATTTGGTAAAGGAGGCGGAGAAAAAGCGGCAAAAGATTTTAACGTACCTCTTTTGGGTCAAATTCCCCTAGATCCAAATATTAGAGTTACTGGTGACTCAGGATTACCATTCATAATTCAATTTCCAGATTCTCCAGCCGCAAAAGCTTTTACAGAATCTGTAAAAAAAATTAGGGATATCTTAGAGAAATAGTCTTATCTTTTTTTGTAGTTACTTTTTTTAAAAATTAATTAAGATAAAATTAAAAAAAAAGAATAAAAAATGTAAAATTATTTTAAATATATTTTTGATAATCTTTCTACGATAGTAGGATCGATAATTTCTTTTGGCTCCCATTTCTTGGATTTAAGATATTCTAGGATTTCTGCTTTCATACTGATTGGGATATCAGCTTCAACTCGAATATATTTCTCTAAATCTTCTGGAAGATCAACGCCAAGATATTTGCGAGATAAGTCAATCCAGTGTGAAAGTTTAATCATTCTACCTTTAGTAGTATCAGCTGGTCGAATACAAAACTTAGCACAGAGGACAATTGCTTGCTCTATTGATTCTGCGGTTGTTAGAAGGTGTTCTGGAGCGGGGGCAACTTGATGCCCTGACGTTCCATCTCTTGCATTATAGGCTTTCCAAACCTCATCATTATCAGTTCGACCAAGATACATCCTTCTATATTCTGCAGCATGAGGACCACATATTGCTGGTATGCCCAAACCGTTTGCACTACTGGCAATACTTGCCGCCTTCTGAGACATAGCCCCCCAAGCAACGCCTACTGCTCCAACTCGATTTAATACATAATCAGCAATTTCCTCATAATTTCCACGTAATGGACGCCTTGCAAAAATGTTTGCAATTTTAACTGCAGCACCACAAATATGAGGATTACTGACGCAGCTTCCACAATTAACTAAACCTCCTCGATCAAATTCACCTGTAAATCGATCATATAATGTTTCACCATCCTCATTTTTCACCAATGCAATATCCATTGCAGCGCATCCAGTAACTACTACAATATAATTTCTAATTAAAAATTCTTCCGCTAAACGATAAAGTTCTTGAATTTCTTTAGCATAGTTTGCACAACCTATAATCGCAATAATACCAGGAATTTCTCCAAAAACTATTGGAGCTCCTACATTACGAATTTCTGTATCTTGTATGGGACCTCTACCAACTCTCATATTAAATGTTTCATTTTTGATATATTCTTGTCCAGCAAATATGATTAAATCTAAGGGAGAGACACCATGCATACATTCTCCTTCACAGCGACCGCAATCCAAACACCATTCTGAAATATCGGTTAATAATTTAAAGTCTCCACTCTTTGCTGCCTCTATTGCATCTACTAAAGGTAAATCATTAGGGCAATTCCTCTGGCAATTTCCACATGTGATACATTTTTTAGCCATTTCAATTGCCCCTTCTTTATCAGGAATAGATTTCTTTCCTTTTCTTATTGGTTTTACTTTAATCGCAACTTCAACTGCCACTTTTCCCGCTTTTTCAGGATCAAGAATGAGCACACCTAGTGCTTTTCCTGAGACTAGATCATCAATAATTTCTTCTGCTGGATCAGCAGTTCTATCGGGCAAACCCTCCATTCTTTTGTCATTAGTAGCAATATAGGGTGCATTTATTTTCTTTGCTTCTTCAAAAGTACGTAAATGAACGCATTGTTCATCTACCATAACTACATCTGCCAACCCAGAACGAATGTATTTTAATTGTCTTGATAATGAGCCCACTATTTTAGCACCTTCATAATATCGAGTAAGATCTATTGCAGTACAACATATAGCACCCACATCTACTTTATTCTCCAATTCTTTTTCTCTCATATAATCTGCTAATTCAATTCCTGGAGCTACATTGTGACCAATCATCAAAATTATGGCTTTATTTTCTGTATCTAGTGTTCCCATACCCAATTCTACTATCGGGACATCAGCTTCTCCCTTGGGGAATCCATACGCGGCAATTTGCACGGCATCTGCAATCTCCATTCCCACATTATCACAAAGACCCGCTAAAAAACTTTTTGATTCAAAATCTAAATAACTGGATTCTTGACCAGTATGTCCTGCAGATAAAAGATGTGAAATAGTTTTTTGGGCCCATTTCATTGCTTCTGCACAATCAGAAAGGCATTCAGGTTTCATACCTACAATTAATCGAGTCATTGGCATTTCAACTTCAATCTTACTTCCAAAATTTATTGGCACATCCCCAAATTTGTGCATTAAATGATGGATTAAGTGATCTCCATGAGAACTATGGCAACTTGCACCTATACAACATGCTATCTCAACTATTCTTCCTTGCTGTGCTTCCATATTAATTCCGCATGCACCAGTCCTTCCCTTTGATAAATTGCATTTTCCATAGGTACAAAGACAGCACATATCACAGATAGGCATATAAAAAGGAGGATATCGTTCCATTAATTTAAAGAACCAAGGTCTTAAAGTTGCAATACTTGGTTTTGGAGTTGGACCCATCGGTTCCCATTCTTCATAATCACTGGAAACTATTTTGCCAACAGTGAACTCAAAACCCTTAATTTTTCCAAGTGGACCTTTATATTCATCTATTTTTATTCTTGCGCCTTTTTCCGTCAATATTTTTCACAAATTTATTAATAGTTAATATTTATCGTAAATTAATAAAGAAAAAAAGAAATCGATTTTAAATTTTGACTTTTATAATTTAATCAATTTTTTTGAGTTTTAACTATATTTAATAACTTCCTTTTTAATTGGAAATGATTGAATTAAAAAATAATTTAACTAAAAATAATATTTAAAACCCAAGTTTAGATTATCTTATTATAAAAAAGAAATGTGATTTAATCTTGCTCAAACTCAAATTTAAATGAGCACATATCTGCTCCTTTCAAAATACAATTAATCTCTCTCCCTTCACTATCTATTCCTATCACTTCAAGAAGACCTGTGAAAATTCCATTGTAAATAATACAAATATTTTTTGCCATAATATTATCTTGATAATCTTTTGAAAGAGGATTTCCCACATCGATAGTAATATTTCCCTTTCCATAATTTAAAACAAGAATTCCATATCCTAAACTCTGTAATATTTCAAGTATAGAATTAATTATTTTCATTTTCTCTCGAAATTTTAATGATGCTACATCGCTAGTTTTAATAAACTCTTTAGCTATGGATTTGCCAATGGACTTACCAACCCAGATTAGGATATCTACAGATTCTGAGCCAGCCAATTCTCCGAACTCAATTAATTCTTCTGGTCTAATCATTAGAAGAGGTAAATTTGTATCTTTTAAATAAATATGAGATTTTTCTTCATCTAAGACAACATTTTCTACTTTTTTTACCCGTTTAAACATACTTCCGCGCCTTCGTTTTAATTGAAATTCCTTTTTATAATTTTTTTCTTGTTTATTATTAGTGTTTATTATTATTATATTCTTCCTAATTATAATTCAGTTTTTTTATTTTATTTAATGTTTTGAATTATAATAAAAGAATGCAAGAAAAATTAAAAAAAGCAAGCCAAGATAAATTTTAGACATCTGGTAAAATTGTGGATGCTTTCTCACTTAACCAATCTAAAGATTTTTTAATATTAATATTATCTGCTACACTAATAGTCATAATATCCCAAGTCCGATTAGTAATTTCATTTAAATTAATATGTGTGATTAATTCCTTTTCTGATGTGAGAGCAAAAGGCAAATCTATTTTATTAGCCAAAATTAGAAGAGGAACACCCTCAAGCTCGTATCGAACTAAAATATTCCATAATTCTTTTTTAGATTCTTCAAATCTTACTTCATCGGCTGCATCTATCATATATATTAACATATTAGAATCTTGCATCCCTAAAAGCCACTTAGATCTAAGTCTTACTTGACCAGGAACATCCCAAAAAATAAAATTGTAATCATTATGTGTATAATGATCAATATTGAACTGTCTAGTTGGTTCATAATAATTTTCATCATATTCTCCCGTAGTTATTCTTCGTACATATGAAGTTTTACCAGCTTCATCAAGCCCAAAAATAAAAACTTTTAATATCGATCCATGATCTCTAAATGCTAAAAATGGAGAATATCCTAAAATTTCATCATAATATCGTCTTATGTCTATAAAGATTGAGATTAATAGTGTTTCTAATTCGAAATGATTATTAATAATATTTTTCTTTTGAGGTAAAAAATATTTGTTAATTTGATCTTGAAAAACTTCTTTTAAATCATAGGGATTATCATCTTTATCCAAAATTAAACCGATAATTGCATCGGGATAAATTAGACAGCTATATATGTTAATTCCTTCAGTAATTAATGGGGAATACAAAACAGGAGTTTTATTTTTTCCCACCTCGAGACTGGATACTTTTTCTTTAAAATTCAATATTAGATCTGAGATAGACTTGTTTTTAACAATGTTAGATAATTTTTTTGGATAGCTTATTATTTTCATATTTGAAAAATTATCTTGGGTTAAATCAACATTTAGTACACTGGAATCTCTACTGTTTATAAAGAATATGTCTTTTAGCATAGCAATAATCAGGTTTATTTTTTGGTTTTGTAAATTAAAAATAATTCAAAATATTAACTATTTAAAAATTGGATGATTAAAAAAATTTTTTAAAAAATAGTAAAATTTAATTATATCATTCTGAATCATTTTTATCTTCATTTTGAATTTGCTCGATTTTTTCAATATCATCAGAACTATCTTTTTCTTGCTCTTCTTTAGGTACTGGCGCTCCAACCTTCCAGTTGCAAATAGGGCACTCAGACCAACCTTCTCTGAGTGTATAACCACACTTTTCACATACAGGTAAGCCAGTATCCTTCCATTCAGGAATATTTAGTGTTCCCTGACGAGATTTTGTTAGCTTTTCAAGTTCTTCTTCAGACCATTCAGGTAAATTAACTCCTAAATCAGTACGAGATTTTGCCATATCTATTAATTGCTCTTCAGTCCATAGTTCCATGTTTGGTGGAAGTCCAGTTCCAAGCCCGCGCTCAGCTGCATCTTTTACAAGTTCTTCTTGAGTCCAAACCTCTAATCTCTGTCCGCCTGGTCCAATAGCCTGTCCTGCTTGAGTTGGAGGTGTTGGGCTAGTACTCATTTCTGAAGGTTTTTTTGTAGAGGGTGCTTCATAACATAGGGCAGAGAACCGTAATAATGCTTCAAAGCAAGTAGCATATGCGTTTGGTGATTTACTTTCATCTTGAACAACAACAATTGTTGACTTATCTTGTATGTTTGGTACTGCTATAGCGCAAACTGACACAGATGAGCTGGTTCTTTTTGACTCTATGGCTGAGGAAAGTTTTTCCATTGCATCCATTAATTCTTTATCCTTTAGTAGAAAATCACAAATTGGTTCTCCATGCCTTTGATACTGTTCGTGATAGCGAGTTAAATTATTTTTGGTTGTGTCTTTATCCATTGAAGTAATTAGTTCAGTTATATATGAATAATTCCCGATCATTGGTCCTTTATGCTCTGATTTTTCCGGATTAAAGTCACCTAAATCAAGATCACCTATCAAGGGTGCAAATAACGGATCTGCATCTTTTATTTTTCCAAATAAGGTAATCCGTGGAATAATACATTTAATTTCTCCGTAATATGAGATTGAATTATTATTAATTGACATTTTTTCGGGTTTTTCATTATCAACCATAATTCTTGGAATTGTCCGAAAATACACTTCAACATAGGGTAATTGTTTAACAGGGATAATCGCTCCGCAAACCATTGGAATCAATAATTGAAAATTTTTAACATAAGAATTTATTAATTTTTCAAGATCATTTTTAATTTCATTATATTCTTCATTTTCTAATTCTTTCTTAATATTCTCTTTTAATTTCTCAAACTTTTCTTCATTCTTGTCAATATTGCCCCCAAATACCTTTACATCGTCTACTGTATTTTCCTTAAGAATAGAAATAGCATTATCAATGATCTTTTGTTGTTCTTTGTTTAGTTCATTAAAAACTAAATAATTATTAACATCAAAATTACTACTTTTAATTAAAACTCTTAATTTTCTTGTAAGATCGTTTGAAATAATTCTCAACTCAAAGGATTAATTACAAAATAATAGTTTCTTTACTGCTATAAGGACTCTACTGCTATAAAAATTTAACTCTAAAAATAGAATAAAAATAAAATCAAAATCAGAGTTATATAAATTGTTAGCTATGTTTTGAAAAAGTAGGAGTGTTTAAGAGGACAAAATTCATCAAAAGCTTTCAAAAATACAATTTAAAATTTAATAATCATGCATATCATATTTTTACATATTAACTGTTCTGAATTAATCCACTAATATTTCTCAAAACACTCTTTTTTCTTCAAAAAAAATACTTAATAGCGAAAATCTTTAATCTAATTTAAAATTGATAAAATTAACACCATTGAGATTAAAAATTTATAGAAATTGAATAATGATTATGAAATCTTATATCAATAATTAAAAAAATATTAAACAATTTTCACCAACAATTAAAATATTTTTAAAATAATTTTAAATAGTAATTAAGAAAAATTGAAAAAATTATAATTAAAAATTCTGAAGAAAAATGGAATTAGACTAAAAAAAGAGATTTTTTTTAATTATATCTTTTTGATAATTTATTATTATGTTAATTATTTAAATATATTTTACAAAAAAGGCTGTATCCTTTATAAAATAACAGTTCGTACAAAATTTTAAATACTAGAACATCATAATAGATCATTATCTCAGATAAAATAAAATGTGTTGAAATTCAAGGAGCTTAACCTTACTATGAAAATTGTTACAGTAAATATACCAGAACCATATATAAATGCCATTGATAAATTAACAGGACATGAAGGCCTTTATCCATCAAGAAGTGAATTAATAAGGGTTGCGGTACGGGATTTTTTGCTTAAGGAACTCAGAATGGCGAGTAATCTTTCTCTTTATCAAAAAAGAACGCCTGAAAAAAAATTTGATCATGAAAATTTTGTTAGAGTTCCAGTTACCGATGTTGACTATCGGGGAGATAGAGATTTTAAAACCTTTAGGATTGTGAGAAAATAAAATAATTAGTTTTAAACTTCATAAATATAAGATAAATAGAACAAAATCCTGATCACCTTCCACCCTTTCTTTTTTTTTCATAAAGAAAAAATTTAAAAATTTATAAGTTTTGCATAAAAGCTTTAAGATAATTGAAAAATTTTTGCTTTAGAAAATGTTAATACTTGTATATTTTGATAAAATTATAGGACCTAAAGCAATCGCTAGTAAGCCCGAAGATTTAATTAAAAACTTAAAAAAAGAGACCTTAAATCAAATAGTTTCTCTCTTAGATACTGGTGATGATGGTTTCTTCACCCATGATTTTTCTTCTGAGCTTCGAACAGCAAATTGGATTTTTAGAATACCATCTGGTTGGGCACGGGGAAGCATTGAACTAATTATGTTATCGGTAATTATTCAAAAGGAAATTGAAATTAAAGAATATCAATTAGAAATGAAAAAATTTATTGATCAAATCACAAAAATAGATGATTTGTATAAAGCATTTTATATACACAATCCAAGTTCAATGCAGAAATCAGATGTTCAGAAAAGATTTAAAACTCTAAATAGTAAATTAGACAAGTTATATAAAATCCTGTCGCTTAAAAGTGTTGAAACCGAAGGGAGATTAATTAAATTTAAGGTTTTTCAAAAGCTTAAAACAGTTTCCATTCCTGAAATAATGATTCATAATTTACAAAAATTGACTAAAAATAAAAATAATTTATTTATAGTGCATAGAATACGAGGAGATTCATTAAAATTAGATATCATCCCAGTTACTTCGAAAGAAATAACTAAGTTGGAAATTATTTTTGGCACTGAATTAACACCAGCAATTATGGAAGATATAGTTAGTATCTTTTCAAAATATAATATCTCATTAATTTTTACTGCAGGAATATGCACAGAAGCCGATAAGTGCATTTATGAAGTTTATGTTGAGCTTTTAAATAAAGATAATTTAGAGCCCTTAAAAAATGAAATCTATGAAATCGAAGGAGTTATTGATATTCAAACTGAAAAATTATCCGCTTAATGCAACTTATTGCGTAGAAATACTAAAATTAATAGTGGAAATATAATAAATAAATAAAAATTCCTAATTTTAGAATAAATAGTCAAATTTTTAAAAACCCATACTGTATTGTTATAAAGATCGTTCTAAAAGAACCTTGAAAGCGTTAGAAATTAAAATTAAAAATAAATTATATTAATTCTAAAATACTAAATATTTATTAAAGCAAATTATTAGAATTAAATTAATAATCTATCAAGCCAATAAAAAATAGACAGTTATTTTACAAACATGTCAATAAAAAAAGCACTAATATATAAAGTGGTAGTTATTGGTGATGGAGGAGTAGGAAAAACTTCCTTAGTTTTACAATATACAGAGAAGAAATTTACCGAACAATATGTGATGACGATTGGAAGCAATTTCGCGATTAAAAAAGTTGAAATTCCAGAATATCCTGATTTAGAGGTACGATTACAACTCTGGGATTTAGCTGGACAACGTCATTTTTCATTTGTTCGCCCCCCCTTCTATCGTGGAGCTGCAGCAATAATGTATGTTTTTGATGTTACACGCCGGAGTTCATTCACAAACCTACCGAATTGGAAAGAAGAGGCAGAAAAAGTAATTGGGCAGAAACAATCAGTGATGTTAGGAAACAAGATTGATTTAGCACAAGATTATAGGGAAGTAGGGACAGAAGAAGGTCGAGCAATTAGTGAAGAATATGATTCAGGAGGCTATTTTGAAACTTCTGCAAAAACGGGAGGTAATATTAAAGAGGCTTTTAAATCGCTTGTATTAGCAATTCTTAAAAAAGTAAATTTAGAATTATGAATAAGAACTTACGATAAAAAAAAGTAATTTTTACTATTTAATTGAGAATTCTCCTTGATTAGATTTTTATAACCATTTATTCCTACAATAATTATATTTTGATAAATCTAATTTTATAAAAGATAATTCTTTATTATTGTACCTAGAAGTAGGAATTTTTATTAATATTTCATAAAAAGTTTAACTATTAAAAATTTGGTTGAAAACTGAGATGTTTGGAGGCGGAAAAATTCAATATGATCGAGCTCTAACTATTTTCTCCCCAGAGGGAAGATTATATCAAGTAGAGTATGCGTTAGAGGCAGTTAGAAGAGGAACTTTAATTGTAGGAATAAAAACAAAAAATGATGTGTGTTTAGCTGCACATATTAAAATTGCATCTTCTTTAATGGAAATTGATTCAATCGATAAGTTATTTAAGATTGATAAACATATAGGGTGTGCAATTTCAGGTTTACATGCAGATTCTAGGGTATTGGTAAACTATGCAAGGGTACAAGCTCAATCTTATAGATTAACATATGATGAACCAGTAAGAATAAATATGTTAGTAAAATCTATTGCGGATTTAAAACAAATCTATACACAGTATGGCGGAATTCGACCCTTCGGTTGTAGTTTATTTTTTATTGGTTATGATTCAGATGGGCCTCAGATTTATACAACATCTCCAAGCGGGATATATCGTAGTTTTAAAGCTTATGCATTAGGGTCGGGAGAGAGCACTGCAAGGGAATTTATTGAGAAGGAATATAACCCAACCTTTTCATTAAGAGAAATTCAATTGTTAGCAATAAGAGCTATAAAGGAAAGTGTTGATGATGACTTAACAGCAGAAACTATTAAAATTTCTCATATCTCTAGTGAAGAGAAAATATATAAATTGCTTTCTAAATCTGAAGTTGAAAGTTTATTAGCAGAATTATAATAATAGGCTCTTTTTTATAAAAATCAAGTAAAAAATTTAAAAAAAAAAGTTGATTTTCTTGTTTTATCTGAGACTAAATGCTTTTAGTAAATAATATCGAATTTTTTTCACTTGTGTAAATAACTACATCATCCACAATTAATATATATTCAAACATAACTAAAAGTCCAGAGGCACTCACTGAACTCGCAGCATAGAACTGTGCAGTAAGGATTTTTCCTTCGCCCGGATAAAGATCTTTTTTAAATAACGTATAATTATAACCAATATTGCCATCGCCCCACGTGAATGCACTTTTAATTAAACTCTCACCAGAAGGAATGGAAACAGTAACAAGATCAGAATAGATCAATACTTTTACTACTACATCCTTTGCTATAAGTGAGAGATTGCAATCAACTTCTACTTGGATTCTCGAATTGGCTGGGTTCGGATACTCTACAGAAGAATCATAAGTATAACTAAATGAGACACCTTCACTTGGTTCTTCTTCGGCTGTTATATTCAAAACGTTATATGCCTCAATTGCGGTTACACCATAACCGGGATCTATATCTGAAAATCCATCGACTAACCCTACTAATTTTAAATCTTGAATACCACCTACTGTAGCATAGGTAGGTACAAAATAATAAAGGGAACCAGCCAATGGATAGATTAATGTATTTCCGTGTCTAGGATTTGTAATTAATTCAATTTCTTTGGTTGCTGCAGTACCATAATATTCTCTAGCTGTTACTGGTCCAATTAAATTAACGCTAGTTAGATGTCTTGTATGATATAATATTGCTTGTCCAAAATTATCTCCATGTCTTATTACGTATAAACCTGAAAGAATTCTTGCCTCTCTACCAATATACTCAGCTAAATCAACTCCAACATACTCAATACCATCACCTAAATCAGTTTCTATATAGAAAAGATTTCCACCTTCTGGTCGCTCATGAAAATCATCACCTCTTCGGAATGTCGTAGCTTCTTGAACATGATATATATATTCGTAAGCTAATTGTAATTCAAAAAGCGTTTCTGGGTATCTTAATTGATATTTTAACCAACTTGGTACATTCTTCCATGGATATTTTTCTAGATAGATTTTCCAAAATGGATAAGTCAAATCATCGTTAATATTTTCTTTTAAAGCAGGATTCTTATAAAATGTCATTCTGCCATCTAAAAGATCTATTAAGCAAATTCCTAAAAATCTATATATAGGACTCTTGGAATAAGACCCTATAACAATATTAGTGCATATAGAAACCCCATAATATACTTTACCAGCATTCGTATTAAAAATAAGATATGGATCAGGATCTAGCCAAAGCCCAGGTAAAAGTGCTTCAGAGATTCTGGTTTTTATATTTCTATTAATTAAATAACTACTTTCTGTTAAATTTAAAGCGTATGGAAATAATCCTAGGTTAGAAGTAAAAAAAAATTGCTCTAGTCCCTCTAATTCTCCATCTGGTGCTCCTTCATATGCATGTTCTAAGTTTTCAATTCCTGCTGACCACGTTGTATTTAAAAGAATATCTGTCTCATATGCCCCAAGACCTGCTTCAGTAAAATCAAAAAAGTCCCCCTCATCTGCAGTAGAATAATATTGTGCAGCAAAGACAGTACTCTCGCGTTCACCAAAAAATATTGGATAATTCGAAGATACATTAAAAACATTTAGATATTCACTTTCAGTTGTTAATAAATCACCAGTGAACGTATCCATAGCAAGAAATCCTTCCACATGATCAAAAAGGGCTGTATGTAACTCTACTCCACCGGGAGTTATGCCAGACATTCGTAGAGTTTTTGGTGAAACCCAATATTCAGTCCCTCCAATATAGATAATATCACTATCTGCTATAGATTCATATTTTGAAGCAATCTGTGCAGACATTTTCTGAATAGCTACACTTTGATCATATTGACGGATGAGAGGTATAATTTGCGAATCGGGAGTAATAGTAGATTCCGTATAATTCTCTATAGTACGTTCTTCAAACATGTCCAATCCAGCGCAGATTCGAGTCCACTCGACTTCACGGGCTATTTTTTTATTCCATCTTTCTACTTCCCATGTGTAAGTATTTGATTCAATATTAACTGCCACTGGTATGCTAATAATGAGTGGAATTATAATAATAACTATTAACCCAATAGCTAATATACCCATTTTTTTCTGGTGGGAACTCACCATTATAAAACCTCTTCCATGTTTCTTAATAAATAAAAACCCATATCCATCAATTATAATCCCCAATACAATAAATCCAATAAAACCAAGAATTAAGGACGCCGATTGCAGCAGATTCAAACCGTCCAAGGAAAATATCGGTAAATTTAAAAAAACTAATCCGAAAATAATACCTATAATCAAAAAGAGATCTGCAAGAGCGTAAAAATCGTTCCTTCTAAGATATAAATTTTTTATTATGTTTAAAATAATCCGAAAAATAATAACTCCCAAAACAAAATTTATTATGGGTAAATAAAGCGCCGCATAGAGAAAGATACTTGTTAAATCCGTGCTATTTTGATCAAAAAGCACATTAAATGCATTACTCATCAGATTTGGAGATAAATCAAAAATTTCATTATCTAAAAGATAAATTGCCCAACTAAAATATGACCCTGCATCAATCAATTGACCAATTAAATAAAAAACTCCAAAACCTATTGTCCACCAATAAATCATCGCTTTAATCCTAGAGGGCCGGCCCCATCCCAAATAAGTGCCGAGGAGAGTAAAAAGAGATCTTTCTGGGGGAATGCTCATGATAATTACGCCTAAAAAGGCTCCAATTAAGGCAGTTTTATTTAATATAAAATTTGCGCTCCAAAAATTTAGTGTTAAAATTTCGACATAATTTAACCCTCCCGCTTTGTTAAAATAGAGTTGAATTTCTAAATTTATTCCTGCTGTCCAACTGGGGATAAACCAAAATATTGATAACAAGAAGATAATTGCGATTAACGGAATCAAGAGTAAAAGATATTTTTTAAATTCTTTTATTTTTTTTATTGGAGTGTATTTATATCGAGGTTCTCTTGAGGGTTCTTTAATATCTTTTTTGTAAGGACCACGTTCATATGGGGGTGTAATCTTTTTGCTGACTTTAAATTTTTCCTCCTTAATTTTCCCTTTTTCGATTGCATCTGGATAGAGTAGTTTTTCTTTTTCTTTTTGCTCCTCATTTGCTGCCCTACAATCTTTGCAGTAATAATTGAACTTGTCATGTTTCTTACAAGATTTCTTCTTATTTTGCGACATATTTATCATTAATTTTTTTTAATTATTAATAATACGATATAAATAGATGTATTTTATTTATTTATTATTTTAGATTATATTATATTAAATTGCAATAGATATATAGTTTAAGTGCATTCAAGAATGGCAAAAAAGAAAAAAATACGGGATGATTTTGAATTTTATTTTAAAAGAGGAGATGAAGAAAAAATCAAACAAATGTTAGTTGATTATCCTTGGTTATTAGATGAGCAACAAAGACGTATGGATAGTGATATTGGGCAACAAAATGAAGTTCTAGCAGCACTAGGAGTCATGGAAGATGAACTTAATTCACCAGTCCCAATTGATGAAATAATATTCTCACTACGCGTGGATTTTAATATTCAAAAGAAAAGAGATGAAGTACTCGAAGTTCTAAATAACATAAAATCACTTGGTTATGTAAAAAAAGAGGAGAATGGATGGAATTTAACCTCTGAAGGAGGCCGAATGTGCGATCAATTTCTAAATAACATTGACCTCTGAAGGAGGCCGAATGTGCGATCAAAATTAGAATAATTGATAAATCATAAACTTAAGAGATTAATTATTTCCTTTTTTTCAAATTTTATAAATTTCTGATGGAATTTTGACATAAAAAATTAAAATTATAGTCTTCTTAATATCAAATATCCATTTATGCAATTAAAAATCAATGAAATTATAATACAAGTGTTTTATTGTTATTTGTAGTATTAGATCTTAAAACTATAAAAAAGTAGTGAAAATTATTGAAAAATCCCGCTAATTCAGATAATGTTGATGATGATCTTGTAAAACAAGTATTTAAGATAATCAATATGGGGAAGGAACTTATTGAATTGGATAAATTCAATGACGGTATAGACTGTTATAATAAAGCCATAGATATATTGAAACAGATACCTGGTTATGAAAATGAAGTTCAAAAAACTGAAAAATTAATTGAAGAGGCACATAATAAATATAATCAAATTTTTCCGAAAAGCGAACAAAAGAGTGAAGAAGTAGATAAAGCTCAGTTAAAAAAAGAGAAATTAGCGGTTTTCGCTAAGAAAAAAGAAGAAATAGAAGAAAAAAGTAAATTGGCATATGATTATTTGGAAAACGGGTCAAATTTTAGCCAATTCAATCAATTTGATAAAGCTCTTGAGAAATACATGCAAGCAAAAAATATTTTCCAGGAGATAGGTTGGACTTCAGAAGTTCCTAAGGTGGAGCTGCTAATTAAGGAATTGAATGATAGGAAAAATGAATTTCTAAAAACACAGGAAAAAAAAATAAAAATTATTGAAAAAAAGAAAAAAATAACAGAAAAAGAACAAGAAATAATTTCACAACATGGAGAATTTCTACAGAAATCTGAAGATATAAAAGAAACAAAATTAAAAATGTATCAACAAAAAAAGCAAAAAGAAAAAGACCTAAGTATGGAAGCATATGATCTGTTGGGTGCAGCCTCAGAGCTAATCCAATCCAATGAATTTGAGAAAGCACTAAAAAATTATAATCAAGCAATACAATTATTTAATGAGATCAATTGGCAAAGTGAAATTCATAAGATTCAACAATTTATTAAGGATTTGGAGGAAAAACAGAAGAGATTTATGATATTACAGCAAGAACAATTGAAAAAACAAGAGGTAAGTAAAGAAATATTTGAAAAAGGTCAAGAATTTTTATTAAAACAACAAGAATTAAAAAAGTATGTTGAAGATGTAAAAGATACTAAAATAAAAGCGTATCAACAAAAAAAGCAAAATGAAAAAGACCTAAGTATAGAAGCATATGATCTGTTGGGAGAATCTTCAGAACTTGAAGAAGAAAATCAATTTGATGAAGCTCTGGAGAATTATTTACTTGCGACTGAAATTTTTAAAGAAATAGGTTGGCATTCAGAAGTCCCTAAGATTCAAGAATTAATTAAAAAATTAAAAATGAAGAAGAATAAATATTCAAAATTGCTTTTAAAAGAGAAGGAAAGGCAAGCACAATTACAAATTCAACAAAATAAATTAAAAGAATTTGAATTAATCAAACAAGAATCTCTCCAAAAAGCGTCAATTCAAAAGGAAGAAAAATTAAAAAAATTAGAGCAACAAAAGATAGAACGGAAAAGAATTGAAAAAGAGATTCAAGATAAAGTAAATTATGTAGGGAAATTAGAAAGGGATTATAAGAAAGCTTTAAAGAAAGGAAAGTTTGATCAACAAAATCCATATAGGGAGATTATTTCAACTTATGAAGAAATAATAGAAATCCTTAATAAAACCGGTTGGACTGATCAAATTAATCCGTATAAAAAAACTATTAAACATTTCGAGCAAAAATTAGCTCGTGATTTAAAATTAAGAGAGATCGAACGCCAAAAGAAGGAAGAAGAATTAATATCTGTATCACCTGTTGAAGATCAAATTGAAACTCAAGCTGTAACCGATAAAAGAGATAAATTGGAGTTAAAGAAGAAAAAACAGAAGCAAATAGAAAAGGAGATTCAAGATAGAATAAATTACGCAGAACAGTTAGAGAGAGAGTATGATTTAGCCTTGAGAAAGAAAGATTTTTCTCAAAAAGCTCCATATAATGAAATAATTTTGATTTATGAAGATATTATAAAAATTCTTAAAGAAGTAGAATGGATGGAGCAAATTAAGCCTTATAGGGGAACTATTAAGTATTATGAGCAAGAATTGGCCCATGATTTAAAATTGAGAGAGTTAGAACGCCAAAAACAGGAAAAAGACGAGGTCATTATTACTCCTTTGGCGGATGACGCAAAAAGCCAAGAGATTACAGATAAAAGAATTGAATTGGAACAAAAGAAGCTTAAACAACAACAAATTGAAAATGAAATCCAAGATAGAGTGAATTATGCAGAATCATTAGAGAGAGAATATGAGCTAGCATTGAAAAAAAAAGATTTCTCTTTAGAATCTCCATTTGATGAAATAATTATAATTTATGAAGAATTAATCGGAATTCTTAAAAATGCAGGATGGACTGATCAAATCAAACCATATTCAGAAACGATTAAACATTATGAGGAAAAATCCGTTCGTGACATCAGATTAAGAGAGTTAGAACGCCGAAAACAAGAAATAGACGAGGTTGTTATTACTCCTTTGGTGGATGACGCAAAAAGTCAAGAAATGTTAGATAAACAAATGGAATTAGAGACAAAAAAGAAAAAACAAGAACGGATTGAAGAGGAAATACAAAAAAAAGTTAATTATGCAGAATCATTAGCAAGAGAATATGAATTAACACTTAGAAAAAAAGATTTTTCAAAGGTTTGTCCCTATGAAAACATAATAGAGATTTATGAAGATATAATTGAGATTCTCAAGGAAACTGGATGGACAGATCAAATTAAAGCTTATAGAGAAACCATTAAACATTATGAACAAAAATTAGAACATGATAAAAAATTTAGAGAATTTGAACGGCAAAAATTTGAGAAGGTTGAAATGGAATATTTTCCCCCTCAAGAATCTTTAAAAGATTCGGTTGCAGCAGACCTAAGAATGATGAAATATGAGAAAAAGAAAAAGGAAGAACTTCAAGTTCAGAAAGAGATAGATGAAATGATTAATGTTGCAGAAAATATGGCAAGAGAATATGAAAAGAATTTGAAATATAAAGATTTTTCAAAACCTTGTCCCTATGAAGAAGTAATTAAAATTTACAGAAAGGCTAAAAATAAATTACAATCTGTCGATTGGAATGAGCAAGCAGAATCCCTAATAGCGACAATTACCCATTATAAAAATAAATTAGTGAAAGATATTAAATTTCGAGAGTTAGAAAAAATTAAAGAATTTGAAAAGGAAAAAGAAAAATTAGAGATTCAAAAATTAACAGATGAGCAAAAAGCTCTAAAAGACAGAGAATTAGATTTAAAGAGAAAAAAGTTATATGAAGCTGAAGAAAGGGAAAAATTAATCGAACAATTGCAGGAAAAAGCATTTCAATTAATGGATCAAGCAAAATCTAAATTAAGGAATAAGAAATTTGATGAATCTATTGAATTATATGACGAGAGTAAAAAGATTTTCGAAGAGATTAATTATAAAGAAGGGATTATTTTAATAACAAATACTATTCTTTCGCTTAAAAAGGAAAGAGAGACTTTTTCTCAAAGATTTGAGAAAGCTAAAGAAATTGAAGCAGCTAAACTTGTTGAAGAAAGAGAAATGGAACAAAAATTTAGACATATACTTGAAAAAGAAAGAGAAAAACGTAAAGAGAGATTATCAGAACTTGCTGTTAAAAAGAAGGAAGAAAAAAGAAAGGGTGAAAACGCGTTTAGATTAATCGATAAAGCTTCCAATTTCATTTTAAAAGAGAAATTTGATAAGGCATATGAACAATATACGGAAGCACGTCAAATTTTTGGGGAATTGGGGTGGAAACAAGAAGTTACAAAAATTGATCAAGACCATTTATTTTACTTAAAAAAGAAAATGAGAGAAGTTGAAGAGAGAAAAGAAAGATTAAAACATATAAGCAGAGAAAAGAAAAAAATGGAAGAATTAATGTCTGAATCCGAAAGAATACAATCTGAATTAGAAAAAAGTTCTGCAGCAAAGTTACGAAGCAAATATTTAAAAAAAGAGAAGGAAAAAATAAAACTTAAAAGTAAAGAAGCGGAATCTTATCAAGCTTTGGATGAAGCAAATGAATTAATTAATAGTAAAAAGTTTAATTCTGCCGTAAGATTGCTCAGAAAAGTTTATTCTGAATTTATTAATTCAGGTTGGAAGAAGGAAGCCCAAAAAATTAAACTTAAAATTGATGGAATCACAAATCAAAGCTTAATTCCGATAATTCAAGAGGAAAAAATTGAAAAAAAAGAATATTTTAAAGAAATAGATAGGGCCTATAATTTATTAGATGAAGCTGAAAGAGCAAGCCTACGAGCAAAATATATGCGTGTTGTTTCAGTATTAGTAGAAGTAAAAGAAATTTTTGAAGAAATTCAATGGGCTAATGCTTTAAAAATTATTATTGAACAAATTGATATAAATAAAATCAATGTTAAGGAAAAAAGAATAAAACGAGAAATTGAAGAAACTGGAGATGTTATTGGCAGAAAAGTAGATTCTGAAGCAGCATTTAGTTATATGAATAAATGTAAAATGGCAGAGAGAAGAAATAATTTATCAAGAGCAATCCAATTTGCTGAAAAAGCTCATCATATTTTTAAAGAATTAGGAAAGGATTGGGAAAGAGAAGCAAACAGAGTAGAGCAATATATAGATCAATTAAAAACAGCACAGAAAGAAAGAAAAACAAAGATTGAAAGAGTAAAGACAGAAAAAACAAAAAAATTAGAAGCGGAAAAAATGAAAGAACAAGACATTAAACAGAGATTAGAAGAAAGAAGAAAACGGCGAGAGGATTTAAGAAAAAGACTTCAGGAAAGAAAAAATAAAAAAGAATAACTTCTTGTTTTTAAATTAATCAATTTATTTTTTTAATTAAAAATTAAAAGAGTGAAATATAGAAAAAATGATTTTAATTTTTTTTTAATAATTAGTTACAATAAAATGAAGTAAAAATGAGACAAATTTCCATATATTTTTGTCGGCAATAAATACTCATTAATTTTTAGATATATTTTTAGGTAGTGGTCAATTTCTACTGCAAAATTAAAATAAGAGAAAAATATAATAAAAAATAAAAAGGTGAAAAATAATTCAACTCTCTTCTGTTTGCTTACCTGAAAAATATTTAGAAATGTTAGAAGCTTTTGTAGCCGAAGGCCGATTTCCAAATAGATCAGAAGCTATTCGTGTGGCAGTTCGAGATTTAATTAAAAAAGAATTATTTTTAGAAGAAATATTTAAAAAATCTCAAGCTCCAAAACCCGAATAGCCATAAAAATTAAAATTTTTCTTATTTCTTTATTTATTGTTCATTTCTTAGAATTTTAGTTCTTATAGAAAAATGGGAATTTTGAAATTTGTCAAAAGATTTATATGTTACATGTTATATATAAGACGTACAAAATTAAAAAAGTGATAATAAATATGGCAGATATTAAATTACAACTCAGAGAACATTTAAAAGATGCAGAAGATTGGGGAAAAATGGAGACTCCAATTCCAGGAGTTTATGTAGTGAAAGTGCCTGCTACAAAAACGCGTCCAGCCCTTCTATTCTTAGAGATAAATCCAATAAAACAAGATGGCAAGCCAATAAAGCGAAAGGGTCTTTTTATTGGTTCTTTTGAAAACCTTCTGCTCTTCTCAGAAGCACTTGCAGATGATAAAGTTGTTCAGCTTATAAGAACTCTTGAAGAGATAAACCCGAAAGCTCAAACACAAATGAAGAAATTAAAAATGGATTAATTTTTATTTTTTTTACTCTTTTTACATTAATTTTTTTTAGAAAAAAATATATTGAAATGTTATTAATTGGAAATCATTAAAAATCTTATCTTTTATTAATATCTTAGGAACCATTTATTCATTTTCATAATAATTTCGAACAAAGAAGAAAAAATGATTTAAATGTCTGAAAAAGAAGTATGTGATGAGTGTGGAGGCACAATTTTTCGAATCGTGAACGATAGTATCCTGAAACGAAGATACACATTTGTAACCGATACTAATTTGAAGATGTGTGAAGATTGCGGTGCGAAATATATTACATGTAAAAATTGTGGTGCACTATTAACTCGAGTACATCTTTCATTAGATGTATACGGTGTTAGGAGTAAATGCCGATCATGTGGTAATGATGATCCAGAAGTTGCAGCATGGATTAAAAGGGGGGGCGGGTGAAAAAAGTTCTTCACTTTTTTATTCTTATTATTTTGAAAATAGAACAATCAATTAAAAATTAATAAATGATTAAAGAGATAATTTTTATATATCTTTATAAATATTTTTAAGGTATCATAATATGGACGTTCGTATTCGAGTCGGAACTCCTGATGATAGAGAGATGTTAAAGCAGTTTGTTAGTCAACTTGTTTCTGATTTAGGAGAAAATTTTGATGAACGAAGGTTTGATTGGGGTATATCAAGAAGATTATATGATCCATTGCAAAGGCATGGTATTTTCTTAGCAGAAAATATAGAAACTGGCGAACCAGCAGGGATGATCGTCGCTGAATTGAGGGTTGATCCCTATGGCTTAAGTGAAGGATATATAAAGTTAGTTTTTGTAAGTCCAGAGTATAGAGGAAAAGGAGTTGGAGAATATTTGCTACAAGAGGCTCTAAATCATCTAAAGAAAATCAAAGTTCAAAGAGTTAAAATAAATCTTAAAGAAGAAGCGCTGAAAGCAGCTAAGCTTTATGAAAAATATAAATTTAAAAAGAAATATGAAGTACTGGAGTTAAAATTCTGATAAGTCGATGGAGAATTTAATTTAATGGCATTGGATAATGAATCCTTATTAGATGTTCCTTGGGTTGAGAAATATAGACCACAGGAATTCGAGGATATTATTAGCCAGAATCTCGCAATTAATAATTTGAAAAGATTTATTAATAGTAAAACAGTTCCTCATCTTATTTTTACTGGTCCTGCCGGAACAGGTAAAACAAGTTCGGCTTTAATTTTAACACATAAATTATTAGGTAATGATTGTAAAAAGAAAGGGCTTCTTCTAGAACTAAATGCCTCTGATAATGTCAGGATGGAATATGTTAGGAATATTTTAAAAAAATTTGTTAATCAATCAATCATTTCACTAGATTCGGAAGAGAATCATGGTAAAATTGTGATTCTTGATGAGGCAGATAATATACCTGGAACTGTTCAGCAGGCATTAAGAAGAATCATAGAAAAATCTTCAGGAAATGTAATTTTTATATTCTTGTGTAATAATATAAACCGAATTATAGATCCACTTATTTCAAGATGTGCAGTTTTAAGATTTACACCATTAAATAAAGAGAAAATAAATTCTCGTTTAAAATTTATAATAAAGAAAGAAAACATCACTATAAAGAATCAAGAAAAATTGTTAAATATATTATTTTTCATCAGTGAGGGAGATCTTAGAAAAGCAATTAATGCATTACAAATGACTGTTGCTTTAGAAATTATTGATGATCTAAAACTTGATGAAATTTATTCAATCTCGGGCTATTTCAAACCAGAAATCCTAGAAAAATTATTTAATGCTTTAAAACTAGGCAAAATTGATGATCTAAAAGAGATACTTAAAAGTCTTAGTGGATACTCAAGTAGGAATTTAATGAGACAAGTGTTATTAAAAATATCTCAAGAGAAGGGTTTAAATAATATAAATTTAGCAAGAATTTATAGTTACCTTGGAGAATACGAATTTAGAATAACTCAAGGTTCTAATTCAGAAATTCAATTAAATGCATTATTTAATATGATCAGTAGGGAGTTGAAATAAATAACAATGACTATTAATTCTCCCGTTTGGTCGGTTAAATATATACCAAAAACTTTAAGTGAAATTTGTGGTAGAGAACAAATTAAATTTCAATTAAAAGAATATATTTCAAAAAAGAATTTTCCTCATTTACTTTTAACCGGCTATCACGGAGTTGGAAAAACTACTATTGCTAAATGTTTTGCTAAAGAATTTTTAGGAGGATCTTATGAATCTAATTTGAAAACTCTTTTTGCAGACGTTCCCATATCCAAAGAAGAAAGAAGGCAAGCTGGAATTAGATCTACATTTTCTACAGGGATGATTGGAAGTCGAGCAGGGAAGAAAAGGTATATCCATCCATTCTTAGATATAAAAGTAAAACCATTCGTTCAGATAAAAGCTATTGGAGAAATTCCATTTAAAATATTAATTGTGAAAAATTTTGAAACTCTAGGACAATTTCAGCAAGGGTTTAGAAGGCTTATGGAGACTTATGGTTCTAATTGTAGAATAATTCTTATTACGTCTAAAATTTCAGCAATTATTGATCCTATTATATCTCGTTGCCAAATCTTATTTATCCCTCCTGTTGAATATAAAAATTTTAGCGATTTTATTGAAATAGTCTTAAAAAAGGAGAAAATTAAAATCAATGAACCAGCACTCAGACTTCTTTATAAGTATTCAGAGGGTCAATTAAATAAAGCAATCGATATTTTGCAATTATCTGCAATGATATCAACAAACATCAATTCAGAAGTGCTTTTCGAAGTTATTAATAGGGATAGGGATAAAAAAATAAAAGAACTTTTAAGACCTATTTTAAAAGGCGATTTTTCTGCTGTAAGAACACAATTGAGAAAAATTCGAAGAGAATTTAATTATTCTGCGCAAGAAATATATAAACAATTGTTAGATGAAATAATTAAATTCCCTCTTAGTAAATCTATTAAGATTCAATATATTAATTATATTGCCGACGCTGATTTTAGAAGTATTGATGGTCAAGATGATGATATTCAACTTTCTAATTTAATTTCGAAAATGTGTCTGTTATCTGAAAAATTTTAATTTAAATCAATAAGGAACAATATTTTGGAAGAGATAGAAAAAAAGTCTGAATTACCTTGGGTTGAGAAGTATCGCCCAAAATCTATAAAGGAGATGGCAAAACCAGTTGCAAAAGTTAATAGACAAAAGGTCGATTTAATTGATGAGCTAATTAAATTTATTAAAAATTTTAAAAAAGAGAGTAAAGAAAAGGCAGTATTACTTGAAGGACCACCAGGCATCGGGAAAACTTCTGTTATCTATGCTATAGCCAATGATCTAAACATGCAAGTAATAGAAACAAATGCATCTGATACTCGAACGCAAAAATCACTAAAAAAGAAATTAGATGAAGCTTCTAAAGCAAGAGATATGATGGATTTCATATTTAAATCAAAAAATAAAATAATCCTTATCGATGAAATAGATGGAATTTATGGAGTTAGTGATAAAGGAGCGATTCCAACTGTTTTGGAAATTATGATTAATAGTGAATTTCCAATTGTCATGATCGCCAATGAATATAAGAGAAGTTTAAATCCAATATATAAAAAAGTAAGAAAATTTGAAGTTCAACCCTTATCTGAGGAAGCTGTTATTAAAATACTAGAAAAAATCCTTAAAAGAGAAAATATAAATGATTTTAAACCTAAAGATTTAATTTCTATTGCTCAAAAAAACAATGGTGATCTACGTGCTTCCATAAATGATCTCCAAGGATTAATGCAAGGTGGAAGAAGCGCTGAATCTCTTAAAAATTTAGATGAACTTCAAAGAGATACCTCTGAACTTATTTTTTCTCTAATACGGTCTCTATTTACAGAAGTAAAAACATTAATCGATGCAAAAAGATTACTTGATAAATCAGATGTGAATTATGATTTATTATATAGATGGGTTAATGAAAATTTGCCGAAATATATTAATTTAAATGTTGAACTGGTCGATGCGTTTGAAAATATTTCCACTGCAGACCAAATATTTGGTCGAATAAGAAAATATCAAAATTGGGCTTTACTGCCTTATTTTTTTGATTTATTTGGTGGAGGTGTCTCTCTTGCAAAAAAGAGGAGTTATACACCAAAATTCGTAAAAACTACTTTTCCTGAAATTATTTCAAGTAGAATTGGCAGAGATAAACTTTCTTTAGCAAAAAAAATTGAGGATGTATATGAAATATCCTCTATTGAAGCAACAAGAACTGTAATTCCATTCCTCAAATTATTATCCTCAAAATCAATAAAAATAAAAAAAGAAATAAGCGATTGGTTGCAACTCGATTCAAAAGAGAAGCAGATTTTGAAAAAATAGAGATTAATATGCCTTTAAAGCAGTTTTTTATAATATTTATATTTTTTTATAAAGCATATATATTGCATTAACAAGAATCCAAGATGTAATGAATAATGCAACAGCCCATTCTGTTATCGGCCACCATGTGAATAAGTTAAACCCGATTACACCAATACCAATAAAACCATGAAAAGCTTGTAATTTTGAAAATTTAGAACTTTTTAAAATTAAAATGCTAAAAAGAGTTAAATAAAGAATCTCACATATCCAATTTATTAAAGTAAAAGTGCCATGAAAAAACAAAACAATATTGTTATTCTGTATTGCTGGAAAACATCCAATAAGCGCAAAAGAAAAACAAGAAATAATAGAAGTAGTCACTGCACTTTTTTCAAGACTGGTATTAGTATTATTACTTCTAAGAACTCGACCAAAATAAATAAAAAATGGAATTGCTAATATCCCTGCTAAAATTAATCCTAAATTAAAAAAAATTCCACCTGGGCCTACACCCAATTCGCTTATCATATTAAGAAGAAAATTATAGTTTGGAAATAAGATTAATGCAATAATGTTAAATAAAAGTCCAATTACAACTGATGATATACCATAAACACTCCCATGTGCAAATTTAAGAAGTTTATCAATAAGATTAATGTCGTTTTCCATAATTATTCAATTTTATAAATATTTCAAATTTTTTAAGGAATTAGTTGAAAATCATCGCATTAGAATACTATTAAAATTTTTTTATTGCGAATTCTAAAAAAATTCTTCATTTTAGCATAATATTAAATAATTTAGGCTACCTAAAGATGAGTAAAAACTAGGGAAAATTTGAGTAATCCTTTTTATAGAATGGAATATTTTTATATTTAATAATTTAATAAAAATCATTTCTTTAAATTGGATTAAATATGGAGCCAGAATCGAAAAGAATTCTTCCTAAAAACTATTTTAACTCAAAGTCTATCGCATTTCTAAGCGTAATGAGTGCATTGGGCGTGGTTTTAGCATTTTTATCAGTATATACGTTACCAATAGGTCCCGGTGTCGCAATTGATTTGTCACATGTAGGTACATATATTGTAGCTTTAAGTGGTGGACCTATATTAGGTTCAATAGCAGGAGCTATAGTAGGGCTTATTCCTGCTTTTCGTTTTGCAAATCCAGCTTTGATCCCAGGAAAAATTTTAACTGGATTCTCTGTCGGATTTATTTATTATATTCTAACTGAAAAAATAACATTCTTTAAACAAAACAATTATAAAAAAATAATTGGAATTCTAATTGCGGGAATTGTAGGTTATATTCCAGAAATGATTTTCACGATATGGGATTTAAATATCGTTATAGGAATGCCAGAAGCTATAGTTATTGAAATTTTAATAAAAGCATGGATAGAAATTATCGTAATTTCAGCTCTTATGGGTATAATATTTAAAAATAAACAAATTTCAAACCTGATTAGTACTTTAATTGGAGAACGAGAACAAATTAGAACGGTTGAAATCTTAATTTTTGCTAGTATAATCGATATATCAATGATATTTTTAATGTTATTTTTCCTTCCATTCGACTTTTTTTCACATGCTTGGGGTTGGACTTGGACCAGTCAAACAGAATTTGAATATTTTATGTGGATAGTTGGACTAGCAATTATTTTAGCCGGAATTATATTATATATTGCATACGATCTGAAGATTAAAAGAAAAGAGAAATAAATTTTTAAAAAAAAAACCCAAAAACTGATATTTCTTATTATTTTTCGATTATTTCTTTTACATAATAAAATCCGACTAGATTTCCAAAATCTGGATATTTTCTTGAAGCTAATAATATAATTACATGATTATTTAACTCAAAATGCCTATGATCAACAGCATATTGAACTGCTTGACTTATAATATCCTCTACGGGTTGATTAAAAAAATTTTCATCTGTAATATGGATTGGCATTACACCCCATAAAAGATTCAATTCTCTTGCAGTTCTTTTAAACGGAGTAATTGCATATATCGGTAGTGGTGGTCTATATTTAGAAATCATCCGGCAACCAAATCCTTTTCTGGTAATAACTAAAATCTTACCTTGATAGTTCAAATTTACTAATTGATGTGAAAGATCTAGAATACCTCTACCTAATAATTGTGTATGTTGTAGTTTTTCAGAGTCAAAATCAGCAGGATCTCGTGGAGGTATAATCTCAGAAGCAGTATTAGCAATGCGGTCCATATAACTCACACTTTGTATTGGAAATTTTCCCATAGCAGTTTCGCCTGAAAGCATTACAGCATCTGTGCCATCGAATACAGCATTGAATACATCATTTGCTTCTGCTCTAGTAGGGATTGGATTTATTGTCATCGATTCCAGCATCTGCGTAGCTGTAATTACAAATTTTCCTAAGATATTACATTGCTTTATTATTTCCTTCTGTTTGACGGGAACTAGGTCTGGGGATATTTCAACGCCCAAGTCTCCTCTTGCAACCATTATTCCATCAGAAACTTCTAATATCTGCGGAAAATTTTTTAAAGCTATCGGTCTTTCAATTTTAGAAATTAATTTGATTTCTGAATTACCAAAATTTTGCATCAATTTTTTAACGTTCAATACATCGGCTGCAGTTCCAACAAAAGAAATAGCTAAAAATTCAGGATCAAGCTTTGCAATTAATTTCATATCTTCTACATCTTTTTTAGTTGGAACTTTCTGTTTAAGTTCACCAGAAGGGATATTAACTCCTTTATTAGAGGAAATTGGCCCGCCCGAAATTACTTGCCCTATTATATGATCCTTTTCTTTACTTTTAATCTCAATTCGAATGATACCATCATTAATAAATATTAAATCTCCGATGCTTATATCCGAAAGAAAACCATCATAGGGGATGCTGAATTGTTCCTCATTTCCTTCAATGTTTTCTTCATAAATCTTTATTTTTTGATTCACATTCATAATAAATGGTTCTTTTATTGTTCCAACCCTAATTTTAGGGCCTTGTATATCGCACATTATACCAATATATTCATTTACTTCTCGAATCATTTTAAAAGTTTCAGTTTTTTGTTCATGCGTTCCATGAGAAAAATTTAATCGAAAAACATCAACACCAGTATCGATTAATCTTTTAATTATGGCTATATTATTAGAAGCAGGACCAAGTGTAGCTACAATTTTTGTTTTAACCAATTTTTCAGAAGACATAAAAATCAACTAGAAATAATTTTATTAATCAAATTAATCGGTCATTTCAGATATTTTAATTAATTTAATTTTTAACTCTTTATATATTTCTTTCATTATCTGTTTGATTTTGAAAAAATCATCCTTATTTTTTATCTCTTTTAAACATATTAAACTTAATCTAAAGTGTTTAGCTTTTAGGGGATATTGTGTCAAAAGTATGTTAGCTCTTTTTACTAAATCTCTAGCAATAAAAACAAGTAAATCAGAACTTTGATATGCTAAAATAAAAGATATAAAATAAAGATATTTTGGTTTGTTTTCAGGATTAATAAATTTAATTAAATAAAAACGGTCTTTTAATTCATCTTCTAAAGAATAAATTGATTTAACTTTATAGTTATGTCTTTTTTTTCTTATATTTTCTGAAATTGGGAGAAATTTTCCCTTTAATCTGTTACTTCTTAACTCGAATGTTTTTATAAATTCACTAAAAGAGCTCATAATAATTAAAGAAGAATATGAAATAATAATAATAATAATTTTTTGAATTAACTATTAAATTTAATCTAAATAACTATCGTAATAGAGATTTAAGATTGAAAAAAAATAAAAAAAAAATTGAATTATCTAATTATTTTAAAAACCTTCTCTTGCCGAAAGCGCTGCTATTGCTCCATAAAATAATCCGTTTATAACTCCACTCAATATAAAAGTTAGAATTGTAGTAACATCAACTAAGAGGGTACCAGCGATAATACCTAAGACTAGAGGTACAGTAGCACAAATAATAGCAATTAAGAACCAAGCTCCGAATGCTGCTCCTTTACCCCCTCCAGTTCGGCCAGCAATAATTGCGGCTAATATTGGCGGAACAATTAATCCTATCATTATTATTAAAGCTAGAAGCATTCCAGCAGCAGGAGCAGATAATACTGCTAATATTCCTAGAGTTAACCATGCATCGCCAGGGAGAATTAATATTGGAGCGAAAAGAGAACTAATGAATACCAGAGGATATGTTGTTATCCCACTAAAATAGAGATCTATTGTACCTGCTAAAAGGGCAACAATTAATGCAAAGACAAAATTCAAAGCAACATAAATTAGAAATCCTAAACCGAAAGCCTTACCAAAACCCATTTATATCGTACTCTTTATTTTTTTTAAATTTTAATATTAATTATTTTAATATACTATAACTAAGGGTATTTTAAATATATAAATTTTTAATGGTCCATTCTTTTAAATCGATTTTTTCTTAGTGGAAATTATTACCTTTCAGAAGTTGAAATACAAGAAGAATCCCCAATTATTATATTTTCTTTGATAAGATCTTCCAAAGTAGAGAAGTCTCCAATTAGACTACTTGAAGTAATAATTTTATTTAGAGATGTATTATCTCCAATTATTGTATCCGAACAAATACATTTATTTAGAATGATATTATCGCCAACAGAAACGTTAGGACCTATTATCGAATTGGTAATTTTTGCATTATCCCCAATTATTACTGGAGGTATTATTTTAGAAGATATAGAATTTCCTTTAATTTTTAGAGATTCATAAAGTGGATCAATTTGTTTTATCTCACTTAATAAATAGCGATTTCCCTCAATAAGACTCTCTGGACGACCAAAATCTAAGATAGTATCATGCATTTTATTTATTTTAACTGTTTTTCCCATATCAATTAATTTTTGTATTATTGGTGTTAGTTGATGTTCTCTTCCATTATCAAGTGGAATTTCGTATTGTTTCTGGATTAATTCAAAAAAAATGGAAGAAACTGAATTATTGATTAAATATGCTCCTGAAACAGCAAGGTTTGAAACATATTGCTCGGGTTTTTCTATTATTTTTTTTATATTGCCACCCTCATCACATTGCACTACACCATAGTATTCTGGTTGTTTTACTTCCTGCACGTTAATTAAAATATCAAATTGATTTTGATGAAAAGAAATTAACATTGTTGAGTAGTCACGCGTTGGTAATCTATCACTCAAAATGATAAAAAAATTGTCATTCTTTACATAATCTTTAGCTAAAAGAACGGCATCAGCGAGTCCCGAGAAATATGGAATATCATCATCAAAACCTAAGGGCTTTTGTTCTGTAAAAAAAAGATTATAATAATCTGAGTAATTATCTTTTAAATAATCGGAAATTTGCCTTCCTTTATATCCAATGATAAATAAAATATCCGTGCCCTGAGGGAAATTATTTTTCAATTTAATCAATAAATGGTCGATAATCTTCTTTCCAGCTATTTTTAAAAACGCCTTAGGCTTAGTATAAGTGAAAGGTTGAAGTCTTTTTCCAACACCAGCTATAGGACACACAATCCACATCTTTAACAACCCAATTTTTAATTTTAATATATTAATGCCTTTACTTAAGAGTTATATTAAATCATATGTTTTTAAATTTAGTATTATTCAATAAAATCAGAGGGATTAATAATTAGTTTTTGATTTAAAATTATTGATTTAAAATTTTATCCATAATTTGATATATTCTTGCTCTTTTTAGCTGATCTTTAACGAGAGATTTCAACTTACGCAAATAATATCTATCGGAATTATTCATTTTATCTTTATAGGCATATTTTTTTAAAGTTAAAGTTAATTTTTCATCAAGAAAAGTAGGAGGAATCTCTTTTAATAACTCAATATTACTCTCTTTATTATTTGTGTTAAAATTTTCATTGGAATTGATCAATTCTTTATATTTGTAGTTTAAATTTATTATCCATGTAATCAGTTTATTTAGATCCCCACGTAGATAAGTTCTTGAATTTAGAAACTTTTTAAATTCCGATACATATGAGATGAAAACATCTATTGGGTCTTTCGATTCTGTTTCTTGCTTTTGACTCTTCCTAATTGACTCTTTTATTTTTTTTAACTTCTGTTCTTTAAATGGGGATATGATTGTCATTTTTGATTTTCCTTTATTATTTTTCGAGTTATCCTCATCCAACCATTTATTTAAAGCCATCGTTACAATATCGTTACAATCATTAAATTTTTATAATCTTCTTATTAAATGTTTAATGTGATTAATAATGGATAATTTAATTAAGACTAAAATCAAACCTGAAGGTATTATTTTTGATTTTGGTTTCACATTATTCCATTTTAAGAATCCATCGCTTGAAAGATATATTGAAATTGAATATCAAGGTCTAAATTTAGTTGCGGAATTTTTAAAAAGCGAAGGGCTTTTTAATGATAATCAAATTGATACTTTTGTTGAAAATATTAAAAAACAGAACAGAAAATTTTGGCAATTGAGTATTAAGACCAAATTAGAATATCCTACTGCGAAAATTCTTGAATTTGTCTTAAAAAATATGAAGAATTTAGAACCTTCTATTTTAAAAAAATTTCTCACTAATGAAATTTTAAATAAATTATCTGATAAATATCATTCGTTTTCTGATGATGCATGGATTCCTTTTTCAGATTCTAAACAAACTTTAATGACCTTGTTAGATGCAAAGATTAAAATAGCTATTTTATCTAATGCGCGACATCATAATAGCATAATTAATATGTTAAAAAAACACCATCTTTTTGAATATTTTAATGCAATTGTAACATCTGCAGGTTTCGGTAAGAGAAAACCAAATGTAGAAATATTTCATAATACTCTTGAAAAAATAGGTTTATCCCATTGCCCAGAGAGCTGCCTTATGATTGGAGACGAAGCAGCGGACATGATTGGTGGGAAAAAAGCAAAATTAAATACATTTTTAATAAAAAGATCTTTTAAATTCCCCTTCGAACAAGAAATTTTACCTAAATATAAGCCAGATTATACAATCAATAAAATTTCTGATATCTTAAATTATATTCAGATTTAACTCTTTCTTTCATGTTTAGATTCGATTTCTATCTCATGTACATCTAAAAATTCAATCATATTTTTAATTAAATTTTCAAGAAATGTTATTTTATTTTTTTCATACATTATTTTTACAAAATAATCTTCCAATCTATTTTTTGATTCTTTTAAATGTTTAATATTTAATTCTTGCAATTCAATATAGGAATCTCTATATAAATTTAAAATTTCTCTTAAGGATAAATTTTTACTGGGGCGAATACAAGTTAAACCATAATCTAATTGTTCCTTATATTTCCACCAATCAAGAAAATAAAATTCACTTCCATATGTCTCTCGATAATAATCCAAATTGCAGTATAGTGGCGTTCCTGGAAAATTTCGCATTAAATTATAATTCAAATTAACTAAATCAACTTTTTCAGAAATTTTTTTCGCAAATTCAAATGTTTCCTTAAAAGATTGTCTTGTTTCGCCAGGATGATTGATAATAATATTTAAAACGCAGAACATCTCCAACTTTTCCGAAATTTTCATAATTTCATTAAATTTTTCTATATATTGAGTAGGATTATTAGTTTTATTCATGATTGAAAGCATTTTTTTCGAATAAGTCTCTAATCCATACATCAATGAGACTTTTCGGGCTGCCAGTTTAGTTAAAACATCTTCATTTAAAACATCCAAACGGCATTCGGTCCATACGTGAAAATCAGGCTCTATAGGATATAAATTCAAAAATTTTAATAGCCATTGCCGACTAAAGCCGAAAATGGGGTCATAAAAAGCATATGATCTAATGTTATTAATCTCGCCAAATTTAAGCATTGATTCTAGTTCTATTTTTGCGCGTTTTGGAGTATAACTTCTCCACTTTTTATGTATGTTTCCAGTTCCTTCAATTAATTTTTTTTCCATACAAAACGAACAATTAAAAGGACAACCCCTACTGAGAGAGATGCTTAGAGTTGTGAATTCCTTTAAATATTTGTTGTATAAAGAGAAATCTATTACCGGAAGATCATCTAATTGTTCAATGGGATTGTTTAAATATTTTTTGGGTGTTTTTTGTTTCTTAAACCCACTATTAATAATATCCAAGAAAGATAATTCCCCTTCCCCGATAATAATATAATCTATAGGTGTCTTATCGAAAATAAAATCCTGAGGGACAGAGCTAACATGGGCTCCACCTAAAACAATGGGAATTTGAGGATAATTCTTCTGGAAATATTTCGCAATCATCATAGTAGGAATAAAATGCTTCGAAGTGGGAACGGTTATTGCTACAATTGAATTTATATCTAATTCAAAATTTATTGTGTCTAATAATTTATCCATTTGGGAATGAAATTTTTCTATTGGTTCAAATTGATCTGGATTAAAATTACCTAACTTCTCTTCTTTAATCATGTCAACTATATCAGTTTTCACATTTTTTATCTTACTCTTTATGAAATTTTGTACATATAATGGACCCAATAAAATTTCCTGATCCATGAATTCAGGAATTAATTTAAATGGATTCACAAACAAGATATTTAATTTTTCTTCTTTAATCATGTCTATAATATTTGAAATTATTTGGAGTTTAAAATCTCCGATAAATTTACTTAAAATTATTAATTTTAAATTTAACAGGATTTTTAATTTTCTTCATAATATTTCAAGAAATTATGAGATCTTAGATTAAAATTTAATTCATATCTTAATTTAAAGTTATTTTTAAATAGATTCTATTAAAATTTAATATTAATGTTAAAAGCGGAAATTAAAAAAAGTATAATCAAGGAGATATCCTCTCATAGATTAGGTGCAGTCTTATATATTGAGATTTTCAATTTTATTTGTAGATTGAAAAGTCCAAATCCAATTTCTGAGAAGATTCTATATGAAATACTTTTTGAAATGATTAAATCTAAAGAACTCGATTTGATAATTCCGGATCCCTTTTTAATCAAATGGGAAAAAAAAAAATTAAAGAATTTAAGCTATTTGCAAGATAATAACTATTACGTAAGAAATTTTCATTATATCAATGATAAACTTATTAATAATTCAAATAAAAATCAACCTTTAATCGATACAAGAAATTTGATTAAAGATAATAGTGGAAAAATAGAATTAATTGCAGAGAAATTTATTAATATTATTTCAAAATTTCCCAGAATCAAAGAAAAGGTTATTTTTTCATTACCAATCAAATCTCCTTCAATAAAATTACATTTTATCGATAATATATTTGAAAGGGAAAAATTAGAGGAGAAATCTTTTGATACTCAAATTAAAAAGGTTGATATAAAAAATGATAAAATTGAAATAAAATTAAAGGAACAGGAAGATGCAATTGAACTTATCAAAAAATATAGAGAGAAATACATGTGTGTTTATATTACACTTATCGAAACAATTCAAAAAGAATTATCTTATCTGGAGAAATATAAATCTAAGATTGATAATTATGAGGAAATATATAGTGATATTCTGGAATCTTTTAAAAAATATTCTATATTGTTCGCCGAAGAAGCATGGACTGAAGATTCAATAACAGTTCAGAAAGGAATAGCAATAAAAACTGGAAAATTATATTATACTTCTGTAGTTTTTAAAGAAGGGTTCTTTTTTATCAAAGGAAAGCAAGAATATTGGGTACTTTTTGATAAGAAAAGATTTCCAGGTTTATTAAATTTTTTATTAAAATTAGGCTACGAGGAAATGGGGATTGATAAAAAGAATGATTTAAACAGAGTTGGGTCAAAATTAACACTTGAATTTCCATTTTCGAATGTAGAGCAATTATTTTTTTTATGTAAATATATTTTTATGGCAAATCTGTTTCATTTACTTTTTTTAATAAATTTATTTTTTAAAGTTAATGGTGATCTCTTAAAATTAAATAAAAAAAGCGATAATTTGTCTGAAATATTTTTACCCATTTTAAAACCATTATTTAACATTAATCAAGTAAAACCTGTAAAAAAGATCACTTTTGCATTCCCTGATGCAAATAAAGACGAAATTAATATAATATTTCATCGTTTCCTTTTTTTTAATAGTCGTAAAGTTGAACAAAAGTTAAGATTTTTTCAATCATTATACAAACGAAAATTAGAAAAAGCTAGATAGAAATGGGGGTAGGGGGATTTATTCACAAGAAGCGAAATGCTTTCTCTTTTGAACCCTCGGCCTTTAGCTCCGCAAGCTAACGCCCTTTCTGGAACAAATAGTTATCCAAACTAGGCTATACCCCCATATTTCTTATATATATTCTTTTTAATCTATATATATTTTAAATCTTTCCTACATTATAATTTTATTAATTATGATTTTTCTATGTTTTGGAGATTCTTTAACTTCTGGCTTTACCGATTATGACCCAAATTTACGAGATCTTATCCAGTTGTGAAATCCCAATATTTATATTGGTTAAATAAATTATGTCAAAGATATATTCAAATATAGAAAATATTTAGATTTTAAAAGTTTTTCATTATCAAATTATTTAATTTTATATCTACTTGATTAAAAGGCTCTGCTATAAATTAAAAAGTTGTTTAAATTGTTCCAATTTATTAAAGATAACTTTATTAATTATAATTATATTTAATTTTAATCTTTTTAAAAAAGTAATATTAATATAATCTATTTTTTATTCACGTAGTATAGGGGTTAATAATAAAAATATTGACTCTTTAAAAAATAACTCAAAAGACTGGAAATTAATTTAAACAAACTAATTTGAGGAAATATGACTTATAGTTTAGAGTTAGTAAGAGAAAAATTTAAGGACCTTTTTGAATATTCTTTAGATTTGATTTACGTTCATGATTTTAAAGGAAAATTTCTTGATGCAAATGAAATCACGTTAGAAAAACTTGGTTATAATAGGGAAGAAATTAAAAATTTAAGTTTCAATGATTTGATTAGTAAAGATCAATTAGCAGTAGCATTTAAGGCATTAGCAGAAATTAGAGATTTTGGTAAGCAATTAACACATACAGAATACAAATTAAAAACAAAAAATGGTGAATTCCTGTATGTTGAAACATATGGAATACCTTTAAGGCAAGATGGAAAAATCTATGGAATTTTAGGGGTTGCTAAAGATATTACACAATTACGATTAATAGAATTAAAATTAAAAGAATCTGGAAAACAACTTAAAAATTTAAATAAAGAATTAGAACAAAAAATAATTGAACGGACAAAAGAATTAAAAGAATCTGAAGAAAAATATCGATTAATTTCAGAAAATGCAAATGACCTAATTGCCATTGTTAATCAAAAAACCCAATTTGAATACATTAATGAAAATATTCACATTAAAATATTGGGATTTTCTAAAGATGATTTAATTGGTAAATCCACATTAGAAATTATGCATCCAGATGATATTAATAATGCAATTGAGTCTTTTAAAAAAGGTTTTAAATATGGCGAATTAATCGATTTGGTGCGACTTAAAGATAAAAATGGCATTTATCATTGGCTTGAAGTTAGGGGAAAAAGATTTATAGATCAAGATGGAGAAAATAAAATTTTAATGATTGCAAGAGATATTTCCGAGCGCAAGAAGGTAGAACAAAAATTAAAAGAATCCGAAGAAAAATATCGTCTTATTTCTGAAAACGCAAATGATTTAATCACAATTCTTAATCAAAAATTCGAACACGAATATATTAATGAGGAAACTTATTTGAAAATTCTAGGTTATTCTAACGATGATATGTTGGGAAAAACCCGATTAGATTTAATACATCCAGATGATATT
>JAUWGH010000013.1 GCA_030606485.1 Promethearchaeota archaeon | reverse complement strand
AGCTAGATGTGAGCCCGCAGAACCGAGTGGACACAATACTCCTGCTAAATCTGATAAAATTGGACCAAGAGTAGTAGTACCCGAATCATCTACGATACATATTTTCCCGTTAGCATCATCAAATAAATTTATTACGTCTTCGACGGATTGGATATACACAAATTCTCCTAAAACTTCTGAATTGGACGAACAAGATGATCCTTCCCCAATTTTTTTCATCTAAATCAACTATATTGAAAATATTATTTTGAATAATTATTAATTTATTATTTCATTTAATCTTTAATAAAACTTTATTTTTTTAAAAGATTCAAATAAAAATATGCTTTATGATATCTTAAAAATTAAAAAATTAATAAATTAGGAAACTCGTATTTGCTATTTTTATTAAATTAAATAAAAATAATAAAGGAGTTAATTTAAAATGATAAAAATTTTTAATATTTAATTAAATATATTTTATTTATTACTATTTCAAAGAATATCTATGAAACTTTCGCAATACGTTGTATTTTTTTCAGAAGTAACACCTAATATTGATTTATTGGGAGGTAAAGGATCCAATTTAATCAAATTAATAAAAATAGGAGTAAGGGTCCCTTCTGGATTCATTATCAATACAAAATCTTATAAAAAATTCCTTGAAGAATCTAAATACAGCAATCAATTGATGAAATTATTATCAAAACAATTTCATTTAAAAGAAATTCTACAATACTCAATAAAAATCAGAGATTTAATATTGAAATCAAAAATTCCTAAAAAAATAATCGATGAAATCAGAGTAGCATTTGATAAGATTAAAGGAAAAATTGGGAGTAAAATTTCTTTCGCAGTTAGATCTTCAGCAACAATCGAAGATTCCAAAAAATTCTCCTTTGCTGGACAAGCTGATACCTATTTACATAACAATAATATTCATGATATTATAGCATCTTTAAAAAATTGCTGGTTATCATTATTTTCCCCTCAATCACTGCTTTATATCCTTCAAATGCGGAAAAAAGGATTAAATATTTCATTATCTGATATTCATATGGCTGTTATTGTTCAACAAATGGTTAATTCACAAATATCAGGAGTTTTTTTTACAGCTAATGTAATAAATAATGATTCGAACCAAATGTTGATAAATTCCGCATGGGGGCTTGGTGATACTATTGCGGATGATTTAATAATCCCAGATACTATTATAATTAAAAAAAAAAAATTCGAAATTATAAAGAGGATTATCGGTAAAAAAGAGAAAAAGTCGATTAAGAATCCTGAAGGGCCATATACAATTTTGATAGAAACAGACCCCCAATCCAGGACTGTCTGCTCTATAAACGAAAAACAACTTCGCCAACTTCATAATTTAGGATTAAAAATTGAAAATGCATTCAATTTACCTCAAGATATTGAATGGGCAATAGAAAATGATAAAATATACATATTACAAAGCCGTCCAATTACCACATTAAAAAAATGAAGAATTGAACGGTTTGTTGATACTTTTTAAATTTTAGAAGAATTATTTAACTATAAATTAAATTTCCCAAACTAAAATATTATATAATTTGTTGATGAAAATTTATTCAATATAATTAAATTCAAATCTAAGATAAATGAATAAAAATGAGTAAAGAAACTAAAAAAACTGAAGAATTTTTTTCATTAAGAAAAGCAGCAACCTATGGAGTAGGTCAATTCTCGGATACAATTGCCTCCCAAATGTTTACATTCTTAATTTTCACATTCTATTATGCTGTAGTTGGATTAGATGTAACTTATATTACAATAGGATTTATTATTTGGGCTATTTGGAACGCACTTAATGATCCCCTATTAGGAGCATTATCTGATCGTACAAGGACGAAATGGGGTCGAAGAAAACCGTATATTATTGTTGCATTTATCCCGCTATGTGTTATAATGATATTTTTATGGACTCCAGTTCTTACAACGGATATTACAAAATTCATATATTTTTTGTTTATAATAATCCTATGGGAATTCTTCTATACAATGTATGACTTAAACTATGCATCCTTGTTTCCTGAGATGTTCTTAAAGTTAAGCGATAGAGCTAAAGCTAATACTATTAAACAAATTTTTACAGTGTTAGGGTTAATTTTTGCCTTTATAATGCCGACCTTTTTCATACCTGAATTAGCAAATCCTATTTATATAGCGGAATACAGTTATGCAGGGATATTTATGTGTATTTGTATAGCTATAGGCGCAATCATATTAATCAAGTTTGGTATTCGGGAAAGAATTGAATTTTCTGATGATTATAAAAAAGCTCCCTCATTATTAAAATCTTTAAAAGTTTCAATGAAAAATAAAGGATTTAGAACTTTTATCATTGCAAATCTTGGACATTGGTTCGTTGTGGGAATGCTTCCAACTATTGTACCACTTTACGGTCTGTTTGTTTTAAATGAATCGAATTCAACAATATTAGGTCTTTTATTGGGAGTAACATTTATTTCTGCAGCTATATTTGTATTTTTTTGGCGTTGGGTAGTTGTTAAGGTTGGAGTAAAAAAAGGTCTAATGATGTCAATGACTACGTTTATTATCACACTTCTTCCATTCATGTTCATTTCTGATGTTATTACTGCCTTTATAGCGTTTTTTCTTGTTGGAATAGGTCTTGCAGGAGATATATTATATGTAGATCTCGTTTTAGCTGCGGTCATTGATGAGGATGAATTAACTACCGGAATAAGGCGAGAAGGGGGATATTACGGAATAAATGCCTTGATAACAAAACTATCAACGATTTTAATATTTCTTACAATTAGTATTGTCTTTACTAGTGTTGGTTGGGCAGTTTTTGACCCCTTAGGAACTACAGAACAAACAATTTTTGGACTTCGCAGTTTGATGTTTATTTTCCCAGCGATTGCCTTATGCATTGGAATCGTATCAATGAGTCGATTTCCAATTACTAAGGAAAAATATGAACAAATAAAACTGGAAGCTGATAAATTACATAAAGAAAAATTAGAAAAACATATAAGTGTTTAAAATATATCTTATAATTTTTTTTTTAATTATATCTTTAAATCTTTTAATGATACCCTGAAATCTAAAACTTTCTGTATAATTTTCTCAATACTTTTATATATTGATGTATCAAAGGATAAATTTCTCATTGATTTACCTTCAATATCTAATTTTATAACATTATCATCTTCGGGGATTTCTCCAAAAGTAGGTATATTCATATCATTAATTTTTTTTCTTAGAAAAGATATATCTCCTCGAACTCTATTAACGACAATGCCGATATGTTTATATTTTGTAAATTTTTTAGAGTTTTGAAGTAGGGTTTTAGCGGTTTCTATACTCCTAACTGAAATGTCTGATATTATTACTATTGTGTCCACATTGCTGATTACTTCTCTACTTATTTGTTCTAAACCGGCTTCACAATCAATTAGAACTATATCAAAATCCAAAGATATTGAAGATATTACTTTTTTCAGTAAACTATTTGCTGGACAAAAACATCCAGGACCTTCGGGCAGTCCTACAGCTAATAAGGAGAAATCTTTATTTTCAACGATTGCATTATAAACTAAATAATCTATGTCTTCTGCCAATTTTATTTTTCCAGATTCCCTTCCTTGTGCTGCAGTTTTAATAATTTCCTTCCTGATTGCTTCTAAACTTTTATCAATTTTCACATCAAGAAGATCAGATAAATGAGAATGAGTTGGGTCTGCATCAACAGCAAATAATTTAAATCTTTTCATATTAGCAATTATCATTATTGAGATGGCGCAAAATACTGATTTTCCTGAACCACCCTTTCCTATAACTGCTATAATATAAGGTTTTTTTTGGCTCATAATAATTTTTTTAATTAGTCGAATTCAATATTTTTTCTTAGCTCATATATATCTGAAATATTATAACATGTTTCGTTATAAGGACACACATCACAGATCCAATCATAATTACAATCTACACGTTCTTTCCATTCTTCAATTTTTTTAGCCCAATTTCTTTTATATATTTCTCTAATTTTTGAAATAACTGGTTCAAATTTTTTGATATTTAGCTCATTCGCGCTTATAAAAATTATCTCTACAGCTTCTATTAACTCTGGAAATTGTTTTTTGAATAGATAGATAATTGAATTTCCCAATAAATTAAATGAAAAACCTTTCTTAATCACATCTTTACTTATTCTGCACCAAAACCTTCGAGGAATGGAGCGAATCATGAACCCCTGTATTCCATCTGAAATAAATTGCAATCTCTGGAAATCATTGTAATGAGATTCTGATATCTTTTTTCCTCCAATAATTATTATTTGACCAAAATCGATATTATTTTCTCGGATCTCTTGAATTTCGGGACCAATTAATGTTATTTGTCCATTTTGAATGTTATTTTTATTGGATAATGGATAAATTACAGAAGTAGAGTATTTATTAATGCCTCCTAATTCAATCTGAGTTTCCTCCTCCAAAATAATCTCATTAAATGCGTCTAGTTTAACGCCTATCTCCATTGTTTTCAAATATTCTGATAGATTTTGAGGAGAATCATAAATTTTAATATTTTCATTATTAGTCTCAATATCTTCAATGATTTTCCTTAGATTTTGCAAGTATTCTATTTTTATTTCACTTTTCAAATACTTAATAAAAATATAATATTAATTATAACTAATATCAAATAATAACATAAATAATATTTACCAAAATTAATGTGATTAAAAAATGATTTCTATACAAAAACCCGAGGATTTAATTTCGATATCCTTGCATAACATTTTTAGCTATAGAAAAAATGAAGAAGAATTCATTGAACTTGTCTCTAACTGGAATAAGAAAATTGTTATTCATATAGAACCATTTTATCCATTGACTGTTATCTTTGATGGTAATATGATAAAGTTCGAGATAGGAGAATCTGATAAGGCTGATATGAAAGTAAAGCTTAACTTGCAAACTATGCTGGATTTTGCTTATGGTCGGGAAGATCCCCTTCTTGGGGTGGGAGAAGGATTAATGGAGATGGAAGGATTAGGTGATGATAGTGATTTAATGGTTAGATTCTATAACATTTTTATGGTTTCTATGCAAATGGTTGCAGCGGAACCTAATACCAATTATTTTGAATTGAATAAGAAAACCAGGTAAGGGGTAAAATTTATGACAATCTCAAAAGAAACAAATATTTTTGAAAAAGTCAATAAAGAAGAAGTTTATAAAAAGTTAGTTGAAATTTTTGGAAAGGAGAATGTATCAAGTAAAAGTGTTGATTTATATCCTTATTCTTACGATATGACCGAATGCGCTCCGAATATGCCGGATTTTGTTGTAATCCCAGAAAATAAAGAACAATTAGTAGAGTTAGTTAAATATTGTAATCAAAATGTAATCCCTATTGTTCCCTATATCTCTGGAAATAATGTTGGAGGCCTCACAATACCGGAACGGGGAGGAATTATCGTAGATTTCGGTAAAAAAATGAATAAAATCTTACATATAAATGAAAATATGATGTATGCTTTACTAGAACCCGGAGTGACATTTGGACAATTAAAGAAGCATTTAGATGAAAATTATCCGCACCTTAGATATAATTATCCTTTTGCACCACCCTATGCAGGTGTAGTAGGAAATGTTATGTTAAGCGGTATGAATAATTTGTCATGTAAAATCGGATCAATGGGGGATTCTATTAACGGTTTAGAAGTTATTACAGTTGATGGCGACATCGCACGGATAGGTTCATGTTTTTATGGGAAAGAGGAAGCTGACCCCGATAGTTGGTGGAGTCGTTATCCAATGCCCGATTTAATGGGATTATTTGTAAATTGGCAAGGTATGACCGGATTAATAACAAAATGTGCAGTTCAATTATGGCCAAAGAAATCAATTCGTAAATCTGAAGCATTAATAATTTTTAATTTGGAGGATGTAGGAGAAATTAGTAGAGAAATTGGAAGAACGGAGGTTATTGATGATATTGCCCTTGGAAGCATTGAAATAGTTAAAATGTGCTGTGGAATTCCGGAACCTAAAACATTTCCTGGAGAGCCAAGAATGATGTCGATTTCCATAATTACGGCTCATACAGAGAATGAATATAAAGCAAAAAAGGAGATATATTTAAATACAGTTGAGAAAATTAAACAAAAAGGTATTAGAGTATATTCAATAGATTTTGATGAATTTGTAAAATTATTTAACTTAAGACTTCGTAGTTTAGTAGATTTACCATCAATGGTTTTATCTTTATTTGAATATTCTGGTTTAACATGGTTTGGTAGTTATGCTCCCTCTCATAAAATAGAAGAATTATCACAAAAAGTAGATAAACTTTTTAAAAAATATAATGTTCCGTTGTACCTATACATGAAAAGCATGAAATATTCACATTATTGCATATTTAGACCAATAATACGCTTTGATAAATTTAAAGATGAGGAAAGAATTCATAAGTTATTAGAAGAAATCGTTGATACTTGTTTAGAATTGGGTTGTATCCCTTATAAAACACCTGCCTGGATGACGGAAAAAATGCGTAAAAAAATTAATCCTGGCTGGTTAAACTTATTTGAAAAAATAAAAAAATGTATGGATCCAAATGGTATCTTTAATCCAGGGAGGTGGAATACATAAATGGTAGAAATAGATAATAGTTTAATGGGGAAAGAGTATCTAGAAATGGCTTTTGAGCGGTGTATAAAATGTAGTACGTGCAAATATAGTTATAAGACTTTTGAACCATCATGTCCTTCAGGTGAAAAATTCCTATTTGAATCATTTTGGGCATCTGGTAAGATAAGAACTATAAGGGGGTTATTAAATGGAGATTTAGAATGGAATGATGAATTAAAAGATGCCATTTTTGCATGTCCTACTTGCGGAGCGTGTATGGATGCATGTCAAGCACCACATGCAGATTATATTGTTGATATGATAGAAGCCTTGAGAGAGTTAGCAGTCAAACATATTGGTCCAGCCCAAAACCAAGAAAAATTAATTGAGCGAGCTATTAAAAAATTTAATCCTTATGATGAACCAAATTCTGATAATGAAGAGCTAAAGAAAAAATATGATTTACCCGATAAAGCAGAATGGGTATATTATATTGGATGCACTTCAAATTATCGCCAACAATCCTTAAGAGATGCAACATTAAACTTTCTCAAAAAGGCAAGTATTAATTTTACATTAATCGATGAGCATTGTTGCACTTCTCCCATGATAAGAACGGGTCAAATCTCGATTTCAAAAGAATTTATGAATTATAACATAGAAAAGATAAAAGAAGCGGGTGCAACTAAGGTAATTACTTCCTGTGCTGGGTGTTATCGAACATTAAAGAATGATTTTAAAAAATTTGGTATTGTATATGATTTTAAACTATATCATACTTGTGAACTGCTTAAGGAATTAATAGAAAAAGGTAAATTAAAATTCAAATCAAATTACAATAAAACTGTGACCTATCACGATCCATGTCATTTAGGTAGACATTCTGGTATATATGAAATCCCAAGAGATGTTTATAAACAGATTCCTGGAATAAATTTTGTAGAAATGAGACGAAATCGGAATCATGCATGGTGTTGCGGTGCTGGAGGAGGTGTTAAGATTGGATATCCAGATTGGTCCGTTGAAATATCACAGGAAAGATTAGAAGAAGCAAAAGAAACTGGGGCATCTATTGTATCTTCAACATGTCCATTTTGTAGAACCAATTTAAGCGATGCAAATGAAAAATTTAATATGGGGTTTGAAATCTTAGATCTAATAGAAATTATCGACCAATTAGAGTATGACGTTGAAATTTAGAGAATAGAACTTTACAAACCTTTTTTTTTCTTTTTTTTCTAATTTTATTTATAAGGGTATGTAGAACAGACAAGTTTAAATACTTTTTTTAACTACTATGTTCTAAGTAAATTGATTTTTATGTAGATTTAACAAACAAATAATATTTTGAGTAGTATGAGAATCTTATATGTTAATCCAGCTCGACTCGAATCTGGGCTTGATGCGATCATTAAAGGTCCCCCACTGAGTCTTATTTCAATCGCAGCTATGGTTCCTGAACATGACGCAAAATTATTTGATTTCAAAATTGATAAATTTAAAGAAAAAAGATTTCGACGCGAATTAAACCGTCATGATGTTGTTGCGATTACAAGTATGACACCCCAAATAGATCACGCGTTTGAAGTTGCACAAATGGCCAAAGAACAGGGTTGTACAACAATTATTGGCGGATATCATCCAACACTCGATCCGGATTATGTAGCTAAACATCAATCCGTTGACTATGCAATTCGGGGTGAAGGTGAGCATACTTTTAAAGAAATAATTGATTATATTGATGGAAATCTAAATCAAGTAGCATTAAAAGAAATAGATGGTGTTTCCTATAAAAATAATAATGGGAAAGTTATTCATAATAAGGATCGCAGATTAGAAACGAACTTAGATAATTTTCCTATGCCTAGAAGAGATTTATTAAAATGGAAAAAGTATATTTATTTAGGTACAAGAGTGGCTCAACTTGAAACATCAAGAGGATGCCCCCACTCGTGTAAATTTTGTTGTATCATTAAAATGTGGAAAGATCCCATCCACCATATCTCATATCGAACTAAAAGCGTAAAAAGAATCATGCAAGAAATATATGATGTGAATTTGGGTCATAATTTTATTTTTTTCTGTGAAGATAATTTTACTATTAAAGCTAAACGTACCAAAAAAATTTTAGATACTATTATCCAGACGGGGTTTCCAAATAAATTTTATTTTAGCTGCCAATCAAGAGTCGATACACTTTACCAAAATCCATGGTTAGTTGATCTTATGCAAAAAGCAGGTATGAGACAAGTATTTCTTGGCATTGAATCTGTTCATCAACAAAGCCTTGATGCTATGGGTAAAATAAATACTACACCTGCTAAAATAATAAAAGTTGTTAAAATGCTGCAAGATCATGGTATTTCTATTTTTGGAGGTGTAATAATTGGCTATCCTGGTGAAACCAAAGAAATGGTCCGTCAAAATATTTCATTCACAAAATCGCTTAATTTGACTTTTGTACAATTTACACCAATTACCGCCTTTCCTGGCACTCCCTTTTACGACGAGATGAAGAGTAAAAATATGATTACAACCAACAACTATAAGTACTACGATCTCTTCCATGCTATGATGAGAACAGAACAATTAAGCAATCAAGAGATGTATGGGTTAGTGGCAGAAGCTTATGCTGATTATTATATGGGCAGAGATTGGCTCAAAATGATAGCAAAACGTTATATTAATCCATTTTCCAAATTCAATTGGATGCTTCCCCAAGTCCCTAGATTCATTAAAGCAGTAATAAGAAATGGTTACCAAATGCTTCGTACTATGGGAGTTTCTGGAGATGTAATTAGCTCTCAATTAAAAGAAAACAATATGTATGAAGATTTAACGGTACAACAATCACCAATGAAAGTGATTGAGCAAGCAAGAAAAGTAAACGTATAAAAAATTTTATGTAATTTTAATTCATATTTTCTCTTCTTTTTGCTTTCTTAATAAAAGATATAAGGTAATTAATATCGCAATAGAGAGAGGAATTATTACTGTTAATGGATTTCCCCCAGATAAATTATAAAGGGATAATGTTATTGTGAAAATTGCGGCAATAAAAGTAAGTATGGAACTATATTGACTGGTAAAAAAACGTAACCGGTTAAGAAATTCATAGAGTTTAAAATTAGTAGTTTTAATTACTTTTAGCTGAGCCGGGTTTAGATTATCAATAATCTCAAGATTTTCAAAATAAATCTGAAGTTCAGGGTCATATTTTCCAGGTAATTCATTAGCACCAATCATATTTATAATATATGTTTGAATCTTATCTTTTTTATTTTTTAGTTCGTGCGCCAAAAAAGATATTGTTATATATTCGTCTTTTACCGCTTTAATAACAATTTCAACATAGCTTTTTAGAATTAATTGCTCTAATTTTTTAATTTTCTCATTAATTATCTCATCATACTCATGCAGAAAATGTTTGAAATCATCAAAAAGAAATTTATTTTTTGTATTGAATGTAGGAGATGCTTTTTTGAATTCTTTTTTAAGTTTAGATGTTTCATTTTCAATATATTTTAATTTTTCACGTATTTTCTTAACCCTTCTTTGAACCATAATACTTGTAGATTTAAAATCTTTAATTTCTAATTTATCTTCAACTTTTCGTTCTAAGGATCCTAGCATTTGATTAAGTAGAACCTGGTTTCTATTTATAAAATGCATTAAATTCTCTTTTAAAGCGTCATTTTTAATCAAGTTTAATTTTTTTGATACATTTTCCTTAAATTCTTCAAATTCTTTATTAAATAAATTTTTATTAAAAACGAGCTCTTCTCGAATTTCAGAATTTAATATTTTTAAACTTTCATTCTGGATCATCGTGGTGCTAATTTCTTGCTCATTTTTATTGAAAGAAACTCTCATAGTTTCAGATAATTTCAAGATTTTTCCGCTAAAATTATTTAAAAGTTTCTCATAATCATTTATTTTTTCAGCTTCATCTTGAAAGGATTTATTTAATTCCCGTAATTGGATTCTTAGAGAGTTGAATACTCCACCGATGAAATTAATAAGTTGATTAAAAAGTATTGTATTTTTGTTAATTTCATCAATAATATCTCTATATCTATTAAGTTCAGTATTGAAAAAATTTCTATTCGCTAAGAAATCATCTCTATTTATATTTATACCAATTTTTAAAATTTCATTTTGGTAACTTCTTTCTAAATTTAATTGCCGTGTATTAAAATCTTCTATTCTATTTTGAATTTCTAAAATATTAACTTTAAGAGATTTATTTTTTATTGCAGATTCATATAGAGATACTAATTTTCCGAAATCATTTCCTAATTTCTCTATTTGTTTTTCAATAAAATTTCGCAATTGTTTATTCTTATAATAATCATCAGTGTGAACAAGAAGTTCTTTGTCATTTTCATCCAATTCTCCGTCTAATTTTGTAATTTCTATCATTTCATTAATTCTTTCTATTAAAACATTACATTTAAGATTCAATTTTTTCTTTAAATCATCTAGTTTTATGAGATTTGTTTTTGATTGTGAGCTAGTTGACAGAATCTCTTGTTTAATAATTTCGTTTGTATATTTATTTTTTAAATCATTCAAATTATTTTTAAATAGATCTAGGAATTTATTCCATGATAACATACATAACTTTGATTTCTCTTGAAAATCCACTACAATTTTAGTAAGTTGTTTTACTTTATTTTTAACTTTTTCGTTGAGATCTGAATACTCTTTAGAAAGTTTATCAATTCGAGATTTTAAATTGTTGATTTTAAGTTTTTGATAATTTAAATCTTTCTCACATTCATTTTCTTTCTTTCTTATTTGTTCTTTTAAAATAGAAATATTGCTTTTTATAAAATAGTCAAATTCTTTTAATTTCTCAAGTTCGCGTTCTTGAATAACTTTCTCTTCAATAGAATTTCGATAATTATCAATTTTCGCAATTATTTTTTGCTCTAAATTATTCCAATCCTCTTGAATTTTTTTTAGAAGTAGAAAAAGTTTTCTCTTACTCTTCATATTTTCCTTTAACTTCGATTGAGAATTTTTAACTAATTCTAATTTTTCATTTAAATGCTTCTCAGTTTTCTCTTCAATAATTTCCAGTGCCAGTTGATATTTCTTTTCTTTTAAAATTAAATCAACTGTGTTTTTGAGTTCATTAATCATCATAGAAGTACTTTGTTCTATTTCATTCATTTCATTTTTATCATTTTCATAAATCTTAAATCCTTCTAGGAAATAATCAATAAACGTATCTGCATCTTCTTTAATTGATATCCATTTTGAGATGACCTTCTTTTGCACTTTTTGAATGGATTTTTCTTTAGAAGTAATTTTATGTGATATTTCATAGATTTGCGTATCTAATTTCATAATTTCTGAATTAAGATGTTCGCATACTTTTAATAATTGTTGGACAATTTCATTGGAATATGATTTCTCTAGGGATTCTCTAAATAAGTTTTTAAAGTGATCAATTAAAGAATAGATCTTTTGTTCATTTTTGTCAATTATGTCTTCCAATTTATTCAAAATTAATTTGAAATTTTTTAAATTTTCTTTTTCCTTGAAAATTTCATTAAAATAATTTTGTAAATTAAAATACTTGCCTCGAATTTCCGAATAATTCTTGTTCCATTCTACTATCTCATTAGATAACTGATAATTTGGATTTATGTATTTAAAATCTGTAGAAAAGGAATTTTCAATATTTTCATTTAAAAAATCGGCTTCCATTAAAGCATTTTTAACATTATATTTTAACCTTTCTTTTGCTAAGTCGAATTCATTTACAAGTATTAGGCTTTTAATCTCTTCTTTAATCTTTTTTGGCGTATCTTTTAATTTAATTATAATATTATAAATATCTGTTTTGATTTCCTCCAATTTAAATTTTTCATTAATTATTTCTTCGCTATTTATATCAGAATCAATTCTAATTACTTCATAAATAAATTTGTCTTTATATAAATAATATTTACTAAAAAAAATCATGTTTTTCCGAAGAATTCGACCTTGGAAAAAGTTGTGCGAAATTAAATCTTCTATTAGAAGGATCAAATCCCTAATTTTTTTTGACTTATTTGGGTAATTGTATTTATAGTCATTCAGAAGTTTATTTAAATAGATGACGCTATTATTTTTTATCGACGCATATACTGATTTAGCTAAATATGCATTTTCTCGAGTTAAATTTCTTAAATAATTATTAAATTCAATTTCATTATCTAAAATCTCTAAATTAAAGTTATATTTCTGATTAATATATCTAAGAATTTCTGGTATTCCCTCATTTATTCCTAACTCTTTTTTCAAAATATTTAAGTCTAAAGAAGTATTTATATCCAAATGTCTAAAAGCGGTTCTCTCAACTTCTTCAATAAATTTAGACCAAATAAATGAGCACATTAAAATAATTTTCGAAATATCCATCAATTTCAAGGTATTAAATGAATTATAATCATGATTTAAGCCTTTGATTTTCGTTGAGAGAAAAGAATAAATCCTTCCACGATTGTAATCAAGCAACCAGGAATAGTTTTCCAAAACATAAATAATCCAAAATGTTTCATTAATTTTTCCAATATTTTCCTTAAAACTAAAACCACCATCATTTTGTTGAAATTGGTGTAAATATTTTAAGTGTTTAGTCTCGATATCAGAAATTAAATCAAAATATTTAAGACTCAGTAATTGAAATATTATAGAATATTTCTTTTTTAAATCATTAAAATATTTTAAAAACACATTTTGTTGTAATTTGATATCAAAATCTAGAAGAATTAATGCTTCTATTACGAAAAAACTTGTTCTAATAGGCGTTGTTTTTTGGCAAATTGTACAATTTTTGTTTAAACAATGAACAAAACGCCCTTTATCTCTGGTCTTAAAAATAAAATTAATAATCTTTTCTTTTATATTTTCTCTTGGATGTGTAGACAAATAAGCATCTAATTGTCCTAATAAATTTAAACTGGCTAAAGCAAAAAAGGTTGACCAATTATCGGGTTTTCTCTGTTTAGATTCAGGAGAGAACTTAAATCCTAGGGAATTTTCTTCAAAAATTTCACATCCTGTTATGAAATTAATGATCTTTTTGAGATTTATGGATATATCTTCCCTCAAATATTTCCCCAATAAAAGAAACCAATATATATTCTCTAAATTCAGATTTTTAAAATTTAATAAATTTTTTTCAAAATATCTGTAAAATTCTACGATCTTATTATAATCTGGTATAAAAAAATTCCCTATATCTTCCTCTATGGCAAAAGTAAATGACCTAAAAGGTTTCTTTTTGAATACCGATACATACGGATATGCTGAATTATCTTTTACCTCTGCCATGTTTTTGTGCTCAACCAAATAATTGTTTGTTGTAAATTCTAAATTAGATATAATAAATTAAAAATAAATAATTATGGTTAAAAAAAATAAAAATAAAATAACCTCCCAATCAGCTAAAATCTATCAAAAAACAAAGTAATAACTAAATTCCTTTAAGTAAATTAATTAGAATAATAAAGACTTCGACTAAATCTTTTAGTATTTAGTATAATTAAGAAAAAAAAGATTAAAAATTAATTTTTTTAATCTGCAATTAAATCATATTTGTCAATTAATTCTAAAATGCCATAAACTGGTATGCCGTGATTGAACATTGTGTTTGCATCATCTAGATTCCTCCAACAGAATGGACACTCCGTTAACATAATATCAGCACCAACGGCTTCAGCTTCATCAAGCCTTAAACTTGCTGTTTTTAAACTGAAATCAGGATATCCCGCTCTAACTCCACCACCTGCTCCACAACAGAACGAATTCTCATGAATTCTGTACATCTCCTTAAATTTAACACCGGGTAATGCACGAATTATGATTCTAGGCTTCTCAAACCATTCCTCTTTCCATTTATTAATCTTTCTTAAGTCAAATATTAAATTCTTAGACTCATCAATAATTTTTCTCTGAGCATCAATGAAAAAATGACGACCAGTATGGCAAGGATCGTGATATGTGACTACTTTTCCTCTTAATTCTGGATTTTCTTTAAATTTAATTTTTCCATCTTTCACCATATCTGAAATTAACTCAAAAGCATGATTTGTTTTAAAGGGTAATTCTTTTTTAATCCATTTCGGATAGTCCACTGTAAAGGTTCGATAGCAGCCAGCGCAAGAAAATAAAACCATTTCATATTTTTTAAAAAGTTCAAGGTTTGTATTCATTAAATCTTGCGAAATATCGGTTCTTCCAATCCTAAAGAATGGGCTACCGCAGCAAACTTCTTTTGTGACCAACGCAAAATCAATACCTAATCTTTTAAAAATTTTACAAGTAGCGACCGCAATATTTATTTGCCTATAACTTGCAGTGCAACCTACATAATAAGCAATTTTGGCACCTTTTTTGTCTAAGTATTCTTCAAGCCCATTTTCTTTTACCCATTCAAATCTTTTGTCTTTATCTCCACCATAAGGATTATTTCTTTCTACTACGAATTTTGAGACTAATTCGTGTTTCTCGATAAGAGGCACTCCAGAAAAATAACAAGCTGCCCGTAATGATTCAATAATATCAACGCATGGAACCTTATTTTCACACTGGACTTCACACATCCCACAAGTTATGCATTGCATTATCGTATCACGGACATTTTCCGAAAACTCTAAATCTCCTTCCAAAATACAACGAGCAATCCACATTCTTCCGGCATTCCAAAAACTCTCCCAGCCATATTCTAAACCACTTGGACAGCTCGGAACCATGCCTTCATATAGGACTCCTTTATGTTCTCCTACTCCATCTCTGCTTGGATCTCCACTATATGTAAATTTACACGCCTTGCAATGAATACAACGATAAAGTTCTTTTTTCATTACTTCTAATCTTTCCATATCTATTAACCTCCTTTTCCTTCCATTTATGGAAGCATTAACCTCCCTGGATGCATTATAAAATTAGGATCAAACATTTTCTTAACCTCTCTTAAATATTTCAAATATGTACCTGCTTGAGAATACATCATTGGTGCATGGATGTAAGGATCCGGTCGATAATTTAACCAACCTCTTTTAATGGAATATTCAGTGGTGATACGATTAATTTCTTGTACTTTTTCAAAATCTTCTTGTTTCGTTGAGTCAAAGCAAATTATTGGCATACAAATAGCTTGTCTACATCTTTCAACGCTTGCAATCCACATTACCGGTGCAATACCATGATCTTCAAGGACCTTAGTGTACATTTCAGCAAATTCCGCACAATCTTTCCATGGCGTATACCAGGTTATGAAGAGAAATCCAGCTTCCCAGTAGCCATATGGAATTGCAATTTTGTTAGGTTTCTTTAATCTACTGGCAATTTGTTTTGGATGTAATTCTTGTTTTTTTATAGATTTCGGATCTTTGCATTCTTTAGATTCCATAAATTTTTTAGCAAATTCATCGATTCTTTTTTCAGTATATTCTAATTCTTCTTGAGTTTGTGCCCAGACTTCAAAATTCATCCACCACTTAGAAAATCCAATTTCTTTGTAAAATTCGTAATCATGAGGAACTTTCTCTTTAGGCCAGCGCGTCATTACAAGTGGATAATTTCCACCTTGAACCATAACACAGTGATGTGCAATTCCAAATTCTTGATTTCCAATTTGCCATGTTAAATTTTGCATATCCTGTGGGTTACTCATGCCCCAAACCACAACAGTCTTATGTTCTGGATGGGGAAAGATTTTAATTGCTACTTTTGTGATGACCCCCATAGTTCCTTGTGAGCCCATTAAGGTAGACCACAGATCTGGTCCTATACCATATTTATAAAATGGTTTTGCTGTAGGGAGAGCCCACGAACCTGTATAGAGTATATCACCTCTTGGAATGACTACTTCTGCGCACATGAATATATCTCCTTGAGGCCCCATGGATGAGGTGACTAAAGAGAACCCTCTATCAATTGCATCTCCCATAACGGTTGATGAAGGAGGAGCTCCATCGGGAATGGGAGGGCAATATTCTGGGGTGTGCTTATGCATATATGCCCATAATTGACCGAGTGTTACTCCGGGTTCAATTATTGCAATTCTATTTTCGGTATCAATTTCTATTATACGATCCATTCTACTTAAATCTAATACAACGCCTCCGGGTCTTATTAATGGGCATGCGAACCCTCCAGATAATCCTCCAGATATGGGCGACACTGGAATCTTCTCTTGAGAACAATAGACAAGAATTTTTCTAATTTCTTCAGGGTATTTTGGACGAATAACGATGTCAGGGATTTGAGCCTCGAGTCCCATAACGCTTTTACTAAGATAGGACGCACAGATTGCATCGTTTGCGGTTGCGTAATTTTTACCTACAATCCCAATCATAGCCTCCAAATCTTTATTATCAGGTTTTTTGTAACTCATAGTTTTTTCCTCGAAATTATATTTTTTATTTTTTATGATTCCTTTTCATAGTTAAATAAATTGAAAATAACATTTAGAGAAATTATTTACCAAATTTTAAATTAACTTTTTTAAAATTCAAACCATCAATGTTATTTCTCAACAAATTTTTAGAGAAAATGATTAACTCTAATTATCAAAGTTAAATATCGAGATAGAGATTCTTTAATGAAATAAAATATTGATGGTTATAAGAGAAATAAAGAATATTTTCTAAAAAAAACATAATATCTCAAAATTGGGCTACCTTTTTATTTTAAATAACTCAATCTATTCTTCTGGTACTTTCAAGGATTTTCATTATTTCAATAAATAAATCAATTTTTTTTATGAATTTTCAATTTAGATGGAAAATCTATGAATAAATTCATATTTAAAACATTGTCCAATTATTAAGCAAAATAAGTTTGACTTTCTCTATCAAAACCCTTTACGTATTCAATCTCCATCTCACTCGTGTCTATATCAGAGGGTGCATATATTAAATGTAAATTAGGAAAATAGGTCCCTAACCCACGTCTTGCTAAAACAACCGCTGGATGTGAAAGATTACTAAAAGTTTTTTCAGTAATCTCACGGGTAATTGTTCGACAGGCGTGTTCATCAAAAACACCTAACGAATGAATATATTCGTGCAATAGGATATGATAAGTATATGCCCACACGATATTATTTGGTTGTTCTGTAATTATTATTTTTAAAGGGGTTCTATTCATTAGAATCATTGTCCCACCAGGAAAAAACATTCCACCGATAAAATTTCCTTTGAACATACCCATATCTACCAATCCCAAACTTAAACCTGCCCTATGATGTCCTACCACTCTTCGAACATCATCTTTAACCTTTTCAAAAATATCAGGCATTTGCTCAAGTAATTCCTGGAAGTTCATATATATTTTTTAAATCAATTCCGGAAATAAAAATTTATTTTCTATTTTTCATAGGGCATATACTTTTATTGGTTTTCAAAATAACAAAAGTCTTACTAGAGATTAATAAAAATTAAGATCTAGAAATAAGAAAAGAAGTTCTAAAACTCAATGAAAAGGTAAAAAAGAAGATCATAACAAGGATATTAATTACTCATTTATTTTTTATCATACTTTTTTAAAAATTCATCATCAATAGGTGCGGTTCCATTTCCATATATGTGATATAGTGCTGTTCTTCTAGCACATTCATAAAAACTCCGATATATATCCCTTTTTAAATCATATAATGCACAAGTCTCAAAAATAATAGGATTCCATAGAGATAATTTATTAGGGGGAGAATACCATAATCCTTCTTCTTTTAAAATATGCTCAAATTCACTGGCACCAATTGTTTCATCTAAGTCCTTCTTATTAAGCATTACAACCATGGGAATTTCTTTTATTAAATCTCCTTGAGCTACTTTTTTTAATTCTTTTAATGATTCAATATTATCTTCAAAAAGAAAAGTTTGAGAATCCACAACGAAAAGTACTCCATCTGTTCCTTCGAATACCGTCTTTCTTAACGGAGAGAATTGAGTTTGACCTGCAACTGTATAAATATGGTAAAAAATCTTAGGGGTTTTTGTGGATTGAAAAATCCCTCTATCAAAGTATAAAGTAGAACCATTTGCCATATCTATTTTTTTTAATTCTCCCTTGGGTGTCATATCTAATTTTTGTTCTTTTGTAAGACGATGTAAAGTATCTACAATAGTAGTTTTACCAGAACCAGCCATTCCCCAGTATAAAACTTTTATGTGTATTCGGCCATCCTCTTCAATTCTTACCATAAAAAATCTGCCGTTGATTGGGATTTCTTAAAATATTAAATAATAATTATATAATCTAATTACAATCTTTTAGTTTTTAATAATGTTTTTTTTTTTACAATAATTTTAACATAGTTTGAACATTTAAATAAAATTTATGGCTAAAAACCCATTAGGGTTATTATAATTATAATAATGAAAATCATTAAATATTTCTAATACAAAAAGTTTTCTAATAAGATCAAAATTTAATTAATATAAATTATCTTTCTAAAAAGTGGACAACATGTATATAATAAAAATGAGAGAGATCTCTAGGTGATTATGTTGAAATCCAAATCTTTAAATATTGTCGCGATTATTGCTCATCCCGACGACCTAACATTCTTCTGTGCGGGAACAATAGCTAAGTGGGCAGAAGAAGGGCATAACATTTATGTGGTATGTTGCACAAGCGGAAATATAGGAACAGTAAGAACTGATTTAACAAGGGAACAGGTAGCTGATATGCGAGAAAAAGAACTCAGAGTTGCTAATAAAATACTTGGAGTGAAAGAAAGTCTAATGTTAGAGTATCCAGATGGTGGATTTATACCAGGACCAGAGCTACGAAAAAAGCTTGTATATTATGTTAGGAAATTAAAAGCAGACCGAATAGTAACTTTAGATCCTTGGGCAACTTATGAAGTGCATCCCGACCACTTAATTGTGGGACGAATGGCATCAGAGGCAGGAGCTTTCGCAGTCTTCCCATTGCTATATCCTGAACAAATTAAAGAGGGTATCGAGCCTTATGCATGCTCTGAAGTATGGTATATGGGTTTGCTAGGCCACTTGCCTAATTACTTTGTAGACATCTCTTCAACCCTCGAAAAGAAAATTAATGCTATCCTAAAGTTCGAAGTCTCACTAACACTCATAGCTCAATTATTTGCACCAAATATTGACCCTGCCAATGTTAGTCCAGAGGATCTGAAAAAACTATCTAAATATGCAAATAAATTATTTCGTTCCATGGCTGCTGGCATTGGACAGAAGGTTAAACTTAAAGCAGCCGAAGCATTCTATGTTCAAAAAATTTTACCCGGACACTTCGATAACTTTCAAGAGCAGATGAGGGAAATGCTGGGAAATCCTCCCGTACCACCCAAAATCAGCTAAAACAAATAATTAAGGTCAGATTTAATATATTTTTCAGCCATAAAATCTGAGATACATATTATATAACCAAATTGTAAACCTTTTTTTTAAAATCTTTTTTTTATCAGAAAATTCATTACAACTTAAATATCATTAATATTATTTTATGGAGAAAAGTTAAATCAATTTATAATTTTACAATATAAAACATTAGATAACATTAAATAATACTTAAACAAAAAATATTCTAATAAAATTCAAGAAAATTTAATAAAAAATTAGTTAAATTCGATTTTAAAAGATACAAATAAAAAAAAAGTGAAATATATGGCTGGAAGTAAAATAATGCGAAAATTTTCAAGAAAAGAAAAAATATTTTGGGCTAGTGCTTCTTTCGGTGGCGCTATCATTTCTAATATTTATGGTGCTACATTGCAGTACTTTTATCATGTTTATATGAACTTAGGTGCTTCCTGGATTGCACTATCTGCTATAATGTATGCTGTATGGAATGCCGTAAATGATCCATTATTCGGATTTTGGTCAGATAGAAGTCGCAGTAAAAAGGGTCGGCGTATCCCTTTCATGAGATATTCAGCACCATTTTTGGGATTAACTTTCATTTTAGTCTGGTTAGTTCCAATAGGTTTGGATCAAATTGGGATATTCATTTGGATGTTGGTGACCATGGCACTTTATGATACATTCTACACGATTATCTTTTTAGTCTATTCAGCACTATTACCAGAAATCACAGAGGATGAGAAGGAAAGAGGGTCACTTCAAACGTATGCTTCTTTATTATCTTTAGTGGGAATGATTTTAGGATTTGTCTTACCAGAGATATTACGACCTCATGTAGGTCAAACAGATCTATTCCCTTTCTACATAGGAATGATGATAATAGGAATTGTTGGTGCGATACTTATTCTAATTACGACTTATAAGTTCAAAGAACGTCCAGAGTTCACGCAAGTAGATATCCCTCTTGGTTTAAAAGATTCATTGAAATATACCTTTAAGAGTAAATCATTTATAATATTAGTAAGTGCGAATTTTATGTCTATTTTTATGCAACAACTATTACTTAGCCACATTTTTTATTTAGCTGATTATGTTATGCAAGTTAGTTCGATATTCTTATATTTATGCGTTATCATCGGACTTATAGTTGGGACATTTGTTGCCAATATTCTTGCAGGTAAACTTGGTGTAGTTAAGGCTAATCAACTGCTTTTGGTTATCGGTTCTATTCCTTTAATGTTAATCTTTTTCGTTGATGGGGTTATTATATATCTCTTTCTACTCGTAGCTGGCTTCGGATTATCCGGACCATTAGTTTTGACAAATGTTCTCTTTGCACAAGTTTGTGATGAAGATGAAATAAGGACAGGCGTTAGAAGAGAAGCCGCTTTCTTCGGAGTAAATGCATTGATAACAAAACCTGCTCAATCTCTCTCTTTAATAATAGGTCCATCGTTATTAACAATTGCGGGTTTTTTAACCTCTGCAACAGGTGAAATCATTTTACCTCAACCCACATCTGCATTATTGGTAATAAAAGCACTGATTGGTTTAATTCCTGGTATATTGGTATTAATTGGTGCAATAATTCTTATATTGTATCCTCTTAAAGGAGATTATCTGAAAGAAGTTAAACAGAAAATCTTGGATATACACGCTGAAAAAGAGTTAAAATTAAAAGAGTTACAATTAAAGAGTTAAAAAAAAATCTATTAAAAATTTTAAATCTTTTTTTTTGATTTTTTCTTTTTATTCATTAAATAAAATCTTTTATTTCTCATTATCTAATCTTATATACTTTAGGTAAGCGATTACATAAATTTCTAATGGGTTTTTAAATTTTAATAACTTGAAAATAGAAAAAATTAAGAAAAAATTAAATTTAGCGCTTCTCCTATAGCATCAGAACCATGAGCTATACCTGGTGCTATTATATTATTTGTCTTTTCTTTTAAAAATCCAAAGAATAACCCTGCAAAAAATGTCCACAAACCCCACCACCATGCAAATTCAAATTTTCCTTCAAAAGGACTAAATGGATTTAAGACATGGCTGAGTCCGAATAAAAGAGAAGATAAAATTAGCCCAAGACCAAATTTTACACCAAGTAATTCGTAAGGTCTTCCAAACTCTTCATTTATTCTTGATAGATAATATCCTCTATAACGAAGTTCCTCACCGAATCCAGAAAAAATAAATTGCCAAATTACTGTTGAAATAATTTTTAGCATTATATTTGGAGATTTATTGAAGAAAAGACCTAAAAAAATAGGAAATAATAATAAAAAAACAATAAATATAACGTTTATTCGGGATTTTGATGAGTCTATTTCATAATCTTCTATATTACGCCCTCTAATGATCAAAAGAATCAACACTATAGCAATAGCTTCACATCCAGCTAAAATTATTGCATCTAAAAACCCCATATAATTTAATTGGAATACCATAAGAACTCCAATTGGAATTAATATGACTAACCAACTTGTTAAACCAATATCAAGGCTAAATTTCCAGCCCATTTTTGTGATTCCATACGATTTAAAATCTCCTTTTATTATTAGTAGAATAAATAATGTAATCAAAATTTGAATGGTACCTCCAATATAACTCCAGCCTAAAATTTCAATTTCTAAAATAAATAAATCGGCTAATAATGCACGTAGAACCCAAGAAATCAAAGAAATGCAAATATAAACTAATAGAACTTCAATAATTGATTTTCCTTTCATATTAATTATCCAACATTTTCATTAAATTATTTTCTCTAATTGTAATAATATTAATTTAATTAACGTTTTTTCAATATCAAGAATTTTTAAAAAATTAAAAATTAAAGTTCAACTTCCCTTTTAAGTAAAATATCTTTTCCCATAAGATTTTTTCCACAATAAGGAGCAAGTTTATCGAAAAATTCATCAGGATCAATTGATTCTTCGGGTGTAAGAACCCCTTTTCCTTTAATTTTGCCTTCAATCATCATGATTGTTGCGATTGCTAATGGAACACCTGTTAAACCTGCCATCTCATCGTAAGGATTGCGACCAAGTGCGATTGCAACTTTTTTTCTTTTTCCATCTTTCGTACCAGTGGCAATGACACATAAACTTGGAGGCATTCCAATGTATTCTTTTATTGGGGCTCGTCCCATTCTAGCACGCTTTATTAAATTTTTAAATTCTCTATCTAACACAATTGCGGCTTCGGTTATAGTTAGTTTTTTTTCCAATATTTTCTGGCGGTATTCACGGGTAAGATCAGTGGCTGTTTCTCCCAAAAACATCACCAGTGATATTGTTTTAGCTTTAATTATTCTTGGTAGCGTGACTGTTTCTGGGTGCCCAATGTGACATACATAAGTATCTTTAAAACCAGGAAATTGAAGCGGTTCAGCTTCGGTAAGTGCGTCAATTTCGATGATTTTTCCATTTTTAAAAGTTGGAATTTTTTCAAGAGTCTCGAAAAGAAGATGCTCTACGGCGGCATTGGCTCTTTCAGGAGGAGGACCTAATTTTTTCTTTAGCATTTTTCCTGTAACATAATACCGAGGTCTTTTTCCTTCTTTTCCTTCACTAAAACCCCATGCAGTTATTAACTCGTCTACTTCATCAAGCTTAGAGCAAGCAAGAACAGCTAAGAGATTAGTAATACCTGGACTTGCACCTATCCCGATAATAGCGGAGATTCCAGCAGTCTTTGCTTTTTCATCCATATCCAGTAAATCTAAAGTCGGTTTCCAATCATCACAAATATCTATATATGGCTTTTTAGCTTTTATACAAGCTTCTAAAATCATTTTCGCAAATTTATAAAAAGGACCTACAGTATTCATCACAATATCATGCGACGCTATCAAATTAAATAGTTTTTCACTGTCATTTACATCAATTTCAAATGCAGATAATTTATCTGAACCGATCATCTCAACAATTGTTTTCGCAAGCTCATAATTTTTATCAGCTATAGTTATTAATGAAATTTTGGGGGATTCAAGAAGAATAGCAACTACCATTCTCCCCATATCCCCACATCCACCTAATGCTAAAACGTTCATTACTTAACCTTCTAAAATTTATTATTTTTGTTTATATAGGAAAAATTAAAGATATTATATTTATCCATTATCTTTAAGATTACCAGTTAAAGAATTTAACTTTCTTTAAAAAAAATTGATCGTTCAATAGGAATATTAGCTATTATCTTACAGCTCTTTTTTCTCGTCTTTATTTCTTTAATAATTCTCTCGCTTTTAATTTAGACTCTACCTTAGTAATCTCATCATATAAGTCCGTTCCTGTCATTGGTGGTACATGTTGTCTATCTTTTTTTTTGAGCTGGACGGCATCATCGTTGCAAACAAACACACAATTTCCACAACCAATACAGCGTTTTCGATTTACTATAGAAATATCTTCTACTAGTGAAATTGCATCCATTTGACAACGATCAATACAAGTTCCACATCCAGTACATAAATCAGGATCAACCTCAGCATAATAATCTGATGTTACAAAATCTGCTGGATTCGGTAGCTGTTTTAAACCTTTTATTCCACCACAACAACAGGTACAACATGAGCATAGAAAATCAATTTTCTGTGAATTCCCCGGTCGAAAAATTAACCCTTCTTCTTCATTTTTCTTTAAAATTTCAAGAGCTTCTTCCTTAGTGATTTCACGCCCCCAACCTGCATCGTTATATGATTTAGCCATAGAACCAAATGCCATACACACTTCTCTTCGTGAAGTAATTTGGCATGGGTCACCTAAGAGATCCATTTCTTGACGGCAAATACAATTAATTATTGAAAATGGCCCCTCAACATTTTCAAAAAGCTGTTTTATGTCATTATAATTAGCAATTCCAATATCGTGTTCAAGATTTAATCCAATTGGTATTGTTCGCATTTGAGGAATAGCTATTTTTTGTGCATTTTCCCCCCAAGCTTCTTGCATATATTGATTGAAATCTTCAAGAAATTCTTTTGTTAATTTATTTACTTGAAATTCGTATATTCCTATAATTAGCAATGCAAGACTGTATAATTTTTTATCACCTTCTTTCCTACCCCATATAGCTCCTTTATTAATCATACTATCTAAATGGTTTTCTAGTTCTTCTTTCGAATACCCTAACGGTTTCAACCTCTTGTAAATATTCTCTAACGATTCCCAATCTTTCCAGTGAAATTTTAATTTTGAAGCGATTTTCGCCTCTTCAGGAGTAAAAAGCCTTTTTAATAAACGTATTTCTACACCCGATTTTGTTGAAGGGAATCCTTTAGGCATCTCATCAAGGGTTTGCTGTAACTGCCTATATACACCTAATTCAGATTCGTTACTTTCCAAATTCTCAATTGTCATTTATATCAGCAATTTTTATTTAAAAATTAATATTAGATCTTTTCGAATAAAGAATACATTGATGGCACATTATATAAAAATATAAATTTTTCCTACAAATCTAATAAAAAGAAGATTCATCATACGATCATTTCCTTAACTACCATATATTTAGATCCCCTTATCCAAAATTATAAGAATCTTTTCTTTCATAGAAACAATAATTCAAACAACATATAATGATAATTGGCTTCTCTGTTTATACAAAAAAAAACAACTTTCTTTTTCTGCATAGATACAAACCATCCTGAATAAATTGAAAAATATTTTTTAAAAAATTAAACCTTTTATTTCTTTTTATCTAATCTTATAATTATGACTTTAATACAAAAATTACAAAATATTGTTTCTCAAAAATTTGCTTCCGATGATATTTACGTGCGCCATGCTTACAGTCGTAATGTACATCCGGATTTACAAGGCGTTCCAGAATATGTAGTTAGACCAAAAGATGCTAAGGAAATATCAGAAATCCTAAAAGTGGCCAATGAAGAAAATATTCCCGTTATACCACGTGGTGGTGGAGATTGTGAATGGGGAGGAAGTATAGCAACTGGAGATGTTGGAATTATCTTAGATATGAAAAGAATGGATAATGTCGTGAATCTCGATGAAGAGAATCTTATTTGCACGGTAGAGGCTGGAATTTCATGGGGAAAATTAAATGAATATTTATCTCGGTTTGGACTTTATACTGGTTGTATGGGTCCAGGAAGTGGTTTAACTGCTTCAATTGGTGGTGGAATCTCTCATCACTCTGTGGGTGCTGGTGGGTGCGCTAAATATGGAGCTTGCACAAACCAACTCGTCTCTTTGGAAGTAGTCCTTCCCACAGGTGAAATAATTGAGACAGGATCTCAAGCAAATAAATTTTCAAAGTTTCCCTTCAACAGATTTGGCAACGGGCCTGATCTGGCAGGACTATTTTGTGGAGATAACGGAATTTATGGTGTTAAAACTAAGGTTTCCTTACAAGTATTTCCAAAACCTCCCTTTGCGAATTATAAAACATTCTTGTGTCCGCGGAATTCAGCTGACGTTGTTGCTCAAATTTATACTGAAATAAGACAAAAAGGAATAGATGTTTATGACGCCATGTATATTGATGAAATCCTCATAAAACTTGGCACTAATACATTCGGAATGTATCCAATGTTTGAGCATCTAAAAAGAAAAAGGGGTATAGTCTTTTATGTCGTAGAAGCAAATTCTGAACAAGAATTAGAAGAAAAAGTAAAACAACTAGATAAAATTTTTTTGAATAAAAAGTGTGAAGATTTAGGTCCAGAAATGTCTAATGGGAATTTTGCCAAATGGCACTATACCGAAGGACAATGGCAGACATATCATAATTGCTGGGGGATTATACCTGCTTTTGAAAATATTACCACGGAATGCTTTACACCAATAAATTCTTTTCCTAAAATTCTCAAAGATATCGAAGTATGGGATATGGAAAATGAAGAAAACATGAAAAAAATCGAGAAAATAGCGGGATTTCGTCCAATTAGTGGAACTGGAGTTGTTCCATTGGTTGATGGTAATAATGTAGAATTAACTTGCGGATTTACCACTTTTGGTTGTTATCATGATGGAGAATACCATGAAATTATCAAAGATATCAATCTTAAATTATGGAAATCATTTTTAACCTTGGTTTTAAAACATGGAGTCCAATTTTATATGATGGGTAGCATTCCCTCTCGTCTTATGGTTGAAATTGGCGCCTATACTTCTGAATATTATAACCTTATGAAATCTATTAAAAAAACCCTCGATCCACACATGATTTTAAGTCGTGGGAAATTTAATTTTTGGGAGGATGATTAAATGATGAGCAAAATAGAAAATTTAAAAAAACAATGGGAAGCCATAATGTCCTGCATGGGGTGTGGTGATTGTGGTTTTGCCGTAAGACCAGCGGTGGGGAGATATTTAGTTTGTCCTGTAAAAGAAGCAAAAGGAGAAGAAGGTTTTGAAATTTGGTTTGCCCGAGGTAGAATGAATGTTCTTAAAAGTATTTTAGAAGGAAACCTCGATTTGAGTAAGGAGCTGGCAGAATTTGCTTATCAATGTTCTGAATGCGGTTCATGTACAGACACGTGTCATGAAACGCATAATCCATATATTGTTCTAAATACTTCAAAATGGATTGATCATGTAGAGGTATGGCATGCTTTAAGGCAAGATTTAATTAAAGCAGGTTTTGCACCATTGGATCGACATGCCAAATTAATTGAATATATGAATAATCCGGATATGCGAAATCCTTATGGTGAACCTAAAGCGAAAAAGTTTGAGTGGCTCAATGATGTTAAAGGTGTTTCTAAAATGGGGGATATCACTTTTTATGCTGGCTGTACTGAACCTCTAAGACAAAAGGAAACCTTATTAAATCTAGCCAAAATTTTTAATTCGGCAGGAAAAGAATTTGCTGTTATAGAAGATGAATGGTGTTGTGGTTCTATTGCAATACGTATTGGTGATATTGAATCTGTAAAGCCGAATATTGAGCACAATCTTGAGCAAATTAAAAAAACTGGTGCAAAAAAGGTATTTGTAGCATGTGCAGGATGTTATAGGACTTTAAAAAAGGACTGGCCTGAAATATTCGGTCAAGATTTGCCTTTTGAAGTTGTTAATGTTACAGAAGTTCTCTTAGATCTAATCAACGATGGAAGTTTAAAAATTCCTGAAAAGGATATAGAAGCAATAAAAGTTGCCTATCATGACCCTTGTCATTTAGGTCGGCATATGGATTTTTACGAGCCACCTCGAGAAGTTATTGTGAAAATACCAAATACAGAAATGATTGAATTAAGGCGAAATAGAAATAATGCCTGGTGTTGCGGCGCTGGAGGTGGAGTAAAAAGTCAATTTCCTGAATTAGCTTTGGATATTGCAAAAGATAGGATTGATGAGGCAGTTGAGTCTGGTATAGATATATTGCTTACAGAATGTCCATTTTGCGTTGGAAATTTAGCAGATAGTGTAAAAAAAGAAAAAACAAATATGAAAGTATTAGATATCATTGATTACATTGCTACAAAAATATAAAATATTTAAATCAAATTTTATTTTTTAAAATTTTTTAAGATTTTTCTAAGGAATGAAATATGTCTGAAGTATATCAAAAATTAAAAAAAATCGTTTCAGAAAGATTTATCTCTGCTGATATTTATATGCGACATGCTTACAGTCGTAATGTCGATTCTGTTCTACAAGGAGTTTGGGGGAATTAACTATTTTAATTTTTTTTTAAAGAAAAATTTTAAAATTATTATAATCCATATCAGTAAATATAAAAAAAGTAATTATATTCAAATATTATGATCTATAAAGAAGTTGCATAGATCATTCATCATATCTTATTTGACAAATAAATTATCATAGAGGGAAACAAATCATGATTCCAAAAAAAATGGACGCTTATCTTCGTTCTCATCTTCCGAAGGCAGCTATTATGAATCGGCTTAAAAAAGAGGATGGGAAATGTTATTTGGAATTTAGTCATACAGATGAACATCTTTTATCCAGCATAGGAATTGTTTGCGATAAAATTGGTCCGGATCTTGTTGCATGTATATGGGATGAGAGATCAGAATTAGAAATTGGTGGGTATTTAGTAGTTGATAACCTTTCAATGGGGCGCCCGTCAATGGGTGGTATTAGAATGTTGCCGGATGTTAGTCCCTCTGATATTTATAATTTAGCGCGAGGTATGACTTTAAAAAATGGAGCTGCTAATCTTCCCTATGGCGGTGGAAAATTAGGGATTGTAGCTGAAAGCAATCTCTCACCTGAGGAACATGTTGAAGTGGTACGAGGCATTGCTCGCTTAATTCGCCGTTATCGAGATGTTTATGTGCCGGGACCTGATGTTGGTACTAATGATGCTGATATGAAGACTATTGCTATAGAAAATGGATTGGATTTTGCTGTATCTAAACCTGCTGATATGGGTGGCAACAGAATTGATGAACTTGGAGCTGCTGCTGGGGGTGTAATAATTGCTCTGCAGACATTACTGGAAATAATGCCCAGGTTGAGAGTGCTTCCACAATTTGTAAATTTAGAAATTCCAGAATCTAAAGATCTTGAAATATTAATACAAGGTTTTGGTGCTGTTGGCGCACATGCAGCACGTATTTTGAAAGAGCGGATTCCTGAAGCCAAAATAATAGGTATAAGTGATTTGGAGGGTTATTTATATAATAAATCTGGCCTTCCAATTGAGGACCTTTTCAAATTATGGAGAGAACAGAGGTTAGTTACTAATGCTTATTTTAAAGAAAATATAATATTGGAGGGATATAAGCATCCTACTAAATTTTCTACAAATTCAAATAATTTACTTCTTGAAAATGCTTTTTGTTTAGTGCCTGCCGCTCCTATATTTAATTATCTGGGTGTTCATCCATCTGAAAATGCATCAACAACAGTTGATCATGTGGGAAACTGGACAGTAATTATTGAAGGCGCAAATACTTACTCCCCAGATCCAAATAGAAAAGCTGCTCGGACCCGCATGGAACAAATTGTGTATCGTGAAAAGGGAGTAATGATAGCAAATGATTATTTGGTAAATTCAGGTGGTGTAATTTTTGCTGCGCAAGAACATATTGTAAAGACACCAGACTATTTACAAGTTCCCGAGGAAATGTTAGGTGATCGTGAAGCAGTGGAAAAATGGCTAACAGATCACACTAAAGAATTTGTTGAACTTTCAAAACAACGTTTGAAAGCAGGAGAGGAATATAGAGAAAATGTTATTCATAATAACATGATAGAATTGGTTGATTTATTAGTATCACACCCAGATATGCTCCCTTGTGTAGCCGCTGAGCGTATCAGCCTTCAACGTCTCACCGCAAAAGAAAGTGAGCGCACAGCGAAAGATATCATGATTCCAATACCAACCATTGATGTTAATAGCAATATACAAGAGGCTTCTACATTGATCATTGAAAAAAATAGCAGTATTATTGCTGTACTTTCTGAAGATAAGCTTGTAGGAGTGGTAACTGTATGGGATATTACTAAATCTAATGCTGATGAAGTTGGTGATGTTAATCTTGATAAAATAATGACAAAGGATGTTATTACAGCCTCTCCAGATTTTACTATTCTAGATATTGTACGAGAGTTTGAACAATATCAAATTTCAGCTATACCAGTTGTTAAAGAAGGAAAGGTTTTAGGTAAAGTTAGTTCAGACCTGATTGCTCAACGATATCTTCAACATTTATTGCAGGATCATTAAAATTATTTAATTTTGCTTAACTAAGCAATTACTAAAAATATTAATAATATTTATTTTTTATTCACAATATAATAAATCAGGTTATGAATAAATTAGAACAATATTTACAACCAACTGAATTTTTCAATTTTAATAAGCGCAATGTTAGAGAGAAAGCCCTTGAAATCACAAAAGGTTTAAAAACTGATAAAGAGAAAGCGATTGCTCTTTTTTATTGGGTTAGAGATAAAATAAAATATAACATGATGGCATTTTACATGCGTAAAAATAATTTCAAGGCAAGTATAACTATTCGCCGAATGAACGGATTTTGTGTGTCTAAGGCGATTTTATTATCTACATTAGCGAGAGCTGTCGGGATACCAGCTAAACTTCATATAGTGGACATCATAAATCATCTAGTTCCTAAAAGAATTGTGGAATTAATGGGGACAAATGTATTTTATTTTCATGGATATTCTGAACTCTATCTTAATGGTAAATGGGTTAAGGCTACTCCCGTTTTTGATAAAAATACTGCCCTTAAAGCTGGATTTTTACCAATGGTTGAATTTGATGGTGAAAATGACGGACTTTTGGCTCCTTATGATGTTAATGGAAATATTTTCGTAGAATATGTCGGAGATAGGGGCGTATATATTGATTTTCCTTATGATGAAATTGAAATCGAATTTAATAGAAATTACGGCAACATTATCAATATGATTGAAAAAGGATTTCCCCGCTTAAAACCCTTTAAGAAAGGCACACCTGAATCAACTTAACAATTTAAAACATAAATGGCTAATTTTAATTATTTTAAAGCCAATTCTTTACTTATTTTTTTAATTAATATTATTCCAACTGGAATTATCCAAATAAATATCGAAAACATAATCATCCACTCCCAAAATGGTTTTGATGGGGGAAAATTTAATAAAAATATTATTGCTACAATGGGGGGTCCAAAAATCATAAATATCCCAATTGGTCTTGGAATCCTTGTAGGATAAAATGTGATTAATAATCCAAAAAAAATTCCGGCAATTACAAACCCACTAAATACAATAATCGAAAATATCATATGTAAACCCAATGGTGTTGTACGATCTTCGGAAAATAATCCAATCCCAAAAAATCCCACTACTCCAATAAGCATAGATAGAAAACCGAGACTACTTAATCGAAATCTCATTCGAGAATAATTTTGTAAATCTTTTGCATCCTTTGGGAGTGGCGCAAATTGTTTTTCCATATAAAATATAATGGGGATTAATAAAAAAGCTGAAATCATCGCTCCATAGTCCAAAAAATAAGGTATAGGAGTGTGATTAAATGATCCAAGATCACTTATATAATTATCAATAATATTATAGCCATCAGGGTCCAATTGAGCAACAATCACGCCTATAATTAATGCAGAAATAAAAATTACTATTACTCCAATTGTCGAAATCCTTACAATTTTAGGAATCGTTAAAGAAACTTCAATTTTTTCTTCTTTTTTTTGCAACCAATCGAAAAAATTATTAATTTTCATTTTAAACTTGTCATTTTTACTCAATTATTTCACATCTCGAACATTTTAACTTTTATTTTTATTTAATTAACTTTTTTTGAAGCATTTTCTCTTTTTTAAACTGTCTAATAGTGTATATACAGAGTGGATCTACCCATGCAAGAATAGAAAAAAGCAACATCCATTCCATAAATGGATCCGATATGGGTGTATATGCTGGCAATATCTGATACAATATCATCGTTAAAGGGGGTACAATAATCATATAAATACCAAACTCTCTGGGAATGCTCGTTTTATAAAATACAATACATAAACCGAAGAAAAATCCAGCGAATACAAAACCTCCAAAAGATAAAATACTTGCAATCCCATGGAGCCCCCAATAATTTCTGTCTGCTGAAAACAACCCAACAAATATATATCCAACATTTCCAATAAGTCCAAATAAGAAACCATAACTAGCAAACCTAAATCTCCATCGAGAATATTGATGGAGTTCTTCTAGTTTAGAAGGAACCGACGCTACACTTTTTTCTATAAAAAAAGTTAAAGGTATTGTTAATATTCCAGCTAAACAAGCAGCTAAATCATAGAAAATAGGCATAGGAGTAAAAGTGCTCCCACCAAGGTCACTTATCCAATTATCCCATATATTATATCCATCAATTGCTGTAAAATTAGAATTAAACTGGGCAATAATTACACCTAAAATTAATAAAGCATGATAACCAATTACTGTGATAATCATTGATATTTTCACATTCCGGTGATCCGTGAGAAAATCTTCTGCCTTATCATATTGGGTTTTTATCCAAGCTAATAAAATATCTAACTTCTCATTTAATTTTTCTAATAATTCCACTTTTATTCACTATTATTGATTTATTTTTTAAGGCTAATAAAATAAATATTAAACTGATAACAATATAAGATTTCTTACAAGTTTGACGTTAGATTTTAACAAGGGTGTCAAAAATCTAAAATATGTGAAACGGCATTTTTAAGAGTTTCTATTGGGATAGAAAAAACATCTTTAAAAATTTTAATTCTTAATTTTTATTGAAAACACTTAATAATCTTGATTTTACTAATATTTTAAATTTGATTTACACTTTTATTTATTCACTAAAATTAAATGAGTGAGATTAAAAAATTGTCTCATAAAATCGAAAATATTAAAGGGAAAATCTTGAATGTCCTTAAACAATACAATGTCAAAAAAGCGTCTTTATTTGGGTCAATTGTGAGAGGAGAAGCTTCAGATAAAAGCGACATAGATTTATTAATTGAATTTGAGGGAAGAAAGAGCTTATTAGATCTTGCTGCTTTAAAATTAGAACTTCAGGAACTATTAAAGTGTAAAGTAGATGTTCTTACATATAAATCTATACACCCTTCTCTTAAAGAAAGTATTTTAAAAGAGCAAATGATTATTTTATGAAAAAAGATAACAAGAAAGAATAGATGTGAATTTTTAAAAATGCCCCTTGGAATTTTTTTATATGAAATAGACGAATCATTTGGTCCTAATCTTTTGGCAGAATATTATATTAAGGAGATAGGAATAACTAAAGAGATCTTAAAAAACTTAGGCGATAATCATTTAAAAAAATCAGATTTGAACTATGTCACTTATACACAGGATGATTTGAAATATTATTCAAAAGAAATTAAATTAGATGAAAAATTATCATTGTATTTAGGTTTAATTACAAAATCCGGGGAATTTATTGACTCTTTTATAGCAGTTTTTGATGAAATTGAAGTAAAAATCGTGGAAAATTTTTCAAAAGATAAAGAAAAATTAAAATCCCTTTTAAAAGAGATTATCCATTCAAGAATAGAATTAAATGAGAAATTAAAAGAACCGAAATTAATTAGAGAAAAACTTAACGAACGAATAAAGGATCTTCTGGATGAGGAAAGGATCCAAGAAGCAAGAAATTTAATTGATTTGGGTGAGATCATTCCTGATGAGATTGCTCAATCAGTTAAAATTGCGGAAGAATTATTTAAATCTCAGGATTATAAAAATGCTAAAAAACATTATGTAAAAGCAGCAGAACTGGCAAAAAAAATAGAAGAACTTGAAATTCATAAAGTATTAGAGGAAAAGGCAAAAACTGCTGAAAATTATCCAACTTATTTAAGGGAACGAGATGAAGCTTATAAGAATTTAAAATATATCTTAAGTGAAATTGATTTTAAAAAGGATGGATATTATTTACAAGCGATAGAACACATCAATAAGGCTGTAGAACTCTCTGAAAAACTCGATGATGATTTAATTATTACAGATTTAAATGAATTAATTAATTTGTGTAAAAAATGCTCTAACCTTTCTGAAAATATAAGACAAAATGATGAGATAATTAAAAATTTGCTAAAAAAGTTCATCTAAATCTTTATTATCTTCAATGTTTTCTATAGATTCTCCACTTTCTTCTTCTATTTCTTCTTCAAGACTATCTTCTTGAGTTTCTTTAACCATATCCTCCTTGATTTCGGTTGGAGTATCCTTAATTTCGATGAAATCTTCTTCAATTTTAGATCTTTCCTCCATTGTATCGGTTAGACTCTCCTCTTCTGGAGGAGAATAATCTTCAATTTGCTCGAATGTTGTTTTTGCCATTTCCCAACCAATCCTTGATGGATATCGCATAGCAGAACGAATTAATTCCTCCCCTTCTTCATCATTTATCTCAAACTTAACAATTTCATGTGCCCTTTCAAGAATTAAAGAAAATTTCTTCCCTGCTGTTCCCCTAGGGACAATTAAAATTCCATTCGTTATTGCTCCATTAATAATAGCATCATTTAATCTTTTTGCAGCATAATATGCTGCCACTCCTCCACTTCGATCAAATGTTTTTATAGATGGAATTTCCAAACCCCACTTTTTCATACCGAATTCAATCATTGCAGCAATAGTGTATTCTCGTTTCTCGATTTTAAATTTATATTCCATTTCATAATTAAAATCCTTTTTATTCACTTCTCCTAAGTCAATAATACTTTTTAACGCAGCTCCTGCTATTGAGGCTGGATTAACTTTAATGAGATATTCGGTGTCAAATATTTCTTCAATTTTTTTACGAGCTGCTGATACTTTAGATGAAATTATTGCTGTATCTGCAGAGATTGAAGGAGGTTGAGCTGTAGCCACAATATCTACCTCCAGTGAAGATAATTCTTCAAGAGACATCTCCCTATTAATCATTTTATTAATAAATCTATTGCACAATTTAATTGCATCCCTTGGATTTCCCCCTGATTTTTCATAAATTACATTTATTACTTCCTCATTTAATGGAAAAAGCGGATATAGGGGTGGATTTAAATTATTCTGGTCCCAATAATGCTCCATAGTATTTGCAAAGAAAAGTTTTAAATCATTTAAACTAAATGGTTTGAGTTCTTGTTCGGGTTCCATTCGAGAACGTAATGGTTGGTCGGCAATCTCCAATATACGTGGCCATATTTCTTTCAGAACTGCAATCACTATAACTAATTTTTGAACTTCATTATATTGCTTTTTTAATACTTCTAAGAATTTCCTTTCAGCAAGCTCTCCATGCATCCTATAAGGAGATTCGATCTCATCAAAATACAATACAATTACTTTTCCCAAATTTTCTGTAATTATTTTTATCATTGCCAAACAAGTGTCATCATCCTCGATTACACTATTTATTCCTAAATCATCTAATTCATCATCTTCAAGATCTTCCCCAAGTAACCAGCGTTCAGCAAACGCTCTTTTATCTTTTTCTAAACGAAAATAGACTAATGCTTTGACAATATCAGCACCAACACCCGGAAATTCTCTTATTCCACGCGAAATAACATCATCAGCTTTAGGTCTACTGAAAAATCCTCTTTTCTTTCCACCCCACTTGGTTACTAATTTTTCTGAAACAGTTTTTATAACTTCTGCTCCTAATTCTTCTATAATACATGTATAAATATGAAATAATACTCTAACGCTTGCTGGAGGCGAGGGAACGTATACAATTGTCCAATTTATAGGTTCTAAGCCTTCTACTTCAAATTCTTCCACTTGCCCAATTTTATCTTTATAAGCCCAAAATGCGTGAGTTTTTCCACTTCCGGCGCTACCTAAAATCGGGATTAGTCTAGTTGATTTATCTCTATTTGTTTGTTTTATTGCTCGGAAAATATTTTTGTCAATCTCTTTTCTTGGATTTGCAATATCAATTACATCAGGTAAATCTCCGCGAGATACAAATTTATCAAAAGGAGTAAAAGTTCCTTCTCTTAAGACATCTAAATATAATTCCTTTTCATCTTCGCTAATATCTTTAAGCATGGTAATTTCGCTTTTATTTTTTAATTAAAAATTTTAACTTAAAAGATATAATTGATTAAATATATATTTATTAGCCATTCCTTTCTTATATATAATTGTTTAATTTAAATAATCGTTATTAAATTTATGTTAATAGAATTCGGATAAAAAAGGTGGAAATGTTATGAGTAAGAAAAATAATGATGAAGAAGATGACGAGAATTTTGACCAAAGTGATGAATGGGGCGATTTCTGGGGCGATTTTAAATCTCTAGGTGATTCAAATTTTTTTAAGAACATTATCAATAAAATTATGAAGGATTTTTTGAGACAAACGAAAGGCTTCTCTAATCTCAGTAAATTTACACCTGAAGAATTAATGAAGAACTTCGGTAAATATCGTGATAAATTTAATTTACAAGGTCCTTTTGTATATGGCATTAATTTATCTGTTGGACCTGATGGGAAGCCAAAAATTTCAAAATTTGGCAATATTCAACCAAAAATGGGAAAGAGAGAAATAGTAAAAAACTTTCGTGAACCTCTCACCGAGGTTATGGAAGAGGAAGATCATATTATAATTGTAGCAGAAATGCCAGGCATTCAGAAAACCGATATTGAATTAAAAGCAACTGAATATTCCTTAACAATAAGTGCAGAATCGGATATTAATAAACGAAGATATAAAAAAAATATTAATTTACCCAATGCTATTGATCCTGATCACGCACGTGCTCGATATCAAAACGGTATTTTAGAAATTAAGCTTAATAAAATTACGGGAAAAACTAAAAATATTAGTATTGATTAGTCAGACTGAATTAAAACCTTAATTTTTGAATAAAATCTCTAATGAATTCCTCATTTATTGTTAATTGATCCTTGTTTGTTTCTTCATTTTTAATTAGTATTATATTTGAGGAAAATCCTGCTCGCCCGATATGACCTCCACCTCCATAGCTGATGGCTATATCTCGGCAATTATAATGTTTGCTCCTAATTACTACTTCGTTTGTACGTTTATCAAACCCTATAAAAAGATAATTATTAGGATATTTCGCCTCAAGTGTTCTACTAATTCTGCTTGCACTAAATTTCGCGAATGAAATTGCTAAATTTTTGCCATTTTCTATAGAATATGTTTTATAATTTTCCTCAATCTTAATAATTTGCTCATCTTTCCATTTTTGAGCCTTTTTTATTTCATTCTTGATAAAATTATTATTGAATTTTCCCTTTGAAAGTAAGTCAACAATTTTTTCTAAAATTTTACTGTTTTCTCTATTATGTGCAATAATCATCTGTAAATTTTGAGAAATTGGAAACTTTTTCTCATTAAAATCAGCATCATATGCATATTCAGCGATTTCTTTTGCAATTGGATCATTTGGTATAAAATAATCGAATACAATTTGAGAAGCACATCGTTTTGGATCATTTAGATAAATGAATAAAATCTTTTTTAGTTGTTCTTGTATCTGAGAATCTACAAGATGATGGTCAAACCAAGAAATTTGAATACCTTTGTTAACTGCCTTTTTAAAAATCGAGAAGATTTCCTTAAATGACTCATTAAATCCAATATCTGCGATAATAATTTTCTTCGGCTTTAGATTTATGGCTTGGCGTATTATTTCAATAAAATTGGGATAGATTGCATAAAATAATTTTAATTCTTCTCTTAGTCCTTCAAAATATTTTTTTAAAATTGCTTGACTTCCTAATCCATCTAGGTCAAGTGCATGATTTATTAAAACAATCATAGTTCAATAATTTGATATTCTTCCATTATTTTATTTATTCTTCTTCGGGCAGTAGGATTAGTAATATGTTTTAATATAATTTCTGCAAGTTCTTTTTTCTTTTTAAAATAAGTTTCCATTACTTTATTCCAATCCATATTAGGATACTTTAAGGAAAGCGCAAGATCCCTACGTTCACATCCACCTGCTCGCATGCAACAATAACTAATCGATCCAAAACAAACAATATCCGAATCCCAGTTATTATCTTTAGAAAATTGTTTTTTAATTTTCATAAATTCTTCAGGAGTTAGTCCTACTTCTTTTAATGTATGCTCTCTCAAACACTTAAATCCAAAAGTAAGTGAATATCCTGGCTTACAACAGAATGTTAAAGATCTATAATCTCCTCCCATACAAATTGGGACAGGAGCATTTTTCCAACCAACAACATTTCTTAATTTATCTTTATCTAACAACAATAATCAATAATTTAAGTTGTCAATTTTATTTATAATTAATAATTTTCAAAAATAAAGATAAAATTTGGGGAATGATAGCATCACTGGAAGAATTAAAGGCGTGATTAAAAGGAAATAAGTTCAATTAAACAGTTTCAGGAATAATAACCACAAAATTACTTCCTTTTGAGTAATCTCCTGGAACTCTGTCTTCAACCCAAATTTCTCCATTATATCTTGCTAATATTTTTTTAACAAGTGATAATCCTAAACCCATACCTTTCAATTTTTTATCTCTTTTATATCCTCCTTTAAAAATTATCTCTTTTGCAGGATCCGTTATCCCTATTCCATTATCTTTAAACTCAATTTTCAAATATTTAATACCTTTTTTTTGCATTTTTGAAATAATAACGAGGATTTCTACTCTTGGATTATCATTATATTTCACTGCATTTAATAAAATATTTTCAAAAATATCGACCAAGAGTTCATTTGCTTGGACAAAGACCTTTTTAAAACTTTTTTCAACCTCAATTAGTATATCTCTTTCTTGGACACTTTTTTTAATAAATTCTATTGTTTTCGTTAAAACACTAATTGCTTCAGTTGATTGGGTACCAATCTGAGCTTCTTCCAATTTTGTTAATTTTCGTACATTTGAGATTAAATTTGCACTTCTTTTTACTTGGCTTTTTAAAATTTGCAATATTTCTTTATTTTCTTCTGATTTTTCAGGATTGTCCATGAATAAGGACAACAATTCCACAGATGTTAAGATATTTTGAAGGATATTATTCATATCATGAGTAAATACGTCTTTATAAAAACTAATAAGGTTATAGGCATCTCGATATTTTGCCTCAGATTCTTTTATTTTTTCTTCTGCCTTCTTACGCCTTGTTATATCACTAATCACACATCGATATCCCACAATTCTTCCTTCTTCATAAATCGTACGATAGTTTATTCTACCATAAAACTTAGTTCCATCCTTTTTTAATAATAGATAATCTTGAGGTTCAATAATTTCTCCATTAAAAAGTCTTTTTATACCTTTAATTGCTTTTTCTAAATCCTCAGGAGCAATCATTTGAATAACTTTTAAACCTTTATCAAAATCTTCCTGAGAATATCCAAATAACTCAAAAGCTTTTGAATTGGCATATGTTATATTAAATTTAGTATCGATCTCAGAAATACCATCTGGTAATAATTCAACCAATTCCCGATATTTTACTTCTGATTCTTTTATTTTCTGCTCCGCCTTCTTACGCTCTGTAATATCTCTTGAGATTGTTAATGCTTTAACTTCTCTGTTATAATCGATAAAAGTTTTTCCTTTAGTTTCAATCCATATATAGTGCCCATCCTTATGCTTAAGTCGTAATTCTGCTATTCCTTCTCCATACTTAAAGCCATTTCTTAAAGCTTTCATGCCTTGTTTAATATCATCTGGATGTATTAAATCTAATCGGGTTTTTCCCAACATATCATCGTTAGAATAACCTAGAATTTTC
>JAUWGH010000003.1 GCA_030606485.1 Promethearchaeota archaeon | reverse complement strand
CACCAATCCATTGCTCATTTGATATATCATAGAGTGTATAAAAGAAATCATCTACATCAAGTGCAGTACTTGACACATCGATGATAATTGTGCCAGTGGAGTAGGTTGTATTCAAAGGTGAATAAACAATTATATCTGGGGGTGTTGAATCTGTAACAGCTGGAATTGAAACAGTAAAATATAGGGATTTACTATTGACATTCCCTTCAGTATCATTCACAAAAATAGTGATTAAATAAAAATTATTCTCTAGATTAACTGTAGTTAACTCATCTTTAATTAAGATGCCGTTTTGAATCTCACTCCATTCACAATTAAATTTACTATAAATAACATACCAAAAACTCTCCAAATCAATAGCATCACTTGAAACATTAATATCAATCATATCAGTGTTATAAGTTGTGTTTAAGGGTGAATTTATAATTATATCTGGTGGTGTGGTATCTTGAACAATAGGACCATTAAAAATATCAGTAAAAGTTGAATAAGTACCATCAGATGTATAGAAATTAAACTGATAGGTTCCCAATTTCAGTAATGTCGTTGTATGATAATATAAACATCCATCTATGTAATTATTATCATCTAAATCTGCTTTAATCATTGTATAATTTTTTCCATCTAATGTAATATTCAAAAATGTTGGAGGATCATTATCCGCATCAGTGTATTTTACAGTAAAATTGAATAACGTAAGCCATCTTTCCCCCATCGATGGTGTAACTTGACCTTCAGAAAGAATTGGTGGGTTTGCAACAGTAAAATAAATTGCTGTAGAATTGACATTTCCTGCAGTATCATTTACAAAAATGGTTATTAAGTAAAAACTTGTTCCCAATTCAACAGTTGCATGTTCTTCTATTATAATTACACCATTTTGAGAACCAATCCATTGTTCATTAGTGATATCATAAAGGGTATACCAAAAGGTTTCTACATCATTAGCACTACTTGAAACGTTGATATCAATTATACCAGAAGGATAAGTTATATTTAAAGGAGATAAGCAACTCAAGTCGGGTGCTATTGTATCTTGAACAGTAGGACCATCAAAAGTTTCAGTATAGGTCCAAAAATAACCATCTGATGTGTAGAATCTAAAATGATGAATCCCTATCTCATCTAATGTAGTTGTATAATAATAAATACAGCCGTCTTCATAATTACAATCACACGGATCAACTTTTGTCATAGTATGATTTGTTCCATCTAATGTAATGTTTAAAAACTCTGGGGCATCATTATTTTCATCAATATAATTAACAGAAAAATTGAATACATCTTGTGATTTTTCACCTACTTCCGGTGCTACCTTACCATCACAAAGAATAGGTGGTTTATTACATAAAACTGTTGGACCGCACTTTCTACAAGTCCACGCTATTCTATAGCCATCAGAACATATAAAGAAATATTTATAATTTCCTGGTTCTAAATATCGCGAGTAAGTATAAATACAGCCATCAGTGTAATCATTATCTGAAGGATCTTGTTTTTGCATGCGATAAAATTTGCAATTTATTATTACATAAATAAATGAAGGTTTATCATTATCCGCATCTGAATAATTGACAGAATATGTGAATAAAGTCGTTTGATATCCCTCGGAAGGAGTTACTATTCCATCAGTTAATTGTGGCTTATGATTAGGCTCACATCGACAAGCATTAGTCATTGCCGAATTTGTAATATTTAAAGAAGATGATGCAACAAATAATGCTATAATTATAATTATAATCTTAAATTTACGCATTTTTTTCACCCATTATTATTAGCCATAGAAAATATAAAATTATAGTAGTTATTTTGAATAAAATTTAAGATTCTTTAAATATTTAAATATTTTGTCAAGTTTGTTAGTTTGTTAATAAAAATTAATGGAAAATAGTAAAATTTCATTTTTTAATCCATTCTTGAATATTATATAAATAATTAATTTATCTCGTTTAGTTTTGATATGAGTATTTCTTCTGTGATTTATAAATCTTTATAGATATTTTTATATCTCTGTTATTCTAAAATTAAACAGAAGCTTAGAAATATTTAAATATAAGTGCAAACAAATGAGTAATTCATGCCAGCAATGTAATGATTCAAAAAGTATGTCTTGTTCTATTGATTCCATAAATAAACAAGAAAACGAAGGTACTTTTGAAAAATATTTCTGGTATTTTATAGTAATTTCTGCGATTTTTTTGTTTTTTTCATTCTATTTTGAAATAAGTTTTGAAGTTATTATTGTTTCCCAGATATTTTCATTAATTTCAGTTGCTTTATCATCAAAGGGGGTCATAGAATCCGCCGGGCGAGAAATAATTAAGAAAAGATTAAATGCAAATGCTCTTATGGTAATTGCTATGATTGGCGCATTCATAATTCAGAAAGGTCAGGAAGGTGCAACCGCCATTTTACTATATTCTATTGCAGAGAGATTGGAAGATATTACATCAGATAAATCTAGAGAAGCGATTTCAAAGCTGATACAGCTAGCTCCTGATAAAGCACTATTAAAAACTAAAGATGGAATACGTGAAATTTTGGCTAGTGAAGTTAAATTAAATGAAATTATTGTTCTTAAACCGGGTATGAAAGCGCCACTAGATGGAGTAATTTTTTCTGGCTCTTCATATTTTAATCAAAGTGCTTTAACTGGTGAATCTATTCCTGTTTTAAAAGAGAAAGGAGATAAAATCTATGCTTCAAGTATAAATGGTGATGGTTACATTGAAATGTGGGTGACCCATACATCAGAGAATACAATTCTTGCAAAAATTGTCGAAAATATCGAGACTGCTCGATTGAACAAATCAAATACTGAAAGATTTATTGAAAAGTTTGCAAATTATTATACCCCTATAATTCTATTAATATCAGTATTGATTATGGTCTTTCCGATAATTTTCAGTATTGGGCAGCCAATAGATTGGGTTTATAGAGGTATTATATTGCTAGTTATTTCTTGTCCTTGCGCATTAACATTATCAACTCCATTAGCAATGGTTGCAGCACTAACAAAATTATCTAGAGAGGGAATACTTGTTAAAGGGAGTAAGTATATCGAAGAAATTACAAAAATTAAAGTATTTGGATTTGATAAAACAGGAACCTTAACCGAAGGAAGGCTAAAAGTCTATGATAATATTCCTTTTGGAATTAGCGAAACTAAAAATTTTTCAATAATTGCAAGTTTAGAAAGTCAATCTGAGCATCCTATTGCTCAAGCTATTGTTTTAGAGGCGGGAAATCAAAAAATACCGTTATTAGAGGTTAAAAATTTTGAGATGATTAAAGGAAAAGGGGTAAGGGGGCAAATAAATCAGAAAATTTATGAAGTTGGTTCTATTAAGTTCTTTAAAGAGTTAGGATATGAAAATTCTGAAACAATTATAGATGAAATTACAAAAGTTGGGAAAACTCCTATTCTTTTGGGCTCTAATAAAAAACTTTTGGGTATATTATCAGTTAGAGATTCCTTAAGAATTTCTGCACCCATTTTATTAAAAGGTTTAAAAAAGCGAAACTATGAGACTATGATTTTATCAGGAGATACTCAAAATACAGTAGATTCTATCGGTGAATGTCTATCAATTAATTTAAGATATGGTAATCTCTTACCAAATCAAAAATTAGAAAAAATAAAAACCCTCCAAAAAGAGATTGGACCTGTTTCTATGGTGGGTGATGGAATTAATGATGCTCCAGCCATTGCTACTTCAAACGTCGGGATTGCAATGGGAGTGTCTGGGTCCGATATAGCATTACAAACAGCCGATTTGGTTATAATGAATGATGACTTAACAAAAATTTTGGTATTTCTTGATATTGCAAAAAAATCAAATAACATAATCAAACAAAATATTATTATCTCTATTACTGTCAAGATTTCTATGGCGATTTTAACTATATTTGGCTTGATGACTTTAATGCTTGCTGTAGGGATCGGAGACATGGGTGTTTCTTTATTTGCATTGTTTAATAGCTTACGGTTGTTTAGGTACAAATCTAAATTTCAAGAATTATCTGAAGAAGATTTTGATGTAAGCGCTAAATACTTATATTGCAAAAAATGTAAATTATATCAAACTTATCCTCAACATCATGGAAGAGAAATGATTAAAAGTGAAGAGCGTTTAGTTTGTTGGCAAAGATTAGCGGCAGAAATAAAAGAAGATGAGTGCTCTGAAGAATTTGAATTGAAATGCCAACAATGTAATGAAGAACTTGAAATGAAATTAAACGCACTTTAATTAATTTATCATAATCCTTTACGTAATAAAAATGAGATTAATTTCCATCTTTTATTTATTCTTTCGGATGTTCTTCTCCGTTTGAAAATATACCATTCAAATTTACTGAGTAGTGAATATATCTTTTTTATATGTTTATAAACATCTGTATTCTCCCAATCTTTTTTATATCTTGTAATATTCTGCGAATTCCATAGTTCAGAGTTATGCGCGGTAATCTCTGTTTTTCCTTCAGATAATTCTTTTAATTTTTCTGATAATATAGTCGTCCAAAATTTAGCCATTGCCATTGAAAAATGCAAACCAGAAGAACCAGAAGCTTCCACAAATCCCGCACTATCACCTATTAAGACCACACCCGCACTTGGTATATAATTCTTAACCATTTGGGCGTTTGGTAATCCAGTTAATTCTTCATAATCAATTTTCGCACCTTTAAAAAATTCACTAAATCCAGGATAACTCTTCTTTAGTTTTTCCCAAACCTCCATGATTTCCTCATCGGTCGGAATCTTAACAGTTTTCATTTTAAAAGTTTGTGTCATACGAAGCATTAGACCTACTTCCAAGTTTTTTCCGCCTATTGGAAATACATATGCAACACATTGAGGAAAATTCGGTGCATAATCAAGATCTCCATTTCCAATTAAGTAGTACTGAAGATCAGTTGTCTTATTGATATCAGTATTCCCATTACTAATTAAGCATTTCACTATAGGACAATTTATTCTCTCATAAAGAATATTATAGTATCTTCCAATAACACTTTCATATCCATCACACCCAAAAATCGCATTTCCATAAATTTCTTTAACATTTCCACTATCATCCTTATATTTTACTCCTGTACAAATATTCTCCTTTTCAATTGGTTCAATTACTTCACTATTTAAAAGAATAGTAACTCCTAAACCTTCAGCAACTTTTATAAATCTATCAATAAATTTACGCCACTCAAAAAAATAATGATCCATTGATTTTTCAGGTATAGGCACCATGTGTAAATCTCCAGGACTATGGAAGATTTTACCAGTATGAGAAAAATTATTGATTGAATGTAAAAATCCCTCTCCTAGGATTTCTTCGGTTAGAGGAAAATGACGCATACCTTCACCACGTGGTTTAGGTCCCGCAATCTCACCTTTTTCTATGACTACAGCTTTAAATCCCTGTCTAGCAGCAATAATACTTGCGGTTAATCCAGCAGGACCTCCACCAACAATTATAAAATTATAGAATTCTAGGTTTTTATTACTCATATCCTTTCCAGACATAATCTAAATTAATGTCAATAAAATAATAAAATTAATTGTATTTTCTTTTTAAAAAATTGCAAGGAAAGGCATTGATACGCTTAAAAACCAGCCCATATATATTGCTGGAATTAAAGAAGATAAAAATATTGACCTAGTTCGATGAAAAATAATTATCATAAGCATAATTGCGAATATATTCATTGTAAGGTATGGAATTAGCAAAAATGTATTGAGATAATGCACAAGTCTAACAGCCATGTAAAAAATAAGCAAAAAACATTGAAATATATGAGCTAAAAACATATTCATGAAGCTCCGCTTATAATTAAAATCAATACTTTTTTTATGATTTCTGCCATATCCTCTAAATAAATATATTTGGTTGAATAGATTCGAAAAAAATATAATTATTGTGTAAATTATAATTGGAAAAATCTCATATAAGGTTCTATAACGATTCCCGATCCATAGAATACTTAAAATTTCGATTGTTATTAATCCTATTGAGGAAAGAATTATAATTAGCAAGTTGTTTAGAAAATTTTTCTCAACAGATTGCTTAATACCTTTAAAAATTGAAATTATATTGAGATTCTCACCTCTCCATAATAATGCCAAAAAGGTTAGTATTATTGAACTGATAAAAATAGAAATAAAAATTGGCGCACACATTTTAGGTACCGGTATAAAATATTGCATTCCAATTACAATAATGCTCGCTAAAAAAATAAATATAAAATAAATATATAATGGGTTTTTATTTTCGATTAATAATTTTAAAGATTTATACTGCTCAGTTCTCTCTTTTTTTTTTTGTTTTATGAAAAAGGCGTTTCCCAGAAAATAAATGATGACAATTTGAAGCCCATATGCACTAAACGATTTTAAGTTTTCATTAATAGAATATATGAAATCTCTCTGAAATACAGGCTTATTCGATATTTCTCCATAAAAGGCTTGTTCGAACCATTTTACTGTTTCATTAATAGTGGTTAATAAAGATCCACAATTTGTATGGCCAACATCAGGGATTATATAAACTTCTCTTGCTGTTCCATTAGAAAAATTTCCATATAAAGTTCCAAATTCTGCACTATTATTCCCTGCCAATAAATTTAAAGATAAATTTATCATTTCTGGTGGAAAAAATTCATCATGAGCGCCTATAATTGCGAGAAAATTTCTCGGGTTTGTTTCATTCACTCCAAGATATCTATGATATACTCCAAGAAATGATATTGTTACAGATGCTTTTATTCGTGGGTTTTCATCTAAAGAATCAAAATAGGAATAAAAGGACAACGCACCTCCTCCAAGACTGAAACCAAAAAGTCCTATAAATTCATTATCAACAAATTCTTTGGTTAAAATAAAATCTAAAACTGCATCTATATCTAAACCATGTTTTGGAGAATTCGCGTACTCCTCGACCATATATGATCTATCAACTTCCAATCCACCTAAAGATGAACCATGACCTCTTAAATCGAAAGTAACAACAATAAAACCATGCTCAAGCAGATTATATCTCAAAATTCTATTTTCATGTCGATCACCCGTTAAAGAATGACAATATATTAAAGTAGGGTATTTAGATTCAGGATCAAGATTATTAGGATAATAAATACTTCCTTCCAAGCGAATATGATCTTCAGTATAGACGGTGAAATTTTCAACATTCATATTTAGTTCAAATGAGGATTCAACAAATACACTTAAGAGAAAAATTAATAATAATGTCGTTAAGATCAAAAAAGCAATTTTATTTCTTCGCACTCTTAATTTCGACAGAATTTTATCTATTTTCTGCATTATTATAAGCAAATTAATTACTCCTAATATTTAAAATTTAAAAAATATAAGATTTCCCTTTTTTCCCGTGAAAAAAAGGATTATATTTGATTCATCGCAAATTTATTAGACTGAATTAATATTCACCTAATAATGAGTGAGATTTTTAAAGAGATTTTTACGATATTTAATTCCTTAGAAACCCAAGAACCTGAATTAATCTATATTTTCGAAAAGCATTCTATTAAACCAACTGATGAAATTGCTAAATCTTGTGCAATTATTAGCAGTTCTATTAATTCGATTCTAAAATTATATCCAGATATCACAGAAATGAACGATAAGGTAAAAATCAAGGCACATCTAAAATTTTATTACGAGTTAATAAAGAAATTAATGCATTTTCTCAAATCAATCGAGAATTTCCAACAACTTAGTTACGATTATTATGATCAAACGATTGAATTTTTAGAAAGAAAGAATTTTTTAATTAATGGAAAATACACAAATCTCGCTAAAAAGGAATTAGAAATCTTTTTTTCTGAAGAAAAAAGAAAAGAGATGGAGTTTTTTCTTGGAAAAAGATTGAAAGATCCTTTCAAACCAAAAAAAATATAAAAAAAAAGAGTAATATAATTATTTTAAAGTTCTTGTATTGCTTTTTTTTTTGCTAACTTTTCCTCCTCAGTTAATTCAACTTCTCCTCTTTTTACGAAAAACATTAATATTAACGCAACAAGAAGGAATATTGCACCATCTAAAAGTAGAGTTGTAGGACCTAAAACATCTACAAGTAATCCAACGAGATAAGGACCAATAATCGCAGCCATAAAACTAAAAAAATAATATACTCCAGTATAAGTTCCAATTTTCTTTTCCGTACGTGCCATCTCCCAAACTATTACAATAGAATTAATATTCACTAAAGCCCATCCAATCCCAGCAATAATGAACGCTATAGTAATCATTGTTATAGTTGGAATTAAAAATCCTATAAATAAAGCAACAATAAAAAGAACCAATCCAATTTTAATTGTTAATCTTCGACCTATTTTTGTAGCAATTATTCCTGCTGGGAAAGCAAAAAGAATAAATGGTATTGCAACATAAGTAAACATAAAACCTGCTGGACCACGGTCCATACCTAAAACATCAACGCCATATATAGTAAATAATGCTTCTAATCCTTGATATCCAACAAACCAGAAGAAGATCGCCAATAACATAAAAAGTGTACTTTTATCCTTTTCAGATAAAATATCCTTAAAACTCTCAATTAAACCTAGTTTTTCTCTTTTAGTTTCGATTTTTTTACCCTCTTTTTCAGCCTCTAAAATTATTTGGAAACTATATGAGTCCTTTTCTTTTACAGTGAATAATAACACGACTAATGATACAACCATAATTATCGCAACTATAAAAAAAGTTAATTCCAAACTAATGGGAACTAATATCAGATTAAATGTATATGCTATTATAGCTCCAAGTCCTCCCATTAAATTGATTATTGCGTTACCTTTACTCCTATTATGTGGTTTTACAAAATCAGGCATTAGAGCAACTGCTTGTGATCTGTAAGAAGCCATGCTAATATTGAATAAAAACATAAAAAGAAGTAGTATCCAAAAAGAAGTTTCAAATGGTATTAATATGAAAAAGAAAGCCGCTAAGGGTATTCCAACTATTATATATGGCATTCTTCTTCCAAAACGAGTTCGTGTATTATCGGAAAAAGAACCCATTACAGGCTGGATCACTACACCAATTACATTGTCCATCGCCATCCAGATACCTACAAGAGCATATGAGCCCAGATATAGAAAAAGACTTACATTAACTTGAGTATTATATATACTCCATGCAATCCCTGTTGTAAAGAATGCTAATCCAATGAAAAATGTTAATTTTATATTTAATTTTTCTTCTGACATATTTTTCATCTAATTTACGATTTTTTTTTATTTAAAAATAGAAATTTTTAATTTTTTTTAAATTAAAAACTAATAAAATCTATTCTAATTTATAGCTTACTAATCATTTAAATAAGAAAAAAAAATACTCTTCTTTAATAGGGACGTCCAATAATCATCTTTTTTTTCGTAGGACGGGCACAAACAATGCAGTTGAAATTAAACTCCCTTTCAGAATATTCTTTACTGAATTCTTTTACATATTTAATTGGCGTTCCAATGATTTTTCCTTCAGTTCGTTTTTCAATTTGTTCTGCACAGTCGTATTCATCACATAATGGAACAATAACTATTCCAACTCGTTTTTCTATTAAATCATATAGCTCATCAATATCATCCGTTTCTTTTGTGGAGTTTTCCATTAGTGTTTTTGCTCTTTCATGCAGGTCTTTCTGTATTTCTTCAAGAATTCTAGGTATCTCTTTAACTCCTTCCTTAAAATCTAAAGTAATTCTTTCAACTGTATCTCTTCTAACAACAATAAATTGCTTTTTTTCAATATCTTTAGGTCCCAATTCAATACGTATTGGAACTCCTTTAATTTCCCATTTGTAAAATTTTTTACCGGCACTTATGTCTGAATCATCAAGCTTCGCACGAATCCCTAAAGAATTCATCTTATCTAATAAATTCTTAGATTGTTCCAAAATTTCTTTCTCTTTACCTTTAAATATAATTGGAACAATGATGGCTTGAATAGGAGCTACTTCAGGTGGAAGACATAATCCAGCATCATCTCCATGCTGAGTAACTACTGCAGCAATTGCCCTTTCACTAATTCCATAACATGTCTGATGCACAAATTTTGTCTCTCCATTATCTGCTTCATAAGTTAAATCAAATGTTTTAGCAAAAATTGTACCAAGATTATGAACTGTTCCAATTTGTAAAGTTTTATGATCGTCAGGAAAAATAGTTTCAAATGCTATACTATATTCAGCACCTGGAAATTTATCATAATCAGGGCGTACATTGATAATATGGGGAATACCCAAGCGATCATAAAATTTGCTATATACCTCTAATCCTTCCTTTACTTGATCCTCGGCCTCTTTAGCAGTAGCATGAACTGTATGTGCCTCCTTGAAGGTAGTTAATTCTCTTACTCGTATTAATGGTCTTGTTGTTTTTGTCTCATATCTAAAAGTGCTAGCTATTTGATAAATTTTTATTGGTAAATCTTGATGGGAACGAATCCATAATTTGAACATAGGATACATTACAGTTTCAGAGGTAGGTCTTAAACATAAATTAATATCGAGCTGTTTTGATCCCCCTCTTGTTACCCAATAAACCTCATCTTCAAAACCCTTGACGTGTTCTGCCTCTTTCATGAAAAGAGGTTCTGGTATTAATAAAGGAAATAAAGTTTCTTCATGAGGTATGGGTGTATTGTCTAATAAATCACGCAATATCTGAAAAACTCGTTTTCTAAGATTAAAGCCATAACCTAACCAAACACCACATCCTTTTAAATTAAATCTATAATCTATAATTTCAGCCTTCAGAAGGATATCTGAAAACCACTCCATGAAGTCATTATTCCACTTTTCCCGTGAAATTTTCCCTTTTTTTGCAGACATGTTAAAAATGATAATTCTATTTAAAAATTAAATTTTTACTTTTTCTCTCTCTTTTCGATTAAACGGGCTAATATTATACAAAAATAAAAGCGCTTTTCCAAATATTTTTCCTATAAACTTTAATTTTACAATACCAAAAAGGTCTTCCAACATTTTTGCATCTTCAGGAATGGATACACCAAAGAATGGGCTTAAAAATAGAAAAATCAACCCACCTAATACAATAGAAATAATGAATGTAGTGATATCAGAAACTGGGAAGAAAAACATAAAGAAAAACATAATTATACAACAAGGGATTATTCGGATTAACTTAAATCTAATCTTAATTTGCAAGCGTTTTTTTATTTGCCATATCATAAATGGAAGTAAAAAAACAATAGCAATCACTTGAACCCACCCAATACCTATAAAACTCGTCAAAAATATAAATAATGGTGCAATTGCAATTATTATCACTGTTGTAATAGCGAATGCAATCCCGGAGTATTTTGCATTTCCAGAGCCAATTAATGCATTTCCAAATAGACTCGAAAAGGCAAATCCAAACTGTCCAATAATTGCCAGTATCATAAGTAATTGAGCAGTTAAAAATAAATTTTGATCAAAACCTGATGTACCTATAAACGTTTCATTGTGAAGAATTGTTAGTAAATTTCCTGTGATTGCACATATACCCGTAGCGAATCCGATGCCTATTAATGCAGCAATTCGTGTTGTATTATTAAAAATCTCTTCCACCATTTCTCTATTCTCCTTAGAAACTGCTTCTGCTATCTCAATATTTAAAGGACCACTATAAAATAGAATTACTGTTTTCACAGATGAGTAAGAAGTAACAATTGTAATAATTCTAAGTCCAATTTCTTGAGATCCAGGGTCAAAATAAAACAAATATAAAGATGCGAAGAAAGTCAATAAGTTAGCAAATACTCCAATTCCTTCAAGATTAGTAATAGTTGAAAAAATTGAATAGTTAACATATTTTTTAACGAATAATGGTTCAAATTGATCTTTTATTTGTAAATTTACAGTATTAATTATATTTCGTGAAAAAATTCTTCCTTTAATTACATCGATAAATGAATAGGGGCAAAATCTATGAAAATAATAGAATATGATTAGAAATGGAATAATATTTGCCAAGATGTAATAAAAAACAAACCCTTCTGGGGGCAAATTAAAAATCATCCAAAATATTCCTAAAACTAATAATGATGGCCCCCATACAGCACCAGAAAAAGATATTAGATCATATCGATTAATAATTGCTAATCCATTAATTAAAATTGCTTGTAAATAACTAAACATACTTTGAAAAATACAAGCAAACGCAGCTGCCTTCATATATATATTATCTTCAGGCGTAATTATGAATAAAATCAAGGAAATTAATCCTGTCCCAAGACCAATAATAAGAATTAACTTAGAATATGATGCAGCCTTTATTTTTCCAACCTCTGGATTTAAAATATATGCTTCTTTTATTTTTGCTATATAAGATTGGCTAAATCCATTACTAAAAATTCCTAATAAACCCAATAGGGCAAATGTCGAACCAAAATAGGATAAACCTTCCCAACCTGAGGTAATTATAACAAAGAACCATATACAAGAAGAACTTAACAATGCAACTAACATATGAATGGCTCCAGAAATCATTGATCTTGAAGATCCGGGGACATCATAAAATTTCTCTTCTGATTCTTCTAATTCTGATCTATCTCTCGCTTTTTGGTGAGAATTAGATTCTGCATTGTTATTCTTATCCATTAATTAATCATTTAATTAATCCTTTTAAAAATCAATTATTTGGTTAATAATATTATTTGATTATAAAAATAGAGATGACTTGAATATAAATTATTTCAAGATAGTAATTTCTTAGATTTCATATCTATGCTAATTCGATAGATAAGATGCCCCAATTCAGGAATAACAACCAATTTCCCATTATTAATATCTCTTAATCCTTTTAAGCAGGTAAATAAACCAAATTTATCATCTTCCTCTGTTCCCAGTGCCTTAGTATATTTCCCTCCAGCAAGTAAGTATCCTCCTAACCCTCCAATGGGTGGCCATTTTTTCAACGCCCCCTTAAAATCCTTCTCTAAAAAAGAATTCATTATATCAACTTTATTCATATCACAGACACCTAACGCAGCTGCAAGCGAATGTTCTACGTGAGAAGCGTGGGCAACAGTCATAAGGAGTTTGGTATAATAATTTACCAATTCTTTTGAGTCATCAAAACCAAAAACCATACCTTTTGTTTCAATTTGCTCTTTTGCTAATATTTTTAATTCTTTTAAAATGATTCTGATTGCATCAATTGATATAAAAGCAGACTCAGATACAAATTCTTCCAAGTTTAATTCTCTTTCTATCTCATCTTTATATTTATGAAAATCTTCATTTCCACCATGACCATTAAGAAGCATAACCTTAGAGACACCAATCCCTCTCTCTTCTAAAATAGTTAAATGATTTCGCATAAATTCAACCGATTTCGATTTGAATTCTTCCATAGGAATATAAGATGGAGACCAATCCCTTGCCACATGTCCACACCTATCGGTTGTATATGGGATGTGTGCTACATATCGTTGCCCAGTTTTAAATTCTACTTCATGTGCGACTTTCTTAGCATGTAAATCATCAATGATACGTGGTAATGCTAAACCATGACCTTCATCTGGATTTCCTACTGAAAAAATTGCCCATTGCCCTTCCTTCTCTTCAAATGGGCCCCACTCTTTCATTTTTCCTTTTAAATTATATTCACTCATTTTTTTTATCCGATAAATTGCTATTTAATATTATACATGGGTGTTATTTTTATTAAATTAGGACTAATTTCATTGCTTTCTTGTAATGTAATGCCTATGATCTCAAAAAGAAGAATATAATTTACAAAAAAAAAAGTATAAAAAGTTTAAAATGATTTATTTTTCAAATAATTTTTCTGGATACCATTTCTGGAACCATGACGTGAAAATAAACATTGGAACCAATAAGATATATGTTATAATTACTAAAATCAGATTCAGAGAAATGTCTGAGATCATTATAAGATTCAAAACCGCTGCTAATAAGAAATATAAACCCCATATACCACTTAAAATTTTATTGGTTTCAGTAAATACAAATTCTCCCCATATTACTTTAGGATATTCTAATCTAGAGTACTCTGCTGTCAATGTGAACTGTTTCAGAAGTGAACCTAACCATAACCCACCAAGAAAGATATAATCTAAAGCTGAACCATATATAATGAAGAATTCCAAACCTAATCCGCATAAAACCATTGAAAATATTAGGTATATACTTGTTCCAAACTCAAATAAAGTAGGGCGATTTGTTAATAGATGGTACATTAGAAGAAAGAGTGCGAAACACATTCCAATAATTCGGGGAATTAATCCTGACAGAATAGGAATAGAATTTAAAACCCATAGTACAATCCAAGGAATAAAAGCAATCGTTAGCCATGAGGAACCTTTAATCTTAAGAGGTCCACGATGATCTGGTATATTGTTAAAATTTTTGATTTTTTTTTTAATTTTTTGAGCTTCAACAGATATATCCTCAGAACCAGTCTCGGAAATTTCTTTCTCAGAGAACATTTTATCCATATTCATTAATAAACTCATATCACCTTCAATTTTATAAAGACCTTTCATTAAACTTTTTGCTCCATCTAGTTCACCAGTTGATATCTTCATCCAAGTATCTGCTGTTGAGATAATAGTCGTAGTTGGATTTGGGTGTGGGCCACTATATGCCGAACATACATCTTTATCCATAATTAAATGGTATTGGTCTTTATCCAAATTAAATTGAAGTACGGCTTTTAAACCAAGGATTCCATTTGGGTTATACATTCTTGACATACCTGCAAAGAATGTAGCCATTCCACCATCTGTGATTTTTAGGGGTTTTGCATCAGCACTTTTCTTGATTTCAACTTGACTATAATCCTTTGGCATGAAGGAATCCCAATATTTATTTGCAATATCGATAAAAGTATCAATATCTTCAGATTTTATCATACTCTCTTCGTTGATCAAATTTTGTGTCTCTTTCGAGACCGCGTTATTTGTAGCCACTTCAAAACCAGCTTGCTCGATACAATTATATAATGCTTTATACCCATCTTGGGAATCATCTCTACTCATCCTTTCTGCACCGCCGATTAAAATATCCCCAATATAGGCTTCATCGGCAGGTCTGGTTTTTTTCTTAAACATAGCAACCATTGCATCAAAATGGGAACGTTCTGGAAATCCAGCAACACTAATAACAAAAATATCCTTTTTTTTTGACTTATTGCGAATTGGATGAGATGTGATGCCATCTTTCTTAATTAAATAAGGTTCAACGAGTGGTAACTGGCGATCTAAAAAATCTTTAACAATACCAGGAACGCTAAAAATATAAAGAGGAATGGCATAAACAATTAGATCTGTATTTCTTATTTTCGGTAAAAGAATATCCATATCATCTCGATGAACACATTTTCCAGGTGTCTTTGTCCAACATGTAAAACAACCTATGCAATGGTTTATTTTGTGTTTTACCAGCATAATTTCTTCTACTTCCATACCAGCTCTTATTAAACCATTCGCAAAATGTTGTCCAAGATGATAGGATGCAGATTTTTTATATCGAGGGCTACCAAATATCACTAATGCTCGCTTTTTTTCCGACATAATGCTGAAAAATTTAAAGTATTTTAAAAATTTTTTTATTGAAAATTAGCATTTATTTGGATAATATTTATAAATAGAGTAAAATTAACTCTCATAATAAAGTATGATTTACATGAATTACATGAATTACATGATCAATTTAAAAATAATCAAAAAAATAAAAATAAAAAGGTTAATATCAATTGAAAAAAAAACATAAACATAAGCATGGTGGTATAGGAAAGGAGTTTCCTCACACAGATCAGCTTAATATCATCCTTGCTATAGCATTTTTACTAATATGGTTTTTAGACACTTTTATATTTCAATTCTCAATATGGCTTGCGACTTTTATTCCGTTGTTAATTCGAATAATCATCTTCGCTAGTTTATTTATTTTAGCTATTATTCTAGGAAATTCTTCTCACAAAGTTTTATTTGGAGGAAATAATGAAGCAACATCTCTTATAAAAAACGGAGTTTTTGCACGTGTTCGACATCCTTTATATCTCAGTATGCTTCTAGTCTATCTTGCATTCGCTTTAGTATCAATGTCGCTTATTTGTATTATTTTCTGGATTCTAATGTTTATTCTTTATGACAGAATGGCGTCTTATGAAGAGAAAGATCTAGAAAAGATTTTTAGTGAGGAATATGCAGAGTATAAAAAGAGAGTTGGAAAATGGTTTCCAAGGTTATTATCATCCAAGATTGAAAATTCTAAATAAAATATAATAGATGTATATGATGGCTAAAATATATAAAGATAAATATATTTTCGGAATGGTTAAAGTTGGAGAAAGAGGACAGATAGTTATTCCAAAAGAAGCTAGACGGTTATTCAATATTAAGACAGGAGATCGTTTACTAGTAGTTGGTGATCTTAATAAAGGAATTGGAATCTCAAAAATTGAAGGAATGAAAAAATACGCTTTAAAAATACTTGGGGCTCTGAAAGAGGTTCCTGACGAAGAGATAGAAAGTGAAATGAATGAAGATCAAGGAGAAAGTGGCAAAGAATAATGAATACTCAGGTGGGAAGTTCAAAAGAGGAATTTATGAAAAAAAAGTATTGATGGAAAAGATAAGAATAAGCCGAATTATGGTCTTGATTTATTTATTGCTGAGAAATAAAAAATAAAAATTAAAGAAGATTAGTAATGCAGATTATTCTTTGTTCTATTTCTTCTTTTTTATTAATCTAATTTTCTTATATTCTCGTTAATCAATTTTTTTTTAATACTTTTTTTAATCAATTACGAAAACTACGTTTGTTTTAATATCTACTAGGTTGTGGTGCTCTTTCAGTTACTACTACGTCACTAGCTTGTGGACCCTTTTGTCCCTCTGTTACATTAAATTCTACTTTATCTCCTTCATATAAGGTTTTAAAACTAGCATCTTCAGATTTAATAGAGCTAAAATGAACAAAGACATCCTTTTCTTCCGAACCTTCCTCATAAGTAATAAAACCATAGCCTTTTCGGCTATTAAACCATTTTACAGTACCATTTACCATTCTTAAAAACCTAAAAACAATTTACTTAAATTGTCCTATATTGAGACAATTAATTCTAAATAATGTTAGCTTATAATAAAACTTGTAGTATTTCGAATTATATAATAAAAATTTTAATTTTAAAAAGAAAAAGAGGAAAGCATTATGGAAGATATTATATTATATGAAAAAGAAGGAGATATTGGTAAGATAACAATAAATAAACCGGAACAGCGTAATTCTTTAGACTTAAATACTATTAATAAAATAATTGAAGCCTTCAATAAAAGCGCTAAGAATGGAGATGTTTGTGTAATTTATGCTGCTGAAGGAAAACATTTCACGGTTGGTGCTGATCTCAAATATGGCTATGAGTTACTTACCAATCCTGATAGATTGGCTGAAGCAATGGAGTTTCTACAAAGCTGGCAAGTATTAACAAGAGCTATGTTGGCTCATCCTGGTGTAATTATCGCTGGTCTTCATGGATGGGTCATTGGAGGAGGTTTTGAACAACTGCTCTGTTGTGATTTAAGAATAGCTGCTACAGATACTAAAATTATGCTTCCAGAATTAGGAATGGGGTTATTCTTTTCGAATGCTTCTACAAAATTATTACCACGGTTAATTGGTGAAGGTCGAGCTAAGCAACTTATGTATCTTGGTGAGGAGATCAATGCAGAAGAAGCACTTAATATAGGTTTGGTTAATCAAATTTGTAAACCTGAAAGCCTTAGAAGGATTCTTAGAAAAACTGCTAACTCAATTGTGCAAAAAGATCATCTTGCTCTTCGAATAACAAAAAAATTACTTAATGAAAACCAAGATAAGAACCTTGAAGCTACATTAGATAGTGAATCAATTGCAATGCTTGAAACTGCGCAATCTGAGGGAGTTAAACGCAGAATTACACAATTTGCAACAGAAAAACACTGAAGAAATTTAAAAAAGTAAATTATTTTTTTACTATTTTAAATAAGGAAATTTTGGAACAATTGTAGTAATACATTCAGTTTCCGAAAGAGATTTACAACAAGTAAAATGCCATTCAATCAAACCAATTTGCCAAATTCCCGCATTATTTTGTCCAATTTCTATTTTTAAAACAATTCCATAATGATAGTGTTTTAATTTTTCTTCAATACAGAAATCTCCCAGAGAATATGCTATAAGTTTATTGATTCCGTTGTTATTTTCACTTTTTACGGCAGTCACCGCTTGAGGAACATGAGAATGAGTTCCTATAATAGCATCAAACTTTTTTATCCATTTTTTTCCCTCTTCTACTGTTTTGGGTCTAGGGTAAAGTTCAAGTTCATATCCAAAGTGAGGGTAGAGAAGATTAAATACATTTTTTTTTACATATTGCCCTGCATTTTTCAACATAAACACATAATCCATTTTTTGATTCGACCATGCAGTTGCTGCAGTTACTCTTAAATCTTTATTAATATCCCAATAGGGTTGCTCATCCCATCCAAATATATTAAATCCTCGCGAATGCAATTTGTCTACTGATTCTAAGAATATCTCCTTCCCAAAGTCTCCTGCATGGTTGTTCGCCATTGAAAGATAAGTTTTTTCCGGAGGGAAAAGGTCTGCAAGAGCATTCATAATTTGTGGAATGTGCTTTTGACACATATATGCCCCTTTTGCTTTCGTTATCGTTGCTTCAAAATTACCAATTAGATAATCACAATCTCTCACAAATTCTTTAAGATTTTCACTTATAATTTCGGATTTTCCTCTCATATCCATAATATCACCGATAAAGGCAACATTATATTTAGGTATAACACCCTCGTTTAAAATATAAGAACTTGGGATATATTCTACAATACCTTTATTCTTTACGCTAGGGCCTATAAAATTTCTTATAAAATACCCTAATGTTTCTTTTAAATTATACGGACTCGCTATACGCTTAAGTTTTTGCTTTTTTTTATCCATTTTTTAAATCTTCTATTTATTTTTTAATGTTTTTTCTTTATGTTAGATTTGTTTTAAAGGGAAATTATATAATATTAAATATTAATAAATTTTAAATCTCATCGTTTTTAATGATTAACAGATATGCTACAATTTTGTTCTCAAATATTGGAAGAATTTCCAGAATTCTTTATCGTTTATGGTAATAATCGAGCGAGATATCCTTATTCCAACTCTTTATTAGTCCAAATAGATAAAAATAGTCATTCAGCAATCCTTTTTGATAATGGAATCGGTCATAGACTAATCAGGAAATTGAAGAGAGAATTTAAGATCCAAAAGACCTATCTTAGCCACTGGCATGAAGACCATGTGTCAGGTTGCGCTCTATTTAAAAAACATGAATATTATTGCCATAATCTGGATATTCCTCCTCTTAGAGATTTAGATTTATTCATAGATTTGTATGGGGTCAGAGGAACACCAGCCGAAAAAGAATTTTTTCCAATTATGCAGTTTTTAAAAATTGAGCCTTTAAATGATATTAAAATAATACGAGATAATGATTTAATTCCTATAAGAGATGATTTAAGCGTTCGAGTAATTCATACACCAGGACATACTGCTGGGCATTGTAGCTTTTTTGAACCTAAAAGTAAAATAATTTTTTTGGCAGATATTGATTTATCAAAGTTAGGACCAATGTATCTCTGTCAAGATGCAAATGTAAACGAGTTCGAAGAATCCATTAAAAAAATTTTGAGTTTAGATATTGATTATGCCATCTCTGGACATAATGGTCTATTTACCGGAAAAAAAATAATAGCAGATGCTTTAAAACGCTATTTAAATGTTATTTATGAAAGGGATAATAAAGTGCTTAACCTTTTAAGTGAGAAAATTCCTAAAACTACTAAGGATTTAATTAAAAAACGTATAGTATATAAAAATTATGAAGGAGAATTCGCAAACTATCTTGTCATCTCGGAGGATTTTATAATTCAAAATCATTTTGATCGTCTTATACAAAAAGGAATAATAAAAAAAGAAGATAATGGTTATATTTTATCATAAAAGTTCTTCTATTGGTTTATATGGATATCCAAATTCATCTGCTACTGGTTTTAAAACAACATGTCCCTTGAAAGTATTAACACTTTTTCTCAATGGAGCGTTATTTTTTAATACTTTGATAATATCTTCATCTGAAATTAAATCAACTAGATATGGGAATAAATTTTCAGACAATGCTTCAGTTGCAGTTCTAGGATATGCTCCCGGCATATTAGTCACGCAATAATGAGTAATTCCTTCTTCAATAAAAGTGGGATTATCATGACTTGTTGGTCGGCTTGTTTCTATGCACCCACCTTGATCTATAGAAATATCTACAATTACTGAACCAGATCTCATACTTTTTACCATTTCTCTAGAAATTATTCTTGGAGCTTTGGCATTGGGTATTAGGACAGTTCCTATTAAGAGATCGGCTAATTTTACATACTCTCTTAAATTTTTCAAATTTGATTTTATTACAGTGATTTCCTTTGGTAAAATATCGTTTAAATCTCTAATTGTTTTATTATTTTTCTCTAAAATTATCACTTGAGCTCCTAATCCAGCCGCTACTAATGCTGCATTCTTACCAGCAGTTCCTCCTCCCAAAACTACTACATACCCGGGGTGAACACCAGATGATCCTCCTAATAATACTCCAGAACCTTTACTTTTTATGGATAATAGATTTGAACCAACTATTGCCCCGATTCTTCCTGCAACTTCTGACATTGGTATTAAAATTGGTAATTGGCCATTTTCTAATTCAACTGATTCAAATGCTAATGTTATAGATTTACCATTAACAAATGTTTGAGTTAATTCTCTATTTGCTGCTAAATGTAAAAATGAAAATAAAATAGGACCTGGGTTAAAATAATTGAACTCTTCGGCAAATGGGTCCTTTACTTTCACAACTATTTCTGATTCCGAATATGTTTTCTTTTTCGAATCAATAATTTTCCCACCGGCTTTAAAATATTCTGCATCTGAAAAACCTGCGATCTTGCCAGCTTCGTGTTCTATATTTGCATTATGACCCATTTGAACTAAATCTTCAACATTAGCTGGAGTTAAACTGACTCTTCCTTCACCAGCTTTAATTTCTTTTGGAATTCCAATAATCATAATCAGATCAACTTTATATTTTTTAATTTCATTTATTTATAAATTTTGAACTAAATTATATCTATCTAAAGAAACTTTAATTGATAATAACTCACTTCTATTTGAAAAATCAATTATTCCATGATGAATGAAAATATATTTATAATTTGTAAAAAAGGAAATGTTCCTCTAATCTTATCAATTCCCCATGGGGGTACAAATAAATTCGAAGACATCTTAAACGAGAGAGAATCGGGAATAAAGGGAATAGATAAAAATACAATCAAAATTGCATTAAAGTTAAAAGAATCAATTAAAAACTATAGTCAAGAAAAATTTAAAACCCAAATAACTCCCTCATTAATCTTTTCAGATGTTCATAGAAGTCGAATAGACTTTAATAGACCGCCTAACGAAGCATACCCTGTTGATTCGAAATTATCTAAAAAAATATATAATAATTTTCATGAAAATCTGAAGAAATTACTTTTTTATAATTATCAAAATTGGAAAATTTCATATCTAATTGATATTCATGGTTTTGAAAAATCTAAGAGACCTGCTGGTTTCATGGATGTAGAGATAGTAATTGGTACGAAAAATTTACAAACAATATTTCCTGAAGGTCAGCCCAAAAATGAGAATCATAAAAATATACGAAATTTAATTATTGAAGAATTACATAAAAATAATATTTTTGCTGCACCTGTATGGCCAAGGCAAAAAGAATATGTTCTAACTGGTGGATATATAACTCAAAAATATGGTGCAGAAAATTATAATTTTTCGAAATCAATTCAAATAGAATTTTCTGATGAAATTCGTTTTAAAAATAAAAATCTTTGCTTGAAAGTAATTCGCATATTATCTAAGACTTTGTCTAACTTTTTTTTATCTAAGTAATTTGATTATTTATAAATAATTTACAAGATATGTTTTTTTTTTAAATTATATCTCCCAAAAAAAGATGACAACGATGAAAAAAATAGGAAAAATTTCTTTAAATGGTGAATGGAATCTAAAAAATGAAGCAAGTTCGATCAATATCCCTGCTTTAGTACCAGGTTCGGTGTATGAAGCTTTATTTGAAAATAATGTTATTGTAGATCCATTTTATGGGATGCATGAGCATGAAATGTCTTGGGTATATGAATCAGATTGGCAGTATGAAACTACTTTCGATGTACTTGATGATATATTAAAGCATGAAAAGATTATTCTCCGATTTAATGGGATTGATACAATTTCGGAAATTGAACTTAATGATAAATATCATTGGAACAACGAATAATATGTTCCGTAGTTATGAATTTGATGTGAAAAATTATATAAAAAACTCTGGAAACAAAATAAAGGTTATTATTCATAGTCCAACACAGAGAGCTCGTGAAGAAATTGAAAAATATGGTCATCGATTAAAAGAGGTTCCTGATGCTATTCCTGGAGTTCCATTTCTTAGAAAAGCACAATATTCTTTTGGTTGGGATTGGGGACCAAAGCTGCCAGATATGGGAATATGGCAACCTATTGAGTTAATTGGATATGATAAAATTAGGATCGATTCCGTTTATATTATACAAAATTTTACATACAATAAGGATCCACTAAAAATTGCAAATCCAAAAGATATCGAGGATATTAATGTTGAATTAGTTAATTTACAGATTCAAATAGAATTGGATACAAGCATTTTTTTAAAGGATCCTAACCAAGGTGTAAATACTGAAGTTAATGGATATTTTGCGAATGTAATTTTAATATCTCCTGATGGGGAGGAAATATCTCAAGAAGTTGAGATTAAGAATAAATCAGTTTCTCTTGAGATAAATATTAAAAATCCCCAGTTATGGTGGATCTATGAGCTTGGAAACTCTCATCTTTATGGAATCCAAGTATTTATAAAAAAAAATAATGTTATTATAGATTCACAAACGCACAAAATTGGAATCCGTGAAATCCGTCTTGTTCGAAATGAAGATAGATGGGGGGAGACCTTTTATTTTTCACTTAATGGAGTGCCTATATTTGCAAAGGGTGCAAATTGGATTCCAGTCGACAGTTTCATTCCCCGGGGAAAACGATTAGGGCTTTACTCAGCTAATTTGAAAAGTGCAAAAATGGCAAATATGAACATGATACGTGTTTGGGGTGGTGGGATCTATGAGGATGATCTTTTTTATGATCTTTGTGATGAATTGGGACTATTGGTCTGGCAGGATTTTCCATTTGCATGTGCTCTTTATCCCTATACTTCCGAATTTCTTGATAACTTTAAAGAAGAAGCAATACAAAATATCAAACGTCTACGTAATCATGCCAGTTTGGCTTTTTGGTGTGGAAATAATGAAAATGAATGGTTGATGGAGTTATATTTATCGAATATTTTTAAATCAGATTCAAACAAACAACGTCAATATAAGAAAGATTATATAGAATTATTTGAAAAACTTCTGCTGGAATTGATTAATGAGTATGATCCTCAGCATAATTATTGGCCTAGTTCACCTTCCAATGGAGGAATTTTTAGAGAGGGGGGTAGAGATTTATTAAAACCAAATTCTCCTGATAGAGGTGATTCACATTATTGGATGGTATGGCATGCAGGAAAACGTTTTTCTGCTTATCGTAAATTTAATTCAAGATTTATGTCAGAATTTGGATTTGAATCATTTCCATCAATGAAGACTATATCTTCTTTTTGCCCATCTGACCAATTTGATTTATTCTCGCCAATTATGGAAAATCATCAGAAAAATGCAGCCGGAAATAAGAAAATCCTAAAGTATATGAAGAAACGGTTTATAATCCCTAAAAAGTTTGAAAATCAAATCATTTTATCTCAAATCACCCAAGCAGAGGCAATCGAATATGGAGTAGAACATTGGCGTCGCAATCGTAACGAATTTCATTGCATGGGATCTCTCTATTGGCAATTAAATGATTGCTGGCCTGTAGCGTCGTGGAGCTCGATAGATTACTTTATTCGATGGAAAGCTCTTCATTATTTTGGTAAAAGGTTTTATCAACCAGTTTTTCCTAGCGTTAAAGAAGATAAAGAATCTGTCGAGTTCTGGATAACTAATGATTTAAGAACTTCTTGTGAGTTTATATTAAATTGGAAAATTATGAATTCTACTGTAATGATACTAAAGCATGGTTCATTTAATTCAGAAATTTTACCATGCACTTCATTAAAAGTAGGAACTATTACTGTGAGCGAAATAAATAGAGACGAGATAAAGAGACAAAATAATGTGGTTTTTTTCGAATTAAAACATATACAAAATGGAGAAAAGATAATATCTCATGGATTTCGATTGTTTGATGCTCCAAAAAAGTTAAATCTGCTCGATCCTGAGCTTTCATATAAGTTTGAAGATGTTTCTTTAAGTGAAAGTAATGCAAAATTAAAAATTCAAAACAAAAACATTGCTTTTTATGTATTCATAGATTCTGATTTAGTGGATTTCATAGCTTCTGATAATTTTTTCTCTCTGGAATCAAATGAATCAAGAATAATTACGTTATGTAACATTAAACCTATTAATCATGAGAAAAAGCTTTCAAAACAAGAAATTCGGGATTCCATAAGAATTCGATCTTTATTTGATTTAATTAGAAATTAAATTCATTTAACTTTTTTTTAAAAGAATCAAGTAATCCCAAATTATTTTGAATGAAAACAAATAAAAGTCAAATTAGTAAGAATTAATAAAAATAAAATTATATATAGATAAACTGGTTAATTAATGATCATATTAATTCTTTCCAGATTAAGGAATAAAAGTCGTATCTTAAAAATAGTTGAGTTTAATGTCGCAACAAAATTTTGATTATGATGTTAGTATAATTGGTGGAGGTCCAGGTGGATCTACTGCGGGTTATTTATTGAGTAAGCTCGGACTTAATGTACAAATAATTGATAAGGATATTTTTCCACGACAAAAGCTATGTGGAGGCATAATTACTTTTAAAACACTTGACCTGTTAAATAGGTTATATAAAGAAACGACGGAAACTCTTCTGGATAAAAAAATTATAAATTACCACACAAATCGTTTTGAAATTAATTATAAAGTAAAAAGAATAATGTCAATAAATATTTCTAAGTTTCCTTTTTACTTAGTGGATAGGCGAGTGTATGATAATTTCCTCTTGAATAAAGCAAAGGAAGCAGGTGTAGATGTAATTGAAGGTAATGAAGTTAAGAAAGTAAATTTAGACACTTGTGAAATTAATCTGTCGAAAGGTGATAAATTTAAAACAAAATTAATCATCGGTGCTGATGGGGCTAATAGTATAGTAAAGCAAGAATTTATACGTAATGGAATAATCAGTAAAGACAAATGGAATTATAATTTAGCTACAGGGCTTGAATGTTTTATTGACAGAAAAAATTTAGAAAAAGGCCTTTTTAAATATCCTATGATTTCATTTGGATTTTTAAGATATGGATATAATTGGTTATTTCCAAACAAAGATCAGGTAATTGTGGGTGTAGGGGGCCTCAATAGAAAAAATAAAGGTCTTTTCAAAAGAACATTAAATAGATTCATAACTGCTTTGAAAATAAATCCCGATGTCGTCTCTAGAGTATCAGGACATCCCATTCCTTATGGAAATTTTCACGTTACCCCTATATATAAAAATAAAATAATCTTAATAGGTGATGCAGCTGGTATTGCTGACCCGTTTTGGGGAGAAGGAATTTATTACACTCAAAAAACCGCTGAGTATGCGTCTTTAGCAATTTTAAAAAATTTAAAAGATTTAAAAAATTTAAAAAATTCTGCCATCCTCTATTTACGTCTATTAAGTAAGAATATTTATTCGGAGTTAAAATATGCAATGAAGTTGAGATGGCTTATTTTTAATCCAATAAATACCTTTTTTAATTATTATCCCACACATCTAATGTTAAAATTAATGAGAAACAAATTAATAGATATAACACAAGGGATAAGATCCTATAGATGGGGCCTGAAAAAATTTTTTAAACTTGGAACATATCTTCAATGAAATTATGTAAAGGTTAATTGTCAGAAATTTTTTTTTGCCCATACCAATCTTTTAAGTCCTCTAATCTTAATTTTATTTCTAAAAAAAGTTCACCTTTTGCGTCTTTATTAATTATTTCAAAAAGTTCGTTGCAAATATCAGAATTATCTTTTGCTATATTGTCATTCCATTCTGGGTCTTTTGATAAATCAAATAGTTTTTGGTCAGATTTATCATTAGATGTGATTAATGCATAGTGATCATCTTTATATAGTGTATATACACTAAATCCGCATGTTATATAATCTCGATTTTCAATTTCATGATCATTTTCCTTATGAAATAATGAAAGATCAATACCCTCAAAAGCATCCAGCTTATCTTTCCCTAAAAATCCGAAAATTGTTGGTAAAATATCATGATTATAAACGTAAGACTTCTTAATTCTTTTTGGACCAATTAAGCCACCAGGAGGTTTGATCATAAAAGGGATATCTACAAGTTCAGGATATAAAAACATCGGAATTTTACCTGTTGCGTTATGCTCACCTATACTATGCCCGTGATCGCTAATTAAAATAATTAAAGAATCTTCATACAATTCCATATTTTTTAATTCTTTAATAAAATATCCAAACCAATAATCACACATAGAAACCTCACCCGCATAGCAAGCTCTCATATATTTCAATTCGTCATCGGTAATATAATTTAAATTTGCACTATATGCAGGTTGGATTACTTTTTTTCCATTATAATTCTTATCTACGTATAAGTTAAGATATTTCTGAGGAGGGTCCCAAGGCTCGTGGGGATCAAACTCATCGATAACACATAGGACTTTTTTTGAATCTTTTGTATCTCTAATAAATTCAATAGCTTGTTTAAAAGTTTGTGCAGGAAAATAATCATTCTTGTCTTTCCTATCCTGCACATTACTAAAATATTTTTTTAATATAGAACTTTGTCGCATCCTGCCTCCAAGATGTTTGCAAATATGTTCTTTTACTTTTCGATTCAGTTCAAAATTGCCTTCTCTTAACCGCGCTCTAAATTTATCATTCTCATGACCTCTAATCCAATTCCATTGATCAAATCCAAGGTGAAAATTCATATTAGGTTTAAATTGATGGTAAGTACTCGTTATAAATGAAGTAATAAATAGATCTTTTTTTAAATATTCTGCTAAATGAGTCTGGTGTGGAGGTATGGGGTCCCATCCTAGGATTTTAACTATGTCATCTGTCCGAAGAGCCGGCTTTTTATGATTAAAAGGAAAAGTTCGTATTCCAGTATGTATTGCTCTACGCACTTGAATCGTAGCTAAAGATTCTGGATATGCCTTATCAAAGACAATTGAATCCTTGGCAAAATTATCAAAGTTTGGAGTTTTTATCCAAGAATTACCATAAGTTTTTCCCGTATGGTCTTTTCTTAAAGTATCGAAAATAATTAAAAAGATTTTCATAAATTAATCAATCTTGTTGTATTTTTATAAGAATTCTATTAGCTAGAACAGATAATTTAATAAATAAATATATATAATTAAATTTTCTGGAAATGAAAACATAAAATAATAATTAAAAAATATGTGAGGGGAAAAGAATTCCATTAAAACCCATAAGATAAGATGGAGGATTGGATTTTATCTCTTAAATAATATAAGGTTTTCCTAAATTCAACCTTTACCGAGGAAGCCAAATTACGGATTTCATTAGTTTTAATTTGATCTTCTAAAATTTCACATATTCCTTGAAAATAGACGATTAAAATTTGATTAAGAATCCTGTGATGTATTTCTCTTCCAAAAAGTAGTCCGTCTATATGTTCTGTTTGTCGTAAAAGTTGCTTTAGACTAATTAAATAGAGTTCTCGCATTTTATTGGGCATGGAAAACCAGTTCGTTCGATATGAAATCTTTTTGTTTTTTAAGCGTCCCAGCGACATAAAAAACAGGGGAAAGAACATACCAGGATATCTACTCACTTTTTGTATCAAATGAATAGTATCTTCTAAATCTTCTTCAGAATCATCCAACCCAATTATAATTGTTCCTGCTGGATATATATAATTTTTACATAATAATTTCCAGCCATCTAAGACCACCTCATGCCAATCATCAGGCTCGAAGGGGGCAGCTTTTAGCGGCATATATTCCTTTATTTTCTGAACTGACCCAGTTTCAATACCCACCTGTAGAGAGGTAAAATTATCGGGAGAAAGATCTAACTCTTCACGCAACATTTCAATTTGCTCGGGATTTGCTAATGCACTTGATAAACAAGCATGAGAGAGACCGATTTTAGAAACAGTTTTAATTTTTTTAATATCTCTAATTAATTCAATTAATTTCCCGCAAGGAATCCAATCATGAATTTTATTTCCATAACGTAAAATATCCTCGCCTAATAACCGAATGTAACCATTATTCTCTAGCGCAGTTCTTTTCGCCTCTATAACAATCCGATTTTTTGAAAACCAATGAAATTTTCGGATAGCTGGATCACAGAATTTACAATGTCTATCGCAACCTCGAGAAATTTCAATAATGCCTTGATAAGTGGGTTTGGAGAGGAGAGGAACTTGAGATTCAGGGTTTCGTAATATTCTCGCCCGAATAATTTTAGGCACATGCTTCTGATTAATAATCCTTTTAAAAACCACAGGTGCAATGAGTTCAGCTTCACCCGTGATAACATAATCAATTCCCAATGACGCTTGCTTTTCTGGCATCAATTCGAATTGTCCCGCTCCAGATCCCCCAACAACTATGGGTTTCTCATATTGTTTAATTTTTTTAATTAATTCTAAAAATTTTAATTCAGTAAAAGGTTTATTCTCTTCGAAATTGTTATCAAAATTTAATAATCCACGGAATGTAGCACTCACAGGACCTAATCCGAGTGGATCCATGGATGACACACCAAAAACATCTACTTCTTCTGAAAGCTTACCGATTTTTTGAGGAGAGATGACTTTACAGGAAATTCCATGATTTAATAAAGCATCTTCAACTCTCCTCAATCCTAAAGGAGCTTGGACTACATTGTACTGCGGCTTAGTATCCATTTTTTTAAAAAGAAACTTTTCAACGGGATATCGTAGTGGCAAAGGAATCTGGCGCCTTGGGACGGAGGGAATAAAACCAGGAATGAAAAATCCAATTTTAGAACTCAAAATATTTGTTTCATCTGCTGTTAAACATACTTGCATGATACTTTTTATCGTAAAAAAGTAATTTTTTTTATATCTAATTTTTAAAAATGAACTTCTTTCAATCTAAAATTTTTAATATATTTATATTTATACTCGAATGAATAAAACATTGTCTATCTTTGAAAGATTATCACTTTTAATTTCATATTTCCATTGTCTGGATTGAAAAAATTATTATACTTTATTTATTAAAAATTTAATAAAAATCATATTCATTTACCCTTACTTCTTGTAACAAATCCTGTGTTGATAAAATTCAGTTTTCAAGGATTTAATATTTTTTAATTTCTTTACCCCTTCTTAAGTATCCATCGTAATGGTTTATCTGGAGTACTCTTACCACTCCATACAATTCTATTCCCCTCAATAACAATTTTCTCCTCTTTTCTATTAATCTTTATGGTATTATAAATCTTTAATTCATCTTTATTAAGTTTCAAGCTAATTCTCCAAGTTCCAGCAACATTAGGTGAGTACCATCCTGAGTATCCTTCTTTTGATTTCTCGAATCCTAAAAGTGGTGATGAGAATTTATATTCGTCCTTAGGTAAGGTCGGTGTTAATTCTAAACCTTCCTTGGTAAATTGTATACCAATCAATTTAGTTACACTATATAATGGCCAAGCATGAGGATGTAAATTAAATACTGGGAAATCAGTCCAACCCAATCCTACACTCCAAACAATTTCCTCCTCATCTTTTTTTGAATCTTTAGTGATTAGAGCCTCTTCAAAAACAGTTTGACCCGGATACTTAGATAAATTTGAATTATATGTATCAGGGCCACTCCATATTCCATACCACACTTCAGGGTAGCTTTCTGCATGAATGGCAAGTGTATTTTTTTTCCATTCATCCCATGCCATATCTCCATCCACTAATGATAAAGCCCATATCAATGTACCATTTATCGACGCCCATACTCCACCATTTACTCCCTGTCCTTTATCTCCAACTCCTTCAAGCCCTTTACTATGGAGTCTAGCACCAATCTTTGAAGGTTGTCGTACTAATTCATCAATTGAATGAACTAAAAGCTCTCTCCGTTCTTGGTTTATGGCTCCTCCAATAATAGCCCAAGGTTGAGGTTCCAGCCACATTTGATCTTCCCCAATCCATCCAATTTCTTCTGTGAGCCATGCTCGTTTAAACCATTTTCCAGCCCATTGAGAGCGAACTGCCTCACGTTGAGCATCAGAATACTTAAGTGCTTTTTCTGCCATCTCTTTGTCACCTATAAAATTCAGCATTTCAGCATATATTCTAAGAGTGAAAACTGCCATGGCAGCATTTAATACACTTTCGCCATGTTTTTGAATCTCTCTATGTTTTTCAGGGGGGATGTGACCAACAACAACAGCATCGTTCCAATCACCATTAGATAAACGTTGAAGCCCATAATGACCAGTTCCTGTTTTATCAACAAAATGTTTGTAACATCGTACCAGTAAATCTCGTACTTTAACTTTATCTGCTTTAGGGCCATAAATAGGATATGTAGGAATTTCTTCCTCAAGAAAATTTATATCCCGTGTCGCAAGAATATATTCACTAACCAACCATAGTAGCCACATTTCTAGATCACTAGGTTTAAAAAGATCGGGCATTATTTTTCCACAACCACAGATTCCATAGGGTATTTTACCACTCCTACGTACCGTTTTTAAGGTGTACCTGATAACATTTTTAACAATTTCTGAATTGCTATAGATGAAAGGTAGTGCATGTTGTAGGGGATCACGAGCAGCACCTTGAAATCCAATAATATATTGATAAACGTGCCCTTGAGAAAGTATATGTTCTTGAAAAAAACTATCGTATGTCATAGCACCTCGTAAATAGTAATTATGCCACATGAGTTCACGATCTACCCATGGTTCATCAGGGATAATTAATTCTATTCTATTTTTTTTCCAGCTTTCACATGATTTTGCCCATAATTGGGATAAATTACTTTTATATTTGTTTAAAAGAGAATTGAGTTTGAATCCTTCTGGGAGGTACCCATAAGCAAAATATAAAGTTTGTCTCGCACCAGGTTCTAAATGTATCTTATGTTCAAGAAACATAGCGCTTTCAGTACCAGAAGTATTAATTTTTGAAGTTAAATTCTCTTTAAGTCCATCTGGTGATTCGACTCCACCTTTACCAAAAAATTCCGAGCTATTAGTACTCATACCATCTGGCTTGTTATCTAAAGAAACAAGAAAAGTCATAGGTGGATTAATATCTTCATCTACTGGTTCGAGGTAAGGAGCCTTATTAGCTTTGTTTAAATTATTAATAAATCTTTCTTCTTGAAGTCCCGCACCATCGTTTATTATTGTAAATCTGTGTTTAAACTGCTCACTGAATTCTCGACGAATCTCTCTTGGATGCTTTTTACTTTTTTTCGAAATGGTTGTTGTATATGCCTTTAATGAAAATTGATACATATGACAACCCCAAAATTCAATCCAGCGTAGATCAGTTGGGACATCAAGATTATTTGTTATTGTAACTTGGGAGATCAATATTGGATCATTACCAAATGGCGCAAAAACAATATAATCGGCAGCATATCCATTTCCTGTCACGGTTTTTCGAATATAACCCAATCCAAAAATTCTATTAAATGATTCTCCATTTCCAGGGTAATATGTACTCAAAAGATTCTTCCCATCAGTAAGATAGCCGAACCCTCCTGCATAATGACCATGTTCAGGATCGTATTCATTAAGATATTTTGGACATCCTTCATCTTGTCTTACTTGTATATAACCATAGTTTGACGCTACAGCCACTAATCGATCATTACCTACTTGATGAAGATGTTCAGTTTTAGAACGCCAGACTTCATTCATAGGAGTAATTGCCTTAGGATCATTTATTTGATCACAAGTATATCGATAAGCAGGCAAACCAAATTCATCTTCGATCCATTCGCCAAAATAACCTGAACCATATGATTTTTCTGTCATTTTTTTCTTCATTTAATTATTTACCTTAATATCTTAAAAAAATTAATATATTATTAATTAAATTTAATTTCACATTATACTAAATTGAGAAATAAATTGAAAGTAGCCGTTTCGATTCACGCAAGTGATGATTTTACTATAGATATTTTGAAAAATTTAAAAGGACTCGATTTTATCCATATAGACATAATGGATGGAAAATTTGTTCCGAATTTAAAACTTAACCTAGAAATTTTAAAAAAAATCAAATCTGAGTTTGATTTGCCTATAGAAGCACATCTAATGGTTGAGAATCCACTCGAATATATTGATAAAATAATTGATTATATCGATGTTTTCTTGTTCCATATTGAAATTAAAGAAAATATTCAAGAGATAATTATGAAAGTAAAGAGTCATAATAAAAAGGTGGGGTTGGTGATCAATCCCGACACAGAGATTCACAAATTAGAAAAATATCTCCCGATAATTGATACAATTTTGATTTTAGGAGTAAGTCCTGGGTTTTCTGGCCAAAAATTTATAGAATCCACCGTAGATCGATTAAAAAAGATTGCAAAATATAAGGAGAAATACCAAATAGAAATAAGGGTAGATGGGGGGATAAATTTAGAAAGTTCAAAAAAATTATCAGAAGCTGATATTTTAATTTCTGCTAGTGCAATAATTAATACTAAAAACCCTAATAAGGTAATAAAGGAATTAAAGAAAAGGTAAATTTTTATATATATTGAAAAAAAAAAAAAAAATTTAAAATCTTGGTTTAGGATGGTTTAGAGCCCTAATTCTTTCAATTTTTCTTTATTTGCTTCTGCATCTTCCTTTCTTATTTTATACATTAGTGCAAAAATAATCGTGCCAATAAGGATAATAACCATTGGGATTAGTGACATTTGGAGATTTAACCCCCATTTGGCAAAAGGAGTTTGGTTAGCTTCAAGAACTGGATTATATCCTGTGATACCTGCTACTAATGCAAAAATTAGAGTTTGAGAAGCATATGAAAATGCAGAAAAAACTCGCAATATACCATTGTAACTCCCTTCTTCACGTTTTCCTGAATTTACAGCAGCGTTATCAATTCCCTCAGCCTTTGCAAGAAAAATAATCACACCATAATTTGCACTAGTAGGTACGCCTACATAAGCTAACACTATAATAACTCCAATAATATCAGTTACAAAATAAAATGCAAGGAAACCAATAACATTTAAAATCAAACTCACTAAGTAAGTTTTTTTAACACCTATCTTTTTCGCTACTTTCATCCAAATGGGTGCTGAAATAATGCTTACGATAATATGAAATAGTCCTGGTAAAATGGTAGATTCTATGCCCAATCCTAAATTATGTAAGATAAAAAAGTTTAAACCGTACAACATGCAAGCTCCAGCTATAGCCCAGCAGAAATTCGTAATTACTATAGCCATCCAATTTTTATCTCTAAATATACGAATCACTACTTCTTTCACTGGAGAAGTACCTTTTCCTGAATCATCTAATTTTACTCGAAATGCTTTCATCTTATCCGTTTCACGAACACCTAAATTATAGGGGAAAATCAATAAATAAACAACAATAATGATTATTATTGTAGTAAACAAATAAGCAGTTAGGCTAGTTGCCCCTCCTAGACTTGCTATAAATAATGGAATCAAAATAGCAGATAAAATCGAGGTTATTCCACCTACAATCCCTCCAATTCCACTAACTTTCCTTCGTTGGTTCTCTTCTCGGAATAAATCCGGGAACAAAGATGTATGGCTTATTTCATGTAATGTGCGAAATGTTTCGTAAATAACCATTATAACGCATAACCATATAGAGGCTATTAAAACTGCTTCAGGATTTAGCACTTGACCGGATTCATCAACATTAATTTGAGCGACTTGAATGAAACATAAAATGAGTAAAATCGGACTTATAATAGCCCCAATCATAATCCATGGAAAACGCTTTCCAAATTTTGCTGTAAATCTTTTGGATCGATCACTAAGATAACCTAATAATGGATCATTGATGCTATCAACTATTGAGTAAATAAGGTAAATCACAGTAATTACAGCTTGTGGTATTAAAAGCACCGATGCCGCAAAAAACTGAATATTCCCCCACATTCCAAACAAAAGTCCGCTGATTGGTCCACTTAATGTAAATAAAATAATTTTCTTATTAGTAATTTTTTCAGAATACCTCATTTTTGTAGATTCTGTCATAATCCTTTCACTCCATATTGTTTTCAATTTCTTTTTAAAAATTAATTTCTATATTTTTTTTTTATAAAGATTTAATTAAATGATCTATGTTAGTTAATTTAATTAACGATACTAACTTATATTTAAATGTTTAATTTCAAACAAATAGCTTAACTGGGAAAAACTTTCCCAGTAAGAGATATTATGAATATAGGAAGATAATTCAATAAAAATTTAAATGAAATATGCTCATTCATCAAAATATATAAATATAAAAATTAATCGATCTAATAATCATAATATTCAGAAATTTAAACTTTGAATTATAAATTATTTAAAAAATTAGATAAACATAATGGAAAAAAGTAAAAAGAAAAAAATAATTCCAAGAGCACGAGCGCCAGAGAAAAAGGCGGAGCAATTTAATAAAATTCTAGAAGCTGGAAAGGATTTATTTGTTAAATACGGCTCTCATGGATTTAGTCTTCGAGCCTTAGCAAAACTCTTAAACATGTCTCAAACAAATGTATATAATTACGTACAGAGTAAAAGAGAACTTTGGATTGCTATTAGGAAAAAATATTATGGAGAATTTCAAGATGGGCTAAATAGATTAATAGGCGATTATCAAGGTTCCTATACTGACCTATTTTTTAAAATAGCAGAATTTTTCTTGGAATTTGCAAGCGTTGATTTTAATCGATTTGCAATGATGTTTTTAATTTCTGCTCCACCTTCCAATAAAATTGGTCCTCTAGAGAAAAATTATAAACCATTTCAAATAATGAAATACATCTCAGTTATTGTGGAAAAAGCTGTAATTGCTAAAAAAATAATTAAAACTGAAGCTATTGAACGTTTATTTTATATATATGGGGTGCTTCTTGGAGCGGCGAAAGTAGAGGCTGATCTTAAATTACGTGAAAATATTACAGAACCAATAAAATTGGAATCTTATATTATATCTGCTAAAGAATATAGAAAATTTGCTTTAGAACAAATTAGAGATTTATTGGAGAAAAACGTTTTATGAAATAAATAATTTAGTTTAATACTACCAAGGATAATCTTCTAAAAAGTTATTACATTAGATTTTTCTGCATTATTTAATTTTTAAATTTTCAAATTGATATAATTTTTTTATAATAACAATTCAAATTATTATTTAAGTTAATTAAAAATAGATTGGAGATTATAAAAATGTCAAAAGAACAAAAAGTATGTGTCAAAGTATTAATGAATATGATAAATTACGCTGCGAAAGAGATTGCAAAATTTGACGATGATTACAAAGATAAATTAAAGGGTCTGAACGAATTAATTGCATGGAAAGTTGGAGATGATATCTCATTTTATACTGAAATAAAAGATGGAGATATTAATGGTTCTGAAGGAACAGCGCCAATAAATCCCACTATAACTTTTGAAATTAGTGATGCTGAAGTTGCAATAAAAATACTAACTGGAAAGCAAGATTTTAATAAAATGGGGGATAAAGTTAAAATTTCTGGGGATATTAAAAAAGCTGAAGGACTCAATTTTATTTTAGATACGGTAAAAGAATATCTTGGAGATTTAACCAAATAAGAGGTGTTTTTATGGATAAAAAAGAGTTTCAGGTTAAAATGCTATTTTATTTAATGTTAAAAAGTTTAGATGAAATTGTTAAAGTTGATGAGGAACTTCAAGAGGAAATGAAAGGTTTTGAAGCAAAAATACAATGGAAAATTGGAAATTTTACAGGGTACCAAGTTTTTAAAGATGAAAAATATTCATGGGTGATTGATAAAGAAATTGAAGATCCAGATGTCACGATGACAATTAGGGATCTTGATGTAGCTAAAGATTTCTTTACCGGAGAATTAGATGGAACCTCTGCTTATATGAGTGGAGTACTGCAAATTGAGGGGAATCTACTATTGACTATGACATATAATTCTCTAGCAGAATATATTATGGATTATCTAAAACCTCTTATAGAGGGCTAATATGATTTATAAATATCGATTATTATGGTAGAAGTAGAGTTTAAACCTATTGGAAAAATTCATTCTCCCTTCAAATCATATGGAAATGTTCCCGTTCAACCTAAATTTTCTAAAGCAAAGGGAAAGATAGAAGTTTTTGAAGAATTTAAAGATGGTCTGAAAGATTTGGAAGGTTTTGAATACATAATGTGTTTATCTTATTTTCACTTGGTAAAACCCCCAGTGCACCTTCAATCGAGAACCCATTGGGATAATACTAAACATGGGATCTTTGCAATAAGGTCTCCCTACAGGCCAAATCCAATAGGATTTTCGGTTTTTAAATTGGAAAAAATTGAAAAGAATTTAATCTATGTTGAGAATCTTGATTTAATTGATGGAACCCCTGTTTTAGATATAAAACCTTTCATTCCATCTATTGATAATAGAGAAACCGATAAAATAGGCTGGATAAAAGGAAAATTTTGAAAACAAATAAAATGATAAATTCTATAAATATTAAATATTAAAAGATATCAATTTTCAATTTAAAATTAATATATTTTTTAGAAAAATGGCAGATAATGAAATTAATTTTGGTCGCTTTATTGAATTTAAAGTAAAAAATCGCATTGGAATTATAACATTAAATAAAATTGAGCGTTCAAATGCTTTTGATGTAGAACAATTAGAGAATTATAAGAAAGTACTCCTTTATTGCCAAAATAATAAGCGTATTCGAGCAATTATTTTGACAGCCAATGGAAAAAATTTTTCTACTGGAATTGACGTCGCCAGTGCAAGCGGTAAGGATATTTCAGTTGCAAAAAATCTTGAAAGATTATTGGCTGAAGTTGTTCGCATTCTTCTAAATGGGAAACCAGTTATTGCAGCAATTAATGGTAGGGCATTAGGTGGAGGTCTTGAAATACCTCTGTTTTGCGATTATAGAGTTGCACTTAATGAAGGTTATTACCAAATGCCAGAAATTCTTATAAACGTTTTTCCTGGAACAGGCTGTATAACTCAGATGGTTCGCACGATAGGTCCGTTATTGACAAAAAAGATACTAATGTGGGGTGAAAAGATTACGCCAGAACAAGCTTTAAATTTTGGATTAATAGATGAGCTTGTGAATACCATGGATGAATTAATGGCAGTCGCTATGGAAAAGGCAAAATTTCTTGCTTCAAGAAATCAGGCGGTAATTAATGGTATAAGACTTTGTGCAAATCATGTCTGGGAAAAACCTTATGATGAAGCCTATAAAATGGAGAATTATTGCAGCAACTGGTTTGAAATTGGAAAAGAAAGCTTTATATCTAAATTTAAAAAAGAGTTTAATTTAGAAGAAGAAGAATAAAAAAAAATGAATTTAAAATTTTTATATTAAATTTTAGTCCCATTAGTTTTATTGGAAGGTTAACCTAGTCCTGCTACTTCTAACGCATCTTCCGCTGTCATTAAAAGTTCTGCTCTATATTTATATCCTTCAATAGTGGAATAAACAGCTTGTCGTTTTGCTATTGCCTTCCCTCCATCAATGATCTTATCATCTGGAACCTCATATAGGGCGTAGCCCTTAACATCATTATCCATCACTACGAATCGATGGAGACGTTTTACAAAATCTGGATATTTTGGTTGTTTTCCTGAAGTATATAATTTCGCTAATTCCATCGTTTTATGAGGAGGATATGTAGAAGTAATTAATATATATGCCATAACTCACTTTTACCTCTTTTAATGTATTTTTTTTTTATAAAAATGGATTCAAGATCCAAATTACTTTTTCTTTTTGTTTATATAAAAATTGTTACAATATTATCAAAAAAACATAAAAGAAATAAGAATTGTAGCTGTAAAAGATTAAAAGTTATTCACTTCCATCAATTTCTTTTAGAATTAGTATAATCTATAGTGTGATATGGGAAAAAAAGATTTTATATCGAAGTTAAAAAAAACCGTTTAATTTAGAGTAAATAGGAAAAAAAAGGGTTTAAAATTATTACTTACAATACTACACCTATTATTTTTAATTAAAGGTTAACCTAGTCCAATCATTGGTAACGCCTCATTTGGCGTTAGAAGATGCTCTATTTTGTGCTTCCATCCTTCAAGTTCGTAGTAGCCAGTGTATCTCTTCGCTATTGCCTTATATCCTTCATGTGCTTTCTCATCTTCACACTCATAAATTGCATAAGTCTTAATATTACCTTCCGGCACAACAAAAATGCTTATACGCTTTACGAAAGATGGTAGTTCAGTTAATTTTCCTGAAGTAAATACTTTTCCAACTCCAGTTGCTTTGTCAGGTGGAAATGTAGCAGTCACCATAAAGAATGTCATAAATCACTTTCACCTCTCATTATAATTTTTATTCAATAAAATTGGAATTTAAAACATTAGAATTATTAAACTTTTTTGTATTTATATTTTTACTTTTTTATAATTTTTAACATATTCAAAGAAAAGTTTATCTTAATTCCTTTTGTTATCAAGATTGGGTTTGAAGGTCTCCTTTACTTTAATTAATGAATTGTTTTTATTCGATATTATTAAAGAATTTGAAAGAATTAAACATGAAATCTCAAAAAAGAATGAATGACAATTATTTTTGATATTTGGGAAATAATTTATTAGTTCTGAGTCATAAATTTGTTTAAAATTTTATTTTTATTATTTGATTCTTGAACTAATACCCAAAAGTTTTTGACCATATCTTCTAAACTGGAAAAGGATGGTAAATTATTTTTGGCTAACAATTCTGAATTTCGACGAACCTCCTTATCTTCACCAATCAACCAAAAAAATATTGGTTTTGGAGATCGACTAGCAATTTCAATTATTTGATCGACATTACTTAAAAATCTAAATTGTTTCGAACAAAACATCATATTAAAAAGGCCTTCAATATCAGGTTCACTTAATACTGCCTTGTAAACAGAATTCATTACAGCATCAAGTCCCACCTTATTCATTATAGCTTTTTCCATAGCTGGCCATATATCTACAAGTGCGAATCGATTTGGAGGCATCCACTCTGGAAACACATCTTCTAATGTTTTATATGCCTTATCTCCCAAAATAGGAAAATTTAGACCATATTTTATGGTGAGATCGGCTGAAATTGTGCCTGCACCTCCAGAACCAGCAATCATTGAAACATTACCCCATTTAGGCAATTTTTTTCCTGTGTTATACATCATTGAGAAAGTTCTAGCAAACTGAAATAATTCATGGAAGCTATACGCTCGTATTATACCTGCTTGCTTAATTACAGCATCAATCAATTGCGAATTCTCTGCAAGAGCTCCCGTATGGCTTAAAGTTGCTTTCTGACCTTGAGTAGTTACTCCACCCTTTACTAAGATAATCGTCTTATTTGGAATATTTTTAACTTTTCTGCATAATTTAATGAACTTAATAGGATCTTTAAATGATTCAAGATATAAAGCAATAACATTGACAGTGGAATCTTCTAATAAATATTCTAAAAATTCCAATTCACTTAAATCCATTTTATTTCCAATGGAACATGAATATCGAAAACCCAGATTCGGATATTTTGACATTAGATACATGAGATATCCACCATTCAACATTCCCGATTGGCTAATTATTGCAACATTTCCTCTTTTGTAATTTGTAAAAACTCCAAACCCGCAAAAAAAACCCCCTTTTTCATCACCTTCGCTATCACCATCAATTGTTGTAAGTCCCATACAATTCGGTCCAACAATTCTTATTTTCGAGAAATTATCCGTTATTTTAAGGATTTGATCACTTAATTCAAGACCCTTTTCACCCACCTCTTCAAATCCAGATGCCTCAATAATTGCCCCTTTAATACCTTTTTTTATGCAATCTTTTAATAGACCGGGTATAAGTCGATTTGGAACATAAAAAATAGCAAGATCAACTTCATCTTCAATTTCTAAAACTGATTTCTTAAATTCTAAACCGAGCAATTTACCTTCTGAGTTTGGATTTATAAGATAAACCTTTCCCTTAAAATTATTTTGTATAAGATTATTTACAATGCGATTTCCGCCTTTCATAGGATTTTTTGAAGCACCTATGACAGCAACAGATCTAGGATGAAGAAATACATCAATTATATCAATATTCATCAATTATTTAGCACATTTTTTTATTTTATTCTGTATTCCCAAATATTCTTAAATTCAATTTACTGCCAAAAATTATAAAATGTATGATAATAAGTAATATTCTCTCATAATGCAAAATGAATAATATTAAAAAAAGATTGAATAAAATTAAATTATATAATTCAATCTGAACTTGTTTTTTACTGGTTCTTTTTAATCCGAGCCAGTTCCGCTTTTCTATCCACAAAACCGAGGAATAATTCGGTTTTATCTTTTGGGGGGACGATCTCCTCTTTTTTTTTATTAAGTTGCATAGCCCCTGAAGGGCATGTTGGAACACAGAGACCACAACCAATACATCGATCTAGATTTACTACAGAAATGTCGTCAATAAGAGTCAAGGCATCCATTTGACAACGATCAACACAAGTTTCACATCCTGTGCATAATTCAATATCAACCTCTGCATAATAATTGGTCGTAAATGCTTCTATTGGACGGACTAGCTTCTTAGCGTTTAATAAAATATCACAACAACACCCACAACAAGAACAAATAAAACCAGGTTTCCTAATATTTGCTGGTTGAAGAACCAAACCATCAGCTTCATTTTTACGTAAGATTTCAAGGGCTTCTGCTTTACTTATTTTTCGACTCCATCCTTGATCTATAAAAAATTGAGCTCCACCCCCAAATGTCATGCAAGTTTCATCCCGAGATGTTTGATTGCATGATTGTCCAATGAGTCTCTTCCCCTTACGACAAATACAGCTAAACACACTGAATGGACCCTCTTCATTTTCAATAATTTGTTTTAGATCATTATAACTTGCTATATGATGTTCTGGTGTAATGCTTTCTTCCATTGGTATGGTGCGTATCTGGGGTCCCATCTTTACATACTCATCTAAGAATGCCTCCTCAATATATTGTTGAACATCTTTATAATACTCTTTTGTGAGTAGGCTTACCTGGTATTCATGCATCCCGATTACGAAAGGGGCATTTCCATAGTATTTCTCATCTTCTTTTTTATCATAATTTATGGACCCCTTATTAACCATGACGTCTAAAATCTTCTCTAATTCTTCGATGGACACCCCAAACTTCTTTACGTATCTATAAATTTTTTTCAAAGGTTTTGGAATGAAACTCAATTTCTTGGCAATCTCTGCCTCTTCAGGTGTGAATAAATGTTTTAATATGCGGATATCAACTCCCGATCTCGTCGTAGGAAACCCAATTGGCATTTTATCGAGGTGTCTTTGCAATTCACGGTATATATCTAAATTCTCTTCACTCATATTTCCATCATCACGATTAATATTTAATAGTAATTTGAAGGGAATTCTTTTATATTTTGCGGGGGAATTTATACATTTAAATTTTTAAACATCTTTTTATTTCTTTTATAGATTTTAATGTATTCACTGAATAGTTTATCATATATTTTTTTATTATCAATGTTGGGTTTATAGGAATTCTTAACTTTAATTAATTTAATTGCTTCTGAGAAATCTTTGAAAATACCTAAACCCACCATTGCAATTATTGCAGCTCCTCTTACGCTTCCAAAATCAGGCTCATCCATTTGATTGATATTTCTTTCTAATATATCAGCTAATATCTGGCACCAAATATCTGACTTAGCACCGCCCCCAATGAAATTAATACTTTCAGTAGTTCCCACTAATTTTTCTACGAATTTTAAACCCCATTTAATGTTAAACGCAATTCCTTCATATAGAGCTCTAAGTAAATCTGCTCTCTCATGCTCAAGACTGAGATTATAGAACCCTCCTCTAACGTTTGGATCATTTATTGGACTTCTTTCTCCATACATCCAGGGTGTAAAAAGAAGGTTTTTCGCTCCAGGCTCAATTTTTTCTACAATCGAATCCAGATATTTATAAAGCTCTTTAGGATTTTCTTTAAATTTATCTACTTCTTCTTTAAACATTTGATTTTTAATCCAGTCTAAACATGTCCCACCAGTTTCTTGTTTCGATAAACATAAGTAATTATCTTTTGCAGAACAAATTGATCCGGTGTAATGCATAAGATCTTTTTTTCTTTCAGAAATGTGAGTAGCGATCCAATCCGCTGTACCCAGACATATATGGATTTGATTATTTAATATCGCCCCTGAACCTATTGCCGCAGCAGTACCATCAAATGATCCTACAATAATAGGAATTCCTGGCTTCAGACCAAGCTTTTCAGCAGCAATTTTAGTTAATTCACCGGCTAATTCCGTTGATTTTTTTATCTCAGGTAATTTTTCCTTATCTATTTTAAATTTGCTTAAAATTTTTTCTGACCAAATAAATTTATCCGGATTAGAATCCATGAGCCAGGCTGTATTAGCTAAATCTCTGGAAATTATGGCTCTATTAGTGCATTTATAAATAACATAATCTTTACAACTTAGAAATTTATAAGTCTTACTATAAATCTCTGGTTCTTTTTCCTTAATCCATAGAATATGTGAAATTGGATCCTTCCCGTTAATTCCTGGAGCACCCCCCGTAATTTTAAGAAACATAAGAAGTGTTCTTAAACCATAACCGGATATTTTTATTATTCCTTTCGTAAATTTATGTGTTATTATAGACGCACGAGTATCGAGCCAATTAATCGCTCGCATTAAAGGATTACCCTCTCGATCTATAGGAACTGTACAATTCCCTTGACAATCGAAGCTTAACGCAGCCACTTCATTTGGATCTATATTATTTCCTTGAATAATAGTTTGAGTTGTTTTTATAACAGATTTCCACCAATCTTCTGCTTCTTGCTCTGCCCATCCTGGTTTCGGATAATACATCGGATATTTCTCAATTGTTTGATAAACTATATTTAAATTTAGGTCAAAAAGTGCAGTTTTAAGACTAGCCGTTCCCAAATCATAAGTTAAAATATATTTTCCTTCCATTTTTATCACTTAATTTTCGTTGGACAATGTTAATAAAACTATATTTTTTTTATATTAATTTGAAATCACATTGAAGATCTTAGCAATTCTATATTTTTTAAAAATAGATTATAAATTTTTGCGAACTAATTAAATTAATAAGAAACAATAGTATAATGAATAATCATATGAATTCTAGGGAAAGATTAAATACGACACTCGATCATAGGGAACCCGATAAAATTCCAATAGATTTAGGTGGAAATCAATCTAGTATCCACATTAAAGCATATAAAAGATTGATCGATTTCCTTGAAATTGAAGACAAAAATATTCAATATTCTGATTTTATACAACAAATTGCATATCCATGTGAGGAATTATTAGAACGATTTGAAGTTGATACTCGATATATTCGCCCTTTAGGAAGTCTACTGGATGTTAGTTTTGAACCCCAGCAAGAAGGAAAATATATTGGGATATACGATCAATTCGGAGTTTTTTGGGGGAATGATGCAGATAAAGATATTGAAGATATTTTATATTATGATCCGGTGATTCATCCTTTTGAAGATTTTAAAACAGTGCATGAGATAGAAAATTACAAATGGCCTGATGGTAAAGATAAAACACCTTTTAAGGGATTGAAGGAATACGCTAAAAAACTTTATGAAGAAACCAACTTTGCTTTAGTAACTCCTGTTACTGGATGTATTTATGAATATACGACTTTCTTGTTTGGTTTCATAAAAGCATTAAGATATTTACTAACAAAGCCAGAATTAATAATTGCTGCGATGGAGGGTTTGTTAAAACATTGGATTGATTATAATATAACATATTTAAATGAAGTCGGAGAATTTCTGGATGTCGTGTGTATAAATGGTGACTTAGGAGAACAAGCAGGACCAATAATGAATATAAAAATATATGAAACTATTATCAAACCAATAGAAAAAAGGTTATCCGAGAAGATTCATGAACTCGCTGATGTGAAGATTAATTATCATTGTTGCGGATCGACTTCCTTATTTTTGCCCCATTTTGCAGATATAGGTTATGATATCTATAACCCCGTTCAAATCTCAGCCTATGATATGGAACCTTGTAGTCTGAAAAAGAGATTCGGAGATATTATTACTTTTTGGGGCGGTCTTTGTAATACTCAAAAAACTCTTCCGTTTGGAACACCAAAAGAAATAACTGAAGAAGTAAAATATAATATAGAATGTTTTAAACCCGGTGGGGGCTATATAGCCACAAATATTCATAATATTACTGCAGAAGTCCCTCCAGAAAATATTGTGGCAATGTTTGACGCAGTAAGGAGGTATAGAGATTACTAATGTTAATTGATGTCCATTGTCATTTAAACTTATACTTAGTTCCAGAAGAAATTATCTCAGAAGCCCAACAGATCGGAGTTGAGAAAATAATTGCCGTCGCTATGAGCGCTGTAAGTCAAAAAAGGATTATGGATCTAAGTGAGAGATTTAAGGCTGTTTACCCGGCTCTTGGAATTCATCCGCAAGAAGTTCAAGAAAATAAAAATATTGATGAGGAATTAGATGAGATTATAGACTTTATCACTATCAATAGCGATGAATTATGTGCAATCGGAGAAATTGGAATAGATCACTATTTTGTTAAAGATAATACATTATGGCCTCTGCAGGAAAAAATATTTAAAACTATGCTGGGACTAGCTCAAAAGTTTAATTTACCAGTGAACTTGCATGTGAAAGGAGCAGAAAAGGAAGTATTCGAAATATTACCCACTTATAATCTACCTAATATTAACATTCATTGGTATTCTGGACCACAAGATCTAGTAAAAGCTGGTTTGGATAGAGGTTACTTTTTTTCAGTAACCCCAGCAATCGAATATTCACCTCCTGTTAAAAAAACCGTAGAACTTTGTGATTCTTCGAATCTTTTATTAGAAAGCGATGGACCCGTCAGATATCATAATCAAACTGGAGCTCCCTCAATGATTCAAGGTGTGTTAAATCAAATATCTAAAATTAAGAAAATTCCTGTTAATGACTTAAAATCTCAGATTTTGGAAAATACTAAAAAAATCTTTCCAAAAATTTTTTGAATTTTAATTCCAGTCAGAAATTTACTGCCTATAAGCCGCAATATTGGGAACGTAAAGTAAAGAAAAATGTTGAATTCATAACCGAAGTGGCAACAGTAAAAAAATAAATTCAAGTTCAAGTAAATCAAGGATATTCAATTAAAGAATTTATTATTCATTTCGGAAAATCGGAGATAAATTAAAACAATTTTTATATAGATGTAAATTTAAATTTTTATTCAAAAGAAAATTAAAATAAAACAACTTAAAAATGTCTTATTTGGGTAAATAATTATGGAAGAATCTCAAAAGGAAACTTTATTTTCAACTTTAAAAAATGTATTTGATAGTGTAATAGAAGATAAACGAAAAAATCCTAAAAATTTAAAGAAACTTAATAAATTTAAGGCGAGAATAAATATTGGCTTTCAAATTGAAAAGGATTACTACTTTTGGACCAATTTGGTTGCAGAAAATGGAATTTTTACTTTCTCAAGAGATAAATTAGATGATTATGATTTGGTATTAAAAGCAGCTCCAGAAGATATATTGTCTTTTATTAGCGGCGAAAATTCAACCTTACATATGTTGACTAAAAAAAATGAGTTTGGATATAGAAAATTACGATTTGAAAAGGGAAGTGATGGGAAGCGTCATCTCGGGATATTATTAAAACTTCCGAAAATTCTAGTTTTAGATAAAATAAGGTAAAAAAAAATTTCATTCACTTTTTCATTTCTTAATACTTTTTTTTATTTTAGAAAAAGAAAGTTTGGTTTAATTTGGCTAATCTTAATTCTGCAATAATATTTATTATTAAAAAATAATATACAAAACAAGAATTAAGAAAATATAAAATAAAAAAAAATTTTTATAATTTACCAATATTGCGTGTCAATATTAGCTGAAGTATTTACCATCTCTTTTGCAGCTTTTGTAGCTTTTAATACTTTTGCCATATCGCCTTGGAGTTTCGCTTGTCCTTTCAACAACGCTTTAACAGCATCCAATTCTTTCTTTAATATCTTTTCCCAGTTATCATAGGTTGCGGAATAGATAAATTCAACTCCAATGACACCTTCTGGAGCCTTCTCTCCTGATTTTATAAGTTGATATTTATCTTCCTTTTTTAAGATTTTAGTTCCCGTGCAATCGCCGTGGTATAGTCCTATCCACATTTCTATTTTATGATCTAAATTTCCGCTTGGCTCAATTACAAAAATATAATCTCCTTCCCACCCGTCGGGTGGAAAACCTTTGGGCCCAGCCGCTGCCCTATATTCCTCGTTTTCATTAAGGGCTTTAGCATATTGTTCAGCCCACTCATCTGTAGCAAATTTTGCCATAACATTCACTCTCTTTATTTTTTTTAGTAAAAGTTTTGAATATTTATTTACTTTAAATTTCTTAGCTTTTTGATTTTATTAAATTTATTTTAGATTTGATTCTATTAAATAATTTTGTTTTTATATAAAAAATAAAAAAAAATATTATCTATAAAACTACCTAAGTAATATTATCCACCAGTTGTAGGTGGGAACAGTGCTATTACATCTCCATGCCTAAGTTTAGTTCTAATGCCATTTAAAAATTTGATTTGTCTTCCATTTTTCAATATCCTAATCCATTGTCTAAGTTCGTTTTTCTCGTTAAATATTTTCTCTCGTAAATTATATAAATTACAAATGGACTCCAAAACCTGGAAAATATCTGCTCCTTCTTTAAGTTCAATTTCTATTTTACTTTTTTTTAAAAAGTCTCTAAATTGGAGAAAGAATTTTACTATTACCTTGATCCTATATACGGTCATTTATTTCATTTCCATCAACTGAAAGTGATGCAGGATTCATATACATTGAAGATTATGATCATTTTTATCATTACTAGAAATTATATAAAAAAATAAAGGAAATTTTTAAATTGATAACTACGATTGGAAAATTAATTCGTGATTATTATTTAATTTCTCCTCTCGCTTTCATCTTATCGATTTCTTCTTCTCTTAGTTTTCTCTTTAAGATTTTCATAGCAAGGGTCTTAGGCAGATCTCTCTTAAACTCAACAGACTTCGGTATAGCGTATGGTGGAAGCTTCTCTTTACAGTATTCAATTATTTCTTCAGAAGTAACTTTACCTTCGAACTCTGGTTTTAATGTTATGAAAGCTTTTACCCTTTCACTTCCTGGGCGGTCTGGATCTGGAATTCCAATAACACCTACCTCACTGACACCTGGATATTCATATAAAACATCGTCCACTACCCTCGAATAAACTTTCATCCCTGATACATTAATCATATCTTTGATACGGTCAACGATGTAGAAAAAGCCATCTTCATCCATTTTTCCAATATCACCCATAGCAAGCCACCCATCTTCGGTTAAACCTTTACCTGGCGTTGGCCAATAACCTTTCATTACTTGCGGACCACGAATCCATATTTCACCGGTTTCCCCAATTGGGACTTCCTCACCAGTCTCAAGGTTTACAATTTTAACTTCCGTATCAGGAACTGGTATTCCAATAGATCTTTTAACTTTTGAAACAAATCCTGTAACTTTTGAAAGTGCTGTAAGATTTAAGTGAGTACCCCCCGTTGTTTCTGTCGCACCATAGCCTTCACCCATTGGAACTCCAATTTTCTTCTCAAACTTTTTAGCAACCTCTTCAGGAAGAGCAGCAGCAGCAGAAAAGAAAAAAACTGGCAATCTCTGAATATCTTTAGTAAGAAATAACATAAAATGGGTCGGAACGCCAATGATCATAAAAGGACGATTTTTTTTTATTATTTCAATCATTTTATCAATATCTCTTGGATCCATTAAAAATATGCGAATACCCCAAGAAATGGAGGCATGTACAGCCCAATGTCCATATTGATGGAAAATAGGAACACATATTACTAAAGAAGCTTTTCCAATAACTGCTGATTTTAAAGGATGCATCATCCACTGTAATGTCTGAATCACATTTGTGGTTATGTTGTAATGAGTTTGCATGGTGCCTTTAGGGACTCCAGTTGTGCCTCCAGTAAATGGCAATAGTGCCAAATCTTCTATGGGATTTATATCAACTTTTGGAGGTTTAGGCTCATATTTTTCTATTAAGTCTTCTAGTAGATAAGCATCAGTTACTTCTTTCATTTCAGGCAAAGAATAATCTGGAAATAATTTTGTCGGCGTATAAATTATTGTCTTAAGTTTTGTTTTATCTTTTATTTCATTAACCAGCTTGAGACGCCTATAAGAGCAGATTATTGTTTCAGTTCCAGATTCATCTAGTTCGTACAACACATCGGGAGCTTTGTGTAATATACTAAGTGGAACATGCACTGCCCCTAATCTCATTATTGCATAATCACATATGATGAACTGGGGACAATTTGGAAGAATTGTTGCAACTCTATCACCTTTCTTCACACCTAAATCCGCAAATGCGGTTGCTAACTTATCTACTTGGAGCTTTAAATCCTCATAAGTCATTTCATTATCTAAATAGACGCATACAACATTGCTAGGATAGTTAGTTGCAGCGTCTTCGAGGAACTGGTAAACAGATATTTTAGGATATGGCTCCATGGTTTTTGGAAGTTTGGATGGCCCCACGAAATAACTTTTAAACCAAGGTTTATCCGCGTATGTTATTTTTTTTTCTTCAACCAAACGTTTCACCTATTTTATATTAGATGCTTAAGTTTTATCTCTATTAAATTTGATTAATAACCCAATCTAATCCGAGTTCTTTTAATTTCTCAGGAGTTGGTTTACCATTCTTGTCCCATCCTCGATATTCGTAATAAGCGTCTAAGAGTGGGTCTAAATTTACTACATGTCCTTCAGCAGGGCCTTCGGGCATTGGTTCCTCTAATAAACGAGCTGGAAGTGTATCATCAGCTCGAGTTATTCCTTCTCTAATATTAAAAATTCTTGCAAGATTATAGATTCTTTCACCTGTTTTTCTAAAGTCTTTTACAGTGAATTCATAGCCCATAAGTTTCGATATTAATGATGCCCAATCTTCTCCAGTTAAAACCATTCCCATAAATTTACATCCACCGATAGCATCAAAAATACCAAATGCATCTTCAAATTCTTTGACAACTTTAGTTGTCTCCGGAATCTCTTGGAGTGGATCCCCAATATCAGCCTCATCAACGATTAGAAAGGGCATTGCTAAGAAAGCCGGACCTTCTATGTAAGCTGTAATATGGTCTCCACCTCTATTTGCAGTTGCAAATGCTAACCCAGTTATCTTAGCAGCTCTGCTATCGTAGGCTGGAAGTTCTAAACCTTTTACTTGCATAGCAAATTTTATAGAATTTTTACCCAGTTTTTCTGCCATCCTTTTTGTTCCTTCAGCCAACATATTTCCAATACCTTCCCTTTTACCTATTTTATGAACAAGATCAATAATGAGATCTGCATTACCCCAATTTAATTCTAATCCGCTCGTGTCTTCTTTGGTCAAAATTCCTTTATCATAACACTCCATGGCAAAACCGATTGTATTTCCGGTAGAAATCGTGTCGAGACCATACTCATTACATAGAAAATGTGCCAAAGTAATCGCCTCTAAATTATCAACTTCACACATACTACCTAAAGCTCCTAATGATTCATATTCAGGTCCCTCTCCTTTACTTTTATAAGGTCCTTCTTTAACTTCACAAATACGTCCACAGGCGATTGGACATGCAAAACAAGGTTTTCGCTCGACAAGAATTGTTTCATTAATTGTAGTTCCATTTATTTTGTCTGCACCTTTAAAGACACCAGTTTGCCAATTTTTTGTGGGGAACCCACCTAAATTATTCGTTATATCAACCACAGCAGCTGTTCCATATACTTCAATAGTCATTTTCAATAAACTCTGATTAACCCACTCATACCTTTGTTTGGCTTCTTCCCTATATTGTTCTGGATTAGCCACTTCGATCTTTATTGTCCCTCTTGAAGCAATGGCTTTCAAATTCTTTGAACCCATTACAGCTCCCATACCACATCTTCCAGCAGCTCGACCATAGTTTGGTTCATCACAATCATTCATGACTGCTGCATATTTAACTTGATTTTCTCCAGCAATACCTATACATGATATATTGAATTTCTTTCCGAGATCCTCTTTAATTAATCTTGTGGTTTCTGAAGTATTTTTACCCCAAAGATGTTTGGCATCCCTTAGCTCTGCTTTTCCCTCGTCTGTAACAAGATAGACTGGTTTTGGCGAGATATTTTCGAATATAACTCCATCAAAACCTGATCTCTTAAAATCTCTCCCCCAAAAACCAGCTGAATTTGCCTGTCCCCATATACCAGTAAGTGGAGACTTGGCGACTACACTGTATCTTCCGGTGCTTGGAGATGTAGTTCCTGTCAAGGGGCCAGTCATGAATATTAACTTGTTTTCTGGACCTAATGGATCTATTCCTTTTTTAACTTCATCAAAGAGATATTTAGTTGCTAGTCCAGACCCACCTAAATACATTTTTAAAGTATTTTCATCAGGAAATTCTTCAGTTATTTTTCCATTCGATAAATCTATTCTTAAAATCTTTCCCATATATCCATACATTTTCAATTCTCCATTAATAAAGTCTTTATTTATTTTATTTTAGTTTTTTTTATAGTTATTTTTTTTATTCTAAAATTATTTAATAATTTCATCTTTTATATATAAATTTATATTGATTTTTTTTTAAAAAGCATTATATCTTTATGAGTTGGTAAAATAAGCTCATATGGTAAAAATTAACAGTAAATTATTGATTAATTCTCCGAGTTATTTAATAATCGTGTAGAATTTAGAACTTTTTGAATATTATTTCATAAAATCTTTTTGCAAAAATAAATGCCAATGAATCTTTAGGTATATGCATTAGTGATTTACCTTTCATATTGAATTCTGCAACATTCTGGTCGTATGGAATTATTCCTGCATATTTAACTCCGATCTCTTTAGAAAAATTGGAAAGTTGTCGTTCTAATTTTATATTAAATCTATTTCCCACCAAAAAAACATCTTTAAACGATATATTAACTTCTTCAATTAGTTCTTTAATGCGGCGAGATGTCCCAAATCCCATTTTAGACGGATCTGTTACAATTAAAAGGATATCAGCAAATCTGTCGGTTCTTCGGCTAAGATGTTCAAATCCTGCATAGAAATCAATAAGAATAAAATCATACATCTTGGTTAGAGATTCAATTATTATAGCGGCAAAACTATCAAGGGAGCAATAACAACCCTCACCTTTTGTTCGTCCCATAATGAGCATATCAAAACCATTCTGGTTGATAATACTCTCCCAGATTTCCCCCTCTAAAAGTTTTCCGTAGAAGTGCGTTCCTAACTCTAATTCATCTTTCTTCTTATCTAGAATCATCCCTAAAGTGGTCTTTCCCTTCAATTCAATCCCAAGAACATTCGGCAAATTCATAGCGGGGTCTGCATCTATCACAAGGATATCCTGTTTACCAGATTCCAATAATATTTTCAGTAATAATGCAGTTATTGTTGTCTTTCCCGCACCCCCTTTACCAGAGACTGATAATGTTAATGCTTTCCTCAAAGCCATGATGATACCCTCTTTACATCTCCTTAAATGCTATCTATTGATCTGTATAGAAGATTCTCCTTGATGATAACCTCGCAGAGGTTTGCATATACTTTTAAGTTAGTGACCGTTTTTAACTCTGGCGGAAGTAGTTCTTTAAACAATCCTACTCTTTCATAGAAAATCAGAATTCCTATTCCTTTTTCATGGCATAAATCCATAAACTCCTCGTCTATTGGGTAAGGAAAAATAAAATACATCTTATTATAACATCCATCAAAGTCGCTGAGCTTTTCATAGAACTCCATGAATTTTTTATACCTACAATGCGCCATTACACAATCTTTAGAAGGAATCCTGTAATCTTTAAGTGTCCAGTGAACTTTGTCTGTCTCATTTTTCTTTTCCACCCATCCATCCTTATATATCTCATCCAATATGGAGCTAACAAATAGAGTATCCGAACCTATTTCCACTGCTATCTCCTCGCTGGTCTTCCACCCCTGACCTATTAGGGTATATAGAACACCTGAAGGAACAAAATATTTACTTTTAATCCTCTTCTTCAGGTCAGAAAGTCTAGGCATGATACAAACCATATCCACAGATTTTAATCCTTGTGTCTCAAAGTTCCGTCTTGTAAAATAGCCTTGTGAAGAAAAATAGGCTGCTGTAGCAGCACAAAGGCCTTTCATGCTTATTAAACTGATCAAGAAAATTCGCTTATTATTTTAATGACTTTTAAATAAAAAAAAGAATATTTTGATAATAAATTCATAAAAACTTACCAGCTGGGAATAGTGATATTAAGAGCGTCATTTGGACAGACCTCAACACATAATTTGCATGTAGGATAAGTACACATAACGCGGCATGTTGAAACAACGACCCAGTCTTCAGGTGGCTTACCTGGTTCCGGAGTCTCTAATGGTATATAAGCTAGTACACAATAGGGGCAGATCCTTATACACTTCAGACAAGCACTCGGATCTCCGCATTTCTCCTTGTCGTAGTTTATTACAGGTCTTATTGTTACCATTTTTTAATATCACCATACATTTTTTAATTGGGGAAATTCTTCACGAGGTACAAGTGTTATAGCATTGTTTGGACATGCCGTTCTACATACACCGCAACCCCAGCACTGCATCTGATTTACACTTACTTTGCCATTAGTCGGTGAGTATTTCAAGGCACCGAATGTGCATTTAGATTGACAACGAGGTGTGCCACCACACCCATTACATTTATCGGGATCCACGAGAGAAACATATTCTCCTTTTCTATATGCATCCACTACATTATAGTGGAGCCTTCCTCTAAGTGCTATGCAGTACGGATATTCGCAATTACAAATTTCAGCAGGAACTGGGATCGGAGCCCAAAAGATTCCATGAACCAAGCCTTCCTTGTCAAATTCCCTTAACTTCTCTTTTGCCTCTTCCTTAGAAACCATTTTGTTTGGAGTATCCCAGGATCCAACATTTTTCTGTAAGTCTTTAGCCAATGGTCTTAGTGACATACAGCACGCTTTTTCTATTCCACCGTAATATTTCCGGCATATGCATGGATGCATATAAATGTCTCCTTCATTTAGATCAATTATTTTCTCGACATCCTCGAGTGGAACCACCTGCCCGCCGACTGCTTGATCCATGAGATCTGGAAGGCCTTCCCGCATTGTTTGCGCTATATCATCATCCAAATCTTGAAAAATAAGATCTACCTTTTCGCCAAAACCTATGTCATATTTGAAGCGTTTCGCAGTGCTAAAAATTTCCTGTATTGTGCCCTTTAGGTCAAGAAGTTGACCCACCATTGTATCATCCACTTTTAGTTTTGTCATTTCACCGTAGATTACTTCATCACTGTAGTTCTTTGGGTTTAAATACCACTTTTTCCCATCTCCATATTGTACACAGATTCTACACATTTATCTTCCCTTTTTATGTATTTATTTATTTTTTTTATACTACTATTTATTGATTTTTTTATTATTATTTATTTAATGACTCATTTCCTTTTTATTTTTTAATCCACTCTTTTTATTTAATTATTTCCCAAATGAGTTCAACAAGGTCGTACATTTTTAGGTTAAGGTTATTCACCTCAATTGCGTCATTTAAATTCCGCCAGCAGAAAGGGCAAGTAGATACTAAAGCTTGAGCACCTGTTTTCATAGCCTCATCACATCTTTCCTTCGCAGCAAACATCGCCAAATCACTGAAACCTGATTTTACTCCTCCTCCAGATCCACAGCACCAAGCGTTTTCCTTGATTCGCTCCATTTCAACCAGCTTAATACCAGGAATTTTCTCTAACATCTCTCGGGGCGAATCATATATTCCCATATGTCGTCCGATGTGGCATGGGTCATGGTATGTTATCGTTCTGTTGATACTCTTTTCGAGTTTTAATTCTCCTTTATTTAATAAATCCAAAAGGAAATCAGGGAAATGAATAATTTCAAAATCGTAATCCAACTCGTATCTCTCTTTGTAATCTTTGACCAACATTCTATAACATCCAGCGCATGATGTTACAACTCGTTTGGCACCGGTTTTTTTCAGTATCTCAATATTGTGCTCTGCGCACTCCTTTGCAATTTTGACTTGTCCAGTTCTCTGTAGTGGGGAGCCACAACACCATTCATCCTTTGAAATTGTAAAGTTGACACCCAATTTTTTTAAAATATTTGCGGTGGCTGATGCTATGTTCTTCTGTCTATAAGAAGACGTACAACCTACAAAATATATTATATCTGCTTGCTCAGGTAATTCGGATTTATCGAATGGGAGCCAATTCAGTCTATCTTCGTGAGGTTCCAAATAAGGGTTGTGTTCTTTTTTAGTCCATTCTCCAAATTCCTTTTGTTTCGGCATAGGTCCTAATCCAGCTTCTACAATCCTCTCTCTTAATGTTTCAATTATCTCTGTTATATGATCCTTAAGTATATCTGTTTGACATTGCGTTTCGCAGTTTCCACATAAAGTACAACTATAGATTATCTTTAAAAGTTCAGGATCATCCAATTCCAACTTTCCTTCAGTTATTCCTCTGGCAATCCACATTTTACCACTAGGAAAGTAAGGTTCAAACCCATATTTTTCACCTGCAGGACAAATTGTTAACCAATCAGGAATGCTTTTTTCCCATAATTTAAGTTTGTATACATTATGGCAAGTTCCACATCTGGTACACATATGTGTCCAATTTTCTATTTCAGTTATAATCCCCACCTTCCTGGATTCATTATTCGATTAGGGTCTAATGCATTCTTGATTTTTTTCATGAATAATGCGAAATTCGGGTCACTCCTCTTTAGTACCATTTCAGAAATCTCTACTGGTGTTTTATAAGGTATATATCCAATATCCATTAACCCTTTTGCCATTTCTCTCATAAGTTCTCTGGTCTCTCTCACTTCTTCTGCATTTGATCTATCAAAGCCAATGAGGGTTCTCATCGCTCCAAAGTGTCCGTGTTTAAAGGTTTTTGCATAAAGCCATGGAGTAAATCTTGGATGTCTAGAGAATACTTCATTTGCAACATTATAGGCAGTTTCATACTGACTGCAAGGACCATAAGCACCAATCCAAGTTAAACCACCAGGTCCGTGAGTAAATAATCCTGCAAAAGTCATCGGGACATCAAGAACCTTAGTTATCCCATCTCCTACATCTTTATAATCCCAGAGACCACATTCATATTTCTTAGCAAGTGTCTCTATTATTTCTTCTTTTGCTTCAAGTTCTTTTATTGTATTTATTGCTGAGTAATCCATTTCCAAATATATAGTTGGTGAAGCCTCATCTTTCTCACTTCCAGCAACTTCTCTAGGCATTTGAATTACCGCCAAAACCAATCCCCAATTAAACATGATGAGATTATCTAAAATTTGTGCTCTACCCAATTCTTCCATTAATTGAAAAGATTCGTGTACCTCATCTGACATTATCATTTTAATGCCTGTGTAAGCTGGTTTAGGATCGAGTTGAATCGCAAGCTTTGTAACAATGCCAGTCATACCTTGCCAAGAAGTAAAAAGTCCGACTAGATCAGGCAGAGGATTGCGACTAAACCAATATTTGCTTGTGGCACAAGATCCTACCTTTACAATTTCACCCGTTGGAAGTACTGCCTCAAGACCATTAATAAATGCAACAGTTGCTCCATATTTTGCAGATAATGTAACAAGTCCTTCCAAAAGTGCGTTAGGAACAACTCCTGCAGCTGGTGTAGCATAAGTATAAGTATAAACTAAATTTGGATGATTCTTATCAAGATAATCTTTTATATCTGCGAAAGTAACACCTGCTTCTATAATTGCATACAGATCCCGCTCATTTACCTCTAATATTTTATTCATTCTCTTCAGATCAACAATAATACCTCCCTCAAGCGGAATTGCAAGACCTCCTAAGTTGCTACCTGATACGAATGGAACTACAGGTATTTTTTCTCTGTTAGCCAGTAAAATGATCTTTTGAACTTCATCAGCGGTTATGGGTGCCACTACAAACTCAGGCATATGAGCGACATTTTCGGTCATATCCCCCGAATAGACAAATAGACTTGCAGACCCATCCATTACATAATCTTCACCAACTATATCAATCAATTCTTTTAATACAGCCCCATGATTTGGTATCTTTTTGTGAATCACTAGTTCTTTACCCTCTTCGCCAACAGTTTTTTCTATTTCAACCATTAATTTTTTCACCTTAATTATGAATAATTAATCAAAATTATGATTACTATTTTCAGCAGCGTTATTTATAAAAGTTTAAATACTAATAATATTATTAAGAGTGTGAAGTATTTAAGAATCTGGCTTTATTTATTGTAATTCTGCATTATTTTGATCTTTTTGATATCCTACTTTCTAAATATATGTTATAAATTACAAAAATACAAATAATATTTCATAATAAGTATTCATATTCATTTTTAAAAGGAAAAAGTTATAAAATTTATTATGGTAAATCAGAATTTGAATAAAAAGATCTTTTTCGGAAATAATATTATTACTATGAATGACTTCCAACCAATTGCAGAAGCGGTTGGAATCAATTACGAGAAAATCACCACAGTCGGAGACCTTGAAGAAGTTAAGAAAAATGTAGGAGAAAATTATGAATTGATTAATTTAAATGGAAAAACATTACTTCCAGGATTTATTGATTCACATATTCATCCAATTTTGTTTTTATTTTACTTCTTAAATCTTGATCTATCTAAAATCCGAAATTTAAAAGAACTTCAAGATCTATTAAAAGAAGCAGTTGAAAATAAAAAACCAAGGGAATGGATATTTGGATTGAGTTTGAAAGAAGAAAATTTTGATATTCCCAAATTACCAACTCGATGGGATTTGGATCTGGTTTCTCCTGATAACCCTGTTTTTCTATTGAGATATGATGGGCATATAGGAATAGCTAATAGTATGGCATTAGAATTTGCAAATATTAACATTGATACTGTCCCTCCCGAAGGTGGTGAAATTCGTAAAAATGAAAATGGAGATCTTACAGGCGTTTTATCTGAGACGACTTTACCTTTAATATTCTCTAAAATATCTTTTCCTAATCCTGATGAAATTAAGGCTACATCTTCGAAAGTTTTTAAAGTTTTAGCAAGTAAAGGTATTACTAGCGTCCATGGAATTGTTCAAATGGAAAAAGGTGGTGAATTAGGCAATTTAGGAGGTGTAGAAATACCAATTCTAAAAACTATTATTGATAAAGTTCTACAGAATTGGTACCTTATGATTTCCGCTATTAACCCTAAAAAAATAAAAAGAATTAAAAAGCCACCGCTAGATGAAGGAAAGGAAGATGGAAAATTCAAAATAAATTGCCTTAAACTATTTGCAGATGGTACCTTTGGTGCTGCTACAGCCTGTATGTTCGAACCATTTTCAGATCAACCTGATAAGATTGGTTTTTTAGTTATTGACGAAGAAGAGCTTTACAATCGAATGAAAATTGCTCATAACCTCGGTTTCCAAATTGCAATACATGCAATTGGTGATAAGGGAAATAAAATTGTTGTAGATTTATATAAAAGACTTCTAAAAGAATTTCCACGGAAAGATCATCGACATAGAATTGAACATGCTTCAATGTTAACTTCTGATGTCATAAAAGATATGAAAGAATTGAATTTAATTTGTTCTAGTCAACCTCCTTTCATAAACTCTGAATATACTTGGTTGGAGAAAAGATTAGGTAAAGAGCGTTGTAAATATACTTATCCATTGAGATCTGTAGTTAATTCTGGTGTTGTTTTTTGTGCCGGGTCTGATTGTCCCGTTGAGGATCCAGATGTTATTCTAGGACTTCATGCGATAGTAACTCGAAATGGTTTTATCCCCGAAGAATGTTTATCTATGAGAGAAGCACTTAAAGCCTATACGATTAATGGTGCATACGCGGCTTTTGAGGAAAATATAAAAGGAACTATCGAACCGGGAAAATTAGCTGACTTTGTGATTTTAGATAAAAACCCTCTTGAAGTTTCGAAAGACCAAATAAAAGAAATCAAAGTAATGGAAACTATTATTCGAGGAAAGACAGTCTATAAAAAAAAATAAAATTGTGAGGAAAAAAGCAGTTTTTTTTTCCTACAAATAGTTAAACTCTTTAAGCTTTTTGATAATCTTTGGCTGTAATTCATTACGATTTTCCATTATTTTAAATATATCTATCAGGTCTTTTACTGTATCTCCGTAGATATGCAATGAATTACTAAAATCTAAATAATGCCCCATTCCAACATTTAATTCATCAGCAATATATTTTTGAATTCTAACCATCCCATTCACGTTTGCTTCCCATGCTCTAAATAAATCTCGACTTCTCCAACAAGTCTGCAATATTAACTCATCATCCTTTACGCGAAAAAATAATCTCTGAAGACAAGGCGGATCTTCGGAATAAGGATCAATATAGGGTCTCCAGGTTGTTGCTTGCGCTCTCCGGGTATAAGGTTTATCTTTTAATTTATTTATTATATAATCTATCTGATTAATCCTTGGTAAATCCAATACACTTAGAATAATGTTATTTATTCCTATCTGTTCGCTTATCTCTTTACCAAGATCTAATTCAAGCCCATTTGGCAACTTCCAGATTTCAGTTTCTCCAGATGTGATTACTTTTTTAGCGAATTTTAGTTTTTCATGAGTTTTTACCTTGTTTTTATCAATCAAATTAACGATATAATCCTTCTTTTCAGAATCTTCTAAAGAAAACGCAGCATAATTATAAATTCGGTCATGATATGAATATGGAAAGCTTTTAGATGAGTTCCATAGGTAATGATCATGAACACCTTCCATTATTTCTTCAATATATCCACTTTGTACAGAGCCTATGAGAAAAGTATCAGCCATGACACCATATACTTCATAAGAATTTCCAAATTTTGACTTGATTTTAATTATTTTATCTTTTCTTTTTATCGGTTTACTTAATGGTTTTTTTACTTCAATTAATACTGTTGCATCTTTAGAAGGTGGTGTGTCTGGTTTATCATATTCAGTCTTGATATCATCCCCCTCACATAAAACTTCAGTTAAGACGGAAAGCCATGCTTCTCCAATGCTCTGTTCTGAAATATAGATTACTTTTGCCATAATGATTAAATAAAAAACCTCAATTATTTTATTTTTATTATTAGAGTTTTAATACAAAGTGATTTTTCATTAAAAAAAGAAAAAATTAAGGATCTTTTTTAATGCATATCGATTGATAAAAGATACAGAATTTTTTGACGTTTTTTAAGCTCTTAAAAATAGTTAAAAAATAATAAATTATATTTGATCAATATAAAGATTCTCTAACGCTTTAGAAACCTCTGGAGTAATGTGATGCTCAATCCCACAGCACAAATTTTCTAATAATAATGCATCCTTTAATTTCAAAACATCCTTAAAAAAATGTTTTAAATGATTATATTTATCAATAATATTTTGAGCAACTATTTTTCCTTTTGAGGTTAATCTTAACGATTTTCTAGGCTTCCAATTAACAAAATCTTTCTGTTTTAATTTATGCAGTATACTGGTTACTGATGGTGGTTTAACCCCTAAAAAATCGGATATTTCCGAATTGGAAACCCAGCCACCCCTATTTTTTTTCGAAATTAAATAAATAGCTTTTAAATAATTTTCAAAACTTTCAGTTATTTTATCCATACTTATTCTTCAACCTTATACCCTTTTCAAACTTTATGCATACATAAGAATTAAATAATTAGCACAATAGCATAACCGTCTTAATAGGTATTAAACACTTTTTTATTATTTTATTAATTTTCTAGTATATAATAAGGAAAAATTTTTATAAAAAGCTTTTGAATAATTATTCAAAAAATATTTGATCTATTTATTATATTTTATAACTTTTTTGAAAAACTAAGAATTTTAGATAAGTTTTTAACCTTAAATTAGTCTCTGTTCATATTTCAATTCAATAGGCATTTAAAATGATTCACAACATATTTATAAAATGAAAGGGATATCATTAAAAGAAATGAATAATTATTCACAACTTAAAGCCTATAAAAAAAATTAATAAAATCATAAAAAGATGAGAGGAGATTACACAAGAACAAATTGACCAAAAAAGAAAGGCAATGGATGAGAGATTAATAAATATTAAAGAAAATATGGAAATGATAAAGTATAAGATCGTCATCATTTCTGGAAAGGGAGGTGTAGGAAAAACCACAGTTGCTGTTAATCTTGCGATCAGTTTAGCTAGCGTAGGGTTAAGAGTAGGAATATTAGATGTCGACATTACTGGTCCTAATGTGGCAAAGATGTTAGGTATAAATCCAGAATTAAAACCAAGAATCGATCCAGGATCTAATAAATTTTATCCCATTGATGGACCTTTAAACTTAAAAGTTTTAAGTATGGCTTTTCTAACTCAGAATCCAGATGAACCAGTTATTTGGAGGGGACCTATGAAAATGATTGCACTAAGACAATTTTTAGGAGATGCTATATGGGGTGAACTCGATTATTTAGTTTGTGATTTGCCGCCGGGAACTTCTGACGAAATTTTAGATATTTTACAATTGATTCCAGATGAGAATGTAATTGTGGTAACAACTCCGCAAGAGGTGGCGTTAATGGATGCTCGAAAAACGATTAAAATGACTCAAATAATGAAAAGAAACGTTCTTGGAATTATCGAAAATATGTCAGGATTTAAGTGTCCAAAATGCGGTGAGTTTATAGAAATTTTTGGAAGTGGAGGCGCAGAAAAAGCTGTAAAAGATTTTGGGATCAGATTGCTAGGTAAAATTCCTTTCGAAACAGAAATAGGTCAGCAAGGCGATCAAGGATTACCTTTTACTTTAAAATATCCTAATTCTGAAAGTGGAAAAGCTTTTAAAGCTACTGTAAATAAAATTCGAAAAATTATTGAAAAATGAAGATAAAAAATTAAATTTAAGAATTAGTAAAAAGAAAATGGCTAAAGATAGTTTTGATAAACATATAGATAAGCTTCAAAAAGAAATTATAAAAAAAGAAATAGAAGTATATAATGAGTATATTGTTGATTTATCTCAAAACCCAAGAAATTGGGGCAAGCTTCCAGATAAAAAAATATCAGTTTCGCAATCTTATACAGGTCCATGCGGAGATACAATGCAATTCTTTTTAAAAATTAAAGATAATATAATCGAGAAAGCAAATTTTATTTCAGATGGATGCAAAGCTTGTATTGCAACAGCAAGCCAAACAATGCTTCTTATTGAGGGAAAACCTATAGATTATACAGAAAAGCTAAGTCCTGAAGATATTGATAAAGCTTTGAAAGGATTACCAGTAGATCATAAGCATTGCACAGAATTGGCAGTAAGAACTCTAAAACGTGCAATTCATAAATATAAAAAGAATGAGGATTAAAAGAAAAGTGAATGTAATGGAATTGCCAAAAAGAGAAAAGCATCATTTTTCAAGTAAAGAAAACATATTTAAATATATTTTGTAATGATCGTAAATTTATTTTAAAGAATATATTTTAAAGATTATATCAATGAAGTATGTATATGGACCTGTTCCCAGCAGGAGATTAGGAAGTTCATTGGGAATTGATCCCCTCCCTTCAAAAACTTGCAACTATCAATGTATTTATTGTCAATTAGGAAGAACCACTAATTTTACCAATGAACGAAAGAATTACGTTCCAAAAAATGAAATCATTGCAGAAATGAAAACTGCTATTAAACAAAATGAAAACAATATAGATTACATTACATTTGTAGGAAGCGGTGAACCTACTTTATATAGAGATTTGGGAGTACTAATTTTAAAGGTAAAAGAGTTTTCTAAGAAGCCAGTCTGCGTAATCACTAACGGTGCTTTATTATATGACTTAGAGATTAGAAATATTCTTATGCATGCCGATGTTGTTTTACCTAGCTTAGATGCAGGAGATGAGAAATCGTTTATTAGAATAAATCGACCACACCCATCAATTAAATTTGATGCTATGATTCAAGGGTTCATAGATTTTCAAAAAAACTTCAAAGGTAAGTTTTGGATAGAAATAATGATAATGAAGGGAATTAATGATTCTAAAGAAGAATTATTAAAAATTAAAGAGAAAATTGATTTAATAAAGCCAGACAGAATCGATATAAATGTTCCAATAAGACCTCCTGTTGAAGAATGGGTTAAAATTCCTGGCAAAAATATTATTTCACTATTAAATGAAATTTTTGGGGTATATTACGACATTAATTTTCCGGAAATCGGAAAATTCGGTTTTTACTCTTCAGATTTCGAAAAGGAAGTATTATCTATAATTGAGCGACATCCTATGAGACAAGAACAAATTCTTGACACATTTTCTTCTAATAATTTTAATAAAGATGAAATTTTATTACGATTAGAAAATCTAGAGTCGAAGAAAAAGATAAAAAAAATATTATATGATCATAAAATTTTTTGGAAATTACTTTAAGTCTAAAATAATTTAATCATTTCTCCAAAAATATTAATTTAGGCATCTAACGATGGAAAATCATTCATACAATATAAAATAATTTTTCATCAAAAAAAGAAAAAATTATGAATATTTTTTATATAAATCTCTAATGTAGGCTTCTAATTCGGCATGTGTCTTTTTCTCATAAGCAATTTTTCCGCAAGCATCTTCTAAATCAAACCATTTTTCTATTAATTGTTTATTCATTAATGTAATTGAAGATTTTATTAAGAACAAAAAAGTTGTTAAATGCTTGGTTAAAATTTTAAGAAATTTTCTTGTTTCAAGTTCTAATTTATCTGGGGGGAAAATTCGAGTTGGAAAATTGATATTTTTTAAGTCTTCTAATCCAATTCTGTCTGAAGTGAAAAGAAGGTTTTTCGCATAACTCAATCCGAACGCCAATAGAGGTAAGAGAGTCGCTCCAGTTTGTGCATAGGCAGATATTGCAATTTCTGGCAACCTAAAAAACATTTTCTCAATTGGTTTATCTGCAAATATCCTTAAATCTGATCCCATAATTAACAGAAATCCAAATCCCACTGCAGTTCCATGAACTTGAGTAACTATTGGTTTTTTCATAAGAAGCATCTTTTGATTCACTTTTCTGCCAAATTCGATTAATTTTGCTTTTTTGTTTTCATCTTCTATAATTGATAAATCATATCCAGCGCTGAAAATTTTTTCATTTCCTATACTTTTTATTAATATACATTTAACTGATTCATCTTTATCTGCTTCTTCAAGTTTATTATATAACGCCTTCGTAAGTTCTAAATTAAACGCATGTGCCTTTTCTGGTCGATTTATTGAGATTGTCGCAACATTTTGCTTAACTTCATATAAAAGTTTGTTTTCACTACTCATATTAAATAACCTATTGATTTTTATAAAATTAGGATAATATTATTTGATATTTATAATATATTGATAGATTTCATATAAGTCATAGTTTGTTTGGCAACATCTTCAAATGACGGTTTCATTATTGTTTCCACTGAGGCAAAACCTTTATAATTATTTTTTTCAAAAACATTTAGAAATCTCCTAAAATTGAAGTGACCTGTGCCCGGAGCTCGGCGAGTATCATCTGATAAATGAAGATGGGAAACCTTTTTCGCAATAGAATCTAAATAATCCCAAATCGCTATAGGATCTTCTTCTAAATGGGTATGAAACGAATCAACCATAAGTTTGAGGTTCTTTGAACCAATTTCTTCGATCATTTCCAATGTATCCTTAATTGTATTATAAGAATCAATTTCAAAACGATTTATTGGCTCAAAGATCAATTCGACATTGCTATCTTCAGCTAATCTACAGCACTTCTTGAGTGAATCTATTATATTTCTTTTTTCGGTTTCAGGGTTATTTTTATATGTAAATCGCCCTCTAATTAATCCAATTATCACTTTAGAATTGCTAATCGTAGAAAATTCAATATATTTTTTAATTCGGTCTATAGCTTTAACTCTAATATTAGAGTCCAAATCGCCAAATGAGTATCTAAATCTTAAAAAAGTAGAACCCGTACCTAAAGCAGGAATCTCCATTTCGTATGAATCTGAAATATCCTTTATTTCTTTTACAGGTATTTTTTCTGGCTTTAGAATAGCTAACTCAATTCCTTTAAAACCTAAAGGACTTAACAATTCACATAATTTGGAATATTGATCGAGAATTTGTTTTTCAGAACTATTTAACTCATTTAATCCGGAAACAATACTAAACTTCATGATATTATTTTAAATTTTTTTTTATTAAATAATTTATAACATTCAAAATAAATCGTTGATTATTAGAAATAATGTTATGATAAATTAAAATCTAAAGGTGAAAAAAGTGAGTGAAAATGTTATATTAATAGAGGAAAATGAAGATGGAACAATAACTACAATTAAAATGAACCGTTTAGCGAAAAAAAATGCAATGAATTTTGATTTAATGGTAGAACTTCAAAAAGCAATCGATAAAATTGAACGTTCTAAAACTAGAGTTGTCATTATTACTGGCGGTGAAGATATTTTTAGCGCTGGAATTGATTTGAAATTTTTAACTGGTCAAGAAACAGATCCAGAAGGAATTATTCCAAACTTAAGAATACCTGCAAATTTCAGATATTTTGCAAATACTTGGATTCAACCACTATTTACGAAAATTGAAAAGATGGAAAAGCCCACAATAGCAAAAATTAATGGATATTGTTTTGGAATGGCTTTTGAATTAGCTCTTGCCTGTGATTTTCGATTTGCTATGGACTCGGCGATATTTAGCATGTTAGAAACTAAGATTGGAATGAATCCTGATGTAGGGGGTAGTATTCGTCTCACACGGCTGATAGGTATCCCAAATACCAAAGATATTGTTCTTACAGGGAGACAATTTGATGGAAATGAAGCTTATCGCTTAGGAGTCGTAAATCGAGTAGCAAAAACTCCAGAAGAATTAGATTCAATAATTAAACAATATACAGATGAATTAATTGATAGCGCTCCTTTAGCAGTGGGTTTAGCAAAAAAATTAATTGATGACTGTTATGGTAAGGATGTGGCTTTTGGATTGGAATTAGAAACTCTGGTAAGTTCCCAATTACTCCAAACAAAAGATGCTACGATAGGTGCTTTAGCAAAACTCCAAAAAACCAAACCCAAATGGAAAGGAAAATAAATAATAATTAAATTTCCCTTATTTTTTCTATCTATTTTTTATAATTTTTTAGAATAAGGTGTTCAAGAATTCTATTCTCTTGTGCTTTGGATAAATCTTCTTTCTTTACTTTTTTCTTTTTCCCATTTTTTGCGTTCTGAACGCAGTTTGAAGAGGTCTATATCCTTATAGATTAAATCCACTTTCTTTGGTTGTATTGTTCTTTCAATGCGTTCCTTTTCTGGCGTGTATATGAGAGAGTCACCAAATTCGGCAACGTTAGCGAAATAACAGTAAGCATAGATAGATCTACGGGCATCAAAGTGGGCTGCTTTGAAGTCAGCTGTGACAGGCGTGAAGGCTGGGTTGAGAATTATATCCACTGGTGGCTCAAAGTTTTTTAATTCCACCCTAAGATCCATATCAAGGAAGTCTCGGCATATAACGATTGCGATTCTTCCAAACTCCGTGTTGCAGATGATGGTTTTTCGAGGAATGTCTCCCACGTCTATTCCTTCCTTGAATCTTTTCCCCTCAAGATGTATAATGGCTGGGATATGCTTCTCTTGTTCCCAGAGAATTCCGTCTGGTCCTATTACCACACTGAGGTTTCGCTTTGTTTCTTGGTCGTGATATGATCCTGGAATTATATACATCTCATAGACTCTAGCAAGGTTTGAAATATCTTCGAGGAATTCACCGTAATTGAGGTCGATGGTCATTTCTGGGAAAAGTAGGATATTAACTCCTTTTGTATTAGCCATTTCAATCATGTTTTTAACCAAATTTCTAACATTTTCAACTTTATCCTCTCGTAAACCTAAGAGACCTAAAGTGTTCTCTTCATAGAATTCACTTAATATATCACCTGTATTAGATAAACCAATTTGGGCGATGCCTACTCTGCATTCTCTTCTTTGAATTTTAGGATACTCTTTGAGTAAATCTCTATAGATAAGGTTGTATTTCTTTTTTGCCACCATTTCTTCCATGACTCTCCTTGATTCTTCGTTGATCTGTCGTGCTTCGCTTATTCTTGGAGATTGGCTGGTTTCTATTGGGCAAGCAGGGGCAACGATGCCTAATGTACTTCTTGAGATAGAGGGTTCTCTTATAGTGCTTAAAGCTGAGAATAAAATCTTCTCTTCTTTCTCCAATCTTTCTAAACGCTCTTGAACTTCCTTTTCCTTATCTTTATAACCAGTTTTATTAAAAAGTTCTGCGGCTGATCTCAAATACTTAGATCCAATCCCTAGTAGTTCCCTCCTTTTGTCAAGCTCTAATTCCTCGTCTGCCCTAATTAAGTGCCACGCTGCATCAAAATAAGCTGATGTTGCCAGAGCCCAATCAGCCCCACTTTCAAAACCACCCTTTCCATATAATATTGCTGCTTTTCTAAGTATCAATTTAATCTTTGGATATAATTGCGCTTTAATTTGCATTTCTATTGACTCGTCGAACTTGCAACCATGCTCCATTGCTTGACAGAAGGTGGAATTTCCCGAAGCCAGCAACTTTAGTTTGCTTTCGGTAAAGAGTTTACTGGCTTTTGAAAATAGATTTGCCGCTTCTGCGAACCTATCAGGGTCCTCATATTTCTCCGCAAGTTCCATGCTTTCCCAAGCTTTACAAAGATAATAAACAGCTTCTAATTCCTCTCGTTCTCGCTTAATTTTGAAGAATGTGCAAATATCTCTGAATTGGGAAGCTGCGGATGAAAATTTTTCTGCAGCTGCGAGATGTTCTCCCTGTTTTCCTAAAATTCTTGCTTTCTCAAGGTCTGCTCTGGCGGAACAATGATTCATTCTTATTTCAGCCACTTTCTCGAGTTTCTTGATTCTTCCTCTTTCATTTTTATCTTTAGATTGGTCGGCAGATTTTATCAGCATCTTCATAGCGTCATTAAAGATATTTTTAGTCTTTTCGTAACTCTCTATTGCTTCTTTGTGCTTTTCTTGCTTGCTGAGTTGCTCTGCTTCCTCTTGAGTAATCCATGCAGTATAATAGAGTGCTTCATAATTGTAACTAGGTAGTTCTTTTAGAATCTCACATGAATTTTCGTAACATTCCTTCGCTTTTAAGTGGTTTTCCCTTTTATGATGTGTTTTAGCTTGTTCAATTAAATTCCAAGCACGAGTATAGTTTATCTGGTCCTTAACTCTGTCTTTTAATGGTTCGTACTCGATGTTTTTTAACGATTTTGTATGACTTTCTTGGGCTTTCTCATAATGTTTTGCAGAAGCTGAGTGATTTCCTAGTCGATCCTCTATATGTGCAATATATTCGTGAGTAACTGCTGCATAAGAATAGTATCCCTTTTCAAGACTTTCTTTAATTACATTTAGGAAGCTCTCCCTTGCCTGCATTAATGGGTCTGTTTCCACAGTTAGGATGCCAAGTTCTTCATAGAGAAGACCTAACCGCATTTGGGCTGTTATAATACCAGTCCGAGACTCCATGGCATGTTCTATATACTTCTTAGAGGCTTCTATAGCAACCGATAACATCTTAATTCTATCTTCCTTATTCTCGGCGTTATCTGCAAGAGTTTTATAGGCTCTGAACATAGATGAATATTGAGCAGATCTAGCTAATCCTCCTTCGTAATTTTCAGCAATTTCTTCAGCTTTTTTAGCATATTCTAACATCTTTTGAGCGTTTTTATCCCTTTCATCCTTTTCTTTAGCAAGAGTAGTTAATTGTGAATATATCCAAGTCAACATCTGATATGCTAATGCAGACCAAGGTGAAAGAGGTGAAATTTTTATGCATGTATTAGCATATTTAATTCCTTTTTCAGCATATCTTTTCCTCTGAGCTGAAGTAAAAAAGCTTCTCTGAGCAAAATTTGTATAATAGATTGCAGGAAAAATAGTAGCCATCCAATTAAAAGGATTGCATAAATTTTTATATATTTTAGATATTTTCTCATATATTTGAAGGTCATCAAATATTCTCTTCTGAAGATAATCAACTCTACCACCAAGCCAAGCCCACCAATCTAACCAAAATACTGACCAAAGTATTATTTGCTTGTCTTCAGCTTTTCTTGCGTATTCCAAACCCTTTTCAAGCAATTTTAATCCTTTATTAATATTTTGCCTTTGCTTAATTTCATTTTCAATAAGTTGAACTCCATAGAACCCATAGAAACTACCAACAGTAGAGTAAATTATTCCAAGAAATCCATAATCATCACTTTCCTCTATAAGCATTAAACTTTTATCACATCTTAAAAGAGCTTCATTACACCATTCCTTGAACTTTTCATCCCACTTAAAATCTATAACAAATGTTAAATTCCCTAAAAAAAGAAAATTAGCTCGTAAAGTTTCGGCTATGTATTGAGTATTTTTAATTTGCATTGAAGCATTCCAGGATTTAATTGATAAATCCTTTCCTTCTTGAAATAATTGCTTAAAATAACCATGTTCATAAAAAGTAGATGAAAATAGACTCAAAGACGTAATTGCTCGGCTCAGAGTTCTCGCAAAACTTTCTTGATCACTTTTCTTGGAATAAATCTCGCTTGCCTTAATAAAAAGTTCATAAGATTTTCTGAGAGAATTATATGCTCCTATAAGAGAATCCTCCATAATTCCATTGAAGTATAAAGCTTCTGCTTCACATTCTAACACTTCAACACTTTTATCGATCTCTTTATAGATATCGGCAGCCTTTTTATAAGATTTAACAGCATTTTTATTTAATTTCAAATATTCTTCTGCCGAATCGGATTTATTAGCAGCACGTGAATAAGCATATCCAATCTTTTTGTAACACTCTGCAGCCTTCTCAACAACTTTTTTATCTAAATAAACCTGCACTACCTGTTCGTAAAGCCTAGCAACTTCCGTCCAATTATAACTTTTCTCTTCAAACCTTGCTTTTTCTAATAAAACCTCTTTGGTTTCTCCTTGAAGCATACACCATCAATAATTTTTAATTTTCTCCCTTGAAATTCTTATATTAACTTTTAAGAATGATTAATAATTGATTATTTCTATTTATAATTTTTTACTATTCTATAGGATAAGATTTTTCAAACAATATAATCCTATTTGTATTAAATTTACTTTTTTGTTCTTATTGCTTACAGTAAGATATAAAAAATGAGATTTCTTTACTTTAACTTCCTAACAAAATTTATCATTTATAAAACATTTTTATAATCAAACAAAATTATATTTTGGATGTGAAATATATGAGCAAATGGGATTTACCTCCAAAAGGAGGTTTAATGGATAAACCCGATGGAATCTATTTACAAACGATGAGTATAACTGAGATTCAGAAACGATTAAAGAACAACGATGTTATAATCGTACCTCTTGGATCAACAGAAAATCATGGAGGCGCTGCATGTATTGGTGAAGATACATTTCTTGTGACCCGAATGGCGGAATTGATTGCGGAAAAAACTGGATGCACGGTAGCTGAACCAATATGGTATGGAAGCCATCCTTATCATCATGTAGGAATGCCTGGTAGTATCATTGTGCCAGAAGTACATTTTAAGGGGATGATTCGAGCAGTAATCGCTGGATTATGGAACTTGGGTTTTAGAAAACAGATTTTGTTAAATGGACATGGGCAAGAATATGTAATTCCTTCTGCGATTCATGAATGGGCAAAAAATTATCAATTGCCAGCAGTTATTTGTAATGTAAATTGGTATCACGCAATTCCAGAGCATTGTATGGATAAAGAACACGGCGGACCATTTGATACACCTTTTATTCATGCAGATGAGGCTGAAACATCATTTTCCATGGTTTTATTTCCTGAGATGATAAAATTAGAAAATGCAACTGATAATAAACCGGTTGGATGGATGCCTGAAGGACATGTTGATAAAGCAGGTAATATTTATCAGAAACCGATAAAATGGTATGGTCAGGTTGGTTTTGGTCCAATTGAGGTGTCTGCTTATCCCGAGGGAAATGTTGGTTGGCCCAGTAAAGGAACATTTGAGAAAGGAAAACCAGGAATTGAAGCGCTTTTAGATTACCTTGAGAAATTAGTAAATGATATATTGAAAACTTTTCCTCCTGGAAAATTACCTCCAATAGAAGGTATAACACAAAGAGATCCTAAAGAAGTAATGGAATACATAAAAGGACCATTAAACGGCGGAAAGAGTATCTATGAACTACGATATCCACCTTAATTTAATTATATTATTCTTTTTTTTTCTTTCAGTTAAGAATTTTTATAATTAAATTAATTAAAGAAAATAAAATTATTTTATTAAGAAAATAAAAGATATGTTAAAATAGAAAATGATTAATCTTTCAGTAAGAATGAAGAAGGAGATAATTGATGAACTCGATCATTTAGCTGATTTACTCGGGGTAGATAGAGCGACAATTGTTAGAAAAATAATTAATACTGGGATTGAGCAGCAAAAAATAGAAGTTGCTATTAATTTATATCAAAAAGGAGATACATTAGAGCGAGCAGCAAATATTTCGGGTGCCTCACTATGGGATCTTCTTGAAGAAATAAAAAAAAGAGGTATTACTTCTAAATTTGATGTGGAACAAGAAAAAGATACTTATATACGTGTTTTTGGTAGTAAAAGTAAGGAATTAATTGATAAAATAAGAAATATTTAATAAATCAATTGTCTATATTTACTGATATTTTACAATTCTCTTTATCAGTTTGCAATAATTTCAAATTTTCTGGTACTTGATTAAGAGAGATTTCTTTGGTTATCATTGGAGACATATCGCATAGTCCAGAAGCCATTAAATTTATTACATTTGGAAATGTACTATGCCCACTGTGTCCTTGACTTCCAATTATTCTTGCTCTTTTAACTTGAAAATATTCTCCACGAACAGGCATTCTTTGTTCAGCTCGTGCAACAATTACAACCGTGCTATTAACCCCCTTGCATTCCCAAATAGCGTTTTGAATATCATCTGTTACAATATGTGGAAGACCTGTAGCTTCGAGATATAATTTGGCTCCCTCTCCATCTGTTAATTCTTTTACGCGCTCTACAAAGTTTTCTTTCGAAGGATTAATAATATAGTCTGCACCCATCCTTTTTGCTAACTTTGCTCTACTTTCTTCAGGTTCTGAGACAATACAACCTGCTGCTCCCGCAGTTTTTAAGATTTTTGCAGCAGCAATTCCAATTGGCCCCGCTCCTAAAATAACCACGTTTTCTCCAGGTCGAATTCCCCCTCCTCTTTCTATAACGGCATTATAAGCAACCGATGTAGGCTCGGTCAAACTACCTAGTTTATAAATATCATCATATTTGCCTTCTAATTTTTTCAAACTCCAACATAGCTTAGCGGGCACGGCAATATATTCTGCATATGCTCCATCAATAGAAAATCCAATTTCCTGCAATCTTTCACAGTGATTTGGATAACCATCACAACACGGCTTACACTCACCACACCATACCATCTCCTCTACAGTAACAGGTTCTCCAACAGCAAATTTTTTTCCAGTTCTTTTAGATATTGCTTGCTCTCCAATCTCGACTATTTCTCCTGAAAATTCATGACCCAACGTACATGGAAAAGCTGTTAATCCGGGATAATAAATATATCCATCTTCATCTTTTTGAGCCATATGAACATCAGAACCACATATACCACATCGTTTAACTTTTATCAGGACTTCATTTGGTTTAATTTTCGGTTTTTCTTTATCGATAACTTTCACTTCAGGATTCCGCCAGACTTGAGAACCTAAATAAGTTAATTTACCATCAATATCTTTTGATCCCAATTTAAATTCTTCCTTGGGATCCCATCTTGCAAATAATGTAACTGTTTTCATTTTAACCATAATAAAAATATATTTCTTACTGTAATAACTATTTTTGATTAATTATTTAGAATTCATCAAATTGAATAATATTTATTAAAATAATTTAAAGTTGATTTATATGGGTAAAATGTTAGCTGCAGTCTTTCATAAAAAAGGTGAAAATGGAGGAGAAATCATCTTAGAGCAAGTAGATATTCCAGAAATAAAACAAAGTGATGATGTTTTAATTGAAATAAAAGCTTGTGGGATTTGCGGAACTGATTTAAAAATCATGGAAGGAGCCCATCCGGCCAATGACAATGTTATTTTGGGACATGAATTTTGTGGGATTGTAGAGAATATAGGGGAAGATGTTAAAGATTTAAGAAAAGGCGATAAAGTTGTTATTGATCCAAATTTAAAATGCGGGATTTGCCCGGCTTGTAGGCGAGGGTATGATAATCAGTGTGAATTTCTCGCAACTGGTCAAACATTTGGGATTTTTCAAAATGGAGGATTTACAAAATATTGTGTTGTTCCACGTAGAGCACTTTATCAACTCCCAATAGATATAGATTTAACAAAAGCAGCACTAATAGAACCTCTTTCTTGTGCTGTACATTGTCATAATATAGCGGATGTGAAAGAATGTGATAATATTGTAATTCTTGGAGCAGGACCTATGGGCTTAATTATTGAGTCAGTAATTCGAAAACATCCAATAAATCAATTATTTGTTGTTGAGCCAATGGAATTTAGAAGAAAAAAAGCTCTTGAATTAGGTGCAAATTATGTAATCAATCCAGAGACCGATGATGTCGAGAAAGAAATAAAAAAATTAACAAATAACCATGGGGCAGATGTAGTTATTGATGCTGTAGGTAAATCCTCGACTTTTAAAATCGCTCAAAAGATATGGGCTAGTAGAGGAAGGTTAATTTTATTTGGGCAAGATTCAAGAGCGGTGGGGACAATTAAACCTAATGATATTGTTCGCTGGCAGAGATCAATTCTCGGTTCATATATATCTAGCGGTGTGGATTACTTAGATGCTATAAGTTTAATTAGTAATAATACAATCGATACTGATAAACTCATTTCTCACAAAATTCCTCTGGAAAATTTACTCTCAGAAGGAATGAAAATTATGAAAGAAAAGAAAGGTTTAAAAATTATCGTAATTCCTTAAATTCTTTTGTCATTAGAGTATATTATAGATTAAGTTAAAAGTAAGAAATACCCAATTTTTAAAAAATGCTAGATACTGACTTTTTTTTAATTTATATATTAACCATTATATGTTATTTATTAATTCTTTTTTTGTATCTACATCATTCAAGTAAAAAATATCCGTTAGATACCTTTTTAGGTTTCTCAATTTTGTTTATTCTCTTTTTTCATTACTCAATTTTAATGATTTTAATGTATAATGGTGCATTTTGGGAGCGATTTTTTCTGCCTTCACTATTTTTTACACCACTTCCAATCATATTAAGCGTGGTTATTGTATTCTCAATTATCATTAAAATTTATTACATTTTAAAGAAAAAACCTAGAAGGAATATTAAAAAAGAAAATGTAATTAGAAAAAAAAGAAGAAAATTAAATATTAAGGAATGGAAACCTGTGAATAGAGATATAATTCGGAAATTGCCACATATTATTGTATTTATCTCGTTTTTTATAATTTGGAGTATTGGCTGCTCAGTAGTCTACTCACATACCGGAAATTTGTATGGAATGTTTCCCATGGAATCTGATCTATTATTTCTCTTCTCGTCTATTTATTCTGATGTAAATAATATCCATTTCTATTTGTATACTTTAGGTTGGTTTTATTTTTTCTTAATTATGGTTCTCTATTGTTTTGCACTAATTACTCTATTTATGGAGTTTACCAGAAAGTCTAAAAATTTCTCATTTCCACTTAATTTTATTTCCGTGCGTTTATTAAAAGAAGAAGAGAAGGAATCCTATGGAACTTTTTTATATTTTTTTATTGGACATTTATTCGCGGCAACATTTTTGCCCCCCTTACCATTTTTTGCAATTATTTCTATGAGTTCAATTGGAGATTTAGTTGCAAGTCAAGTTGGAATGAGAACAAAACATTACCCAATTAAATGGAATAAGAATAAATGTTGGGAAGGCACTATTAGTTCAACAATAGTTAGTTTCTTCTTGAGTTACTTTTTTCTTGGCTTTATTTGGGCATTTTTATTTGCCATTTTATTTTTAATAATTGATATTGTTATAAAAAAACCACTGAATGCTTCTGACAATCTCTTAATTCCCATTTGTTCAACTCTATTATTTTTATTTCTAAGATTTTCTGGTTTGATTTATTATCAATTTCTATATTAAAATAATCCAAACGTAATTATTTCCATTTAAAATTCAATTTTTTCATTTTTCTATAAAGATATCTTTCAAATCATCTTTTTAAGATAAGAAAATAATATAAAATTATGTTTTATTTGCCTATTACTTTAATATTTATTGGGCACGCTATCGTATTATTGATATATACTCTCAAAAATCATAAACAGAAAAGAAAAAAGAAAATTTTTACAAATGAATTAATTGTTGCAACATTATTTTTTGTAGCTGGGCTTCTTTTTCCTTTTATGTACCAATCTCACAACCCGACTTTAGATCCAAATATACTGAACTTTCTATGGTTAACCTCTTCAATTTTCATTTTAATAGAAGAAATTGTATGGACTTTAGTTATTTCTCATGAATTTTTGGTATGCAAGAAAAATCCTTCTTTAAAAATTGAAAGAGATTATGAGAATTTTAAAAAATTTTTTACCCAAAATTGGAATTATGATTTTCGAAAAGACATTGAAAGAAAAATAATTCATATAATACCTATTGGAGTCATATTTATGATTTGGACAATTGGGAACATTATTGATATATTTGGGGTATTAACTCAATGGAATATTGATGTTTATTCATTTTGCTATTGGATTATTGTTACAATTGGATTTGGTTTTGTTTTGATGGTTGCCATCGCTGACATTTTAAAATTAAATAAAACTTATTTATTGCCTAATTGGGCAGTACGGTGGTATAGGAAATCTATGATAGCTGATGAATTGGAAACATATGTATCATCAACACCGTTAGTTCTCTGCTTTGTGCCATTTATATTTGCACCCTTTCCAATTTTTGCAAGTGTTGCACTAATAACTACTGTATCAGATGCTACTGCTTCATTAATTGGAAAAAAATACGGCAAACATAAGATTTTCGAGCAATCTAATAAAACTATTGAAGGATATATTGCAGGATTTACCTCAACTTTTTTGATTGTGGTTTTAATAACTATTATTTATCACTCTTTTATGCCTGTAAGTTTAGGAACGATTCTTATTATGGCTACTGTGGCAGCATTTTTATTTTTAATAATCGATATTTTTTCAAAATATATAAGTGATAATATTCTTAATCCAATTTTGATAGGATTAGGCATGTGGATAATTTTTGTTTTGATCTAGATTTGATCGTAATCTTAAGAATTATCCTCGTTCTAGCATATTTTTTTCAATGCAAGTAATAGGAATTAATAAGAAAATGATTTAAAATGGAAAATCTAAAAATAATTCTTGCCTCTGGTTCGAGAGATAGAGCAAAAAGTTTTGAGAGAGCTCAACTTGATTTTGAAATCATCATAAGCGATTTCAGCGAAGATGAATTAAAAAGTAAAGAATTGACCCCAATTGAATTAGCAAAAGAATTGGCTAAAGGGAAAGCATTAGATGTTAAGAAAAAAATGGAATTAAATGAAATTGATGCAATAATAATCGCTGCTGATACGCTTGTAGAATTTGAAGGGAATATAATCGGTAAAGCTGTAGATGAAAACCACGCACTAAAAATTCTTAAAAAATTAAAAAATAATTCCCATAAACTCATCTCAGCAATTGCTATAACAAGAACATTTAATGATAAAATAATTTCAGATTGCGATATTACAATTGTTAGATTTTTAGATTTATCTATAGATGAGATTAAAGCATATATTAAAACCGGTGAATGGAAGGAAAGAGCTGGAGCATATTCTATACGAAATAAGGCATCGTTATTTATTGATAAAATAGAAGGTTCCCCCTCTAATGTAATAGGAATTCCTATGCATAAATTGTTTTTAATCTTAAAAAATGAATTTAATTATAATTTATTATCCAAAAAAATTTGAATTTCATTTTCTTAAACTTTATTAGAAAAAGTTTTTTCTTTTTATAAAATACATGCAATAAAAAATTGAATAAAATGGATTTATATGGCTAAAAAAGATTATAAAAATTCAAAACTGATAAGCTTTATTTGCGTAATTGGGGCTCTTGTTGGAGTAGTCTTTGCAATATTGAAAATAGTTAATCTTGACCTTGAAAGTATATTATATGGTTTTCTTGGACTAGTATTTTCAGTAGTTGTATTAATTCAAGTCTTAAAACCGGATGATCCGATCCCTTATCACTGGCTGCTATTTATTATATTTGGCATATTAATAGCCATCTTTGCGGGTTTACCAAGTTTAACAGGGGGTTTAGTGGCTGGTATTATTGTTATTATCGGTGGGCTTGTTGCACTTATTGATGTCTTATAAATTAATAAAGATTTTTTTTCTTTTTTTCTCATTTTATCTGATTTAGATAGTATTCAACTATTTTTTCAGCTAAATTTATTTCTGTAACTTTTTGAAGTGCAGTGAATCCTGGTATCGAATTTACCTCTATCACTTTTAATCCTTTATCTGTCTCTAAGATATCAATCCCTGCGATCTCAGTTTTAGTTGCTTGAGCTGCCTTAACTGCTAATTCTTTCAATTCGTTATTTAATTCTATTGATTTTGGTTTTGCTCCAGTATATATATTTGTTTTCCAACTATCGCTAATACGATACATTCCTGCAACTGCATCATCCCCTAAAACTAGAATTCTAATATCTCGGTTATTGTGTCGAACATATTCTTGGAGATAAAAAATCTCATTTAATCGTGATAATTTATAAATGACATTCTCTGCAAAACCTCTATCATTTATTCTAGTGAGTCCAATACCCTTCGAGCCAAAAATAGGTTTCAAAACAATATCTTCTCCTAATATTTCAAAAGCTTCTAATGCATCATTGGGATTTTCACATATTATTGTTTTTAACGTTGGAATATTTGCCTTTTCAAATAAAAAGGAGGTTAATAGTTTATCTGTGGCAAGTTCTAAAGATTCTCGGGAATTTATTAATTTTATATCCATATTTTCTAGAATTCTTAAAACATCTAATCGGAAAAATATTTTCTGTGTAACATTCATCCCAAAACCTCTTACTAAGGCTCCTCTTGGTTCTATATCTTCAAAAATATTGCATAGAAATTTTTCTGAATTTGGTTCATTCTCAACATTTAAACCAACAGAAACATTTATTTCCCCGGGAATTATTGTTTTAACATCGAATCCTTTCTTTTGAAATTCCTTGGTAATAATTTTAACCTCCATATCAGATGGATTTGGAGTTATAATCGCAGTCTTCATTCTAATTACCTTTTATCACTTAATTTAATCAGTATAATAATTTAATATAGTAGAAACACTTTAAATTAAATATATGAATTTCAAGGAAGAAGATGGTAAAAACGAAATTGAAAAATTAGTAAATATTCACAGAACACTTAATAAACAATATCTTGATAAAAAAGAACTAATCCAAAAACTTACTGAGGAAGTCAATGAACTCAAGTTGGTAATAAATCAACTGAATAAAGTAATCTCGGGAAAGAGTTTTACTACTGCTAGTAATTTATTGAGTGCTGAAGATTTATTTAAAGAAAGTATAGGAAATAAAGGTAGAGGGACTTTAATAAAAAGAAAATTATTCTCAAAAAATAACGACCTTCTCTGCATTTTAAAGTTTTTTGATTTTAAAAAAGTGGAAATTCTGTTTGTCGAACCAGAGAAGATTGACGTGAGAGAAAAATCTGAAATCTTTATTAATGATTTTATTCAACAAATTCTAATTAAAATTAAAGAAAATGAACCTCGCCTCGAAATGAAAATAGATAAATGCAAAAATCTCGATTCTATTCAAAGAATTGAAATAAATAATGTAAGTAAATTAGAATATTTTGACCTTATTGAATTTGGAATCAGGAAAGTTTTAAATTCGAAATTTTAGATTCAATAAATATTAAAAAAAGAAAATTTATTAGTCAATTCTTGTGTATTATTTTTAAGAGTTCAAAAATTTTAATAGTATTATTAATGAAGGGGCTTTGATCTATGGTAAAAAAGAAATATAAATGGCTGATAATGCCACAATTGCATTCTGGCTACAAAGAGATAAATCTTGAAGTAGCTTTGTTAAATAAAACCAGAGAATTACTCACGGATGAAGAAGGGGAAATACCACAATTTATAATACTTTCTGGGAATTTTTTTGATGTTCAAGGATTTGCATATTCAGCAGTAAGAAGTTGGCGTGGTGCAATAAAACCTAGCGAAGATAGTAAAAAGCAGCCGGTATTAGAAGCAACTTTTGCATCTCTATCTGTCTATCTAAGTTCTCTACTTAGTTTTCAACAAGATTTTTACTATGCTTTCGATGAAGTTAAACAAATTTTAAATGATGCAGAACGATGGGATTTATGGGCCATTATCGAAGAAAAAATTCCTTTTGTTTGTTTACCTCCTCAAGAAATGTTTGGCTTAAGAAAATCTCCTATAAGCCCCTATTATCTCATAACTTATGATGGAAGTATGACCCTTGGAGAGTTATATCCAAGTGTATATATGACGAGGATTATTCAATCAATTAAATCTCGATTCTTTTGCTATTATGCTTATGAAGGCTACACTGCATTCGGATTTTTTAATTCTTTACCTCCGAGTGAAAATTTCGGATTTGATACTGAACCAAAACCACTAAGAGCTGGAGTAGAATCTGAAACGATAATAAAATATCTTAAAAATTCAAAGAATTTAAAGGAAGTTTTTGTAGGATTAATTAATGCCCATAATAGTGCACTACTCGAACAATATCTCATACCTGATTATGAAACTCTATTAAATAAATTATTAAAGGAGGAGGAAGATTAAGATGGTGAATCTAGGGTTATTAGGTGATATTTCTGTAGGAAAAACAACCCTCTTAAGATTATTTGTAAGTTATATTAATAAACAAAAACTCGAAACACTGGAAGGTGGAAGAAAATGTGTAATTGTAAAGACCGACTTTTCTGGAGAGGCAACTTTACCTCGAGAAGCTACAGAGAAAAAGGAAACTAAAACCATACATCCCAATCGCGTTATTTTTAGAGATGAAACTGAAAAAAAAGCACATACGATATTCGCACCTGGGGGAGATAAAGCCCGGGCAGTTGTTAGAATGGGGATCATTACAATTAGCCGGATCGCTTCACAGATTATTGCTGTATTTGCTTTGGATCGCCCTATTGAAAAACAATTTGAATTTTTCAATGATGTCCGTTTCTTTCCTAAAAAAATCTATGTGTGTATTAATAAGGTTGATTTGGTGAAGGGGAGTAAAGCTCAAAGAGATAAGAAGCTTCAAGAAGCAAGAGAAAAAATTCAGGCTTTCTTTGAAAAAAGAAAAATAGAAATTGTGGATTTCTTCAACACTGTAGGAGAACATTTAGAAGGTATGGAAGATTATAATGACAACTTGGCGGCCATGATATTAAAAATTATCACTTCCCATTAATTCTAGCCATCTCTTCAGCTCGTTGATTGAGTATTGATTTAATTGTTTCTATATCTTTATCAATCCATTTTATTGCTATTAACCAAAAGAGTACACCTGCAATTCCAATAATCATTGAAATTAGCACTGTAATTTGATAATTTCTATTATATAACTCCAAAATCACACCAGCTATTATTGGTCCTGTTCCGAGACCTATAAAATCTAAAAATTGACTAGAAGAACTGATTATTCCTTGACTTTCTGGTAAATTAATTTTTTGTATAAGTGGTGGTTGATTAATACTATATATACTTATAATGGAACGAAAAATAAATGCGCCAATACCAAGTAACCAAAATGCGGGAGTAGTTATTATAAATACTAAATCATTTCCTTGAACGGGAGTCATACTCTGTATTGGAATAAAAAATAAAAAGATATATGTCGAAAATACTATTACTATTGAAAAAACAATTAAGTAAATACGATTTTTGAAGTTTTTATTTGCCAATCTATCAGAAAGCTTGGAAAAACCGATAGATCCTAAAATGCCACCAGAAATTCCAAATATAGTCAGATATACAGTAGTTATAAAGGGAGAAATGTTATGAGGTGGTGATTGTAAATAGGTTATAAATAGAAAGTCAACCAATGAGAAACACATTGAAATAAAAATACCCTCAACAAATAAAATACAAATAGTAGGCTTTAAAATAGTAGTTCTAAATGTTTTTTTTGTTAATTTATACTGATATTTGATCCTTGATTCGAATAAAACTGTTTTTAATTGATTTTGGGTACCTCCTCTCTTAGGTTCAATACCTTTTAGATAGATCATAATACTTCCAATGAAATATAACAATCCCATACCCCACATAAATTCACGCCAAAATTGATTTTGAAATAACAAGGTGGAAATTAACATCCCACTTATCTGAAAAACTTGAAAAGTGGCATTTATAGCACCAAAAAACCGAGAACGTTCAAATTCTTCTACAGCATCGTTTGTATATGAGAGAATAATAGGCCAAAACCCACCACAAAAAAAATTTCTGAATAAAAGGCATCCTAAAAAGAAGTTAAAAGTTAAGGATCCTTGCCCTTCTGGACTAAATCCATTTATTAACATACCAACTCCAAACATTATCATAGTTAATGTCATAAGTTTTATGCGATTAATCCTATCTGCTAAATAACCAAAAAACAAACCTGAAATTCCCATCATCCATGTTCCGAATCCAAACAGAATTCCTAGTTCTCCAACATGAATCTCTTCTCCAGCCCAAATTATATTTGAAACGATTATTATATTTATATACAAGGATGAAATAGTTAGTGCCCATGAATTATATACGACGAAATTTGGCCAGAACTTTTTAAAAAGAACCAAAAATTTAGTTGGTCGACCTTCTTTTTGAGATGTTAAGGAAGGCATTATTATCTACTAAAAAAATTCACAGTTTTTAAAAATTACTGTATTTAATGGATCTCTTCATTAAAATTTACTCAAAAATCAAATATTAGATTCAATCTTGATCAAACATTTAATTTTAATGATAATTTCATAAATAATTTTTCGAGGTTTAGCTGGTATCCAATAAGTGGGGTTAAATTAATTTCATTATAATTTTTAATAATTTTAATATAACCTAGATTTTCTAAATCTTTTAGGTCGTCCCGGATTTCTTTTTTATTTCTTAATTTCTTTAATTCAACTATTTTTGCAATACCATTACTTTTTAAGCATAAAATTATTGCACAAAATAAAGTTGCAGCCAATCGTGGTTTATCTTGAAATGGGTTTGCTAAAATCAGATCATTCATACTTGATTTAAAAGTTAAGAACCAATGGGTATTTAACGGATTATATTGAATTTCGAGTCCTAAGGGAGAAATATATTTAGAAAGTTCAATAATTAGTTTTTTAAACATAAATCCTTTATTTCGCCCAGAAATTTGCAATTTTTCTAAGACTTCTTCTTTAGTTGAGCCCATCTCATCTAATTGGTCTTTCTTACTTAATAAATACATCAATAAGGATATTTCATTCATCTTTTCCACCTTTTGGTATATAAATAAAATTTGTCTGTTTTTGATACATTATTTTTCCATTTTGAAGTAAATGTAAAATAATAATAAATTTTTCATATATCTCTTCCTGACTCTCGAGTTCTTCGAAGAGATCGTCCATATTACATGGCAATTTTTTATATATTTTATTAAAATAGTTTTCAATTGTTTTTTGAAATGAACTTGAAGGTATTTCTAATATAAAATTCTCATCTTTTAGTGGGATTTCAAGATTTTCAATTATATAACCTTCTCTTATTCTACTTTCCAGGGAATTTTTAGACTCCTCTAAAAAATCAAGAGATAATGCATTTAAATTATAGGGTTTATACCAACATCCTTTAAAAAGACTGAATACTTCAATATCAGAAGGATTTGATTCTAAAAATGTTAAGAACTTCTTTTCTTGACCAAATAGGGCCAAATACATCTGTAATTCGTTAAATTTTGTTTCAATAATATCACATAACTTGCTAAATGCGGAAGATGATTCATTCAGATTTTGTGCATTTATAGCTCGTTTAAATTTTTGAAAAATGGGATTTAAATCTACACTTAGAGCATCTAGAGACCCACTACGAACTGTTTCAAAAATTTTTTGAATTTCTTCAATAATAGACGGGGTAGAGGAGTTATTTTTTTCCATAATAATTCAAATTTCTTTTAAGTCTTTATTATCTTAGGTTGGAGTATCGTTGATGGTCCTATTGCTCCATTTCTTGCAACTCCAATGAGTTTATCTGCCATTGAATAAATATATTTAGATGCTTTTGGCACAAATATTATTATTTGTGTTTTATTCATCTGAATTGCGCCCTTTATCAATTTATAGGCGATTTCAGCATTATTTTCATCCAAGTATAATTCAGCTTCGTCTAATACAATTATCCTACTTGATTTAAATTCTTGTAAAGAAAGTATTAAACAAATTGCAATAATAGAGCGTTGCCCCCCACTTAATGCGGTTATATCTCGTAGTTGTTCTTTTAATAAAGATGCTTTAATTTTTATGCCTAAATTTTCAAATTTCCCCGATAAATCAATTGAACACTGAGCTTTAATTTCAGATATTTCAAATTTTTTATTAATTAAATCTTCTAGTTTTTTGATAATTTTATTGAACTTTTTGTAATATGTATTTTCTAAATTCTTTTCGGTTTCTTCTGCTTCAATAAGGTCTCTCTGAATTTGCGCTTGATTTTGAGCAATTTTTTTAAGTATTTTAATAATTCTCTCTTTTTCTACTTCTAAAGTATCATCAATATCTGCGTATTTCATTAATTCTTTATTCACTTCGAGAAGACTCTTTTCAATTTCTTCAATTGGACGTATTTTTATTTCTTCACTTAATATTTTTGGACCAATCTCTTTATTTACTTTTTCTAAATCTAAAATTTTGGATTGGAGATCATTTTGCTGCGAACTCAATTGGTCTTGTTTTCTTTCATAATTTAAATTAAACTCAAGATTTTCTTGTCTAATTTTATTTTCTTCTTCCTTAAGAGCCTTTTTATCTAACTCATACTTTTCTTTCTGAATTTTTAAATCCTTAATTTGATTTTCAAGTCCAGTTAGTTCCTGAAATACTTCAAATGCCTTTTGATCTCTACTTTGAAACTCTTTTTTGGTTGTTTTATAACTAATGTTTATTTTTGTAAATTCAGCTGTTTCTTCATTTATAATTTCTTGAATTTCAGATAAGGATTTCTGTTTTTCATCATTAATTTTTGACCAATGTTTCTTTTCATTGTTTTTTAAATCAAATTCGTCTGGAATATTTTCTAAACTCTTCTGCCATTCAAAAAATTCTGGTTTTTGTTCTTTTTTTAAAGTTTCCACTTCTTTTACCACATCATCGATTTGCATTTCAATATTATCATTCAATTCGTTCTTATTTTTTCTTGTTTCAAAGAGATTATCTTTTTTGCTTAAAAGTTTTTGTTCTTGCCGGAATAATAATTCAAGAGTAGGTAAAGCATCAATTTTCTTGGAAACTTCTCGATATTTTTGATCTATTTTAGTTTTTAGGGATTCTAAATTCTTTCTTTCATCATTCAATTTACTTATTTCCATTTCTAACAGATATAATTGATCCATTTGTTTAGTAGGACTTAATAATCCTTCTAATTTCTTTAAGTATGGTGTTTCAACCACATAATCATAGGATATGATTTGCTCGCCTTTTAATGTTACACATTTACCTCTAAATTTGTAATTTTTATGCATAAGTGTTCCTGTAGTAAAATCTTCTACTACAAGACAATTTTTCACTTTAGAATAAATTAATTTCCTTACATGTTCATCATTGCCCTTAATTTTAATTAATTCTGCGAGATAACCTAATACTCCATCAATTTTCTCATATTTTGAAAATTGACGAATATTTTCTTCCTTTGGTATATATATATTGCAATAAACATTATAACTATCTTTCAATTTTTTTAGTAGAATAAATGTGTTCCAATCGCCTGCAATAAAACTAAATAACACTTTTTTTCCTAAAACTGATTCAATTGCAAACCCCAATTTATCATTATATTGTAATAATTCAATTATTGGACCTTTTGCATTTAGATTTCTATTGTAAATCTCTTCTTTTAAAGTTATGACATTTTGAGGTAAGAATACTCTTTTTTCTCTAATGGAATAATTTAATCTTTTATAAGCATTAACTCTTTTAACCTGATCCTTTCTTATTTCTCTTAGTTGTTCCTTTAAATCATGAATTTCATTATCTAAATCATTACGCTGATTTATTAACTTTTCTTGTAAATTCTCATCCTTATTTTTAAGAAACCATTTATTTTGCTCAAAATGATGCTTTACATCTCTTAATTCAGCGAAAATTATATCAATTTCATCATTAATTTCTGTTATTTTTTGGGTATTCTGAATAAGCTCATCTTGTTTTTTACTTAATTCTGCTTTTGTCTTCTTAAATCTCTCAAGAAAATCTTTGTGAATAGATACCTTGTCCAATAATTCATTTTGTTCTTTTAAAATATTAGAGATTGCAGAATCTAGTATTTTAATATTTTTGCGTGTGAGTTTTAATTCTTCTGAGATCTTATTTCCTTTAGCCTTATGGTTGTCTAATTTACCTTTTAATTTGTTTTTATTTTGTTCTAATTCTTCTAAGCGTACCTTTATCCTTTGTTGTTTAATCTTCCACTGTTGAATAATTTTCTCTAATTCTGAAATTCTACCCTTTATTTTTCCTATATTCTCAGAAAGTTTTTCTGAATTTTTTTCAATTTTTTCAATTTTTTCAGTAATTTCATTTATTTGCGTTGTAAAATCTTCTAATTGCTTTTGTAAATCATTAATTATAATAGCAATTTTCTTAATATTTTCTTCAAGAATATAAATCTCTTTTTCTATTTTTTCTCGATTTGCCCATAATAACTCATCTATTAGGCTTTTTTTGTCTTTAAGCAAAATTCGCTTATCTTCTAATCTTTTTAACTTAGGTTCCAATAATTTTAATTCAAAATTCCAACTATTTTGCTCTGTTTTTAATGCTTTTAATTTTTCTTGTAAATTGAATACTTGAGTTTTTTGCTCTAAAATTTCATGTCTTAACCCTTTTAAGCCCACTCCTTCCTCTAAGAAAATGCATAATTCTTCAGGTTTCATATCTTTAAGCGCATCAATTTTGCCTTGACTGACAAAAGAAAATTGATTATCCGGATTATAATTTAATGATTTTACAAGCTCTCTTATTTCAAGGGAATTAATTTTTTCGAATTCTTTTTCATTATTTTGCTTAATTTCAAAAAAAGGAGCTTTTCCTCTAAGTACAGTCCTTCGTATTCCAATCAAATTCTCAGGTGTCTGAATATAAAGTTCGATTAGAGCATGGTTTTGTCCGGTTCTTATAAAATCGGACCATTTTGTATATCTTTCGTCCCTTTCATTGCTACCTAAAGCAAACTTTATCCCTTGGTAAATTGTGGATTTACCTGACCAATTAGGACCAACTACAATTGTAAATCCTTTGGAAAATTCGGCTTTATCTCTAGAAAAAGCTAAAAAATTTTCTAATATAATCTCTTTAATGTAAACCTCTTGGTTTAATTTGTCCGATGATGATCTAGACCTAATTGTTTTTGTCGAAATTTTCTATTCCTTCCCAAATGCTTTTTTAATATTATCAATTCGTTTTTTTGCCTTTTCTAACAGTATTAAGGCGATATTTGGAGGGTCATTTAAAATAAAAGAATATTCTGCTAATAATTTTCGATCATATTCTTCAAGAGGTTCTTTCTTTTTCATCTTATCTAATATAACTAAAAGCTCTGTATAATTTTCTGAGGCTGCATCCTCATATAATTGTTGTACCATGAAATTTGATATTCTTTGTGATCTAATCTTTTCTATTTCAGTTCTTAATTGAGATTCAAGTTCTGGAATTTTAATATGTTCTTCTTTTGAAACTTCTCTATTAAACTTTCTATTTTGATTTATCGATTGATGTATTGAGGAATTTATAGAAGTTTGAAATGTCCCTAATTTGTTTTGAATAAAATTTAGTGAAATCAAATATGAAGGAATAAATTCCCCTCTGTCAATTATTTTTTCTGTTAATTCTGTAATATCGCTGACAGAATCATCTAATTTAGCCACATTCCGTAAGTATGCGATTTTAATCAATTCCCTTATATCACTCACTTCCCAACCTTCAGTTAAGGAAGCAATTCTACCCACATTAAAAGTCTGATTTGCAGATATCTCTTCACTAATTTTTTCTAAAATAATTATTCTTTCATTTTCAGTAATCGTTGGAATTTTTAAATAAAAATCAAATAATTTAAAACTTGCTTGGCATAAAGTATTCTCTTGATGATTAATTCCTATGAAAATAATCCCATTCTCGATAAAATTAATATTTTCCATCTTATTTTTTAACTCATAATATAAGTGTTCGAATAGATCAAAATGAATATCTTTCTGAGTTCTCTGAAATAATTCTTGTTGATTTTCAACAATAAATATAAATTTTAAAGCTCTTTCTATAGTTTTATCTTTTTCTTTAACTTCTTGCTCTACTTTTTTAGCTTCTCTATAAATTTTAGCCAAATTATCAAAAATATTAGGAAAATTTAATATAAAATCATTAGGTGATTTTCTAATCTCGGGAAAATTTAACTTTACAAATTTTAAGGTGAATGTCTTTGCAATCAATTTAATATATCCTAATATATCAGAGCCATATGGAGCATCAATTAAAATTGAACCTTTGATCTTCTTTATTTTAGTTTCTGATGATACAGCCTCATAACTCAATAAAAATTTTATATAATCAATAATTTCGGAATAAGATTCGCGATAAAATATATCTTTTCTTTCTATTTGCAAGTCCAATGGGTTTTTTATTATTAAATATTCCAGTTTATTATTCAGATTTATATTTAAATTTTTTATGATAATTCCCCACAATTATTGTGATCTTTAATATTTAATTTTATTAAGAATATATTCTAATATTTAATATTTTGTGAATTAATAACCTTAACTCCAATATCATTTTCGAGAGAAGTATTTCCGACAAAATTACTAAAACTTAGAAATTTATATCTCTATTATATTTAAAAATCAAAAATAGTAGTAGTCATACTATTTATTAAAAAGAGATTAAAAAAGTAAAATTTGACTATTATTATATCATTCACTTTCTAACACCTCTCTCAATAAACTTTATCCATTTATTTTTATAAATCTTTTTTAAATTAATCTGAATTGTGTTATCTTTAACCAATTTATGATATACATTTTTTATTTTTTCAAGATTCTCCTTTTCAATTTTTTCAAAATCTGGAAATTTTTTGTTAAAAATAATATTATTAAACTTCATTTGAATCCAATCTTCAAATCTAATTGGCGTTAATTTGTTTTCTAAATCGATTATTAAATTTGATTTAATTTTTTCTTTTAGATATAATTCATAGATTATTCCATTGCTTAATACGTAAAAGAATTGGATTATATCATCAGTGAAAATTAACTTTTCATTTTTAATATTATAATACTGAAATAGAAACATCAAATAATCGGCGATATTTTCAAAAAGAGATTTGTTTTTCGGTTTAACAACGGGTATCTCTTCCAAAAAAGTTTTTGAAATATTTACTGTAAGTTCTGATTTGTTTGTGAAATTAATTGCATAATACCAGTTCATTAGATTGGAGTTTAAAATTAATAAAACAAGTTTTAAAGGAATCTTCTTTCGATATTCTTCATTTATAATTATATTATTTATCGATGAAAATGTATAAAAGACCCCGGGGTCATAATTTGCTTTTAAAGGCTTAGTTCCTCCACTAATTCTTTGTATTATTAATTTATTGCTAGTAAATACTTCATTAGACCTTGCCCTATGTAAATTTTCTCTATCATATCTAATAAATTTGCCAGACCATTTAGTAATATAACTATCAATGTTCTTTCCTTCTAAAAAGGGCATATCTATGGACTTCAGCCGAGTTTCATAGATATCTCTCTTCTTTGAGCAAATGATTCCTTCAATAATATATTCAGTGATTTCTCCTAAATTTATTGAATTTTTTACAATATATTTACAAATTTTACGTGATGTTTCATCAAGATGTATATTAATTACATAACTTTTATTTTTCAGAAAGCTGGATTGTGCTATTTTATTTTCTGTATAAATGTTTTCATTAAGATCCTCAATATTAGATATGATTTGCGTCTTAAATTCCCCATCTGGCTTTTTTTTATCAATAAATAAGCAGATAATAGATGCAACTACATTTCGAAAAACACTATTAGATAAATCAACAATTTGATTGATGCAATAATTTCTAAGGATGTAATCTCTATAAATATCGAGATTTGTGTTGCGCAGAAAATTATTTGGAATTAATACCGCTAATTTGGCACCTTTTTTTAATAATTCTAAAGACCTTAGGATAAATAGAGAATATGTATTTAATTTATTCGATTGGAATTGCTTTCCTTTTTGTGATTGAATTAATCCTAATTTAGAAATGAAATTTCTAAAGTAGGTTTTCTGTAAAGTAGAAAAATTTCCACCACGGGTAAAAATATAGGGTGGATTTTCTAAAATGATATCAAATCCTCCGTTTTTAATTATCTCAGGGAATTCTTTACTCCAATGGAATGGCTTCCATTCTATTGAAAGATTTTTGTTGAATACATCTTCTCCATTTATTTCTTCGTTTAACCTGCCAATTAAACTATTTCCAACCTTTAGATTAAAATTTATATTTTTATTTCCATAATTATTTAAATTAAGTTGATTGTTTGAAATCAACCATTTTTTCAATTGCGATTTGCATTCTTGAATAGATTCTTCAAATATATCAACACCGTAAAGATTTTTTTCTATTATATCAACTCGTTTTTTGAAAATCATTTGTCTAAGATTTAATCTTTTTGCAATTTTATTTGTTAATTCCAATAAGATTTGTCCTGATTTTAATAAAAATATGCCAGCTCCACATGCTGGGTCTAAGATTTTCAAATGTATAATAATGTTGTTTAATTTTTTTAAGTCATCCAGATTGTCTGATAAAATTAATTCATCAATAGTCTGATATCTTTTTTCAAAGAATGTTAATATATATTCAAAAATTGCGTTTTTTACCATGAATTCAGTAATGTACTCTGGAGTATAGAATATTCCTGCCTTTTTCTGGAAACTATTTAATTTTAGATTCATCGGTTTTTTGATTTTTACCAAAAAATAGTATAATAATAAAAAATTTGGAAATTAGATACTAACTAAAAAGATTCAATTTTATCTACGGTCAGATCTGAAATTTTCTCAGAGCCAGATACAAACATAGCTATTTTTAATTCTTCCAAAAATGTTTTAATCAATCTTATTGATTGTAGAGGACCTTTACCATTTTCTACATCCTTTTCAGCAGTTTTTAAAAATGGTGATGCAACACCAGCTATATTTGCACCTAAGCAGATACATTTTGCAATATTTATTCCAGTTCTGATACCCCCAGATGCAATAATTTTCATCTGAGAATTGTCATATATTCCACTAACATTTAAGATTGAACGAACGGTAGAAGTCCCCCATTTCTGAAAAACCTTTGCTATATTTCTGGAAAAATCATATGAATCTTTGTATAAATTATATTCTTCGATTACATATTTATTTGGTCCCGCATATCCACTAATATCAATATATTTAATCCCAATATCATGTAAAGCTATAGCATCCATTCTGGTTATTCCATCTCCATATCCTTTCACAATAATCGGCTTTTTAACATTTGGAATTGATTCTTTTATTTTCTCGAGTAACCCTTTAAAGTTTTTTTCCCCTTCTGGTTTGAGAACCTCTTGTAATGTATCAAAATATAGGGCAATTGCATCTGCATCAATTATATCAATACATTTATTTAATTCTTCTGCACCGAAATTCTCTTTTTTCAGATGTGTAGCAGATACATTGGCAATTTTTAGTGCATTTGGAGCCAAATCTTTAATTACTGTAAAACTACTTTCAATTCCCGGATTTTCTATTGCAGCATATTGAGAACCACATCCAATACCAATTCCCATTTCTTCTGCTGCTCTAGCTAAAATTTCATTAATCTGTTTTACATATTCGGAACCACCTGTCCATCCTAGAATTACAAGAGGTATTTTTAATTTTTTTCCGAGAAATTCTGTTGATAAATCAATTGAATCATAATCTACCTCAGGGATAGTAAAATCTTTTATTCTAATCTTAGAGAAACTTGCTTCATCAATCTTTGGTCTAAATTCTAACTTTTTCCTGAGTTCTTCTAATTTTTCTAAAGTATTCATATTTGAATCACTAATTATAGGATAATTTTAGGTATTTTAATATATAATAATTTTTTTCTGTATACTATTGTTATAATCTTAAAAGAATCATAAAGTATTTCACATTAATTGAAGATTATTGATCTATCAAAATTAAAATTTCGAGGGTGTCGATTATAAATTATGTTTAAACTCGTTTTATTGCGACATGGTGAAAGTGTGTGGAATAAAATTCCATCCAAATTTACTGGTTGGACAGATGTTGATTTATCTCAAAAAGGTATTGAGGAATCTAAGAAAGCAGCACTTCTCCTAAAAAATGGAGGTTATACTTTTGATATTGCATATACTTCAGTTTTGAAAAGAGGCATTCGAACGTTATGGATCGTTCTTGAAGAGATGGATTTAATGTGGATCCCGGTATTTCGCTCTTGGAGGCTAAATGAACGCCATTACGGAAGTCTACAAGGGTTGGATAAAGCTGAAACCGCCATAGAAAAGGGTGAAGAACAAGTTTATATTTGGCGTCGAAGTTTTGATATTCCTCCTCCAGCGTTGGATAAATCAGATTCACGATATCCTGGGTATGATTCAAAATATAAAAATCTAAAAGAGGAAGATATTCCCTTAACCGAGTGTCTTAAAGATACTATAGCACGAGTTCTTCCATATTGGAGAGAAGTAATTTCGCCAACAATCAAATCAGGGAAAAGAGTTTTGATCTCTGCCCATGGTAACAGCTTACGAGGTTTAGTTAAGGATCTAGATAATATTTCAGATGAAGAAATCCCAAAGTTGGATATTCCAACGGGCATACCATTGATTTATGAATTAGATAAAGATCTAAAACCTCTCAAACATTATTATCTTGGCGATCCAAAGGAAATTGAGAAAGCCATTAAGGCAGTAAAAGATCAAAGCAAAAAAATGCCATAAATTTAAGCTTTTATTGAATTATTTTTCTAAATTTCTTAAAAATTCCTCTTTTTTCTTCTCTCCCTTCTTTTCAAATCTCGGCCAGAGTTTTTGAATTACCTTAGGAAAGCACATAATAAATTTAGAGAAAAATGCATCAAATCTGGGAATATACAGCTCAACCTTTTTTTTAATGATAGCTTTTAATACTAATTTCGCAACCTTTTCAGGTTTTACTGGCTTGACTCGAAAAGTTAGAGGAGATCCTCCATGTTTTGCTTCGAATTCAAGCATAGGAGTATCAACTGAATCTGGAAAAATAGTAGAAACAACTATATTGTGTTTTTTAAGCTCAAGGTTTAAAGTAAAGCCTAACCCCCTAAGAGCAAACTTTGTTGCAGTATAAATAGAACTATAAGTTTCGGGGACAATACCAGCGAGAGATGAAATCGTTACAATATTTCCCTTTTCAGCTTTTTTCATTACCGGAATTACTTCTTTAATACATCGTATTATACCCATTAAATTAACATTGATCTGTTTTTCTATGTCCTTATAAGTAGCATCTTCAAAAAGTGCAGGTACTATGATCCCTACTGTATTTACAAGAATATCTATTGTTTCATACTTTTCTAATGTATGAGATATTAAATTCTTAACTTGATCAAGTTTTGTTATATCACATTGAATTGTTAAAGGTTCCTGAGAAAGTTCTTTTCCAATTTCATTAAGTTTTTTTTCATAAATATCCGTAATAACTAAGCGAATTCCGGTACGATCCAATAGTTTAACAATCTCTCGACCAATTCCACCTGAAGCGCCCGTTACAATTGCAATTTTATCTTTCAGTAAATTAGACTTCATAATAATTAATTTCATTAATTTAAATTAAATCTTTTACTTTTTTCTAAAATTTTATTGAATATACAATTTAAAATTTTAATCAAAACCTTTAAATATGTAAGTATTATTATAATTAACTATAGGAAATGTCAAATATATTTGCATTCCAAAAATATTTACATAAAAAAAAATAAAAATAAAAAGGAGTTGAAAAATAAAAAAATGGAAATAAAAGAAGCCGAAGAGAGAAGAATCGATAATTCCTTAAGGAAAAAAGTAGATATAAAGGCGATATTTGGTTGCACTGTGATATTTAGCTTTTCATGGCTATGTGTAATATTGATATTGTGGTTAGTGCAATTAGACCCTGATATTGGATATGTGTCTCCAGCCTTTCTACAATCTTTAAATCTACAACTATTATTCTATATCGTAATAATTCCGACCGTTGTTATCTTGGTGTTGAATGATATATATATACAATATTATCTCAAAAATTTTTCGTATAGAATGATGAGTTCTCATTTGGAGATTAAACATGGAATTTGGACTAAGCACAGGGCAACAATACCTTTTTCTCGGATTCAAAATATTAATATTGTAAATGGTCTTTTCGATAGAATTTTTGGTCTTTATACGGTAAAAATTGAAACTGCAGGAGGAAGCGCTTATACCCAAGCAGCAAAAGGTTATGGAAGACCTGAGGGATACATACCAGGTATAAAAGATCCCTTCACATTTGAGAAAGAGTTAAAACAAATGTTGGATAAATATAACGTCTTGCCATCTGGACTAGAAGATAAAATCTTTAAGCCACAAGAATTGGCGTTTGATAACTTTATATCATATATTTTAACGAAATTGAGAGATAAAGATGATTTACTAAAGAATAGTATTAAAGAATTGAGAGAAAATCAAAATCTATCTATGTTAGATTTAGCAGAGAAAGTCGGTGTTAAAAAAGAAACTATAGGACAGTTAGAATCAGGTAGATATACGCCCTCATTATCATTAGCTTATAAAATTGCGAAGGAGTTTAAGGTAAGAATCGAGGATTTATTTAAATTTTAATAATTATCTTTTTTTTTTAAATTTAATTTAATATGCTTATAGTAAGGTGATTCTTTGAGATTAGCGAAAAAACTGGTATCCAAAATAAAGGAATTGAGAGCAGCAAATAATTTTATGACTCAACAAGATTTAGCGGATGCCATAGGAGTTTCTCGACAGACCATCTCATATTTAGAAAAGGGTGATTATAACCCATCATTGAAAATTGCTCATGATATTGCGAAGCATTTTGGAAAATCAATTGATGATATATTTGAATATGAGTCAGTAATGAAAATAAAACGAGAAGAGTTTAATCTTACCCAAGAACAGCTAGCAACTTTAATTGGAGTAAAAGTAGAACAAATAAAGAAAATAGAAAATGAAGAATTTAAAGATCAAGATAAGCCACCAGAATTTATAGAAAAAATTGCAAAACAATTAAAGTGTAAATTCGAAGATCTTATCGAATTTGATAAAAAATAATTATAACTATATTTGAAATAATAGATCCACCCTTTGAATTAATAAAATTCATTTTATCATTTCCTTTATTCCTTATAGGAGGTGGGACTGCTATTCCCTTACTATTCTTTGGCATTAAAAAATTAGGTAAAATTGAATAAGATTTTTATAATTTTTTATTTCAAATTTTTTATCTTCGTTTCAATTTCATTAAGTTTCTTTTTATATTTTTCATGTTGCTCAGTATAATCTTCTAAACTAATCTCTCCTTCTTTCTTCATTTTTTTTAGTTCTAATATCGTTCTGGAAATTCCAAATTTTTCGCTTTCTAATTTCTCGAGTTCTGAATATGATGTTTTTTTCTCGATTTTCTTATTTTTGAATTTTTTGAACCTTGTAATATTTAAATCTTTAGGGACTATTTTAGATAAATAAATGGTCGCTTTAGGCACAAATGGTGCAAGATTTTCCGGGATAATAATAATAGGTTCTGGATCTTGGATCTTTTTAATTTTCTCATAAGGAAGATCTTCGATTTTTATTTCTTCTAAAATATCGTTCGATACGGTAATATTATCTTTAATACTATGTATCTCTTCTACTTTTAAATTTGGTATTGTGTTAATCATTTCTTCCCAAATCTCCGTTGCTTTATTAAAATAGAAGTGTGCTTTTTGTTTGAGGCTATCTACTCGATGCTTATCTATATTGTAATCTGATGCAACTTCAATAACTAATATACAAGCTTTTCCCATATCAAAATGCATTTGTGCTCTTAATTGGTGCTTCTTAATATCATCATGTTCTTTCAAATAAAAAATTCTTTTTGATAAAGTACTTAATCCAGCATATAATTTGGAAGCAAATATTAAATTTCCCTTCATTTCTTCATTTAGAGCAGAAATACTTTGCGCAAATAAGCGTGCTTCTTCAGATTCTATCTCTAAATTTAATGGAAGTAATGATATTCCCTTGTAATTTTGATGCATAGATGCAGCTGAAAAGTATGCAGATGCCTTATAAATTTTACTACTCTCTAACATTGCAATTATCGCATCTTCGGGAAAATCTTCCTCTTCTCTTTTTTGTGATAATTTCTCATACCCTTGCCCCAATACCTCTAATACACGGGCACATTCAAAATATAGGTCTCTTATTTGGATTGGCTTATTTTCTAATGGATCAATATATTCTTTCGTAATATCCATTTCATTTAAGATTCTTAAGTGATTTATATTTCCGTAATTCTTGTTTAGTATCATAGTATAACTTAAAATATTGTTTAATTCATCGATTGTAAAATCTTCGTCATTTTTCAACTTCTCCTCTAATTTTTTAATAGTAAAATGCAGAAATCTTATTTTCTGCACTTCTTCTTGTTCAAAAAAAGGCATTTCAATCAATATCCTTAGTTTTTTGTTAGATTTTTTTTGTTAGATTTTTTTATAGATTTTTATATCCTCTTATTATTTATAAAATAATCCTTTTCATTTTATTTTAATATGTGAGCTTTTCATTAATCAATAATGTCTAATAAGATTTTCATTTTTGAGTTTATTTCGGGAGGTGGTTTTAATAAGGAAACTCTGCCAATTTCTTTATTTTGTGAAGGATTTGCTATGCTTCGAGCATGTATAGAAGATTTTATGTCAATCGATTTTGAAATTGAAACCCTTCTAGATGATCGAATCTCAAAATTAAATGAAATTCTTGTGGCAGATACTATTTCAATTGTAAAAGAAAATGATGATTTTATTAAAATATTTAAAAAAATTCTCTTGAATAATGATTATGCATTTATAATTGCGCCAGAATTTCAAAATATTTTGTATAATCTTACGAAGTTGGCCGAAGACAATGATAAAAATCTCTTAAGTGTCGGCTCAAACTTTATTCAACAATTCACTTCAAAATATCAAACATATGAATTTTTTCAATTGATGAACCTAAACACTCCCAAAACATATTTAATTCCATCTAATAACAGTGGTTTAAATATTAAAGTTTTAAAGAACATTTTTGAAAAACTAAGAAAACCAATTATTCTAAAACCAGAAGATGGAGTCGGTGCAGAATCTATTTTTTTTATCGATAATGTTGAAAGACTAAATGCATTTATAAAACAAATGAATTTCAATAAGGAAAGTTTTATCATGAGACCATTCATAATTCAAGAATATGTCTCCGGACAAGATCTCAGTGTTTCTTTTATTGGGAGGAAATTAAATTCAATTGAAAATTCTTTTAAACCTTTACCCATCTGTATTAATGCCCAAATCCTAAATATTTCAAAATCAAATGAACCAAGCCAATATTTTGGTGGATATTCACCAATAGCAAGTGTTCCAATGAATTACTTAAACCAATTAGTTTCAGCATTATCAAAATTCAAAGTAGAAGGGTATTTTGGCGTTGATTTCATTAAATGTACTTCAAATCCAAATCCCTTATACTTTATTGAAATTAATCCCCGATTGACAACAAGTTATTTGGGAATTCGAAATATTTTGAAAGAAAATATTTTCGAAATTATATATAACTCCAAACTTGGTAATATAAAAGATTTTGATCCTCATCCAATTAACTTTTCACATTATCACAGGTTGGATTTTTCCTTAAAAGAAAAAATAAATTCTAAAAAACAACCAGATTCGAATAGAGTTGAAATTCATTTTCTGAAAGATATTCCGGAAATTATCACACCTCCAATATCTATAGATGGGTTTAATTTTTCGTCATTTGTTGCGACAAACGAGAAGTCTTTAATAGATTCGGAAAAGAAACTGCAAAATATTAAAAATACTATTAAAAATTTCTTATAATTTCATAAAGAAATAATAAATAATACAATAAACGCTCCATAGTGAATAACCAAACTTATAATCAAGGCTCTCTCTATTTTTATATATTTATTTACACTTAAATTATAGGTCAAAAGCCACAAAGCCCAAATTTGAAAAAAGATCAGTAGAATATTATCTAAAATCTTTAAATAATTAAGATTTAAAATTAATAAAATATAATGAATTACTAGATATATTAAAATTGGAAGATAAATCAACCCAAAATTAAGAAAAATTTTAAAAGAATTCTCTTTTTTTTCATAGAACAAATAACTAAAGAATTCAGCTAAAGCAAAAAGGGCGAAATAATTTAAAACAAAAATAAGACCTAAAACAAGTTGCGAAAAAGGATCTAAAAGTAATGGAAATTCAACAGAATCTTGAAAAAATAAAATACATGTACTTAACCCGGATAAACCCGCAAAAATGGCTCCTGTTATCATTATACTTATTGATATAACTATAGTTAAGATATTTTCTCTTGGATTACCGAGAAACATTTTTTTCGGAGTAAATGATAAAATACCTCTTAAAAAAGGCGACTTTATATCCTTTTCAGTAATTTTCGTGGATTCAATTGAATCTATATTTTGATCAAGGAATTTATAGGCATGACCCCCAAGAATGGTCAGATAATACTTTTTATTCTTCTCTTGAAAAATTAAATCTTTTAGTACCTCTAAATGATGATAAATTGTCCCAGTACTCGTCCCTAATATTTTTTTAAAGTTTGTAAAGGATGAATATCCTTGCTCACCAATAATTTTAAGCATTTTGCGTCGAATTTCATGGCTCAAAGCTGAGTAGAAATTCTCTTCTTTATGATTGGGTTCTTTTCTTTCTGAATCCATTAACTATACCACCCAAAATTTAGAAAAAATTTTAATTATTCTTCGATTTGGGTATTTTTTTTTTCTTTTATTTGATTTACCGGTATCTCTTCTTTCCAAGTTAATTTAACAATAATCTCAATAAAAATTAATGAAAATCCAACTATAAAAAAATAAAACCCAAGTTGAATTGTCAAAATAAACGCTATTTGATTTACAATAAAATCTAAAATGAATATTGTGTTAAATCCTAATCCAATTAACTGGATTATAATTGAATTAATCTTTAAATCTTGACGAAATGTATATAAAATGCTTCCGAAAAGGCATATTATACCTGACATAAGAGGAAAAAAATACACAAACGCCTCTGGGTCAAATGGTGATAAAAAATATATCAAAATTAAATTATTATCACTAAACCATGATAAAAATTCAGATAAAATGACAAATATCCCACCTATTATACCTATATAAGAAAAATAATTTACCTCTTTAGCCTTTGAAAGTAATGATGCCAACATTTTAAACCACTTTCTCTTTTCTTTATAATAATCTTTTCTTAATAATAATCTATCTTTTTTTTTAAAATTGGCTTTATAAGTATTTTAATGTAAATTATTAAATAAGAAAATAATTATAAAATAATTAACATTTAAAAAACAATTCTAAATAATATAAGATCCAAGTTTGTAATGATTGGAGGGAACTAAAATTACAGAACAGTCTGAGGACGTTTATAAATATAAGATAACTCTTTTTGGAACAGGAGGAGTTGGTAAAACTAGTCTTCTGTTGCGCTACATAAAAAAAACCTTTAATGAAGATCTCAAAAAGACCATTGGCAGTAATTTCCTTATCAAAGATGTTAATATCGACAATAAGAAAGTAAGACTCCTCTTGTGGGATATAGGAGGTCAAGCTCAATTTCAAAAGCTAAGACGAATTTACTTTAAGGGTTCAAATGGCGCTTTAGGAGTCTATGACGTTACTAGTTCTGACTCTCTAATGAAAATACCAGGTTGGGTTAGCTCAATTAATAAATCAGTAAATAAGGAAATCCCAATGATATTGATTGGGAACAAAATTGATCTCGAGCGTAAAGTTAGTAATGAAGAAGGTGAAGAATTAGCAACGCGCCTAAAGTGTGAATATTTGGAAACTTCAGCGAAGACAGGCGAGAATGTAGAGAAAGCTTTTCAATTTATCGCGAGAAGGTGTCTTGAGGAATCTCAAATGTAATTTTTTTTTTAAAATTAAATTTACCCTTATTTTCTAACTAATTACGTTCTTTAAAATATTTTCATTTTGAATACTCTTCATAATTGAATTCTTAATTTAAGTTAAAATCTCAATCTATTTAAGAAGAGAAATAATCTGGAAAATTTAACAAATTTTTTATTGAAAGGCTCGATAAAATAAATTATATTTATTTAATGATAAGCGTGTATGGAAAATGAAAATATTACTAATTCATTCAGAAGGCTTAGAAGTCTATAAAAAAAAGCCAGCTACTTCGAAACCACAGGAGTTTGAGAAAGATAAAATTGAATTGGACGGGTTAATTCTTGTAGCATATGTTTCTGTAGAAGATCAAGATACGTATGATACTGACGTCATTGCTAAACAAGGTGCAGAGGTAATTGAAGATGCAATTTATCAGATTGAAGGATTTCCCGAAAAAATTCGCCAACAAAATAAAGAAATTCAAAAATACAATTTAAAAGTTGAGAAGAGTGAAAGAAAAGGAAAACTCAGAAAAGAAAAGGAGTTAATCCTTGATGAATCCAAATATAAAGTAGATAAAGTATTAGTATATCCTTGGGCTCATTTAAGCAAGTTTTTAAGCAATGATAAGGAAGCTATGGATGTATGTCCTAAGATTGCCGAATTATTAAAGGATCGGGGTATAGACGCATCATATTCTCCATTCGGATGGTATAAGGCTTTTAAAATTAATTGTTTGGGGCATGAATTAGCAGAAATGTATAGGGATGTGAAGTTATATATTGAACCAGAGGAACATATTAAGAGCGCAGTGTTTAAGATTTTAACTCCCGAGAAAAAAGAATTTGAAATTGAGTATGATTCAAATGGCAACTATATATTTCCAGAGGAATTAAGGAAGCTAGGATATGGAGATCTTAAATTCTTTTTTGATTCTGAGCTAGGAAAGGCTAGGGAGGATTTAGGTGAAGAACCCGCTCATATTAAGTATATGCAAAAATTTGAATTAGTTGATTTTGATAAAAATACAGATAGTGGAAATTTTCGGTGGTATCCTAAAGGGGTTATTTTAAAAGAAATTATTCGAGAGTATGTGAAGGATAAAGTGATTGATTTTGGAGCGATTATTGTTGATACACCAATTATGTATTCGGCGAAAAATAAAAAATTAATTGCTCAAACTGCACGTTTTCCTGCAAAAAGTTATTGGGTTATTTCTGGGGCTAATCGTTATTTATTACGGTTTGCTGGAGATTTTCTTCAATTTCAGATGTTTAGTGATATGCTTTTAAAGCCAACGTATTTTCCACTACGACTTTATGAATACGTGCAATACGCTTTCAGACGAGAGCAAGAAGGTGAATTAAGCGGACTCCGACGTTTAAGAGGATTCATTATGCCAGATCTACACACGCTCTGTAAAGATTTGAAATCTTCGATTGATGAGTTTAAAAAACAATATGATGTGGTAAAAGAAATTTCAGATGCTTTTGGTCTCCCTTCTTACATCACTTTTAGGTCAACACGAGAATTTTATGAACAAAATAGAGAATGGATTTTAGATTTAGTAGAAAAAGAAGGAATTCCAGCATTGCTCGAGTTATGGGAAGATAGGTATTATTATTTCGTATTGAAATTTGAACGTAATGTTGTATCTGCTGGTAAATTTGGTAAAAGTGCAACCTTAGGGACCATTCAAATTGATGTTGAGAGCAGTTTAGATTATATAATGCAAGGAGATAAAAAAAGAGAAAAGTATAATATCAAATTCACTGATGATGATGGAGTAGTAAAACATCCAATTATTCTCCATAATTCACCAAGTGGAGCCGTCGAAAGAGTGGTTTGGGGTTTATTAGAGAGTGCTATAAGAAATCAAGATAAATTAATTCCTGGTTTCAAGACTTGGCTCTCTCCTATTCAAGTTAGAATTTTGCCAATCTCAGAGAAAACATTGGATTACGCTGAAAAATTGATGAATGAGATCAATAATTTAGGATACAGAGCAGATTTAGATGACCGAAATGAGAAATTAGGTAAGAAGATAAGAAATTCAGAAGTTGATTGGATTCCATATACAATAATTGTCGGTGAGAAAGAATTAGAAAGCAATACTATCTCTATTCGGCAAAGACTGATAAATCAGCCATATGGTGAAAATAAAAGTACAACCGTGAGTTATAACGATGTTAAACTCAAATTTTTATTGGAAATGTTAAAAAAAGATACAGAAGGATATCCAAAGCACAAATTGCCGATTCCTTTTAGAAAATTTTCAAGTAAGATAAAATTCAGATAAGTTTAATTCTTATTCGTTCTTTTTTTTAATATTAATTGAGTAGTAAATCTCTATTATTGGGTTGTTTTTAGATGAATTTAAACAATATTTTTGCAGAAATAATTAAAGATCTTGACGAATTAGATACAGTGAGAGAAGGAATACTAAAGCTCTCTCGTGAAATGGTAAGAAACTGTAGTGAGATTATTAAATCTCTGCATCGTAAAGATTATGAAGATTTTAAAATAAAAATTAAGATGATTAAAGAGCAGCATATTCAGCTTAAAAAACTTATTAATAAGAATCCGCTTTATTTTTCAAAATATCTTTGGACTCCCGAGCAAGAATTTACCGAAGCCGTGCTTTTTGAAGCAGTTTTATTAAATAAGGATTTTCCTTCTTCAAGGGATTTAAATTTAGAACCTCTTTCTTATATTCTTGGTATGGCGGATCTTATTGGTGAAATGAACAGAATGTGTTTAAATATGATTAGAGAAGGGAAAATATCAAAATTAAATCATTATTTTGAAATAATGGAGTTGATTTATGATAATTTGTTTAATTTGGATTATCCAAAAGGAATTTTAAAAAATCTTAGATCGAAAATCGACGGTGTAAGAAAAACGTTAGAAAATTTGAGAAGAAATATATCCTTATCAATTCAAATGGACCGGTTAAATTCATCTCTTAAAGAAAAGGAATTGAAGGATTAAATATAAATGAAATTTGAATAATTAGGTGTTAGAAATAAAAAAGAAAATTGTAATTACGGGGACATTTGATCTCGTTCATCCCGGACATACTTTTTTAATAAAAAAAGCATCAGAATTAGGAGAAGTCTATGTTATTGTAGCTAGGGATGTTAATGTAAAAAAATTTAAGGGTGAATCTCCTATACTCCCTGAAGATCAACGACTTGAAATGGTGCAGAATTTAAAAAATGTTAAAAAAGCAATATTTGGTAAAATAGATTCAGATTATTTGAAAATTATTGAAGAAATTAATCCCGATATTATTATGCTGGGCCCTAATCAGAAAGTAACTATTAAAATGATCAAAAATGGTTTAAAGGCAAAGGGTCTTGAAAAAATTAAGATTATTAGATTAGAGAAATTTTATAATAAGCACAAATTCCATTCATCTACATTAATTAAAGAGAAAATTATTAAAGATTATTTAAAAAATAAGAAGGAAAAGACATAATTTAAATGAAGAAAAAAGAGTCTAAATTTAATTATCACGATTATGCTGAGTGGTTTGCACTTATCAATTTAGCTCATATTTTAACTGAGAAACCAGAAATTCGAGTGAAAAGCACAGAGTTTTGTAAAACTTTGGGCACAAGTCAACAAACCGCTTCAAGACGGCTTCAAAATCTTGAGAAAAAGGGATGGATCATTAGGAAAAAAATGTTCAATGCTCAACAAATTGAGATTACTGATAAGGGTTATCAAATAATTTTTAAGATCTATGAAAAAATTAAGGATATTTATGAGAGCTTTCATGTAATTGGAATATTAATTTCTGGAGCCGATGAAGGGCGATATTACGTTTCCATTAAGGGATATTACGAGCAATTTAAAAAAAAATTAGGGTATAATCCTTATAAAGGAACTTTAAATTTGGAGCTCTCAGATCATCATTTTATGATCCTCACGCAAAAATTAGATCGTATTAGACCTGTGATAATTGAAGGTTTTACAGAAGAAAATCGTGGGTTTGGTGCTGTTCTATGTTTTCCAGCAATTGTTTACAAATTACATAATCCAAGTATTACAAGTATGGGGGCAGTTTTACAAATTGAAAGAACTTTCCACAAAAAGCATGTAGTTGAAATCATTGCAGAACCATACCTAAGAGATCACCTAAATATAAAGGATGGAGATAAAATAGTTATATTGCTAAATAATACACATTAAAAGAAAATAGGATTATCATTTTTAATTATTTTTCTTCCTTTTGCTCTGCTTCTTCTTTATTGGCAACTATTGCTTTTATCACTGCTGAAAAAAGTAGTGTATTAATTCCTACTATCATTAAAGTTCTATTAACAATTTTGTCCATGAAATCTGAAAGTGAATCATCCCAAAATTGTAGAGGAATGTTTATAATTAATAAGATAATTATTACTAAACATGCACCTAAGAGACAGTAAGATATCTTACTTCCATAGGTAATAATAAATTTTTTAATAGATTCTTTTTGCAATTAGTATCAACTCCTATATGTTTTTATTTTTTATAAAAATTGTTATAATTTTTTTAATATTTTTATAGATAAAATTTTAAATTAAGTTTAAAGATCAGACAAAAAATAAGAGTACAGAATAAATAACAGCTGAAAGGATCGCCGCAACAGGGAAGGTTAAAAACCATGATGATACCATTCTACGGAATGATTTTCTATCGGGTTTTTGTCCTTTCATGCGAGCGCTGCCAATTAAAGCAAATATTAAAATATGACTACCTGATACAGGCAAACCTAATATTGTCGCTCCAAGCATTATCATGCTAGTGGATACTTCTGCCGACAATGAATCACTAGGTCTCATTTTACCGGTCGTTGTTGAGATATTTCTGATAACATTTTTTCCTACAAAAATCAATCCTGCCATGAGCATAAGACCAATAATAAAAGTTAAGATCGTAACAACTTCCTGCGTCAAATTATCAGGTCCCGTCAAACCAATCAAAACTCCGAGGGCGTTAGCGGAATCGTTACCTCCACGACTAATTTGATTAATACAGACAAATGTCAAAATGGCATATTGCAAATATTTTTCGGTACTTTCCACCTCTAATAAACCCGCACTACGATATTTCATGAACCGTTTAATGATTAATTGCATCGCTATCGCACCAAAAAAACCTAAAATTGGTGAAATAAACCATCCCAAAACAACTTCACTAATTTTTACCCAATTAATGCTAAGGAAATAATTTTCTCCAGTTGAAATCGCCCATACGAAGCTAATCCCGAAAATTGAGCCAACTACGCTGTGTGTTGTGCTGATAGGTACAGATGATTTAGATGAAATGATCAACCAAATAGAGGTACTAAGCAAGATTGCGATCATCATGAACGAATTATAATTTACAGATGGACCTAACAAACTTTTTCCGATTGTCTTACCGACGTTTCTAGAAAGAAGAATGACTCCTAAAAAAGCCAGCACTCCTCCGAGAATTACTGCTCTTTTAAGTTTTAAAGACCCGCTTCCAACTACATTTGCCATAGTCTCGTCGTTACTCCCGATTCCAAAAGCTAGGGCAAATGCTAAAACTATGAGAATTATTATAACCCAGTCCATATCCCATTTAATTCCTTTATCTTTTCAAACAAAATTGATTTTAAAATCGATACTTCCAAATTAAACCTCGAATGCCATCGCCAAAATTTTCTGCTTTATTTATCGCTAATAAAATCTTTTTGATAATTTGGTCATAAAAACTAAAATCCGCGTATTCAGGTTTAAATTCGTACAATTTCTCGAGAAATTGGTATTCCACCTCTCTTGCATCGCGTCGAATATCCTGAATTTGATTAACTAACCTTTCTGCCTCATCGAAATCGTCGAAAATCTTTATTATTACCTTCCTAAGTATTTGCCCAATATTTTTTGCTTTGGCAGCTACATCTTTCAACATTTCACTTAAATCTGGAAAAACTTTGGGTTTATGAATTAGTAATCTCCGCGCGACGGTTTCTGCTGCGTCTATAACTTCCTCAATGTGTTTTGCGATGTATAATCGATCTCCTCGCGAAAAAACCATTACTTCTCGTGAAAACAAGCGTGCTGAAATCTCTTCGAATATTCTATCTGCTTCCTTTTCTGCTATTACTGTAGCTTCGCAATATTTTTTAATCTCCTTTGTTTTACCGTCACATAACGCGTAAATGGCATTATTCATATTATTAAAAGATATTTCAATCTTTTCTGCAGATTGAATGAAGAGGTCTTGTATTTTCACTTTACGAGATTTCTTTTCTTTTTCATCAATTTTTTTTTTAAATTTTTGAAGCAATTTTCATCTATTCCTTGAGTTTTTATAATATTTTATAAAACTAATTTAAACTTATTATTATTATTATAAAATGAGATAATTAATAAATTATAGAAGCAAACATACAAGTTTAAATTAAATTAGCATTTTCCATCATTGCACGTGCTAAGCTTGTAAATACTGATTCTACATTTTGACCGGATTTTGCGGAACATTCAATAAATCCATATAAATGTCGAGACTTTCCAACCTCTATTGCATCTTCTTTAGTTACAGATCTAATTTCATCTAAATCTGCTTTTCCCCCGACTAAAATTATTGGAATATCCTCATAGCTATCTTTTAAATTTTGACCAATTATCTCAAGCCATTCATCTATATTTATTAAAGTAGAATATCTTGTGATGTCATACATGAAAATTCCTCCCGTAGCTCCTCTCACATAACCACCAATTAAAGCTCTGAAACGTGATTCGCCAGCAAAATCCCATATTTGTAAAGAAACCTTTCTATCTTCAATCTCAACATCTTTGAGGTAAAAATCAAGTCCAATAGTCATCGATTGGTCTTTAAAAATCCCTGTAACATATCGATTAGTTAATGTAGTCTTCCCTACACCACCCTCTCCACAAATAAACATCTTGAAAACGGCATCTCGCATCTTTTTCACCTTGAATTAGATTATCTTAAATAATTCTTTCATTGAACTTAATATATTATATACTAATCGTGATATTTAAAAAAATTTCTTTAATCTTATTGATTATTATATAGATTTACATAATTGTTATTAAAAATTATTATTACTTGGGGAGTATTTTAAAATTTTATTCTATCTCAAAATTATCATTCTATTTCAGAATTTACTGTTCGAGTTAGATTTTAAAAATTCTTCTTTTTTAATGATTGAATAGGCTTTAACTAATCTGAAAATGGCCGTGCTAACCGTTAATATCATAAATATGGGAAGGCACTCCCAAAGCCACCCTAAAATAGAAGATATTGAGATAAAAAATAATCTTTCAGATCGTCCCATTAATCCAATATCAAAATCTCCTGAAGAAATATTTTGTGCTCGTGTTCGAGCATAGCTAATAAGAAGGGAGGCTCCCAATGAAATGTAAATAATAAAATTAATTTCAATCAAATTCCAAAATTTTTGGTTCCCAAAATAGAGTAAAATTGCTAAGAAAATTATAATTTCAGAGAATCTATCAGCAATTGAATCCAAAAATCCTCCAAATTTTGATTCCTTTTTCAAAAGTCTTGCAATTGCGCCATCTATTCCATCGAATATACCTACTAAAAAAACAAAAATCCCAAATAGCCATTCAATTTTCAAAACAGTAAGAAAAATAAAACAAAAAAAAGATAAAATGAGCATAATTGCAGTTGCATAATTCGGAGTAAGACCAATTCTTCCTAATATTTTTGCTAACTTATTAATTAGCGGTCTAAAAATGTAGCGTAATCGAAATTTTGATGGCATTATTTTACATTTAAAAATAACTTAAATGAAATCCTAAATTTTTTTAATATTCTTCTTTATTAACCAATAAGTTCCTGGGATAATTGAGCCCACAATAGATACAAATAAAATTATATCTACTCCAATAATGAAAAATAAGAAAGCATCTACTCTTATTAAAATATTAGGAAAAGGTGAGGTGGCTTGAAAATATAATAATGTAGGTCCAATTCTAATATATATTAATGATAAAAATATTATTACTGCTAAAAATATTGAACTCGTAGTGAATATTTTTCTTCTTAAAATTATTATTCCAAAAAATGATGTAAATATAAAAATTATCAAGGAGAAAAAGAGTAATAGTGAATCTAATTCTATATAAAAGTAAAAGTGATTAGAATTTATAATATAATTCAAATAAGATTGTGAATCATAAACCTGGGGCCAAGAAAGTGCCCATGTGATGATTATCATGCAAATTACTTGTAATACTCCAGCAACAATATTTAAAAAATACAAGTATTTTGAAAATTCTTGAATCTCTTTACCTCTAAATTTCATACTTAGATGTGAAGTGCTTTTCTTCAATTCCTCTATTTTTTCTAAAACATCAATGGGGGCTCTATGATCTATTTTCTTAAATTTGTATGGTTCATACTTTTTCTTTAATTCTCCTAAAAGCCCTCTAGCTTCAAATTTTTTTCTTGCTGTTGCTTTCTTTTCTTCTAAATACCAGATGATATCTCTCGTAGTATCCACTAAAACTGTGACATCATCAATGGAAATCGCATCAGACTTTATCCATTGATTATTTTTCAATAAGTATGAGAAAAGTTTTGAAGACATGTTTCTAATCAGTTTTAATAATAAATTCAACTAATATTATTGTCAATCTCTATTAAATATTTTACTCAATGTAATATATTATTTTATAATAAATCTCAAAGTATTAAAAAAAAAACTTAAAAAAAAATAAAAATAGTTAGAGAAAATCAAATTCACCATAATTATATGGTTCTAAATTCTTCTTGGCAATTCCTATCTCTCGAACATACTTGTTTAATTTGAGAACTGCTTCTCGAACTGTTTGTTTGGTTTTTGCCCCAGTACAGACAATTCTTCCAGTTGAAAAAACAAGAAATACTGTTTTTGGATCTTGCATTCTATAAATCAATCCGGGGAAAACCTCAGGCTCATACATTGCATCGTCCATTACGACAGTAGCCATATTTAAATCTATGTTTGTATGGAGATCCCCACTTGCTACAATATTTTGAACGGTTATAACAGGATTTTTCATTTCTATTCCCACTTTTTTTATATTCTTGATAATTTTTTGAACAACTTTGTCTGCTTCAGATGCTGCTCTAAGACCTGTAATAACCATTTTTCCTGTAGAAAATATTAAGGCGGTGCCACGTGGCTTTTCAATTCTCATAACTAACCCTGGAAATCTTTCAGGATTGTATTGAACACTTTCATCATGGGCTGCAATTAGATTCAAATCAACTGGTTCGATAATATCTGTAACTACCGTCCCAACAACATTCTCTATTTTATATGTCAAATTAGCTATATAATCATAGCCTTCCCATTCATCTTCTACTTTTAATTTTTTATTTCCGGAATTTTTATTCATGGTTCTTATACTCTATAAATAATGATCTTTAACAATAAATCAAAATAATCTTTAATAATCTTTGAGTACTTAAAGTATTTTTAGAAATAAAGCTTTTACGATCCTACTTTTTTTATTTCCTTTTCTATATTTTTATCGAATAATTAATATAAGTAATTAATTTTTTTTTTAATTTTTAAAAACATACAATCTGAAATGATTCTGAATCTATTTTTAATTGTCCAAATTTTTAATATCGGTATTTTTTAATATCTATTAATTTTTAATATAATTATTAATTGTAGAAATATAAATAAATATAAATTTCCTCTTAAGTAGGTTAATAAATCTTGAAGTTAAGGCTAGTTTTAAAAGTAAAAAACAAGAAAGGAAAAGATTCATCAATAAAGTTTAATATTGCTCCAAGTAAACATATAGGATTTATAAACTTCGTTAATTATGCCCTTAAAAACGAGAATGATATTACTTTAACATTTGAAAAAATCTCAACATCTGGGCAGAGAGAGGAAAGTAAGATTTTTGGAAAATTTAGATTTGAAGGAAAATCAAAAGAACTTAATGAGTCTATGGAAGAGGCTATTCTTGCAAAAGAAAAAGATATGAAAGCGAAAAAGAAAAAAAAATGATAAATTCTATTTCAATTCAAACTTGTGGCAGAATTAAAATAGGTGATTAAATTATCACCTATTGCCTTTTAAAATCTGAAAAAAAAATTAAAATTTTTCAATTTAAGGTAACTTTTTAATAAGATTTCCAATAAAACTAGATGTACAATGAGATCAAATCCATTATTCCATTTTTTAATTATTTTGTAAAAAAAAAAGAAGATTTATAATCCATATTTTTTATTATTCTCACAAGTAACTCTTAAGGTTTAAATTTTCAATTTTAAATGGTTGAGTATTTTTGAGGAAAAATAATAAGTGGATAATATTTTTAGGCTGTTTAATTGTTACTATATCAGTTTTTCAAATAGTTATTTCAGATCTTACTCTATTTGGAAATGATTTAAAATCAGATAATAATGAAATTATATATGAAGATTCCTATGGTCAGAAACTTAAAAATTCTGCCGAGATTGGCCAAGGTTCTTTTATCGATGTGGGTCTTTCTCAAAATGTCTCTCTCTATTCCTCTAGAAATTTCACTTTTATAAATCAAACTACTGAAGATAGTGGTATTACATACAATAATTCCGTTCTTGGTTGGAATATGACAAATTTTGAGTTAAATTTTACAAGTCTATATACTACTGAAAAATATATTCCCTTTGAAATAAGAAGTGGTGATGCTGATGAATTTAATGATACTGACGATTATTATTCCTCATCATTTGAAATTCCAAATTCATGTTATGTTAGAAATATCTCAATGCTTATTCAATATCCGGGAGAAATTGGTGTACCATCAGGCCAATCCATATTTACCATTAGGATTTATAATGCTACTATTGATGAAAACAGTAAAATAGTTCCAAATGAGACTTTAGATGATGCTTATGATAATTTCACTTTTGATTTAGAAAATGAAGTATATTATCAACCAGCTAAATGGTATCAAGCAAATTATACTAATATAATTTTGAATATATCAAAAACTGTTAATAATACATTTTTTGCTGTATTTCATGTAATTGATATTGCTTATGGTGGATTTATGGATAAACGGGGTTTTATTTTCTATGCTTTCGAGGAACCAAATGATCAATATGAAAATATTTTTTATAAAAGATTTCCCTTAAGTGATTCATGGATTGAACAAACTGGAAAAAATGGCTTACTTAAAGTAAATTTAGCTCCATTAACCAACACACCAACGCCAGATCAAATAAATTTAACCGTATTTGGCACACCAGTTAATATTTCTGGAATTTATCATAATCAAGCCTTTTTTCCAAATGAAAATAATCAATTTCACATTCCAATATCTTCATTATGGTTTAATGAGGTAAAATATAATGTATCTTTTCTAGGAAATTTTAAATATAACACAAAATCTTCTTCTACTTTTAATGCGACAGTTGGAAAAGACATCTTATGGAATTCAACTTTATTTATGAATCATTTTCCAAGCGATTCTCGAAATAATACTGCACGTTTTTATAAACCTAAATTCTGGAGGTATAATTGCACCTATAATGAAAGTGTGTTATTTAGCGATACTGAAGTTATTGTTAATCCAAATTTTATTGATCTTCTTAATATCTCAAACAATAACTGGAGATGTACCTTTAATCAAACTAATGCAATTTTAAGCACTCAAATCCAATCAAGTAATAATAATCAAACATGGATTAATATTATGAATTTTGCTAATATAACGGATTATATAAATGTTTCTGTTCAATTTAATAACTCCAATGGTGCTACTTCAATGTATATATATACTTCTGTATTAGATGTAATACTTGAAGATAATATTACTGAAAGTAATTTTTTCTTTCCTATATGGCGCCCTGATCAGGATACTGGTGCGAAAGAAAATAATACACAAATTAGATTACAAATTCATTCTAATAATGGCACTATGGCAGGAATTGAAACATTAGTATTTAATGTAACCTTATCTCAAATGAATATGATATTATTAGAATCTAATTCTTTAGTTTATAAAAATAATTTTGCTTCTTATCTCTTTTCTATAAATAATTCATATAATAATGAATCATTAGATTTAGACGATTTAATCGTTCAAATAAATTCCACCTCTGGCACTTGGAAGTCATTATCGGAATATAAGCATTATTACATCGATTCAATAAATACAGGATTATTAAATATAACAATTGATACAACCCAACCTGATTTACCCGCTGGAGATTATCTTATTAACTTTACAGCAGAAAATATGTATTTCTCTAGTTATACGTATAATTCAACTTTAAATATCAAATATAGATCCCTTAATATGACAATTACTGGAGCTAATAAAGAAAATAATACATTTGTCTTAGGAGATTATGCTACTTACTATATTTACTTAAATGATTCTATTACTAATGAAAGTGTTTCTGATGTTGATTTTTCAATTTGGGTAAATTTTTCAGCAGAAAATGGTGGAAGGCAATCCATAAGTGATATAGCTTATAATATTTTTGATCATAATGATGGAAACTATGATATCACATTATTAACTGAAATATTATTTGATGGTAGAGAATTAGAAAATTTAACTATTGAATTTTATGCGATAAAAATTGGAAGTTATTTAGAAGTTAATCAAAATGATACATTCAAAATATATAACCCACCACATATCACCAATTTAACAATTCTTTCACATTCACCCCAAAATGTTATATATGGAGATACTCCATTTGTATGCGTGAGATTCCATGATGAAAGCAAAGCTCAAAAAGAAAATCTAACTAATGGACAATTTATAATTAATAATGGGACTGATTTAATTCCCTCTTATGCATATATTGTTTCAGAAATACCAAATAGATACAATATCACTTTTCTTTTAGATTATTTAGATATTGGTTATTATAATTTAACCATAAAAGCTAGCAAAGCTCGTGAAAGTAATATTACTTATAATGAATCAAGTATAAATTATAATCTGACATTTATACCAGCAGATTTTAATGTTGATCTTGATCCGATTCCCGTCGTTTATACAAATGACCTGAGTAAAAGTGTAATTCTCAATCTCTCATATGCTTACGGTCCAATTGAAACAGCTTTAATAAATGCTTATCTGGGAGAAAATAAATTGAGTTTCGCTTCCACTGAACCAGGTATTTTCAAACTATTTTTAGATTCCACTAACCTTAATATTAATGAAACTTATAACCTAAAAATTACTATAACAAAACCCAAATTTAGAACTTATTTTGAAGAAAGATCTGTTTATATCAATCCTTATCCTTCAACTATTGAAATTTCAGAAGATTTTCGTAATTTAACTTTATATCAAGAGCAAGACCTTGAATTAATTGTTATATTAAAAGATACATTTCGTCAGCAAGATATTTTGGATGCTCATGTAAAGATGAAAATCGAAGGATTTATTCCATATTCTGACGAATTTATACCAGTAGTCTCAAATTTTGGGTGGTATCAAGGAACTTTAAATCTTGGTAATTTAAATCCAGGAATATATGAAGTTAAAATTGAAATGAATGCTTCTGACTACACACCAGTAGAAACATCAATAAATATAACTGTATTGAAAAGAGAAAATAGTAGCTTAGAATTTCTTAATAATTTTAAGGATTTTTATGTTTGGGATGATTTGATTGAACTTGAAGTGATTTTAAAATCCGGAGAAAATCCATTAGCAAATGAATCAATTATTTTTCAAATAATAGAAATCTCTGAGAATGGAGATTTATTAGTTATTAACATTCCCACAATTACTGGTAATAATGGATATGCTATTGTTCACCATATTATAGGAAAAGTTAATTCAATAGAAATAAAAGTTCTTTTCGACGGAACTATTAATAATAGAAACTCAAGTATCAGTATAACGAATATAGATGTTAGATCAACAACAGAACAATTTATTTCAGAATTTTTACTTTTGATTCCTTTTATTGCGGGCTTTTTATTAATAATTACCTCTTATATTTTAGTAAATTACTCAAGGAAAAAGAAGAGAAAACAAATTTGGTACGAAAAAACTAATAAATTTTCAGATATACTAAACATTGAATATTTAATAGTTATCCATAAATTAAGTGGCCTTGCTTTAATAACGAAGGAATTTAGACAAATTAAATTTGATGGTACTTTAGTGAGTGGTTTCCTTCAAGCAATTATGGAATTTAAATATGAATTAAAGCCAGGTGCTAAATTGGAAGAATCTACGGGTGGTTTTAAAATAGATTACCAAGATTACATTATTTTTCTTCAAGATGGAAAATTTATTCGATTGGCATTAACATTAACATCTGAACCTTCAGAGAATCTAAAGATATTAGTTTCGCAATTTATTGAAGAATTTGAGAAAAAATACGAAAAATATTTAGAAGTATTCTCTGGTGATCTTAGACCTTTCAGTGATCATATGGAACTTATTAATCAAGTATTAAAATTGAATTTATCTTTTCCTCACATTGTAAATAAAAATCCACATAGAATAAAATTGAATCTCCTTCAGAAAAACATAATTTCTTTAGCCAAGACATTAGAAATAGATTACAAATCATTTTTTATCAGTAAATTATTAACTTACTTAATTTCAGCCTTACCTAAAAAATCGAAGGAAGAAATAGTTGCTAATACATATGATCTAATAGATTTTAGATATTTTATACCAATTCCTGGTAGTATTTAAAATTAAAAATTTTTCTTTTTTAATTACATGGAAAAAGCGATTAGCCCCATTTTTGTGAAATTTTTACATATATTAAAAACCTCAACCTCATCATATTGCAATTTTTGAGCAATATACGCAATATTATTATTTCCATTTATCTCCTTAAATATCTTTATTGCCATTTCCCCAGATAAAAACCGTTCTGGATTTGAATTAGAATTAATTCTTAATAATGGTTTTGCATTTGAAAATGAATTTTTTTTAGGGGGCGTTTTTACTTCAATAACTTGTTCATTTTTATCTTCATTAGCATTTTCTTCGTGATTTTTCTGAACAACCAGTTTTTCTTCTATAACTTGATTACTATTAGACTCTTCCAAATTATCATCCTGATTATAAATTTTTTCTAATTCTTCTTTAAAATCTTTAAAATCAGCTCGCTTACCACTCCATTTTTCTAACATATTAGCATTATATTTATTTGAAAATGAATTAGATATCTTTTTTAATATTTTTTTAACTGATTTCTCATCACTTTTTGTGTCTGTTGATGCTATATAGATTAAATTATCAATTTTGGGGTCCCTCATAAAGGATAATTTCATATCATTAGATAATTTTAATTCACTAATATTTCCAAAATCTTGAAATTGGTCGGATAGAGAATCCAAGGCTGAGAAAAACCCCGAAATCAAAAGTGCATTATCATTATTACTAAAGATGCCACCTACTTCCGGACAATGCTCAGTTAATAAAGGAATTCCATCCTTTATGATAAAAATGTCCTTAATCATCAAATATCCAAGAAATCTATTATATATGAATTAGTCTAATTCTAATTCTAAGTATTTAAATTCCTAAAAAAAAAAAAGTAATATCCAGATATTACTAAAAATTCCTCTTAAAAATTAAGAAATTCTTAATCGTGATAAATAATATATAGGTCTATGTATTTCATTCTGGAAGAACTTTATTTCTTGTCTAGTATGATCTCCAATATAACCATTTATATCTAAAACTAAAATTGCTTCTTGATCTTTTAATTTAGATAAGGCAATTTCTTGTAAAATTTCCCATTCATCTTCTGAAAACATATCTTTATTCAAGAGCCCATCAACCGAGGCAATGGAAACTAATTTTTTGTACTTTATTTGTAAGATTGACTCAATTTTAATGAAATAATCACGAAATCTTGCCGAACCTACTAAAAATAACTTCTTTTCTTTTATTAGGGAAAAATCGTAATCCTGAAATTCTTTTACTAACTTTTTATTTAGTCGCATCTCATATCATACCTAAAAAATTCTCTTTCATTTCATAATGTAAAATTCATTAATGAAATTTAATATATAAAGAAAAAAATGATAAATACAATTAATATTTATATTCCGTCGGTCTGGGTTTTATCCTCATGAAAGATAATCTTTTTTATCCACTTTGGCAGAATAAAACCAATATAGAAAAACAAATTTGCTAAAATTAATATTATTCTGAAAATCACCAATGAGATCTCAGTCATTGGAATAACTGAATCTGCGATGGCACTTATTCCGAAGCATAAAAATGCGATTAATAAGAATCTCCCCTTCCATTGAATTTCTTTATCTTCAATTTTTAAAGATTTTGCAGCAAAATGAAAGCCAGTTGTACATGATGTAAATATACTAGTTGCTAAATACACTAAAACAAACCCTTTGTAATCAATATCAAATGGATTTGTCGGGTCATCTATTATTCCTAACATCTCTTCAACAGGAGCAGTTGGAGAAAAATATAAGAAATAAAAAGCATATATCCAGAAAAATATTGAGAAAAAAATATATATACATAATATTGGATTTCTTCTACTTGGACTAACTGTAGTAAGATATATATCAAGCCAGAAAATGATCGCGAGAGGAAGGAAAAGATTTCCAATTATTATATAGATCTCATATGGGAGATGTACTCCTGTAATCAAAAAATATAAATAACCCATACCTGAGGGGAACCATGGTGATATTGTAAAAACAACACAAAAAGAAAATTCAAATACAATGCGAGATTTTTCTTTAATGGCTTTACCTAATATTATCCCCGCTAAAAGAAATGCCACCAAAATAGATATAAATGCAGTTATCCCTGAAACGTGAGCCAGCTGACTAATCTCTTGAAAAAACACTCTAAAAATCTCTTAAATATTTTTAACTTAATATTATTCTTGAAATAATTATTATTTGAAATTTCATATTTTTAATATATACTTTCTATCTCATCTCTTTAATAATTATTCTAAATTAACAAATCTAAAATTTATATAATTATAGATCCAATCTTTTATTTAATGCAATCTTGTGTATAAAAAATGAGAATTAGAACTAGAAAAAATTTAAAACGACATAATTTACTTGTGGTATTGTTGTTTTTTCTCCCATTTGGTTCTTTTTTGGGATACGCTGGTGGTGTGTTTTATATTTTGGATGACCTAGCCTCCTTTACTTATACTATCGGATTAAATACGACTGATTTTATAGAGCCCGATTTTAACAAAATGGATCAATTGTCTGCAAAATTAGATCTTCGATTTGAACAGTTTCACATGGCTTCAAATTTGTCCTTGACAATTACATTTACAGATTATAACTACACGACTCCTGCATATTACCATTCCACCGATAATGCTGGGTTATCAACCGGAACGTCACTAGCTACTTATTGCTTTAAATACAAAGCAGCGAAAGATGAAGGCAATTTAGCAATGATGGAAGATGCATTGAGAATAATAAAGGGATTACTAACCGGATTCTCTTATATGCTCGCTGTTCCAAATGGTGGAATTGGTCCTGATTATCCGGGAATTCCAGCCAGATTCTATTGGGCTCCTGAGCATAAAAATATTCCAGGATATGAGCATGTTACTAATTGGATGCTAAGCCCCCATGTAAGACATTTCAATGGTTCCGGTGAATATGAAAATTGGCGTTGTAGATTATATACTTCCAAAGATGAGATGGGTGGTTATTTATTTGGTTTAGGGCGCGCACTTCAGTTATGTGATGACTCGTGGGTGCAGGAGCGTGTTAAATTATTAATCGCTCAATTAATAGAGGGATTTAGAAAAACCAATTGGTTGGTTATTGGAGGAGATGGAAACCCTTGTGGAACTGATTTAAAAGCCACTTTAGGCTCAGGAGAATGGGTTTTATCATTATTAAATTTGGGTAGAATAGCATATCCCGGGCTATATGATGATTTATGGCACTATTATGCAACTAAGAACATGTACATGAATGGCATTGGGGAAGGTTCTACTTTCAATATAATTGAAGAATACTATGGATGGAATTTTGGACACATGGACCTCTTCAATCTAATTATGACTACGCAAGATCCTAACTTAAAACAATTTTTTATTAATGAATATATTCAAGGCACTTATCCGCTTATAAGATATCATCGTAATGCGTTTTTTAATATGATATATCTAGTTTGGACAGGAGATGAAAATCAAACAATTCGTAATGATATTTTTGACCAATTAATGCGGTTTCAAAATAATATCGAATGGGGAAAGGGAGGATATATAAACTTTAATGCAACGGAACGCCCCTCATGGCATACTAAGAATCCAGCACCAGAAAAATGGAATCAAATTTTAAATGGACCATTGGGCTTTCTATATGCACCTATTGCACTTGAAATTGATTTTACCGATGAGCTCTGGATGCAACCTGCTACTGTTGACATGATGTATTATGATCCTGGCAATTTCTGGGGAGATAATCCATTTGAAGAAGATGGTGGACGCCAAGGGAATGGTTTAACTGAAGGAGATGGTCGAGTATATAACTGCGTTTATTGGATGGGTCGCGCTTATGGAATTATTCCACCACCTTTAAGTTAAGAAAAAATAAAATTGTTAAAAAAAAATATTAGATGGTTAAGATGGAAGAAAGAAACCAAACAGTTGAGATTGATATAATTAAAGAATTATATGAAAAACCAAGACGTTTAATTTTAATAATTCTTATCTTAGGAGCATTTTTATTAGTTCTTGGTTTCTTTATAATTGTTTTAAGTTATGCTGTAGAATTTATAGATGTTGGTATTGATTTTGAAGTTGCTTTCATTCTTGGGTGGATTTTATTTGGGATTGGTTTGTTTATGTGTATAAAGATTACAATAATGAAAATTCCTAAACCGCACATAGTTTCTTATTATTTGGATAAGTTTTTCGAAGTTAATGAGAAACCAGCAAAATCCATAAGATTTTATTCATTTGCCCTCAGTAGATTAATTGCTTCATTATTATTGCTTATTATGGGTTTCGTAGATCTATTCATTTTAACTGGAGGTCTTTCTCACCACTCGGCTCCATTCGGTCAGGCAATAGTTTTAGGTGGTCCTTCTTATTTCTATACTGTTGGTCTTTTTCCCAGTCTTTTTGGGATCGGTCTATTTTTGTATGTAATGATAAGCTCTTTTAGAGGTGTCTTTTCAAATTCAAAAAATAATTTGTATTTTCACGAATTTAGACCTACTTCTCCATGGACTACAAAAATTCTGAAAAAAGATATTGAAGCATTACGGTATCAAAACAATCACTTAGGTCCAAAACTTATTTGGGTGGTTCTATTAATGCCTTTTATTGTTTTATCATTTATTGAAGGTTTTTATCTCATAAACATGTACGCGATTCCAAGATTAGAAACCCCAATTCAGGGAATCTTATTAATTTTTTCTGCTATTATGGAATGTTTTGCCTTGTTTTTTTTGGTTTTAACTCCTCAGCATTATTTTGAAATTGTTACCAAGGATGATTTATATGAAATGTGGTTTGAGCCTGAGAAATCTAAAATAAGATTAAAAGAAATAGATCCCATAACAGAGGATATATCAGAAGTTTTTGAATGTTCCATGAAAAAAGAAGAAATTTCTGAATTTATGAAAAGTAATCAAATTAGTACAACTCACCGTTCTTATACTAACCTCATTTTGGGGATTTTCTTTATTGCTACTTCTGTTGTAATGTGGAATTTTTTTATTTTATTTGGCACTCTTTATTGGTGGTTTGCAATTATTTTCGGTTCAATTTTAGTTATAAGAGCAATTTCGCAGGATTTTAGTGATATTAATGGTGATCTAATAGAATGTAATGATTCCGATAAGATTTTAAAATTTCAAAGAAAATTTCGTTATAAATTCTTCAAAATTCGCACATACAAACCCACTGAACTAAAACTTGCTAAGCAATTTAGAAAATTAGATTTTTTTGATGTAGCTGCCATCCCGGGATTGTTATTCTTTATTTCTTTACAAATAACACAAAGTTGGGCTCTAGCAACATCAACAGTTTTAATTCTTGATTCTGTTATCAGTACAATTTTTATGGTCGTTGTATGCTTTCTGATTTTTATATATTTATGTGTTCCATTATACCAATTAAAATTTAAGACTTCTACAATAAATTATTACATACCAGTAACTTTAAAATCTCGAGAAAAGTTTAATTTTAAAGCAGTATTATCAAAACCACTTAAAAAGACTTTTCTTTTAAGATTATTATTTATTGTAATAATGGTTGTTGCGACTATAATCGGTACATCAATATATTTAGCATCTTCCTTTGTCTAATAAAAAAAAAAGATAGTAATTAATAAAATTGTATAATTACGATTTATCGTAAAGTTTAAATTTCTGATTATTTTTTATTTATACTAGTTTACGACATATCGTAATTTTTATTAAAAATTTTTAAAATAAATTATAGAAGAGAATAAAAAAATGTTAATATGGATTATATTATTTAGTGTATTGGGCAGTGTTGGTGCAGTATTATCAGCGGGTGCATTATTGCTATTTAATGATAAAGTACAGAATACACTTATTCCATGCTTAATTTCATACGCTACCGGAACATTACTTTCAGCAGCTTTTTTAGGAATGATACCACATGCTATCGGGTATGCTAACGAAAATATTACCGTAATAGAACAGGTTAATCAAAATATATCATTTATATTAGCAACTGTTTTAATGGGGGTTGTTGTTTTTTTTGTTCTTGAAAAATTAATAATTTGGCGTCATTGTCATGTAACAAATTGTGAAGTGCATGGTGCTCCTGGTCCAATTATTCTCATTGGAGATTCTTTCCACAATCTTATTGATGGTATTATTATTGCATCTAGTTTCTTAATTAATTTTGCAATGGGTATAGCTGTAAGCCTTTCTGTTATTGCTCATGAAGTTCCTCAGGAAGTAGGTGATTTTGGAATACTACTTGATCAAGATTATTCAAAAAAGAAAGCATTATTTTACAATACTTTATCTGGCTCATCGACCATTCCTGCAGCTATTATAAGTTATTTTATTTTAGATATTGTTAGAACTGCGATTCCTTATATCTTGGCATTTTCAGCTGCTAGTTTTATTTACATTGCTTTAGCTGATTTATATCCTGAATTGCAACATCGTAATATAGAATTAAAACATACACTTAGGCAATTTCTTTTAATGATGGCCGGAATAGGAACAATGATATTAGTCTTTCAAGTGCATATATAAATTTAATTATTTTAAAGGAAAAATACAAAAAATAAAACATGATCTACTATGCTTGAAAATAAAATTTTGAATTATTTAGAAAAAATAAACAGCCCAATAAGTGTAGGTGTTCTCTCTAAAGCCTTAAATATTAAACATAGCACTGTGAATAGTGCAGTGAAACGATTAGTTGAAAAAAAGTTTGTTAGATGGGAACCTTATAGAAGTGTTGAGTTAGTTGCTGCCGGGAAGAAAGAAGCTCAGCATTTTAAATTGCATGAACATCTGGTTGCCCATTTCTTAATGGATGTGTTAAATCTTACCGAAGAATTTGCTCATGAAGAAGCTAGAAAAATAGCAAATGTTATATCGTGTGATTTGATTGAAAGAATTTGCGAAGTATATAGTCATCCAAGTCAATGTTTATGTGGAGAAACTCTTCCCAATGGTTTTTTACATGATCATTAATACTAAATTATTTTAAATAATGCAAAAAATTAACACAAAAATGATAATTTAAAGTAGAAGCACTTAATTCCAAAAATTAAATATAATAAAAATAAAAAAAAAGATTATTTAATATATAAAATACTGTGGATTATATCCTGTAGGAATATTTATTCTATTTTTTATTTGTTTTTCTTTATTTCTTCTATTTGTTTTCATTTTTTTTTTCTCTCTTTTGTGATTTTTTATTTTTTTTTAATATATATTGTAAAAAAATTTATTTAGATTTTTTAAAAAACTCCAGAGTTTCTAAAATGAATCTGGCTTTTAACTACCTTTATTTGGATTAACTCTTCATGATATTTAGCGTTATATTTTGCTTCATTAAATAATTTCAATAATCGTAATTTATCTTGTTTATCTTCAACTTTTTTTTTCTCGATTTGCTTTCTTAATTCAGGGAGTTTTTCTAAAACAATTTCTATTTCAGCACTATCGAGAAGTGCTGCATTTTTTTCACATACTTGGGCCATTTTTTTTTATCACTTCTAATTTTTTTCAATTTTTTATTATTAATTTAAATTAAGAAAATAATTCATATATAAGTTTTGAAGTCGAACTTCACACGAAGTTCAAAAGCCGATGTGAAGTGCAAAGTATTTAAATGTGATTGAACTATTTATTATTAGTAATATTTTTTTTTGTGTTTTATAATGAGTCACTCAGAAAATATAAATATAATGTATCCACCTGAGAATGTCTTAAGTCCTCCTTTTGGTAATCGAGATAATGAACAAATTATTTTATGGATGCTTTCTAACAACAGGTTCTGTAGATGGTCAGATTTTAAAGTTGAAATAAGTGAGTCAACACTGTCAGGTAAGTTAAATAATCTTATTAGTAAAGGTCTTGTTGAAAAACCTGAGCGAGATTACTACCAAATTACACCAGCAGGAAAAGAAAGACTAAGTGAGTTGGTCTATTTAAAAAAATCTGGTAAAAGAAAATTAAATTATCCTCCAAAAGCAATTATAAGTAAAAGGAATTACGATCATGTTATTCTTTGGATGGTAAATAACAATGATTATTGTAAATGGTCAGATTTTCGTGAAGAACCTCTTTCAATTAATCAATCTTCTTTATCAAAAAACCTTAATTTATTAATGACCAAAGGATTTGTAATAAATGAAAATAAGCAATATAAGATTACTCCAGAGGGTAAGACGGAATACTTAAGAATATTGAAATTATATGATCTAGACCGACAATCAATTTTGGAAGAAGAAAGCAAAAGAATTGAAGATATTACACAAAAAACCATAAAATTTTTCGAAAAATATGAAATAGAAGATGATGAATTAAAGTTTCGATTTCTAAATAACAAGTTAAAATTAGATTATGCTAAAGTTAAAAATACATTAAGTAATGAGGAAGATTTTGACAAAATTTTACTTTTTCTTTCCCTAAATCATCCGAATCAATATCCTGAATATATTTCACCTGAGGAATTCTCTAATAAATATAATATTAAAAAAACAATTCTTGATTATTACATTTATAAAATTGTAGAAGAAAATTTTTATACAATAAAATTTTTCAAATTAGAAGATGAGCAAGGTAAAGCTTATTTTTTTCAAGTAAATGAGAGAATAGAGAAAGTATTAAGAGCCATAGTGAAAGATTATATCGTAAAATTAACTTATTTGAATAAGCTTTATGAAAAAACTTTTTACATTAATACATCTTTAGATTTAACACATTTATTAGACAATATCTTAGATGATATCTGTGATAGTGTATTTAATAAAAATTTGAAAGAATCATTAAGAGATTTTTTACCAGAATATATTAAATATTTGGCTTATAAAATCGAAACTGAAAAAAGATTAATTGATCCACTAGATAAATTAGAAGGTATCGTTTGGCAAAATATTCCTGATGCATTTCAAACTTATGATTCTACTGATTCCCAATATGATTTTATTGAACCAAGTGAATTTAAGTATAATTTAAACCTGGAGATATTTAAAACACTAAAACCTTATTTTTCATTTAAACTAGATTACTTAATAAAACAAAAAAAATTTGAGAGAAGGAAAGAATTTAATGAAGATTTAAAAATTGTAGATTCTGATCTTAAACTGAATCCAAAAAACTTTGAACTTTATCTTCTGAAAGCAATAATTTTATGTGTATCCAATAGACATAAAGATGCCATTGAATTGTTGAATAAAGAAATAGATATTAATCTTGTTCAAAAAGAGATTTATGCTTCTTCTTCTTTTATATTAGCGTTTTGTTATATGACTCTTGGAAAATTTGAGAAGGCTTTAAATGTTGCTAATGAATTGCTCGAACTTTATTCTGATATTCCTATTTCCTATGCAACAAAAGCACTAGTGCTTGGTTATAATATTATTTATAAATTTGATACACAAAAAGCACACGAGGATATTGCTTTAGATATGATTGATAAGACTATTTCATTAGAGCCTAATAAATCCAACATATCCCTATTTTATCAATTAAAAAGTTCTATTTTGCGAGAATTGAAAAGATATGAAGAAGCATTTAATGCAATCGATTTTGCTATTGATCTAAATCCAAAAAATATTTGTCTCTTTTTCACCAAAATACACATTTTAATTTCAGTTAATAGATTCGATGATATATTAGCCTTATTAGAAGAAGGTATTAAAGATTTTCCAGAGAAAAGAAAGGATCTTTTATGGAAAAAAGCACATATTTTTTATAAAATGAAAGAATTTGATGAAGGAATAAAAATACTTAACAGTTTAATTGAATTATACCCTGAAGATTACGAATTTCTGAATAGTAAAGTTTATGGGTTAGCATATTTAGAGAAAAAAGAAGAATCTATAGAAGCTGCTAAAAAATTAGTATCCCTTGTTCCAAATAATGGAAATTACCATGATTCTTATGGTGAAATATTTATGATGTTTAATGAATTTAAAGAAGCTATAAAAGAATTTCAAAAAGCATTAGAGCTTGAACCATATGGTTACTTTTCTTATGAGACATATATCAAAATGGGTAATTGTTATAAAGAACTTGGTGAATATGATTTAGCAACTGAATATATTGAAAAAGGAAAAAAGATTTCAACTGGGATGATATGTGAACTTGAAACCAAAACATGTTGGATCGAAAAAGCAGATAATTATATTTCAGAAATTAAACAACTGAAAGAAGAATCAGGATTTTAGATTACATTCTTGAAAATACACTTGTCTATGATAATATTATTTTGTATAATTTATTTACCGAAACTATAGAAAACATTGAAAAGATGTACCCCGACCTATTTTAATCGATTTCCAACATTTTTTTCTTACCATAGCCAAGAATTTCGAAAGACATTCAAATTTTTATCTACTTTTCCTATTAATTTGGTAGGTTTTAACTCGTACTTATCTCAGATTTGCATTAAACTTAAATTGTTAAAGATCCTTAGCGCATCGAAACCCTACAGCAAAATCGACCCAATTTGAAGGAAGTCCTTTTCGATAAAATACTTTTTTACACATTTTACCAGAATGCCAACTTCCACCACGAATAACCCTCAATGTACCTTTTTTGGGGCCTTTAGGATTACTATAAGGACTTTCATTATAATATTCTTCATTATATATATCCAAAACCCATTCCCAAATATTTCCTGACATATTGAACAATCCATAAGCATTTGAATCATAACTGTCAACTTCTACAATTAAATTCTCCCAACCTTCTCCTGGTGTGTTTCTTCTTAATGGAATAGTCCATTCGTTACCTGTAGGATAATGATTATCAATAAGTTTTCCTCTAGCAGCATATTCCCATTCAGCTTCAGTTGGTAATCGTTTTCCAGCCCATTCAGCATATTCTTTTGCATCAGACCAATTTACACCAATTACCGGATGACTCGGAAAATCATTTCCACAACGAAATATTTCAACTTCCCAAAATTCTGGTAAATTATGCCCTGTTTCTTGGCAAAACTTATAATACTCTGCATTAGTTACTTCATGCTTGTCAATATAAAACGAATCGACCTGTACTTTATGCGCTGGACTAAAATCAGCTTCACGATCACTATCTTTTCCCATAATAAATTCTCCACCAGGGATGAGAACCATTCTTTGGGCAGTGTCTTGTGAGTAAACAAAGCTTTGCTGGTTTATTTCTGGTTCTTTTGATTTTTTACCTGTTTTCTTCTTATTTTTCTTCATTTATCTAAAGAAAATATATTTAAAATTTTTAATTTAAAGTTAATCAAGTCTGAATTAAATTTAATATAAATACTTTGATTTTTTTTATTTTTTTTCTAAAGATTTATCTATTATTTTACCCATTATGATTTTATCAACATAAGTTCCATCTTTCAAAAGAGCTGCATATTTTCGTCTACCTTCAATCTTATACCCTAATTTTCTAACATAGAGGTGTTCTGCAACTTCATTTCCCTCAAAAAAATCTGCTTCAAGTCTCTTTAACCCCCTTTCTGTGGCAATCTCTTCAAGGATCATTAATATTTTCGTAGCTAATCCTTGATTTTGAAAATCTGGATGTATAGATATACCCCAATTACCAACATGCTTTATTTTTTTTAACTTCAGATTTACGCTAACACCTGCTGAAGCAATGATCCTCTGATTATAAATTGCCCCTATCATTAAGTCCTCCGCTTTATTAGATAATTTGTTGTAAAAATATTCTTTATTTGGCTGTAAATCTTCTTTCTCAAATTCTCCTAATAAATATTTATTTACTTGATTTAGCCAGTTATGGGTAAATTCATAATTGTTATTTTTTTCATAATCCTCAATTGACAATCGTTTAATCAGTAGAACCCTACCATCTTTCAATTTAAATTCTTCTGAAATTTCAGAATTCTCAAACATTTTCTATACTTCACTCTGCAATATTGAATTCGTTAATTAATTAAAAAAATTGTTTGAAATTTCTAATTATATATGTTTTTTCAATTTTTCTTTTTGTAATTTTTATGATTTCTTTTTTTGCAAAAATTCTACGCATTCTGGAAGAGTAGGTCTTTTATATTCAGGAGTAATAACTTTTATATCATATAACTTTTTCATAAATTCTTGGAGCATATGTGCTGTAGCGCCCCAAATATTAAATATATTATTTGTATTAGGATCTCTATATTTAAAACATAACATTTTCCAATTTTTAGGATCTTTTGGAAATGGGATTTCATAAAAAAGTTTTTTTTGAGCAATATATTCAATTGGTATTTCAACTAATTCTGCTACTTCATCATGATTAATTTTGAATTTTATTTCATTTGTATTTTTAATTAAGCTTACAAAAGGGCGAATTATAAAACCTGTAAGTGTAGGTAAATCATCAAGTCTTCCAATAATTTTTAAATTTTCACGAATGATACCAATTTCTTCATATATCTCTCTTAAAGCAGTATCTTGGAGTATATTATCAAGATTAGAATCAAAAGTGCCTCCAGGAAAACTCATTTCTCCTGTATGATGTTTTAATTTTGGAGAACGAGAAGTAAAAATTATATTATAGCTCGATTTCGTTGGTTTAATTGGAATTATTACAGCAGATTTTTTTAAAATAGAAGATTTTAACTCCAATGGTGGAAAATTTCCTAATTTTTGTTCAATAAATAAATAATTAAATTCCATCATCTAATTTCACAGCTTCTTATCTTCCTTAGTGATAAGGAAAAAAAAGTCTATTTTTTTAAATTTTTTTTTCTTTTAATGCTTTCGTTAATAGCGGTACAATTTCTTTCAAATCTCCGATAATTCCATAATTTGCAACCTCAAATATCGGTGCTTCGGGGTCTTTATTTATTGCTATTATAACTTCACTCCCTTTCATTCCTACTAGATGCTGGGTTGTTCCCGATATTCCACAGGCAATGTATATTTTTGGTGAAACAGTTGTACCACTCTGTCCTATTTGACATGATTTTGGTTTCCAGCCAGCTTCAACTGCAGCCCTACTTGCTCCTACAGCAGCATTCAATACATCAGATAATTCCTCGATAATTTTAAATGTCTCTTTACTTCCAACGCCTCTGCCTCCAGATATAATAATATCAGCTTCATCAATTGATTTTACACCCGGTATTGATGTCTTTTTCTTTTCTTTTACTATTGTCTTAAAAGAATCAACATTAACATTAACAGGTTCTTTAATAACTTCAGCACTTTCATTTTGTTTTGGTTCTGCCTTTTTCATCATTTTAGCTCTGATTGTTGCCATTTGTGGTCGAGTATTTGGACAAATAATATCTGCTAAGATATTATCGCCATACACCGGACGAGTCATTAATAATTTACCATCTTGTATAACTAATTTTACACAATCAGCTGCGAGCCCCAATTTTAGTGTGGAAGCAACCCTTGGTGCTAAATCCCTTCCAATTTTTGTGGCAGGGAATAGTAAAATATTTGGTTTATGCTTTAGAATTATCCTAGTAAGAATGGAAGTATATATTTCTGTGTTATATTCTTTAAGGGCATCATCTTCAGCAATAAATATTTTATTTGCACCAAAAGTAGAGAGTACATTACAGAATTTTCTTATTTCGCTTCCAATAATTACAGCACAAATATCTTGCTTTAACTCATTTGCAAGTTCTTTTGCTTTACCAAGCAATTCTAAAGTAATTTCTCTTATTTCATTATTCTTAATCTCGGCAAATACCCATACATCTTGAAAACTAGAAAAATTATCCTTTTTCGACTCTATTCTAAATCACCTTATCCTTATTTAATAATTCAATAAGCTTTTCAACTGCAGTTGTGGGCTCTTCAACGATCACAATACCTTTTTTCCTTGGTGGAGGATAATAAACTTTAATAATCTGTATTAACGATCCTGCCGAGCCGTATTTATCTTTGGGACCACCTAAATCTTCAAAATTCCATATGATACATGGTTTATTTTGAGCTGCTATTATATTTCGTAAAGGTGGGAGGCTTGGTGTAAATGATGATGGAGGAATCCCCGCTAGAAGCACAGGGATTTGGGATTCTACTATTTTAAATCCTTCATCTGTTTGGGATTTTACAACTAATTTCTGTCCTTCAAATTTATCTACGCTTTCTACATATGTGACTTGTGGTATTTTGAGCTGAGCGGCTAATTCGGGACCAACTTGAGCTGTATTACCATCAACTGTTTGTTGTCCACAAAAAATTATATTAAAATCTCCAATCTTATTAATTACTTTAGAAAGAGTGTAGGCTGTAGCAAAAGAATCAGATCCCATAAAGACATTGTCACTGAGCAAAATAGCTTTATCAGCACCAAGTGCAAGACATTTCATTAAAACCATTTTTGTTTGAGGTGTTCCTACTGAAATTGCAATGATTTCATCCTCATCTTTCTTCAACTTTAAAGCCTCCTCCAATATGAATTGGTCAAAGGGATTTAAAGTTGTTGAAATGCCTTCTTCCTGAAGTTTATTAGTTTTAAGATCAATTTTTACATCTATTGATTCTGGAACCTCTTTCACACAAACTATAAATCTCACAATAATATCCACTAAATTTTTTTTTAATCTTTATTTCCTTAAAATAATAATATAAAATAATAAAAAAAATTTTAAAAGATTATTCTTTTCACTTGTAGGCAATAAATTCCTTGCCAAGTAGCTCTCTAGCTACGATCATCTTCATCATTTCTTTTGAACCTTCTGCAAGCGCAAAAGACCTTATAGCTCTCCAAGCAGCTTGGTCTGGACACTCTTTAGAATAGCCAAATGCTCCCTGCCATTGCATTACATCATTTATAGCATTGCAAGCCCAATCAGATGCAAACATTTTTGCCATAGCAATTGCTTTACTTGTTTCAAATCTGGATCCCTTTCCTTGTTGTTCTCTGTCAATAGTCCATAATGACTTATATGCCAAATCTCTTAACATATTAAGCCTAGTATAATGTTCTGCTAGTCTGAAGTTTATTTCCTCAAATTTTCCAATAGCAGTACCAAAACATTTTCTTTCTTTAATGTAATTCATACCGTTTTCTAATGATTTTAGACCTGCTGCTGCGCATATTACTGCAATTAATCCCCTTGCAAATTCGTACCCCTCGTGTACAATGTAAAACCCCTTGTTTTCTTCTCCTATTATATAATACTTCGGAATTCTTACATTATCTATTGCAAATCCACCACAGGATATACCCTCTCTGCCTAAATCATCAATATATGTTGGGGTAATACCATCAGCCGTAAGAGGTAAATAAAACATTGTCATACCTCTAGTGCCAAGTTCTGGATTCTGCTTCGCAATCGTAAGATGTCCTCCACCACCTTCTGCAGCTTCGCGTACCCCACTTATATACATTTTCTCTCCATTTACAATATAACCATCACCTTCCTTTTTGATCATAGTTCTAGTTCCTCCTACATCTGACCCGGCATCACTTTCAGTTGTAGCGATTCCAAGAAAATATTCTCCCGCAATAACTTTTGGAAATACCTCTTCTTTTGCTTCTTCTGTTCCATATTTATTGAGAACAAAACCCCATGCTGCTTGAACGAGATAAAAAACGGGTATTGAACCCGTAGGATCTGCTCTTGCCAGCTCTTCTCCTATAACACCAGCGCTCACTGCATCAAGTCCCGAACCACCATATTCTGGTGAAGCTGTACATCCAAGAAGACCAAGTTCGGCCATTCCTTTTTTGATTTCTATTGATATCTCCCTGGTTTTTTCCATTTCAAGAGCAACGGGTGTAATTTTCCTTTGACAAAACTCCCTTACACTTTCTCTGAACATTTCTTGTTCTTCAGTAAATTTAAGTTCCATTTTTTTTACCTCCTATGTGATTTATTCAACTTTTTGTGTATTTTTTGTTTTGAAATTTAATTTGAATTAATTTTAATTGACAAAATTTTTATTTAATTTTATTTAGTTTTAGTTTTAATTAATTTTAATTTTTCTGACAAATTATGAATAAATTAAACAAGATCAAAAAAAATTATCCTAATGTAAATGCTAATTTTTAATTTGTTTTCATAATTATTTTTATTCGGTTGCTTATTTGAGTTGAAATTAATGATAGATAAGGAAGAAGAAAAAAGACTTTCCGAAGATTTAAAAAGATGGAAAGAAAAAATTAAGAAATTTGACTTAGAAAAAATTGACAATAGTTCATATTTTCAATTAAAACCCATATATACACCTTTAGATCTGAAAGATACTACTTATGGTGATATTAATTTTCCGGGGGAGTTTCCTTTCACAAGAGGACCATACTCAACAATGTACAGAGGGAGATTGTGGACGATGCGTCAGTATAGTGGCTTTCAGAACGCTAAATTAACGAATCAACGTTATAAATATTTACTTGAACATGGTCAGACTGGTTTAAGCGTCGCTTTTGATTTATGTACCCAGATGGGGTTCGATAGTGACCATATTTTAGCTCAAGGAGAGGTTGGAAAGACAGGAGTGCCAATTTCCTCATTAAAGGATATGGAAGATCTTTTTGAGGATATTCCGTTAGATCAAGTTAGCACCTCTATGACCATCAATGCTCCTACTGCTATAATTCTTGCGATGTATATCGCATTGGCCGAAAAACAAGGAGTATCTATAGATAAATTACGTGGAACTGTACAAAATGATATTTTAAAAGAATATATTGCTAGAAATACTTATATCTTCCCACCCACCCCCTCTATGAGGTTAGTCGTCGATGTGATCGAGTATTGTTCAAAAAAAATCCCACATTTTAATACAATAAGCATCTCAGGGTATCATATTCGAGAAGCTGGAGCAACAGCAGTTCAGGAGATTGCCTTTACTTTAGCAAATGCAATAGTGTATGTAGAAGAGGTGTTAAAACGGGGTTTGGATATTGATCAATTCGCAAGTCGATTAGCTTTCTTTTTTTGTACTTATAATGACCTTTTTGAAGAAATTGCTAAATTTAGGGCTGCAAGAAGAATGTGGGCTAAAATAATAAAAAACAGATTTAAAGCAAAAGATTTAAAATCAATGCAATTAAGATTTCATGCTCAAACTATCGGTTCCTCATTAACCGCTCAACAGCCCGATGTAAATTTAATAAGAGTTGCCATTCAAACTCTTGCTTCTGTATTGGGAGGAGCTCAATCAATTCATTCAAGTAGTAGAGATGAAGCCTTAAGTCTTCCAAGTGAAGATTCTGTACGTTTATCATTACGAACTCAACAAATAATCGCATATGAAACTGGTGCTGGAAATGTAATAGATCCAATTGGCGGATCATACTATTTGGAATCACTAACAAATCAAATGGAAGAGGAGGCATTTAAAATAATTAAAAAAATCGAAGAACAAGGAGGCGCAATTAATGCGATAGAAAACGGTTATATTCAAAAAGAAATCCAAGAAAATGCATATAAAATACAGCAATCCATTGAAAAGGGAGAACAAATTGTAATTGGAGTAAATAAATTTCAAATTGATAAAGAAGATTTAAAGTTGGAGATTTTAAAATCGGATCCGAAAATTGAACGACAACAGATTGATAAATTAAAGAAAATAAAAGAGTCAAGAGATAACAATCTTGTGCATGAGAAACTTATTAAAATCAAAGAAGTTGCTAAAACTGATGAGAATTTAATGCCTTACTTGATAGATGCCGTAAAAGTTTATGCTACTACTGGGGAAATTTGTAAAATATTAAAAGAAGTCTTTGGAACTTATAAAATGACAACCATCTTTTAAAAATTTTATACAACTTTTTCACACTTTAAATCCTTTCTATAAATATTTTTAAAAGTAAGATAAATGTCAAAGAATTACAATTTAAATATCTTTTAAACAAATTAATAATCATTAATAATTAATATGAAAACAATAATTCAAACTATTTTGATTGTGATATAAATGGAAGGACATGTTCATTTTGAAGATTTGAATATAGAGTATGGATATTCTTGTATGCCTGAAAGATTGCATTACTATTCCAATGAAGAAAATGATTTCCGGATGGAAGTACGCAAGTGGTGCAAAGAAAATGTTGAACCTGTTATAGAAAAAATTGATAGGGAGAGAAATTATGAGCTTGTAGTTGAAATTTTACGAAAAATGAAGCCTTATTTAAATATAATTATCCCAGAAGAGGCTGGAGGTCTTGGTAAAGGGGTTTTATATCGTACTATTTTTGGTGAAGAATTAACTGCTTTCAATTATGCTTTAGCAAGTACATTTGGAGCATCTTCATGTTTATTTGCTGGTCCTGTTATAGAATTTGGAACTCCAGAGCAAAAGAAGAAATTTCTTTCAGGAATTGCTGATGGCACAAAAATTGGTGCTATAGGTGTAACAGAACCAACAGGGGGATCTGATGCAATTGGTGGAATGAAATTAAAAGCTAAAAGAGAAGGGGATCATTATATCCTCAATGGAGAGAAATGTTTCATAACAAATGGCAGTGTAGCTGATTATATCTGTTTATATGCAATAACAAATGATAAAGTAAAACCTCATCAAGGTATGACAGCATTTATATTTGAAACTGATACTCCTGGTTTTGAAGTTATCAAAGATTATAAACACCTGGGACGCAGAGGAATGCCTAATTCACATCTTAGATTTAATAATTGTAAGGTGTCAGTTGAAAATGTGCTTCATAAAGAAAATGTGGGATTAGATGTATTGCTTTTTGGTCTTGATGGGGAACGCACTTTTACTGCGTCTCAATATCTCGGCATCTCAAGAAGTGCATTTGAAGTGGCATATAAATACGCACATAGACGTATGCAATTTAAAAGACCCCTTTATTCATTTGAGGGGATTTCATTTAAACTTAGTGAAATGTTTATGTCTATAGAGCTAAATAGGATGGCAGTAACTCAAATTGCCAGAATGCTTGATGATGGACATTATTGTAGAGCTTCAGTAGCTGCAATTAAAGCCCGACTTGCAGATGATTCAGTTAAAACTACTCAAGAAGCCATACAGATTGTTGGTGGACTTGGATACACTGAAGAATATCCGTTAGAACGGTATTACCGAGATGCAAAAGTTGGACAAATATCCGCTGGTACTGCAGAAATTATGAGATACCTTATTTCAAGAGAAATGATTAGAATGTGGGGTAAATAAAAAAAAGGGAGATTGATGATAAAAGAAAAAATTAAATTAGTAATCAAAGATAATATCGCAACGATAAAATTCATTGATCCAGAGAATCACAATCCATTAAATAAGGATATGGGGAGAAAATTATTAGATGTTTTAGAATCTCTTCGGGATAATAGTGATGTAAGATGTGTAATAATTACTGGTTCAGGAAAAGCTTTTTCAGCAGGCGGAGATATAAAACAATTTAAGACAAGTATTGAAAATGGAATACCAGGTCAATTAATGGATGATTTAACACGAGATCTTTACAAAATTGCATTAATTTTGCGCCTTTATCCAAAACCGGTTATAGCAGCCGTAAATGGTTGGGCTATTGGAGCAGGGATGAACCTTGCACTCTCATGTGATATTATAATTGCTTCAGAATATGCAAGATTTAAACAATCTTTTTGTAAACTTGCTTTAATTCCTGGATTTGCTGGGACAATCTTATTAAGTCGCCAAATCCCTTGGCAACAAGCAGTAGAAATGTCTTTTTTTGGAGATACTTATTCCGCAGAACAAATGAAAAAACTTGGATTTATTAATGAAATTGTTCCTACAGAAAAATTGGAAGAGATTTCACTAAACTGGGCACAACGATTTGCTAAAGGACCAACATTATCCTATGCCAGAACGAAAAAATTATTTTTTGATGCATTTAGCACACCACTTGAAGAACAGCTTGAAAATGAAAGACAAATGCAAATAAAATCAGCTGAATCAGAAGATTACAAAATTGGTGTATTTGCATTAAACGAAAAAAAGGAACCCGTTTTTATTGGAAAATAGAATTTTTTAAATGATAAAAATGCCGGAATTAAGAGAAGTTGTTATTGTGGATTATTTACGTACCCCAATGTCTAGAAGTCGTCCCAACCAACCAGAGCGAGATGTTTTTTATAAAATTCCAGCTGATAAATTACTATCATTAGTAATTAAAGAAATAATCGCAAGAGCAAAGTTTAATCCCACAGAAATTGATGAAGTGATCACAGGTTGTGCTAATCAAGTAAAAGAAAATTTTCTCTATGGTGGGCGGCATACTGTTTTTTTAGCAGAATTACCTGAAACGGTTGCTGCTATGGGTATTGATCGACAATGCGCATCGAGTATGACATGTATTCATATCGGTGCTATGGAGATCGCAACAGGAAACTCAGAAATGGTTATTGCTGCTGGTATGGAACATATGACAAGAATTCCCCGTGGGACTGATTTAACTGCCCGGCATTATGAATTAACCGATGAAAAAATGTTTCCAAACCATGCAAAATACGATTTAAATACCGGATATTCAATGATTCAGACGGCACAAAAATTATGGGAACAGAATCCTGATATAACACGGGAGGATATGGATCATTGGAGTCTTATTTCTCATGAAAGGGCCGTTAAAGCACGAGATGAGGGATTCTTTGACGGAGAAATCCTTCCAATCGAAGTGATGCTCTCAGATGGTACTAGAAAAATGATTAAATATGACCAATCAATACGAGAAGGATCTAATATGGAAACTATGAAGAAGCTTCGTCTTGTTTCAGAAGGAATTGAAAAGGATGCTCAGATTACTCCGGGAAATTCATCTCCATTGAATACAGGTGCAGGATGTTGTGTCATTATGTCACAGTCGCGTGCTGACGAGCTCGGAATTAAACCTATGGCAAGAATTAAGGCGATGGCATGGGCTGGTGTTAATCCCAGTGTTATGGGACAAGGTCCGGTGCCTGCATGTAAAAAAGTTCTTGCCCGGGCTGGGTTAAAGGTAGAGGATATTGACTTTTGGGAAATCAACGAAGCATTCGCGATTGTGCCGTTATATGCTAGGAAAATGCTTAGTATTCCACATAAGATTATAAATATTAAAGGTGGGGCAATTGCATTAGGTCATCCTCTAGGAATGACTGGTGTACGGCTAGTCGGGACCCTCGCTCGGATATTACAACTTGAAGGAGGGACTCTTGGTCTCGCTACGGCGTGTGTAGGTGGTGGGCAAGGGGTAGCCACCATCATCGAAAGGGTTTAACACAACATTATTTTTAAGATAATCACAAAAATCTACTTCAACGGAAGAATTTAAAATAAACAATTTTATTATTATTTTGTGCCAAAAGATGATTTTGTAAAAATAGTAAATTTACTAGAGAGTGGTAAATTCCCAGAACTGAAATCATTTTTAGATGAATTAGATATTAAATTTAAAAATAATAAAAAAGAGCAATTCAAAATTGTTATAATTAGAAGTAACCATAATATTTTGCTTGGAGAATATCAATATGCTTTAGAGATTATAAATTGGGTAATTGAACAAAATAAATTTTCGCAAGAATCCATAATTTATCTTGATGCAATTCTTACGCGTGGTGAAGCTTTATATTTTTTAGGAAAATATAATGAACTTTATAGAGATCTAAAGTTTTCTGAGAAATTACTCACATCTTTATCAAATAATCAAGATCAATTAATAACACAATACGCCAAGTTAGAACAATTAAAAGGGCGTTATTTTACAGCTAAAGGGAGTTTTGATGAAGTATTAGATCATTTATTTCAGGCACAATCGTTATACAAAAAAATTAAATCGCAGTTTAATTTAGCAATAGTTCAAAACCTTATAGCAGGCGCTTATTGGAAAAAGGGAGAAATTGCTAAGGCATCAGAATTTTTGAGTTTAGCTGTTGAGATTTTTACAAATTTAAAAAATAAAAAAATGAGTGCTGTAACTTTAAATAATCTTGGAATTTTAAGAAACGAAACCGGTGATTATGATATCTCTATTCAAAATTTTAAGATTGCTCGCCAGATTTCTGTTGAAATTGGTGATATACAAAATGTAGCAAAATCACTTACCAATCTGGGTAATACTTATCTTTTAATAGGAGAATTGGAACAAGCTCAAAAAACTTTTTTAGAAAGTCTCTCTATAAATAAAAAAATGGGGAATAAATATGACATAGCAGGAAATTTTACCAATCTAGGTGATTTATCACGTGCAAGGGGAAATTTCAAAAAAGCTATTGAATTTTACCAAAAAAGTATTACAATTTTTGATTTTCTTAACGTAGGACCCGCTCATTTTGATGCTTTACTGGGACTTATTGTATCTTGCATTGATTTTAATAAAACTTCAAAGATAAGAACCTATCTAAATGAGCTAGAAAACTTACCTCAAAAATATTCATCAAATAAACTTGATTATTATTATAAAATTGCAAAGGCATATTACCTAAAACATAGTAAAAGTAATGGTGATATTGCAGACGCCAGAAATCTTTTTAAAGAAATCTTTGAAGATTCCAATGTAGAGTTTGAAAAAAAAACATTTGCTATAATTAATTATTGTGAAATTATCTTAAAAAACTGGGAACCCTCAAATCAGCATGATAATTTGGATGAAGTGAAAAAATTAACATTAATATTAATAGAAAATGCAAAAAACGCATTTTCTTTTCTAGTTCTTGCACAATCATATTTAATTCTAGCCAATATCGCAATTATCGAAGGAAATATCAATAAATCTCTCGAATTTTTACTAAAGGCAAAAACAATATCAGAAAACAAAAATTTAAATTTGCAAAATAAGATAAAAACAATATATTCGAAAATTACTGATTCACAGAAAATTTCAAAATTAAGTATTTTAGCAATAAATGATCTTAAACAAGAATTATCCAACATGGTTTTAACTCGTAGATAATAATTTGCTTTGAAAACAAGGTATTTTTTATGAAAGTATTGGTGATTGATGATAATCCAGATTTCCTTCGGTTATTTAGATTATATGCTGAGGAAATTTCTAATATTGAATTCATTTATGCAGAATCAGGAGAAGATGGGTTAAATTTATTGGCAGATGATAGAAATCAAGATATTTCAGTAATTGCAAGTGATATTCGTATGCCAGAAATGTCAGGTGTTGAATTATTAAATATTGTTAAAAAAAATTACCCAAATATTCCAGTTATATTAATAACCGGCTTAGAAATTAACTATCTTTCTAATTATGAGATTGATTTAGATTTAATGGATGTAGTAAGTAAAGATATTGGAATTAATGGAATAATTTCGAAAATTGAAAAGATTATTCAATTAAAAGCTTAATTTTATAAAATATAGTTAGAAACAATTCAGTTTGCAATAATAGTGGATGTTTCCATCACTATTAAAAGAATCTAGCAGATTAAATATATAAAAAAAGAGATACAAGAATAAATTATATTATTATTTTTTTAAATCTATTTTCTCGATTTTTGGAAACATTTTGGTGAATACAAAGACCAAACTCATAAATCCTATCATTCCGATAATAAATAATCCAAGTGCTGTACCTTCTATTCCAAATATATTAAATAAAGTAAAACTCAAAATTGAAATCACAAAATACAGACCGATTTGGACGAGAAACATTAAAATCCACTTTACTACTTTATGTTCTTTGTTCAACTCTTCAATAACATATTTATACTTCATTTTGCCAAATAATCGCATCTTCATCTCGAACATTAAAAATAAGAAAACCCAAACAATCGGAATTGTAGCTAAAAACAATACCAATAATAATATCGAATTTGTAATTATTGTAAGCACTACTGTAAGTATAGTAAATGACATTAATTGAATTACTGACATTAATATCAATTTAGCGTTCGCTTGATCCCGAGGAATAACTGGTAATGATGCTAGTATGGTTGCACCACTCTCGTCCATATTGAGAAGACCCGATATTAACATCGCAGGTACAATTATAGAGAAAATCAATATTATCGACCAAGTTATCATTATACCCGTTTGTGATGATAAATCGCTCCCAATTGGGCCCACGAACGAAAAAATCATGAAAATTGGAATTACAATTGGCATAATTAAAAACATTAATGTCTGAAAATCACGAGATGCTGTAATCAGATCTTTTTGGATATATGACTTAAGAGGAGATTTTGTTTTAATCTCAACTTGGATTTCTTCTTCAGGAACAATAAAAAGTTCTCCAGCTTTAATTCCTTTGACTTCTGCAGATGTTGCACTTATTAGATTTCGAATCGCAACCTTATAAGTACCCCATGTTATAAGGATAAACATCGTAAAACCAATAATAGTAGTAAAAAATAGTCCTATAGGTATTTGATCTGGAGCAGTAATCAATGATATTAAATAACCTGGGGCAAATGGATAGGGGATTAAGCTTAAAATAAAATTTAATATATCTATATGCTCAAATGTGGCAAAAATGATAAGAAGGTCATCAATAGCACTGATACCCCATGACAGAATGAATCCAGATCCCATAGCGATAATGAAATAACCAGCCATACTTAAAATTTTGGCTAAACTTGCTTTTTTAGATTGGCGGTTCGGATTATGCAAAATACGACTTAAGCGTTCCGAAACAATAATAAGCAGACTAAAACTAAAAATCAAATTGAGAATCGATGTAACAATGCAGACAAAGAAGAAAAAAATATTCTGTGTTCCAATAAGCATAATAATAGGGAAAGCAGCACCCAAAACAATAAGTGGGATGTTCAAAGAACGAAAAATAGTCATAAAACCTAACTTTTTCAAATTCTTTTTTGGGATAGGTAAAGTTTGCAACCATTTGAAAGCATTACCTGTCATTAAAGAGCTGATTGGCAACATACCTAAGAGAATAAGGTACATGATTACCATCGCAAAAAAGATCCCAAAAAGAAAACTAGAAACAAATAATATGGTTCCTATTGTGTATGTTCCGCTATAAAGGTAACCCACAAGTTGCAAATAAGTAAATAATGGTAAGATAGGTAAAACAACAAAGAGGAATGAGTAAATAACTTTCATCATTATAGTCATATTTCTAATGAAATTTGCATTTTTTTCGAGTTTTTCTAAAAATCGAGCTTGATGAGCTCCGGCAGATTGAATCTGAGATTCAAGAAATATCTCGTAGTTAGTATATTTTGAAAGTGAGTAAGATTTGAATTTCTGCTCTTCCATATTAAATCATTTCTTCCTTTATTCTCTTTTTATATGATTTACGTAATTTTTTCACAATCTCCTCAACTGATGTATCTTGTTCAGTAAGGCGTAAAAACACATCTTCTAAATTTTCACCTAATTTATTAGATTGTTGTCTTAACTCCTCAATAGCACCGATTCCTACCAATTTACCTTTATTTAATATCCCAATCCTATCACATAATTCTTGTGCAACTTCCATAATGTGTGTAGAAAAAAGAACTGAACCACCTCGTTGAGTATGTAATTCTAATATCTCCTTGACTACCCTAACAGATTTTGCATCGAGACCTGCAAGAGGTTCATCCATGATAAGTAAATCTGGGTCATGTAGAATCGCAGCAATAATTTGAATTTTTTGTTTATTTCCGTGTGATAAAGTGGCAATAAGCTGTTCATAATATTGGAGTGCCTCCAAACTTTCCAAATATTCTTTTGCACGTTCTGTAGTTTCTCCCTCATCTAAACCCCTAATTGAAGCAATAAAATTAAATAAATTTCGTGGTGTTAAAGATTTAAATATAAGAGGCTCTTCCGACACATATCCAATACGACGTTTAATTTCCACTTCATTTTTTTCTGGATTTAAACCAAAAACAGACATCTCTCCCCCATTTGGCTCGGGTTCGAGCAATCCCATGAGAAGTTTAATAGTAGTAGTTTTTCCTGCACCGTTTGGACCCAAAAGACCAAAGACTTCTCCTGCGCGAACTTCAAAGGAGATTTTATTTACTGCTTTTATTTCTCCAAAGAATTTTTTTAAATTTCGAATTACAATGATATCTGACAATTTTGTTTCCTTTTTTTTTCCTTTCTTTTATATTAATTTTATAAGATTTCTTTTATTTTTTGTTGATTAATTAAAAAATTTTATTATTTTTCAAGATTCGATATATCCCATTATATTACTAAATGAATAGCATAGTAATAAATAATGAGATAAATGATATAGCAACAAGAGCACTTAATATCAAAAATGTATATTTTAAAGGTTTAGGCACTTCATGACCACATTCATTACAAAATCTAGCAAATAGGCTTAAGTGATTCCCGCAATAGCGACATCGCCTACGCCTTTTAGATGCAGCAGCAGCAGCTACAACATAAGCCATAATTCTTTTCCTTTTAACTCTTTTTTTTTCTTTTTATTCTTTTTATTTTTTAATTTATTATAATTTTATTTACTATACAATGTTAACATAAGGTATATAAATATCAGCAACTGGTAAATTAGCTATTTAAAGGTTAGTATTTACATTTCTAAATTGAATTAATTTGTTCAAATATGATAATATGCTTTAAAAAATAGATTGATTTAAAAAAAAATGCATATTACTAAAGGTATGAATGAAAATAAAGAGATTCTGAATAGATTGGAAGATTTAATATTCATAAATAGTATTATCGCAACGGAACTTATTCGAATTACTGAAAATACTGTGGGTATGTTTCATGGGGAAGAATTTTTAAATTCAAGTGCATGCAAACCGGAACACAATCTACTTAATCAAAAAATTATTCAAATACTTAAGAAATATCAAATTGATAAAGAATCATTTAATGCATTAGAGAAGCACGTTTTAAAACATTTACAATAGAGGTATAGAACATGGAAGACATTTTAATAGAAAATGTTTCAATTCCAGTAGATGATGGTAAAATCTTCTTAAATGGGTCTATTTATTATACAAATGATACTCCCAAGAAAACTCCATGGATAATTAATATTCCTGCGTTTATGGAAGATCGAAATGGTAAATTTGTAAAAACATTTACCGAAAAATTCGCTAAAGTCGGATATAATGTATTGGCTTATGACCCATTGCCGGGAAAACAAACTGGAAGAAATTGGATCAAATTTTTTGATAAAATCTTTTTTTTTCTTCCTGAGGTAATTAGTTGGATTTTAGATAAGCAGAAAAATCGAATTTTGGAAAAAAAAATTGCACTTTTTGGGAGAAGTTATGGAGGAGCTATTATACTAACTCAAGGGTTTAAAGATGTTCGGGCAAAAATTCTTATTACGTTATGTACAAGATACGATTATGCTACAGTTGGTCAGAGTAAAATAAATTTTGGTGAAGAAATAATTAGAAATGTAAGTCCAAAATTCTATCTTAATAAGGATCCTTCAAATAATAATAGAATTCTAATCGCTCATTGCAAAGATGATGAAACAATTCCCTTTGAAAATCTGTCCCAGATTAAGGAGCAATTAGGATTGAATAATGAAAATGTATTAATTTATGACACAGGTGGGCATTCATTTAAAGGGAATAGAGAAAATCTATTTCAAGAGATACTAAAATTTCTTAAAAAGTTATAAAAAAATAATTTTAATATGAACATCTGCAAAATATAATATAGGTGAAAAAAATGGGAAAATATCTAATTATAGGTCCCTCATCTCAGTTGTTGGGAATGAGAATTGCGAAATTGCTCAATATTGAAACTATAACAACAGAGACTAAAAAATTTCCCGATGGAGAAAATTACCTCAGACTAAACATTGATGATGAGTCTATAATTGAAGGAAATGATATTATTATTATCCAAACTACAGGAGCGAGCACAAAGGAGAATCAAAATGCAAGGATTATGGAATTATTTATGATGATTTCTGCAGCGAAGAGAATGAATCCTCAGAATTTAACAGTAGTAGTTCCGTACCTAGCTTATGGACGCCAAGATAAAATCTTTAGACCGGGAGAAACTAGATTTGCTAGTGTAATCGTGAAAATGATTGACTCGTTAGGTATTGATAAATTTTATACTGTAGATGTTCATGCACCTGATATATTAAATGATTTCTCGATTCCCGCCAAAAATCTTGATCCAACGACCGAAATTGCCAATTACGTGAAAGTATTAAATTTGAATAATGCAATTGTTATTGCTCCGGATAAGGGTGCTGTAGCCCGTTCAGAACAATTTGCAGCACATTTAGGAGAAAATATTCCTGTAAAGTTATTCTCAAAAGAACGAGATGTGAGAACTGGAGAAATTGAAATGTATGCTGATGTAGATTTATCAGGACATGATGTAATTATTTCAGATGACATAATAGCGACAGGAGGTACTATGGCTAATGCAATTAAAATTTCTAAAAAATGTGGTGCAAATAAAATATTGGCAGTGGGAACCCATGCTTTATTATTAGAAAATGCAACCTATCGTATATTAAATGCAGGAGCCGATGAGATCATTGGAACGGATTCTATTGATACTCCTGTGAGTAAAGTAAGTCTTGCTAAACTTATTGCAAAACAATTAGAATAAATTAGATGGTTCCATAATTATTTTTTCAATAATTTTTCGTGTTTTTTCTTGTAAATCTGTAATTGTTGAATTGTTATTAATTTTATAATCTGAATTCTCTATAACTTCTTTTAAACCAAATTTCGCTTCTCTTTCATCACGTTCTTTAATATCATCTATTTTTATCGAATCATCTTCTCTCCCCCTTTCTAAAAGGCGTTTAATCCTAATCTCTTCATCGATAATAATAGAGATTATTGGGAATTTTAAAAATTCACGAAAAATATTTACTTCATTCATTGAACGTAATCCATCTATGAAAATTGTATCAGATGGATGTTCTTTTATAAGCTCAACGCATTTTTTTGCGATCACATCATTCCCATACTCTTTCCTTAAATCTTTTGCAATCATTCCAAGATTTTTAGAAGTACAAGATATATTTCTCAGTTCTGCCTCTTTTCTTATTACATCTCCCATTGTAATTATTGTTCCTATGGATTTTATCCCTTCAAGAGCAGATGATTTACCGGCTCCAGCTAACCCAACAAAACCAATAACAATTTTATTCTTCATAATAGGTTGCATCATGATAGAAGAGAGAAATTGCTTTTTTATTAATAATAAGTTATTTAATAAAGAAGGTTTTTAATAATTTTTTTTGATTTATTATACTATACAAAAAATTCATGAATTGTCTACTCTTATAAAATTTGATATTCCAAATTATGGTAAGAAAATCTATTAATTTTTCATCTAAAAAAGTTGATCCAGAATCTCCTTGCATTATCTCAATGAAAGCATATAGGCGAATTGTAGTCTACGCCTTGAGATATGCAAATAATGATATGAAACCAAAAAATTGGAGAGAAGCATATGGAATTCTGATTGGACATATTGAGAATGATGATATCTGTTATATTACAGATGCAATTCCTATGATTGTTGGTAGTCGTGCTGGTGTTAAATTTGAAACAAAACAATATGCAGATATGGCTCAGATCGATGAATCTCTTTATGAAAAATTCCTTAATGAACAAAGTGATGATTTTATTTTAGGATGGTGGCATACGCATCCAGGTTTTGGCTGGTTTTTCTCCAGGGTTGATACTGCAACGCAACTAGGATATCAAGGTCCAAATCCATATGCCATAGGACTTATTTATGACCATACAGAGCAGACTATTAATGTTTCTGGAATTAAAGGTTTACGACTTGTTGATCCATCTCGTGGTGTTTATTCAAAATATGCATTTGCAGAATTAAAATTTGATGTTCCTGTTGATCAAGCGATAAAAAAGATTAACAATGAAATTAAAGAAGTTCTTCCAAAATTTAAAGAGATTAATGAATTATTGCATTATATTCATAATGTATTACGAAAAAGGTTAATGGCTCAACTACAAAGAAATTTTGGATTAATTTTAGTTCCGAAAAGAGATAAAAAAATTACAACCTCAGAAGAGCTAGCTGAAGAGGAGGCAGATCGTTATCTGTATGAATGGAATCCAAAATTCCTAGAAGAAAAATATCGTGTTCCCCATTATAGAGAAAAATTAGAGAAAGAAATAGCTAAATCAAAACAAAAATTGAAAAAAATCCTAAAAAACAAAACATATAATAAATCTGAAGCTAAAAAGAAATTTGAGGGGGCAAAGAAAAAAATTCAAGGGGAATTAGAGAAGAAATTACTGAAGCCAAAAGAATGGTTAGGAAAGATTAAAGCCAGATTTAATAAAAAAATGGAGGTCATTCGCCCTTATTATGACTATTTGGATACCGCCGAAAGAAAAATCGTTGAATATTTGGAAGAAAGGCTTAATTCCTATACGAAAGAACTTAAGATTATTGAAGAAAAATTAAAATTCAAAATAAAATAAATTATCTGAAAAAAAAAATTATGCCTTATTTTAAAATTACTTGTACTTTGAAAATTCAAAAATAACGCAAATATAACAAGCTTTTTATTTAGTATTGTAACTGTTTAATTATTAAGTTTTAAATATCCTTTTTTTAAATATGAATCCAAAAATTATCACTGTAAGAGACCGACGGGACAAAAATAAATACACGACAGATGGCATATTTGCATTCACTGCTGGAACGAGGACTATTCTGATTAAAGGAGAAGGAGACGAGATCTCAACCGCTGTCGAAACCGCTGTTGATCTAAAAAATAGAATGTATCCAGGAGTCGATATCAGTAATATCTCCATAAGTTCCCGTAGGAATAATTATACGAATTATGGGAGACACCAAGATTCTCGAATCAGAGGTCAACATTATAAACGAAATAGCAAAAATCACAATAAAGAACTAATCTCTAGAATTGAAATCGAATTATCTACAAAATAATTCGTTAATTCTAAGAAGAAATCTTTTTTCTGCTATTTATTGCCTTTAGTCCATTAGAGGTTTTTCAATCCGCATTGTGTTTGTGAATTTGAGCTTGAATCATTACTAAATAAGATTAATAACTCAAAATAGTTTTAATTAATCATGACCCTATCCAAGCGATTATTATATGTTTTTATATTTTTTTACGTTATAGTTTCTGCATATCTTTTGTGTTTTTTTGTTTTTCCTGAATTCCAAGACTTTGTAATATCAGTGCGCTCTTCTTTTGTGATTCTAACAGAAGATACTAATTATTTCTGGGGGGTATTTATTGCTTTTTTAGTTTGCTTAATAGGATCTGCAAGTATCGGCTTCCCAATTCCTTTTCCATTCATTTTATTTACATTATCAAATTCATTATTAATGAAGTACGGAAATCAGGGATTATTATTTCAAGAAATATTAGCTAATAGTAATTTTTGGATGGAAATTATGGGTTTTGTCGTATTTGGGGGATTAGGTTGTGCTATTGGAGAGTTAGCTGGCTATATCGCTGGATATGGGGCTGGGAAATTAATAGATACTTCAAGTTCCAAAATCATGAAGAATTTAAGTGGGTTTGGAAAATTGGTCTTAGAAAATGAGAAACGCACTCCCCTTTATATCTTCCTATTTGCCCTTACTCCTGCGCCAGATGATTTATTATATATTCCACTTGGTTTACTAAAATATAAATGGTATAAAGCTCTTATTCCAGGATGGATTGGAAAGACTTTTACAACACTCTTTTACTGTTTATGGCCAGTATTGGTGAGACTAGGACTTTTAGGGATTGGTGCAGAATTAACTCCAATTCAAGATGTGATAATTGAAGGTATTATGCTAATTTTGACTTTAACAATTATGATGTTTATATTTGGGTTCGATTGGAGTCGATATTTGGAAGATCGGCAAAAGAAAGAAAAATAAATTAACATTTAATTACTTAATTTTAATTCCGTATTAGTTCCATTCTTTGCATCAGAAAATAAATTTAACTCCTCTATATTATTAATTTTCCCAATTTTATTCATTTTTGTTTGAAGTTTATCATTCTCTATAAAGATATTGCCATGAATTGATGCATTACTCATCTGGAACTTAATCTTGAGAAAAAAAAATTAAACAGGAATATCTCTTTTGTTAAAAATTACTATTGAGGCAATAACCATAACCACAGAATATCCAGATAGTATTAGGAAATCTCTTAGAACATTTTCGTAACTATGGCTAACTAAAATTCTTGCGGGATCATAGTAAAAAAATAGGCTAATTCGCTTTATTTCTTGAACATCTTCTTCGAAATAACTGTAAAATGTCCCCACTATAAAAAACAAAACCATCATCCCAAAAGCTAAACCAGTTGCTTTCTTTCTATTCAAGAAGACTGAAAAAAAGAATGCAGTCGTGGTTAAAGAAACAACAAATATGAAAGCCCAAGTTAACGCCCAAAAGAATTCTGAAAAATCTATCTCTTGATCTTGAAGATTTGGTGCGATTTCAAACAATATAAATGTTGTAATTCCAATGAAAAGTATAACTAATAGAATAGAAAAAACAAATCTCATATATCTCCCAAGAACAAATTCCCATCGTTTCAAAGGTTTACTTAGAACTAGATCTATTGTTTTATTATCTATAGTTGCTGGTATATCTTGTCCTGCCTTTAAGATAAAATAAATTCCAACCCAAATCCAAATCATTGAAAGAAACTCTATGGTATAAAAACCTCCAATTGTTGTTAAATCTAATGCTGAACCTAGCATATCCTTGATTGCCTCTGGAAATAGGTCCATCATTTCTTCTATACCCTCAAAGAGTTCGGGATCAAATATTGACACAATCATTAATACAAACAAACACATAAGAAGAGAGAGTAATAATACAGGTTTGAAGCTCTTTTTGATTTCAATTTTTGTGATAGTAAATAATTTCATTATCTCTCCTCCTCTGGATTGTCAATTTCATAATATTTCATAAAAATATCCTCGAGGCTTGAATTATTAATATTGAAATCTTTTATATATTCCCCAGCCCATTGCATTTCACTAATATCATGCAGTAAATTTCTTTTTTTCTCTGGAGGAATCAAAAATTCAATGCGATTGACACTCTGTGATTTAACTGTTGCATTAAGAAACTGAGATTCTAGATATTGTACAAATTCCATCAATCCAGCATTTGATGTGAATTCTAGTTGAAAACTTTTCAATCCTTTCTGCTTGAGTTCGGAAATTTTTGAAATCTCCACGATTTTGCCATTGCGAATAATAGCAACTCGATTGCAGAATTTCTCGACTTCTGAAAGGAGGTGCGAGCATATAAAAACTGTGCAGCTAGCTTTTTCTTGCCTTTCTTTTATAATCTCAAAGAATTCTGATTGAATTAACGGATCCAGTCCAGATGTTGGTTCATCTAAAATTAGTATATCAAAATCTCCCATCAATGATGTAAGGATTCCCACCTTTTGTCTGTTGCCCTTGCTTAATTCTTGGATTGGACGACTTACATCTAACTTTAATCGTTCGGCGATATTTTTAATCTCATCCCAGTTAAAAGAAATATCATAAAGCTTACTTAAATATTTACACATTTGAATAGCATTCAATTCAGATTCTAAACCAAGCTCACCCGGAATATAACCAATATGATTACGATAAACTGTGTCTTTATTAGGGTTGATTTTTTCCCCTAAAATTGAAATTTCTCCCTTAACACCTCTCAAAAGTCCTAATATAGACCTAATAGTGGTGGTTTTTCCCGATCCATTCGGTCCAAGAAACCCGAATCTTTCTCCTTCTAATATATTAAATGAAATATCATCTACCGCTTTAACTACTTTCTTTTTAGTTTTATAATATTTCACTAAATTTTTAACTTGAATTACTTCCATGTTATTAGATTTAGATGCTTGTAATATATTAATAATATCAAAAAAACAAAAAAACATAAATTATGAACTTCATGATTGTGTAAATTCTTATCACCCGATTTGATTCCGTCTCCGAGAATTTCAATGTTACTATACCTTTACATGCATGTAACTATTCATTAAATGTTTTAACGTTCACATAGTTGTTAGGCATTCAAGATGCCCAGTACTGTAGTACTCTATTATTATTGTGCAGATTTTTGGTGTAGAATTTTTAGAGCTCTAATCTGTAATTTTATACCCCTATTCTGCGGTTCTATACCTATAGATACATATATTTATTAATTCGTACAGTGCACTATATAATGGAATTTTCGATTGATCGGATCGGTCGATCGATCGGGGATCGAAAAAAAATCGAAAAATTTCGTTAATTAAATTTGCATAAATAGGCAATAGCGTTAAAAATTTCGGAGATAAATTCGTACCAATTCACGCACCGGAAAATAATTTATTATTTAATTACTTAATTTTAATTCGGTATTAATTCCATTTTTGACACTTTTAAATAATTCTAAATCATCTAAATTATCAACTTTCCCCATTTTATTCATTTTTGTTTGAAGTTTATCATTTTCTATAAAAATATAGACACTGTCAGTCTGGGGGCAATAAACAATATCTCCTTTATCAACAGAATGCCCAGACTTTGAATCCGGCCCAACTGATATGCCTATTTGGGAAAGCATCCAATGAGTCTTCGGACCTATAAAATTAAATCTCCCCCTAATAGTAAGTGGTAATTTTTCTAAAATTTCCATAACTGAAAAAGGACTTAAATGTCTATAAAAAGATGCCTTAATCGTTCCACAGTCAAAAATATTTATGTTAATTGGTGTTTTATCAAAACTTTCAGTTTCACTCATATGGATAAAATATATAATAATCTCTTATTAAAATATTTACTAAATATTTATAAATATGAATTTTCTTATATTATTTGGATAATAGTATCCATTTGCATTGGTTAGATATCCAAACAAAATTTCGGGAACCTTAGATAATTATTACTTTAAATTCGTCAAAAATTAATCCAAAAACTAGACTTTTATTCAATGAAATCATAAGTTCAATTAAAAAAATGTCTTTCTTAAATAAACTTTAATATAGAGAATCAAATAAGTCCTTCTCTGATGTAAGTTATTGATTCATAAGCAATAAGATAAGTAATTAAAAAATTAGTTTCATTTAAAACAAACCGAAAGCCGTCTAAAAAAACCTCTCTTAAAAAAAATAGGCTACAGAGAATCAAATATACACCTCAACCGAATAAGTTGTTGATTCACTGTTTAATGGTTAAATTCTGAAAAAATTAATTTTCAATCATCCCAACATTTACCAAACTCTGACGCAGAGAATCATAATACTAACTTCTCTGAAATTATAAAATACAAGTTCTACTCGATAAAAAATCTTAGATATATAATCCTGATATATCCAAATATCCCCGAATGATAAATGAATTAGAATCTTCCAAAATTTCCACTATTGCCATTAAAATCTATATAAAAAAAAGAGGATTCAAATGATTCTGAAGTTTACTAATGCAAAACTACTATTATCCCCTTTATTTTTTTAAATCTTCCAATCATTTAACTTTGAAATTTGCTTCTAAAAACTGTAAATCTTCTATTGTATCTACTTCAAAAAAATTTAAAGATTTATTTATTTTAAGAGTAAGAACTTGTTTTTCTTTTAAATAGACATTATTGATGAATTCTGTTAAATTTGAGTAGTCATCCAGATTAATATCAATCGAATCTCTTATTTCTTCTAAAAATTTAGAAGGGAAGAAATAAATTGGAATCACTTGAAAAATGGATTCTTCTAATTTATTAGATTTAATATCAATCTGCTCTATAGATTTTAAGAATTCATGATTTTTTTCCTTCAATATATTTACAACAGAAATAGAAAAACATTTTTTCGATTTATAAATTTCCATTAAATTTTTATCAAATTCACGATAAAAAATAATTGGCATATTAACCCTCTTCTTTATTTCTTCTTTAATGCATCCAAGTATTGCCTTAATTAATTCATCTTCAAATAGTGTATCACCGGGAATTAATAAGAAGAAATTATCATCGAGAGTAAAATTAGGTTCGTTAAAAATTTCCAAAAATGAATGAAATGATCCTTTTTGGTAATTCTTTTCCGCATTTACAGGAATTATTGAATTATTTAAGCGAAATTTATCAATTATATTTTTTGATTCCAAATCTTTAATATACTTGATAAAAGTGTTCGCTTTATATCCATAAATAAGATAAATTTTATTAAAATTTAGATTTAAAAATTGCGTTATAGTATATTCTACTATTGATTTATCGAGATTTTTTATTTTTATTAAAGATTTGGGAATTTTTGGAAAGAATTTTTGAATTCTTTTTCCTTCTCCTGCACAGAGAATGATTAAAGATAACTTATTATAATTTTTCAAATTTTATTTCAAATTTTATTTATATAATTTGTTACTTAGTGGTTATTATTGTTTCATTTTCATTGACCACAACCGTATGTTCTGCTTGTGCGACAAATCCATTTCTTACTTCGACAAGAATTGGATAATGTTGAAGAGCTCCTTTACCAGCTAAGCGATTTATAATTTGCATTATTTTATTTTTTGGTAATAACTTTTTTTTTAAAATCGCTCGGGGGCTAAATGGAAGTGTAGAAAAATTTTGTTTAATTTGGCTTATTGCAGTTTTCAGTTCATACGATACATTTTTTTTGATAACTTTATGAAATCTATAAATATAACTATTTTTTCCGTCTTTTACACGTCCGACCCCGTTTGTAGTAAATGGTTCAATCGCATATGCATCCCCAATATGAATTTCTTGATTATGAGTTTTATCTTTGAAATTAGGAACAAATTCCCCTGCATGTAAAGTATATTGTAATAATCTGTGTCCTCCAAGGTTCATTATCGGTTTTAATCCATGTTTAATGATCTTCTCTGAAATTTTTTCTCCTATCTCAAATAATTTAACACCGGGTCGAAAGTTTTCAATTGCTGCTTCTAATGCTTCTTCTGCAGCTATAATAAATGTTTCAAATTTTTTATCTTGGTTTAGATTTATTGTAATGGCTGTATCAGCGATGTATCCATTAACATGCGCTCCAAAGTCTAACTTTAGTAACCCTTCTTCAGGTACTACACTCTGATCATCAATTGGAGAACTATAGTGGGCTGCGATTTCATTTAATGAAATATTTAAAGGAAATGCCAGTTCTGCTCCATTTTCTATTATTTTTTCTTCACATTTATTACAAATTTCAATTAGTGGAGTTCCAGGTTTGGTGATTTGACGTGCCAACTTTTTTGCACTTACAGTGGCTTTTCCAGCTTTTAAATAATCTTCGATCATAACAAACCTCATAATAAATTTTTAAGGAGTAAGCCGATCTGGCGTTCTTGGATACATTACAGCCTCTCTAATATCATCTAAACCGCATAATACGGTTATAAATCTGTCAATTCCTAACCCAGCTCCTGCATGCGGAGGCATGCCAAAATCAAACATTCTTAGATGAGATTCAAAAGATATTGGGTTTAAACCCTTTTCTTCTAATCTTTTCTCTAAATATTCCTTATTATGAACTCTCGTTCCTCCAGATGTGAGTTCAAGATATCCTTTTTGTAAATCGAAGGATTCTGTTAATTCTGGCTTATCTTTGTAGGGTATAATATAAAATGGCTTACTCGATGTTGGCCAATCAATTATAAAATAATAACCCGGTAATACTTCACCCAATTTTCTATAAGCCTCCGTTGAGATATCTTCTCCGAATTCTACATTTATATTAAATTCGGTTGAAATTTTTTCAATTATCTCTTTATACGTATATCTTGGAAACGGTATTTTAGGAACAATTGTTTTTTTTTCCATGTTTAAAATTTTTAAATCATCTAATCTTTTTTCTCTAATGTCTTTTATTATGAATTGAATCATTTCTTCAAGTAATATTATTACATCTTGCATATTTGCAAAAGCCATTTCAACATCTAACGTAAAAATCTCACATAAATGACGTTTCGTATGGCTTTTTTCGGCTCTGAAGGCAGGACTTATTTCAAACACGTTCTCAAAAACGCTACATAATTGTTCTTTATATAGTTGAGCTGATTGACTTAAAAATGCCTCCGCCTCAAAATATATTATTGGAAAGAGTTCTGTCCCACCTTCCGTTGCAGAAGCTATAATTTTTGGTGTTGTAATTTCTGTAAAATCTTTTTTTAAAAGAAATTTTCTTATTGAATTGATAACTTCTGACCTTATTCGAAAGATGGCTTGATTTTTCTTAGATCTTAAATCTAAAACTCGGTTATCTAACCTAATATCCAATTCTGAAACTGTTTCTCCAGTCATATCAATAGGTAATTTTTCTGGAGTTTTATTCAAAATCTTGATTTGGGAAGGTATTATCTCGATTCCACCAGGTGCATTTTTAAATTCTTTAACAATACCTTTTATCATTATATTCCACTGATATCCTACTTTAATATCAAAAATACCATTAGAAACAACGCCTTTCTTTAATGTAATTTGTCGTTCGCCAAATTTATCTTGTAGAATGATAAATTTTAATCCTCCTAAATCACGATAATTTTGAACCCAGCCACCAAGAATTACTTCTTTTCCTATTAACTCAGGAATTATATCTTTCGTATAATGAGTTTTTCTAAAGTCTTCCATCTCATCCATAGACATTTATATTCGTTCCTCTTAGTAATATTCAATTTCTTTTTATAATAATACTTAATTTAAATAAAGTGATTCCCATATTAAAAATTAAATTCAAAATGATAAATATTCAAAATTTTTTAATTCAAATATAAATTGAAGGTAAATCCAACTATGTCAGATGTCAATATTAATTATGAATTCTCCGAATTTGGAAGAAAAATACGAATTGTAGCAATAATCGTGATTATAGGTCCAATAATAAGTATACCATTATCCTTTTTTAGTTTAATACCTTCAACTACTTTATTTATTGTTTCAATATTAATATCAATAATTCCATCTATACTTTTACTAATTTTTAATATTAGTGCATTAGTAAATGTAAAAAGGATAAATCTACAACTAAATAATCATAACTTGGCGAAATTTCATTCATTATTACTCGGGGCTATCATTTTTACAAATGTTCTTTTCGCGATTTTGTTAGGAGTGATGAGTTTTTTTTTAGTTGATATAATATCAAAATTTTACCCTTATCCCCCATCTACACTTGAAATATCTTCTATTTTGGAGATGATAATGATTCTCTTTATTTTTCTTGGTATTGTATTTGCTATAATCATGATAGCCGCGATAATTGAAATGAAGGCTTGGGATAATTTAAATAACTTTTTTATAGAAAATGCTTCCATGTTTCCTCCATATATTTCAGAGGCAGCAATAGATGGCTCTAAAAATTTAAAGACGGCAGCTTTATGTACGGCATTAATTTTTCTAATAATCACAGGCATCATCGGCATAATTTTTAAATTAATCGGTTATTTCTCTTTAGCAAAATTAAAAGATTTAGCCTCATATACTTATCAAAAACCTCCAGATCAATTAACAAGCGCAAAAGCAGGAACAATAGAATACGCAGGATATTGTCCTTATTGTGGAGAGCAATTACTGGCAGGAGCAAGATTCTGTTTTAGATGTGGAAAAGCATTAAATTAATTTAAAATTGCACTTAATAAATTTTTAATATTTAAGGATGTTTTATGAACTCTCTTAATAACATAGTAGCATAAGAACCTTTTCTTAAGTCAAAATCTGATCTTATTTTCTTTTTTCCTGGAAATAAATCATCATCATCGATTTTAAAAATTTTCAATCCCCTAGGTTTTATAGATATGGGCCTATATGTCCCGGGGAAATTTAAAGCGGAAAATTCTGGAAGGTTAAAAATATCTCTTAATATTTCTTCATCCTTCAATATTTTTAAATAGATTTTAGACATTAAATGCGAGGGGTTTAATTCAGAATCATATCCTATTATTGGGGAAATAATTGCTGCTCGATCTATTTTCAATGCCTTTTTTAAAGGTTTTTTTAAATTTCCATTATATAAATACTTTATTTTTGTTAAATGACCCATTTCATCCTCTAATATACCAATTAAATCTCCTTTTACAGGTTTAAATCTTGGATAACCCAATTGAATTCTCCTAGAGAGAGCCTTGTTAAATAAATAAGATTGATATGCACTAATAACTAAATTAAGTATATTCTTAGAAAGAGATGATAAGCATCCAAAATAATCTTCTCCATTTTTGGCCAAGTAATCAATGATTTTTTTTTCAAATTTAAATTTTCTTGGGATTTCATCAAATGAATTCATACGTTCAATAATCTCAGAAATTTCTTTCCTTCCACCTATATTTTTTATCTCTTCAATTGAATAAATTCTCATCAGAAATTCTTCTATAGCTTCCTTGTATTTCTTTTGTAAAATATATTTACCAATAAGGTGAGAATTTGGGCGATAGATACCAAATCTCTGTAAGCCATAATAATTTGGGAACCCATATTTATTTAAAAATTGGTTAATTGCTTCAATATTCCTGCTTAATTTTCGATAACCTTCTATATTTCTAATTACAATTGAAAAGTGATTCCCCCAATTGTCTCCCACTTTAACGGGATGTTTTGTAGACCTTATATCTCTAATAAATATGTTTTTTTTTTTAATTTTTTTTAATTTATTTATTACATTGCCTTTAACTGACATTTGTTGAACAGTAATCGCTCGATGATCTTTTAACCCAGAATAAGAAATATGTTCGGATGGAATACCAAGTTCATGTGCAATAATATTTAATACTTCTAATGTATCTCGTCTTACCTTGGTAACATTAAAAGTAGTATATTTACCTGTTGGTAGGAAAACTACCTCTGGACGATCTTCCCTTATTTCTAATATTTTTCTTTCTCGTGTAATCTCCCTAACAATAAAATCCTTAAATTTATGTTTAATAATACCCCCTATTCCTCTCTCATTGGTTCCATAATATTCGATTCCAACGTATTTTTCATTTTCTCTAAGTCGAATTTTTTCCATTTTAATCGTTATAAGAGTTTAAGTTCTCCACTAATTTTATCTAATATATCTGATTTTGCCGGACCAATACCTAAAGCTGTAATAGTTCCAGGTTCCAATTGAGTTAAACCAGCATCTTGAACTAAAAAACATAGTATTTTTTCTTTTAAAACTTTACGATAAATTGATAATAACTCTTCTAAAGTTTTAATTTTTAATACAATTTTCTTTTGACCTGTATTCATCCACTGCTTCCACACTATTTTATCTCGTTTTCTAACTAAATCTGACGAACTAACACTTGCATGGCAGGATTGAACACACTTCTTTCCCACACTCATTCCAAGATCTGTCCTTATTAAAATAACTTGTTTGTATTCAATTGCACCCATATGAAATCCTCTCTATATAGTGAAACAATCAATAAAAAGAAAAATTATCCATTTATTCAAAATTAATTCTTATAATTTGAGTAGATATCTCCTCAATAAGCTCTTCAAGCTCATCTTTAGTAAAAAGAATTTTGTCTTTATCAATCTTACTAATTATTGCTTTATACTGAACATCTCCCGTAGGCACAAAAATTTCATTTAATCCAATCAATTTACCCGGAGAAATTAAACTCTCTACAACTTGTCTAATTTTTTTAGTCTTTTCAACTAATATTATATATTTAACATCATATTTCTTTCTCAGAAATTTTAAAATCTCCCCATTATATCTAAGTTTATCTCCCTTTCCTACAATAAAAATCACAACATCTCCAAAATCAATAGTCCTATATAAAGAAGCCTCTTCTAATGAGGGGTGTTTTGCTTCTATTTCTAAAAGATCTCTTGCGATCTCTAAATCAAATTGTGAAATTTCATTATTTTCTAACTTCCGCTTACAATTTGAACATAAAAATGACGATTTAATGCATGTTTTATCTGCCGGTAAATCTAAAATTTTCTTTTACCTTCTATACATTCTTTCACAATTCTATAATTGAACAATCTATTTTATTTATCAGATCTTCTGCAGTTTTAAAATCTGTTTTAAAAGTAAATAAGTACTTCTTAGTCCTTAATTTTAATTTAACATCTTCTTTCCTACGCTTTACTCTACAATGAATTGCAACTTTACTTAATTCTATGAATTGATTCTGATCAAAAATTTCTCTTGGCATTTGCTTTCTAATCCATATCTACTTTTCTATTATTAATCTCAATTTATCTCTATTAATAATCAAATGAAAGAAAAATCAAATATTAAATTTTTGATTTACCTTAAGAGTAAATAGAAAATTTCGAAAATTTTATAGATTATTAAGTATCTTTTAAAGTATCTAATATTTTTTATATTAATTTCAAAATAGTGCTCGAAAATGACACCTATTGATGATCCAAGTAAGAGGAGGATTGCAACTTACCATTTAATAGCTAAACATTCAATTTGCAGAAAATGTGGAGCGCATAATCCAATTAAAGCGGTAAAGTGTAGATTGTGCCGGAGTAAGGATTTACGGCCAAAAAGAAGAGAACGCTCAAAATAACTTCTTTAAATTTTTATTCTCTTGAAATTAAATATTTCTAGGTTAAAATAGAGAAAAATTTAAAATCTATATGACATAGAGATCATTTAAATAGTATTAAAAAATTTTGAAATTTAAAAGAAAGAGATGAAATTTAAAAGTGCAACTAGGTGGTCAACCAGTTCTAATCTTAAGAGAAGGAACTGAAAGAACTAAAGGCAAAGACGCTCAAAGCAACAACATAGCCGCTGCAATAACAATTGCCGAGGCTATTCGAACAAGCCTTGGTCCAAAGGGAATGGATAAGATGTTAGTGGACCAATTCGGCGACATTGTAATCACGAATGATGGTGCCACAATCTTAAAAGAAATTGACGTACAACACCCAGCAGCCAAGATGATGGTGGAAGTCGCTAAAACTCAAGATTCAGAGGTTGGAGATGGAACAACTACTGCAGTAATACTTGCTGGAGAATTATTAAAACGTTCTCAAAAATTATTAGAACAAAAAATTCATCCAACTATAATAGCTGAAGGTTTTAGAAAAGCCGCTGATAAAAGTTTAGAAATTTTGGATAATATCTCAGAAAAAGCAACTATAGATAATAAGGATATACTCAAGAAAGTAGCAATGACTTCGATGTCTTCTAAATTGGTCTCAGAATCAAGAGATTTACTCTCAGATATTTGCGTAGAGGCTATAATTTCTGTTGCCGAGCAAGTAAATGGAGAATGGAGAGCCGATTTAGATAAGGTTCAAATTCAGAAAAAAGAAGGAGAAAGTATAGATGACACAAAATTAATTAAAGGTATTATCTTAGATAAAGAAGTTGTTAATCCTGGCATGCCAAAGATTATTAAAGACGCTAAAATTTTATTGCTTCAATCGGCAATAGAGATTGAAAAAACAGAATTTGATAGTAAGTTGCAAATCACTAGTCCGGAGCAGATACAAGCATATCTTGATCAGGAGGAAAAAATGCTTCGAGATATGGTGGATAAGATTATCAATACTGGTGCAAATGTAATAATTTGTCAGAAAGGTATTGACGATATGGCTCAACATTTTCTGGCTAAAGCTGGAGTATTAGTTGTAAGAAGAGTCAAAAAATCGGATTTGGAAAAGCTTTCCAAAGCAACAGGTGGTATGATTTTTACAGGTTTTGGTGATTTAAATAAAGACAAACTTGGTTACGCGGGATTAGTAGAAGAAAGAAAAATTATGAAAGATTCTTGGATTTTTGTTGAAAAATGTAAGGATCCAAAAGCAGTAGTGATTTTAATCCGTGGTGGAACAGAATTAATTGTAGATGAAGCAGAACGTGCGATACATGATGCCTTGTCCGTAGTTAAAGATGTTATCGAAGATGAAAATATTGTGGGCGGTGGAGGCGCTCCAGAAGTAGAGACTGCTATTCAATTAAGAAAATTTGCAACCACTCTTGGAGGAAGAGAACAATTAGCTGTTGATGTATTTGCCGATAGTTTAGATATTGTTCCGACTACACTTGCTGAAAATGGTGGCCTTGATCAAATTGATATTTTGGTTAAATTAAGAGCTGCTCATCAAGCTGGTAATAAATATGCGGGAATTGATCTGGAAAAGGGAGAAATCGAGAAAGATATGATGAATTTAAATGTTATCGAACCAACCATTGTAAAAAAACAAGCCATAAAATCTGCTTACGAATCGGCAAGCCTTATCCTGCGTATTGACGATATAATCGCCGGCTCAAAATCTGCTATGCCCCCAATGCCTCCAGGTGGTGGAATGGGTGGAATGGGTGGAATGGGAGGAATGCCTCCTGGAATGATGTAAATCTATAGATTTTTTTTTTATTTTATTTTTTTTAACAAAATTTTAAAATCAATTATACCTTAAAATAAATTGATTTTTTCTTTATAGTAAGTAATAATTACCCACAAGGTATCACTTCTAAGTGAATTGGTTTTAAAAAATGGTGGAAATAAAATTAAGATCTGGACAAATATATGATTTTAATACAATAAAGAGTGTAAAAATAGAAGAAGATAAAACCATAGAAATTATTGCTAAAATTGAGCAAGATGGAGAATTCAAGACTTTTCTATTGGCAACTGATAGTATAGATAAAAAATCGTTAAAAAAACTTTTGAAATATCAAGGTAAGGAACGATTGGACCAATTTTTTAAAGTTTTATAATAGAAATAAAAATTGAATTATAAATAGAGATTCTTTTTTACAGAAAAATATAGAAAAAAAATATTTAAGGTTAATTTAGATTTCCAATTCATCTAATTTTTCATTCGTTGGGACGCCGTTATCATTCCATCCTCGCTTTTCATAGTATGTTTTCAAATTTTCTGATAAATCTAATTTAAATCCTGCGGTACCGCCACTCTCTAAAACTCTGGTGACAATTTCTGGTAAGGTATCATCTTTTCTTGTTGTTCCTAATTTGCAGGAAATAAGTCTCTTAACATTTGATGCCCTTTCTCCTGCTCTCATAAATAATTTCTTTTTCCCAAGAGATTCAAAACCAGTAGCGGCTTTTAATAAACGTCCCATAACTGGAATATTGATATGTGGAAAGTTACAAATTACGCAAGAATCATATATACATGTTAAATCTTGTAAAGCCATAACAGATTCCTCTCTCTCGTTAATCTTAAACCGGTCACTTTTTCTTATTTTTGAAAATGATGCAGCATCACCATCAATATTAAAGAAATCGCCTTTTTCATGGCTAGCACCTATGCAACAAGTCATATATGTAAGAGCCTGACCTGCATATGCCCTTGGGTCATGCATTGGGATTTCCAGACCTTTTACATGAGCGGCTAATCCCGGATCTACACCTAATTTATTAGCCATAATTCGTACTCCTTCTGCAAGTAATTCTCCAATTCCCTCCTTTCTAATGATTTTATTTAATAGTTTAAGCATTATTTCACTACTTCCCCATTTTATTTCCTCCAAAGTAATATCTGATAAATATTTTTGAATTTTGTCAATTGCGATTTTATTTTCAACGAGGTAAATTAAAAATGATATTGAAACTCCACTAGAAATTGTATCAACACCCTCAAGATTGCAAATATGATTTGCCTGAATTATAGGTTTAAAATCAAAAATGCCACACATTGGACCAAAAGATGCCGTTGTTTCATATTCTGGCCCATCAACTTTAACTTCCTCACCGTTTATTTCAATAATAGTAGTTCTACCACAACCTATTGTACATCCCGCACATGCATATTTCAAAACGGGGTATTGTTCTTTTAGTGCCCGTCCTGTTAAGTTTTCAGCAACAAATTCCGTATTTGTGAAATAATTTGCCGGTATATCCCCAAGAACCATTCCCATATCAGAATATATTAATGTACCATAATGACTATAGAAATTAGTTGCAAAAGCATTATGTATATTTCTTAATGAGTCTTTACCTTTTTCTATTAATTCATTTCTATTTGCATATTCTATTTTTTTCTTCCCTTTAACAACGATCGCTTTTAATTTCTTTTTTCCCATTAAAGCTCCAAGACCACATCTTCCGGCTGCTCTTCCTTCATCATTTATAATCGCAGCATATTTAACCAAATTCTCACCAGCCTGTCCGATACAAGCGAGATGTATTTTATCGTCACCAAGTTTTTTTTTAATTAATTCTGTTGTCTCCCTTGTATTTTTGCCCCAGATATTCTCTGCATCCTTAAAAGAGATATCTCCATCATTAACAGATAAAAATAAAGGTTCCTTAGCCTTTCCAGTTATAACTAATGCATCATATCCACATCTTCTTAGTATTACTGGAAAAAATCCACCCGATGTTGATTCACCCCAAATCCTTGTTAAAGGAGATATTCCAGCAACAGAATATCTGCTACTAGAGGGTGTAGCTGTTCCGGTTAAAGGACCAGTTGCAAAAATCAGTGGGTTAATCCCAGCAAACGGATCTGATTTTAATATTTCATAATCATTATCCGTAAGGAGATCGTAAGTTAGTTTTGCTGATAAACCTACTCCACCAATATACTTCTCTGCAATATGAGGATCAAGATCTTTAACATCAATCTTCTGATTGCTTAGATCAATATATGCAATTTTTCCATTATATCCAAACAATTGAGTCATTTTTCTTATCATCTCTCCTTTATTTATAATATAATTCCATTAAATCTTCTATTTTGTTGTCATAGGACATTAGAAAAATCTTTCGATATTGAGGAGGATCAATCTTGCGTGAGGAAGATAAGGTGCAATAATCATTGAATGCAAATTCAACCATTTGATCAATATTGGCTAAATAATCTTCCTTGGAAATTTTTGGTTGTTCAAGTTCTCTTATAGAAATAGGACACTTTGCCGACCTCATGAACTCTCTTAATTTTTCTAATAATTCTTTTAATATCTCATTACGCTTTCTTCCTTCTGTATTAACGCTAAATAACCTCGCTAAGTCCAAAAAGCGATTTGTTACCTTCGATTGATATGCAATTGAAGCACATAGAAATAGTCCAACACATACCCCATGGTGCACGTGAAACAAAGCCCCAAATGAATGACCCATTGAATGTTCAATTCCACCAGAAACATTTCCAAACCCCAATCCTGCGATATAAGCGGCTAACTGCATTTTCTCTCGTGCCTCCATATCATTTCCTCTTTTCACAGAACGTGGAAGATATTTTAATATTAATTCAATAGCCTTTAAATTACACATGTCCGAAAAATCCGTACTCATTGTTAAGACATAACTCCCCATAGCGTGTGCTAAAGCATCGATTCCTGTCCCCATAGTTAAGTATGGAGGCATAGTTTTTACAAATTCAGGAACTAATACGGCGAAATCCGGGCAAAGTTCATATAATACAACTTCAGTCTTTTTTGGCGGGTCTCGATCTGTATCGGATACAACCGCAATAAAAGTAGTTTCGGCTCCGGTTCCACTTGTGGTTGGTATAGCAACTAACCAATGTACTTTTTTTCTAAGACCTAAATAACTTGGAGCCATTAAATTATTTAGATTAATCTCCGGTCTCTCATAATATAATAAAATCATTTTGCTGGTATCAATAGCAGAACCTCCTCCTACAGATATAATTACCTTTGGATCATATTCTTTACAGATTTCTACTCCTTCTGAAACAGTATATTTGGGAACATCTGGTAAAACATTATCGAATAGCCTTGAATCAATGCCTCTTAGAGTTGCCAATCGCTCAGCTACCTTCTCTCCAAACTTTCTCAAATCTTTATCAACAACAATCAAAACCCTTTTTTCTCCATCCTTTAAAAATGCTCCTAAATGATTTATAAAATCAGTTAAACTGTTTGTTCCAGTAAAAGTAGTTTTGGGACTTGTTATGGGAGCGTGGTATCCACGCATTGCATTGCTCGCTGCTTTGATAAATAAACCTTTTATTTCAGGATTTTCATACCAAGCAATATCTCGTCTCGACATAATTATCAATTTAAACTTTGAAGTTTATAAGTTTTTATTTATCTGATCAATTGAATTAATCGTTTTCATCATTTATGTCTAAGGTATTAACCATGTTTTTATTAATGAAATTTAATAAGATTTGATAAATTCAGATATGATAAATAAAAAAAGGATTATTTTGTAAAATATTTGAGATTATTCTTGTTAAAAAGTTTATACCTCTCTTTCTCTTAATTTTCTTCGAAATATCTTCCCAACAGATGTTCTGGGGAGCGTTGTGACAATTTCCAATTGACGGGGATACTTATATCCGGCTAAATGCTGCTTTGACCATTCAAGAATTTCACGTTCAGTAATTTTTTCTTTAAAATCCGCTCTTAGAACTACAAAAGCCTTAATAGTTTCACCAATATTTGGGTCTGGAACTCCTACTACACCAGCTTCTAAAATAGCTGGGTGTTCTATTAGTTTTTCTTCAACTTCTTTAGGCATTACCTTGTAGCCTTTATATTTTATTATATCTTTTTGCCTTCCCTCAATGTAAAAATATCCCTCTTTATCCATCCTGGCTAGATCGCCAGTTCTCAGCCAACCACCTTTAATTAATACTTCTTTTGTGGCATCAGGCCTTTTCCAATAACCTTTCATAACTTGTGGTCCTTTAATCAGCAATTCACCGACTTCTCCAATTTTAAGTTCTTCTAATGTTTTAGGATTCACAATTATTGCATCTGTGTCTGTGATTGGAATACCAATACTCTCTGGTCTTATTTCAGGAAGCCATGATGGTTGCATATGCGTAATAGGAGATGTTTCAGTTAATCCAAAACCTTGCCCTACTTTTATTCCATGTGTTCCTTCTTCCCATTTTCTTGCTACTTTTGGTGGCAAACCCGCAGAACCAGATGTGGCAGTTGTTAAAGAAGAAAGATCTCGTTCTCTAAAATCTGGGTGATTAACCAGCATTTGGTACATGACTGGAACTAATACAACCAATTCAACTTCATATTTCTCAATCAATTTCAAAATTACTTTTGGATCAAATTGACCGGGAAATATCATCATTGCTGCTGAAGCCATATATATAATTGACATTTCAAATCCAAAACTGTGGCAAATAGGTATAACTTGAATAGTTACACCAGTTCCTATCGTTTCATCTATAGTAGGTTTATCTATATTTATTGTGCTCAATGCATCTGCTACAAGATTGTTGTGAGTTAGCATTACGCCTTTAGGAAGGCCGGTAGTCCCTCCAGTAAATAAAAGCGCTGCGATATCATTCATTGGATCAATATCGACTTTAGGAGGTTTAGGAATAGCATCTGCGATAAACTCTTCAAAAGTGATGGCATCATCCTTACCCTCCTCTGCTTGCAATAAAATTATGTTTTCAATTTTAACTTCTCTGCTTGCTTTCTTTACTGTTCTATAATTTGCCTTATGAACAAATACCGTATTTATATTTCCAGCTTCTTTTATAATATGAACTATATCTGGTGCTTTTAATAAGGGATTTATAGGAGATACAGATGCACCACATTGGGTAATACCAAAAACTGAAAATACGAATTCAGGTACATTTCCCGTCATTATTGCAACGGACTCTCCCTTTTTAACTCTTAAAGATTCAGATAAAGCATTTGCAATCTTATCAGCATACCAAAATATCTCACGGTATGTGTATTTTTTATCTTTCGTCAAATATTCAATAGCAACATTATTTGGATATTTTTTAGCAATATTGCGAATGTAATCATGAATGCAAATGGGCTCAAATTTTATAGATTTAGGTATATCTTCGGGCCAAAATTTTAACCAAGGTCTGTTAAGATCTACATATTTTGATACGTTCTTATAATCAAAAATAGGTTCCCAATTTTCTTCACTCATATATATCATTTATAATTTTTCAATGATTTTCATTTCAATATCTAAAGAATTACTCTTTTCTATTATAAAAATGTAATTAGAAATAATTGAAAAATTCAAAAAATGAAAGATTGATGTTTAATCTAAACGATATTGATTGGGAAGAATTCAAAAATCCTTCAAAATCTGCTCGTCCAATGGTAAGATTTTGGTGGACGGGCTTAGATGTGGAGAAAGATGAATTATTAAAGGAAATCCAAGAATTGGATAAGGCGGGTTTTTTAGGAGCCGAAATTTAAACTTCATATTCATTTATGTCGAACTACATTTAATTCAATCTATTTGAATCCTTAAAAAATAAAAAAAATATGTTGAAATAATAGTTTTTGCAAATTCTACATGAAAAAATTACTAAAATGGAAATTATTCAATTTTATGATGTCTTTTTATATTTGAAAGCAATTAATTTAGTAGATCTTCTTAATTTAATTCATATCCATATTATTCCATAATTAGAATATGTAAAAACTTTTAAACAATATAGAAAATCAAGAATTATTTTATCGGAACAATACCAGGTTCATCATATTTTGTATTTCCTATTCCGAAATATTTCTTCGTAAGGAAAGCAATCGTCATAGATTTACGACGCTTAAGGCGACAAATAATTGGTTCATCAGCCAGTAAATTTATTAATTTATCATCAGTTAATGATTTATTATTATAAATTTCATTCAAATGAGTTTCTGCATACTTCTGCCTTTTTTTTGAATAATTTGGTTTAATAAGATATTTTTGAAAAGAATCAGAAATATAGGTATTTGATCTGACAACTATACGGACAATATCTTCCCTTATATGATCAAAAGGTAAAATTTCCATAGCAATGATTTTTGAATTATCTGAAATGAGTAAATTGCCGCTGGTGGAATTCGGTCTGCTAATTAGAAAATTATACAAAGATTCAGCGTTTTTACTCGATTCAAGCGCTATACGAGATTTTATTGTAACTGGAATCGAAAAAAATCCCTCGACACGACTTTTAACGACATTAACCGCTATAGAAACACCATAACTATTTCTTCCAGCTGGGAGACTTAACATTGATCCTAATCTTAATGAAAATATTTCAGGTTTTTTTGGCATTTTAAGTAAAGTAAAAGAGAGAGCAGGTTTGAAAATTATTGAGAAATCAAAATTTTGCCCAATCAAAGTTGAATCTTGATTGATTGCCCCGAAAGATGTGCAACCAAGATCATAAGAATGTAGAATTGAGTTGTGTATGTCCTTTGGGATCAATTGACCGTAAAGTAAATCTAAGAAACAATTTTGTAAAAGTATATCTTCATATGAAACATTTTTTATTGCATCCGCCATTCCTAACATTTCCGATTGTAGATATTTCGGAATAAACTTTTCATAATTTTCTGCAATTTTTTTGAATTTTTTGTAAGAAAATTTTTTAGGGAGATATTTTAACGAAAGTATTTTTATGAGTATTTTCATTTCTTTAATTTTTTTAGAAAGATATTCTCCTTCAAAAAGACCTAATGTATAATAATCCAGAGCACAAATTTCTAAATATTTTTGACCATTACTTTCGCGCCAAATGGCATAACTTTTACTTTTTTTCAACGGTGATTTCTAGAATTTTTTTTCCTTTATATTATCTCACTATGCTATTTTATTAAAATGATTAAAAAAAAAATTCATAAAATTTCATAAAGTTAAATTCCAAAATAATATTGTAAAGGTGAAAAAAAATATAATTAATTTAAAAGATATTTATTGGAAAGAATTTAAAGACCCACCAAAATCCGCTCGATCCTTAGTAAGATGGTGGTGGACAGGATGTGATGTGGAAAAGGAAGAATTAATAAAGGAAATTCAAGATTTAGATGAATCTGGATTTTTGGGGGCTGAAATTCAAGTCTTTATGATAGGTTCTCCAATGGGATTAGAAGAAAGAGATACGAAAAGAGCTGCTCGTTCTCATAGGTTTATGCAGCCATATTACTATGAAATGATTAAGACTGTTTTAGAAGAAGCATCAAAGCGAGATATGATAATAGATCTCACTATTGGTTCTGCTTGGCCTGCTGGAGGTACTCATATTACTAAAGATGATTCTATGAAGGTTTTATTAATCGGTCAAAAAAATATAAAAGGTCCAATACACTACGTAGGTGAACTACAATTTCAGGATCCACCAAATGTAGGCTTAGGCCAACGAAAATTTATCAAGGAAGATATGAGATTAGAAGCTGTTGTAGCAGCTAAACCTATAGGAAAACCAGGTGAAATCAAATACAGAGAAATTGAGACCGCTTATATTGACAAAAAATCAATTATAATATTAACTAATAAAGTAAAAACTAATAATATTTTAGATTGGAAAGTACCTGAGGGAGATTGGCAAATATTTGCTTTCTATAAGGGTCCTTCAGGATCAATACCATTATTTGATTGCAGATCTTCTCCTGATAAAGTTAGTTTGGTTTTAGATCATCTCTCATCTAAATCTATTAAAAAGCATTTAGATTTACATCTAGGGGAAGGAAAGAAATATTTTGGAAATTATTTTGGAAATACTTTAAGGGCTTTCTTTACTGACAGTTTGGAATTAAGTTCTGACTGGTTATGGACAGATGATTTCTTAGAACAATTTAAAAAGCGACGAGGATATGATTTAACTCCCTTTCTTCCGGTATGTTTTGTTCCAAATAGGGATAATAAATATCTCCAAGCATTTCTTGGCGGTGAAATTCCCTGTTTTGACTTTAAAGATGAAAGTGGGGAAAGACTTAGATATGATTTTGAAAAAACTATTTCAGACTTATTTTCTGAAGAGTTTGTTCAAACAATGACAGATTGGGCCAATAAGTATAAATTAGAAAGCCGAATTCAAGCTTATGGTATTAGAGCAGATACTTTAAAGTGTTTTGGAATTGCTCATATACCCGAAACCGAACAACTTTATGCTGGAGGAATTATTGATTTTTTGAAATTAGCTGGTTCTGCAGGTTTAATATATGAGAAACCCATTGTTACGGCTGAATCTATTGTATGGAATCAGAGAGATTATATGACAACACCACTTAAGTGGAAAGTTGCTGCAGATAGATTATTTATTTCAGGAATAAATCAGATGATATATCATGGTTTCCCTTATCAAAATCCATTATTTCCATACCCCGGTTATTGTGGGTTTTCTACACCTTATTTACCAAATTCAATGAATTTTTCATCAAATTTCAGTAGAATGAACCCATTTTGGGAGTATTTCCCAATTATGAATAAATATATAACTAGATGCCAATATATATTACAACACGGGAAAACTGTATCTAATGTTGCAATTTTTTATCCAATATTTAATTATTGTGATTCCATATTAAAAAAAGAGGAATTAGTCGGTGGGTATTTGGATGAAAATGATGCTCCCTTAGCAAAAGGTCAGATTAATGCCCATTTAAAAAATAAGGAAAATTTAGACGGTAATGATAAATGGACTTTATCTCTATTAAATTTAACAGATAACTTGACTGCAAATGGTTTCTATTATACACATGTCAACGAAGAAAGCATATTAAATAGTAAAGTTAAGGAAAATAAAGTTTTAATAGGGGGAGCTAAATTTGAGGTATTAATACTACCGAATGTTGATGCTATTTCACTTGACTTAGCAAGGAAATTAAATTATATTGCTACATCTGGAATCCCAATTATATTCATCAATATTTTACCTAAAAAACAACCCGGATATTTAAATTTTGAAGTAAATGATAAAGAGATAGAAGGCATTATTAAGAATTTAATTGAAAATAAGAAATCTTATTACGTTGAGAATTCCATAAATCTCGCTCAATATATTATTGAACATTTAAAAATTAAACCCGAAATTTTATATGAGGGAGAACAGCCGTCAATTTATTATATTCATAAGGCTACAGAAAATTCTGACTGTTATTTCCTTCGTCATTCAACCAATCAACCGATAAATATCTCAATGAAATTTTCTCATATTGACAAAATTCCATTTATTTTAAATCCATGGACAGGAGAAATTAATCAAGCAGTTCAGTATAAACGAGAGAACGATTATATTAGGATAGATATATATTTTGACGCTTACGATTCTTATATCTTGGAATTTAAAAAAAGTGAAGAAGAAATTCACGTTATTGAAAGTCCAATCAAAACTAAAAGAATTAATAATAAAATTTACGGATTACTTGAAACTACTGGCCATTTTTTAGTAAAATTAAGCGATGGTTCTGAGAAAGTTATAAAAATCGAAAATGAAATACCTTCTTCTATTTCACTTGAGAAATGGGTTTTTAAAACTCAATTATGGGATCATCTAGGTAATTTCACTCCTATTCATATCAATTTAGAGGAGTTAAAAGATTGGTGCAATATACCAGAATTAAAATATTGCTCAAGTAAAGGTGTTTATACATTAAAATTCATATTGGAGGAAAAATACATCCAAGAAGATTTAAAATTAATTTTAAATCTTGGGCTGGTCCATGACGTTGCAGTCGTAAAAATTAACAACATTGAAACTCAACCGTTATTGGTTTATCCATTTGAAATAGATGTTAGCGATATTGTTAAAAGTGGAGAAAATAAAATTGAAATTATAATAACTCCAACATTGCGTAATCGGTTGATTGGTTATGGTAAAAAAGGAGGAAAAAATTGGAAAAATCATAAAAAGAAAAAGGAGTTTATGCCTTCGGGCTTAATTGGACCAGTTATGATAAAACCAGTTAAATTGGTTGAAATTAGGTGAAATTTTGGGATGAAAAATACCTGAACTAAGCCTTTAATTTTAAATTTTTTTATTCTTTTTAAAATATAATTCCATAAATTTCTGGCGATATTTTTCCGGGTTTATTCCACCACGCAGCACAAAATCTTCATATTCTTTATATAAAAAAACCATATCATCATATAATTTTCGATATTTTTTTCGAGGAGATATAACAGTTCCTCTCATTGAAGTAAAATCTTTTACAATCTCTGCCCACGATTTTTTAACTCCATTTTTATCGTAATAAGTTTTAACACTCCTTAATGCTGCTCCTAATGCAGCGGAATTACTGATTTCAAATTGAACGACATCAACATCATTAACATCCGCGATAATTTGAAGTATTGCAGTATCTTTTGAAGCTCCTCCAGTAGCATAAATAATGTTTGGCTTTTCTCCAATCCATTCAGAATGATGTCTCATTGATAATATCTGTGATTCGATAATAGCCCGAACATTTGCATCCTTATTATTCTCATCAAAACCAAACCTATATACCTTGGGATTTAATATGTGTGGGACAATTTCAGGAAGAAAATATGGTAACATTATATTTCCATTATTTCCTGGAGGTATTTTTTCTAATATTTTAGAAAATTCATCCCAACTCAAATTAAATTTATTTTTAATTTTTTCCCTTGCAATGGCGCCATTTTTAAAACAAATTAAACTCATATAATCACCTGTAGGAGAAACAAACACATGGCTTTCTCCATGAGGGTCAGTATGTAATTTTTCCATGAAACCAAAATATGTATCACTTGTGCCTAAACTAATTGCTGCCTTTCCTTTTTCAATTAATCCAACACCAATAAGGCTATTTGGATTATCGCCAGACCATGGCAAAAGAATGGTTTCAGGATTAAAGCCATATTTTTTAACAAAATAAGAAGAAATTGTCCCAATAATATGATAAGATTTAATTAGATTTGGAAGTTTATTTTTTAAATTGGGGGCTGTTGCATCTAATACTTTGTCACTCCAAATCTTTTTTCTTATATCCATTAAATTCATCCCAGCTCCATCAGCATGGTCAATCGGAGCATTATCACCTAATAAAATTGAAGCCATAAAGGAACTTACAAGGTGAATTATTTTTGTTTTTTCATAATCTTCTGGATTTTCTTGATAAAATTTTTTTATTTGGGGTCCAGAGAAACGTTCAAATGTATCTGAACCAGTTAATTCAATAGTATTTTTTTTACCTCCAAGTGATTTCCTAATCTCTTCGCATTGTCTTGTAGTACTGGAATCCATCCAAATAGGTGCAGTTTCCCTAGAAAATACATTTTCAAGTTGTTCCTTTAGATTCTTGGTGGAATTAAGATTTTTAAGCGCTTTGCAAAATTTTTCATTTAAATATATTGTGCCATGTTGTTGTCCACTTCCTGAAATTGCTTTTATCAAACTCAAATCAATTGCTGCGTCTTTAAATTTAGAAAAAATCAAGTCTAAAGCTTCGACCCACATAAGTGGATATGAATGAACAACCTTTCCATCCTCAAATTTTATGATCCCATGGTCTGTATCATAATGAGGAAAATATTCACTAAAAGGGAGTGATCTTGAAATAACCGGTTTTTTACTTTCAAAATCTATAATGATCCCAGTGAGACTTTGAGTTGAACAATCCAATCCTAAGAAGTATTCTTTTATTGACATCTCAAATTTTAATATTTAATTTACTCCTTTAAAGTATCTCGATATTATAATTCTTAAATGATATCATTTTAGATAAAATATAGGAAACAAATTTTATTAAAATTAGATTGAGAATGTATAAAAATGGTAGATATTAATCCAAAATATATTGATAAGGAAGAATTAGAAGGAATCTCATCTGATATTTCCTTAGAAGAAATAGAGAATTTTGATAAACATTCGTTAAATAATTTTGTTGAGCTTAAAACAATAATCGAAGCGAAAGAGCCTGGCTCACCCTGGGTTATTGTAAAAGATAATAAAACCGGTGAAAGAGAAGAGATTTTTGATTGTACATCAATGAATTGGACTCTTGCCTTAGGATTTGCACATCCGGATGTTAATTATGCTGTATATGAACAGATGAAAAGATTAACTCACGTAAGATCAGGTTGTTTAACGCCAGCTCGTGCAAAATTTTGCAATAAACTAGCTGAACTAGCACCAGGGAAGTTAAAAGGTGGGAGAGTAGTAATAAATAATCAAGGTGGAGGACTGGCTCTTGAATCTGCAATAAAACTGGCAATAATTGCAGGGAGAGGTGCAGATCATTTCTTAACATTTTTTCATGGTTATCATGGCACTAGTCTAGTAACGACAGGTGCTTCCCAACCGTTTCATGCAGTATCAAGATTCTCTCCGTTTGGCACTGAACATTTCACTAGAGTTCCCCAACCTTATTGTTATCGATGCTTATGGAAATATAAAAATGGGATATATGGCAAAAGAGATCCACAATGTAATTTAGAATGTTTTGACTTAGTCGAGAAATATCTAATGGGAATGACCCCTAAAAAGCTTATAGGAGTTATACTTGAGCCATTTCAAGCAGCAGGAGGTCACATTCCTTTTCCTCCAGAATTTCTTAAAAAATTAAAAGATATCTGTGAGCGTGAAAAAATTTTTACAATATATGATGAATGTCAAACTGCTGTTTGGAGAACAGGGAAATATTTTACATTAACTGAAAAATATGAAAAAGAACTAGGAATTGATGTTTCTCCTGATATGATGATGTTTACAAAAGCAATTGGAGGGGGTTTTCCCTTAGGAGCATTGATTGTATCACCAAAAATTAAAAAGCGATACACTCCAACTGAGGAACACACTACTTTCAGTTCTACCCCGATTAGCTTAACTGCAGGTCTCGCTTCCATTAAAGTGATTGAAAAGGAAAAATTTGGAGAGAATTGTGAAGCCAGAGGAAAGCAAATTACAAAAAGGTTATTTGAACTTCAAGAAAAATATGAAGTTATAGGTGATATTCGCGGTCCCGGCTTATTCATTGGAATTGAATTAGTTAAGAATCAAAAATCAAGAGAACCTTATACGGAATTATTAGAAGAAATGGTTTTAGAAGGACCCAAACAAAAAATCTTTTTAGGACCAAGTATGCCAATCTTTTCTGGTACTGGACAAATGTTGATGCGAAATGTTATAAAAATTAAACCTCCATTGAATATTACTGAAGAAGACGCCGATTTTGCATATGAAAAATTCGAGAGTGTCTTAAAAACTTCCTTAAATAGTATAAAAAAAGAATAAAGGTAATCTTAATAAAATGAAATGGTGACTTCTCTTAAAACAGATGATGTTTATTCTGATCATAAGATCTCTTTTTTTTTATTTTTTTTCACTAAATAAAGCTAAGGTACCTAATTTAACCACTATTTCTACCGATAAATTCTCATCAAATTATTGAAGTTCGTGTCATTTTTCGTTTAATGACCCCGAATATAAAAAATATTGATGCTTAATTTTTTACATGAGTTCCACAATTACTGCAAAAATCTGAATCAAAGGATAATTTAGCTCCACAATTAGAGCAGAACAAATTTTCTTCAGGCTCAACAAAGAGAGTGAGTCCCTCTTTTTTTAAAATTCTTACTCTCTGACCGGGTTTTACAATCATTTCTGAATATGCTTTCCAGTATTCACCATGAAATTGGATATAACCTTTTTTTTCCTCCCCAATTTCATCGATTGTTTTGCCAATTCCTCCTACAAATTCAAATATATTTGTGGGATTCTTTTTTAATATAATCATTTTATATGTAAGCAGAATGGAGAAACTAATTAAAATCAATACTACAGTTATTAACATGATTGAAATAATCCCAAACCATTCTGGAGAAATCAACCAGCTAGCAGGATTAGAGATAAACCAAAGTGCTATCCCCATTATAAGACAAAATATTGCAGCTGGACCAAAAAATTCAGCTTCGTCCGATTCTAACTCTGCAAATACAAAAGCTATTCCTAAAGCTATCAGAATGATAGTTATTATAGTTAAACCAAATTGTTCCATTTTTTTTAGATTTTCAATACTTATTTTATTTATATATTATTTTTCTTTTTTTCGAGTTAAGGCAATAATTTTTCCCAATTCACTAATATCGGTAGTTGAAGTGACTACCACCAAATTTTTTTCTCGAGCAATATCTGTTAGCGTTTTTAGCTCCCGTAATTTCAACGTGATTGGACTTTTAGCATAAATTTCTGCCGCTTGATACATTTTCTCCGCAGCCAAATATTCTCCTTCAGCTATAATAATCCTCGCTCTTCGTTCTCTCTCGGCTTCTGCCTGTTTTGCAATCACTCTCTGCATTTCTGTCGGGAGAATAACATCGCTAATAGCAACTTCACTCACCTTTATCCCCCACGGATCAGTCTTTTCGTCTATTTCTTCTTGAATTTGCAAGGTAAATTCACGCGTTTTTGTCAATAAATCATCAAGTTCAGCATGTCCTAGAATATCTCTTAATACTGTTTTTGCGAGATTTTGAGTGGCATAAGTGTAATCTTCAACTTCTAGAATCGCTTTTTTAGGATCAATTACTCTATAATATACAAATGAGTCTACATCGCATCTAATATTATCCTTTGTAATTACTTTTATCATACGAGCATCATATGTGACTGTTCTTAGGTCCACCTTATGAATTTTATCAATTTTTGGTATGATCCAAAATAATCCTGGACCCTTAATACCAACATATCGACCAAGACGGAAAACGACCACCCTCTCATACTCTCTTATGATTTTAATTGATGAAAAAATCAACGAAAGAATTATTATAATAGAAAACATTATCATTCCAATAAGGATACTTAAAATTATTTCTGACATGATAATACCATTAATATAAAAGAATTTCTCAAATAAATTTTTATTTATTTGTAAATTTATAATTTGTATTTCTATATTTATTTGTCAGTTTCAGAATTGGTATAAGCATCAAAATTTAAATTAAAGAGAATTAAAACCAGCAAGGAGATATCTTAACCCTAATTTTCTTATTTTTTCTTTATTTGGTATTCCTGTTTGAGGATCCCAATTGCGAACCTCATAATAATAATTTTTCAATTTATCAAAATCTGGTGCTTTACCCATTGACGCTCCTTCCTTAACTGGTGTGAGTAAAATTTTAGGAATATAATCATTTCTTGAATTTAAACCCATTTTAATATTGAAAAGCCTTTTAATTGTAAAGATTCTTTCTCCAAGTAGTTGAATATTTTCTAAATCAAAGTCAATTCCAAACAAACTATTTAATAATTCTACAAAATATGAAGGTGGTGGATTTATAAAATTACATATTATTAAACTGGAATAGAAAGCACGATAATCCTGTAATTTAGCACATGCTTCAGCCATTTTTTTATTGTTTTGGTGCATATCAATTTTATTAACTCCAACCGATGAAAAATCTATTTCATTTCCTTTTCTTCCGATTTTATAGATATCTCCAGACATATGACAGGGACCCCTTGTGCTAAATCCATAGGTTAATGACATTCCATAACAATTCCGCATATCATGGTATGGAACTTCTAAATTATTTACAGTCGCTATTTCATCTCTAGATATATTAAATCTTTCTCCTACAGCGTTAGAACCATCAGCAAGAAGATCTCCAATTCCCTCTCTAAATGCTATTTTTTTAATTAATCTTAATAGTGAATCCGAATTACCCCATTGCAAATCTAAATTATCAGTATCTTCTTTTTTAATCTTTTTTTGATTATATAAGTAATAAAGTAATGCAATAGATCCACTAGAACTTATCGTATCAATTCCATAATCATTACACATATAATTTGCTCTTATTATTGACGATAGATTGCTATTTAAAATCATTGAACCAAATCCTGCTATAGTTTCATATTCAGGTCCTTCATGTTCCGGCAGAGAATGTTCTTTATTATTGATAGCTACTATTCTTCCACATCCTACTACGCAATTCCAACATGATCTATTTTTTACTAAATATTCATGTCTAAGGGTTTGTCCTGAAATCTTATCTATTTCACTCCATTCACCTTGAGAGAAATATTTTATTGGTAAATCGCCTGATGAATGAGCAGACATTATTCCTATGCTTGTGCCATATTCTCTAAAAGCTTTAGTAAAATTAGAATTTGCGATATATTTTACTATTTTTTTTACAACTTCTTTAAATTCAGAAGGTCTTGCTATTTTTGGTTTCAAATTATTTCCCATAACAGATATCCCTTTTAATTTTTTAGAACCAAAAACCGCCCCCAACCCTGTTCGTCCCGCTGCTCTACCTTCAGCGGCTACTATAGCATATTTTACTAAATTTTTTCCTGCCTGCCCAATACATAAAACTCTTGCATTTGAATCATTAAATACTTTTTTTAGAATTTTATTAGATTCAATTATACCTTTACTCCAAATATGTGAAGCATCACATATTTCGGCATTATCTTTAAATATTTTTATATAAACCGGACGTTCTGATTTTCCGGAGATAATTATTCCATCATAACCAGCTTTTTTTAATTCCGGTCCAAAAAATCCACCACAATTAGATTCACTCCATAAATTAGTATAAGGTGATTTTGAACAGATTACAAACCTTCCGGAAGAGGGAGCTGCTGTTCCACATAACGGTCCATTCATAATCATTATTTTATTTCGAGGAGATAAAGGATCTATCTCTTTATCAATTAACTCAAATAAATACCGACAAGCATATCCAGCACCACCTAAAAAATTATGAGAGTAATTTTGATTTATTTTTTCCACAGACACTTTTTTCTCTGTTAAATCTATCTTAAGAATTTTACCAATAAATCCAAAATATTCCAAATTACTTTTATTACTCATACAATTCATAGAATGTTTATTTTCCTTTAAATTCAACATTTTAAAGGTAATAAATAAAAAAATCCATAAAATAAATTTTTAATTTAAATAGAAAGTTATTGAAATTTCAAAAGGAAATTGTTTTAAATAGTTCGTTGAAATTGTTGTCCGCATTTTGGACATTTTTTCATAAACTGAGCACACAAGAATTTACAATTAGGACACTTGAAGATTAAAGGTTTAATATATTTCACATTTAGATTTACTGTTTTATCATGTTTTTTTATTAATTCATACTCTTTCTTTTCTTTCGTTTTTTTTCCAAATTTTTGATATAGAGTAGAATATAAATTACCTTTAAAAATAGGCCCTAAACATAATAAATATAAAAAAATAAAAATCGCAATTGTTAAGAAGATTGGAGGATTTAAACCGGAATTGATTAAAATATTATAAATTGATAAAAAAATAATAATAAAGAAGATTGTTGAAATAATTATTAAAATGAGTTTATTGCTATTTACTTTTTTAGCTGTGTTTTTTTCATCACTCATCAAAAAATCCTAAAATTCTCTATTCTAATTTTCCATCCAAAAATTTGTCGATTATCCTTTTTTTCTCTAATTCTATTTCAGAAAAATCAATTTTTCTTTTTGTTTTATCTATTTCTTTTAATAATTTATCTTCTTTTATTTTCTGTGTAAAATTTATGGTGTAATAATTGTTTGTAATCTCAAATGGAATGAATAATTTGCCTGCTCCGCCATAAAATTTAGAAAAGAATTCATAAAAATGAAGTCTTAAATCATGAATAAAGACGATTACTGTTTCTAATACAATTACTATCATATTTCCAAAGATTAAACCAATAATTCTAACTATTTCCATTAACATATTGTCTGGTTGAATTAAATTAGCCATTGCATCGATTGCAAACATCAATCCTATATGCGCCATTGCTAATGCTAAAATTCTTGCGTAAGAAAAGACATTACTTAAAATAGAAAGGAGAGTTTCGAAAGCTTCCATAGATCCTTCTCCAATTAATCCCCCATAAGACTCCTCCTTTAGATAAGAAGCAATATGTAAAGATTTTCCTATTGGTTTTAATACAATTAGAAGTAAACCAGGAATTAACGGTAATAATATTGGATAAGGAAGTGCGAACCATTCTGTTATTCTAAAACCCCAATTAAAAATTAGAATTGCACCGCCAATTAATAATAATATTTTAAAAAATGAATCAGAAATGGCGAGAAACTTTTTTTTTGATTTCCAATAATTTATTGCTTGAATAAACCAACCTAAATTAATTTGAATAATACCTATTATTATTGCCAAGTATAAAATTTGCATTACATTTTCCATTGGATTATAAAATAATCTCCAAACTTCTCCATTTATTATTATCTCTTGTCCAAAAAACTCACCATAGAAAAATCCTGCAAATAATGCTCCAAATCCGCAATATAAAATAATTATACAAAAATTCTTTGTGTCTTGGTCTTTTTTCCTTAATAAAATACGACCAATAATCCCTGAAATGATTAAAACCAAACCATGTCCGACATCTCCAAACATAAATCCAAATATTAATGGAAAAGTAAAGGCAAGAAAGAATGTCGGATCAATTTCTGAATAATTAGGAGCTCCATATAATTTTACTAAAGACTCAAATGGACGAATAAATCTATTATGTTGAAATACGATTGGCGTGTTTTCTCGAAGATCCTCAGTTTCCTCTTCTTTTGGTGATATATCGGAAATTATTTCTTTTTTTTCTTTCTTTCTTTTTTTTGTAATTTTATCAGGTTTAACTTTTGACTCATAAAATTCCTTATTCTCATCTACATATTTATTTTTCTTTATATCAATAGCTTCTAATTTAATTTTATTCTCAAATTGTTCTTTTAACTTATTTATTATTTCTTGTTTATATTTTGTGGGAGTAAATACTTTTAATAGAGAAAAATTTTCAGAAATTCTAGCTAAATTATTTTCAATAAATAGATATTTCTGGAAATTTTCTAAAATCTCTTTAAACGCATATAGAATTACAATATCTTCTTTTTTAATTAAATTGAGTTCATGTACCAATTTAGAAAGATTATTCTCAATTTGGTTTATTTCTCGATTAAATTGAGTTAAATTTATGCTTGTTTTCATTAGATATCTTTTATATAATATTACTTCCTCAGCGTGGATATTTGTTAATTTCTGATTGATTTCTTTATCGAATTCTTTTGGATAAATTAAAAAAAATGCAGTCCGGTCATCGGATATTTCTTCATGTTGCATAAGCACAGGAAATTCCGAAAATTTAATAATATTCTCTAACATTAACACATTTTTTGAAAACGTAGTATAACATCTAAATTGTAATTGATTAAAAATTTCTAGTTTCTCTCTAGAAAAATTATATTTTTTAAGGAACTTGAAGCCGGATTCGATTAACTTAAGTCTTTCCAAATGAATTTCATTCATTGTAATCGTTTTTTCAATTTCCGTTAATCTGTTTAGATATTGATTCGTTTGAGTTAAAACTAGGTGTAATAAATCTTCCAAATTTGTTACAATGAATTCTTTCTTTTGTTCTATATTAATAGGATTTCCCTGTATTTCTAAGATTTTAAAAATAGTTTTTAGATTAGATTCAATTTTAACTGCCACTTCACTTAATTTTTTAAGTCTTTCTTTCTCTAATTTTTCTTCTTCTTTTTTCTTAATTTCTTCTATTTGGATATATTTCAAATCAGGTAGATATCCAATTAATTCAGATGTAATGCTTGTATCAAAATTAATTCTTATTAAACTCATTTGTTCTAATTTTAAAATTTTTATTCACTTCCATTAATCGATGATTTAATTGAATTATAAGACTCTTTCTCTCTCGATTATTTCCTTTATTTTTTTTAATCGAATCATATTTTCTCTTTCATTTTCTTCTAATATATCTGAAATCTTTTTTATATTATTTAGAATATCAAGGATAATAATTTTATCCAAACTATTTATTCTTCTATGTAATTTCTGAAAATTTTTTGAGTAATTTAGTAATACACTTTCAAGTTCTGCAAGTGAAATTAATTTTTCAAATATATCTCTTAATTTATCTAAAAGAGTATCTAGATGATGAGAAGTATCACTGAATGAATAGCTAGGAAGCTTTTCTAATTCTCCTAAACCAGAACTAATTTTAGGAGTAATGATTCCCATTATGTTAAAAAAACTGGTGGTAATTTTTGGTTGAAAATGTATTTGACTGAAATTTTGAATTGTGCGGACTTTCTTTTTCCCCATATCCATATATGTATCATTTAAAGTGCTATATGCATCTCTCATCATATCTGTAAATTGTTCTCTTAAGATTTTGTATTTAACCCAAATATCTTTAATTTGATAGATTAACTGCTCTCTTTTTATCTCAAGTAGTTCTCTTCCTTTCTCCGCAAATTTTACTCTTTTTTTTAGTATAATTAAATTTGATTTTGTGGGCTTAAGTCTTTGAAATCCATGCATCATTATTGAAATTATCATCCCTCCCAATTGTTTTTTATCCTATATAAAATTTCTCAATAAATTTTGGATTAATTCTTATCAAACTTCTTCTTGGTAAAATACTTATTATTTCCCAAGCAGTATTTAATGTATCATAAAACGTGCGATTTTCATTAAAGTTCTGGTTAATGAATTTAGTTTCAAAAGAATCTCCGAATTTAAGTATAGCCTTTTGATCTTCGGTCAAACTTTCTTCACCAATTATTGATTGTAATGATTTCACGTCTATATACTCAGAATAAGAAGCATATAATTGATTAGCTACGTCTGAATGATCTTCTCTTGTTTGTTCTTTTCCAATAGTATCTTTCATTAATCTTGAAAGAGAAGATAAAACATCAATAGGGGGATAAATTCCTTTCTTATTCATTACTCTTGATAAAACAATTTGTCCTTCTGTGATATAGCCGGTTGTATCAGGAATTGGATGCGTAATATCATCATTTGGCATTGATATGATCGGAACTTGGGTTATTGTTCCCTTCTTATCTTTTATTTTTCCAGTTCTTTCATAAATAGATGCGAGATCACTATATAAATACCCGGGATACCCTTTTCTACTCGGTATTTCACCTTTTGCTAAACTTATTTCTCTTAAAGCTTCACAATAACTTGTTATATCGCTCATTATAACCAAAACATGCATGTCCTCCTCATAGGCAAAATATTCTGCTGTAGTTAAAGCAACCCTCGGAATAATCAGTCTTTCCATTGTCGGATCATCCGCTAAATTGATAAAATTAATGATATTATGAATATTCCCACTTTCTAAAAATTTCTTCATAAAAAACATAGCATCATCCAAAATTATGCCAATTCCACAAAAAATTATTAAAAAAGGTTCTCCTGTCAAAACTTTTGCTTGAGAAACTATCTGCGCAATTAATCTATTATGTGGGATTCCCTGTCCTGTGAAAATTGGTAATTTTTGCCCCCTAATTAATGTGTTTAATCCATCTATTGCTGAGATTCCTGTTTGGATAACCTCCGTTGGAAAATCTCTTGCAAATGGATTAATTTGTCCTGAATTAATATTTTTTTTAGTTATAGGAATTATTTCAGTCTTAATTGTTTCTTTGGTGCCAATTTTTATAGGTTTTCCTAAACTATTAAATGTTTTTCCAAGCATATCTTTTGAAATTGGAATTGAAAATGATTCTCCAAAAAATTCGATCTCTGAATTATTTAAAGCAAGCCCATCTGTCCCTTGAAAAACCTGAATTATTATAAATTCTTCAGTAATTTTTATGACTTTTCCATTACGCTCTTCTCCTGATTCTAATTTTATTCTTATGAATTCACCATTAACTACCTTGTGATTATTTTTCAAAAATATTAAAGGTCCTTCAATTTGATTAATACTTTTATAGACAATACTCAATTTTTAAAATCTCTCCTCATATTTTCGACCAAGTTCTTCCAATTCTTTAATCATTTTCTTTTTTATATTAGAAAATTCTTCAATATTTTCATTTTTAATTGAATATCTCATTCTATTAAGAACTTCTATGCTTTCTAATTCTTTTATGTCATCAATAATTCCCCCACTTTTTATGAGATTTTTACTTTTATTGTAAAGAATAAAGATTAACTTAATCATGCTCATTAATTTACGGGGTGAGCAGAACTTATCTATCTCATCAAATGCATTTTGTATAAGAAAAGCATTTTTAATTAAATTCGCAATAAATAATGTCAATTGTTGATCCAACGGCAAATTTTCCATTCCAATTAGTTGTACAATATTTTTTAATTCATTCTCTCTCGATAAAATTAAATTGGTTATACTTCTACATTCTTCCCAATCAATTGAAATTTCTTCCCAATCGATATCTTTTATTTTCCACCACCTAATTAAATTTTCTGTATAATTTGAATATGAATCTAACCAATTAATTGCTGGATAATGACGAGAATAGGCTAAAGTTGCATCTAATGCCCAAAACGCTTGTACAAATCTTTTTGTAGTATTTGTTATGGGTTCTGAGAAATCTCCACCAGGTGGAGAAATTGATCCCACCAAAGTAATAGAACCTTCACTTCTCTCATTTCCTAATGTTTGCACAACTCCAGCACGCTCATAAAATTCTGATAATCTTTTAGGTAGATATGCAGGAAAACCTCCTTCTGCGGGCATTTCTTCTAATAATCCAGAAATCTCTCTTAAAGCTTCTGCCCATCGTGATGTACTATCTGCTAATACTGCAACATTATATCCCATATCGCGATAATATTCTGCCATAGTTACTCCGGAAAATATACTTGCTTCCCTTGCTGAAATTGGCATATTAGATGTGTTAGCAATGAAAATAGTCCGTTCCATTAATGGTCTTTTAGAAGTTGGATCAATTAATTTGGGAAATTCTTTTAATATGTCTGCCATTTCATTTCCTCTTTCACCACAACCAACAAAGATAATTATATCTGCATTACACCATTTGGCTAAAGAATGCTGAATAATAGTTTTACCTGTCCCAAACCCTCCTGGAACAGCTACAACACCTCCCATTGCTATTGGAAATAAAAAATCAATTACTCTTATTCCAGATATTAATGGTTTTTTAGATACATACTTACTCTTATATGGCCTATTAATATAAACAGGCCATTTTTGTAGCATTTGGATATCAATATCTTTTCCATTAGAATTTATTTTGCAAATATTATCCAAAATTGTGAAATTTCCTTGAGATACTATGAATGAAATTTTACCTGATATTTTCGGAGGTACTAAAATTTTATGTTTAATTAAATGTGTTTCTTGAACAACACCAAGTACATCCCCCCCTACTACTTTATCCCCTAACTTTTTTAAAGGAAAAAATTCCCACTTTTTTTCCCGGGAGAGTGGAGGAACTTCTACACCTCTTTGTAGAAAACTCCCTACTGATTTATATATTAAATTTAATGGTCTTTGAAGTCCATCATATATATTTGATAAAAGACCCGGGCCCAGTTCCATTGATAATGGTTCTTCTAAATTGATAACTTCCTCATATAAACTAATATTCTCCGTATCTTCAAAACATTGAACTACAGCATAATCAGGAAAAATTCTAATAATTTCTCCTAAAATATTACTATTTTTTATTTTAACAAGATCTTTTATTTTAATATTTTGAAAACCCTTAACGTTTAAAAGTGTTCCATATATTGCCGAAATATGCCCAATATCTTTAAATTTTGTCAAATTCTTCCAAAAACCTCAAAATTTTTTTTTTTAATTCTTCAATCTTATTCTCACATTCAAATTCTATTTTATCAATCTCTAACTTTTCAAATAATTTTTCGAATTCAAAATTAATAAAATCCATCTGCTTATTAATAAGATTTTCTAATGTATAATCAAAAGAAATTAAACCTTCCTTTGAATTTGCTACGAATCCTCCTATACTTTGGATTACTTTATTATTTATCTGACAGTTCTTTAAAAATATTTTTTTTAAAGATTCGGGATTTTTCTTAAAAAAATCATAGTCTCTCTTGTTAAAGCTAAGAAAAGTTGCCTCTTCTTTAATCATTGGCATCATTTCTTTATACTTTATGCCTAAAAACTCATGATATTTTTTGATATTTGCTTCTATATCTTTTCTAATTGAATCTAATAAAAAAGTTTTAAAAATATCAATAATTTCATTTTTTCTTTCAAGAAAGCTCTCTCTCAATTTCAGAATTGAATCAGATTTAAATTTATTTATTATTTCGTTATATTGATTAATAAATTCCTGTCTCATCCTAACCTTTCTTTTATCTATATTCTTCAGTAATTTAATTTCTAGTTCAGTTTTTAATTTTTCTGAATTTTCTAAAAATTTATTTACCTCTTTTTGAGCCTTTTCCATTAAAAATATTCCAATTTTTCCGAATGACTTATTCAAATCTAAATCTTTTTCATTCATATCCAATATCTCCTTAAAAGCGCCCTCCTAAATATTTTGTAACTAATTTTCTTATTAGATCTTCTCCCTTCTCTTTTTTAATAAAATTTGGAACTTCAATAATTATTGGCTTATTTCTGGAAACTTTAAAATCTAATAAAAGTTGTAAATTTTGCTCAAAAATGTTTTCTGAGATAATAATTAATTCAACTTGGGGATCTTGAATCACTTTTTCAAATTCAATATAAAATTCTAAAGGATTTTCCAAAATAATTCCCTCAATTCCAAGTAATCCGAAAAGGATTACAATTTCCTCTTCAGCTAACACAAAAATTCTACCCAAATTCTCTTAACTCATTTACTCTAAAAATTAATTCCAATCCTTTTTTTTACTTCTTCTGTAATTCGTTCCTTATTCTCTTCGAATAGCTTCTCTAAATCTTTAAATAATATTTCTTCTCTTTCAAAACATTTTGATACTTCTTTATTTAGATTTTCTCTTACCGCATTAATGGTTTTACGCCTTATTTTTTCCAATTTAACAGTGGTTTTTTTAAGAGATGCCAAGTTTTTTTGTCTTATAGTCTCAATTTCATTTTCAATTTTTTTCTTTGCATTGTGTATTATATCCTGGTATTTTTCTTCCAGTTCTTTAACCCACACGAAAATTTCCATTTTGTTCTTCCATTTTCTATTTTTTTTTAATTACTGATTTATCCTAATTGATGGAGAATCTGAACCGTTTTTTTTATAATTTTCTCAATCTCCATTTCTTTTTTAATTAACAATTCTAATATCTGATAAATACTGGAATCTTTTATATCTATCAAATGTTTAAATTTATTAAAAAAATGATTTCGGTATAGATTTTTTATTGTTAATATTGGATTGCTATTATTTGGACTAATCTCTTGAAAATCTTTTTTTAAATCTTGATTTTTAGATAATTGATTATTTATATATTTCAAAAATTGATTGGGATCTTCTATATTTAATAGATGGTTTAAATGCCCCTCATTAAAAAAAAATTTATGCGGGACAATAAATTGTTCCAACAAATCTTTATTAATCTTGTTTTTATTACCTCTATAAAGTAAATTTATGTTATACAATTCAATATTGAAGTCAATAAAAGCCCCAATAATTCTTTCTTCTGCCTTCTTCAATTTTTTTTTCTGAATTTTCAAGTTTTCAAAATAAAATTTATCCAAAAAGGATTCTAATACAAAAATTTCATTAGTTTTTTTAAAATAATTTAGACCTTCTCTAATAATCTGATTATAATGGGTTTCTCTCATTAAAAATTGTATTTCATCCAAATTTGTTATTTCAACTAATTTTTCAATAAATTCTCTGTGTTCTAAATAATCTTCAACTACGAAATTTATGTTTTGCTTAATTTCCTCCTTAGACATTTGTAAAATAATTCCAAGTATAATCTGTTTGATATTATCAATCTCAAATTTTAAAATATAAGATTTCAAAAATTCTCGCATATTTTGTGGAGAGGATAAAAAAATTTTTGCAATTATTTTAAAAAATGAGTTATAAAGTTGGTTCTCAATTTCTTCAATCGTAAAACTAATAAAATTAACGTTCGGAAAATAAGGAGATATGAAATTAATTAATTCTTGAATATCCTTAATTTTTTCAAAATCTTCATACAAAAAATCTTCAATTACGAAATTCCTAAGCCCAGATAATTTAATATATATATATGAATACTCATTGATGATAATACTCATTCAAATCTCAAGACCGTTAAAATTTGATAAAAAATAAAATTAATTATGTCATGCAGTCGGTGGATAAGGTATCTTTGTCCATAATAGTAATGCTAAAATTAAGCCGTACACAGCTAGAGCTTCTCCCAAGGCCGTAACTAGAAATGCTTTAAAAAAACCAGCCTCTCTTTCAGTTAAGACAGAAATAGCCGCAGTTCCAACTGTTTTTATCGTGAAAGCAGCTGCAAATACAGAAAATACTACAGATAACATCGCTGAAATTGCTAAAATCTGTGCAGTTGGTGAATTATAATAAGACAAAGTAGTATCTGAACTTTCTTGACCGAAAACGGTTAGAATTCCATTTACAGAAAAAAATACTATAAAAAATAAAACTATTTGAAATACTCCAATTAATAAAAAAAATTTGTGTTTTCCACTAAGTTTTAACATTGTTCTATAAAATTATATTAATTTAGTTAAGAAAAAAGGAATAACTTTTGAAATTTAACTTTTTTTATTTTATTTAATAAAAAAATATATAATTTTCTCACTATTACATAAATTAAAAAGAGTTTAATAAAATATTTCAAGATGCTTTTTCAAGGCATATTTCGGATTTTAGATCTATATTTTGAAGAAGAATTACTTTCTTATTACGACAAAATAGATAGATATTTACGAAAATCTGTCATATCTTTATTATCTGATGATAATTTAAAAGAAATTGAAATTCTGCATATATTAGCTGATATTATAAATGTTTTAACTCATGAATTAATTAATTTTGGAATTGATCCTGAATATCTTAGCAATAAATTTCAAGAATTATATTTTGAATCCCAATATAGAGAAAATGTCCAGACATCCTTGGATTTATTTAACTTAAAAATTATCCCTCTTTTAAATGAAATTTTTTTAGAAATACTTATTTTTTATATTGGCGGAATTAATGGGTCTAAAACTATTTTGAAATTAAAAAATTTAAAATTAATTCCATTAGATTTATTTTTAAATTTAAATAAATTAAAGGAAGATTTAAGTGCCTCAGAAAAAATTGAACATTTTCAGAAATATATCGGCTTAATAGATAGTGTATGTGGAAAGTTCTGTGAAAATAAGATAAATATTGAGCGTTTGGAAGATATTGAAAAAATAGAAATAAAATTACAATTAATGTATTTATTGTATCGTATTATTGATTTCTTTAACCTTCAAAACAATTTTAATTTCACTCATATTCGAACATTTATTAAAAATAATTTGAATAAATGGTTAATTAGAACCCCAATTGTAACCTTAACTAGTCCAGAGATTTATTATTGTGGAATTTTTATGGCAAATGAATTGAATATTAACTTAGATCAAGAGAAAATTCAAAATTTTTTAGATGAAATTTATGATTCCATTATTGAAGAAACTTATACTCCACTTATTGAAGAAACTGATCAAATATATTATTTTTTAAAAGCCTGTGAAATTGTATATGATTATATAGAGCCAAGTTTCGTTGAGGAATTAATTAAAGAAGAAGAAGAGGAGTTTTATGCTATTGATAATCTAAAACTAATGGAGACCAGCAAACTTGCCGTTATTATAAAAATTTATGCTCTTTTAAATCTACCAGAAAAATTGGAGATTAAAAATATCGAAAGAATCTTATCAGTTATTCACGAAAGAATAAACAAAAACGGTGTAAAACAATTTCCAAATGGTCCTTTATCTTCCGAAGCAACTTACTACACACTTTTTATACATTACATGAGAGATTCCTTAAAAGTATTAGAAAATACTAATTATTTAGAGAGTATAATCCAAAAGATATACACAAATCTAATGTTTTTAAAATTCACAGAAGATGTCAATTTTGACTTGGTTTCTGAGATTTTCTATTCTTGTGAGAGTTTGAAGTTGCTGAATTGTATTGAGACTAAAGAAACTCTAGTACAATTATCAAAATATTTATTCCCGGATTATATTACTAATAAAATAGCAAGAATTGGAACATTACCTAAAAATAATATTAAATATCGCTATTTTAAAATTGATAAAAAAACCGGACGTTCTAAAGAAATAATATGAAATGCTTTATGATTTTTTGAGTTACATTAATACTGTTGTCATAGGGCAAAACTTTGTTATCAAATATTATCTTTTTTCTTTACTAATAAATCTTAAAATACTTTTTTTATGTTCCATTGTTAAATTAGCGTGGATTTCAATGAGAAGATAAAGGATTCTATTTCTCATGACATGTTAAAATCTAAAAAATGCCCACTTTAATCCCACATATCTTTTAGTAATATTATAAATAAAGAATATATGAATATATTTTAAGTGGAAATTATTTTGAGGTCCTCATTTTTTGAGTTTAGAATAAAAAAAAATTTACTTATTGAAAAATTAGAAAAAAAAGTGAATTGAATTGGTTATTCAATTAAATAAAGTCCCACAGAATTGGACTGTGGAAAAAAAAAGATTTAGTGTGCTTAATGTTGGAGTAGGTGGTCAAGGTATCATTAGAACCACACAAATTCTTGCTTGGGCAGCCTTAATGGATGGCTACCAAGTTCGAACGGCTGAAACACATGGAATGGCTCAACGTGGTGGTTCTGTAAGCGCTTATCTTAGGTTTGGACCTGAGGTTGCCAGTCCGTTGATTCCAAGGGGACATGTTGATATTATTTTAGCACTCGAAATTAGCGAAGCACTTCGAGTCTTTAACTTTTCTGGACCAAATACATATTTCTTCATAAATAATAAAATCATTATACCTCCTATGGTTAGCCAGATGGGTTTTAAATATCCTTCTAACGAAAATCTGTGTCAACAATTAAAAAATTTACATAATAATATATATTTCTTTGATGCAGACAAATTGGCATTAAAAGCTGGGACATCTAAAGCATTAAATGTTGTTATGTTAGGTATTCTTTTGGGTTCGGATAAATTACCAATTAAGGAGGATTCACTTCAACATTCAATTTTACGTTTTATTCCCAAAAAGTCTCAAGAAGTAAATCGAATTGCATTTCAATTGGGTATTGATAAAGGAAAATCTATTAGGAGGGAATTATTATGAGTATGCCTTATTTTGCTGAAGAAATTCCTGGTAAGCGTGTAATAATGCTCGGTAATGAAGCTATTGCTCGAGGGATACTTGAAGCTGGTGTTGTAATTGGAGCGGGTTACCCAGGTACTCCATCATCAGAAATCTTAGACACTCTTGCAAAGATGAAACCTTATTACCCACATTTAAACATTGAGTGGAGTATCAATGAAAAAGTTGGGTTTGAGGTTGCGTATGGTGGGTCTATGTCTAATGCAAGATCCGTAGCTGTAATGAAACATGTAGGATTAAATGTTGCATCAGATGCGTTTATGACTGCTTGTTACGCAGGTGCTCGTGGAGGAATGGTTGTGGTTTCTGCCGATGATCCAAACTGTTTTTCATCCCAAAATGAGCAAGATAATCGTTATTTCGGCCTCCATGCTTTAATTCCCGTGTTTGAACCCTCCACTGCTCAAGAGGCTAAGGATTTAATCAAATATGCATTTGAGTTCTCCGAGGAGCATCATACAATTGTACTATTCAGGACTACGACTCGCTTGAATCACGGTCGAGGTGATGTTATGCTTGGAGAGATTCAAAATATTGACCGACCTTATGGATTTGATTGGGATCGCGCACGTTGGGTTTGTTTGCCTTCACATTCGCGTGTCCTTCGTACCAAACTACTCGAGCGATTTGAGAAGATCTCCAATCTTGCCGATGAATTTCCCTTCAATTCTCTTAAATTATCTTCCGAAAAAATCAATGGAATTCGTTATGGTTTTATTGCTGCAGGTATTCCTTATGCCCAATTAATTGACACACTCATCGATTTCGGCTTGGAAAATAAAGTTTCTATCCTTAAACTGGGTATGGTCATTCCTCCACCTAAAAAACTCATTAGAAAATTACTTTCTTCTGTAGATAAAATATTAGTGGTTGAAGAACTAGAACCAATTCTAGAAAACATTTTGAAACAACTTGCATATGAAAATAAACTGGTAAATGAAGTTGAAATACATGGTAAAGACTATTTCCCTCAACAAGGAGAATTCTCAGGAGAAATATATTTGGAGAAAGTGGCAAATTTCATTGGGATAAAATATGAAAAAAACAATATTCCTGATATCAAGATATCGCTTCCTCCACGACTTCCTGTGTTGTGCCCAGGCTGTAGTCACCGTTCTACTTTTTATGCGATCACATTGCTAGAGAAAGAATTAAAAATAAAATTTATAAATTCTAGTGACATTGGGTGTTATACACTGGCAGTATATAAACCTCTTGAATGTATAGATACTGAAATATGCATGGGTGGCTCCATTGGACTGGCAAATGGATTTGCTAAGATTCACTCCACTGAAAATCCAATATTAGCGATACTAGGTGATTCTACTTTTTTCCATTCTGGAGTTCCAGCCTTAATAAATGCTGTCTATAACCAAAATAATATACTAGTTGTTATATTAGATAATAGATCGACAAGTATGACCGGATTTCAAGATAATCCCGGGACGGGAATAAAAATTACAAAAGAACCTGGGACTCGTGTTGTAATAGAAGAACTTGTTCGCGGATGTGGAGTTCCATCCGAAAATATATGGGTAGAAGATTCAAATAATTTGAATAAAATGGTTGAAAAATTACGAGAAGCTGTGAAAGCTCAAGGTGTAAGAGTTTTCATCTCAAGACATCTTTGTTCCTTGTTAGAAGAAAGAGAGTTTCGATCAAAGCAGATTCAAATACCGGTTGTAAAAATAGATCCCTCTAAATGCAAAGGATGTCTTATCTGTGTTAATCAATTTGGTTGTCCAGCTCTTTCTTTCGATAGTGAAGAGAAAAAAGCAAATATTGATCAAGAAATCTGCCGTGGATGTAAAGTATGCATTAGTGTATGCCAATACGACGCTATATATGAGGAGATAAATTAAGAACATGACAAATCTTTTTTTTTTTCCAAAAACAATTGCAGTAATTGGTGCTACAGCCAATCCAAAAAAATTTGGAAATGCTGTGACAATTAATATTCTTAAAAATAAAAACCTCCAAAGTGAATTATTTCTTATATCACCTCGAAATCAAGAAATTTATGGATTAAAAACTCATAATTCCGTTTTTAATGTTCCAAAGGACATAGATCTAGCTATTATTTTAGTTCCTGCTGGTATTGTAGAATCGGTCGTGGATCAATGCATAGAAAAGAAGGTTAAACGCATAATCATTGTGTCTGCCGGATTTGGAGAAATAGATGAGAAAGGGAAAAAAATTGAAGCAGAAATAGCTAAAAAGTGTAAAGAAGCTGGAATTAGAGTTATGGGACCCAATTGCGTAGGAATACAAAATATAGATATTGGTCTTAATGCCTCTTTTATTAAATCAGCTCCTAAAGGCAATATTGGCATGATAAGTCAATCTGGTTCATTTGGATGTGCATGTTTTTACGAGATGGAACGACATGATTTGGGATGCTCCAAGTTTGCCAATATTGGAAATAATATTGATGTATCTTTTGGTGAGATCCTCGAGTTCTTCAAGGAAGATGAAAATACTCAAATAATTTGTATATATCTGGAAACCATTACTGATGGTAAAGCTTTTTATGAAATAATAAAAGATATCATCCCATTAAAACCAATAATTGCCCTAAAAGGTGGTAGAACTACTTCAGGAATGAAAGCAGCTAGCAGTCATACGGGTTCCATGGCTACAGATTATAAAATGCTTAAAACTGCAATAAAACAAGCTGGAGCAGTTATGTGTGAAAATGTTTCTGATTATATTACGGCAATTAGAACATTCTCATTTTTACCACTTCCAAAAGGAGAAAAAATCGGGGTCTTGACTAATAGTGGAGGTAGTTCTGTTTTATTTAGCGATAAGGCTGAAGAATTTGGCTTGAAACTTGCTGAATTCTCTGAAGAACTTAAAAAAAAAATGGCTCCTCATTTAATATCATTAGTAAAAATGGTTAATCCACTTGATATGATTGGAGTAGCGGAAGAAGAACAATATTACAATATCACAAAAGCAATGCTCGAAGACCCGGGAATAGATATAGTTGTTACATGCATTGTAATACCTCCCTTTCTAGAAATGAAATCTGATGAGCATTATCGAGGAATAATTCGGGCGTGGAACAATACAGGAAGAGGGAAACCAGTAATTCCATTAATTATGTTTAGTGAAGGATTTCAAAATCTTAAAGATTTAGCAAAAAAAGAAAAAACAACTATATACTTCACACCACATGAGGCGGCGTATGCATGTTTTTTATTAATTGACCGAATGAAAATTTTACAATTAATTAAATAATTTCCTTTATTTTGGCTTCAATATTATGTTATTTATTATTTTTTAATCTTTGTTCTTTTCTTAATCTCTTCTTTTCTAATTTCTCTTTGACAGTACAATAAATAGGACCTGTTAATCCAGACATATAACAAGAATTGCAACTAATACAATGTGCTGGTGAAATATCACCATTCTTCCAACGATTTGGAAGATCTGGTTCGCGAATCAATGGTCTACACATTGAAATAAAATCAATTATTTTATCTTGAAGAAATTTTTCAACAGTTATAGGATTTTTAACTCCACCCACAAGGATAGCGGCACAATCTTTCATATATGGTCTAATTTCTTTAATATTTTGCAGAAAGTAGTTTTCTTCTTCTGGACCAATATTTTGTTTACTAGGGAGTGCATTTTTAGTCCCAATTAAAGATTCTCCCATCCCTCCTGACACTTCAATTGCATCATAACCCGTGTCTATAACAATTTTGGCAATTTTCTTTCCCTCTTCTAAGGTCATACCTTCAGGAACACCATCTTCAGTCTGTAATTTAATTGTGATAGGAAAATTCTTTCCAATCTCATCCCTTAGTTGCTTATAAATATCAACCAAGATTTTAGTTCTCCCTTTAGTATCTCCTCCATATTCCCCAGTACGTTTATTTGAATAGGGAGAAATGAAATTACTGAGTAAATATCCGTGTGCAGCGTGTAGTTGTACCATATCATAACCAATATTAAAAGCCCTCCGACCTGCATTTACAAATTTTTTTATAATTTCTTTAATTTCATCGTCTGTTAATTCACGAGGTACTCGATTGACTGACTTATCTGGAATTGATGAAGGTCCAACCGCTTCAAATTTTGGATGTGTCGATTGACGACCCGTATGCGCAAGTTGAGCCGCAAATTTTACATCAGAATAGTCATGAACGGCATCAACTAACTTTTTTTGTCCTGAGATGAAGGAATCATTGTATAAAGCTGGGCTGTTAGGCATAACCGAATATCCTAATTCTACATTGATAAATCCAGAAATTATCAATCCAATTCCTCCTTCAGCCAAATCTGTATAGTTTTTAATATATTTATCGTTTATAGTGCCTTCTTTATTAGCTAACCTTTCGGTTGTGGCTGATCGAATAATTCTATTTTTAATTTGAACATTTCCAATTTTTGCTGGACTAAAAAGATTTTTTAATTTCATAATGATCTACTTTAATCTCAAAAAATTTATAATTTATTGATTGATGTCGTCATTCCACCATCGATAACTATGTTTTCTCCCGTGATATAATCAGATGCTGGTGAAGCCAAAAATAAACAAGCATTTGCAACATCAGCTTTTGTTCCAAATCTATTCAATGGAATTTTAACACCCCTCATATCTAAAAATCTTTGAGCCAATTCAGGATCATTACCATATATTTTCGTAATATGAACCCCAGGAGAAATAGAATTAACTGTGATTCTCGGTGCTAATTCAAGAGCCCACAATTTAGTAAAATAAATCAATGCTGCTTTGCTTACACTATACATCCCAATAGCTGGATTTGGTTCTATACCCGCACATGAAGCAATATTAATTATTTTACCTGTAACAGGTGCAAATTTTTGTAACCTCATTTTCCGAAAAAGATTTTTAACTAATAACCAAGGACCTTTAAGATTTACATTCATAACCCTATCATAATTCTCAATTGGGCACACTAATGATTTATAAAGACCTCCATTTATTCCTGCATTATTTACTAAAACAAATACATTATCAAACTTCTTGAATACTTCCTTACTCATTTCTTTCACTTTATCTGCATCAGAGATATCCATTTGGTAAAGAAGTATTTCACAATCATACGATTTTAAAATTATATCCCTTGTTTCTTCGAGTGATTCCAAATCGATGTCGTTTAACACTAAGTTTGCACCCTCTCTTGCAAATGTGATTGCGATTTCACGTCCAAATCCAGACCCCGCTCCAGTGATTAGACCCACTTTTCCTTCTAAAATTTTATCCATAAATAATCATACCTCTAATTATTTTTTTAATATTTTTCTTATATATTCGAGGTTAATTAAAATTTAAGTTCCTTCCGCTAAAAATTGGACTATTCGATAATAATTGGTCTAAAAATCAAATAATAATGACTTCACGTATAATTTAAATATTAAATAAAAAAATGAAAAAAAGCGAGTAGAAAGTTGTTAGAAGCATTTTATGGTTGGAATGGTATGCAAAATTTTATAAATTGGTTTAGTAGCTTAAGTTCGATCCAGCAAATTATCATATCAAGTGTAGGATTTGCACTTGCAGTGGCTATAATAGTGTTAATTTGTATAGGTCTTGCTTATCTGTTAAAATATATTTTTATGGGACTTTTCTATATACTGGAGAAACTTTTTAAGGGTCTACACATAATTTTTAAGAAATTATATGAAATAATCGCAGGTAAATCAAGTTCGGAGAAAAGTTTTGGACCAATATACAATGAAAAAATTGAAGAGAGCCGCTACGTTAAGAAATCTATAATAATATTACATAAAAAAACAGATAATTCATCAGAACATGAGCAAGGATTAGAATATAGTTATTGCCCAGAATGTGGAATTAGATTCACTGAGAGAATGAATGATCGTTTAAATTTAAATGGTAAAACTTATTGTGTAAATTGTGGCCAAAATTTTATCATTGAACAACAAATCATTAATCCACCTATAGCAAAGTCTTATGAAAATTATAAATAAAATTTAAATTTTTTTTATTTTAAATTAATTCGGTTGGTTAGGTAATTATATATATCTTAGAATTAAATTCCTCATTTAATTTATCTAAAATTTCTTCTGTTAATTCATTTTCCTCTAAAAATAAAACTGGACAATTACAATGAATTCCTGAAGCAATTGAATAACAATCAGGAAGAGCTATAGGATATTTACATTTGATTAGACCTGCTCTTTCAAATAATAGCTTTCCGCTGATATAATTAATAAATTTCTCAAGTTTATATATTATATCTTTCGCTTTAGCAATACCAATTGATCTACATGTGATATAAAAAATTTCGGATTTAAGTAAATAATGCCCGTGAAGTTGAATCGAACGATTTTCATTAAAAAAATGTTTTCTTAAAAATTTTTTAATATTGGTGCTACCTTTTTTAAAATATTCTATTATTACTCCTGAATCGAGAACTATATTTTTAATATCTTTTAAATCTATTTCATTTATCAATATATTATGCCTCTTTTTCTTTCTTAAGCGGTGCTTTTCTCTCTTCTCTTTCTAAATCTCTTTTTTTTTCTCTCCAGTATTCTTCTACAGCACTTTCAGGTAGTATTCCTTCAAATTCTCTAAATTCTTTCATATTAACTCTGTTAGTTAAATAATTATTTTGATTTTCTAATAAATAAATAATCAGCTCATTATAAGTTACCGCATTACCTTTCTCTTTCTCTAATTTCAACTTAAGATTAAAGAGCTTTCTTTTAGTTTCATTATCTATTTGTATTGTAGTGGTCATTTTTGATCTTTTTTTAATTTTTTACTATAGTTCTATAGTTAAAATAGTCTTATAGAATATTTATAATTTTGCAATTCGCAAAAATTTAAAAGAAAACATAAAAATTTCTCATATAAAAGTGGGGAGATATCGCTTATTGAGAAGAAATATTGATCTTTGGATGAATAAAAATTTGGATGAATAAAAAACGAAGAAAACAAAAAACTAGTTAATTTTTAATTTGAAGTGGATAAGTTCCAAATTTTTTAGTAGCTTCAATCATCCATTTAATGCGCTGATATGACATAGCAGGATGAGAATTAGAAGGAGAAAGAATGTATCCACCCCCAGGACCTAAGATTTTTATCGCGTGTTTTACTGCATCCTCAACTTCTTTTTTAGTATCGTTAACCAACACATGTGTGGTATCAATATTCCCTAAAAGACAGAGCTTATCTCCTACTTTCTTCTTGACTAACTTTAAATCTACATAGGGGGGTTCGAGGCAATGGAGCGCATCAAATCCAGCTTTGACTACGAAATCGAGAAGAGATGTGATATCGCCATCAGAATGAAATATTATTTTACCACCCCACTCATGAATCGCTTCGGTAACTTTCTTCATGCAAGGCAACACATATTTATCAATGTATTTGGGATTAATGAGGGGCCCATTTCTGAAAGCAATATCGCCTCCTTCAAAAAACACCTTTGCACCACATTCAGCGTAAGTTTTAAACAACCCAAGAACGATTTCTGTAGTCATTTCGAATCGTTCTTCAATTAATTTAGGATTACCTTTTAGTGCTCTAACGAAAGGTCCCATTCCCATACCTTGCCAAATAGGGGGAAATATTGATGTAAAATCGTCTGTTACCATGATACAAATATCATTTTTAAACTTCTTGCTTCGACGCTGAATTGTTTTATAAAATTTTTTAGCCCGTCTAAAGATTTCTTTTAAATCAGGCTTTGGCCAATTTTCCCAATCTTCTTGGTTTTTAATTAAGCCACCACAGTAATCTGGAAATATATTTCCGTCGAGGTTAATTATTTTATATTTACGCCCAAAAATGTCTGTCATTTCTTCCTTACTTTCAAATTTAAAAGGAATATATCCTACTCCACATGTATCATAGCCTATAGCGGCTGCTGTTTCCATCGCTCTTGAGAAAACACTGATCTCAATTTCGGTAATAATTCCATTGATTCTTTCGACCCAATCATCAGGATGTTGCTGTTCCATCTCGTCCATAATATCAAACGCTGTTCGTGGAGGTCTTCCTAAAACCTCGTTAACAATATTTCCATCAACGAAAATAGCGTGAATTGGCACTCTATCTGGAATCTTTAGGTTAAGAGCTACCCAAACTCTTTCTTTACTATTCATAATTTAATATATCCGAAATATTGATATTTAATTTTTAGATTCTCTTAGAATAATTTAATTATTAATTTAAAACTTTAATCGATTGTAAATTTATTTATAATAAATATTTAAAACTTTAAATAACAAAGATTGTTTGACTGTTCAATAAATAATATAAATTTTTAAATTATCACATTAAGATGATTGAAAATTAGGGCTGCTGTATTTGAAGATGTAAAAAAAATTGTATATAGAGATGATTATCCTAAACCAGTTCCGGGACCTGATGAGGTAATTGTTAGAGTTCATTACTGTGGAATCTGTGGAAGTGATATTTCTAATTTTATCCATAAAATGTATCAAACACCTTTAATTATGGGACATGAAATCTCTGGAGAAATTGCAGAACTTGGAGAAAATGTATCAAACTGGAAAAAAGGAGATAAAGTTGTTGCACTGAACGTTGCAATTGAAATAGGGCAAGTAGCTGGAATGGGTATCTTTCAAGATGGAGGATTCGCCGAATATGTAAAAGTCAATCAAAATAATGTATTTCCTCCCCCAGAATCACTTTCCAGTAGAGATGCTGTTTTGATTGAAACTTTTGCAAATGCAATTAGAGGTATGACATTATCCAATATCGGAAATAATGAAAAAATCATAATTATTGGAGCTGGTTCTATTGGTCTATCCTTTTTAAATACTTTAATAACAGAGAAGAATCCTGAATATATTATTGTAATTGAACCTCATGAATTTTTAAGGGAAAGAGCGAAAGAGATTGGAGCCACTGATGTGTTTCCTCCTAAAATAGTGAAAGTTAAAAAATTTATGAAATCCCACGGGAGATCTACTTTTATTTTCGATTGTGCTGGAAATGAAAATACGATAAAAATGGCTATGGATCTTATTAAAAAAGGTGGAACGATTCTACTTGAAGGGATTCATAAGGGAAGTATCGATTTTCCAATATTTACAATTAATTCTAAAGAAATTTGTTTTAAAGGATGTATGGGGCACGATCAAGATGATATATTAGGAGCGATAAAATTATTTGAAGATAATAAAGTTAATCCCTCTCATTTCATTACAGATGTGATACCTTTAGACAAGATTCAAACAGGTTTTGAAAGATTTCTTAAACCCGGAGAAAGAGATTTTATTAAAATCCTTGTTGAAATCTAATAAATTGATTTTTTTCTAATTTAAGTATCCATTTAATAAAAAAGAATATAAAAAAATTTTTATCACTTTGCTTTTTGCGCCTTTTTTATTGTTGCTTTTTTCATTGTTTGGAGTATTTTTGTAGCAACTGGTGTTTTAAACTCCAATATTACATTTATTACTGCAGGTAATCTCGAATCTATCGCCCGCTGAAAGGCAGGTTTGAGATCTTCTGGTTTTTCAACTGTTTCAGCATAACATCCAAAACCCTTTCCAATCCGAGCATAGTCAGTTCCTATAAGATCTACATTATAATATCGTTTATTCCAGCCATATCGTTGCCCACTTTTAATCATGCCCCACGCACTATTATTTGCAATTATATTTATGATTGGCAATTTGTATCTTATAGATGTATCGAGTTCTTGTACATTAAATAGGAATGAGCCGTCACCTACTATATTTACACATGGTTTATCCGGAAATGCAAATTTTGCGCCGATTACATACGGAATCCCAACTCCTAAATGACCCATTGAAATAGAAGCTAAAGTACTTCGTGGAGGTCTATGCTTTGTATTAACTTGCATCCAACAAAATGTAGCAAGATCACCGCCATCTATTGCAAAAATCGTTTCTTTTGGAAAGAAATCGAAGATTTCATTTAATAATCTTTGCGTCTGAATAGGAACTTTTTCCGAAATTTTTGGTTTTAATTCTAATTGCTCTCGTTTTTCCTTATATTCTTGAACTTGAATGTTCCACTCAGAAAATTGATTTTCTTTTAGGTACTCATCACTTTTCTCTAAAATTTGGGTTAAAGCCGCCTTTGCATCGGCTACTATTCCGATATCCGTCTTACGGTTTAATCCTATAACTTGAGGATCAATGTCCACATGTATAGTCTTTTGATTGGACCCCCATAAGGGCGCACCTCCGAAAAATAAAGTGAAATCCCACTTACAACCCACAGCCATCACGACATCCGCGGTTTTAGCAGTGTTTTGCATATAAGTTGGTCCCACGGTCGTACCAACAAAGGTTTCGTCATCCTTTCCTAATGCTCCCACCCCATTGGGTGTTGTTCCAATCGGGATTTTGTATTTAATTGAAAATTTCCTCAACTCCTCCCAAGCTCCTGACCTCATTACGCCGCCCCCAACTATTAAAAACGGTTTCTTCGCATTTTTAAGGAGTTCTAATGCTTTCTCAATTTGTTTTGGATCCCCAAAAAGCTTTGTTTGAGGTCTGTACAATTCTGGACTCCATATCTGTTCCATAACTTCTTTACTAACTCTGCCCGTTAGAGCAGATTCCCTTATCTCTAGAAAAACTGGGCGCTGTCTTCCAGATAAAGCTTCAATAAAGCAAGCCCGAACTGCACCGGGGATTTTATTAGGTTCCTCTACTCTAATTTGAAACTTAGTAATTGGTCTCAACATTTCTATTTGTTGAACATCGCCTTGATAAAAACCTTTACGGTCTTGTACCCTTAAAATTTGGGCACCTATAACGAGGAGAGGTATCGAATCCATGTATGCGGCGGCGACAGCTGGTATTAAATGAGTCACTCCGGGTCCTACGGTACCCATACATACACCGATTTTCCCGGTAACTCTTGCGTAGCCATCAGCCATGTGTCCTGCTGCTTGTTCGTGTCTTGTCATTATGGTATCGATGCCTTTATCCTTACCCCATCGATTTATCGCATCATAAATCGCTAATAATTGCCCTCCTACAATGCCAAATATATACTCCACGCCTTCATTAAGTAAGCATTGGACAAATAAATCCCCACCATTATAACTTTCTTCTTTTTTTTCTTTACTCATAATTTTTCTCATTGATTTGATTAATAATATTAAATATTAATAAGTTCTAGAATAAATCCTAATATTTTTTCGGTATCGAGGTAATAAAAATTAACTTTCCCGGCTTTTCCGCTTTGGATAACATCGATATTATACTTTTCTTTGAAAAATTTTAACATTTCGTCTGCGTTTTTGGTATATGTTCCTAGGTGATGTAATCCAAATCGTCCTGCTTCGATCGCATCGGAATAAACATTAGGCCCTGTGGCTTCTACGACTTCCACAATTTCTAACTGTTTATCCCCCCAATGCTGCATAATTTTTTTCATTTTCACAGTTCCTTCCTGACCTTTATAATTTACATCGCTACTTTGTTCAACGATATTTAGTTTAGCTCGAAAGTTAAGAAGCTTTCCAAAGATCTCCGCAGCTTTTTCGATATCTTTTACAACAATACCTACTTGGTCAAATTTAGGAATTTTTATTTCAGACATATTTTTCATACTTTAATTTTTATATCTTATATTTATAAAATTTTATTTTTGCAATAGACTCCTTTAAAGGAAATTCTCCTTTTAAAATTAGTGATTTTAATTCTTCCGCTAATTTTATTGCTCCGAATCTATCTGATTGACGTAATACGACTGGAACTTCCTTACCTTCAAATTTAATGCTTTTTAAATCACCAATAAAAGCGGGTTCAGGACACATTTGAATACAAGTTCCACAATTATAACATCTTGTTTTATCAATACCCTTTTCCACAGTAAATGCATGGGTTGGGCAATCAGTTTCAACTGGACAAGTTTCACATTTTATACATTTTTTAGGATCAAATGTTATTAGGTAATTATTATCCCAGACATCCCCATAAGTAATTTCACCCATTTTTTCTCTTCCAACTAAGTTTAAAATTTGAAGAGGAACATCTTTATCTGATTTAACCATATTGTTTAGAATCTTCTCATTCAAAATAGGAAATGGTACTGCAATAGAACATATTGGTTCTGGTCCATATGATGTCATAAATGCACCCATATATTCGGGTTTCATTCCCTCAAAATCTGCGATAGTCATTAAATTTGGTTTTAAAATATAATTTCTAGTTCCTGGTCCCATAACATATCCTATACTTCCATTAACTAATACAGGAGTACCCACTCCAATAGTCTCAAAATCAGGATCATTTTGAAGTGGATTTAATGCTCCACACCCAGAAAATGTTAGTTGAGAATTATTTGGTTCAAATTTTAGAGCTGAAAAAATAGTCTCTACATATTCTTTTGTTGGATTCATCATTGCACTATAATTTTTAATTGCTTGACGAGTCCCCATTAGTCTTGCAAATTGCATATCTTTTAAGCTCAACATTTTCTCTATTACGACTCCTTCTTCAGTTTCTGCTTTCATTTCAATTGGTTTATTTTCAACGAGATCTCTAAATAAAAAACCACCTGTATAATTGGTTCTCGTTTTACTATGAGCTGTGCTATATACAATTACATCAATTACGCCTAAAAATTCATTAGGACATGGACCAACATAACCGGGAATTCCATTTAAGGTTATTTCTTTAAATTTTCTATATTTTTTTGGTTCAGCTAATCGAAAAGAAAATATTCCAGCAATTCCACTCATTAATCCTTTTGTCGCAGTTGTAATTACATCAACATCTTCGAATTCAATTTTTTCACCCTCTGCAATGTTATCCAAGAATTCTTGCGCCGTCATTACGACGGCGGTGTTTTTTTCGATTTTTTGTGTAATTTCTTCAATAGTTCTTGTTTTAGCCATTAAATTAAATATTGAAATATGAAATTTATATTTTTTAAATTTAGAAAATCGAATAAAGAATCATTTATTAAAAATAATTTTTTTAGAGAATTTTAAGAATTAAGTTTAATATTTTTATTATCAAAATTTAATTATATTTTAATTGAAAAATAATAATTTTAGAGTGATGATTTTATGTTAAAAGAAAAATTGATTAAAAAACAGCCGTTTGATGGAAAAATTGTTATTGTAAGTGGAGGTTCTACTGGTATGGGGAAAGCTACAGCTAAGAATATTGTTCAATTAGGGGGAAGTGTTTGTATCATTGCGAGAAATGTGGAAAATTTAAAAAAAGCTGTTAAAGAAATAGAAAGTTTAAAAACTAATGATAAACAATTTGTTGAGATGATTTCTTGTGATACAACAAAAATAGAGCAATTAAAACCCCTTTTAGCGGAATTTATAGAAAAACATCGTGTTCCCGATTATTTATTTAATTTTGTAGGATATGCACTTCCAGATTATATCGAAAACTATAAACTCGAAGATTTTCAAAAACAAATAGATGGAAATTATTACGGACAATTAATTCCAACTTTAATTATGCTACCATATTTTATGAAAGATAAGAAAGGGTACATTGCATTTGTTTCTTCAGCAGTTTGTTATTATCCATTAATAGGCTACGCTGCATATGCACCAGCTAAATATGCAATTTTAGGACTAACCGAAATTCTACGAAATGAATTAAAACCTTATAATATAAATGTATCTATACTTTTCCCCCCAGATACTGACACACCTTCATTCGAAAGGGAAAATAAGACCAAACCTAAAGAAACCCTTATAATGTCGGAACGAAGTAAAATCTATAGTCCCGAGGAAATTGCAGACGCATTTGTCGAGGGAATTTTGAAAAAGAAATATACAATTCCTCCTGGTGTGTCAAAATTGGCATGGAGAATGTTTAGACACTTTCCTAAATTGATTCACTGGATTACTGATAGGGACTTAAAAAAAGTTAGAAAAAAATTAGGGAAAGAATAAAATCTAAATAATTTAATTTTTATTTTTTAATTATTTCTTACTTTTACGGCACAATCATATTGAACGCCTAATAAGAAAAATAAAACAAAAAAATAAAGAATAAAAAAAAACAGTTATTATTTTGTGTGTGTAACTGTAATTTCAGTTCCGAATAGTATCTTTTTTGCTGTTTCAAAAGCATAGTTATAGTCGAACACCTTCTTTCCCTTGGTATTGGTTGCATCCTTAAAAATCTGGCTTTCAATTTTATATTTAAGACGTCCTATATCTAAAGCACCGATTCCATAAATCCCTGGATAAATCTCATCGTCGTTAGAATTTGGTTTTAGTCCTTCAATTCCGTAAGGTGGAACTAAATTAATATCAAGAACAATCTTGTTTGGCGGGAGTTTTTTCATTAATTCTTTTGATATCATTTGAATTCCGGCTTTTGCAACTGACCAAATTATATCGGCATCTTTTACTATTTCAAATCTTTCTTCATCGGTGGTTGCCGCTATTCCAATTATTTCAGAAGCGCCTTCTCCTGCTTTTTCCATTAATTTCTTTGCAAGTTCTTTTACAGCCTTTTCCCGACGGGAGATTATTACGGGTGTAGCGTGAAATTTAGCTGCAAGTATCGCTCCAATTTGTCCTACTGGTCCCGTACCCCCTAAAATAACTATTTTCTTTCCTGTAAAATCTGTTATTCCGTGTTTTCTTGCAATTTCTATGGTTTTAGCAACAACAGCTGAAGCCGTAGTATGAGCTCCACGAGGATCTATAATTACAGGGGCCTCAAAAGGAGGAACAAGTGCATTTTGTACCTCTTCTGCAACTTTCTCACCTTCTTCAACATCTGATCCACCAACAAAATAAACGGTTGGAGCATTTGGTTTTCGTGAAAACATAGCATCTTGGACCAATCTAGCGACTCTATCAGCCGTAATGTTGCAAAAAGGAATAACAACATTAAACCCTGCATCATAGGCCATATTAATATCAAAAGGTGATGCATATTCATCAGTATCAAAAAAATACAAAATACTTTCCGCCTTCACTTTTTTCTTTATCTTTATCGGGATTATTTCGAGAACAGATGTATTTACTAATTCTTTTACCGAAGAAATATCATCATGAAAATCTTTAGCAACTTTTTTGATATTTATTTGTTCAATGTCAATTCCAAGATCATCTGCTAAAGTCGAAATGCCATCAAAATGCCTTTTATCACAAATAAATAATGCCTTCAAGTGTTTTTTCTCCATTTTTTTTCCTAATTCAAGAATTCCCATCATCATCCAAGATTCGCGGATTTTATATCTTATCTCATCTTCCTGCTTATTATACTCATCCCGTAAATGTTCTCTCCACATCATTAATTGTTGATAATGTGGATCATTTGGATGAACTCCGCCTTTTTCTTTTAATTCCCTAATCTCCGAAGTAAATTTCTCTATAAGTTCTTTACTACCATTCAATCCCGAGGAGATATAATTTAGAGCATTCTCAGGGATGCCTATCATTTTGTAGGGGATCTCATTTTTTCTGAATAAATCTACAAATTCATCCTCATAAAGCAGCCTATCATTTGACCTCATCCCTTTATCCTCTACTGCAAAATCAGGATTGTATTTCTTCACCAAATTTTCAGTAAATTCCATATATTCCTTAGAAACAAAAAATATATTTGCAGCAATGGCTTCTTCCCCTGTCGGCTCTTCCAACGACCAATCTATTGGAAATTCACTCTCAACTAATACTAACTTAAGAGTCTTATTTTTTAAAGGTTTTAATTCTAAAGATTGCATTTTATAAAAATTACCTCTTATTTTTTAATTAATTTGTGTCGAATGCTGTTCTATTTTTTTTAAAATTTTATTTACATTTATTACTTCAATATTTATTCCTAAATCATCTGCTAGAGATTTTATTCCATCAAAATGTTCTTTATCACAGATAAATATTGCTTTTAAATGCTTTTTCTCAATCTTCCTTGCTAAATCAAGAATCCCCATCATCATCCAAGATTCACGGACTTCATATCTTATCTCATCTTCTTGATTAGAATATTCGCCCTGTAAATAATCCCTCCAGGCAACTAATTGCTCAAGTTTAAAATCATTAGGATGAAAACCACCCTTCTCTTTTAAATTTTCAATTTCTACTCTAAAGTCTTTTAAAAGACCTACATTTCTGTCAATTGTCGAAGCAAGATAACCTAAAGCATTCTCGGAAATATCAACCATTTTATATCGAATGTTATATTCTCTGAATAAATCTACTAAAGCATCATCATATTGTAAATCATCACTTGAGCGCATTCCTTTTTCTTCCACTATAAAATCTGGCTTGTGATTTTTTACTATATCTTCAATAAACTGCAAATATTTCTTAGACATAATAAATAATTTTGCAGCAATAGCTTCTTCCTCTGAAGATGCTTCCAATGACCAATCTATTGGAAATTCACTCTCTACTAATAACAATTTAAGAGTTTTATTTTTTAATCTTTCTAATTCTAATACTTGCATTTTTTACTTACCTCCTATTTAAGTTAAAATTAAAATTGATTTTTTTTTCATAATTTTGCTTGTCTCAAGATTAATAACCTTGATATTTTGAGATTCAAATAACTTTTTCAATTCAGAAAACAATTCTTTACGGGTAAAATGAATAATACTAATCTCATCGTCATTAATCATCTTAATTATATCTAATACCTTTTTTGTGATCCATAAAGGTGTTAGCTTTAAATCTAAATGATTTTCTTTGTCTTTTACTTCACTTTTTAAGAGGTGTATCCATGAGTTCAGATTTTGAGCCTTTAATGACTCTTTCTCGGCAGGATCTGAACAGAGTTTCTCATATTCTCCTTGTAATTCCTCAATTTGTTCTTTTTTTTCTGAGATTTCATTTAATAAATAAATTTTAGCGTAGTCAGGGATATTAACATAATAATATGGTATCCCAAAATTATCAAAAAATTGTGCTAAAGGAGTCAGGTAAATCTTTTTTAAATCATCATCGCTTAAATCAATCGTAGCAAAATTGAATTTTTGTTTTCTTAAGAGAGCCAATAAATTTTCATGTTCTGCGTCAGATAATTCTTTTTTATCCTTTTCTATTAGATATAGAGAAACCTTCTTATTATTTTCCAATTTTTTAAAATCTAATACTTCCATTTTTACCCATTCCAAATTTTATTATATTCTGAAATTTTTTTTTTCTATTTAATTAATTTAAATCCAATCATTTAATGTATTTGATAAGAAAGATTTTAAGAAATTTGACTAATTAATTTATCATTTTGACCATTTTTTTTATCATCAATTAAAAGATTTCTATTTTAGAATTAGTTATGAAAAAATTTTGATAAAAAAATTTTGAAAAAATAGACAACTGCACTAATCAAAATAACAAAACTTATTGTCAAAAATTAAAAAGTTTTCTTTTTTAGAACTTACTATGAAAAAAATATAACAAAAGAAGTTTGATAAAATTGATAATTAAAATAATCAACTATACAATTCTTTTTTTATCATTAATTAAAATATGCTCTATATTAATTAAACATAAAATAAAAAAAAATAAAAAAAAAGAAGTGAGTTTTGAATTTAACGAGATATTGTAATCTCTTTACCAAATAATAATTCTTTTGCAATTTCAAAAGCAATGTTATAATCGAATATTTTCTTTCCTTTGGTTTTGGTAGCTTCTTTAAGAATAGAACTTTCCGTATTAGATTTTAAATGACCTATTCCTAATGCTCCAATTCCAAAAATTCCTGGATATATTTCTTTATTATCGTGTTTTGGTTTTATTCCTTCAATTCCGTATGGCGGAACTAAATTAATGTCTATTACGATTTTATTTTTTGGTAATTTACTCATCAATTCTTCTGATAAGATTTGAACTCCTGCAGCTGCTAAAGACCAGATTATATCAGCATCTTTTATTATTTCAAATTTTTTCTCATCCGTTATTGCGAATTCTCCAAGTATTTCAGAAGCACCTTCTCCTGCCCCTTTAGTTAATTCTTTTGCAAGCTGCTTTACAGCTTTTTCACTTCCCTTATCCCATGTCTCAACTAAAACTGTTTCACAATTTTGTTTTGCCGCAATTATTGCTGCAATTCGCCCGACAGGACCAGTTCCTAATATGACCGCTTTTTTTCCAGAAATATTATTTATCCCATTTTTCATTGCTGCTTCCAAAGTTTTTGCAACAACTGCCGAAGCCGTAGTATGAGACCCTCGCGGGTCTATGACCACAGGGACTTCGAAGGGTGGTACCAACGACTTTACAACTTCTTTTGCAATTTTTTCGCCTTCCCTTACATTCGCTCCACCAATGAAAAAACTGGTCGGAGCTTTTGGCTTTCGCGAGAATATCGCATCTTGCACGAGTTGTGGCACTTGTTCAGCTTTTACATTGTTAATAGGAATAACTACATCAAATCCTGCATCATAGGCCATATTAATATCAAAGGGAGAGGCATGCTCGTCTGTATCAAGAAAATACACAATTTTCTCTAAGGAACTTGTTTTCTTTATTTTAATGGGGGCGACTTCCATAAGTGATACCTTTATAAACTCTTTTATCGTATTTGGCTTCGCTAAATCCCCAATATTTAAAATACTTTTCTTAACTTCAAATTTTTGAACTTCTATTCCCAGATCATCTGCAAGGCTTGTAATACCATCAAAATGCCTTTTATCACAAATAAATAGACATTTTAAGTTTTTCTCTTTCTGTTCTTTTGCTATGTCAAGAACCCCCATCATCATCCAAGCTTCTCGGATCTTATACCTTATTTCTTCCTCTTGATTTTTGTATTCACTCTGTAAATAGTCCTCCCAAACAATTAATTGCTGGAAATAGTGATCATTAGGATGAAAACCTCCCTTTTTTTTGATTTTTTTAATTTCTGCTTTTATTCCATTTAGAAGATCTGCATTTTTATCTATTGTTGAAGCGAGATACCCCAAAGCATTTTCATTAATATCTACCATTTTATATAGTATTTTAAAATCTCTAAATAAATCAATAAAAGCATCATCATAATGAAGTTTATCACTTTCACGCAACCCTCGTTCTTCAGCTACAAAATTAGGTTGATATTTCCGCAACATGTCTTCAATAAGCTTGAGATAATCCTTTGACATAAAACTGAAATTTAAAGATTCTTCCAGCTGTTCTTTTGTTGGTTCCAACCACCAACTAATTGGAAACTCACTTTCCATTAATATTATTTCTAATTTTTTATTTTTTAAAGGTTTTAATTCTAATACTTGCAATTTTTTTTACCTCCTATTTTATGATTTGATTTGAAATTATTACTTTATTCTTAGCATCAAAAGTTCGATCTGAAACTCCAGTGCTAAAATCATTTATAATAACATTTATTTTGAGTTCCTGAAACAATTTTTGTAATTCAGGAACTAATTCTTCTGGACTTAAATGTAAAATAATTAAGGAATTTTTCTTATAAGTTCTTGCCCTGTCCAATATTTTTTTAACGATCCATTGAGGCTTAACTTTTAATTTTATATATTGTTCTTTATCATTAACTTCCTCTTTTAATAAATCAATCCAAGATTTTAGATTTTGCCCCTTAAATGATTCTTTTCCAGAGGGATCATTGGATAAACTTTCATATTCTGATTCTAATTCCTTAATTTGTTCTTTTTTATCGGATATTTCTACCAATAAATAACCTTTTGCGTATTCAGGAATGTCAATACCGATAAATTCGATTGAAAAATCTTCTAAAAATTTCGCTATGGGTGAATTATTTAATGGTTTTAAATTTTTACCCAATAAGTCAATAGTAGCAAAATCAAATTTATAATTTTTTAAAAAGTCCTCGAAAATTTTTGCTTTTACGTGCGATATTTTATAATCTTCTTTCTCTATTATATAAAGAAAAATTTTTTTATTTTTTATCGGCTCGATTTCTAAAACTTCCATTTAATCAAGGACCTTTTGTTTAATTATTTAATTATTTTTTATTTTTTCTTTTACCGAGTAATTAACCTTAACAATATAATAAAAATAATTTGATAAAAAGAATTATCTCCATTTTAACAACTAATATTGTCAAAATATAAAATTGACAATTTTCATTATCATAAGTGATTTATCAACTTATCTTTATTTTGACAAGTTATTTCTAAAAAGAATTGAAATACATCTTTTTTTCTTTCATTTTTATGTGGTTTTAAAGAAAAAAATTGTCTTTTTAATAACTTTAATTTTCTTTTTTTTTTTTTAACTAATTTTATTTTCAGTTTAAAAATGAGAATAATTACACTTTGAAGATTTTTGATCAGTAAGATTTTTATTTTTGATAACTTTATTTGTCATAGTGAAAATAATAATTATTTTTTTTAAAAATATTTATTTTCGGTTTTCAACAAAGAATTATAAATTTCCAAATAATGATTGGTAAAAATAATTAAAGGGAGATTAGAAATATGGATATATATTCAATTTTATCTCATCCATTTAGGAGGAGGGTTTTATTACTTCTTGATAAAGAAGGTTATATTCCTTACACGGATTTGATGGATAGGTTAGGTTTAGAGACTACAGGGCAATTAAACTTTCACCTTAAAAAACTTGGGACTTTAATAAATAAAGATAAAAAATCCTATTTTCTCACGGAGGACGGAAAACGAGTTATAAATTTAATGAATATTGATAAAAAAATTTTGGCAGGGGAGGATATTGAATATTTGGATAAGGTTGGTAGTGAGATTAATCGAGTGGGGGTTATTATTTGTAAATGCAATACTGAAATTTCTAATCTTATAAGTATTAATGCACTTGAAAATTATATTAAAAGAATTCCCAATGTAGTTGCTGTGAAGATTTTTGATAATCTTTGTCAAGAGAAAAATTTAGAAAAGATTACTAAATGGTCTAAAGATAATTATTTAAATAAGATTGTTATTGCTGCGTGTTCTCCAAAAACTCATTTGCATATATTTGAAAGAATTTTTGATGGAGTTATTGATAAAGTTAATATTGAAATTGCCAATATTAGAGAGCAATGTTGCTGGGTGCATCTAAAAGAACCTACTCTGGCGTTAAAAAAAGCACAAATTTTAGTTGAAGCAGCAGTTGAGCGTGTTGCATTACAAAAAGATGTTCAAGTAAAAACAGTTAAGATTGAAAAAAGTTGTGCTATTTTGGGTGGCGGAATTGCAGGGATGACACTTGCATTAAGTCTAGCAAGGGCTGGGATTAAGGTTTATTTAATTGAAAAATCCCCAACATTAGGAGGTAAAATTGCCAGGTGGAGTAAAATTTATGGAATGGGTGATTGTTCAATTTGTCTTATGTCAGAAATGATAGGTGAGGTTGTTAAAGAAAAAAATATCGAAATTTTAACTAATACTGAAATAGAAAAAGTATCAGGTGAAGTAGGAAATTTTTCAATTGATTTGGTTAAAAAACCCCGATATGTTGATGAAAAGAAATGTACTGGATGTAAAAGATGTATTGAAATTTGCAGTATAGAAAAAAGTAATCAATATGAATTTGGATTAACACCAAGGAAGTTAATTTATATTCCTTATGTTCAATCTTATCCATATGCTCCAGTGATTGACCAAGAAGATATTGAAACTTGCCGACAATGTAGAATTTGCGAGCGAGCTTGCAATAATAATGCGATTGATTTGGATCAGAAATTTGAAAAAATAAGGATTAGAGTTGGAACAAAAGTAATTGCAATTGGTGCGGATTTTTATTCTGAATTAAAACCTTATAACTATAATCCACAAAATGATGTAATTATATCACCGGAATTTGAACGTATCTTATCAGCGGATGGTCCAACGGAAGGTAAAATTTTGAAATTATCTGATGGAAAACCACCGAAATCAATCTCAATAATTCAATGTTTAGGCCCATTTGATTATTTAGCGGAATATTGTGGTACTCTCGCCATAAAGTATTTAGAATCTATTTATTCACAACTTCCTGATTGTAAAATTAACATATTTTTTGATTTAAATAAAATTAAGAAATCTACTGGATTTATGTTAGATCCATCTGATGAAAGATTTCATTATTATGAAAATATTGAAATCATAGAGAAAGGAAATAAGAAAATAATTATTTCTGATTCAGAGCAGTATCCCTCCGATATGATCGTGTTAAATGTCAATTTTGTTCCAAATAAAGATTTAAAAGAACTTCGAAAGACTTTAGATTTTACATTAGACGATCATGGTTTTATGAGTGAGGAAACGCTGGCATCAGGTATTTTTGGTGTCGGTTCAATTAAAGGTCCATTAGATTATAATTCAGTGATCTCATCTTCCAATGATGTAGCTATTAAAATTATTTCATTGTTATCAAATGATTATTTAATTACAGAATTTAGCGGTATCGAAATCAAAGAAGAGAATTGCGGATTGTGTGGTTTATGCATTTTATCTTGTCCTTACAATGCAATCACAATTGAGGCAGACAAAATTGCGATTGATAAATTCAAATGTAAAGGATGCGGAACGTGTGTAAGTGTTTGTCCCACAAATGCACTTGACTTAAACATTGATACTACTGAAAAGATACTGAAATCAATTGAGGTATTTTCTAAATTCAATTTACGACCAAAAATAATCGCATTCTGCTGTCGTTCTTGCGGATATGGTGCAGCCGATGAAGCTGGCTTAAAGAAACTTTCCTATAATCCCAACATCTTTATTATTAAAGTTCCATGCACAGGGCGGGTAGATACGAGTTTAATTTTTAAATCTTTCAAATTAGGATTTGATGGAGTAATGATTATTGGTTGCAGAAAAGATTCCTGCCGATATATAAATAGTGTGGATCAAGTAAGACAAAAAGTTAAACTTTTAAATGAAGTTTTAGGTCCTATTGCTGAAAATCGAATAATTCGTAAATCATTAAGTGCAGTTGAGGGCAATAAATTTGCAGAGATTGTAAATTCTTTTTATGAAAGATTATCAGAGGAGATTAAAAATGAAACCTAGTTTCTTAATCGAATCATTGACTTCTTGTAGTGGTTGTATCTCAACAATGATTTCATTAGATATCTTTCCTCAATTTCTTGAAAAGGTAAATCTCGTTCGTTGTTCATTTATGAGAGATGAAAATAATATCTCTGAAAATGATATCGCTTTAATTGAGGGATGTGTTTCAGAGGAAAAACAAATCGATATTCTTAAAAATATTCGGAGTAAATCCAAGAGAGTAATTGCTTTAGGAACTTGTGCTGCTTTTGGTGGAATGCTTGCACTTTCCACTGTAAAAGAAGCAGAACCCATATCCAATTATATAGAAATAGATGGAATAATTCCTGGATGTCCACCACCTTCTAAATTATTAGGCAATTGTATTATTAGACTGCTAGAAAATAAAGAGATTATTTTGCCTGAAAAAAATGTTTGTGTAGATTGCGAATTTAGAACTGATAATATTGAAAGCAAATTTATGAAACGAATTAATAAACTAATGCCTAGAGAATATAACTTAGATATCGAAAATAAAGATAAACGTTGCTTTTTAGAAAGAGGAATTTTATGCTTGGGACCAATAACTAGAGATGGTTGTGAATCTAAGTGCATTAAATTGAACCTTCCTTGTGATGGGTGCATGGGACCAATTAAAAACGATTTTACCTCTAATGCCATTAATTTTTTGAGCACTGTAAATCTTGCCAAAGGTCTAAGGAAATATAAAGGAATTTTCTATCGTTATTCAAAACCAAAAACCAAGAGGTAAAAAATTATGAAGAAAGTAGTTGATGTATGCACTCGGGTGGAAGGACATGGAAATATAAAAATTTTACTTCAGAAAGATGAAATTTCAAGTGTGAATTTTGATCTTGAGATATTTCGAGGGTTTGAAAATATTTTACTTGACAAAAGGCTAATCGATACTCCTAGAATTGCATCAAGAATATGTGGATTGTGTCACGCATCACAGACAATAGCTAGTTGTAAAGCAATAGAGAGTATGTATGAAGTCGAACCATCAAATCAATCAGTTCTTTTGAGACGACTATTAATGATTGGTGAGTTGATAAGATCACATTCAATGCATTTCTTTTTTCAAGCATTTCCCGACCTTTTTGTAATTTTGGATAAACAACCAAAACCACTCTCACTGAATGAATTAATCCATTTTGATCCCAAATTAACTTCAAATATGTATGAATTAATAAAAATTGGCAATGAAATTGGGAATTTATTTGGTGGAAGGTCTGTTCATTTAATAACGCCCATTATCGGTGGTGTATTTTTTTCTCCTTCCAAAAAAGAAATAAATATTGCACGGAAATATCTGCAAAATTCTATAAATAATTTAAAATGGATTATTGAGCGATTCCAAGAGATATTTTCTCAATTTGATCCTCCTGATGTTTATTCCTTACCAAATCCTGCTTATATGGGAATGCATAATGATGAGAAATATGACCGGTATAATGGACTCTTACGATTAGCACAAAATAATAAAATTATCGCAGATTTTCCCGTATATAAACATTCGCAATATTTTGATAAGCAGGAGGATATACGTGGAATTGATTTCTATTTAAAAAACAACCAAAACATTCTTGTTGGCCCACTCGCACGATATAAAATAATTAATGATTATGGAATAGATGAACTGCAATCCTATATTGGACTTTTTAATAAAGAATGGCAAAATAGTATTTTATTCTCAAACGTTATCAGGCTAATAGAAATGATGTTTGTTTCTTACGAAGGGTTATCAATTCTAGACGATACTGAATTGACACAAAAAAATGATATACGTCCCATTAATTTTTTAAGAAATAATGAAGGACTCGGCATGGTTGAAGCACCTCGAGGAACTCTCATACACTATTATCATGTAAATAAAAAGAGATTAATTGATAAAGTGAAGCTTTTTATTGCAACTGAAATTAATTTGCCAATTATTGATGAAATCCTAACAACACAAAGCCAAAAATTATATGAAAGAACTGGGGATTTTAATCAGATAAAAAAACAAGCGCAAATGATTATAAGATCGTTTGACCCATGTATCTCTTGTGCAACCCATTAAGATTAAAACCTTTTAATATAAGAATTATACTGATTGAGGAAGATTTATGGGTGGATTAAAAACTAATATTTCTAAAGAAAAATTAAGATTTCTTATCATATTTATTCTGTTATCTGCTTCACTTTTTTTACAATATTATTTTCAATTTATTCTAAAAATAAGCATTATTTTTTCCCATTTCTTTTATATCCCTATTATTTTTGCATGTCTTTGGTGGAGAAACAAAGGTTTGGTTGTACCAATCTTTCTCTCTGGATTACTCATTTTCTTTTCCATTTTAAGTGGATTGGATATGTTTTTAAATAATCTTATAGAAAATATTTTTCGAGCTGTCTTAATTTTATTTATTGGTATTGTGGTTGTCATTTTAAGCAAGCAAATCTTAAAGGCAGAAAATAAATTAAAAGAACGAGTTAAGGAACTTAATTGTTTATTTAATATTATTGAACTCATAAAAAATCCTAACATATCAATTGAAGAAATTCTAATAGAAACTCAAAAGCAAATTCAAAATGCCTGGAAATTTCCGGATATGATATGTTCAAAAATAGTTTTTGATAAAAAAGAATATTTAACAGACAACTATAAAAAAACCCCTTGGAAATTAACAGTTAAAAATTTAATAAAGGATAAGGAATTATGTATTTCTGTACATTATCTCGAGGAAAAGCCCTTCCTTGAAGAAGAAAAGAATTTATTAGAGAAAATTGCTGAACAATTAAAAGCTATTTTTGAATTTAAGTTATTAATGTAATTTTCTTTGAGATTAAATTAATTAATCTTCAAAATAAACCAAAAAAAATATATTTAGTAATAAAGTTGGTAATTATTCCTCCTCTTCCTTAAATATTTCCTCTACTTTATCTTTAGAATCTCTGAAAGGATGTAGAGCTCCTGACCAATCTAAAAGATGAGGTTTATGCTTTTCCTCAAACCATTCAACAAACTCTTTTAAAATACCCCTATTTTCTAAAGACTGTTTTCCTTTGATAAATAAAGCAGAAAAAATATACTTTCCATACTCTATCAAGATTTTGATATCGCCATGATCAATGGTTTTCAGTAATTCTGAACTCTTTGTTGTCTCTTTAATAAAAGCCGTAATAGCCGTAAACATACCCGCAATCAATCCTGGGTCTGCATAATCTACACCTGAAAAGTTGTAACTGAAAAGGTCTCTGCCATCACTGTAAATAACATAAAGTCCTTGAAGCTCGACTTTTCCAGAAGTATATGTGAATTCTGGAATCCAAAAAGAGATTTTTCCATCATAAAATAGATATTTTAAAGTAAAATAAAATCTACGCATTTCTTCCTTCTCTATAGGTCTAATTTCTTTCAAGAATTTATTATCCTTGATCTTTTCTAATAATTCTTTAACTTCTTCTCTTTCTTCAATTTTTTCTGCCTTAACTTCTGATTCAGGAGTTTTTACTACTAAATATCGATAGAGATCTGTAACATATGCTTCATATTTTGGGAATTCAGAAATCCGCGAAAAGGATATCCGTTCAATTATATCTCCTTCCTTTGGAACATTTTTGATAATAAAAATTTTATTTAAATAATATAAAATTAATCCCCAGATTAAGAGATTAAAAACATATCGTGTATAAGTGAATGGAATCGCTATAATTACTAATAATGGAAATTCACCTAGGTTGACTTTAAACAAAACTGTCCTTATTGTGTAAATATCTTTATCAAATAATGAAAAATAAGCTGGTGCACCAGTAATCCAATATTCATATTCTTCCGGAGCAAAATTGATTGGAGGGTAGAGCCCTACTAATAAAATCATTATTGAGAGTAAAATGACAATCCCTAGAAAGATAAAAGATGTTATGGCTATCTTTTTTATAAATTGCATACTTCTCGCGAAAAGATATGCAAAAAGGATAACAGAAAAAATTAAAATAAATGTATTTGTGATATTACATAGGTCCAATCTCAACATATCTTCTAAAAATATAATATTTCCATAAGAAATATCACCTTTTAATATCAACTCATCAAAATATTCTTGACTTATAATTATCCCTACCTGTAATGGATTAATTAAAAAATGGTAAATAATAATAAAAATTAAACAGCCTCCTACGCCAATAATTAAAGGAATATACCAATTTGTCCAATCTATCTTTTTTTTCTTCGTTTTTGTTCTTTTCCATAAATCAATTAACTTTATAAAAATTAAAATGGCAATAGGTTGAAAAATTTTAAGAAATAAAATAAATATTATAGCACCCATCATAAAATATGCGAAGAAATAAAGTATAAAAACGTGATTTGTATTAGGATCCGCTAAAAATAATAAAATACTTAAAAGAGATATTGGTGTTCCTACTTGAAACAAACTTCTAAATGTATCTTCTCTCAATTTTTCTCCAATATATACTCCTTTAAAGGAAATTTTACTACTATAAACCAAGTGAATCCCAAGTAATAGTGTGGCAATATATACAAATAAAATTTCCACAAACCATCCCATAGTTGTTGTACCTGTGGTTAAATCAATATTCTCTAAACCTAAAAGTTTGATTATAACGGATAATAAGTATAAAGATATCGGCAAAAGAACAATTAATAATTTTATGAGTTGTTTTTCTTCCGACCAATCACTTTTTATTAGTCCTTCTTTAATCATATCAGAAGGACTTTTTTTAAATTCAAAAGTTAGATCGGCAAGTTTATCCCTCATATTTCCCGGTTCTTTGCGCAATTTTCTCCATAATATGAGAAACGATAAAAGGGGCCCTACTAAAAAAATAAATGTCAAAGTTGCAAAAGGATATTGGAAAAAATAACCAATTAGAGATATCATATGGGTAAATATGAAAAAAAGTGCCATAAATATATTTTCTTGTTCTTGGGGATGTAATTGAAGCTCCTTAGGATCGATGTTTGTTTGAAACGTAATTGGTAAAACCCAATATACTAGAAAGAATATAACAATTCCTAAGAAAACTCTTAAATATAATTTTCCAATTAATCTTTTATATATAAAAGGTATTGGAATTGCTAAAAAAATAATTGGCAATGCATTTAGAAAGAACATGAAAAATATTTCTATCGGTTCCATTTATAACGCCTTATTTTTTATATTAAATTATTTATAATATACGTTAATTATTTATGTGATTATATAAATATTTGCTGATAATTGGATGAATAACATAGGAATAATCTCAGATAAAGACTTTGAAATTTTAAATGAACCACCTTTCCCCCGACCTTATTTTGAAGCATTTGAAACACCTTTAAGAATTAAATGCATTATGGACTATTTTGAAAAAGAAAATCTCTTTGAAGATAATAGGATAAAAAAGATTCCAATAAGAAGTTTTGAAAAGATTGAGACAATTCTTGAATTAGTTCATACCAGATACCATGTTGATTCAATAAAATATTTTTCAAATATGGGCTCTGGAAGTATTGGTGAATCTATATTCATTACTGAAGAGACATTTCAATTGGCAAAAAAAGCAGTTGAGGGAACTATCACTGCTTTTGATTCCGTCGTATCGGGAGATATTAATCAATCATTTGCTTTCATAAGACCTCCGGGTCATCATGCATTAAGAGATGTAGCTTCAGGTCTGTGCATTTTTAATAATATCGCAGTAGGCATTCAATATTTAAGAAAAATAAAAAAAAATGCTAAAAAGTTTGCTATCATTGATATTGATAATCATTATGGAGATGGAATCGCTAAATTTTTTTATGAAGACCCTGAGGTCCTTTATTTTTCAATTCATGAATATGATTTTGATCAAGGAGAACTGGGTTTTATTCATGAGCTTGGAGAAAATGAAGGTTTAGGCTATAATATTAATTTTCCAATACCTCCCAAAACTACTGATAAGTATTATTTAGAGTTTTTTGATATTTTAAAGGCAGTATTTTCAGAGTTTAAACCCGAAATAATAATTGTTGCCTGCGGATTTGATTGCCACTATACAGATCCCATCGGAAACTGTTTGCTTACAGCGAATTCATACATTAAACTTACTCAAAAATTATTAACACTCGCCAATAATGTGTGTAATGGGAAAATCGCATTTATACTCGAAGGAGGATATAGCTTAAGTGCATTACCAATATGTTCTTACTCTATAATTAAAGCACTTCTAGGTGAACTGGTTAATCTACCTTCTCAAGAAAAAATAGAATTTCCCGAGGATTTAGATATCTCAAAAGTAATTACTAAAATAAAAGATGAATTAAAGGATTTATTAAGAGATTATTGGCATATCATTTAATATTAGCGCTAATTAATAAAAAATGAGTATAGATTTTCTCGATATATTTTAAATTACATATAAGCATGAGATTTTTGAAAAATAATCAGAAAATAAATGAGAAAAAACAGCAGAAGATTGCAGTCTGCGGCTTGGACTGCGGCAATTGTAATATATATAACGCCTCAAATAATCCAGAAATAGCTCATCAATTGGTAAAGCAGTTTGATGGTGCATGGGAAGATGTAAAGGCTGAAGATTTCCATTGTAATGGTTGTAGGGGAGATATTACAAAATGCTGGACACTGGATTGCTGGATTCGAGAATGTTGTGTTAATAATAAAAATCTAGAGTATTGCTATGAATGTCAAGAATTTCCTTGTATCAAACTTAAAAAATGGGCTAATAAAAGTGAACGATATGGTAATGCATTGAATCAACTTAAGAAAATGAAGGTGTAAGAAATATTATAAAAACCTCTAACTTAAGATCTAAAGAATTTAAATATTCAAAAATTCAAAAAAAAATAGAGAATTTTTATTCTTTACAATTTCTTTTTTAATTTTTTTGCATATTCTTGCACGTTAAATAACGCATCACGAGGACCGGCTTGTGGACTGATATAACACATTAATGCAGCGTTGTTATCACCTGTAGGACAAATTATAATATGCCCCTTTCCTTTAATATTAGTTGCGATTTTTCGTTCAGGAGTATTCTCAACAACCATATAATTAACCCCCTGTAATGTAATTCTTCCAACTCCACTTTGGGCTTGAATTAAGTTCAATATACCCGATAAATCTTGTGATAAATCCCAGTTCTCCGTTTGAAAACTTATTTGATTATCACTACCAATTAAAGCTACCCCTATTACATTTGGTTCTTCATTTAATAAGACATTTATAATAGTACTAATCTTACTAGACAATATTTCTCAACCCTTTTGAATTTTTGATTTTTCGATTAATGATTATTAATAGCTAAAAATTATTTTAAAATTCGTTTATTATCCATTGCTTAAATATATAAAATACATTATTCTTTAATTTAATATATCCAAAAATATTTTGGAACTAACTAAAAAAATTTATAAAAAATTCTTAAGTGACTATTATGGCTTTACGATTGTGGAAAAAGGCAGTTGTCCTTACCCTAAGAAGCAAAAGAAGGTTTACAGTCTTTACTTTAATGTATACGGCACTAATTTTTTGGTCTTCATTTTCATTAGATTTAACTCCGACCTTAGGAGACATTGGACTTACCTCATTTTTTATTGCAATGGGTATTTCAATATTCTTATCGCTTTTATATGCCTGGATAATCACGAATTATAGAAGACGTGAAATAGCCACACTCAAATGCATTGGTTGGACCAATAAAAATTGTCAAGCGATCATTATAGGCGAAATTATATTTACTACATTAAGTGGATTTATTATCGTGATTGAAATTTTATTTCACGTAGTAGCATTTTTAGGATATTTCTATTCAGCATATGATCCTACCTTTGCTGCATCAGGATTACCTTTAATCTCTCTCGGTTCTGTGTTTGTTACATTTCTCTTATTCATTTTAGTTCAATTAATTGGTATCTTTTTAGGCACAAGGAGAGTTTTAAAGGTCAGACCTATAATAGCTTTAAAGAAGGTGGGAACCTAAAGAGGCGAATATGATGGTAGATATAGATGTTATGATTAAGGCCGAAGAAGTTAATAAAGAATATAGAAGAGAAGGTGCAATTATTAGAGCACTTATCGATATCAATTTGGAAATTAAAGAAGGAAAATTCGTAATCATACAAGGACCCACTGCTTGCGGAAAAAGCACACTTTTAAACGTATTATCAGGTCTAGATTTACCCGATAGTGGGAAAGTTATATTAGATGGTGAAAATATTTCCCGCTCAACAGAAGATCGTCTTGCCCGAATTCGTAGAAGAAAAATTGGCTTTGTCTTTCAAGATTTTAATTTAATCAATAATTTAACCGCTATTGAAAATGTAGAATCTGCTCTATGGCCAACGGTATTACGCAATAAAGAAGTTGAAAATAGGGCAATCGCAGCTTTACGCGATGTAGACTTATTAGAGAGAAAAGACCACTTTCCTGTCCAAATGTCTGGTGGTGAGAAACAAAGAGTTGCAATCGCCCGGGCAATTGTACATCGCCCTCGAGTGATTCTAGCTGATGAACCAACCGGGAATTTAGATCCGGATTCCGAAACAATGATAATGAACCTTCTCAAAAAACTAAATAAAGATTATGATACAACGATGATTATAGTTTCTCATCGAGATTTATCTAAATGGTGCGATCAACTAATTAAAATGGATAAAGGAAGAATTATTTCTATAAAATAAAATCTTTTTATCTTATTTTTTATTTAATATATAAAATATACGTGAAATTAAATACGATAATTTTTTTAATATAGATAATAACAAGATCTAATTTTATGAGAGATGTATAATGGGATTAAAAAGAGTAATTTGTTCGGGCTGCTTGGGGATGTTGTGTCTCATCCCGATGGCTTGGATCAGTTTTACGTTTTTAGACCTTGGGTCAGCAATTACTGGCGGAGTAATTACAAATCTGGGTGAAGCTCTAGGTACACTTAGTTCAATGCTATCTATGCTAGGACCTTTAGGGGCATTAATACCTATTTTAGGTGGTGCTGCCTTTGGGATCATCTTATTAATGCTCTTTCCGCTAGATTGGATTCTTATTTATAGACCGGACGAGCCTATGATGATGCTGGCAGTAGTTCTCCCTTGGATATTATGCTGTACACTTACAGCAGCCATATTCGCTCATAGCCCAAAGGGAGGTCTCACAACTTCGGTAGCTATAGGTTTGGGCTATATGATACCAACTATTGTAATCTATCTTTTAATGCCTGTAATTCTTAATATGTTACTCGGGGGTGTAGGTTTACCCATCGATTTAAGTTTTATTACTGAACTAATTAATGATATATTTGAAGGGTTAACGGATAGACCGTTTGTATTGGCCGTTATAACAGCAATTTTAGAAGGTTGTTTAATCGGTGGTGTGTTTGGGGCATTTATAGGATCACTGAAATATAAACCGGGAGAAGAAGGAGGAAAAGTTAAGAGTTATGCAGAACCGGAATTTGGCACCGCTGAAAAAGGAGAAGTAGAAAAGAAAGCAGCAATTGCATCCACTGAAGCCACAAACTTTTGTATGCAATGTGGTGCTAAATTAGAGCCAGAAGACACATTTTGCACCAAGTGTGGAGCTAAAGCTTAAAGAATAAGTTAATAAACCTCTAATTAATAATAAAATTATTAAGAATCTCTATTTTTTCTTTCTTTTTTTTAATTATACAAACAAAAATTTCATTTTTATTAATAGAGTTCAAATGTTTAAACATCTTTTTAACTTTTAAATTTATATAGAATCAAATAATATTTAATCATAAAATAAATCAATTAGATAAAATATTTAATGTGATGATTAAGAATGTCCAGAAAAATAAAAGGTATCATTGTAAGTAGGTTAATAGTCCTCTTATCTATTTTTTTAGTTCCAATTTTAATTTTCATAATCTTTTTCCTTATACCATTTCAATTAGCATGGGCTGACGAACAAACACAATTTTTTTTATTAAAAATACTGATTCCGCTTGTTTTTAGCATTTCTTGGGTGTATTTTTTATTAATTTTTGCAAATCGAACTGCTTCATCAATAGATATGATGGATAAAACCATTGGAGTAGTTCCTTTAAGATTGAAATTTTTCTATGGACTTAATGCAATATTTGTTCTACTAATTTTAATTTATCCATTAGTTACTCCTATTATTTCAGTTTTAGCATTTGCATCGTTTGCATGGCGTTTAACTACTTTTAGACGAGAAGAATGGGATGAACAATCTAAAACTTCTTTATTAACTAAAATCGCAGTAATAATTGCAATTATTCTCCCTATTATATGCGGAATTATTATCATTCCTGAAATTATCACATTATCAATATATTTATGGAGTAATATTTGGGTTCCATTATTGGATTATATTTATATAATTTCAAGAGCATTATGTACTGCACTTGCCATTGGGTCTTTAATTATTATATTTAAGAAGTCTGGTATAAGTGAATACGAACAATTATATATGAAACCAGATGACGCTAGTTTTTTCATGGGTGTAAAAGTTTTTGACGCCTTTTGTTTCCTATTCTTTATATTTTTAGAAATTTTCGAAATTCCAATTATAGATTTATTTTATTATGCAGGATTTGTTATTGTGTGTTTTGTTGCATTAGCTAATCTTATTAAAGGAAAGATGGAAGATAGATCATTTAAATCATACATTTTAGGATACCTCATCGCAATAGTTTTTATGGGTTCAAGCCTAATTACCTATGATATTGGCCCCATTTTTGACTTGGGAAACACAATAAAAACTTGGAGCCTAATACTATCCGCAGTTATCTTTATTTTAATATTTTTTATTACATTTTTGAAAATAGAAGATGTAGAAAGCTAAATTTTAATCTAAATTAATAATCTCAATTTGTTGTTTGCATTAAAAATTGTATCCAAATTCCGCCTTTTTAAAGAAATAAGAAAGTTTTTTATAAATTTATCAAAATATTTAAATATAAGAACCTTTTTATCAAAAATATAATTGATAATTCGAATTTGAATAATTAATTTAATCATAAATGCACACAGCAAGGCAAATTTTGATTTTTCTAATATATTAGAAACTCAATTTATAAAAAGATAATTTTCTATATGTAAATATAAATCTAAATAAATTATAATAAAAAATTTAAAAAGATAGGGATAATCATGGCAAAAATTGGATTTAAAACCTTTTTGATTATCGCCTTTCTTATCAGTTCTTCTATTTCATTACCACTGATGGTTTCTGGACAAGAATATGGTGTCTCATCTGCACCTGGAACCCCAGATGGAGGCATGATGGGCAATCCTTCTGCTCTCTGGGGTGGAATGGGAAGAGCAATGGGAATGTTTGGACAATTTGGACCTGCTGGAGACGTTCTTGGGAAAGTAATAATGACGCTTTTTATGCAAGGATTAGACATATCTTCAAAAGAAATGCTTCCAGGGGTTTTTGTATTAAACGCATCCATGGAAGACACACATAATTGGACTGAATATTATCAGGAACAAGATGGAAGGCATTATTGGGTTCCATGGGGATATCTATCTAATCGTACTGAAGAAGAAATTGGTTGGGGCAATCCCTATTGTGTCGTTGGCAAAAAAGGAAGTGTTCATTACAACTTTACATCTGGTGCCGCAGTTACATTCATTATTTGGGATAGTGATGGCTCACTTATAAAAGCACTGCAAAAAGTTATTGACGTGGGTAAGGAATTATTTAGAATGGCTAAACATTTCGAGGAAAATCCACCAACCGAAGCAGAAGCTACAAAAGCGGCGACAAAAATGGTTGGAAAAATCGCTAATGTTGTTTCTTATTTACTCATCCACATTAATGATATTATCAACGGCGATGAATTAATAATGTTAAACCCCATTACTTATCAAACGTTGTTGATTACAACTGGTGCTGACTTCGAAATAACTAAGACGTGGTATTATGCAAATGGGTCTGTAATACCTGAGCCATTGATTGCTGGTTGGGGCTGGAAAACCATGGCTGAAGATCATAATGATGAATATATGCTATGGCTCCTTTCAAAACCAGATATTGCAAGTAAACGTGTGAAAAAATGGACTCACTTTACTTTTGACCTTATTCAGTTGTGGATTAAGAATTTTCACGTCGAAATTGATGCAAATGCCATAATGCAATTACTTAGTCAAGCTATACCTACAGGTAATGGCGGTGGTGGTGGTGGGACATTTATGACATCCCAGGATGGATATAGTAATTCTGGAGATCCATTTGAAGGTATTAATCCCGCTGCAATTTTCGATGGATGTGATATTGAATTCTACTTATTTACTCACCATCTTTCAGGAGCTTTCCTATATAATGATGAAAATGAAGATGGAAAAATTACAGTTGAATATGTAAATGTCACCGATGAAGATGGGAATCCCATAATGAGAAATAATACATATGTCCAAGTTCCAAAATCTACAGAAGTAACTCATCGAATTCATCTTGGAGAAGTAGACGATTTCGAAGTTAAAGAACCAACAATTAATAAAAATGAGTTTGATGTTCCAGAATCTATTTCTTGGGGTATGCAAATGAATGACGTTAATATCTCTACTGTGCCATTATGCGTTGAAATGGAAGATTATGTCGGAGATATCCCTGAAGAAAACCTTGATTTTATATTCTTTGGTTTTACATTCATACCAAATATCACAGATTCTGTTGAGATCAAAGAAGATGGAGTCACAAAGACTATTCAATTAGCATCGGGTAAAGTTAAATTGGATCAGTATTTTGCGCCATGGAATGATGGTGAAGGACCTAATGCCGACATTTCTGGCCTAGATATGGCATTTATTTATCTCTCGACTGCTTTGCACATTCATTTCAATCTAAGTTTAGATGAAGTATCTCAAGAAAAAATCCTAGCCTACGATGAACAAAGAGATCATCCGATGCTAACCGAAGACGATTACCACGAAGAAGAACACGCTTTATATATCGGTAATTATATGCCAGAAGCCCCAGTTGTTCCTTTCGTTGATATTGCTGGACCTTATTATGACCAGGTAAGCCCAACTAATACAACTCAATACCCCGCCAGTACGAGCATAATTCCTCTGGGATTATTCGAAGCTGGAGTTTCAGACTTCTCAACTCACATGGATGAAGAGACTCCTAGTGCATCATTTACTTCTGAAGCCTTTATTCAAACTGAATTCAATGTAATGTTATATTCTGTAAATTATCCAACATTCGATGGGAGCGGTGATGGAATCTTACATGACCCTGTATTTAGCGTTTTCATGACTTGGGAGGCTCAATCCATTATTTCTATTGTCCTCCTCTTAGGTGGTATTACCTTAATTGGAGTAGCAACGATTTTAATTACACGACGCAAGAATAAATTGATAAGATAGGCAAGTTAAATTTAAATTTTTCTTTTTTTTTCTTTTTTTTCTTTTTTTACTATTAAAAATCTAAATGGATTAACAAGATAGAGAGATCAGTTCATAAGAACACATAAATAACATAAGGAAAAATTAAATATTTATAATAAATTTAAATATTTGATTCTCTGATTTGGCTTTTTGATACTGATTTTGATGATCTTTAAATATCAATAATTTGAAAATAATAAGATTATTTACGAATTTTTTATTATTGTTCTTATAATCTGATAAAAGTTAATATTAAAAGTGATAAACAATGGCAAAAGAATGGCAAGTAAATGAAGATAAAGCTTGGTTTAAAAAATGGTGGCCAGAAAAATGTCCTAAGAACATGGAATTTGAGAAGATTTCATTAGGAGAATTTTTTGAAGGGCAGAGAAGGAAATATGCAAACGATAATATGATGTGGTTTTTGCATTCATGGATGACGTATGATGAGGCTGGTAAGGCTATGGATTCCCTTGCGACTGCTCTTTCTAATTTGGGGTTAAAAAAAGGGGATGTATGTGCATTACTTCTGCCAAATAGTTTTCAATATATCATTAGTTTCTATGCATGCGCAAAGATTGGCGTTATTGCAACTGGAATTAATCCTACCTACAAACCTCTTGAAGTTTTATATCAGATTGAGACGACTAATCCGAAAGCTTTAATTATATTGGATGCCTTGTATGGTGAATTTGTTAAGCCTATAATTGCTAAGACCAACATTGAGTTTATAGTATATACAAACGTTGCAGATTTAGCTTCTGGTCTTTCAGGTGCGATTAAATTTATTGGTAAATTGATCGGTAAGATTCCAAAAGGGAAAGTTGATTTTGAGCCGGCTTATAAGTTGTTGGATCTATTAAAAACTGAGCCAAATCTCCCTGATGTCGAGATTGACCCAATTGATCTTCCCGCAACATACATAATGACGGGTGGTACAACCGGTGTACCAAAAGCCACGGTATTAACTCATTTTAACTTAGTATCTAATGCAAGACAATGTATTTCATGGTTTGGTGGTGAAGAGCCTGGAATAGGTGATGTCGGTGTTTTACCATTATTTCACTCGTTTGCTATGACTACGGTTATGAATGCATGTATTGCACTCGGTGGTTGGATGATGCTATTTCCGAGACCTCCTCCAACTGAGGAATTACTTGAGACAATTCAAGATTTACCGGCACCAAAAGGTTTTTTATATACTGGCGCAGAAATTTTGTTTAAACGTCTCGCTGATTTTCCACTGATTAAAGAGTTTGATATTAAGGGTAAATTAAGGTTGTGTGTTTCAGGAGCGGGACCTTTACATGGACCGGTCGCAGAAGCATTTGAAAAGAATACTGGCGGCAGAATAGTTGAGGGATATGGTCTTTCTGAAGCAAGTCCCGTTGTTAGTGCAGGAAATCTATTTGGAGAAAGTCCTATCGGCACTATAGGTATGCCATTTACTGGAACTGACTGGGCTATTTTTGATGGTGAAGATTTTAGTAAAGGTATAATTGCAGATGGGTTGCCCGGTTCGAAATACGGTGAGGAATATTCGGGAGAAATTTGTTGTTGCGGACCTCAAGTTATGATAGAATATTTAAACCAGCCAGAAGAAACTGCCGAAACTCTTAAAGAATGGGATAATCGAATATGGCTTCTCACGGGAGATATTGGGTTCATGAATGAAGATGGGACAATAGCGATTCGAGATCGTAAGAAACAATTAATTAAAGTAGCAGGTCATTCCGTCTTTCCGAAAGAAGTTGAGTCAATGCTTATGAAGCATGAAGCAGTTTCCGAAGCGGCTGTTGCAGGTTTACCCGATCCAGAAGGAAAAGTAGGCGAAATTGCAAAAGCTTGGGTGGAGATAAAACCAGAATATAAAGGAAAGATTACCGAAGATGAGTTAAAAGCTTGGACAGAAGAGAATCTAACAAAATGGAAATGTCCGGCAATTTTTGAATTTATTGACGAAGTTCCAAAGAGTATTCTAGGAAAAGTTCAGAGAAGAGCGCTCCAAGAGGCAGATTCTCTCTGGAAATCAAAGTAGAATAAAATTTAAGAAAAAAAAATTATTTAATCTCTTTTTGTTTTTTCTTTTTTTTTTAATTATTTGTGTTTTTAATTTGAAATAGTATTATTTAAATGGATTTTTTTTAGTTGTAATATTTTGTAGATATGATTTTAAGGGTGGTGGCGCTAGATTTTTACTGACGGCAATTTTTTTTAATTCTCTCATTATTTTTGGTAAATCAACTTGAACTGGGCAGAAATTTTTACAATTTTCGCAAGAAGTACATAAAAACAACCCATTTTTCACAGCAGATTCAATTCCATTATGAATATAATCTTTTATAATACCGCACGCCCCGAGGCCCATTTTTGAAGCGTATATATTTCCAACTGCTCTGCTTGCAGTGCATACATAATTGCACGCCTTACAACTTATACAATGAAGAAATTCTTTAAGAAAGCTATTTTCTTTAACTGCTTTTGTCCTCCAATCATCCACAAGTATGATTGCTACTTCTTGAGCTCCATACATGCCGATTACTTTTTGACCATAGACATCATTTGTTGAGGACGGACCTCTAATAAATGAAATATAACTTCCAATTAATGTATTCCATCTTTCTTGCATATTTACCTGTAATAATGCATCATAAACGGTGGGAACAATTTTTGAAATGCCACAAATTACAATATGTTTAGGAGGCAGACGGGTTAATAAACTTATATTTCCCTCATTTTCTACTAAAACAATGGAACCATCATCTGCTGCTACGGCATTTGCTGACGTTAGTGAGATATTTGCATTAAGGATCTTCGGTCTATGAGTTTTTCTAAAAAAACTAACGATTGCTGGACCATTAGGTTCTACATCAACATTATATTTTTCTTTTATTTTATTTGCAATTTGACTAGGGTGAAAATGCACTCCCGGTGCTAATTGATATGATGGCAGTTCATATTCAAACATTTGCACCAAAACATCTCCAAGGTCTGTTTCGATAACCTCTATTCCATTTTTTTTACAAGCATCTAAAATGCCCATTTCTTTTGCATCTGCACTTTTTGATTTATATAGAGTTCGTTCATCTCCTAATTCTTGTAAAAATAATTTTTGAGCTTGCTCATTAGTCTTAGCTAGATAAACTTTGGCGCCAGTTTTTTCTATTGATTTCATTGCTTGTTCAGTATATTTTTCAAGATTATTTACTAATTCTTCTCTCATTGGTCTTAATTTATCTACATATTTATCAACATATTCTTTAGTATCCTCATCAAATTCTCGGTGCTTTTTAACTGATGCAAGATTACCCCAAAAATCAGCAAATTGATACTCTTCGCTCGTTTCATCAAGAAGTTTCTTAAGTTTTTCCTTATTATTTTCATATAATTCTTTTCCTGATGTCATTATTCAATCACCTCTCCTTTTTTCAATTTATTTATGAATTCCTCAAGTTTTAATATTTTAAATCGTGGATTTTTTTCTGATTCAAGTCTTTTAAACGATACATAGCAAAAGCTACATGGAGTAATAAGAATTTTAGCTCTTGACTTTTTAACTTGCCTAAAAATATCTGCTGTAGTAAAATTACTGACCTCCTTAAACGAAGAATATACCCCAGCTCCTGCTCCGCAACAAGTTGATAATTCTCTCTCCCACTCAAGAGCCATTAAATCAACATTCTTTATATTACTTAGTATTACTCTTGGTTCTTCGAATATTGGAATCCGAGCATTTTTCATATGGCATGGATCATGATATGTTATTTTTATTTTCTTTTCTCCGGGATATTTCAAATCAAGCATTTGCATATATTCTGGTTTCGAAAGAAACTGTGATATGTGATTTATTTTAACATCAAATTCAGGTATATATTGTGGATAAAACGTTACAAAATAATTATAACACCCCGCACAAATAGTTGTTAATTCTGTTACATTATTCTTTTTTAACCAATCATAGACCTCATTACAATTCTTTCTTGCCCCCTCCTCGTCAGTATGAAATAATAATGAGCCACAACAAGGAGGGTCTTCTAACTCTTGATATTCTGGCTCAAGAAATTTGATTAATTCTGTTCCCGCTTCACATAGATTTGGTAATTTGCTTAAGTTTATACAACCATGATAAATTAATTTAACCATACTATTTATTTCGTTTTAAGTAAATTTTAAGATTTCTCTTATTTATTTGAGAATTACAAGAGAAATGAAAAAAATTGATTAATAAGAATTTTCAATAAAATCTTCATTTAGAAAATATGTTTAAAATGTTTAAGACTAATAACTCTGATACCGTTATTTAAATTGAAATGGTAAATTTTTGAACTATAATTTTTCATAAAAAAAGATTCAATAATATTTTTACTCTTATATTACAAATTGGAATAGCTCTTTTCTCAAGTTTATAAATAGGTAATGAATTTCTATTTTTGAATAATGGGAAATTATATCGTCTTTACTTTATTTGATTTTTTAGTAAAATTCAATAGTTGAATGATTTTATATTATGAGTTTAATTTTTATATAAGTCAAGAAGTATAGTTTTAATTAATAAAAAATTAAAAAAATGTTGAGTAAGTAAAAATTATGAGAGTTACAAATCAAGGTATGCGTGATTGGTTTGGAATGTTTCCATCTTCCACGTTTGCAGACAATTCATGCCATATAATCCCCGGCATGGGTAATACGGGTGTTATTGAAACTGATGACGGTTTAGTAATATTTGATCTTCCCATAGTGCAATATGGCCCAAGGACATTTAAAGAGGTTCGAGAATTTACGAATAAACAGGTTAAATATATTATCTATTCACATGGACATTTTGACCATTGTTTTGGGTATGCACCGTTCATTGAAGAAATTAAGGAAAAAGGTTGGGAGATGCCTCAAATAATTGCCCACGAAAATTGCGAAAGAAGATTTGAAAAATATAGAATGTTAGATAACTATCATAATTGGTTAAACAAACAACAATTTGCTTCCGTATCTGGTAAGAGACAAAAGATTCTTGTTTCAGCACATGAAACACTTGATCCTACTATAATTATACATGGAAATAAGGCAGAATATTCATTTAAATTAGGTGATTGTACTTTTAATATCTATCATGATAAAGGTGAAACTGACGATTCAATTTGGTTATGGGTACCAGAAAAAAAGCTCATATGTGCGGGAGATTTGATGGTCTCTTCTTTCCCTAATGTTGGCAATCCATATAAAGTGCAACGATATCCTAAACAATGGGCTATAGCAATGGAAAGGATGATGGAAAAACACGCTGACTATTTAATTCCCGGGCATGGTCCTTTAGTTGAAGGTAAAGAAAAAGTAAAAGATGTCTTATCAATTACAGCAGAGGCTATGCATTTTGTACATGATGAGGTTGTAAAAAGATTAAATGAAGGTAAATGGTTTGAACAGATATACCATGAAATACTTGAGATTTATCCGGAGAAATTCAAAAAACATAAATATTTAAGACCAATGTACGGGTGTGTTCGTTTTGCAATACATGCAAGTTATAGATTATATCATGGTTGGTATAATAGCGGAAATCCAACAGATCTGTTTCCAGCTAAGTCAGAAGAGATTGCAAAAGAATTTTTGAGATTGAATAGCGAAGAGAACTATATTGAACATGCTAAAAAACTATTTGAAGAAGGAAAATTACAATTATCCCTTCATATTCTTGATATTATAATAAAAGGAACCGATGAAATGCATAATAAAATACTCTTGGAAGCTTTTAATTTAAAGTATAAAATATTGAAACAAAAAGCAAACGATGAGACATCTTTCATAGCAGCTAATATAATAGACAATGCAATTTATCAAATTAAAGAGAAAATAAAAGATTTGAAACTAAATTGAAATGATTTTAACCACTAATTTTTTTTTTAAAAACTTAAGTTTTTTTAATTAATCAAAAGATGAGTTATCTCAAAATAAAAAAAAAAGAGAAAAATTGTTAAAATTAAATTTTAAGATTCAAGAATTTTCGGTTTTTTTATAGCTGTGATTATTTTATCTTTAGGTTCTGGTACGAAGAATAAAACGATAAATACCCCAATATATGCTAATAGACAAAGCAACATTCCAGTGCCTAATGCTTGAAGTGAAATAAATGGATTTGCTAACCTTTCTGCTGTAGTAGTGTATGGATTTAAACTATCAGAAATTAATCCCACAAAAAACGCTCCAAGACTTGCCCCACGTGCAATTGAAAATATAATGGAATTTGCTGATGCTCTTACTTCAGTATCATACAATTCAGAAGACCACACACCAAAGATGCCATGAAGACCAAATGAAACCGTAATTAATATTGCCGCTACCATAATCATTGAACTATCAAACATCAGTAAAAGAAATATTCCAAATATTGAGCCACCTACAATGCCGAATATATTATCAATAAGAAACGCCTTTTTTCTGCCGATAAAATCACTTAATGCGCCGAAACCAATTAATACAAATGCTGCTATTAACATAAGGACTAGCATAAACATTAATGAACTAGTTGCTGGATTTGAATAACCTAGATGAGCAAAAAGGTATTCAAAAAAAACTGGTGCAAAATCTACTAATGTGTGATATGCCGTTTCGCACAACCAGAAGAGTATTATTAATGATAATGTTAATTTTAGCCATTTTCCGCTAAAAATTTCTTTAACTCTTAATTTTTGCTTAACCTTTTTTTCTTTCGTTATTTTATCATATTCTGACCAAATTTCCGATTCGGGTAATGCAAACCAGAAGAGTATTAGAAATGGTATGGGAAATAAAGCCGTTATAAAGCAGAATTGCCATCCAAACGGTGCAATTAATAATGTTACGATAATCGCAGCGATATATCCAACAACAAATGTCGAATGAACCAACCCACCAGCAGCCCCTCTTTTTTTCGGTGAAAAATGTTCTGAAATTAAAGAGAAAGAAATTCCCCAGCTTACACCAAGTCCAGAAACCATTCTTAATACAGCAAAAAGTATAAAACCATTTGGTGGGACTAATGAAGTTAATGATGAAAAAATTGCATCCCATGCTATTGAAATAATTAATGCTTTTTTACGTCCAAATCGATCTCCCAATTCGCCAAATATTATGGCGCCAGGCACTGTGCACACGAATTGAAGCGATATAACAAGACCAATTGCAGCATCGTTTACTGCGAAATATGCCTTTAAATCGTTAGCAAGTAGGCTAATTAAAACTAATGAGTATCCATCATGCATCCAAGCAATCATTGCTGCTAAAATAATTACCAATACAATCCATTTTGAATTGGATTTACTTTCAGTCATGATTAAATTCCTTTTTATGTAAAATTGTTATTTTAAATAGATATATATTACATTACTAAATATATAAAATCTTCAGACTATTAAAATGAATAAAATTGTATTCAAATTATTTCAAATAATATTATCAAACAGATTTTGACAAACTACTTGTGGCATTAGTCCGAACGCCTCTATCCCATCCACTACAAGAGTATTTGGGAATACTTTCCGTTTTATTTTCCCGATATGGGAATTCTTTTCCACAATTGAGGGATACCCTCGGAGCTGATCCGATGCAAAATTAATTCTTTCTTGTAATAAACAAGCAAAATAAGCATTTAAATTTAACAAGACAACAGATTTTCTATAAAGTGAAAAACTCTAAAGAATTCAAGGATATTATCAACCGATATTAATCTTTATGGAATTTATTATTTTTGGTAACTATATAGTTAAAATAATTAGATTACTATTTAAAAAAGATTTAATTTTTTCTGTTATTAACATATAAAAAATTAAATACGGATTTTTTATTAAAAATATGTTCGAGAAGATTATTCTATTTGATAAAGAAATAACCTTAAGACTTAATAGTTTTAAGAATAATTATTTAACTCCTATCATTAAATTTTTTGCATTTTTTGGTCAGGAACCTATATGGTTAGGTATTTTGGCATTTTTTCTATTTATATGGTATGATCCAAATATTTTCATCGTTCTTGGAGGAAATTTATTAGCAGGAATCTATTTAGTTGTGCCTTTAAAATATATCATTAAGAGAAAGCGCCCTTTTCAACAAATTGATGGAATTATTTTTTTGGATAGACCACAAATTTCCCCAAGTTTTCCTTCATGGCATTGTTACAATATAATTTCGATGTCTTGTGCAATTATATTTTTATTAAATTTATGGATACTTATTCCATTTTTAGTTATTATTTCTTTTTTAGTATGTTTTAGTAGGATCTATCTTGGTTCCCATTATTTCATTGATGTAATTTTTGGGATCGTTTTAGGATTTCTCGGCTTCCTAATCAGCATTTCAACAGCGCCTTTATGGTTAATTTTGGTTTTAATTATTGAGAGTTTAATTATATTTCCAATTGCCCATCAAGAATGGGTTACGGCGATCTTCACACAATGGTGGTATCTATTACTGGTAATTCTGGTATATTCTATAATTTTTATAAATACATTCTATTCATTAAAATTGAAAGGAAGAAAGAAAAATTAAAAGAATTTAATCTCTTTTTGCATCAAAATATTTAAATGTGTTGTTGGTGGATATGTTTTTGATAAAGAATAATGATCTTTTCTTTTTTTAATAGTTATTATTAAAGCTGCTAAGAAAATACTTTTTTTTCAAAAAAGATTTTTAAATCAGTTTTTAATTTATTAAACGGTCTTAAATCACCGTGGAATTTGGTTTGTACTGCATCTTGTACAACATTTTGTAATAATTTTTCCACTTTTTCCAGTTTTTCAATATTACCTTCACTCAACATATTAATAATATAATCTTTTTCTAATTGTGTAAAGGTTAAGAAACGATAATTTTGAAAACCTAATTTTACTGCAATCCATCTAGGCATAGCACCGGTATTTCCAGCTGTATTTGCTGCCATCGCTTCTACCGTAGCAGTTACTAATGACTCTTTTATTTCTAATTCTTCTTGAGGGGAAGAAGTTGGACCTTTATATACAATTGGTAATTCTTCACCTAATAATAATGATATAATTCCAATTGATTGAGATGATAATCCAAAATAATGAACTCTCAGTGTGTCCTCGACAAATGGGATTTTTTTATCACTAAATACTTCCTGAAGTTTAATATATTCCAGTATGCAATATTTTAATGCAGATTCCAATTTCAGGGAAATGTTATGGGCTTGAATTTTTTCTAACTGATCTGGATCTAAGCCCTCTAGGGCGGCATCAAGGTTTTTTTTCATTTGTTCTATTAGCCAGTACCCTTTTTTATTCGGAAATTTTCCATATAGTATATAAATTATGCTTTTATCTATTACAAAAATACAATTCTCCATTTTTTGAGTTTCTATTGATTCTAACATCATTTGGTCTAATTCCCCACCCAAAATACTACTTGCTATAAAATCAAGATTACAAGCAAGTTCAAGTAAATAATTATATCTTACATTGCTGCAAAATATAGGTATCCGATTTTGGGTGATAATACCTAATAATTTAATATACTCTTCTCCTGTTTTAACTTCAATTTCATCATTAGATAATTCTATTGTCCTAACCGCTTTTTTTTTCACTTTTACTTTACTAGAAAGTTCAGATGCTGGAGTTTTAGTTACTTTTTGAATTTCTTTTGGAATCCCTTTTATTAGTTTTTTCTCATCTTCCGCTTTTGCTAAAACCTCAAATAAATTTGGAAGAAATTTTTTACAATTTGGGCATAATTGATCCAATGGAAATGGTTTAGTTATTACATAACCACAACTTTTACATTGAATTTTTTCTAATTCTCTTCCAAAAAGCATGAGTTAATGGCTCTTTTCTATTATTTTTTTTTAATTACTATTGTAAATATTTTTTTGAAAGTTCATTAAATATCTCTAAAAATTTATTATTATTCTCTGGTGTATCTATTGTAATTCTCATATATTGATATAATCCGGGTCTACTTATATGTCGTACTAATACTTTTTTTTCTTTTAAATCCCATATAAATTTTAAACAAATACTTTTATCTGAGAATTTTACGAATATAAAATTTGTATCTGAAGGTTCCACACTTATTCCATTGTATTTAGATAATACTTCTGCTAATCTTTTCCTTTCTGAAATTACCTTCTGGTTTTGCTTAAAGACTAAATCTCGATGTTTTATACAAGAAATAGCGGCAATCTGCGCAAGATAGTTAACATTATAAGGTAATCTTACTTTATTCATTGCTTTAATGATTTTATCATTTGCAACAGCGTATCCAATTCTCAATGAAGCAAGTGAAAATGAGCTAGAAAATGTTCTAACAATCATTAGATTCTTAAATTCCTTTAATAAAGGTAAAGAGGTAGTTTGACTGAAATCTCCATAAGTCTCATCGACAATAACAATTCCTGGAAAATTCTTACAAATTTTTAAAATTACATCATTTGAGAATGCTTTTCCATTTGGATTATTTGGTGAATTAATAAATATTAATTTACCTTTTAGTGAATATGCACTTTCGGGAATTGAGAAATCATCATTTAATTTTATTTCATTTTTTTTAGCTTTATAAATCGTACTCAATGTTTTATATAATCCATATGTTGGATAAAAATAAATTACCTCATCTCCTGGATTGATGAAAGCTTTCATAATATTTTCCAAAACTCCATCGGCTCCGTTATCTATAAAAATGTTATTTGGATTAGTTAGCGTCTTTTTATCTACTAAAAGAACTGAACTAATCATTTTCCTTAAATCTTTTCCAGTTGGCTCGGGATATAATCTTAACTTATCATTAATCGCCATTTTAATTTCATCTAAAATTACCCGTGGAGGGGGATATGGATTCTCATTTATGTTTAACTTAATCCATCCTGCTTCAGATGGTTGTTCTTCTGGTATATATTGTTCTATCTTGTCAAAATCTTCTCTAAGTAAATTTTCTAAATCCATTTATGATGCAACAATTTTTTAGTTTTCGCTCAATAATAATTATTTCAATATTGGTAATTTTAATCTTTAAATGTTTTTAAAAAAATAATTAACTATAATAAAATTAATATTAATTATAATAGTAAATCTAAAAAATAATCATAAAAACATAAATATCAAAAATTAATAATAACAGGTGTTTTAAAATATCTGAATCACGAGCATATTTATTAATGTTTAACGTTGAAGAAGGTGGAGTTTCTACTCCAATTAAGTGGGGTAAAGAAAATCTTATATCTGATAGCTCAATTATTGTTTTAGACGAAGGGAATCTTAAATTATGGCTATGGCATGGAAAAAGACAAAATTTAGTCTCCCGTAGAGTAGCTTTAAGGCAAGCAGAAGCGCTTAAGGGACATGGTTATCAAATTGGAAAATCTATTCTGGGTAGAGATATTAAACAATTAATTGAAATTGATGAAAGAAAAATAGGTAGGGATCCCGAAACAGATGCAGTAAATGAAGAATTTCAAAAATTGTTAGATCGTGAATACCAAGAGATAGGAGATAATATTATTTCCTTTACTCTCGTTGGCAAAGAAAAACCTCCTGAAGAAATCCCTAAGCCCACACCAGCAGTTCCTTCTGTCCCTATACTTAAAGAAAAACCGAAAAAAGTGGAAATTTCAGAGCCTGAATTAAAACCTGTAAAGACAGAAGAGAAAATTATTTCTCCCGCAACAGAATATGAACTTAAAAAGGAGATACCTAAAACTGTAATACCAGAACCAAAAATTCCTATTGAAGAACCTCCAAAAACAGTTGAAAAAGAGCCAACACCCTTAAAAGAAATCCCAACTATCTCTGATGCAAGAATTGGATTTGTCCTAGTTTCAATTTTAGAAGAGTTTAATGATGTTTGGGCAAGTAAAAAGGATGATGGAAGTATAGCAGTCGAGATTATGGATGGGCCGGTGTGTGAATTTCAAATTGAAGGCACAGGTATTAAATTTTCAATAAACTCTTTCAAGGGAATAGACGCTCAAAAAAAGACCGCTATCCAAGAAAGATTTGTAGAACTTTCAAAAATGTTAAAATGATATAAAAGAATTAATTTCTTCTTATTTTTTTTAAAAAAAGGCTTCTTAAGATGGAATTTAAGGATTTAACAAAAATTTTTGCATCCCTTGAGGAGACTTCCAAAAGACTTGAAAAGATAGATATTCTTTCTACTTTTTTTCGAGATTTAAAGAAAAATAATAAGTATATAGATTTTGATAAAGTAATATACCTCTCTCAAGGTCAATTAACTTCGAACATAAAACAATTCCCTAAGATTGGACTTGCTGAAAAAATGATCATTGAGGCATTATCTACTCATTCTGGATTGGGTCCTAAGAGAATCAAGGAGATTTTATTAAAAAAAGGTGATATTGGTTCAGCTGCTGAGATTATATTAAAGAAAAAAAAGCAACAACAAACCCTATTTAGAGATACAAAATCATTAACTATTTCAGAGATATATTCAGAGCTATTGAAGATATCGCAAGCTTCAGGTAAAGGGTCTCAAGATATAAAATTAAGATCTTTAAGAGGTATTCTTGGAAAATGCTCTCCTTTAGAGGCTAAGTTTTTGCTTAGAATAATAACTTCTACATTAAGGATGGGTGTGTCTACCATGACCATTATTGATGCATTAGCTGAAGGATTAACCGATAATAAAAATAATAGAGAAGAAATTGAACGTGCATTCAACATTCATCCTGATTTAGGTGAAATCGCTCAAATATTAATTACTCAAGGTCTTGATGCATTAAAAAAATTAAAAATTATTTATGGAGTTCCAATACGCATGATGCTCGCTAGTAGATTAGATTATTCTGAAATTATGGATAAATTAGGTCCTAAATTTATTGCAGAACAGAAATTAGATGGAGAACGCCTTCAAATCCATAAAAAAAATAATGAGATTAAATTATTTTCTAGACAATTACTCGAAATAACCGATAGATATCCTGATGTGTGTGAAATTATTAAATCGAATATTAAAGCAAACGTAGCTATATTTGAAGGTGAAGTGATTGCAATGGATCCTTTCTATGAAAAGATGCTCCCCTTTCAAGTATTAAGTAAACGAAGAAGAAAATATGATATTGATAAAATGGCAAAAGAAATTCCTGTAACGGTTTTTTTGTTTGATCTTTTAATGTGTGAAGGAGAAGAATATATTAATCATTCATTTCTTAAACGGAAAAAGAAGTTAGAAGAAATTATTATTAAACGGGATGAACTTCAGATAGTTGTTTCTAAAGAGATTAATAACACTGACGAAATGGTAGAATTTTTCAATGAATCGCGAGAAATTGGATGTGAGGGTATTATAAATAAATCCATTAAAGAAGATTCTTTTTATCAACCAGGAAATAGAGGCTTTTTGTGGATTAAATTAAAAAGTCTAGAAAGAGGAAAAATGAAGGACTCAGTTGATGTCGTCCTTATTGGAGGGTATTGGGGTCGTGGTAGAAGAAAAGGAGTATATGGCACATTATTAGGTGCGATATATAATCCTGAAAATAATAAATTTGAGGCATTAACAAGAATTGCTTCAGGATTTACTGATGAAATTATGGACGATATCTTAGAGAAAATGAAGGAGTACGAGATTGGGAAAAAACCAATTAATGTTATCGCTAAGGAAGAGCCAGATATCTGGTTTGAACCTAAAGTAGTAATAGAAATTATTGGTGATGAGATTACTATAAGTGAAAAATTTGACGCTGGAAAATCTTCTGAATCTAAAACTGGTTTTTCAATACGATTTCCTGTTTTCTTGCGCTTCAGAGATGATAAATCTCCTTCTCAAATAACAACAACTCAAGAAATTAAAAACTTCTACTATGAACAATAAACTCAACTCATTAAACCATATCTTTTAAAATTTTAAGGTTTTTATTAATAGATTTTAAGCGGCATAGCGAAAATTAACGAACTCTTTTATTTCACTTAGTTTTAATAATCTTCCAATTCTTAGTAATATTAAATCTTTTATAATAAAAACTAGTGATAAAGTTATGGGAATATTTGCCCAAAATAAGAAAAAAGTGCCAAAGCCGATACTTTTTAACGATTTAAACATAATTCATTTAATATATCTCCATTGGAAGATAGGAAAAAAAAAAGATAAAACTTATAAATTACAATATCTAAAAATTGTGTAACAACAATTTAATAAAAAGTATTTAAAAAATTATTAAAATAAAACAAAAATATTTAAGTGATTTAAATATGGAAAAAAAACAATACATAACAATAGGAATAGTTGCTATTATTGCAATAGCAGGTGTTTCTGGCGTGGTTGTGTATATGAATATGCCAAAAGGTGGTAAATTCGTCTTTGGAGTGATGTATGGTCCTGTGGACCTTGATCCACATCAAGCATGGGATAGTGCTTCAATTGATGTAATTCATGCTGTTGTTGAGGGTTTATTAGACGTTGATGTAGCTGATCCAGATTTAGCCATTATACCTAACTTAGCAACATCCTACTCATGGAGCACTGATAGTAAAGAAATTACATTTGTACTAAGACAAGGAGTTAAATTCCATGATGGAACTGACTTTGATGCTACAGTAGTGAAATGGAATTTTGACAGATTATATGGCTTGATTGACGAAATCCAAATAGCAGAACTATGGGTTCTCCCATCTCACGAATGGATTATTAAAGAAACTGTAGTAGTTGATACTTACACAGTAAAGCTCGTGTTAAATGAACCATACGCTCCACTCTTAGGATTATTAGCTTCTTGGAGCGCATATTTCATGTCACCTGCAGCAACTAATAAGACTGCTCTTATTGATACAGCAACTGGAGATCTAGTTGGAACTGGACCATATATCTATGACGGAACTGAAGCTGAAGTTGAGGTATCATTCACTCCAAATCCAAATTACTGGGATGGTAAGCCAGCAGTTGATGATATGATTTTCGCAATAATTACTGATGCAGATGCGAAGAACGCCGCATTATTAACAGGGGAGATTTCCTTGATTGATTCTGCTATGCTTTCAATGATCCCAACATTTGAAGCAGACCCGAATATTCAAGTAGTTGATGCAGCACCATCCTTGTCAATTCAATATCTTGGAATAAATAACGAGTTAATTCCGGTAGAAATGAGAAAAGCACTTTGTTACGCTCTTGATTATGACTATCTTATCGATGAACTCATGCAAGGTTATGCCATGAGAATGACATCACCCATTCCAAAAGGTATATTATATCATAACGATGCTTTTGATTACCCTGTTCTCGATCTCACAATAGCAAGACAGGCTCTTTTAGATGCAAATTGGCCAGGAACCGCGGGATTAACTGTAACTGATGGCGCTGCTTGGGAGGCTATAGCTGCAAGTAGTACTCCACTTGCAACATATAACTATACTTATAATATCGGGAATGAAATGCGAGAAGATATGTTGATTGTATGCCAAGATAATTTTGCAAAAATTGGAGTCGCAATCACAGATACTGGTATGACTTGGGGAGAGTATATTAAACGAGGATATGAAGTAGGTGACCTTCATAGAAATATGTTGGAACTATGGTGGCTTGGTTGGATTCCTGATTATAACGATCCAAGCAATTTCATCAATATGTTGATGACAAATACAGCAATTGCTTCTAATATGGCTAAAATTGATGATGCACAGTTACAAACATGGATGGAAGCCGCCGTAACTGAAATCGATCCAGCTGCAAGAAAAGTATTATACGACAATATACAACAACGCTGTGCTGAAGTAATATATCCATGGGCTTATGGTTATGTCTCCGATGCTCCATGGTGCGGTGTTGCCAACCTAAGAGGATACATGCAAAACGCAATGAAAGATGTGTTTGATACCATCTATTTCGTATAATACAATCCTATGTGATAAATAAAACTGACTATATGTATAAAAATTAATTAAATTTTCTTTTTTTTATTATTTTTTTATTATGCTTCTATTATTAAATTTCTATTACACTTAAAATGAGCTCAAATAAATTAATGAAAACATATAAGAGTGATCTCGCGCCAGTGGGCTTCTATTTTGATATATTTACTTCGGAAATTTTTAGGATTCCCGTAATGCCAATTCCAATGAGAATTGATAGATTATTCAAAGGTGAATCAACATTTTTCATATTACCTGATATGATTAAATTGAATCGGCTAATTAACGAGTTGGATCTTGTTTTGAATATGAAATCTTTTTTATTAGCTGGAATTAAAAATTTAATAAATTTTGCAAAAAATAAATTTAAAGAAAAGACATTCTTAACTTTAAAACCAGAAACAATAACCCGTTGGTTTGAAAAATCCCTTGAATTAAAAACAAATATTCCAAGCCTCACAGATGATTTCACATTTTTATTTTCAGAATTCTTAAAGTTTTATGCTTATTGTGAAAATCAAGGAATAGACTCAAAAAATGAAGAATATCATTCAGAGCTTATAAAATATTGTGAAAATGTATTTATTTACTTTAAGGAAAGAATTGAACAAAATAAATTTGAAATTGAAAATAAAAATATCAAAAGAATTGTACAATTTTATAAAGAAAAAAAGGATCAATATTATCCAGAAATTGTTTCTGTTAAAGTGAAAAATTTAAAGAATAAAATAAAGAAAATGCATTTTGTCCCGTATTTAATTTATGATGATATTCTTGATGTTTTTTCTTATAATAAGAAATTATTACATGAAGGTTTTGAGAACAAAATCAATTTGAAAATATGGAGTGATAATGGAATAATATATAAACGATCTAATATTGAAAAATTCAACCCCGAATGTGATTTAACAAAATTTAAATTGGAAATTATTGATTTAGAGCACTTATTATGAAAATTAAAATTGATCTAAGTAGGCAAGGTAATTTTATCTTAGCTATTCTATTAATTCATTTTGTTTTTTTCGGATTTATATGTAATATTTATCTAAGAACTATTGAGGAAGAACTAGTATTTTTATATCAGATTTTATTTAATCCATCCACTATTCTATCATTAGTAATTCTCATTGCAATTATATTTTTAATGGTAATTAAAGAAAATTTCTTTGAATATGGAATTAGAAATAGTATATGGCTCGTTCCAATTATAATCCTATTATCGTGGTTTTGGTATTGGTTACTTAACGGATTTAATATAGCCTTAATTGGTGTTTATTTTACGTGTATAGAAGGATATTTAACAATTATATCACTTCTTGGAATTAACTTTGTAAGTGCTATTAGCGCTGCTATCTTAAAAGAGAAATATAAAAGATATATTGAAAAATTAAAAAAAATTGAAGATGTTTAAAAAATAATAACAGAATAAGAAGGGGATTTTAAGTCTTATGAGTTTGATTAAATATATAGTTAGAAGGTTTATTGCTTTATTACCTGTATTATTTGGAGTTTTGACTTTGACTTTTGTACTTTCTAGATTTATGCCAGGAGACCCAGTTTTAGCCTTTCTAGGTGATCGATTTACAACAGAACAATATAATTTTCAATTGCATCGACTTGGCCTAGATAAACCAATAATAGAACAATATTTTATATATTTGGGCGATTTATTTACAGGTCAATGGGGTGTTTCTGTTTCTATTAATAAAGGTCAACCAGTTTGGGATCTTGTTCTAGATAGATTCACAAGGACTTTTGATATTGCCATTATGGCAATTATTATTTCCGCAATAGTTGGTATTAAAACTGGAATAATTTCGGCTACTAACAGAAATAAACCTAAAGACACAATATTTAGGGGAATGGCCCTTGTTGGTGTTGCTATTCCCGTATTTTGGATGGGAATGATCCTTCGATTGGTATTCTCTTATTATATTCCACTATTTCCAGGTCTTAATTATAAAAGTCCAGGTATTGGAGATCCGCCTATTATTACTAATTTCAGAGTAATTGATTCAATATTATCCGGACAAATCTATTTGATTATTGATTATTTATACCATCTAATTTTACCGGTATTCTGTTTATCCTTTATTAGTCTTGCTTCGGTTGTTAGACAAACTCGTTCAAGTATGTTGGAAGTCTTAGAACAGGATTATGTAAGAACAGCAAGAGCAAAAGGATGTAAAGAAGAAGATGTAATAAATATACATGCCCGAAAGAATGCTATGATTCCTGTAGTCACGGTTATTGGAATGAGTTTTGGCGGTTTATTAGGAGGAGCAATTCTTACAGAAACAACTTTTAATTTAAACGGAGTTGGTGCTCTAGTAATGATTGCTATACGAAATACTGATTACTGGGTCTTAAATGCAGTTGTGTTTGTCATAACACTAACATTTGTTATGGTTAATTTAGGTGCTGATCTAATTTATGGACTAATCGATCCGAGAATAAGATATTAAAGGAAAAATAAATAATAAAAAAGAATTGAAGTGAAAAATATTATGGAACATGAAAGTTTGAAACAGGAACCTGAGAAAAAAACAAAATCTAAAGAGAGCGATAATGTTATAAAAAATATTTTATCTTGGGTTATAAATAATATTAAATTTCTACTTATACCCGCTTCTAGATTAGACGATTTGACGTCTCGAGAACGCGAGTATGAAATGAAAATAAGTAAAAGAAAATTCATTAGAAGATTGAAATCTACATTAACAATCTTGGGAATAGCAATTATCTTTTTTATTGTTACTTTAGCTGTGTTTGCTCCATGGTTTTCACTGTATTCATTTGAACATTTAGCTGGTGTTCACACAGGTATGTGGGATCCACCATCTCCAGAACATCCTTTAGGACAAACCACTTTAGGACGTGATATTTTAGGGAGAATAATATATGGTGCCAGAGCTTCTTTAACAATCGCTTTACCAGCTATATCTTTTAGTCTTGTTTTTGGAGTTATTTTTGGAGTGATTGCTGGATTCTATGGAGGTTGGTCAGAGTCGATTATAATGAGAATTATGGATGTTTTTCTTGCATTTCCAGGATTAATTCTTGCTATGGTATTTATCGCAATTTGGGGGCAACATATTGAATATATAATGATAGCTTATGGAATTATTGGCATTCCCTATTATTCACGTTTAATTAGGGGATCAGTCATACAAGCTCGAGAGTTGCCCTATGTACAAGCGGCAAAAGTCGCTGGGGCATCAAACTGGAGAATTATGTTTAAACACATATTACCGAATTGTATCCAACCAGTTATAATTTCATTCACATTCGACATCGGTGGGATTATTTTGAGTTTAGCTGGTTTAAGTTTTTTGGGTTTCAGTGATCCTCAATTAATTGAGTGGGGAAATGATATTGCCGATGCAAGAATGCATTTATATGACGCACCGTGGGGGGCTATGTGGCCTGGTATTATGATTTTGATAACTGTTTTGGGCTTTATGCTGTTTGGTGATGGGTTAAGAGATGCTTTAGACCCGAGATTGAGAAACTTGTAATATTTTATTCAACCTATTTATAAATTAAATTAATAAAATTTTTGGAAAAAGAATATGACACTCACAGAAAAAAAAGAAATAATTGAAGAAAATAGAAAAAATCAAATGAAATCAGCTATAAAGGAAGATTCAAACCTCTTACTTCAGGTAAAAAATCTTAAAACATACTTCTATACCGAAGAAGGAATTGTTAAGGCAGTAGATGGTGTTTCCTTTAATATATTTAAAAATGAGGTACTTGGACTTGTCGGTGAAACTGGTTGTGGGAAATCTGTCACAGCCCTCTCAATATTACGTTTAGTGAGATCGCCGGGAGAAATTATCGAAGGATCAATAGAGTTTAATAACGTTAATTTGCTGGAATTATCCGAAGAGGAAATGAGGAGTCATCGTGGTAATGATATTACCATGATTTTTCAAGACCCTCTAAATTCATTAAATCCTGTTATTTTAGCTGGCGACCAAGTAGCGGAAGTATTCTTGTTGCATCAAGAAGAAGAGCTTAATAAAATAATAGATGTGCGTTTATTAGAAAGGGATAAACTGGTTCAAGAATTAAAAGAATTAAAAAAGGAATTTAAAGAAAATAAAGAACAATTATCTGAAACGGAAAAGGAAGAATTTAAGGTAAAAATTAAAGATTTAAAAAAAAAAATACCAAAAGCACCAAATTTAAAAGATGTAGCATTAGAAAAAGCAGAACAAATTATAAAAGAAGTCGGAATTGCAGATGCGAAACAGATCCTAAAAAGATATCCACATGAGTTAAGTGGTGGTATGAGGCAACGTATTATGATTGCAATGGGACTTTCATGCACCCCACTACTATTAATTGCCGATGAACCAACAACTGCTTTAGATGTTACCATTCAAGCTCAAATTCTTGATTTAATGAAAAATTTACAAAAGAAATTCGATACTTCAATTCTTATGATTACACATGACTTAGGAATTATTGCAGAACTGTGCGATAGGGTTGCTGTGATGTATAGCGGGAATATAGTAGAATATGCAACGGCTGAGGATCTATTTAAAAATCCACGGCATCCATATACACAAGGATTGATAGGAGCTATTCCCAGTGTTGAAAAGAAAGATACAAAGTTAACAGTCATTCGGGGAATGGTTCCAAATCTAATTTATCCCCCATCAGGTTGTAGGTTCCATCCAAGATGTACTGAACGTTTGGAAATTTGTGATAAGATTAAACCCCGATTTCTTGAAATCAATGATAGATACTTCATTGCGTGTCATCTTTTCGATCCTGAATATAAGGAATCGCCCAAATACCAATGGGATGAAACTGAAAGTGAGGAATCTTATAAAGTATAATAATAAATAGATTTTGTTTTAAATAAAAAGAACGTGAAGAAATGACAGTTATTAATGAAAAAGAAAAAATCTCAGAAAGAAAAAAAAATGTTGTAATCACAGTAAGAAATTTAAAGACATATTATCCGATTTTTGGCGGTCTTTTTCACCGAAAAATTGGAGTAGTTAAAGCTGTAGATGATGTTTCTTTTGATCTTTATAGAGGTGAAACCCTAGGATTAGTTGGAGAAAGTGGGTGTGGGAAAACAACTATTGGGAATACAATTTTAAATCTAGTCCCTGCAACATCGGGAGAGATATATTTTGAAGATGATAGGATTGATAATAATTTTACACAGGATTATCGTAAAAAGATTCAAATGGTATTTCAAGATCCCGATTCATCATTAAATCCTCGCTGGAAAATAGTTAATATTATTGGTGAACCTCTAAGAATATTGGAAGGAATGAAAAAGCGGAGAGAAATTCGTAGAAGGGTTCTAGAACTTCTAGAAACAGTTTCCATGAAAGTTGAACACTTGGATCGATATCCACATGAATTTTCTGGCGGACAAAAACAAAGAATCGTAATTGCTAGAGCCCTCGCATGTAATCCTGAAGTGATAATATTAGACGAACCCACATCGGCTCTTGATGTTTCCGTCCAAGCCCAGATCCTAAATCTATTAAAAGATCTTCAAATAGAATTTAATTTAGCTCTTCTTTTCATTACTCATGATTTAAGTGTAATTCAGCATATCGGAGATAGAATTGAAGTAATGTACTTAGGTAAATTTGTAGAGGAAGGAACTATTGATGATGTTTTTTACCATCCCACACAACCGTATACCAAAGCATTATTATCAGCTCGACCTACTTTCGATCCTACTACAAGATCAAATAGGATTATATTAGAAGGTGAAGTTCCCAGTGCAATAAATCCACCTTCTGGATGTTATTTTCATCCAAGATGCCCAGAAATGGAAGATCATATCGGTTGTAACATAGAGGAACCAACGAAAATCTCTATAAGTGAAACCCATCACATTTGGTGCCAACCATTTAAAAATGGAAAGAAATTCTAAGAAGGTATAAAAATTTTCTACTTTGTATAAAAAATCTTTTTCTATTTGTTTTTTATTTTGAATTTGATAAATTTCAAATTGCAAGGGATAGAATTTTGTTGATCAAGGCTTAAATACCTAAAAATATGTTAAATCTGTGTTTAAGAATAGGCAATAATTGCCATAATTTTAATAAATAGACAATATTAAGTAGATATAAATTTTAATAATTAAATATAATGTGATTTCCTATTTCAGATTTAATAAATTATAATTCTCTGGCAACAATGGGGCATATTAAATCTTTAGCCTTTAACCGTGAAGCTTCGACTATAGGCGAAATAAACGCTATTGACTATATTAAAAATGAATTAAAAAAAGAGAATATTGAAACTAATATTGAGTATTTCAAATGGGTTAATCCTAATCGTCTTGTTTTAAGAACTATATATATAATACTCATATGTTATATGCTCATTCTACGTTTAGTTCTAATTCTATTAATATTTCTCTTATTAAAAACCATGTCGTATAAAACACGTGGTATTTCATTAATAAAGGAAAAGAATTCACGAAATATTATTGTAGAAATATCAGCAAAAAATAATAAAATTAGGCAACCTTTAATTATTATTTCAGCTCACTACGATTCTATGGTATCAATATTACCCTTAAAATGGCACAAATTATTTAATTTAGTATTAAAAATTATTATCATACCATTTTATTTATTTATTTTATTCCTTTCTGTAATTATTACTTTTTTTTATTATTATGAATTACCTATTGATGATTTCTTTCCATCATTTGTTACAATATCTTCTTTAGTAGGCACATATATACTTCCATTATTTGTTTTAATGTTCAGCTCCAAAAAAAGTGAATCTACTGGTTCAATTGATAATGCGAGTGGGGTTGCTATTTTAATTGAATTGGTGAAATTATTTAATAAAAATTCCCTTAAAAATGTAAATCTACTATTTTTATGGTGCGGTGCCGAAGAATTTGGTTTATATGGTTCAAAAAGATTTTGTGAGAAATATTTTGATGAATTAAATCAAAAATTTGATCTCTCTAATTCTTTTAATATTAATATTGATATGGTTGGTACCTATATTGGACTTGAAGAAAAAATTGGTTTAATTAAAAAGAAAAATGTTAATTATAATTTAAATAGTATTATTGAAGCAACAGCAAAAAAATTGAATATTTCCTTAATAAAATTTAATAGTAATATTCCAATTAAAAGCGACCATATATCATTTAAGTCATTTTCTGAAAAAACCAATGAAAAATTTCAAGTATGCTGTATTCATTCAGTTAAAGATTGTAAATTTATACATTCAGTAAAAGATACTCCCGATAAATGTTCTCCTGAAATTCTCAATAGTTGTTTGGAAATTTGTTTTAACGTAATTAAATCAATAGATTTAAAAGGAGAATAATTTAGAAAAATAATATCCCTTAATTAATTTAACTCAATCATTTTGATGAGATAAGCAGATTTTCCAAGATATTTTTTACCGAGCTCGTATAATAACGGAACCAAACACTTTATAAATAAAAACTTAATATATAATATTAATAATAAATGAGATTAAGATTTTTATGCCGTTTGACAAATTAGAGAAAGAGGATATTCAAATTCTTGTTCTTTTAACTATTTTATGTGTAGCATTTATTTCTTGTTTTTTTCTTTTCCCATTAATTATTGCAGCTGTTGCTTTTTTAGGATATATTTTATTGTATTATTGGATAATAACCATTCCAATACTTACTATTTTTATTTGTGTTTATTTTTATCGTCAACACAAAATGGGCAAAAAATATCATATTTATCGCAATACTATAAAAAACATTCTTATTTTAATATTTATAATAATTGTATTACCATTACTTCTTCTTTTATTGGGTCATATTATAGGAATATGGGTGCAATATTAACAGAAAAATACTTTTTTTTCCAAATTTTTATTTATTTGAATTAATTTCAATATTTTCTCATCTCTCTCCTTATTTTGAATGAATATGATTAAAGTTAAGTATTTCTAATATCTATAATAAATTAGTAAGTCATTTTTTTATGAAATTTAATTGATACTTACTTAATGTGATTTTATGTCAAGCTACGATTATATTTTAAAAAAAATTAAAGGAAAAATATTATCCGCATTAGAAATTAGAGAAATTATAAAAGATACAGTTAATGGAAAATTATCAGATATAGAACTTGCTGCTTTGATTACAGCAATTAAAATCCAAGGAATGACAAATGAAGAAATTATTAATTTAACACAAGCAGAAGTAAGTACTGGAGATTTATTTGATTTTGGTTCGGATGTATATGATAAACATAGCACTGGTGGAGTTCCAGGGAATAAAGTGAGTTTGATAATTGTCCCAATAGTTGCAGCAGCTGGTTTAATTATTCCAAAAACTTCAACGCGAGCGATTACTTCTCCATCTGGTACGGCTGACTCAATGGAAGTCCTTGCACCTGTTAAATTTAAATCTGATGAGGTTAAAAAAATGATAAAAAATAATGGTGCTTGTATTATATTGGGGGGACACCTTGAGACAGCCCCCGCAGACTCGATTTTAATTAGAATTGAGAAAAATTTACACTTAGATCCATTTGGTCTAATGATTCCATCAATTTTAGCTAAAAAAATGTCTATGGGCGTGAAAAAATTAGTTTTAGATATTCCTTGTGGAAAAGGTACTAAATTTAAGAACGCTGATGAAGGGCGAAAATTCGCGTTATTTTTTAAAGAAATCTCGAGAAAAGTAAAAATTGACACAGAATGTGCCTTAACAAATGCAATTCAACCTATTGGACATTGTGTAGGTCCAGCTATTGAAGCACGGGAAGCCTTACACCTTTTATATGATTATAAGAAAGGACCAAATTCTTTAATTGAAAAATCAACTGATTTAGCGGGTATACTATTAGAAATGGGTGGAAAAGCCCAACAAGGAACAGGACAACAAATGGCAAAAAATATATTAAAATCTGGAAAAGCATTAGAAAAAATGAAGGAAATCATAGAAATCCAAGAGGGAAATCCAAATATCAAACCTGAAGATATTGAAGTGGGTCCCGAAGAAGCAGAATTCTTCTCAGCTAAATCAGGCTATGTAACCGATATTGATAATTCAATAATTAATAAAATTGCTAAAACAGCTGGCTGTCCGCAAGAAAAATTAGCTGGGGTCCAACTCTTCAAAAAAATTGGTGCATTGGTTAAGGAAGGAGACCTAATTTTTAAAATTTATGCGAAAAATAGTTCTAAATTAGAGAAAGCAACAAAAATTTTTAACGCATCAAGTCCGGTAATTTTAGGAGGTATGATAATTGAGCGTATTTAAAATAAAACAAAGGCATAAATAAGTTTAATTTTTTAATAACTTTTATAACTTTATTTTTATTGGATATGCTTTTGATTTTGGACCAATAATGTTATTATCACTATCATTATATTTTACTGTAGTATTTATATCAAATTCACCTGGTTCAAGTGGCTTAACTTGAATTTCCCATCTTATCTCTTCATTTGGTCTGATTGAATATAATTGTTTTTTAGTTGTCCCGCGCATAACTTTTAATTCCTTAGGGAATTCTAGTTCAATTTCAATTTCTAAAGCTTCTCCAGTGCTTTTATTAGAAACGGTTATCTCCATTGGAAAAGTTTGATTTATTAATGGAGGTCTTAAATTTTTAAAATAAACTCCAAGTTGCGTAGGAGGAGAACTAATCTTTAAATGTTGTATTTTTGATTTTATATAAAATGTTAAAAGTTCATTTATTTTTGAAGTTATTAATATTGGCCCAAAAAATGATTTTGGATCAGGAAAATTTGAAACGGCCTTAAACTTTAAATTCATTTTTTCTCCTTTATTCAATTCGATTGGTAATTGTGGCCTTCTTATTATTGATAAATTATTTGAAGCGGTAATTCTTATATTATTAAAAGTTAGTTTTTTGATTTCAAAATTCAAACCTTTATCTTCTGTCAAATTAAGTAAAGGTTTTGTATTAATATCAAGAGAACAATCAATTTTTTCATCAGTTGTGAAATTATCCTTTTTAAAATTTAGCTGATTTTTTATTGAAATATTAGTATAAGCTAAAAGTAATACAAATTTTATTAATCGTAATTCTCCCCTTCTAAATTTGTATTTCTCTAGGTTATTTTCAATTTCCTCCAGGGATTCAATATTTTTCTCAATGATTGCAGTTGTTATGTTTTTTATTAGTTGAGTTAATATGTTCTCTCTAAAAGAATCCATATCCACCTTGACTTTTATTGATTTTATATATGTTAACCCTTTATCTTGTCGTCCCAATAAAAAAAAACAGAAATATGAAAAACTACTACAAACCAATGCATTAAAATCTCGATCTTTGCACCTTTCTTTCTTTAAAGCATATTTTGCCGCTAATTGAAAACTTTGCCCTGCCTTATTAAACTCATCTATCATTAAACTGGCATTGGCTGCTTTCCTGTAATAATCTGATATGTTCTCATATTCTTGGCTGTATTCATAAGATTTGCTTACCATTGAAAAGATTTTTTCAGCAGCATCATATTCCCCAACTTTAAAGAAATCTTCTCCAGCTTTTTTGAAATGTTTCGCGGCTTTATTATAATTCTCAATTTCGAAAAATCTTTCTGCTTTATTTAATTTTTTATTTGCAGATTCGATTAAATTTTGTTTATCTCTCTCTTTCATGGGAAATCTCTGCTGATTGAATAAATTATTAAAAAATAAAAAATTTCATTTTTTAAATTTTATAAAAAGTCATAATATTTGAATTTTAATAGAAAAGCAAATTTTGATTAAGTTTTTTTAAATATTTCCATATAAAAATTAAAAAAGTATAATTCCGAATCCTATTGCGATAGGAAGTCATAATACGACTAAAATTTATTCATATTATTCATTCTATTCGGTTTTTAATTTGTTGAGGGGACTTTTTCCAAGCTTATTAATCTTTTCCGAAGTTATTATTGCAGTTTTTTGGAATTTATCTCCTTCCGCTGAGCTACAATACTCCATAAATACTCTCTCTGGGCTAAAACCAATAACTTCTAATATTTCTTGCACGTATTCCACATTTTTTAAAGCAATTTTATTCCCAATTTCATAATCACATTCACCTGGATATCATCCAACTACTAAAACACCATCGGCTCCATTACCAATTGATCTCATGATTAAGCTTGGAGTTACTCTTGCTGTACAGTTTACCCTAATTGGTCTAATTGTGGTAGGATATTGTGCTCGAATCGTCCCAGCCATATCAGCTGCCCCATATCCTCATTTCAAACAAAGAAAAGCCAGAATTTTTAAATTTTCCATTCTTTCTACGCCACCTCTTCAAACTCTTTTAATAATGCATCAATTTGGGCTTCATAGTGTGATTCTCTGTAATATCTTAAAGTTATTGCTTCACTTGGACAATTTGAAAGGCATGAACCGCAACCCCTACAGTTAATATCATCAACTTCAGCTCCATCTTCCGTCATATCAATAGCATTATATGAACAGTTTAATATACATAATCCACATTTGCTACATTTTTCCTTGTCGACATCTGCAATTATCAGATCTATTTTGTATTTTTTGCGTATCATTAATTTCCCAGCTGAAGCTGCAGATCCCCCGGCTTGCATAATCGATTCAGCAATAGACTTTGGCCCTTGAGAAACTCCTGCAAGCGATATACCTGGAATTTTAGTATTTATTGGTTCTAATCTTGGGTGTGTTTCTTTGAAAAAACCATCAGGAGAAACTTCCAATTTTAATATTTTATTCAGCGATAATATATCATAATTAGGTATCATAGCAGCAGATAAAATAATTAAATCAAATTCCATCTCTTGAACACCTAAAGATTCTCTTAATGTATCTTGGACGAAAATTCTCAAGTTTTTCGTTTCAGGAACCTCTTCAATTCGAGAAATATTAGTTCTTAAAAACTTTACACCTGCTATTCTAGAAGCAGTATAATATTCCTCATAATATTTTCCCGATGCACGTATATCCATGTAAGCAACGGTAATCTCTGCATCTGGGTAATGCTGTTTAATAAGTTTTGAATTCTTTATACTTACCATACAACATACTCCACTTGAACAATATACGTTTCTATTAAAATCTCGTGAGCCAACACATTGTATAAATAAAATCCTTTTGGGTCCCTTCCCATCAGATGGTCTTACAAGTTGGCCCATTGTTGGTCCATTTGGTGCCAAAATTCGTTCAAGTTGTAATTGAGTAATTACGTTATCATATTTATTATATCCTAAGTAACCATCCTCTGGAATATATTCGTCCCAACCAGTAGCTACAGATATTGTTCCTACTTTTACATTTATTTTTTCAGCTTTTTGGTCAAAATCTATTGCTTCTAACTCACAGGCCCCAATGCATAAGCCACATTTGATGCATTTATCCATATCAATTTGGGCAAGTGAAGGAACTGCCTGTGGAAAACTAATGTAAATCGCAGGTCTAGGATTTAATCCAAGATTAAATTCGTTATAACCACGCGCGGGGCAAACATCCATACATGCACTGCAGCCATTGCAAATATCCTTCACATATCTTGGCTTTTTTGTAATTTCAACGGAAAAATTCCCTATATATCCTGAGATATCTGTTACTTCAGAATATGTAAATAATCTAATTTTTTCATTTCGGGCAACATCTAACATTATAGGTCCTAAAATTCAAATGCTACAATCGTCAGTAGGGAATGTTCTGTCAAGCATCGCCATCTTCCCACCAATTGTGGGTTCTTTTTCTACTAAAAATACATCAAAATACTCATCTGCTAATTCAATAGCAGTCTTTAATCCCGCAACTCCTCCACCAATGATTAATATCTTATCGATTACATCAACCTCTCTAATTAGAACTTTTTCTAATTTTAAGGCTCTTGCTACAGCAGAACGAAGCAAATCTCTTGCCACCTTTAATGCTCCTTCTTTATCATGCATATGGACTAATGATGAATGCTCCCTAATATTGCAAAATTCTAAATAAGATGGATCAATATTAATTCCTTCCAGAACCTTCTTAAATACAGGTTCATGTGTTATAGGGGTTCAAGCACAAACTATTAGTCTATTGCAATTGGCCTCTTCCATGTTGTCTTTTATAAATACTGCACCACCTTCAGTACACATACTTATATAGTCTTTTGATGCTACAACATTAGGTAATGTTTTGGCATATTCAGCTAAAGCTTTTGTATCGATGTATCCACCAATATTTATCCCTCAACGACATACTGCTACAAATATTCTTATTTCTTCAGTTTCCATTCCAATGACCTTAATTTTTATTTTTCCTTTTAAAATATTCCTCCAAATTTATTAAAGTGTATTATTTTTGATTAATTATAATTAAGTTAGATAAATTAAATTTAACTTTAAATCTTTTATCTGTAAAAATATAAACAAAATTATAAATAAATTACTTTTTACAATAAGGTATTGATATGTTATTTCAAAATGGAATTCCTGTTGAAATGATTATCCAAATAGTGATAATATCAGTGGCTTCATTGATTGGAATATTATTATTAAAGGTGGGATTGGTTATCGTTAAAGCGGAAAAAAAGACGGGTATGAAGCAAGTTTTAATATATTATCTCATTTATTTGGGAACAATCATGTTTATCATGATGCAATTAATGTTTATTGAAATGAGAGGTTTTAGTATTGTTCCAATTCTTGGGTTAGCAGCTCTAGCTACATTCATTGTGACAAATATGATTAATATTTTCCATGACACCGGAATTAAAAAGGCAATTTTTATTACGGTTTTATTAATAATTCCTATTACAGTCGCAATGTCAATAATTGCACCATTAATGGGAGAAATATAAAAAATTGGAGATTTAAATTATCCTTTTATTATTCTGCTTTAATTTTTTATTAATGTCTTCCCTCATTTTCAATGCAGATTCACTTGCTGCTTTATCAAAATTTTCGGGAGAGAATTTTTTAGAATAATTCAGTTTCTGATATGCAAAATCAATGCTTCGAGATGAATTAATAATTGCTCCTAATCCATCGTCGTTTACTCCATGAACCACGTCCTCCGCTGTAGCACCTTGTGTGCCATAACCCGGAATTAATAGAAAACAATTATCTATTATCTTTCGAATTGAGATCATCTGTTCAGGAAAAGTTGCTCCCACTACAGCGCCAAATGAGCTGTACTCATTTGTTCCTATTAATTCTTTACCCCACTCTTTAACTAAACGCGCCATATGAATAAAATTTCTCTCTAAAATTATTTTTTTTCCTTTAATTTTCTCAATCTCAATTGCAACTTGTTCAATTGGGACATTTTCTAAACGAATTGAGAATAAATCTTGAAATTCTGCAGAACTCTTATTTGAATTTTTAACTTGAGTAAAAAATCCTTTCTCTTTATAGGATAAAAATGGCGTAACACCGTCACTTCCAAAATAAGAATTTAATGTTATTGAATCAGCATTATACCCTTCAAAAAGATTTGAAGCATATGCTTGACATGTAGTTCCGATATCTCCTCTTTTTGCATCTAAAATAACTAATGCATTTTTTTTTTGAATATATCTTATTGTTTTTTTTAATCCTGTTAATGCTTCATATTTTTCATAAAAAGCTATGTTGGGTTTATAGATTGGAGTAAATTCAACTGTGGCATCAATCAATCTTTTATTAAATTCAAAAATCACCTTAGAATTATCACTATATTCATCTATTAGAAATTGTGGGATGAAATTTGTTTCATTATCACCCGGGAGCCGAGGATCCAAACCGATACAAATTATTGATTTTTTCTCCTGAATTTGTGAAATCAATTCATCCGCAAAATTTTTGCCCATAAAAATTCACTTTTTAAGTATATCTTCTAAAACTTTTACATTTAAATCTTTTAATTTTGGTGTTTTTTGAGTATTAGTGAGCAAATTTTTAATAGTTACTGATTTTTCTTCCTGTTCTTTTGGTCCAATTATTACAACTGCTTTACAATTTAATTCATTAGCTTTGCTTATTTGATTTCCCAACTTTCCACAAGAATAGTCAATAAGACATTCAAAACCCATTTTTCTAAGTTTTTGAGATAATTTAATGCTTAAAGGAGCAAGTTTCTCATTAAACGTTGTTATATAAATAATATTTGAATAATCTAACTCTTTTACATTCTCTGGAATCAGCTTATAGGTTCGTAAAAACAATTTAAATGATAAGAGTCCCATTCCAAAACCAATCCCAGATATCTGTTCATTGGAAAATAAAGTTAATAAATCATCATACCTACCACCACCAAAAATAGCCCTTCTATTTTCTTCTCCCATATCATATACTTCATAAACAGTTCCTGTGTAATAATCTAAACCTCTTACTACACCAGCTGAAAAGGTGCAATATTCTTCCAAATTTGTTTCTTTTAATAATTTTTGCAACTGTTTTATTTCTTTATATCCCTGAGAATTATAAAATTCATTTGGAATGTTATCATAAGGTAAATTCTCAATATCATTAATCTCATTTAATTGTAAAATATTCTTTACTAATTTATCATCGTTAAAAGTATCCATCAAGTATTTTTGGTATTCCTCATCTTCCATTTTATCAGATTTATCAAGTGTCTTATAAACTTTCATATAAAAGGTATCAGGAATTTTAAGAATGAATTTAAAAATCGCATCAATTAAACGTCTGTTATTATAATATATTTGAAATTGATCACTTGTTGCACCAAATGATGTAAAAATATCTATAGATATATTAAGTATTTCAACTTCTTCTAATAAACTAATCTCGCCTAAAATATCAAAATTAACTTGTTTGAACTCTCTCGCTCGCCCTCTCTGTGGCCTTTCGTAGCGATAACAAGTTGGAACGCTAAACCAACGAATGGGTTTCTTCATTTCTTGACTCTTTCTTGATATCATTCGGGCTAAAGAAGGAGTTAATTCTGGTCTTAGTATTAATTCATCTCCACCTTTACTCGTAAAAGTAAATGATTGCTCATATATTAACTCGTCTGATGATTTTGCAGCATAAATCTCTATAGGTTCTAAAAGTGGAGTTTCAAATTCTTCATATATATATTTTTTAGAAATATCCCTAATTTTATTAATTATATAATATTCTTCCCTCATATCAGGAGGGAAACGGTCTGCCATTCCTCTTAATGGCTGATTATTAAATTTTTCTTTCATCTTAAGACTAATAATGAGAAAAAAACTATTAAATTATGATATTTTTATTAAAATTTTAATTTCAGTTCTATCACTTTTTTTCATTCTTTCTATTCCCTCCTGAACCTTCTCTAGAGGAATTATATCTGAAATCATTTTTTGTGTGTTTATCTTTTTATTTTTTATGAGTTCTATAGCTTCCAAAAAGTCTTTTCTGGTTTGACAAAGGCTTCCCTTAACTACAATTTCGTTATATACAATCATAAACATTGGTATTGGAATATTTCCTCTTTTAATCCCCTCGAGTAATACCGTTCCACCTTTTTCAACTAATTCTAGACTTAATAAATAAGAAGATTCTGTTCCAGCACAATCATATACAAAAGAACAAGCTCCATGCTCTTTTATAAATTTCCTTATCTTTACTTTTTGTTTTGGTGTAAAACAAGCACTTGCTCCTAACTCCATTGCTTTATCAAGTAAACTTTGATTAAAATCTACCATTATTACATACTTAGGTTCTCTCGTTGCTAATAATACTTGCAATAAAGAGATTCCCATAACACCACTCCCTAAAATAATAACTCCTTCATTTTTTCCTATTCCCGAAATATCTCGCGCATGAGTAAGGCACGATACAGGCTCTGCAAGACACATTTCTTCAAAAGTTATTTCATTTGGTTTTTTCACTACATAACTCTCTTTTACTTTTATATATTCAGCAAATCCACCATCCTCAACATTCCCGAAATATTCTTTATCTGCCCAAGCCGAAACTGTGTCTCCTACTTGAAAATTTTTGACATTCTCTCCAAGTGATTCTATAAAGCCTGAAAACTCATGCCCCATAATAATTGGAACATTACCTAGTTGATAAAAATAGCTAGATACATCGGTTCCACAAATACCGCAGAATTTAACTTTTATTAAAATTTCATCCTTATCTGGAACTGGTTTAGGATAATCTTCAATTATTTTTATTTTTTCTTTTAATCCCTTAAAAACAGCCGCTTTCATGAAAATTTTTATACTCTTTTTTATTTTACTTAATGAATAACTCTTAGTATTATATTAAAAATCTTTATGAAAATATCAAAATATAAATCTAAGATGTAGTAAGTAAAAAAAAAAGAATAAAAATATTTAAAATAAATAATTGAGAATCAATGTATACTTAAATTATTTCTCTGCTTCCTCTTTTTTGTTCATTTCAATGCTTGGATCTTCTATTGGCTCATAATATTCAATATCACTAAAATCTCCTTTTTTATCCTCCGCCCATTTAACTTTTAAAGGCATCCCAACATAGACTTTAAAGAAATCATAGCCTTCCGGTAAATTTGCAAGCCAAGTTGTATCCGAACCATCTTGACGAATTGCTACAACAGGATAAGGTCTTGGTTCTGTATCTCCAGCTTCTTGAGCGTAAGTTCCAGAAAAAGTTGCTACGGTAGCTGTATCCCTCAAATGAACCCATTCATCTGGCATTTTTAAACACTTGGGACATATAAGTCTGGGAGGGAAAGACACTGTATTGCAAGAACGACATTTCAATCCAACTAGTTCTCCCTTCCTTAGATGTTCAAGACACTGATTAATTCTTTTAACATTGAATTTATATTGATATGAGGCCAAATACCAATTTCCATGCACTCTTCTTGTTCTTGTATATTGTTTTTTAATATATTCTAATCTTACCATTTTATATCCCTCCTTTATATTTTCTTCTTGGTTGATCAGCCAAAACGGATAATGTAATTAAATTAATAGTACCACCCCAACCATGACCAATTGCTGTATGTATCTCTTTTGGACTTTGATTCCCTGCTTTTCCCATGATCTGTAAAGCCGCTTCTGCTACTCTTTCCATTGCTGAAGCACCAATAGCATTAGTTGAATTTACTCCACCTGAGCAATTTACCGGTAAATCTCCATCAAGGGCTGTTACCCCTTCCCTATATTGCATAGGTGCGGTATTTTCTTCAAATAGCCCCAATCTTTCTAGCCACATAAATTCTTGATTTGGAAATGGTGAATATACTTCAACATAATCGATTTCTTTCTCTGGAAATGAAATGCCTGCCTGTTCATAAGCTAATTTTGCAGATATTGTAGCGCTTAATTGCTCACAAGGGTCAATTTGCCCACAACCAGAAGCCTCTGGCGCTACTATTGCATTTTCATTACTAACACTTGCAACTCCATTCACATAAACAGGAGTATCTGTAAATTTTTTAGCATTTTCTTCAGTAGTATATATCATAGCGCAACTACCGTCTGAAGCTGGTGTAACCATACCAAATCGCAAGGGATATGAGATATAAGGTGTTTCTAATATTTGCTCAATTGTAATGTTTGGCATTTTTAAATGAGTCCACCAATTTTTTGCAGCATTATGTCTATTTTGAACAACAACTCTGGCTAGATCTTCTTCAGTGCAATGACTTCGTCTCATATAATTTATCGCTTGATATGCACCAATTCCGATTGCTGCTCCCGCACCCATATTTCTTCTTAATTTTTCAAAATCATATCCCAATTGTAGATATATTGAAACTTCACCTAAAGCAACTGATGATAAACCAACTGTAGTACTTCCACAAGATTGTTGTTCAAATGATGTTGCTAAAACTGTATCATATAACCCTGATGCTACAGCATAATATGCTGCAATCGCTACTGAACCTCCTGTGGTTCCACCAGTGGTTACCCTCATAAATGGTTTATTTTTTGCTCCTATATGATCTGTCATCCACAACTCTGGAATATTAGCACCTTCGAATGCAGGCATATTTCCATTGATAACACAGTCAATATCATCAATTGTACAATTACATTTGTTTAAAGCATCTTCAATTGCCTCATTCATCAATTCTGCCATATTTACATCCGATCTTTTTGATGCGTGTTCACTAAACCCCGCACTAACTATTGCTGGTTGTACTCCCATTATCTTTTACCTCCTTCTAATATAAATACAATATTATTTTGGGCACAAAAACCAATTTGCCCATGAGCAATCGCTCGATTTGCATCTTTTACCTGATAACCTTTTGCTTCTCCTTGAATTTGTTTTACAGCTTCTATTATTCTAGTTATTCCTGTTGCACAAGGAGTAAAAGCTCCTATATTTCCTCCAGAAGGATTAATTGGTATTTCTCCGTTGATCTCTGAAGATAAGCTTGACCCTTTACCTTTCTCACATAAACCTAAAGCCTCTGCAAGAACTAATTCCTCATAAGCAGAATGTTCAAATAGTTCTACTACATCAATATCTTTTCTCGGATCATTTATTCCCGCTAATTTATATGCTTTTTGTGCAGCTTTTTCCATTGAAACACTGATACTTAAATCTCTATCTCCAAGATAATATGTTTCTTGACAGAGCCCTACACCAGTAATCCAAACAGGATCATCTATAATCTTTTTAGCCAATCCTTCGGGAGCTAATACTAATGCTGTAGCTCCATCACAAGGCAATGCATGCATCAATTTGGTAACAGGATTGCTTAACATTTCCGAATTAAGAATATCCTCAACAGTAATATCTGGTAATTGAGCTTCATTCCAAGCTAGAGGATTCTTTGCTGCGTTTTTATGATTCTTAACTCCAACTTTTGCAATATCTTCAACTGAAACTCCAAATTTATTCATATATGCTCTCATTCCTAGTGCAGCAGCTGTATAATCGTTCAGAAGATTTATTGGACGGTCAAATGTTGGATCATTTTCAAGCACCCTTATACAACTATAATAAAATGTTGAAGGTTGACTTGCACCCCACACTAACGCTAATTTATGATGACCTGAAAGACATCGCATTAATCCATAGTTTACCGCATGTGCGCCATCCATTTCAACTTTACTCTCATCCTTAAGATAGGCACCTCCTGCTTCTACTGTAAAACAATTCGAGATAGTTTTTCCGTCATAATAATCATTAGTAGCAGAAATAACTGTCGTAAGGTCATCTCTTTTCAATCCTGCATAGTCTAAAGCACCCCGAGCAGCATAAAAAATCATTTCAGGACGACTCATTTGAATATCGGTTTCAGGTTTAACTTGATAATATCCAACAATACCTACTTTCTCCACAATTAAGCACCTCCTATTGGCTTAAAGCCTTTTATATCTGTTGGTTGACCTTGTGGTTTTTCACTCCATACAACTTGAACTTTCATTCCAATTTTAAGATTTTCCGGTTCTGTCTTTAATATGGGTAAAAGCATTGCTGAATCAGCTCCATCAAGCTTAACAAGACCTATCATTTTGATATTTTTAGATTGTCTAGGTCTTCTCTCACTTATTGCCCATTTTGTAAATGTAAAATTAGTTAATACACCTATATCTGGTAGGTCCACATATTCCTCAATGTGTTCAAAACAATCTCCGCAGATTTTTCTGGGTGGGATATATACTTTTCCACATTTAGAACATTTATTACCAATAAATTTTTTTTGCTCTAAACCATCCAAGAATTTATCTAAATAAAGTCCAACCCAAAAATCAAATTCAGCTCTAACAGCACCTTTAGTAGTTAGAATTTCTCCTTTCATTTTTTGAAAATCATCTCAAATTTTTTTTAATATTTTTTTAATAAGAAAATTAATACTATTAATACTGTATTCAATTGTATTTTAAATTTCTCATAATTAATGAAATTATTAAGAGAATATCTAATGAAATTTATACGAAAGATTTAACTTCAAATCATCAAGATATTATAAATCGAACAAAATGGAATAATTTTTTCTTTAAAGGCTGGAAATACTCAATTTTTAATTGAATTATTAATTAGAAATAATAAAAGAATACAAAATAAAAAATTTAACATCCATATAATTAAATAAGACTTATTTAATCTTAAAAATACTTTAAGTGAAGTAAAAATATGATAAAAACCAGAATAACTGAACTGTTCGGGTTAAAATATCCCATTATGAGCGCTCCAATGGGCCCCTTTTATACTACGGAATTAACGATTGCGGTTTCTGAAGCAGGCGGTCTGGGAGTTTTGAGCCATGCCACTTTACGAGGAAAAAATTCTGTTACAGATATGAAAGAACAGATTATGCATGTAATAGAGAGCACCGATAAACCTTTTGGATTAAATATTAGAACTGCAAGGATCCAAACCGACCATAAGGTAATAATACGGACCCTTCCAAAATGGATGAGAGAGAATCCAAAAATTAGAGAACAGTTAGTATATTTATTAACTAGTGCTGGAGGGGCTAGATTTGCCTCTGAATGGATAAAAAAGAAAATGCCTTATGTAAAACATTTTCATGTGGGTCCTGCTTTATGGCTGGTTGATAAAATCGTTAAAGCAGGATGTGATGGTATTGTGGCTACAGGTATCGATGGAGGGGGGCATCAATCCTATGAAGAAATTTCAACCTTAGTTCTACTACAGCAAGTTTTACGAAAATATCCTGAACATTTAATAGTTGCTTGCGGTGGATTTGCAAGTCCTGAAGGAATTGCAGCCGGTATTGCTGCGGGTGCCGATGCAATTGCTATGGGGACTCGATTTATTGCCTGTAAAGAGAGTGAATTTCATCAAAATTACAAGGATTTAATTCCTCCAGCAACAGCAAGAGATACTATACTCACAACTGGTGGTTTTGGTCCAATAAGACTACTAAAAAATAAATATGCTCTGGAACATGGTGAAATTATTTCTAAGGATGATAAAATTTCCCAAGAATTAGCCTATGATCTAGATGAATTTTTAGAAGAGTTACGCAGATATGAAATCGTATATACAGAAGGCGATGTTGAGGATGGAGCCATACCTGTTGGTCAAACTGTCGGATTGATTGATGATATTTTAAGTGTTGATGACATCTTAAGTAGTTTTACTAAGAAAGCTGAAGAACTCTTAAAGAAAGCTTGCTCAAATATTTCTTAATTTATCGAATAGAATTTTATTATCTTTTCTTTTTTTCTTTTCTTTAAATAAATATTATATTAAAAACGTATGAAAACTCAGTTTATGAAAGCTGCATCTCTTGCCTTACAAAATAAAATAAACGAATTAAAACTACGAGCATTTAAGGCAGTAACAGATTTATCTAAGTGTAAATCTTGTGGAACTTGTATAAAAATTTGCCCATTGAAAATTCGAGAGTTTGGTCTCGATGGAAAGGCAGTTACAGTTGGACAATGTTATGGTTGCAATATATGTACAAGAAAATGCCCAAATAATGCAATAGATCTCTATGTTTATCTGATAAATCGCTAAAAATATGAAAAAAATTAAAAAAAAAAAAGAAAGGTTAGACTTAGTTTATTAGCATTTTTTTTAATCAGATAAATCTACATCGTCCCGAAAAAGGTTGAATATTTTCCTGGCTTCTGCTCCTTGAGCAATTTTTCGCCCAGCGTCTTCAGCCACTTTTTTAGCCCAAGTAACCTGTTCCCATGAGCCTTTAGCTAAATCACCATTAATATTACGTATGTTGTCTTCTAAACCAACTCGAATATGCCCACCACATGCAGCAGCGCACATACCTGCTTGAAATTGTTGTTTTGCTATTCCACAAACACTCCATGTTGCTCCCGAGGGCTTTAAATCCAGTAGACGCCCTAGATTTTGAGGACTGAAGGGTATTCCACCAAGAACACCGAAAACAAACTGAAAATGTAAAGGTTTTTCAAACATACCTTCTTGTTTGTTGAGAAATAGCATGTTATACATACCCCCCAAATCATAAACCTCCATCTCAGGTCTGGTTTGCGCTTTTCTCATATGTTTGGCAAAATTTTGAATTGTGCTAAACGAGTTATTAAAAATATTTCCAGCACCCATAAGTACTTTTCCTGCCTTAAAATCTCCGACCGAAAAATTCATTGAATTAGTGTTTAATGACGCTAAAGGAGGTTTGAATTTTCTCACGGGCATTATTCGTTCCCGATCAGTAACTACCGCGCTAATTGCGGAACTCAAGTTAATTATAATGTCCGGTGCTTTTTGCTTTATATTTTCAACTGTGGCTTTAATAATTTCTAAATTTGCTGTGGCAATACCCCCCTGTGCTACATCTCTTGCATGAATATGAACTATTGCGGCCCCCGCTTCATAGCATTTTTTAGCTTCATCTCCAAATTCTTCTGGTGAGTAAGGAACTGCAGGATTTTGATCCTTTCTAGTTACTGCACCTGCTAACGCTGCACTTATTACCAATTTATTTTCTGGATTAGTTTCAAATACTTCCAATTAAAAACACCATTTATTTACATATTTTTAGATTTTAAAATCAATTTAATAAAGATATTTTTGAAAATAAATATTTTGAATATTTTTAATTAACCCTAAAAAAATCTAAATTTAAATAAATTTCAAAAATTATCTTTTATTTTATTACTCAATTATTATTTAAATAAAAATTTTTAAAATAAAATAAACAAATAAGAGGCGTTAATAATAACAGATCGAAAAAAATTATGGGAACCCTCAGAGAATTGGATAAAAAATGCAGAAGCTACTCGATTTATCGAATTTATTAATAAAAAATATAATCTAAACATTTCTACCGGGAAAGAGCTTTATAACTGGAGTGTCGAAAAAATAGAAGATTTTTGGGATGCGATGTGGAAGTTTGGAGGAATAATAGCATCTCAACCATATAAAAAGGTAGTTGAGGACTTAAGTGTATATCCAGGAACAAAATGGTTTCCCGGAGCGAAATTAAATTTTGCTGAAAATATGTTGAAATTTAAAGATAAGCAATTAGCGTTTGTTTTTCAAGGTGAAACAAAAGTATCAAGGAAAATGACTTATGCTGAGTTAAATAAAGTTGTTGCTCGTTTAGCGAAATCACTACGTGAAATAGGAGTTAAGGTGGGAGATAGAGTCGTATCATATATTCCAAATTTGATTGAAACCGCGATTGCTATGCTCGCTGCGACTAGTATTGGCGCAATTTGGGCTTCTTGTGGTGCTGAATTACAACCTAGTGCTGTAATTGATCGATTTGGTCAAATTGAACCTAAAGTGCTTTTTACAGTTGATGGATACTATTATAGAGATAAAATTTTTAAAATAATATCTAATGCTAAAAAAGTGGTTGAAGTTATACCTTCAATAGAGAAGGTCATTGTTGTTTCATATATCTCTGATGGCAAACCTGATATTAGTAGTTTTCCTAATGCGGTCCATTGGGATGATTTTATCTCTAAAGAGGATAAACCAGAAATACAATTCGAACAACTGCCTTTCGACCACCCCGTTTATGTTGTATTTTCCTCGGGAACAACTGGTAAGCCAAAATGTATGGTACAATCAGCAGGTGGAGTACTCATTAATCATTTAAAGGAACTTATCCTCTCGACAGATCTAAAACGAAACGATGTAATTAACTATATCACTGCGCCTTCATGGATGATGTGGAATTGGCTGATAAGCTCGTTAACGGTAGGTGCAACAATCTTCCTTTATGATGGTAATCCCCTTTATCCGGATCCCCTTAGAATGTTTGAACTCATGGAAAAGCATAAAATTTCAGTTTTTGGTACAAGTGCTTCCTACATTCATTATCTAATGGGTGTTGACGCTAAACCAGCTGAGAAATACGATTTGAGTACATTAAGAGAAATATCCCAAACTGCATCCACACTCTCACCTGAAGGATTTGAATATGTCTATAAGGAGATCAAGAAAGACCTATATTTTAACTCAATAAGTGGTGGAACGGATATCAATGGCTGCTTTGCTGGTGCTATCCCAATTCTTCCTGTCTATTCCGGTGAATTACAAGGTCCTGCGTTAGCAATGAAAATTAAATCTTATAACGATAATGCAGAACCAGTCCTTGATGAGCAGGCTGAACTCGTATGTGAAGCACCTGCGCCTTCAATGCCTATATATTTCTGGGGTGATGATGATAATATGACAAAATATAAATCGGCATATTTTGACCACTTTAAGGATATTGGGAAAAATGTATGGAGGCATGGCGACTACATAGTAATTCACAGCGATACTGGCGGCATTACATTTTGGGGTAGATCAGATGCAGTATTAAAACCTAGTGGTGTCCGTATTGGTACTGCCGAAATCTATAATGTGATAGAACAACTAACTGAAATTTCAGATACTCTTGTGATAGGGCAGAAATGGGAGGGAGATATTCGTATTATAATGTTTGTCCTATTAAACGAAGGTTATGAATTAACTGACGAGTTAAAAGATAAGATAAGGAAAACTTTACGAGAAAAAACTTCCCCAAGACATGTTCCTAAACTCATTCTAGAAGCACCCCCAGATGGAATACCTTATACCTTTTCCAATAAGAAAGTTGAAATTGCTGTTACAAAAATCATTCATGGAATGGAAGTCGCGAATCGTAGCGCTCTTAGGAACCCTACATCTTTAGATTTCTACGAAAAAGTAAAAGATGAGCTTAAATAAACCTTTAAATTAATCTTTTTTTATTTTATTTTATTTTTTCTTTTTAAATATTTTTGTTACCAAAGTATTCCATGACCAAACTATTATAGATTTAGTTTCAGGAATACCATTAAGGACTTTTTCTAACTCATTATCTTCTGTTAAAAGGATCCCGTTAAGAGCCGCTGCTGTTCCAGCGATCCAACAATCCATAAAATCAAGATGACCAGAATGCCTTATGATTGAAGCTATTAAACTGGCTTTTGGATTTAATTCGGGATTGAATATTTTAATAGGAGAATTTAGAACTGTTGGGAGAATTAATTGATATCTTTTTAAAATGCTAAAATCTTCCTTCTTCTTATATTCATTAAGTAGTTTAAAAATAGTTTCTATAAGACAAGTTGAGGGGAGATATATTTCATATCCCTTTAATCCATTTTTCCACAGTATTTTTATTTTTTCTTTAAAATCTGGAGAAAGATCCATTTTAATACCAAAAAGTGGTAAAACATATGTTGTATCGAGGATAACTAAATTAATGTTCTTCATTAGTTAATTTCTCCTGCATTTCTCTTTCCTCTTCAATATCTCTTTCAATGCTTTCAGGAGTACCCGTCGCAATCGTGGGCATAGCTAATGCTTCTTCGACAGAATAAATCTTTTTTATAATTAATTCACCCTGATGGGCTTCAATTAATACCTCATCTCCGGGCTTAATGCCTGAAGCATCCCGTAATGGTTTTTTTGGTAAAATTTCTCCTTTTTTTCCAACAATTGTTTTATCTTGAGTAGTCATAAATTATATATAATTTTCAGAATATTTATTTTTTTTCAGAAAAGTATATGGATTTTCTAAGATAATAGTATTTTTTTTTAAAAATAGACTCCTCCCGATGGCATTCCTTATACGTTCAGTAATAAAAAGGTTAAGATTGCTTTTATAAAAATCATATATGACATGGTTGTGGCAAATAGAGGTGTTTAAAACCCCCCGAATCATTTACCTTCTATGAAAATATTAAAAAAAAGCTTAAATAAAGAAGTATTTCTCAATATTTTTTACTTCTTATTTTTTTTTTAATTCTAATTTAAAGTTCTTTTCATACAATATAATAATGTTGTCTTTTAAATCTGATGGAGATAAATGTTTTTAGAAAAATTTTAAATGTGGAAAGCATATCATTACATATTAAAGATTAGATTTTTAATTATTTCGGATGTAGATTTTTTTTAAAAAATAAGCTTTTCTGTAAATTTTTGACCATCTAGATTTTTAATAATTTCTTCTATCGGTTTTTTTTTATCAAGATGTTCAATTATATGCAAATATCGAATATTATCTAATGTGTTATCTTGTCCTTTTCTAATTTTTTCTTGTTTCTCTGGAGGTAACTCCAAATACTCGAAAAATATTCGTGTTAGCGCCTTAAATCTTTCGTATTTTACTTGATAATTGATCTTTTCTAAGTATAGATTCCTGTATAAAATATATAGGTCTCCCAGAGAAAATTTAGATAATTTATTTTCTGCTTCCTCTAAATTTTCTACTATATCCGTTAGAATATTGTGCCATATTACCAAAAAAATTGGTTGATCGAACGAATAATTTTCTTTGTTTTCAATATCCCCATGGTCGCAGAAAATAGTTTCTTTTATAACTCCACTCATAACATTTCCGGGGACCATATCCCCTATTGAATAAGTGACCATCAAATTTTCAAATTGCTTCGTTTGTGTACTTTTGTGAGGTTTTCCGCACTTTTTACATCCAATTGGTTTTGGAAACATTATTGTATCAAATAGACCCAAAATAATCCACCTTTTCTTCTCTCATCTTTTATGCCTACGGATTCTAAATATTATATGATATATTTAATAGTATTTCCTTAAAAATAACTATAAAAAATTTTTTTTAAATTCCAATAGATTTAAGTCTATAGAAAATTGATCTGTTGATAACTTTCTTAAATTTTATTAGTCGGTGGTTTTTGTCGTGTGAGTGTAATTTGTCTATAAAGTTTTTTATAACAATAATTTTAATAGAAAAATCTATTTCTATATTGATTTAAGGTTAAAGGTATTTCTCTATAAGCTATTGCTATAAGAAAAAAGTAATTAACTAAATTAGTTATTTAATATATTATGGAAATTGAAATGAAAAAGATCTCTGAAGGCGATGTTGTTAAAATAACAAAATATCCTAACACTATAACTTCATTAAAACGTGATTTTAAAACACTCGGTGTTGAGCATGGATCTATAATAATACTGCATAGTTCACTAAGTAAGATAGGTTGGACTGTTGGAGGACCAGTATCAGTAATTAAAGCTCTAATGCAAGTTCTAACCTCAGAGGGTACATTAGTAATGCCAACATTTACTAGCGATAACTCAGACCCGTCTCGATGGGAAAATCCTCCTGTACCTAAAAGTTGGTGGAATACAATTAGACAAGAGATGCCCGCCTTCAAGCCGAAAATAACACCTACAAGAGTAATGGGAGTTATTGCAGAGACTTTTAGAAATTGGTCTAATGTCTTACGGAGTAATCATCCCATATCATCATTCGCTGCTTGGGGAAAATATGCAAAATTTATTACTGAAAATCATAAATTAACAGCAGATTTGGGGGAAGATTCTCCTATTTCCCGTCTTTATGATCTTGATGGACAAATATTATTAGTGGGTGTTACCCATGAGAATAACTCTTCATTGCATCTTGCAGAATATCGAAGTGATTTCCCTGGAAAAAAATTTATTTCGAATGGATGTGCAATGACTGTGAATACTCAGAGACGATGGGTAGAATGGGAAGGTTTGGATCATAATAGTGATGATTTTAAGCAATTTGGAAAGGATTTTGAGTCTAAAATTAATTATAGCCCTGGTAAAATTGGTTTGGCAGAAGCTCGATTAATATCACTGCGAGCTATAGTAGACTTTGGAATAGATTGGCTAAAAGAAAACCGAATTTTAAAAATTTAGTCATATCTTCAAAAAAAATATTTTTTTTTATTAATTTTTTAAAAATCATATCTCTATCTAAATTAAATTTATAAAAAAACTAATAACATTTAGGGAAATAATCTAAGATTAAAATCTTTTAATCAACCCAAAAGTCTTTTGCCATTCGTCTTCTTGTTTGCCATAGACCAGCCTTATTAGTGAAGCCGATTATACCCTTACCCTGATCAGCATCTTTTATTTTCCACATCCCACTAACAGCGCCAGTTAAACCAGCAGATAAAACTTCAAAACCCTGAGCAGTATACAAATCACATTCTACTCCACGATTAATTATAAATTTTAATTGACGTAATCCTTGCTGATTTTTCGATTTAAGTACCTCCAATAACTGTTCCACCTCATCATCAAGATGATCGTTTGGTACAACCCGGTTCCACAAATTCCATTCCACCGCCTTTTTTCCGGAATGAAGTGCACCAATAAGATTAATTTCTTTAGCTCTCCTTCGACCTATGAGTCGAGCTAATCTTGTGGTACCACCCCATCCGGGAGTTATTCCGACATCCACTTCTGGCATACCCCATTTTGAGCGCTCAGTGGCAATTACAAAATCACATACCATAGTAATTTCTAAGCCACCACCTACAGCATATCCATCTACAGCGGCAATTGTGATTTTATCTAACTCTTCAAGCTGATTAGCCATATTTTGATAATATCTCGCTCGTCGTGTTATATCATTAGCATCGCCCCATTTAATCATTTCCTTAATGTCATCTCCAACACTGAAATTGTTACCTGCTCCTTTAATAACTAAAAATTTAAGTTTTGTAGATTGCCTTACAATTTCTATAGCAGCAACTAACTCATCAGAAAGTTTCATGCTTAATGCATTTAAGATTTCAGGTCGATTAAGTATAATCCAAGCCACTTGATCCTTTTCTTCATAAATTAAATTTTCAAATTCCATAGTCTATTCTTAATTTAAAGATTAATATAAATCTTTTTTAATAAGTTTCAAAAAAAAAAAGTTGAAATTGTTTATACTTAAATCATTCATGAAATAGCAGTTGCAAATCGAGGCGCTCTTAGAAATCCATTTTCTCTCGATTTTTACGAGAAAATCAAGGAGGAACTTAAATAATTTTAAATTTTTAAATAGATTTAATTTATCTTTTTTTTTAATATTAATATTTAATAATCTCAATTCCTTCAATTCTTTCAAAATGTTTTACGTTTTTCGTAATTATTTTTTTTATCCCGTTTGTGAGCATAATACCTGCTATTAAAATATCGTTATCATCAATTATTTGACCTTTGGATTCCAAGATATCGTAGATTTTCGCAGCCTTTTCAGCTTCTTTGACCCCTAACGGAAAAATTTCCATTCTACTTATAAATTCCATCCATGTTCTATAAAGATATTTATATCTCTCCTCAGAAATTTTCCTTTTTGTTCTTTCTAATCCAATATTAATTTCATAAACAGTGATTGCTGTAATATGAATAATTGATTCCTGTACAAAAATAATTTCCTTTAACTTCTCATTACCATCTAGATAATCAATGCAAGCTGAAGTATCAAGAACAATCATTTTATTTCACCAATATCTAACTTTTTCCAACGTCTTCCAGCACGATTATTAATATTTCCCCAAATATCTTCCATTTCTTTTTCTGAAAGTTTCCATACTCCAAAAGATTTTTCGATATTATATTTTTGAACTTTAAGTAATCTTAAAAATAGTTCTGAAAAGCTTTCATTTTCAGCCTTAATTTTTTTTAATTTATTATACACTTCTTTAGTGATACTAATATTTTTTGATGTCATATTTATACACATACACATACACATATTTATAATTATGTTATTTTAAACATCATTAAAGATAAATAATTGAAATTGAGGTAACACAATTTATACAGGATATGACAATAATTTTAAAAATTTATGATTGAACATTATTAAAATAAAAAAAGATAATTTGATTGAAATATAAATTCTATTTCCCTTTTTGTATTTTCAATGCAACTCCGATTGCTCTACTTATCCGCATTAATTCAAATACTTTTCCTTTTTCAACAGAAATCTCTTCACGACTAATTCCGTGAGTAAAATCACCTTTCCCTTGACTGGTTTTTATAATACTATTGTTATCACCAGTGATTAACATGTCCGCATTAATATCTTCACCTACAATAACTTTTCCAATTCCATCCTTGACAACGAGAAAAAAAGGATCATCTTCTCCATCCAATTTAAATTGAATAGTATATCTCCAATCCTCTGATTCGAAAACTTGTTTTGATTTTGGTGTTTTATTTATTAAATCAATTATTTTTTCAAATTCTATTCTAGCTTCGTTCATTCTGAACCCCCCTCATATTCTGGTTTTATTATCCAAGATTCATATTCATCTTCTGGCACAAAGAAAAAATCTGTCATTTTTCCTTCCCTTTCTTTTTGAAATACTGCTCTTACTTTTTTTCCTTTCTTTACTTTAGATGGAATTAAATTCTCGGAAAATATTCCTTGAAGCATCGCTGTATCCGCACCATCTAATCTAATAAAACCAATTCCGTAGGGAATCGCCTTAATAAAAGCAGATGTAGTATACCATACAATGGTGCTAACTTCTATTGTTCCGGTTTGTTTCATCTCGACCCACTCCGCTGGTTCGTAGCATTCCGAGCAATTTATTCTTGGAGGCATCCAAATCTTTCCGCATTTAGTACATTTTGTGCCTAATAGTTTTTTATTATTCATCAACTCTATGAAAAACTTAGATTGTCCTCCCATAGTATACCTATAATCAATTTTAAGTATATCTTTTATTTGATGTGCTTGAAATTCCATTTTATTTTTTCGCCTCCTGATTTTCCATTATTATTATAGCTGCATATGCTGCACCAGGACCTCCGATTGAATGCGCTAAACCCCGTCCCTTTTCAATTATTATTTGATGTTTTCCAGCATCACCTCTTAATTGAAGCGCCGCTTCGCCAGTTGACATTATTCCAGTTGCCCCAACAGCATGTCCACATCCAATCAATCCTCCACAGGGACAACAAGGTAATTCTCCATCTATCATAGGACCTCCTTCTTCAATCCATTTACCACCTTCGCCGAAAGGAACAAATCCTAGCTCTTCATAGCTAATTACTTCTTGCCCAGAGAATGCGTCATGTAATTCTGCAACATCTATTTGTTCCTTGATTTTATTATAATCTAATCCTGCCATTTTATAGGCTGCTTTTGCTGCGTATATATTTGAATAAAGTCTTCCCATATCCTCTCTGTTTCCAATAAAACAATCTGTATTTGCGGCAGCTACACCAGTAATCCAGATTGGATTATCGATCTTCAATTCCTTAACTTTTTCTTCGTTGGCTAAAATTAATGCCGCGGATGCTTCTGAATATAAACAGCAATCTAACATTTTAAACGGATAACAAATAATTCTCGAATTCATTACATCTTCTACGGTTATTTTCATTGGTGATTGAGCTTTTGGATTATTTATTGCGTTCCCGTGATTTTTTACACTGACAAGTGCCATCTGCTCTTCCGTTGGACTACCAAACTCTTCGAAATGGGCATTAACCATAGATACATACGAGGACGCTGCCATCATTCCCATTGGGTACTCATATGTCATGTCAGCTGAATAAGCAATCGCATTCAGAACTTCGGGGGTGGTCGTTCCGGTTTGTATATCATAACAGTCGTTGCACTTTTCCACACCTAAGCATAAGCACAAATCTGACAAACCAGAAGCAACTTCTGCGTAAGCCATTCTCACAGTATATCCTCCAGTTGCGCCACCTGAAGCAATTCGTGTTCCTGGCTTATTGTTCATCCCTATATAACTATTAATAAATATATCTGGCATAAATTGACGTTCAAATAACTCATTATAAATCCCATATACGGTAGATTGTAAATCTTTATGTGTAATTTCAGCGCCTTGTTTATTTGCATCTTCGAGAGCTAATTTAGTTGCATCATAAGCTAACTCAAAATAGGTTTTATCTAAATAACGTGCTTTAAAAGGAGTAATTCCTATACCAATTATTGCTACTTTTTCCAATTTTTTAACCTCAATTAAATATTGACATAATTCTTTTCAGTAAAAGAATTAATAATTGTTATTTTTTATTATTTTTCAAATAAATTTAGTAAGTATAACTCTTTAGAGAAAGGAAAATTAAAAACTTATACAGCAATCATATTATAATGAATATCTTTTCTCGATTCATAATAAAAGCAATTATCCAAATGATAAAAATATTTATAAAAGCACAAATAAACACAATTAAGAAGTGAGTGTCTGATGGAAGTATTAAATATGTAATAATAAATAAAAGCCAATGCAAAAGAAACAATATAAAGGCGTTTTTCCCCATAACACTTAAAAAATTATCTTTTTGTGAAAATTTATAGTCCCTACCCCAAATTTCGAAGATATAATAGATCCCATAAAATAATAAAGAAGCAATTCCAACGCTTATTAAAATATATGGACTAGATACATAAGGCCTACTAATTCCCCAGATAAAATGTGTGCTAATACCTAAAATTGTGCAAATTATTCCCCCTAACAGAAAATATATATTAGTTTTTCTTTTAACTAATCCTTCTGCTATAACAGAAGATAAAATCATCATTACACCCCAAGAAAGTGAGCCAATAATTCCACCTTCAACTCCATCATATATTATTTCACTCACATCGGTTCCTATTAGAATTTGATATAAAACCAGTCCTACACATGCAAAAATTATCCTTATCTCTGGTTTTAATTCGATTAATGGCAATAATATAAGACCCGATATACCAAGCACTTGAAGTGTGCCCCATCTAAAATAAATAACTCCCATATCTTCATTAATGCTCATTAGAAGTCCAACTCCAATTAGTATTAAATATCTCCGAATAAAGTGAATATATGCTTTTAACCTTCCATTTTGTTCTAATCGACGCTGAAATGATGTTTTAAAATTGAGTGCCATCATGAAAACAAAGAATGGAGCAATTAGATCTGCATAGGTAAGTCCATAATCTCCTGCGTGTTTAGTCCAAGCAGGAACACTTTCAAATAATTGGACTGAATTTACAAAAACCATTAATACAATGGTCAATCCTTTAAATACATCTATACTAAGATATCTTTTCTTATCTTCAGTTTTGTTTTCAACGTTATGTTCCAAATCATTCACTCAAATGAAAAACTTATTGGTAAAAGAAATAATTAGAATTTATTGATTTATTTTATAAATTTTTATTATGAATTAAAAAGGTTCTAAAGCTCTTTTAATATATTTGAAAATTATAATATTAATACATAAAATAAAAAAAAGATAAGAAATAATGTTTAGAATTTATCTGCTTCATCATACCAAGAAGGAAACCATCTATAATATTCTTTTGGAAAGGCTTCTGAAAGTCCTTTGTATGTAGCCTTAACAAGACCAATCTTTCCACTTCGATCACGATGACAAACAATCAATCCTTGATTTTCAAGAGATTCAATACCCTGTTTTATTTTAACTCTACTTCCCCCGATATCTTCTCTGATATCATCTAATGTCATGTAAATCCCTGGATTTATCCTATAATCATCCGCAATTATTTTTAATAAATTTTCTTCGTTAATTTCTAAACCTTTAAACCTGGAATCTCTCTTTGATATTAAAGGAGCATTTACCTCATCGTTCCATCTGAATTTTATAGGGACATTCCACCTCGGAAGCATCGCTGAAAAGCGATATATAATCAATCTTTGGATTTCAGAAGTTCCAGCTACTATTTCACCTATTTTCGCTTCTCTATACATTCTTTCGAGGGGATAAAATTTAGTAAGAGCGTCGCCACCGCAAACCTGTATGGCTTTTCTTGTTATATCTACAAGATATTCAGTGTTCATTAGCTTCGCAATTGACGCTTCAATCATCGGCTCCATACCGGAATCGAGTTGATGTGCAGTATGATATGAGTATAACCTCGCTATTTTGTATTTAGTGATGATATCAGCAATGTCAAACTGAATGTTTCTGATACGATTAATGGGCCTATTAAATTGAATTCTGCGTTTAGTATAGTGGAAGACAAATTTGATGATATCCTTAACCCCACCTATTAAAACTGCAGAACCAATCAACCGCTCAAAATTTAAAGCTGCCATCATAACAGCCCATCCTTTCCCTACTTCACCAACTCTATTGAAATCGGGGATCCTAACGTTATCAAAATCTATATAACCATTAGGAGCATTATCAAAACCTATAAGAGGATTTATCTTTTCGAGACTAAATCCTGGAGTACCTTTCTTGACCACAAAACTGGTTATATGCGCGTACTGCTTTCGGTTCGCAGGATCGTCGCTCGTTTTAGCGTATATAAAATACCTATCAGCAACTCCAGCAGCAGTTATCATTCTCTTTTTACCATTTAAAATCCACTCATCTCCATCTTTAGTTGCCGTTGTCATAACATTTGCCGCATCCGACCCTGCAAATGGTTCCGTAATACATACTGCCCCTATTTCCGAACCATCTGCAACAGAAGGAAGCCACACCTCCTTTTGTTCTTCTGTACCGAATCTTAAAATTTGTTCTAATCCGGCCAACATTGATACTGTAAAGACATGTCCAACTGCATATAACCTCCCTAATTGTTCGGCTGCAATGCAACCTCCCGTAGCTCCCAATTCTAACCCTCCATATTTCTTTGGAACGCCAGGTCCGAAAAAACCTTCTTTTGCAACTTTTTTTACTATTGAATGAGGGAATTTTTGCTTCCAAAAATAAAGTTCTGCTTCCTCTAAATTATCCTCTACAAACTGAGCAACTTTTTTAGCAAATTCTTTCTGTTCATCATTCCACCAAAAAAAAGTCTCTACTTCAACCATTTTAACCGTTCATTTTTGCTTTTATTGAATATTGATAATTATTTAATTATTAGATAAGATATAAGATTCTAGTTTCACAATTAAATTCACTATTCTTAAAATACAAATCTAATTATAACAGAATAAAAATTTGTCAATATCAAGAATTTAGAATGATTTACTAAATTAAGAGATTGAAACGATATGAAATCAGAAAAATAAATAATCATCTTAATCTAATTAATTTTAATATAATCCTTTATGTAATAAATTATTAACAAAAATTTTCAAAAAAAAAAAATTCAAAGATGATAATATATGATTAAATCTAATTATAAAACAAAAAATAGAAAAAACCCTCATAAAGGGTGGTGAAAAAGATGTCAAGGAAAGTATGTGTTATTGGAATTGGCCATACAGATTTCAATTCCATGACTCCAGATATGCAATGGAAAGAAATCATGTATGAAGCTTGTCAGAAATCATATGTAGATGCCGGAGTTGATCCTAGAAAAGATATAGACAGTTTTATAACATGTGCTGAAGATTATTGGGAAGGATTTAGTATTTTCGATGAATTTGTGCCCGATCAAATTGGAGCGGTATTGAGACCTTGTTGTACGGTTTGTGGTGATGGAATATATGGATTAGGAAATGCTTATATGCAAATAAAGACTGGTATAGTAGATGTAGTAGCAGTAGAAGCTCATAGTAAAGCTTCGGATATGCTTACGTACGGAGACATTGTACTGTTTGCCTATGATCCAATTTTTGAAAGGCCAATTTCTGGGCCTGTTGAAAGGCCAAATTATGCGGGTAGTCCTTCATACTCCAAAGAGCGCCCAAAACCTCTTGTAGGTAGTACAGATGAAAAAGAGCGAATTCACCCTTACTTTTTAGCAGGGTTAGAGATGCAGCATTATCTAAGAAAAACAAACACCACAGAAGAACAGTGCGCATCAGTTGTAGTAAAAAACAAGAAAAACGCTTTTAATAACCCATATGCAGATTATGAAGCAAAAATAAGTGTTGATGATGTAATGAGTTCTGAATATCTCTTCAAACCCATAAAAAGATTGGATATTAGCCCCAATGTCGATGGGGCAGTGAGTTTTGTTCTTGCTGATGAGAAAACAGCAAAGAATTTGGGTGTAGAACTTATTTACCTATCAGGATTTGGTTGGAGCTCTGAAACGCCATGGCTTTCAACAAGGGGCATGGATGCTGCCTATGCAACCAAAGCAGCAAAGATGGCTTATAAAATGGCAGGGATACTACAACCAAGAAAAGAGATAGACATCGCAGAAGTAGATGATAGATTTTCCTATAAGGAACTTCAACATCTAGAAGCAATGGGACTGGCAAGACCAGGGGAAGCAGCTCAGATGCTTGAAGAAGGGGTACTGGATGTAAAGGGGTCCTTTCCAACAAACACTTCTGGCGGTTCTTTAGGAGTGGGAAATAGCCTTGAAGCCACAGGATTGCAAAAGTCTTTAGAAATTGTTACTCAGTTGCGAGGATACGCAGGAAAGAGACAAGTTCCAGGTGCAGAAATTGGTATTGCGCAAGCTTGGCGTGGAATACCCTCGGGAAGTGGGGCAGTAGCAATATTTAAGAGGGGATAGGAGGTGGAAAAAAAATGAAAGATGTAGCAGTTATTGGAGCTGGGATGACTTTGTTCCGCAGACGGTTAAAGGAAACTGGAAAGGAACTTTCTTTTTTAGCAGCAAAAATGGCTTTAGAAGAAGCTGGCATTCAAAAGTCAGATCTTGATATGGTAGTCATGGGAAGTGCTCCTGACGCTTTCGATGGCATTCATATGAAGGGAGAGAATCTAATAGATGGTGCAGCTGCGGCAGGAAAGCCATATGTTAGAGTGTTTAATGGTGGGGGAACAGGTGTTTTTGCTCCTATTGCAGGATGGTGGCATGTAGCATCAGGCGTTGCTGATATTGTAATGGTAGTATGCGAAGAAAAAATGGGTTCTTGTTATCCACATCCTCAGACAGCGTTTAGACATATTTGGGACCCTATTATTGATAGACCGCTCAACCCCAATCTGATTTGGTTATTTGCAATGGAAATGAACAGATATATGACGGTCTACAACATAAAAAAAGAAGACATAGCACGAGTGGCTGTGAAAAACAAAAGAAATGCCGTTGGTCATCCATGTGCCCAGTTAGCAGATCCAAACATCACTATTGATGATGTTTTGAATTCTGAAGTTATGGCTTGGCCTGTGCAGAGATTAGATGTTAGCCCTCCAAGTGATGGAGCATCGGCATTAATCTATTGTAGCAAAGATAAAGTACATCAGTTTACAGATGACCCAATCTGGGTAGATGGTGTGGGTTGGGGTATTGACAGTACTATGTGGACTAATCGAGACTTATGCTTCCCACGTTATGTAGCAACAGCTGCAAAAATGGCCTATAAAATGGCGGGAATTACAAACCCACCAAAAGATATAGACTTTGCAGAGCCTTACGATCCATTTGATTACAAAGAACTACATCATATGGAAGGCCTTTTGTTATGTAAAAAGGGTGAAGCTCCCATTCTAACGCGGGAAGGCGTTACTCAAAGAGATGGCGACCTTCCTATATGTCCATCCGGAGGTTTATTAGGTGTGGGTAACCCAATTGCAGCTACAATGGGACAAAAAGTTTGCGAAGTATATTGGCAATTAGCAGGTAAAGCAGGTAAAAGACAGATACCAGGAGACCCAAGAGTTGGTGTAGGCCAAGCGTGGGGAGATATTATGCAAATGGCAACCGTTATTGTGCTTAGGAGGTGAAAGAAATGACTGAAAAGAAAGAACAAAAAGAATCATATCCGAAATATGCCCCAGGAACGCACGTACATGATAAAGATATATATGAGCGAAAAATTACATACACTTGGTGGGAGCCAGAAGTTCAGTATAGTTGGAGTTTAGGCCCTGCAATGAGTAGATTCTTGCAGGAACTAAAAGCAGGGAAAATTATTGGCATAAAATGTAATAGATGCAGGAGAGTAATAGTTCCCCCTAGAATGTTTTGTGAATATTGCTATGGACCAACTAGCGATTGGGTATATTTAAAAGATACGGGTACGGTAGAGACCTTCTCCTTATCATATCTTGACGCAGATGCAAGAAGAATTGAAGAACCAATCCTTATTGGCGTTATATCCATTGACGGAGCATCTCCCAAGCATGGCTTTATGCACTATTTTGGAGAGATGAAACCTGAAGAACTTAAGATTGGTATGAAAGTCAAAGCGGTTTGGAAGCCAGAAAACGAAAGAGAAGGGTCAATTACGGATATAAAATACTTCAAACCTTTTAGAGGAGGTGAAGAATAAATGTTAGAAAAACAGACAGATCCAACTTCCCCCATGCATTGGCGTGGAGATATGCAAGCAGACTACATGTATACAAATGGTGTTGCAGGGGATCGATTCTTTAGACACTTGATGGAAAAAGATACATTCCTTGCAACAAAATGTAAGAAATGTGGAAAAGTATTATTCCCCGCAAGATTATATTGTGAGGATTGTTTCCAGGAAATTTCCGAAAGTGATTGGCTAGAGGTTCCTGCAACTGGCACAGTTAGAGTTTTCACAGTTGCGACGATAAATGCCCATGGAAAAAAAATGGAAGAACCTAAGATCATTGCTCTGATTGACATTGATAAAACAGATGGTGCTTTATTGGGGATAATTAAAACTAAAGATTTAAAAAGAGATTTTTGCGGTGTAAAGGTTAAGGCTGTATTTAAACCCAAAGAAAAAAGGGAAGGAACATTAAAAGATATCCTATATTTTGAAGAAAAAATCTAAATACAAATCTATTTTATACTTTTTTTTTATTTTCATATTTAATCTTCTTTTTCTATGTAAGGAAAAACTGTTTTATCTTCAACCAATTTTTGATTTATGAATCAAATTACATTTTATCTTCGATAATTTTTTATTCAATTAAATATATAGTTTTATTTAATCTATTAAATTAAAATAAAAATTCGATGTCTTTTAGTGATTTAAATTGCAGTTAGAGCAAGTTTCCCATTTAAATTATAAACAAAGAACTCTAGAAATGAAAAAAAAAGTTGTGAAGCAGCCTAAAGAAATTTGTATGGAAAGAGCCAAATTAATCACGGAATCATTTAAAAAAACAAAAGGAGAAAATCCAATAATTCGATTCGCAAAAGCTATGGAATATTATTTATCTAATATGACTATAATAATTTGGGATAATGAATTTATAGTCGGTAACCGAACGACTAAATTTGTAGGAACTCCGTTATATCCCGAAATTCGAGTTGATACAATTGAACAAGATTGTGATACTTATGAGAGTCGCCCTGTACAACCACTTATCATATCGGATGAAGAGAGAAAAATGCTAAAGGAAGTGATAATTCCTTATTGGAAAAATGAAGAACAAACTGTTCGGGCAAGATTTTTGACTTATTTAAATTCCGATGAAATAGATATGATGGAAAAAATTGTTTTTGTTGTTGATGCCGAACTTTCTAATGGTGTTGGTCATTTTTTTCCTGGACATGAAAATGTTTTAAAATATGGAATAAATGGTCTAATTCAAAAAGCTGAGGAAAAAATGAAGATTTTTTATGGTTCGACTCCAGAAAATATCAAAAAAAGAATTTTTTTACAGTCTGTTACAATTGTTTGTAATGCAGTAAAATCTTTCATTCAAAGATTTTCAAATTTGGCTAAAGATTTAGCGAAAAATGAATTAAATCCTAAACGTCAAGAAGAACTTCTTGAAATTTCTGAAATTTGTCACAATATTTCTGAAAATCCACCAAAGTCTTTTAAAGAGGCTCTTCAACTTATTCATTTTACTCATTTAATATCTGGTTTAGAAGATGGTGGCTTTGCAATAAGTATTGGGCGATTAGATCAATATTTATACCCATATTATTTAAAAGACAAAAATGAAGGAAAAATTTCAAACGAAGAAGTACAATTTCTAATTGAATTATTTTTTATAAAATTAACAACATTGTGGAATTATCTTCTAAGTAAAGGGATTGTTGCTTCAGAAGGGCCCCCGATAGCAGAAAATTTAACGATAGGAGGAGTTGACCGTGAGGGAAACGATGCAACAAATGAATTATCATACCTCTTTTTAGATGCATATACTAATTTAAAAACTGTTCAACCAACTTTTTCCGTTCGAATTCATAAAGAGACACCAGAAGATTTTCTTTTTAAAGTTGGAGAATCCATAAAATCAGGTGCAAGTATTGCTTTATTTAATGATCAAGTGATGATAAAAGGACTTGTAAATCTTGGTTTTACACTTGAAGATGCTCGTGAATATGCACCAATCGGCTGTGTTGAACCGCAGCATCCACATAAATCATTTGGGTCAACCAACGCAAACCAAATTAATATCGTTAAATGTTTAGAATTAGCATTAACAAATGGAATTGATATGTTTACTAGAAGGGAATATGGATATAAAAATGATAAGAAAATTGCCAGTTATGATGATCTTTGGGATGCCTTTGTTAATCAAATGACATATTTTATTAACTATATGGTTTCAACTATGAATGCCCTTGATAAAGCAATTTCCGAACTTAATCCTCAGCCATTTCTATCTGCAACTATAGATGATTGTATTGAACGAGGACTTGATATAACAAATGGTGGTGCAGTATATGACTTTACTGGACCACAATTAGTTGGCTTTGCTACGGTAGTAGATAGTCTTGCAGTAATTAAGAAATTTGTTTTTGAAGAAAAGATTCTCCCGTTCGAAGATTTAGTGGAAATGCTTAGAAAAAACTACAGAGGAATATACCAAGGGAAAAAAGGAACAGAATGGAGGCAGTTATTTATTAATAAAGTTCCTAAATTTGGTAATGATGATGATTATGTTGATCAAATTGCTATGGATGTGGTAAAAGTATATTGTGATGAAATTACAAAGCATATAAATTATCGAGGTGGAAAATTTAATCCTGGTTTCTACTCAACATCATTTCATTTAGCTTTTGGTTTCTTTACAGGTGCTTCTGCTAATGGAAGAAAATCAAGGGATTTCCTTTCAGCTAGTCTCTGTCCTTCAAATGGCATGGATAAAAATGGCCCCACAGCTATTCTTAACTCGGTCGGCAAACTTCAGAATCATTTAATGACTAACGGAAATTCGCTTATTTTGGCATTTCATCCAAATACATTAAAACTAGAATTATTTCCTGCTCTGATTCGAACATTTTTTGGACCTGATGGTGGTTTCCAGGTACAATTCAATATTGTTGGTAAAGAAATTCTTCTTGATGCTCAAAAAAATCCAGATGAATATAGAGGTTTGGTTGTAAGAATTGCAGGTTATTCTGTTCTGTTTACTGAATTATCGCAAAATGCACAAGACGATATTATTGCTCGAACAGAGTGTTCACTATAATAAAAAATTTATTCTTCTTTTTTTTATTCAACTTTTCTTTTTAGAATTAAATTTTAATTTTTATATATGTTTTATATATTGTTATCTTAAAATCAACCTTATTTATTTATAAGTAATAGAAAAAAGTGTAAATCATTATGGATACAAGATTAAAAGAATTTGAAGAAATTCAAATACAAAAATATGTTCCAGAATTGGACTTATTGAACAGTTCACTCTTAAATTCTCAAGAAAAGGAATTTCTAGCCAAATTTTATGATTTTTTAGAAAAAGAACTCTACACAGACTTAAAAGCTTTAGAAGAATTAAATTATTTTGTGGAAGAACCAACTCAGGATAAAAAAAAAGATCTTATAGTTAAAATAATTAAAAAGTTGGCAAAAAAAGAATATTATAGTACCATTCTCAATCCGGAAAAACATAAAGTTGGGAGAATAATGAGAAACGTCCTTATTGCTTATGGTTTATCTGGGGGAGGATGGTCAGATACAAGAGAGGAATATATAGCGGGTAATTGGAGCGTAGAGATGGGCCGTCTATCTGGCGGGACCTTATTTTGCAATCCTGTGGCTTATAAAGCGAATGAATATCAAAGAGAAAGGTTCTTAGTTCCTGTTGCAAGAGATGGGGCGGTTGCCGCCTCCGGAATGACTGAATTTAATGCTGGCAGTGATATTGTAAGAATGGAATTAAATCTTCAAATAAATGGAGATGAAGTCATTGCAAAAGGAAAAAAACTCTTTATAACAAACGGTATGATTTGTGATTATCTAATATTATACGGTAGAATAAATGAGGGACAAATTGGTGCAATTATTGTTGATACTGAAAAACAGCAACTACAAAATTTTAAAGCTAGTAGAGTAAATACATTCGGTATGGAGGACGCTTTTGTTAGCTGTCTAATATTCGATGAAGTTAGGATACCTAAAAAGAATTTACTCCAAGGAAGTGGATTAGGTATTGCATTTCATCAATTAACTGAAGAAAGATTAATTATAAGTGCTGAAGCACTCGGTGATGCTATGAAAAAATTGCTTTATTCATATTCTTTTGCATTGCAACGCAAACAGTTCAAAAAATTACTCCATCAATATCAAATTATGAGATTTCCAATATCTAAAAGCGTTCGTGAGTTAAATCCATTAATCGCAGCAATAATTAATCATGCCAGGAATTTGGATCAGAATCCACAATTAGGAACCTCTAAACAGATGGCTCAACAAACGATGGGCTTAAAGGTTTCCGCTTCAGAATTAGCCTTTGAATCTTCTATTCATTGTTTTCGAACAATGGGTGGACGTGGTTTTACAAGACATTATAGTGCTCCTATAGGCTTACTTGATCCCTACTGTATGATACACGGTGGGGGGTCCAATTATGTGATGGGAGATGCTGAATCACGTAGATTTTTTAAACCTAAACCTCCAAAAGAAGAATTCTATTAATCTCTAATTATATCTAAATCCAATTCAATAAAATAATTATATTTTTTCTTATATATTTGTCCTTCTTATCAGAGAGCTCTTTATAATTTAATTTAATTGTCTAATAAAAAAGTTGAAAAATTAACTAATAATTTGTTATTTTTAATTCGAATCAAAAATATTGAAAAATCTGAAAATATATATTACCAAATTTTTATTAATTTGATTGGGATTAAGTATTATAAATGTTTTAAGTTAATTCGTGTGGATATAACATGCCAGGATTATATATTTCTAAAGTTATAGCAGTTGGATCATATAATTCTGGTAAATTTGATTTTTTTAATAGTATTGATCCATATTCAAATTCTTTTGATAACACCTCTTCTTTAACTATAGGTGTTTCAATTAATGTTGTAAAATGTTCAAATGATCACGAAGATATTTTAAAAATGACTATTTGGGATATAAATGGTAGCGATAGATTTCGTTCAATATACCCCAACTTTTTCAGAGGTGCTAAAGGGTGCTTATTATTTTTTGATGCTTCAGAAGATGATTTATTCAATAATTTGTATTATTGGATAAGAATTATTAAAAAGAATACCGATAACATTCCAATCTTTTTAGTAGGGTATAAATCTGATATAAACTATGAAGAACTTTATGATAAAATCAATCATTTTGTTGAAAACAACCAAATTGAAGATTTTTTTCTATTATCCTCTCATATTGGAATCAAAAAAAAAATTATACTAACCCAATTAGCAAGTAAAATTCTTAAAAACCTTGGTTCAGAATCAAGTTTTATTAAGTTAGAGAAAAGATTAAGAGGTTTAAAAAAAGGATTTTATAAAAAGTTTTTAAATTTATTTTTAATTTGCCCAATTTGTAAGAGAGAAAATCATATTTCATATTTAAAAAAGTTTTATTTTAGTAAAAACCCTGATCTAATAAAATTAAGGGAAAGTTTGTTTGCTCTAATTAAAAAATCTAAAAAAATTGACAATATTCTTCAAAATGAAATAAAAATTGGAATTCCATGTTGTACTTGTTATAAATTTTTTTTTTCGAAAGAAACTTGATAATATATAACTAAATTTTATGGTTTTATTATTATTCCGTGTTATAATTATTAATTTTGGAAATTATCGATATCTTGGGAGTTTTGGTTTAAGATATTACTCAATTTTATCAAAAAATTCAAAGATTTTTACTTTGTAACTAATTGTTTTTTAAGTTCTTCAGCCCTCTGTTCTAATATTGCTCCAATTTCAGCAAAATCTCGGTTGCAATATTTATAGATGGGAATCCATAAGAGCCCCGAAATTATACCAAAAGATAATATAGAAATTACTATAGTCGTGCCGAAAGGATAGATATCTCCAATACTTGTGTAATGGTCAACCAATAACCCGCCTATTATTGGTCCTAAAGCCCTTCCAATTGCATCCATCATAGCTGCCATAGCATATGCAGTACCTCGATGTTCCGGTAAATTTACATCCACCATACTGGAAAACCAACAGGGACCTATTCCAAATTCGAAAAACATGCCTACTCCAATTATTAGACTCATTATTATGAGTATTATCAAAAATAGTGGCAGCAAATTAGATAGATCTAGAGCACCCTTAAAAAAAGTTAAATGCGATACATTAGGAAAAAATAAAAAGCCAAAGATTAAAAATGGAATATGAGCCAAACCACATATAATAGCAACTTTAACTCGACCTGCCGGATCTCCCTTAGATACTTTTTTATCACCTAATCTAGCAAAATAAAACTGTCCAGCAAACATTGAAATTATGATTGGTAAAAGAAAAACTAATAACATTACAATTGAAGTAATATCTGTTAGAGAAAATCCAACCTCAATCGTTATGTATGTTATGATAAATGTTAATAAAAATCCATATAAAATCGTATCTACAAAATTTATAATCAACCAGAAATTAGAACGTTTAGTAAAAATTTTTTTCAAATCATTTATCTTTATTCGATAAGAGCGAGAATAATCAATTTTCTCGTCTGATAATATCTCTTTTAATATACTTTCTTTACTGGCTCTTTTCGGTTCTTTAATTAAAAAACAAAGAAACACTAAGCAAAACCCAATCAATCCTGCCCATAAAAAAGGTAATCGCCAATAGGTCATTTCTACTGGGTAATTCAACTTAATAAAACTGATTTTTTGCACTAAAGACCAATTTTCGGGGAAATCATACGGAATAACATTAACTACTAATGAAAAGACACCCCCAAGAAGTCCCCCTAAAGTTGTTGCAAGGCTCCACCAAGCAAATGAAGTCCCTCTCTTCTCGGAAGAAAATATATCTGCCAATAGACTTATCGAAATTGGGCTTGCTGCTCCAATTCCAATTGCAGCAGTTATTCTTAGAATACTCAACATAATAATATTGATTGAAAAGGCTGTAAAAATTTCTGAAACTGCCCAAATTCCACCTGCAATAATTAAAAGCCATTTTCGCTTAAATATATCTGAAAAATAACCAGCAATTAATGTAAAAACCGCAAGAACTATGTAATATAATCCCGCAATTAATCCAAGAATTACAAATTTTGCGCCTAAGTCAAATTCTGCGGCAATTAAAACTTGATTTGTTATAAAAATACCAATATCCGTATTTAAAAATATAATTAATGGTAAAAATAATAATATGGAATATATACCTTTTAATCTTGATTTTGAACCACGCATAATAACATCTTAATTCTTTTCTTATAAAAAAGTTTGAATTTTTAGAGAAAAATCTAAAAATATTAAAAAAAAATAATAATCGGAACATTGTGTTTTATTATTTTAACTGTTTATCAAAAATTTATAAAAATTTATAAAATCTTATAAAAATCAAAAAAAGAGATAGTTTCCTTCCCGTATTTATGTAAATCTGAAATTAAAAATCCATCGCACTCAGTAGATTTAAATTTTCTAATTTTTTTATTTAGATTGTTAGGAGAGTTTTAAATTGCAAGGAAGAATTTCCGCCCATTTGCAAGCGGTTGCTCTCACAAGTCGAGGATATTATAGAGCCTCGATTGAAAAAGGGCAGTCCCTACCGCAAATGGTTGCAATTCTAAGACTTCTTCAAACATTGTGGGATAACTTCCTTCAAGACTTCCGAAGTAATGAAAAAAGTGTTACAAATGAAGTATGTCTTGAACTCGGCGACGAGCGCACAGCCTGATAACCTTAAGGCTGGTCTTTCTAAAAAAGGAAAGATTGAGGATTGGAATAAATTTTGGAATTTTATAGAAATTACCAAATTTTTATAAACAATTAGAAGGTTAAGAATTGAGTCTAAGAATTTACCTGTCCCATAGATAAAATAAATAAAAAAGAAAAATTTTATCTATTCTTTTCCTCTCTGGCTATTTTCGCTTTCTTGTTCATTATTTCCATGTAGGTTTCAGCCGTCCTTTTCGGAGGAACTCTCTCTTTCTCTTTTTTTTTAAGCGTTATTGCCTCTGACGGGCAAGTAAGGATACAAAGTCCACAGCCAATACAACTATCTAGGTTTACAGTAGAAATATCGTCAATAATGGTCAAAGCATCCATTTGACAGCGTTCCAAACATGTCTCACACCCCGTACATAATTCAGGATTCACTTCAGCGTAATAATTAGTCGAGAAAAATTCTATTGATTTTTCAAGTTTCTTCTGGTTTGATAAAATCTCACAGCAACAACCACAACAGCAACAGAGATAACTAGGTCGCTGGGAATTCCCAGGTTGGAGGACCAACCCCTCTTCCTCAGCCCTCCCTAAAATTTCAAGGGCTTCATCCTTAGTCACTTCACGTGCTAACCCCTTCTCCATGAAAATCTTAGCTACCGTCCGGAATTGGAAACAGACTTCACGCATGTCGGTTTGACTACAAGGTTGCCCAAGGAGGTCTTTTGCTTGTTTACAAATACAGATAGCCACAGAAATTGGCTCACCTACGTTTTCAATAATTGTTCTTATATCATCATATGTTGCAACATGATGCTCTGGTGTAATGCTTTGTTCAATGGGGATTGTGCGTAATTGGGGAATATGTGTTTTATTCAATTCTCTAAGAAATTCCTCATCCATGTACTGCTCAAAGTCTTCAATAAATTCTTTAGTTAGATTATTTAGTTGGTTCTCGAACATACCGACCACTAAAAGTGCATTGGAGTAAAATTTTTCCTCTCCCTTTTCATCAACTTTCTTTCCGAAGTTTGTTGATCCTTTCTGAACCATCTGATCCAAGATCCTTCCTAATTCCTCAATAGTTATCCCCTTCTTTTTTGCACGTCTATAGATAACCTTCAATGACTCTGGCATGAAATTCAACATTATAGCGATTTCTGCTTCTTCTGGAGTAAAAAAGTGTCTCAAAACACGCAATTCCACACCAGATTTAGTTTGTGGAAATCCAATTGGCATTTTATCGAGATGTTTTTGCAATTCTCGATATATAGCAGAATTTTCAATAGTCATATAAAAAAATTACCTTATTTTTTTGTATTGATTTCTATTTTTATTATTATTTCTCTATTATGATTTTATTATTATTATTTTCTTTATTTATTAAGATTAATGGAATGGATATATATCTCCAGACTAAAATATAGTAGAATGATAAATGGCAATGTAGAAAAAATTTCTTTATTAATATGTCGTTACGTTTAAAATTTAAGGTTTCTAAAATAAATGATTCTCTTTTTCTTAATCATTTAGATCAATTTCTATTTCTGGGACGTGTTTTCTTATAAATTCTAAAGATTTTTTTGCTTGATCAAAATTTAACTCAAAAACAATAGGTCCTCGAAAATTCTTTTCATATAATAATTTCAAAAATTTTATTGGTAATTGTCCTTCACCCAAAGCAATATGGTCTTCTATTTTTTTTCCTTTTATTCTGTTAGGAAAATTATATCCATCATGCAAATGAAATTCGCTCGTAATATCTATATATTTTTTAGTGAGTTCAAATAAGTCGTAATCACCAGGATATTTCGCCAAAACATGTCCCGTATCAATACATAATTTTGCACCTTTAACCTTCTTGATTTGGTCAAGTGTATTTTCAAGAGGGAATTCAATCGTTTCGAGGGCAAGTTTATTTGGATCTAAATTTGTTTCTTTAATCATACGATTTATTGCACTCACTCCATTATCTGTGAATATGTTCATTACAATTTTTTTATATTGTTCAGGTATTTCTATACGTGAAAATTCTGCTGCTAATGCCCCAGTTGCATGTAAAACATATACTTCCGGGTCTAAAGGTTCTACTATCTTTACTGCATTTATCAAACAATCAGTAGATCCTTTTCTAATATAACGATTTGGACTACTCAGTTCAATCGACCAAAGAGGAAGATGCACTGAATAAGTTATATTATGCTCTTCTTTGATTTTTAATAAATTTTCTATATCTTTTTTCTGAAATCCTTCAGGCAGCACGTAATGCATATCAAGACTAATTTCAATATGTCTATAACCACGTTTGACTGCATCTAGAACAATCTTAGTGAAATTAAGTTTTAAAGAATTTGTAATATTTCGTGAATCTTTTATTTGTCCAATAACACTATCAACACTAACTGGTTGGATTCCAAACCTCAATTTTTAACCTCTATTTTAATCTAAAATAATAATTATATATGTATTAACTTTTTAATTATTAAGTAAAATATACTCATGATTAAATTCATATTCGAAATAATACTAGTTTTATTTCAAAATCAATAAAAAAATATTTATTCTATTAATTTAATATACATTGTATTTTATTTTAAAATACAAATCCTAAATCATGTCTGTACAGTACAAAAAAATTAAAGTTAAATGCCCTGTATGTTTTTCCGAAAAAATAATAAAACTCCCCCAAACATTATTTCAACAAAAAAAATTTGGAAACATAAAAGTCCAAGTTTCTAAGGGATTAGTATGCGATAAGCATCCATTTATTCTATTTCTAGATAATAATGCCGTAGTGAAAGGGTATGAAAAAATTGATTTTCAATTCGATATGCCTATTGAGGAGGAAGACGTAGAACTTACTGAAGATATTATTGCAAAATTTTCAATAAATGATATTCTTAAGAAATGGGGCACATATATATTATATAATTTCCTTCATGGGTATATTTTTAATTATCCAATATATATTTTAATACGCAAAGAAATTCCTGATTTAACAGACTCTATAAATGAATTATTTCCTAAATTCAAACCTACTCAATTAAATAAGACAGGTACTATTTCTTCTATTGAATTTAAGACTTATGATGCGATAGAATTAACAGAAGATAAATCACTATTAATTGATCCATCAGGCATTGTTATTCAGAGTCCATGGAGTAGTAAATTAAAATTTGAAGAGGAAATTGTCAAAAAGGCTCTTGACATAATAGATGTTCAAGGTCAGAACATTATTATTAAAAAAGAAATTGAAAAATTTCTTAATCAAGCGGATAAAATTGTCGATCTTCTAAAACAAGTAAAAATTATTTATGATGTTGATTTAATTGACAAACTTTCAGATGAACTAATGCAACCGAAAATTTCAAACGATCGCCTTATCGCATTAAGAGAATATATCGCCAGAAAATATGATCCAAAGATTGTAAAAAAAATCAAAAATAAAGTAAGAGAATTTTTGCGCTTCTTATAAAATAAAAAATAAAATAAAAGATAATTAATATTGATGTTCTTATAATTCAATCATCGATTTCAATTGAGATCTTTTAATCTTTTCAAAATATCCTTTCTCTAGTTTCGAAAACATTTCTATCTCGCTACCTAAAAATTCACGAAGAGCTATTCTTATAGCTTCACTTCGCGAAGGATAATAACCTAGCTCTATCAAACATTGAATAGCATCTAAATATCTGTGTGGAAGGTTAATTGTTATAATCCTCATTCATATACCTCTGTAATTAAATGACTATTGTTATAAAATTGATATAAATATTATTAAAATCCTTATTTAATATAAATATTTATGTCGATATACCTTAATTGGTTAATAGAGGATTAGAAATTAATAATAAATTCTTAATTTTAAAGAATAAATCATGTCTGACAAATAACACATAAACATTTCTGCATTAACAATTTAATATATTAAAAAATTTTTAAAAAAATGGATGAAAATTAAAATTAACTTGGACTATTAAAAGATTTGATTTTAAGTAACAAATCAAATGTAGATTTAAATAGCTCAGAGTGCCCTATATCTTTAAAATCCTGCATAAACGTTAATTCCAAATTCTCATCTTGTTTGATATAATTAATACTTCTTAATTTTTGCTCTTTATCTAAAAAGCAATCGATATAATATATAATTTTATTTGATAAATTTAGAGATGGTTTAAGATTAAATGTAAATAATAGATCTGGGTCTTCATTGGTACTTCCTTCTAAAAGAAAAATGAAAGGAAGAGTGGTTGAGCTAATAAAACTATCCATTTCATTAAAGTAATTATTTATTTTAAATTCAATTTTACTTTTTTCTTTATCATTCTCTATTCCTATTGATTTTTTTATAAATAGAAACTTTTCTCTCCCAGCAAAGGCTATTTCTTTTTCATTTGCTGTTAGATAATCATCAAAAAATTTGTCATCTTTTTTCAGAATTAATTTATCTGTTAGTGGTTCGCTTGCATAATAAATAATTATATCAGAATTGACAAATAAGTTTGTCTGGAGGAGTGTGAAATATATCTTTCTGAATGGATCATACCCAAGTGTTACATTCGGGTTTTTCCCAAAATTCAGATTTGGTGTAATTATAACTGCTGTTGGAGCATTTAGAGTAAAAAAAAGATAATTCTTAAAATCTTCTAACTCGATATAATTTTTAAAATTTTTAAAAGCATTTTTTATATATTCAATCTTTTTTTCTAAATTTACAGACATATAGATCTTCCTTTATAATTTCATAAATATTTTAATTGTAATTTGATATTTAAATCTTGATTTTATAGAATACTAATTTAGAAGAACTACTCCGAATCATCTAATTCTTCCAAACATTTAAGTATATCTTCTCTCTTTCCTATAAACTTTTTTAAATTTTGGTAAACTTCATCTTTCTGCTCAAAGATGTGGTGCTCAACCGCGCAAGATAAAGAAGTTACTAATTCCTCATCTTTTATTTTTAAAATCGTTGAAAAGAAATCCCTTAAAAGAGAGTCGATCTGTTCTAATCGCGTTGCGACTTTTTTACCCTCTTTAGTAAGTCTGATCCCTTTTCTTGGCGCCCATGATATAAATCCACCTTCTTTTAACTGGCGTAGCATATTTGTTACAGATGATGGTTGGACTTTTAAAAATTCTTTAATCTCTTTGTTTGAAACCCAACCTGCCTTCTTGGTTTTTGAAATTAGATAAATTGCGTCTAGATATCTTTGCTGACTTTCCGGTATTTTTTTTAACGCGCTGTCAACTGTTTCCAATTTATTAACCTCCTCCAGTTATAAAAATATATCCCCAATTAACAATACCTCCCAATAAAAGCGCAAATCCGACTTCTATAAAAGTAACCTTTAATGTAAATTTCCAACCAGTTTCATTTCTTAATACAATAATTGTTGCAGCACACGGGATATATAACATTGTTATCAAGGCAAACACAAACATTTGAATCGGTGTCATAAATTCACTTAATGCAATACCTAAAATATCAACCGCTAGAATCTCAAGTAATACAAGAGTTAATTCTTTTCTTAAGATTCCATAAATTAAAAAAATACCTGTTATTACCGGTAATCCTAACCATAATACTGTAATTGGTTGCAGAAATATATTTATTGGCTCTAATAAATTAAACATTAACATGATTTCCATTAACATTCCAATAATAATAATAAGTGGCATCGCTTTATAAACAAATTCTTTACTCCTAAACCAAGTTTGTTTTAAAATTACACTTGTATTTGGTTTTCTAAACTCATGCATTTCCATAATTAATTCTGTTTGAGGTTCATGTGAAAATTTTGTTGCAAGTTTACCAAATAAGATAATAACTGCAAAATCAATACCGTATAAGATTATAGCATATATGAATCCCAGATGTTTTGCCACTAATCCCATTATTACTGCCATAACTGCTGCACAAGGAACTAATGTTGTCAAAAAAGCGGTAATCTTTTTCTCTCTCTCTGTTTCCATGATTCTACAAGCAGTACAACCCGGTACATTACAGCCAAGGCCGAGAATTAATGGGATAATTGCTTTACCATGAACTCCAACTTGATGCATAAATTTATCCATCATAAAAGCAGCTCTAGGTAAATAACCAGAATCTTGAAGGATTTCTATTATTATAAAAAATGGAATAACATAAACTAAAACTCCACCAACTCCACCAAACAAGCCCGCCATCGCTCCATTCCAAAAAATATTAGTCCCGATATTGTCACCAAATATATTAAAAACTATAGGCGTGAAAAATTCATATATCTCATCTAACCATCCCCCAACAATATCACCCACTGTAAATACAACCCAATATGACCCAAATAGGATAATAAATAATAGAACATAACCAAAAATAGAGTGGGTTGTTAAATGATCTAATTTATCTGCCCAAGTTGCTTTTGTTTGCTTTTCTCCATAAACGACCGACTGGTTAATAATCTCATGGATTCGATTATATATTTCTGCTGAAATAATTGTATTAATATCCTCTCCGTGTAATTCTTCCAACTCTTCTCTAATTTCTGCTGCAATATCTATAATTTCTGGTTTAAATCTCTTTATCTTTCCAATTAATTCATCATCCTTTTCTAAAATCTTAATCGCAAGGAATCTGCTGGGATATTTGATATCTTTTAACTCGTCAGTATAATTATTAATTTCATCAATTAACTTCTGAATTCCAGTTTCTACTTCCTTACCAAACTTGAAAAAATCTTCATTAGGTATTTGAAATTCATTTTCAAACATTTCAATGGTTTTTTCTAATAACTCATGCACTCCACGCCCATGAACTGCAATGACAGGTATAACTGGGATTTTAAATATCTTTTCCAATTTATCAAGATTTATCTTTATTTTTCTTTTCCTAACTAAATCTAATTGATTAACTGCCAAGATCATTGGAAGATTTAAACCAATTAACTGAACCGTAAAAAATAAATTCCTCTCTAAATTCGTTCCATCTATTACATTTACTATTAAATCTACTTTCTCACCTATTAAAAATTCCCTTGAAATGATCTCCTCAATTGAATATGTTGATAATGAGTAAATACCAGGAAGATCAACAATATTAAAATTATAATTTAAAAATGTTAATTTTCCCTCACATTTCTCTACGGTTTTTCCTGGCCAATTCCCAATACACTGATTCATTCCAGTGAGTTGATTAAAGATTACCGATTTTCCAACATTTGCATTTCCAGCTAATGCAATATTTATTATTTTTCTTTCTGTCAAATTTTCATATGTTATTTTTTTCTAAAATTAACTTAAATTATGTAAAAATTACTAATTTAATATTCTAAATATGATACGGAAAAATGGAGTATTTTATTAATCTCATACTCATTAATTTATGAAACCAGTTCTCCTAAAATTTTTCTAGCTAATCCTCTTCCAATAACTAAATCAGACCCTTTCACTTTAACTTGAACAGGACCAAATAAAGGTGCTGATCTTAGTTTTTTTATTTTTGTACCCGGTACTATTCCGAGATTTGCTAATCTCGTCTTTGCACGCCAACCAGCATGAACCCTGCGAACAATAAATTCTCTATTATTTTGTAAAAGATCTAAAGTAATCATTTTATTCAACGTATCCCCGTTTAATATCTAAATTTTATAGTATTTAAAATTTTTAGTTATATCTAATAATAAAACATAACTCTTCATTTAAAATTAATATGTTTTGTTAAAATTCCAAGACTGATATGTTTTATCGAAAATTTAAGTTTAATTACTATTGTAGAACATCAATAATTCGAGTTTTTCTTTAATGAATTTTATCCAATCATTATGTGTTATCTTAACTTAATCTTAATTATAAATGGCTTCAAACATATGAAAAATATAAAATTTTTTGAAAGACACTATTTATTTTGCATTCTTATTAAAAATATAAAAAAAAGAAATAAAAAGTTAAAGAAATCTATTCTTCTCTTAATTCTCTTTTGAGAATTTTACCTACTACCGATTTTGGCAATTCTTTTACAATTTCTATGATTCTTGGATATTTAAAGGCCGAAATATTTTCCTTAACCCATTTCATTAAATCTTCTTTTGTAACCTTGCCTACATATTCTTCTTTTAAAGATATAAATGCCTTAATATTTTCTCCCACATCAGGGTCTGGAACGCCAACAACTCCAACTTCATTCACAGCGGGATTCATGTAGAGTATATCCTCTACTTCTCTTGGGAAAACAGCATGTCCTTTATATTTTATCATATCACGCTTTCGATCCTTAATGCGTAGGTGTCCTTCTCCGTCTATACAACCTATATCGCTAGTGAAATACCATACCCTATCCTTCGAATCTTTTCGAAGTGCATTTTTAGTTGCCTCTTCTCTGTTATAATAACCCAACATTACTTGTGGACCATTGCCACAAATTTCACCGATATATTTCACCGATTCTTCAATTCCGCACTTCTCTGTACAATATGGCTCAGTATGAGGACATTGAGGTAATATTTTAGTGCCAGTTTCAGCGTCAACAATCTTTATTAATGTATCACTTACAGGAAATCCGACTGTATTCGTTCGATATAACGGAGGAAAAGGGGTAACCGTTAATATAGGACTCGTTTCACTCATACCGAATCCTTCAATTATCAAAGAACCTGTTAATTCTTCGAATTTATGTTTAACTTCAGCAGGTAATGGTGCTGCCCCACTCAAACATGCAATAAATGAGGTGAGCTTATTTTTATAGTTCCCAGAGTTCGGGTCTATATTTATTGCGTTCCAAACAGTCGGGACTCCCGGGATAAATGTAGCTTTTTCTTTTTTGATAATATCTAATATCTTTGACATCTTTTCCCTCGGTGGTTGTATGAAAAGGATTAATTGGTATCCCATAAAAATTCCTAAATTCATTGCAACTGATAAAGCAAAAAGATGTGCCAGTGGTAAAACGACAACCATCCCGCCTTTACCTACTGTATCCTCTAATTCAGGTAATTGCTTTATCGCCCATATATGTCCTTGCCTTGCATTTACTACAAGATTATAATGAGATAACATTACTCCTTTAGGTAAACCAGTAGTTCCACCAGTATAAATTAAAACACCAATATCCTTCTTTGGATTTATTTTTACTGCGGGTACATTTATTGGAATACCATTTTGTAAAATGTCCTGAAATTTATGACATTTAATATCTCCAATTTGTTCAGGCCAATTTTTCATCCTTGGAACCTTACCCAACATAGTTCCTAGTTTAGCTTTTAATTTTGGCAAATATTCAGCTATTCCTGTAATAATTATGTGTTCTAAGTTTTCCATTTTGCTTAAATCTTTACCATGTAGATGCTCTTCAAATAGTACATCAAGAATTATCAATACTCTTCCTTTAGAATCATTTGCTTGATGTAAAATCTCTGTAAAACGATTTAATGGAATTATGGGATTTGCAATAGCACCAAGACGAGCAATTGCGTAAAAACATATCACGAATTGGGGCATATTTGGCAAATCAATAAGCACCACATCACCTTCCTTAACACCTAATTTGGATAAGCCTGTTGCGTATTTATCAACTGCCTCATTAAGTTCTTTGTATGTCATTCGGAAACCTTCAAAATATATAGCATTTGAATCAGGATATTTAGTAGATGTCCTTCGTAGAAGTTCTCCTAATGAAATTTCGTCATAATCTACGTGTCTTGGCACTTCTTTTGGCCAATTTTCCATCCAATATTCTTTAATTTCATCACTCATTGTTCATCAAATTTGTTAATAATTAAAATTAATATTAATAATTTTATACAACTTATATTTAAAAATTTAGTGATTCAATCAATTGTTAACCGAGTTAATAAAATGGAAAATTAAATCAAACTAATTTTTTACGATATTGAGAATACTGACAGAGAATTTTCATGCACTTCGCAGGAAGATCCCATAAATCAAATATTGGCATATCTAAAGCAATAAATTCTCTTATCCAAGGGTCGGAATAACCTTGAGGTCCTACGTAAAATATAGGAATAGAATATTTACGAGATAATTTCCGAATTGGTTTTAAATAAACTCCTGACATGGAAGTTCCCAATTCCGAAAAAAAATCCGTGTTAAATCCCGCTTTTTCCATAACTTCAATAAATTCATCAACACCAAATGCACCGTAAATCATAATCCCATCGATTTCTCCAGATTTCATCAGTAATTTTGGAACTTTGATATATAAATTATATTGATTTAAATTAAATGTTAAATCTACAGGATTATTTGGATAGGAGATATCAGTTAATACCCTACTTATTTCAGATTGTAAATTTTTCGAAAATTCAGGAACTTGTAAGCCATATCTTTCTGTAGATTTTGCCATCATTGCACTGGCACCCCCAGAATCTGAGATAATACCAATTCTATTCCCTTTGGGAAAGATACCATGAGATAACACTCTTAAATAGTGCAAGAAATTTGTTACCGAAGTTGTTGATATAATTCCAGTTTCTTTAAACACAGTTTCATAAATAGTATCGTTACCGGCAATTGATCCCGTGTGACTGCCTATCGCTCTAAATGCTGCTTCAGTCCCACCCGCATAAATTGCAACAATCGGCTTTTTTGGAGTTATTTCTTTTGCTATACTTATAAACTCTTTACCACGCTTTATCTCTTCAATATATAACCCTAACACGTCTGTATGAGGGTCGCTTTTAAAATATTCTAAACAATCCACTATATCAATATTATTTGAATTCCCTAAGGAAATTGATTGACCTATTTTAGTCCCAATGTCTTCAGCATACCAAAATAAATGAGATGCTACAGTACCGGATTGACTGGCTATTGAAATTGTCCCTCTTTCTGGTAATTTATAAACCCAAAATGTATTAAGTTTGGTTTTCTCATTTTCTGGTTGATACCAACCATTATAGACTCCTAAACAATTAGGACCAATAAACCTTATATTATATTTTCCAGCAATTTCATCTATTTGTTTAGAAAACCTCTTCCCCTCGGGACCAATTTCACGAAAACCTCCAGATGTTATTATCAATTGCTTTATGCCCTTTTGACCACATTCTTCCATTACTTTAGGAATATACCTCGTAGATATAACAATCATAGCCAAATCTGGAATCTCTGGTAAGTCTAATACTGATTTATATGCTTTTAATCCTAAAACTTTCTTTTCTCTCAGATGAATTGGATATATATTTCCTTTAAAACCTTCAGTAATAATATTCCATAATTGAAATGAGCCCATCGTCTTAAGTAAATTATTATTCGCACCAAAAAAGCATAAACTTTTCGGATTTAAAATTGAATACAAAAAATGTTCTTTGGATGGATCTTCAATATTATTTTCAGTCATTTCTGAAAGCGGAGTCATTATTATTTTCTTATACAACTATAATAATTAATATCAAATAAAATTTGTAAATTTCTCAGAAATTTCCATAATCTCGGGGTTTTTATTAAGAATCCTTTTTTTCAATATAATAACAAACCAGATTAACCGAAGATAAAGATGGAATTTAAGAATATTTTATTTGTTTTATTGAATTTACTATATTATTAGTTTAATATGTTTAAAGACTTGAGGATAATTACATGAACGAGAAACTTTCTAATAATGAGATAAAAACACTGCCTTTTATGGATAGCAATCTGGATCTAGAAAAAAGAGTAGAAGATCTTTTAGGAAGATTGACACTGAAAGAAAAATTCACTCTCTGCTCAGGGAAAAGAAGTTTTTATACCAAGCCAATAAGGAGACTTGGAATAAGATCTTTCAAAATGACAGATGGACCTCATGGTATTGGACCTCACAGCTCAAAGAATGCAGAATGCACTTATTTCCCTACTGCCATTTGTAGGGCTGCGACCTGGAACCCGGAGTTATCTGAGCAATTCGGAGTGGCTGTAGCTCAAGAAGTAAGAGATATTGGATATCATATGATTCTGGGACCTGGCGTAAATATTCATAGAACTCCACTCTGTGGAAGAAATTTTGAATACCAAACTGAAGATCCCTATCTTAATAAAAAAATGGCAGTTCCCGTTGTAAAAGGTGTTCAGAGTCAGAAAATTGCAGCATGTGTGAAACATTATATATGTAATAATCAAGAGATGAATAGATTCACAGTCAGTTCTGAAGTAAGTGAAAGAGCTCTTCAAGAGATCTATCTTCCTGCTTTTGAGGCAACGGTTCGCGAAGCTGATGCATGGTCCTTTATGGGCTGCTATAACAAGGTTAATGGTATTTACGGGTGTGAGCATAAAAATTTAATAAAAGAAAAGTTAATGGAAGAATGGGGTTTTAGAGGTTTCGTTGTTTCAGATTGGATCGCAACAGCTAAAACAACGAGCACTGAAAGCTGCATAAACGCCGGATTAACTCTCGAGATGCCTGTACAAATAAAATATAAAAAAAAATTGCTAAAACAAGCTCTATTAGAAGGAAAGATTACCGAAGAAACACTAAATGAGAACATAATAAGATTGCTAAGGGTAATGTTTCTTGTTGGTTTTATTGATGATGAAAGTTCAATCCCACAGGCCAGTAGAAATACTCCAGAACATCAAGCTATATCTCGCAAAATAGCTGAAGAGGGAATTGTTCTTCTTAAAAATAAAAATAATATACTTCCTTTAAATATTGATACACTCAAAAAAATTGCAGTAATCGGACCAAATGCAGATAAAAAAATGGGAGAGGATGGTGGCAGCTCACAGGTTCGACCTCCTTATGAAATTACACCTCTTCAGGGACTGAAAAATAAATGCAGAAACAAGGTTGAGATTGTAATTTCACCATCAGAAGCGGATTTAGTTATTGTTTTTGCCGGACTTAATCATAAAAAAGGAATGGATAGTGAACATGCTGATCGGGATTCATTTGATCTTCCTTCAGAACAAATTGAATTAATTAATAAAACTGCGCAAGAAAATCATAAAACAATAGTTGTTCTCATTAATGGCAGCCCCGTTAATATGGTTGGTTGGATAGAAAATATACCTGCAGTTATTGAGGCTTGGTATGCAGGGCAGGAAGCAGGAAACGCTATTGCAGATATTCTTTTTGGAGATGTAAACCCATTAGGAAAATTACCAATAACGTTTCCTAAGAAATTATCAGATTCGCCAGCGCATGTATCAACAAGAACTTATCCTGGTAATGAAAAGGTTTTTTATGATGAAGGAATCTTTGTTGGATATCGCCATTTTGATACGAAAAATATTAAACCTCTCTTTTCTTTTGGTTATGGTTTGTCTTATACCACTTTCGCATACGATAATCTTAAAATCGATAAAAAAAAGGTATCAGAAGACGATAAATTTACGGTGTCAGTCGATATTACTAACTCAGGTGATCGTGCTGGAGCAGAGGTTGCTCAATTATATGTTCAAGATATTGAATGCAGTGTAGATAGACCGTTAAAAGAACTAAAAGTGTTTAAGAAAATTAAACTGGAGCCAGGTGAAAAAAAGACCGTCATATTTAAATTAGAAAAGAGAGATCTTTCTTTTTTTGACGAGATAAACAACTGCTGGAAAGCAGAGAAGGGAATATTTAAAATTCTAATTGGAAGTTCATCCAGAGATATTCGTCTCCAAGCTGAAATAGAATACCTAGGATAAAATAAACTCTAAATTGAATTTTTTATTATTAATTTTAATTTTTTTCAATAAAATTTGCTCTAACAGTAATCACTTAATTTTTCTTCTTTTTTCTTCTTTTGCCCCTAATATATTGTTTATTCATTTTTGCCGCGTATTGTTTCATTTGAGATACAATTGCTCTACAATTTGCCCCACTAAAATGTATTGACCCTTCAATAAGAAAATCTTTATATATTTCATCATTTGAAATGAAGTAAAATCTATATAATTTCCTATTGTGAGGAATAGAAAATTTATGCAAATGAATTAAATCGAATTCAGACCAATTGATTTCAAAAATCGGTTTTCTTGGAACCACTATTTTAATGCCTTTAGGTGAAATGGAAAATATTCTACGGATACTCGCACCACGATACACCCATAAAAAATATAACAAAGAAAGAAAACTAACTCCTCCAAGGAGTATAATTAAAAGACCTGCCGCAACAGCTGCTTCAAAAGGGTTCAATAAGCTTGGAAATACCACTAAAGAAATGTAAAATATTAAACCAATAAAAATTATACAGCAAATTGAAAAACAGTTTCTTCTAAATCCCATAGTCTGAGATATTTCAAAGGTTTGAGAATCAAATGTAACCATATTAACTCCGCAAAATTTGCAAAATTTGGACTCTAATTTATTTTCTTTACCACATGCAGGACAATTTTTTTGCGCATTCAGATTTTCATTCATTAATATCAATTCCTTTAATAATATGATTTTATTTGTTTGAAATTGAATTATTTTTATATGATTTATTTAAATAACCTTCTTTAAAAAAATATCATGATTTGTCCAAATTGCAGAAATCATAGAAATACAAATCATTCTAATTTCCTTAAAAGAAATAAAATCAAAAAATTATATAGATTTTTTAGGATAGACAATTTTTAAGAAATAACACCATCTAAGGAAAAAGTTGTTTTATTTGATAAATCCCACATCTTTTAAAATATTTGATGCACACCTCCATAGCTACGGAACATTTATGAAACCTAGCAAGGATATAATTGAATATATGGATAGATTTCAAGTGGAAAAAGCATTAATCACAACAACTAATAGGAGAGCTAGACCAACAGCTCACTTAAAAATAGCTGATAGTGAATCAAAGGAATTAAATGAAGCACAAAAACTCGAGAAGATGCTTGAATTTCGCAAAAGTCTTGCAATGGGAGGCCAATTAGATCATCAAGATATTATAGACATTGCTAAGAAAGCTCCCGAGAGATTTTATAAAGTATTTTGGTTCAATCCAAAAATTCGACCCGAAGAAGAAGAAACCGATTATAAAATTTTAGAAGACCATTTTAAAAAAGGGTTTTGTGGCGTAAAAATACATTCCGGTATTCACTCAATAAAAATCCCTAAAGATGTAATTAAATTAGTTTCTTTTATGCAAGAATATGACAGAGATTTTATCTTTTATATTCACTCCACTCCCAAAACACCCTTTTTTAGCGGAATATCCACTAGGGATATGGCAAAACTTGCAAAACAATTTCCAAATTTAAGAATTATTGTTGGACATGCTGGATTTTGCATGGAATATGCTATAGATGTTGGTATAAGCTTAAAACAATATAAAAATATCTTTTTTGAAACTTCATGTTCAGTCAGTTTTGCAATATTAAGTTTAATTCGAACAGTCGGTCATAAACGACTTCTATTTGGCTCAGATGCACCGATAACCTCCCCAATTCAAATCGAAATCGATAAAATATTAACCCTACCAATACCTAAAGAGGAAATGCAAGATATTTTGTATAATAATACGGAAAACCTTTTAGAGAAAATAAATTAGAGTGAAACCTATTTTTGATTAAAATTCGGTAATAATAAAAAAAAAAGAATTTTTGTAAAATAATTAAATTTTATATTTTCTATTCTTTTGCTTCTTTTCGCAATCGCTTTTTATCGACCTTACCAACAACTGTAAGTGGTAATTCCTCGGCTATTTCTATAATTTTTGGAACTTCATAAGGGGCACATTTTTCCTTCGCAAATTTGGTAATATCTTCTTTTAATTTCTCTTCATTCCCATCATATGCATAATCTGGGTCAAGTTGTATATAGGCTTTAACTAGTTCGGAACCTGGTCTTTCAGGATTCGGAATGCCAATAGTAGCGACCATTCCAATCGCTGGATGTTCCATTAATGTATCTTCCAACTTGGTACTAAAGACTTTGAACCCACTTACAATTATCATATCCTTTGTTCTGTCTACAATCCTAAGATATCCCTCCTCATCAAAGATTGCAACATCTCCGGTATGCATATAACCGTCAGCGTCGATGGCTTTTTTAGTTTCCTCTGGTTTGTTTAAATATCCTTTCATCACCATAGGTCCTTTTACAAGAATCTCTCCTGGCTCACCTATAGGCACTTCCTTATCTGTATCTGGATCCACCAATTTAAGATCCAAATTCTGGTAAGGTAAACCAATTGAACCTAACTTCTTCTTACCTTTCGAGGGATTCATTGTTGTTAAAGGCGAGCATTCTGTCATCCCGTAAGCTTCTATCAGTTTACCTTCCCCTACTATTGATTCAAATTCTTTCTGACTTTCAACGGGAAACGGAGATGCTGCGCTTATACACGCATCAACATTTGAATGGTCCAATGTTTTAAATTTCGGATCTTTCATTAACAATTGAAATAATGATGGCACATTTACATAGGCTGAGGGTCTATATTTTTCTATTACTTTGCAAATATGTCCCGTGTCTCGAGGATTTGGAATCAAAAGTTGAGTCCAACCGAGGTTGACACAACTTGCGCAGAAGAAAAGCCCCGCAATGTGGAATAAAGGGAAACCAGACATTGCAACGCCTATTCCTCTTGTATCATCCCAGCTGAGCCAGTGCTGAACAATTAACAAATCAGCAACAGAACTTCTGTGAGTTAACATAGCTCCTTTAGGCGGTCCCGTTGTTCCACCAGTGTATTGAATATACGCTAGATCATCTGGAGTTATTTTGACGTCAGGTAATTCTTTAGAATAAGTATTTAGGATATCCATAAAATTGATGACTTTTTTGCCTTCAAGGGGTGTTACCTTGCCTTTTGGAACTTTTTTCAATAATTTCCCTAATACTTGTTTAATTTTTGGTAAAAAATCAGCCAAATTTGTAGCTATCACTAATTCCAAATTTTGCAAGTTAGAAGAAATTGGTTTTAAACGATTTTCAAAAATAGCATCGAGAGTAACTAATGCAACTTTATTCCCTACTGAACTTAAATCATTAATTTGATACTCCATCTGTTCCGATGATAATAAAAAGCTTACTCCTGAGACAACACAACCCGCCTTCAGTGTTCCAAGCCATGCTATAATATACTGCGGTGTATTCGCTAGATTAATTCCGACGATATCACCTACTTTAAAGCCATGTTCAATGAGCATATTAGCAAATTGATTTGAATATTCATCTAATTCTTTAAATGTTATTTCTATGCCTAAAAATTCTAAGGCTAGCTGATCAGGGTATTGTTCGAAAACTGGCCTAATTGCTTCAGTGTATGAAATTTCCCAGACTTTTGGGTCTAAATCAGTTATACCTGGGTCCCAACTCTTCCGCCAAAATTGTTTTTCACTCATTTATTTTATCACTTATTGATTTTAACAATTTAATTAAATTGTATTATTATAAATCAACATATTATTTTTTAAAGTTTAAGTTTTTTAAAAATGAATCTTATGTTTTGAAATATAAATAAGGTATAGTTCATTATATTTTCTTTAAAAATCATTATTTTATTCTAATATTAATATTAAATTGGTGTGTGAAATCGGCGGCAAACTCTTTTTTATAGTTGGAAATTCTGGTTCTGGTAAGGATTCTTTAATAAGAGAGGTGTTGAATAATTACCCAAAAGAATTAACACAGCTTATTGTTCCTAAGAGATTTATTACTCGCCCTCCATCTCCCGACACAGAGGATTTCATTTCAATAACTGAGGATGAATTTAAAGAAATGTTAAATAGAGGGGAGTTTGTTTTTCATTGGAGAACGTATCATAAGTTTTATGGGGTGCAAAAGGATATAATGGAGAATATTGAAGCAGGACATTCAGTTCTTGTGAATGTTAGTCGGAGGATTTTGGAGGAGGCTAAAAAAAATTATAAATTTTTAAGGATTATTTTTGTGTATGTTCCTTTTGAGATTACTGCTCAGAGAATTAAGGAACGTGAGAGGGAGGATTCTAAAGAGCTTCAAGAAAGGCTTGAAAGAGCCCGGAAAAACCAATATTTAGATATAGCCGATTTTACTGTTGATAATTCAGGCGATTTACAGGCAGCGGGAAAGAAACTTTTGGATTATATTGTTAAAGAGGTTAAAAGTAATGGCTGAAAAGGAAAATATAATAAATAAAGAACAAATGTTGGAAGATATATCAACTTGCACGGAATGTGAAGCGTGTATAGATGTTTGTTGCACTTATTATTCTACTGAAAATCGTTTATATTCTCCATTGGTAAGGCTGCAAATTATCAATAAATTACTTAATGATGAGGATATAACCCAAAATGAAATTCAAAGTATTTATTATTGTACAGAATGTGGTAGATGTGAAGAGGTTTGTCCGGAGGAAATAAAGATCTCCAATATTATTGCAGATTCTAAGATTGAATTGGTAAATAAGGGTTTGGGACCTTTAGCTAAGCATAATGTCATAATTAATGGAATTCTTGAAAAGAGAAATTCTGTGAATGGAGATCCAGAGAAGCGGCTTGATTGGATACCAGAGGAATTTAGAGATACAGAAAAATTTGAGGAGCATCCTTCCGATACACTTTTATATGTTGGTTGCCTTCCCTCTTTTTTGGTTAAAGAGAGCGCCAGTGCTTCCTATAAGTTGTTGAAAAAAGGCGGTGTAGATTTTATGATTTTAAAGGATGAGTTTTGTTGTGGAATTTATCCTTTTAATGCAGGAAAAATTGAGATTGCTAAAAAAATCTTTGAAGAAAACATAAACAAATTTAAAAAATTAGGAATAAAAAGAATCATTGTACCATGTGCCGGTTGCTATCGTTGTTTTTCAACCTATTATCCTAGGTTGTTTGGTAACACGGATTTTGAAGTACTTCATATAGCTCAGATAATTCAGGATCTCATAAAAGAAGGTAAAATAAAATTAAAAAAGGTTGGTGGCAATTTTACGTTTCATGATTCTTGTCGATTGGGGAGAAAGGCTGGGCTATACGGAGAGCCAAGAGAAATTTTGAGCGAATGTGGAATTGTTATTGATGAACTTTCCCAAAATCGAGAAAATGCCTATTGTTGTGGGGCGGGATCGGGGGTTCGCTCAATTGATAAAGATTTATCTCGAAAAATTGGTACAGAAATCATTAAGGAATCAAAAAGTGAAAATATTATATCTTCTTGTCCTTTCTGTATTTTTAATCTTCGCTATATAGTGCATAAAATGAATTTAGATAAAAAAATTCAGCATATATCAAATCTTGTTATAAATAATATTATTGATTGAAAAAAATTTATAGAGAGAATACATAGAATTGCATTGTGTAAATATTTAAATTTGAAATTAAAGTTATTGGGTTAATTTGAAAAAAATTTTATAATAATTCAGAAGTTTTAGAAAGTTTTTTCACATTTATTTAAATTTTTTATTTGGATGTAATTTTTCGGTTATGTTTTTTATTCTACGATTGTCTGGATTCTCTCTATACCTTCAATGATATCCTCTTGTGAAATACAGTAAGAAAATCTTACATAATCCTGATTTTCTTCCGGTAGCCGATTTCCAAAATATTCTCTGGCTAAAACCGCAACATTTGCTTTTTCCAACAAGTAATCTTGAAATTCTAAAGATCCTTTTAATTTTAATTTTTTACACGCTTCAGTTACATTTGCAAACACGTAAAATGCTCCTTTTGGCTTCCTAATTGAAATTCCATCTATAGCGTTAAGTTTATTACAAATTAGATTTCTACGTTTTTCAAATTCCTTAACCATCTCCCACGATGGTGTTTTATCCTCTAAAATTGCAGTTAATCCTGCCCGTTGAGTGAATGATGCAGGGCATGATACAATATTTGCTGACCATTTAGCAAATTCTTCAGCTACTTTTGGATTTGTTATACTATAACCAAGCCTCCATCCAGTCATCGCAAAAAATTTCGAAAAACCATCAAGAATTATTGTTCTTTCTTGCATTTCAGGAATACGAGCAATGGATTTATAATTTAAATTATCATAAATTATGTTAGAATATATTTCATCTGAAAGAATCCATATATCATTTTCGAGTGCTAATTCAGAAATAACGTCAAGAGATCTCTCCGTTAATATAGAACCTGTAGGATTTTGAGGACTATTTATTGTTATCATCTTGGTTTTATCAGATATCAATCTCTCTAATTCATCAGTATTAAAATTAAAATCTTCTTCTTCTTTTAGTTGAACGGGAACTGGTTTGCACCCAAAAACGTTAATTATGCTTTCATAAATTGGATATCCGGGATTAGGATAGATTATCTCATCTCCAGGGTTAGTACAGGTGAGAATTGCATAACAAGCTACTATTTTGGCTGCGGGTAAAATTATAATATTTTCTGGTCCAACCGGAATCTTTTTGTTTTTAGTAACATAATTTGCAATGGCTTTTCTAAGATCTGGAAATCCCGATGAGAGTGTATAATGCGTATAATTCTCTTTTATCGCGTTTATTCCCGCTTGTTTTATATGCTCAGGTGTATCAAAATCAGGTTCTCCAATTGCAAAAGAAATAATATTTTTTTGTCTCCCTTCTGGAAATTCAGAAATTTTTTTAAGAACTTGAAAAGAAGTATCAGTACCCAAACGTTTCATTCTTTCTGCATATTGCATTAGATTTACACAAATTTTTTTTGATTAAACTATCTAAAAATTGATTGAATATAGTTATATATTTTAACATTGAATAAAAATGAGAAACTAATTCACAACTTTCTATTTTTTTTAATTTTTCCATCTGGTAAATTAATTGAAACTTCTTGCTGTGGATTGAATTCCTCTGGGATTTCGGCATCTAACTCCTTCAATCTCTTATATATTGGGGGTTCAATTAATGAAATTTTGCCGATTGAAGGTGGTTCCGGAAGGATTAAATGTGGATTAACTCGCAAATTCGGTTTTTTATCTGATAATAAGTTTAACATTTTAATTCTTTTATCTCGGATTTCTTTTATTGCCGGATTAGTATGTTCTAATAGTTTTAATTGAGAATCTTCTACTTCTAGATTGATAGGAGGTGTAACAATACTTCCAATCCTACAAATTGGGCATGCGATATTATCTAATCCATGTCGACATAACATAATAATTGAAAATATATCTTTTTAAGTGAATTAAAATTTTAAGTGACGCAGATAAATTAGATGCAATAGGAGCAATTGGAATTTATCGTACAATTGCGTATCAGGTAAGTCATGGAACAGGATTAAATGGAGTTTTAAAACACTTACAAGAGAAGATCCTTAAATTAAATGATCGACTTTACTTAGAAAAATCAAAAGAATTAGCCCTTGATAAAAAAAAAATTGTAGATTTATTCAATGTAAAATTGAAAGAAGAAACAATCTAAATACGATTAAATTCATGTAAATTTTAAAATTTAATTAAGGAAATCTACAATAAATTAATTATATTTCAAACATCTCATATGAAACTAATTTATCTAATAGTTTTCGTGTAGCTGGGAGACGATATGCGCGTTCTGGCTCATCAATTGGGTAGTCAAACGGTTGACTTTCATATTCTACTGGAGAGTAGAGTATTCCTTTTTTTAATTTTCGAAAGATTTATTAATAGCAAGGTTTAGCGTTATATGACTTTTAAAATTTCTTATCAAAAAAATAAGTGTATATTATGGAAAAACAAGAATACCAATTTAAAAATATTTATACTCTAATTTTCTCGCTGCTTTATTTAATACAAGGAATAACCCAAAGTATGTTTATGGTTATTATACCAATTTATTTACTTGAAATACTAGGTTCGATAGAAGCTTCTATTATTGCCTTCTTAGGATCAATAATTATGATCCCCTTCATAATTAAAATAATTTTTGGTGCTTTAAGTGATAAGTATGGTATTAAAAAACTAGGAAGAAGAAAACCGTGGATTCTTGGAGCATTGATTTTTAGTGGATTAGTTGTGATGTTTTTACCTATTTTAGTTAATGAGAATCCTAGCGCAGTTATTGCAATTATTATTTTAGTGGGTATCTCTTCTATGTTCGGATTGGCTATGTCAGATACTGTGATAGATGGGTTTATTCTCGACATTACTCCTAAAAATCAATTAGGTCGTATTCAAGGGGCAACATGGGGATTTAGATCTGCAGGAATAGTGCTTGGTGGTCCGGCAATTTTACTTTTTATGTATATAATGCCATTAGATTTAATATTTATTATGTTAGGAATCTTAACTATAGTCTTTGCGACATTTATTCTTTATATTAAAGATATTGAAGAACCAAGAAAAGTAAATTACTTAAGTAATCTTAAATTAATAATCGGTAAAGGTGAAAACTGGAAACTATTTAGTTTTTCTTTTTTTACTGCGATTATTGATGGAGTCATTTTTTCAGTTATTTCTCTTTACATTTTGATCCGTGCAGGTATAGTTGCGGCGGAAGGTGCTACTATTGAAATGTTGGAAGCAGAAATTAATTTATATGAACCAATAGCTTTTATATCAGCAATAGCAGGAGGAGGCATACTATTAGGTGCCATTCTCGGAGGTTACTTTGCAGATTTAAAATCAAGAAGATTTGCTTATTATTTGTCGCTAGTTCTTATAACAGGTTCTTTACTTTTATTACTAATTCCTGTTTCTGTAGTAATATTATTAATTTTTGTAATCATAGTAGGATCTGCGAGTGGTTGGAGTCACTCGAGTTTTGGTGCTATTGCTAGTGGATATTCAAGAGAATATCATGAGGTTCGGAGTTCCTATTTTGCTCTAAGTGCTTCATTTGTTAATTTTGGGACGATGTTAGGATTAGTTATCACTGGAATAATATTTGAATTAATGTCAGAAATTACTTCAGATACATATCTTATTTATTCTGTTGTTTTTATATTTATGGCAATTCTTTCAAATGTAGGTATAATAGCGTTTTTGACTCTCGATCCAAAAATATATGAGCATAAAACTAAGAAACAATAGTAAAATTTAATTATAATATAAAACATATATTTTTTTTTAATCATTTTTATTATTGGAAACGCACCTATTAAAAAAAGGGAATAAATATGTCAAAAAAATATGCTAGTTGGATTGAAGAGAATCGGCAAAGATTAATAGATATTAGTAATCGAATTTGGGAATTTGCAGAAGTAGGATTTCAAGAATTTAAATCCACAAATCTTTTAATTAAAACATTAAAAGAAGAGGGTTTTTCAGTTGAAAAAAATGTAGCAGGTATGCCTACAGCATTTTATGCTAGCTATGGTAATAAGAAGCCTGTGATTGCCATTTTAGGCGAATATGACGCCTTGCCAGGTTTAAGTCAAATAGCTGAACCAATAAAAAAACCATTAAAAGAAGGGGCGCCAGGACATGGGTGTGGGCATAATTTACTAGGAACAGGTTCTTTGGGAGCTGTTTTAGCAGTAAAAAATGCAATTATTGCTGGAGATGCTGATGGAACTATTAGATATTATGGCTGTCCCGCGGAGGAAAAATTTAACAGTAAGGGTTATATGATAAAAGCTGGAGCATTTAAAGACGTAGATATTACTCTAACATGGCATCCTGCTTTTATGAATGCATTGACTGATGTGTCACTCTTAGCAATAAATTATGTGAAATTTAGATTCCATGGTCGTACAGCTCATGCAGCTTTTGATCCACAAAATGGACGCAGTGCATTAGATGCTGTAGAACTTATGAATATTGGTGTTAATTATATGCGAGAACATATGATACCTGAAGCTAGAATTCATTATGTAATTACAAATGGTGGTAAAGCCCCAAATGTTGTACCAGATGAAGCAGAAGTGTATTACTTTATTAGAGCACCTGAGCGTCATTCGGTTGAGAACCTTTATAAACGTGTAATTAAGATAGCTGAAGGTGCGGCATTAATGACAGAAACTAAAAAGGAAATAGATTTTTTAGGAGGAACATACAATCCTTTACGTAATGATGTAATCGGAGCTGTAATTCTTTCTAAAATGAAAAAGGTTGGTAGTCCTAAATTTGATGAGAAAGATAGAGAATTTGCAGAGAAACTCAAAAAAACTTTACCGCCTGGTTCAATGGATGCTTTTACAAGTTTAATTCCTCCGAATTTTCAAAAAATGGCTCAGCAAATTTTTAGTCAACCCTTAAACACAATTATAATTCCTGGAATCGGCAAAGGAAAAATTATGCCTGCCTCTTCAGATGTTTCTGATGTATCAAGAGTCACGCCATTGGGTGAATTTGCTACAACTTGTCATATTATGGGATCTCCACAGCACTCTTGGCAAAATGTATGCACGTCAGGTATGAGTATTGGTCATAAAGGTATGTTAACAGCAGCAAAAATATTAGCAGTATCTGCTATAGAATTCATGAGCAATCTCGAATTAGTTGATCGAGCAAAATTGGAATTTGAGGAAGCTACTAAAGATAGTCCTTATAAATCTCCATTTCCTGAAGGATTTAAACCTCCTGTTGCTAAAAAACAAGAAGAAATTAATAGTTAAAGTTTAAAGATTCATTAAATGATTATTAATTTAATCATTTCTTTTTTTCCTTTTTATCAATATTAATACACATTCGAAATATCCCTCTATTCTTGTTTCAATTTTTTTTCAACCAGATCAATCAATTTCTTAGCCAGTAGCATTGCATCCTTTGCTTCTTTAGAATCATCGAAATATCTAGAAGGTATTCCCCCGGGAAGTCCGTTTGGATATCGTGTTGGGATATAGTATTGGTCTAACTTCTTCACGGATTCGATTTCCTTGAATTCTATATCGATTTCAATTGCCACATTTAATAAATCATTAATGGAATGTGTATAAAAAACTTCTATGGATTTCACTTTTAAATATAGAAATGCTTTAACTGCTTTTACTGCGGCTTGTTGGAAATGAAATAGGGCAAGATAAAATCGCTCTCTTTTTCTTAAATTATCTGAATCGAGAAATTCATCCTTTGCTTGAGTAAACCATATTAATACTTCTTCTTTAATTGGTTTTTTCATATACTACTCTTCCTGAGTTAATAATGTTATCCAAAAAAGAACTATAAGGTAAATTTTTATTAAATTCTTCAAGATTAAACACAATTATATCTGATGAAATTCCCCTTTCAACTTCACTGTATATTAAATTCATCCATTTCTTTCCGGTCATATTTGAAGGCATGATTATAAATAAATCGAGATCACTATCTACATCTATTTCATCTCTTACAAGGAAACCAAAAAGAATGATTTTTAATGCTCCAAGATTTTTTAATTGATCTATTAGAGACTCCAAAGATGAAAGTAATTTTCTTTTTCTTTCAGCTTTTTTTTTCAAAATTTCTTTAAGATTCAGCAAAATTTTTCAAATAATTGTATATTTACTAGATTTTTCAATATTTTATGATAACATATAAGTTATCCCTCTTTTATAGTATAAGAGCGCTAAATAAAAAAAATTTGCATTGTAAATAACAAAATAAAGAATTTAAAAAAAATAAAAAAAAGAAATTAAAGAAATAAAATATTATTACTTTTCTTCACGAAGTGCTCTTTTCAGCACTTTACCAATTGCTGTTAATGGGAGTTCATCACGAAAATCCCATTGTTTTGGTACTTCATACTTTGCCAGATTCTCCTGTGCAAATTTCTTTATGTTTTCTTTCACTTTATCGGTTGCTTCTATTCCTTCTTTTAATTGAATTACAGCTTTCACAATTTCGCTTCCAGGCCTGTCTTTATCAGGGAGTCCAATGATTGCCATTAATTGTATGTCTGGATGTTTAGTCATTATATCTTCAACGTGCACACTATAAACCTTAAATCCACTTACACTCAGCATGTCTTTTGTGCGGTCAACTATTCTTAAATATCCTTCTTCATCAAAAATACCTACATCTCCTGTGTGTATCCATCCCTCAGTAAAAGTTACTGCTGTAGCATCAGGTTTATTATGATATCCTCGTACTACTTGTGGTCCTTTTATCAATATTTCACCAGGCTTACCGAGTTCAACCTGTTCTCCGGTTTCTACATCCACAAGTTTTATCTCTGTATCGGGTAATGGAAGCCCAACACTTCCAATCTTCTTCTTGCCAAATGCAGGATTTACCGTAGCTAAAACTGCAGTTTCGGTCATACCGTAAACTTCTACGAACTTATTTTCCGAATGAAAATCTTTTTCAAAATCTCTAACTGCTTCAGCTGGAAAAGGTGCAGCACCAGAAACATATAATGTAATGTTATCTAATATTTCATCTGGGATTTCTTTGGATTTTGGATTACGTTGAACCATTAAAAACAAAGTAGGCACATTTCCAAAAACAGTAATTTTTTTATCGATCATTTCATGGATAATGTGATCTGTGTCACGTGGATTTGCGATAATAATAGATGTGGCTGAAATGTACGTTAAGAATAACCCAACAAAGAATCCGGCGATATGGAAGTACGGGAAGGCACAAAGAACAACATCAATTCCTACTTTTCTCTTAAGCCATACATCAAATTGATGTAAATTCGCTATCCAATTAAAATGCGTAATTTCTGTTCCCTTAGGAGTTCCAGTGGTTCCACCTGTATATTGAATTAACGCTAAGTCTTTTTTTGGGTCAATTTTAACTTTTTTTATATCGATTGGAGTGGTCATTACTTCTTGAAAAGGAACTACTTTTTTTCCTGGCCATGGTTTCATTTTCCCTTTGGGAATTTTTTTAATCAATTTACCCATAAATACTTTAAAACTGGAGAACCCCATATATTCAGAAATATTTGTAGGAATGATAACTTCGAGTTTTGGTAAATTATCCAGAATTTGGGGCATTCTTTTTGCGTAAATAATATCCATAGTAACTAAAAATTTAGCACTACTATCATTTAACTGAAAAGCCATCTCATCAGCACTTAAGAGGGGAGAGCATCCAGCAACAGTACCACCTGCTAGATAAGTCCCATAAACAGCGATTAAGTATTGGGGCATATTTGCAAGATTTACAGAAACAACATCACCCTTTTTTAAACCATTTTTTTGCAAAAACGAGGCAAATATTTGACATAATTCAAATAGTTCTTTATAAGTCATCGTATAATCCATGAAATAAAATGCAATTCTATCTGGTAATCTATTCATCGCTTTACTCATAGCGGTTCCGACATCATCATTTGAATAGGTTAGGGTTTCAGGTACGTGTTTATCATATGATTTTAACCATATTTTTTCTACACTCACTTTTAAATCATCATTTTTTATTTTTAATAATTAAAAAAGATAATACTATAATATTAGATCAAATTAAATTTAAAACTTGATAATTTCAAACTCTCTTTTCTTAATTTTGATCTAAATTGTATAACGATTAAAAAAAGAAATAAAAAAGAAAAGCTTTAGGTTTCATTTAAATCTAAGTGGATGTCGGTGAGTGGATAAGATATGCATGGGTGAATAAAATTATAGTCTTTATCGGCCTCTCTGGTTGTTACTTCAGGTGGTATAAAAATTTTACCGGATACAAGTTTAGTTCTGCAGAGAGCACATTCCCCAGAGCGGCACCCACTTTTAATCTCGAGTTCTTTCAGTTCAACACGCTCGAGACTGTTTAATATAGGCTCTGTACATGATGCTTCAATTACTTTTTGTTCGATCTTTCCATATCGCCTAAAATCAATAGTAATTTGAACTTTTTTAGATGTGTCAATCTCTACTGGCCATCCCATAATCTGAGTTATGTCATCTGGCACTCCGAACGCCTCATGTGCGATATGTTGTTGTGGGACCCCCAACTCTTTTAATTCATCCAAAACAAAATGATACATTGGTCGATTCCCGACAATATAAAAGAATTTTTTCTCGATGGAGCCAATTACTTTTAAAATTTTATCTTTCGAGATAAATCCGGATTCTCCGGTCCATTCAGAACCTGCTTCCGATAAAATATTTACAACTTTGATATTTGATCGTCGTTTTTGGATATCTTCTAATACATTGCGAAATAAAATATCTTCCTCAGTTAAGCACCCGAATAACATCCAGACATTAAGGAGAAAATCCCGCTCTGAGATATCCCGCAACATTGAGATGAATGGAGTACAACCGGAACCTCCTGCAATGAATACTAAGTTTACCCCATGGAAAAGTCGATTATAGTAAAGATTTCCCATGGGTTCGGTGGCTTCAAGAACGTCTCCTACTTTTATGTTTTCAAAGAGGTATGGGCTTACAAATCCCCCTCCTTTTTTCTTGATGCCTAATTCATAGTATGCTAATTGATTCGGGGATGATACAAGCGAATATGGTCGACTTGTTCGGACACTATTTATTTCTACTGTAAGACCGATGTATTGACCGGCACGGAATGGTGCCAATAATTGCTTAGGTTTTACGGAGACTAATCGAAACAATTTAGTATCTCTTGAGAGTTGTTCTATATCAGTAACTTTAAGCAATTGATTCTGGGGATGCAGTCGGTTGCATAGGTTTTCTAACCCATCGTAATACCAAGGTGTTGGTTCAACTTGATCTCGCCATTTCTTTAATTTTTCGGCTTTTTGATATTTTTTAATATCTTCCATCATGATTTTACCACTTCCCCTCCTTTATATCTTTTAAATACATTCCTGCGGCGATTCGGCCACCAAGGATTGTGGTTGAGTATCCTCCACCAAAATTTGTCCAAGCTCCCACTTGATATAATCCGGGAATGGCTCCCCGGCTTTTTAATCGAAGCATTGGTCCATTCATGACGTCTTGTGTATATCCGTATATTGCGCCTTCCATATTTTTTGAGTATCTATAATATGTAAGTGGGGTTGCTGCTTCTGCTACTTCTATATAATTGCGTAAATCTGGGCAGAGATATTGTTCAACTATTGCAATCATTTTATCTGCAATATCATCTTTAATATTGTGGTATTGATCAGGAGAAACTCCTTGCCAAAGTTTGCCCATTTGTAGAGTAGTGAGAACAAGTTGTGTTGTTCCTGGGGGAGATATAGTTTCATCAATGTGATTATAACACGCTACAACCATATACATTGGAGCTTCAATTTTTCTGAAAGTTTCGAAAGCATGGGATGTATCGTAAGTTGTATTAATAAAAGTTTCATGAGCATTAAATCCCAATTTTTTATGTGATGCATTTAATCCTATATAGACTGAAAATGCAGAAACTCCGATTTCTGGAGCATAAATACTCTTTTTATAACTTTCTGGCACATTTTCTTGTGGTAACATTTTCATTGCCGTACATATTGGATTGACATTTGATATGACTGCCTCACATCGATAAATATCGCCATTTAAAAGTTCAACACCAGCAACTCGTCCATTTTCCACAAGGATACGATTCACTAAGGCATTTAATCTTACTTTCCCTCCTAATTCTTCAAAAGATTTTATCATTGCACTTGTAAATGCATGAGATCGTCCTACTGGAAAGGCTGCTCCCCATTTTAAGTAAAATATTAACATTGCAATATATGCATATGCATTTATTCTATTCGGTGGTAAACCAAGATAGCCCCAGAGTTGAGCTATTACACACATTAATTTTTGGTCTTGGAAAAATTTATCAAAAAGTTCTTGAAGCGTGATTCCCGAGACGCGTGCAAGCCACGGATGTACTTTAAGGATTTCACTAGGTGAAAATCTACCGCCTTTAGACGAAATATACCGAATCCCAGCTAACACTGCCTTGCACATTTCCATAAATTCTTCTATTCCCTTTTTTTCAGCAGGAAATTGTTCTATCAGTTTATTAGCATATTCCTCAAAACCAAATGGAATAGTAACATCATATCCATCGTAAAATACACTCCGATAAAACTCTGGAACATAATTGAATTTAAGTTTATCGGGGAGTATCCCAATTTTTTCTAAGTATCTATAAAGACCTCCTTTATTAGTTTCATCCCCAATATCACTTAATTCATGCAGAGCTCCTTCAAACTCAAATCGCCCCCTAACAAAAGAAGTTGCAAATCCGCCCGGTACGTTGTGTTTTTCGAGTAATAAAACTTCTTTACCTAAAAGAGCAAGCTGACAAGCAGCTCCGAGTCCTCCTAGCCCAGCACCAACGACAATAACTTCATAAGTCGAAATATCTCGGTTTTCATCAAAAATTTTTTCTTGCATAAAAAGATATTTCTGTTTTGATTTTTATTTTTTGTCTTTTTGATGGGAATTTACAATTATGGATAAAAAAGGAAAAAAATAAAAAAAATTATTTAAAAATCGATATCTTTCCCGTCATAAGCATATGTAAATAAATTTTTAAATATCTCTGGATTTACGCTTCTTGGAACCATTCCAATAGTTGCATCTTCATAACATAAAGTTATTAGCATATCTAAATTCTTATCAAAATCTTCGCGAGAAATTCCTAAATCTTGAATCTTATTTGGAATTCCGATCTCTTTCTGGAGTTCTTTGATTTTGGCAATTACAGCAAAGGCTGCCTTTTTATCATCTTCATTCCAGTTTGACCATCCTAATTGTTTCGCTAATTTTGCATAAATTTCTATAGATTTATCTTTTTCATCAGGATTATTTAAACAGAATTGCGTAACATAACTAAGCACAACACCAACTGCCCTTCCATGCGGAATATGAAAAATTGCTCCCAAACTATGACCCATTCCATGCCCTATATGAAGATTCCCATTACCAAAGGCTAATCCAGCCATAGTTGCTGCTTGATGCATATAATCTCTAGCTTCCATATTTTTACCTTCTTTAATGACAATTGGTAGATATTTAAAAACTAGTTCAATTGCTTTAAGACCTATTGCGTCACTGAACTCATTTCTCCAAACAGAAACCATTCCTTCAATCGCATGGGCTAATGCATCAAAACCTGTATCAGCAGTTAAATTTGAAGGCATTCCTACGGGAAAAACTGGATCTACTATAGCGTAGGTAGGAACTAGTCCTTTATGAGCATATAAAAACTTTTTCCAGATATCATTTTCAAATTTTGATATAAGTGCAGCATATGTTGTTTCTGCTCCAGTTCCTGAAGTTGTTGGTATGGCTATTAATTTTACTTTTTTGCCCATATTATGAAGGTCGGGTCTAAATGGATGGATATCATCGAGTGAAAGCTCTGGAAATTCATAGAAACACCAAATCATTTTTGCAACATCTATAACCGAACCTCCTCCTAAAGCAAGAATTAAATCAGGAGTATAAGAATTGCACATTTCTCTTGCTTCTGCTACGTGAGTTTCTCGAGGATCAGGGAGTACTCCATTATATACATTATACTGTTTTCCGTATTTTTCCAGTTTATCTGTTAAAATTTTTAAATAATCCAACTCCTCCATTACTTTATCAGTGACAATAAAACATTTATCTCCCGGAATATTTTCTAAGAAATTTAGTGCATCCTCACCATATATAATATTAGGACTATAAAAATACCACATCTTTTTTCCCTATAATGTTTCTTATTGTTCTATTAAATTTTAAAAAAAATAAATGAAAATTCTATTACTTTTTATAAAAATTCTGTTTCGAACGTTAGAAGACTATTCACAATTTCTTTAGCTGCTTGAACATGTCTCATCAATTTTGCCATATCACCAGTTAGTTTTAACTTACCAGACATAACTCCTTGAATCGGGTCAAATTCTTTATTCATAACTCTCACAAAATTAGTATAAGGACCAGATAGAATATATGGAGTGTCAACCTCTTCTCCTTCTTTTAATAGTCTAGTTCCTGTACATTCACCGTGGTAAAGGCCAATAAGGATCCTTACTTCATGATCTAATTTCCCACTAGGTTCAATTGCGAGAAGCATATCCCCTTCCCAAGTAAGCGCTGATGGCTTATAATTTGGATTCGCATTGATTGCTTTACCAAAAGCTTCAACCCATTCTTCCGATAAAATTTTAATCTTTGTCATTATTTTTTATTACCAGTAATATATTTTTTGTCATAATTAATTTATTCTCGTTTTAATATTTTTTTTAAAATTAGAGTATTATTTCATTTATATTAAATGATTTTGATAATTAGAAATAGAAATATTGAATATTCAATTCAATTAATTTATTTCCCTTTAAATACTGGGTCTCTTTTTTCCTTAAGTGCGTTCATCGATTCTCTAAAATCATATGAAGTAAAAGCTTTTCTAAGACCTCTATTTTCCAAATCTAAAGTTTTATCTAAGATCTCAAGGAAATAAGCATGCATAGTTTTTTTCATTAATTTTATTGACAAACTTGGACCCTTAGGAGGGATCAGCCGTAAAGCTTGCTCTCGAGCGTAGGGAATTAGCTCCTCCTTAGGCAAGACTTTATTTACAAGTCCAAGTTCATAAGCTTCTTGAGCATATATTTTTTCGCCAAAATATACTATTTCTTTTGCTTTTTGAAACCCTACATAAAATGGCAAAATAAAAGAGGAACCAAATTCTGGTATAATGGCTCTCTTTCCAAAATAAAATCCTAGCCAAGCATCTTCAGCCATAAAAATTAGATCTGCACCTGATAAGGGCATAGTTATTCCTCCTCCTATAGCTAATCCATTAATTGCTGCAATAACCGGCTTATTAAATTTCCATAGTTTCATGCAGATTTTTTTTTGAGCGATATCCATTAAATCGATCTCTTGCTTAATTTCATCTCTTATATTATTCAATATTGATGGTTTGAAATAACCCCCTGATGAAAAGGCTCTCCCTTCTGGATTTCCAGTAATTATTAAAACTTTAGCATTTTTATCTTTTTCCATATCTTCTAGAACCAGCCCAATTTCATAAAAGGTTAAGTAAGTTACTGCATTTCTTCTTTCAGGTCTGTTGAATGTAATAGTGCAAATACCATTATCTTCCTTCTCATAAAGGATATCCTGAAAATCAAATTCACTCATTTTAGATATACCTAAATTTTATCCATAATTCCTTATTTCTAATTTATATTTCATATCTTATATTTTTCATTTTTTTAAGAACATCCATAATAGAATAAATGGGTAAATTTAGATTGTTATATTAGAAATATCTAAAAGTCATTATGCTTAAGTTGAAAACTTTATAAATTTTTTAACTCTTATCTAATTAATTTAATTTTAAAATAATATATTAAAATTAATTTAGACTTGGATAAATGAAAGTTCTAATCACTACAAATCATTTGAAACTCATAGAAATAGAAGTTTCATTGATTTGATAATTTAAATTTCAAATACAAATAGAGGTTATAATATATGGATAAAGTAGCAATTGTAGGAATTGCCCAAACAAAGTATGAAGCAGATAAAATCGATCAGACATATTCAGAACTTGTTTTTGAGGTTGTTAAGAAGCTTATGGATGATCTAGGAATCACCAAAGAAGATATTGGAAGTGTAATAACAAGTTCTAACGATTTCAACGATGGAAGGACGATCGCTGATATGGCAATCCAAGACGCAGTTGGATCTATTGGAAAATCAGAATCAAGAGTTTCGGGAGACGGAGCTTTTGCATATATTTATGGAGCTATGAGAATTCTGTCAGAATATTATGATACAGTAATGGTTGTATCCCACTGCAAATGTTCTGAAGGAGATCAATATCTTATAAATAATTCCATTTTTGATCCATTTTATCAAAGAGCTTTAGGATTAGATCAAATATCCGCTGCAGGTTTAATGGCTAATATGTATGCAAATAAGTATGGAATTACCGAGGATCAAGCAGCCAAGGTTGTTATAAAAAATCGAAAAAATGCACTCAATAACCCATATGCACATTTACAAGAAGCAGTTGCGATTGAGGACATCCTTTTCTCTCCAATGATAGCATATCCTTTAAAAGAGCTTGATTTACCACCACTCTCTGATGGTGCAGTTGCGATGCTCTTAACAAAAGAAGATATATCTAAAAAATTCACAGATTCACCTGTTTGGCTTATGGGATACGGTAGTTGCACTGATGCTTATTATTTAGGGCATAGAACAATGACGGATTTAATTGGATTAGAACATGCAGCCAAAGAAGCTTATAAAATGGCTGGAATTATTGATCCAATCAGAGAAATTGATGTAGCAGAAGTTTATGATCTGTTTTCATATCATGAATTAATGAGCTACGAAGCATTGGGATTCTGTGGGAAAGGAGAAGGTGGAAACTTTATTGAAAGTGGTGAAACTGAAATGACCGGAAATATACCCGTTAATCCTTCTGGAGGTGTTTTATCAAGTAATCCAACCATGGCAAATGGTTTAATTCGCGTGGCTGAAATTGCTCTACAATTAATGGGTAAAGCAGATAAAAGGCAAATCCCCAACGCTAAAGTTGGTTTAGCAAATGGAATGAATGGAATATGCTCCCAAGGAAACTGTGTACTTATATTTGGAAATGATGGAGGTGTATAAAATATGACAAAACATGATGTTGCAATAGTAGGTATAGGTCAAACAAAGCATAAAAGCAAAAGAAGAGATGTTAATATCCCAGAAATGATATATGAATCTGTAAAAATGGCTCTTGATGATGCTCAACTTGCACCCGCTGATATAGATGCCGTAATAATCGGAAATATGGATCATTTTGAAGGAATCAACTTCTCGGAGATGTGGTGCGGAATAGAAGCGGCACCAGGCTATTTAAAACCAGTTGTTAAGGTTGCAACAGGAGGAACTACAGGATCATCATTAGCGATATGTGGATATCATAATGTGGCGTCAGGAATATATAATAAAATTTTAATCGTAGGCTGGGAGAAATTACAAGAAGGTGGCGCCACAACTGGCATTATCACAGCTTTCGATCCAGTATGGGAAAGACCTTCTTTAGCAGGAGCTTTAGGACCACTCGCTCTTATGGCTAGTATGTATCAACATAAATATGGTATAACTGCTGAACAAGCTGCAAGGGTTACCGTAAAAAATCGTCGAAATGCTGCGAATAATCCATTTGCTCATTTAAAAATGCCTGATCTAACAGTCGAAGATGTTATGAAATCCCAAACTATTTCACATCCATTAAGGCTTCATGATTGTTGTCCGCAGAGTGAAGGTGCATGTGCAGTTATTTATGCTAATGAAGAAGAGACGAAAAATATAACTGATAATCCAGCATGGATTCAAGCTGTAGAAACTGCCCATTATTATACTTTTGGTACTGATGATGCAATGTATAATCTTCCAACTGCGACAATGGCATCTAAAAAAGCTTATAAGAAGGTTGGAATCACAGATCCGGTAAAGGATTTAGATGTTGCAGAAATATATGAACCCACTTCTTGGAGTGAGCTTGCTTGGACTGAAGCATTAGGTTTTTGTAAATTTGGAGAAGGTGGAAAATTACTGGATGAGGGTATTACTCAAATGAGTGGCGAATTACCAGTAAATCCATCAGGAGGTGTATTGAGCACTAATCCCATTGGAGCTACTGCATTAATTCGTGTTGCAGAGGCGGCAATCCAAGTTATGGGGCGAGGGGATAAACGACAAATTCCTGATGTAGAAAAATCCTTAGCTATGGGATTCGGTGGCAGTCTATGGACAGAAATTCTAATATTAGGAAAGGAACCCTTGAGGTGATTATCATGAGTAGAGGTAAAGATAAAGAAAAAGTATTTCAAATTAAATGGAAAACAGACCTTCCTTACAGATATTCTATGGGGAAATTATCAGTACAATTTTTTAAAGAACTAAAGGAGAATAAAAAATTACACGGAAGTAAATGCCCAAAATGTGGGAAAGTATATTTCCCGCCTCGAGCAGTCTGTGCGGATTGTATGGTGGAAATGACACGACTTATCGAATTATATGACACTGGGACTCTTGTAGGATTCACTGTGGTTAACTATCCATTTGTAGATCCTCAAACAGGTGGATTAAGACCTTTTCCTTACGGATATGGACTGTTTAAATTAGATGGTGTCGATACTTATACCATGCATTTCATTGATGAGGTAGATCATACAAAATTAAGGGTTGGGATGCGAGTTAAAGCAGTTTTCAAAGAAGAGAGAGAAGGTAATTTAGGAGATATTCTATATTATGAAATAATTAAAGAAGAGCCAAAACCAAAAAAGGTTGAAAAAATGGTTGAAGATATTGAAGAGAAAGTTTTTAGAGGCAGAATAAAGGTTCCTTATAAGCATGTCGCGGGAGCATATGTTGAAAAATTTATAACTGAAATTGGAAAAAATAATAAAATCATGGGGGTTAAGTGCCCAAAGTGTGGAAAGGTTTATGTTCCGCCCAAGATGATATGCTTTAATTGCTTTGAAAAAATGGATGAGTGGGTTGAAGTTAGTAATCAAGGCTCAGTTAAGGGTTTTACAGTTGTAACGCATTCTACCCCCGTTATGCCTTTAGAACCGCCCTTTGCTTATGCATTAATCACACTTGATGGTTCTAACACGGAAATAGTGCATATAATAAAAGAAAGCGATCCAAAAAAGTTGAAACTGGGGATGAGAGTTGAAGCTGTTTTTAAAGATAAACCAAGAAAGAGAATTACGGATATTGAATATTTCAGACCAATATAATTATTTTTTTATTTTTTATTTTTAATTAGTTCTGTTATCTAGTAAAAAGTTGAGTATCTAATAAACAGAATTTCACAACAATCTTAATTTTAACCAGATAAAACAAGACAATATTTATATGAAATAAATGAAAAATAAATTTAATAAAAAAAAATCATAATTTAAATAACGAAATTTAACTACAAAAATTTGAAATCATAAGGTGATAATATTGGAAAAATTAGTTATAACTTGCGCTTTGACAGGTTCACTCACTTCACGAGCACAGAATCCTGCGCTTCCACATACTCCGGAAGAATTAGCAAATGACGCTTATGCTTGTTATGAAGCAGGGGCGACAATGGTCCATATACATGCTAGAATGCCTGATGGTACACCAACTGCTTCTCCTGAAGTGTTTCAGGACATTGTCAAAAGAGTAAAAGAAAAATGTGATCTACTTCTATGTTTATCTACTGGGGGGGCTCCTGGCATGACTCTTGAGCAAAGATTGGGACATATCCCTATATGCAAACCTGAGATGGGATCCCTAAATTCTGGATCAATGAATTTTGCTCTTGCAAGAGGAACAACAATTTTAAAGGAAATTATATTTCCAAATAAATTTGAAACTTTAGGACATTTTGGAGATACATTTAAAGAAGCGGGAACCGCCCCTGAATTTGAAGTATATGATGTTGGACAAATAAATAATATCCTCTTTGTAAGAGAACAAGGACATTTCCATGATCCTTTAAATTATAATATTGTACTCGGCGTTTTAGGAGGAGCAGCTCCGACAATGGAAAATCTCATGTATATGAAGAATCTTATTGAAAAAATTCCAAGGGCTACATGGTGTATCACTGGGATTGGCAGACATCAATGGCGGTTAATTACTCAAGCTATCCTTTTAGGAGGTAATGTAAGATGCGGTCTCGAAGACAATATCTATATTTCGAGAGGAGTTCTCGCAGAAAGTAATAAGCAAATGGTAGAAAAATGTGTTCGCCTAGCAAAAGAATTGGATCGGGAAATTGCAGATTTGGATGAAGCCAAAGAAATTATGAAACTTCCAAGGAAATATTAATAATTTTCTTTTTTCTTTAAATATTCACGCAAGTTTTTATTAAGTATATTTCTCTTAAATTTAATAAGATAAATACAGTGATTCTTCTATTCATTCTAAAAAAATTTTTTAAGTAGAATACATTCTTAAATGTAGTAGTTATTAGTTATGGCCCTCTTGGTACAGCGGTTAGTATTGGGGACTGTGAAGTAAATTCTACTTCAGAATTACGGAGTCATCCCTAGAGGCGGGTTCAATTCCCGCAGAGGGCCCTCATATTACTTCTTAAATAATAATATAGAAAAATTCATTATGATAAATAAATTATGAAAATCTCTTTAAATGGGAATTGGTTTTGTGAAGTTGATAAAAAAGATATTGGTAAGAAAGAAAATTGGTTTAATTATAACTCTTTTGAATCTAAAAAAAATCTAACTGAAATAAAAATCCCTATTAGTTTTAACACTTTGAAAGAGTACGAGAATTTTGAGGGTATTTTTTGGCATTATTATTTATTTGATTTTGATCAACAGAATAAAGATATGGATGTTTTTATTGAATTCGAGGGAAGTAATTACTTTACTGAAGTGTGGTTAAATAATAAATTCCTTGGTGATAATGAGGGGGGTTTTCTTCCCTTTAAGTTTAAAATAAAAAAAATAGGACTATTAAAATCAAAATCGAATTTTTTAACAGTTAGAGTAGATAATATTAGAAGAAAAGATGGAATTCCCGGTCTATTTTTTGATTGGTTTAATTGGGGTGGTATTTATCGGGATGTCAATTTAATTATTTTAAAAAAAAATCGATTAGAGAAAGTAAGAATTAAGACACTACTACCTTCACGAAAAAAGTCTCTAATTCGGATTTCCTATAGAATTAAAGGTTCTTTAAATTTCAAATGGTCAATAATTGAACCAGATAAAAAAGATGATAATATTCCAATAGCTTCTGGAACAAAACAAAATCAAGATAATATAGCAATCACGATAAATAATCCAAAGTTGTGGTCTCCAGATTCACCAAAATTATATAAATTGATAATTAAACCAATAGATAGTGGGAATGAAAGAGAAATTCTATTTCAAACTAAATTTGGAATTCGACAAATTGAAACTAATGGAATATATCTCTATTTGAATAAGCAACGAATTAAAATTAAGGGTGCTTCATTACATGAAGAGTATATGACATACGGGAGAACTATTCCGTATGAAAAGCGTGAAGAAGATGTTAAGAATATGAAATCTTTCGGATTCAATGCTTTAAGAACAGCACATTATTCTCATGATGAAAAATTAATGGATGCCGCTGATAAGTTAGGGATATTAATTTTAGAGGAAATTCCTCTTTGGGGCTTTTGTGATTTCGGAAATTCAAAAACATTTAAGTTAGCTGCGAAAATGTTAAAAGGATTAATTGGACGGGATTATAATCATCCAAGTGTTATCTGGTGGAGTGTCGGAAACGAAGTTCCAATACAACAACCAAACTGTTCACGATTTATAAGACGCTTAATGGAATGGGTAAGAATGCATGATGATACAAGACTTGTAACTTATGTTTCATATAAGTTTTTCATTGATTTAACTCAAAGGAAGGCTGATATTGCTGCAGTAAATGTTTATCTTGGATGGTATTATGCAAGAGTTAACCAACTTAATTTTATGGCAGACGCTATGAGAGCAATAGCCCCCAAGAAGCCATGGATTTTTACTGAGTTCGGCGCTGGTGCGAAAATCGAGTTTAAGGCTGGGTGGAAAAATCAAGTAAAATTTAGCGAAGAAAGACAGGTTAGAGTGCTCGACTATACCATTCGCACACTTAATTCAAAAGATTATATTGCGGGTTGGTTTATCTGGATTTATCGAGATTTTCGTTCTTTGATGAGAACAAATCAATATCAGCAAGGCTACAACCGGAAAGGTATAGTTAGTGAAAAAAATGAACGAAAATTGATAACAAAATTGTTTCCTGAGATAGTGAATGAACAAAGAAAAGTTAAAAATCTAAGTTTATTAGGAAGCTTATTAACTGCGTATTTTTTTCCGCTTTTAATTATTGGAAATTTTATTTTTGATTTTTTTATTTTACTTAGTATGAATTTACAATATAAACGCGGTGTAAAAAAAGATTGAATGAAGAAGTTTATGAGAAGTTACAAGAATTTTTAAATCAATTCCCATTAGGTTTTCCCAAAACACCATCTGGAATAGAAATTAAGATTTTAAAGAAACTTTTTACAGATAATGAAGCAGAATTGGTTCCATTGTTAACACACATTCCAGAAACAGTTGCTCGAATAACGCGACGACATAATCTGGAAGAAAAAGAATTGGAAAAAAAATTTGAGCATATGGCGAAAAAAGGACTTATCTTTCGAGTTCACCGGGATGGAAGAACGCTTTATAATGCTGCACCTTTCATGATCGGTTTATATGAATACTCAGTTAAAAAAATCGATAAGGAACTTGCCAAAATGTATAAAGAATATTATGATACTGCATATTTAAATGAAATTGGTGTTAGCAATGTTCCGGGTTTTAAAGTTATTCCCGTAGATGAAACAATTCCTATAAACACTACTCTTTACCCATATCATAAACTCAAGGAGAGCATTAAAAAAGTTAGAATAATTTCTGTCACGGATTGTATTTGCCGTAAGGAAGCGAGGTTAAATGGAGAAGGCTGTGATTATCCTATAGAGACATGCCTTAGCTTCGGAGTAGCAGCAGAGTATTATATCGAAAATGGAATAGGTCGAGAAATAACTGCAGAGGAGGCAATAAAAATCATAGAAGAAGCTGATGAGGCTGGTTTAGTTCATGCTAGTGCTAATTCCAAACATTTATCCAATCTATGCAATTGTTGTCCATGCTGTTGCGCATCAATGCAAGGGATAACAAAAATGGGGCACGATAAACATAGATATATGAACGCAATGTTTGAATCTATTATTGATCCAGAAAAATGTATTGGTTGTGGATCCTGTGTGGAAAGATGTCCAGTTGGAGCAATCGATCTAGAAGATATTGCTATTGTAAATAGAGAAAAATGCCTTGGTTGCGGACTATGTTATAGAGTTTGTCCTGAAGAAGCAATAACTTTACAATTAAGAGAAGACGGAGAGGAGCCTTTTAACAAGGTAATTGAAATGGGAATGGCCATCCTCGAAGGAAAAAAGAAATCAAAATAAAATTATTAAATTTCTCCACTCTCTTTTAGAGCATCATATAATGCTTTTACAGATCCATAAGTATCATATTTTGGAGTCCAGCCCAAAACTTGTTTTGCCTTGCTTGAATCAACAATTATTGGATATCTTGTAGCACGTATCCAACCAGGTGTTAAAGATCTTAGGATATGAAGTTTATATAAAGCGTTTATTAATAATAATCCAAAATGATATGGTAATTTAACGCAATTAATTCCTAATTTTTCAGCAATCTCCCTTGAACTTATAGGATTATCGGCTCCAATATTAAATGCTCCAGAGACGTCTTTCTTTAAAACCAAATAAAATGCTTCTGCAACATCATCAATCCAAGCTAATTGTACCAAAACCTCAGGCGAAAATGTATAAATTCTTTTACCAAGAAAATAAGTTCGAAAAAAATTGTTAATATTGGGGCCTAAAAAAATACTGGGACGAATTCGTGTAATAATTACATCTGGGTATTTTTTTGAAAGCTCATCCAGATGTTTTTCTACATAATATTTTGTTTCATTATAATAAAAATGTTTTTTCATTAATCTAATTGGGTGTTCTTCAGTAATAGGAATCGGATTTTCTGGGAAGGCACCATAGGCAGCAACTGAGCTTGCATGAATAATCTTTTTTATGCCAGCTTTTATTGCGCAATTGAAAACATTTTTACTTCCATCTAAATTTATAGAATACATCTCTCTCCTATTAGATATTGGGCTTACAATAAATGCTAAATGTATGATTGCGTCATATCCTCTTAAATCTTCAAAAATTCTCTTATCTCGAATGTCTTTTTTAATGAATTTAATCTTTTGTGAAGTATATTTTGGTTCTATTATGTCTAATCCCAAAATTTCAGTAATCTCTTTATCAGATTCAATTCTTGGAACTAATTCTGATGCAAGAAAGGATGATATTCCTGTAATTACTACTTTCATTATAAGTATTTTTGCTTTCTTTAATTCATTTCACAATTTAGTTAAAAATTTAACTTTTTTTTTAAATAAAAGCTAATAATATTTCGAAAATCTTATTATTTTTATTAATTTTTTCTAAAAACAATTAAAGCTATAAAAAAATTTATAATGCATTTATTTAAATATATGATATATCTTAATAATATATAGAAATCTATTACAATGTTATAAAGTAGTCGAATTACGTAAAGAACGATGATCATTTATTTAATCGGAGTAATTTTAAGTATAGTTATCTCAGTTATAACAATTTATTCTCACATAAAGAGATTTTATAATTTAAAAATTAAATTCCTCATTATTTCAACTATTTTTCTTATTAATTTTGGAATTATCTATCCCTTACTTAAATATATTAGTTTAATAGCAATTTTTAATGAAGATTTTACACTGTTTTTATGGAGAATTAGTTCAAATTTACTTATATGTTCTGGAATTTTGATAATTATTGGAATTGAAACTTTAGATCTTAAAAGATTTAATCTTTTTCTTAATTTAATAATTTTTTCCCTAAGTGGCTACATTATTTCACTTACTCTTATGAATGAAACTTTCATTATTTCTACAGTAATAATTGATTCACTTTCATATTATGTAGTAGAAATAAGTTTTAATTACCTTATTAGCGGACTTATTCTCTTAATTTTTATTCTTCTAAAACTTAATTATAATTTTTTATCTGTATTAAAATTTAAAACGAAAAAGAGAAGATTAAGGGTGTATTATATAATTCCCAATACAATGATTATTTTAATGATAACATTTTATCTAATTCTACAATATTTAAATCCGTATTTATTTTCAAGTTTTTCTCTTTTGTTTAATTGGATTGGAGTTCTTTTTAGCTACTATGTTTTTTTAAAATATTATACTAAGTATTTATCATTCTTCAATATTGCTTATGAATTTGTTGTTTTTCATAAATCGGGGATAATGTTATTTAGTTATGATTTTGAAAAAAGCGAGAGAAAAGAAACATCAACTATAAAGGGGGCTGTCCTTATCGGAATAAATCACATTCTCTCAGAATTCAGCACTGCAAAAGATCAGATTACTTCGATTACATTAAAAGATCGAGAGATAATCTTAGAATATAATAGAGAGTATGGATTTGCTATTCTCCTCATAGTAAATAAGAGTACCACTGTTTTCAAAAAAGCTACGCAGTCATTCATGGAGCAGTTTATTGAGAAATATAAAAATGAACTAAAATCTTATATGGATTTAAATACTGCAATTGATACATCTGCTTTTGATGATGCAAATAATATATTGCTTAAAACGTTTGAATTCGTTCCTTCTTTAAGTAATAATAGTAATAAATAAAATTTAATTTTTTTGTTGAATGTTCTCCAATTTTAAATATCACCCAAAATGAATTCAGATAGTTCTCTACTCGCTACACTTGGGTCTTTAACTTGACCTGGAGGATTCTTAAAACCAAAAGCACAAATGGGTTTGATAGCCCCAGAAGAACCCTGAAGCATTGCCACATATGTTGCTCTTATTACATCAAACAAAACTGACCCTCCATTTGGACCATCCTCCGTTGATATCTTCATATCAATCATGATTGGGGCTGAATTGAAATATTTCCCTTTAATCCATATGAAAGTGTTTCTACTATTATTCATATGTTCAACATAATCTGAAGTTCCTGCTATAATAGGTGCATCAATATGCAATGCTTCAGTTACTGACCTCGATTTTATTTCTCTTTTTATCTCTCTAGATCTAAATAATGAGTTTTTACTTTCCAAACCACCTCCAACATCCAACGCATATGACTCATCAATGATTACTCCTCTTTCTTTCATTGATTTAAGTATTAATTTATGTAAAATTGTTGCTCCCATTTGGTCTTGAATGTCGTCTCCAATAAGTGGTAGTTTTTTCTCCGAAAATTTCTTACTATATTCTAAGTCGTTAGCTAAATTTGATGGAGTTGCATTTATAAATCCACAATTTGCTTTTAAGGCTTTATCAGCATAAAATTTTACAGCTTTATCTGCTCCAGATGGCAATAAACATAAAACAATTAATCCCTTTTTAAATTCCTCAACAATATCATCTGGTTGTTTATCAGATATTTCAATATCTTCCTTTACTTCTTCTGCGATTCCGTCTAAAACATCTCCCATTTTCACAACTACATTCGATTTAGGGAGCTCTAAATTAAATTTTAAGGCAACATTGGGCTCAGCAAAAATTGCTTCAGAAAGATTCTTCCCCACTTTTCTTGAATCAATGTCGATAGCCGATACTATTTCTATATCTGAGAATTTATATCCAGCTAAATTTTTATGAAGTAATCCTTTCCCTTCGCTATATATGCCTTGAACTAAACTAGAACATAAATTTCCTACGCCAACAATAGATACGGGAATCTTTCTTATCATAATTCTTCTCTAATTAATAATACTTTAAAAGTTTTATTTTAAAAGGATAACATTTTAATAAAAAATTCTCTATTAAGACTAAATATACAAAAAATTTGAATTTGATTAAATATGTCTACTAATTTTTGTCCAAGTTGTGGTGAAAAATTAGAACCAGGTGCTAAATTGTGTCCCTCCTGTGGAAAAAAAATGGGTGCTAGAGAGATATCGAAGGCGAAAGTATCTCAACCTCAAGCTACTGTTCAAAAACCTGCGGAAATTATAAAAGGACCACATATATATGCTGGATTTTGGGAACGTTTCTTTGCTTATCTTGTTGATATTATTATTATTACGGTTATAGGTTTCTTTATACCATTCCGGTGGGGTTTATCCTTTGCTCTTGACTATCTTTTTTTTAATGATCTACTAAATTGGGTGATTGGTTTTGGATACTTTTTTATTCTTGAGGCTTTTAATAAAGGACAAACTATAGGAAAAATTGCCCTACATTTAAGGACAGTCGATGAGGAATCACTCGATGTTGCAACACCAGGTCAATACGCTGTCAATAATCTCGCTAGAGGGACAGTCTGGCTTTTAATAGATTTTATTATTGGCATCTTGGTTAATTCTGGCGAGGAAAATAAACGTATAAGAATTTTACAGAACTTATCAAGAACTGCTGTTATTAAGACCAGTTAAAACTATAGTTTTTTCTTTTTTTTTATTTGTTGGGGTCACAAAATTTCTTAATTTCGAATATAATACTAATTATTATTATAACTATGATGGATCAATGGTTTTAATTAAAGAAAATAGAATATGATAAAACTCATATTTCAATTAAAATTGAATTATTCATAGAATTTTAAATATAGATTGGAATTTATGAAATATTGCCCAAAATGTGGAGCACAATTAGGTATTGGAGTCCATTTTTGTGCTTGTGGTTATGAAATAACTGAAGAAGAAAGAATTCGTCGAAAGAAAGAAGAATCTTATATTGACCTTAAAAAAAGCGCTAGAATTCCTGGAAAAGGAATAATTTTTGCGAGAACTTGGGAGCGTTTAATTGCATTTATTATTGATATGATGTTTATCACCATAATTGGATATATAATCGCATTACCATTTCCAATACTAAGAAGACAAACTGTATTAGACTTATTTATTCCAAATTTTATAGATCTAATCAATTGGATTGTTGGTTTTAGTTATTATTGGTTGTTTGAAACATATAACAAAGGACAGACTATTGGTAAGAAGATTTTAGGATTAAGAACAGTAGATGCGAATTCATTTGAAACAACATCTAAAGAAAAGTATGCAATTAATAACCTCTTAAGAGGAAGCAACTTACTATTTTTAATTGATTTAATTGTTGGGTATATTGCAAACTATGAAATTAAGGGAAATAGACTTAGAATTATGCAAAATGCTTCGAATACTGTAGTTGTAAAAATAAAATAAGAATTTTCCTAAAAATAGACTTCCTAAATTTTATATTTCAAATGAATTAAACTTCAGGTCCTATGTGTTTAAGCATTACTAGGTCATCTGAATTGCTTTCATTTTTTATTTCAATTCCTTTAAGGGCAGCATTAAATGTAATAAATAATTCATCATTAGTCATCTGCCCAAACCTAATTATTGCAGGTGATTCAATATCTAATACTCCAAATTTCCCTTTCCCTTGAATCACGATTAATCCATATGCACCTTTTTCTTTTGTAATAATGGATTTTTTTGGGTGTATTGTTAATTCTTTTGCAGCAAAGAAGTCGGAATTATACACGATCCAATATTCCTCATATCCTTCTTCTCTCATTTCTTCAATAGGCTTAACCGGTTTCGGTTCTAAAAATCTATTCTTATGAAAATCTGGATCCAGATTTAGTTCCCAATCTATCATATCAACTATGTAATCAAGATCTTTTTTATATTCTTCAGGTACATCTTTCACAAGTAGATCTTTAGGAATAAATTTATCCCCTGCTAATGATTGAAACATTGCAAATACATCTGATGCTTTCTGAGGTTCATAAGTGAGAAGTGATCCAGGTGCATGTAAAACTCCTGGAGGGACATCCCATCCAGTTCCAAGTTCAAGTTTATAAGCTTTGGAAAATGATAATATCCCATTATCACCATTATCCCAATTTTTCAAGCACAACTTTACATCATCTTTGGTTGTTCCTGGATTTAAACCAAAATAAGTATAGGGGAAGTATCCGGAATGATTATTTAATTGTTTGGGAAAATAATAACCTTCAGGTTTCCCCTTTTGCCCAACGAGAGCCGCAAGCTTATCATTTTGATGTAAGTGAAGCGGTATTGGTTCCATATTGTCAAAAAATTTAGCAAACATTACCCATCCACTGAACTTTTTCATTACTTTTTTTCCTAATATCTTATCGCCCATACATTCAATTGCATCTTTTAATAGAATTTTTTCTTTTTGAGTGCCATCTTCTATGTAAATATAACTCAATCCTTCATCTGGCAAGGTTTCTGGTCCGTTATCTGCATTAATTGTTGACGCGAACCATCTTTCATCTATACCTCCCCTATGAGCCCCAAATGAATAATAATCATTAGGATGCAATTTTAGACGTCTTCCAGGTATGGTAAATGCCCGTGGTACCCAGTTGGGAAACAAACGAAGAATACCTTCTCCTTTTTCCAATGCTGTTTTCAACAAATTTTCAATATTCTTCATTATGACATCACTTTGTAATTAATGTTTTTTTTAATTCCCATTATTTAATCAATAATATCAATAACTTCTTTCTTTTTATTATTAAAGGATTTGGAAGAATCTATTTTATAAAGATATAACGTTGGAAAAAAAATTACTTCTTAGAACATCATATTACTTGGATGTTACGCAAATTAATAGTTTTGATCTTAATTAATTTATTCACATATTTTGAGGCTTTTATATGATAAACTTAAACTCATTTAAAGTTCAAAGAGTTCAAAAATTAAATGAGATGCCAATAAAAATCTCTTTTATCGGATATCCTGCAACAGGTAAAACAACTCTGTTAAAACTTTTAACAGAAAATACAATAACTCAACATTATTTCCCAACACAAGGATTTGATTTTAAAACCGTTAGATTCGGTAACAATATTATTAGTTTATGGGATTTTGGAGGCCAGAAATCTTATCTGAAAATGAATTTAAAAAGTTTTATATTTGGAAGTGATCTCATTTTTGTAGTAACTGATTCGACACCTAGGAATGTCCTTAATTCTAAGAAATTAATTAAAATAGCGAATAAAAACATTGATAGTGAGAGTCATATCATTGCTCTCGCAAATAAACAAGATTTACCTGGACATATGGAAACTAATAGAGTTGAGAATGTACTCCAAGTAAAAACTTATGGATGCACTGCTATTGATTCTAATGAAAGAGAAAAAATATTTAATGTTATTAAAAATGAATTAGATAAAGCTTCAATAAGAAAAAGGATGAGATAATAAATGAAATTTGTAAAAAATGAATTAATAAGTGCAGCATTAATCGGTTTTGATATGATTAGTGGTCCATTTCTAAAATGGAAATCGGAATTTGTGAAAACTCCTTTAAAAATTAATTTGGATGAATTCGCAACTAACTTTTATTTATCTTTTCGTGGTGGAAATGCAGGAAAAAAACCAAGAGCTATTTTATATGATAATTTTTACATTGTAGCTTTTCCAAAAGGTTTAGAATTGTGTTGTCTTTTCATGAAACCTATTGGAATTGAAAAAAATATAAAAGAATTAAATAAAATTGCAATTAAAATGATAACTGATATTGAATCCGAAGAAAATGATGATCTTGATGATAAAGTAGACAATGTAGAGGAAGATATCGATGAAGTTAAAAGAATTCTCACGAATCTCTTAAAGGGAACAGAAATGTCAACACCAGAATTGAGGAGATATTTCAAATTAAGTAATTCCCAAATTTGGAAAATCATGAATGACCTTGAGAGTGCTCACCAAATTAAAAGAACGAAAAAAGAAGGCAGATCAATATTTTGGACCAGTTAAATTTAAAATTTTTATTATTCTTTTTTGAAAAAAATTAAATTAATAAAGATCCTTTATAACAAAATCCAAATTTAAATCAACGAGAGTTTCTTTTAAAGGATATCCATTTTGTGGATTCCAACCCATTTCTTTGCAAACACCTTCATAAAATTCTCGATAATCTACAGTTATTCCTTTAGTAGGCCCTTTCTCAAAAGGTGGCTCTCCAATTACCCTTGATGGTAAATAATTTTCAGCAATCTTAACCCCCTCTCGAATTGTAAAGGATTGTCTTAATGTTTGAATTCTTAAACCCGTTTTAATTAGCTCATCAGTAGAGATATCCCAACCAGTAATTGATTCTATTATCTCTTTTGAGGGATACGAGCCAAACAATGTAGTAAATGTGCATAAACCTAGGCAATTTATAACTTGCTGTAAACCACTGACAAGCATTTGTCCTTTATATTTTGCTTCCTTATTCTTTTTCCATTTTTTTGGTAAAGAAAACCCTTTCATGTATTTATTGATAGGTCCAAGATTCATGAAATCTATACTTGCCGCTGTATGTCTTCCGGGGGTTGGGTCAAATGCATAAGTACAACCAAGAGATTCGATAAATTTCGGATCATGCATTGCAATTTCTTGTCCGAATGAATGCATGGCAAACTTCTCACTCCCTCTACCAATTTTTTCTGATGCCTTTTTTACACCATCAGCTAAAATATCTCCAATACCTTCCCGATTTATCATCAGTTTAACTAGTTCTACAATAGAATCTGACTTCCCCCACCCTAATTCAAGTCCATTTGTATCATCTATTGTAATAATTCCATTCTCAAAACATTCAATTGCAAAAGCTACAGTTACACCAGTAGATATCGTATCTATACTCGCACGATTGCATAAATCGTTAAGTGTGATTATTGATAAAAGATCATTATTAAGTAAAAGTGTCCCAAAAGCACAACAAGTTTCATATTCTGGGAGATACGTTTCTTCTAATCCAAGTTCTGGAACTTTTAAAATTGCTCCACACTGAATTGGGCAAGTAAGACATCCATAATCCCTTTGTTTATAGTTGTTTATTCTTACTGTGGATATTTCTGTAGATCTGTTTGGTGGAAAATCAAATTGTCCAATACCACCCCAATTTTTAACTGGAGAATCTCCAATTTCAGCTAATAATGTATTTCCTATAGATGTCCCAAAAACTTGATAAATTTGAGTTAATATTTTGCCAGGACCTTTAAATGGAATATGTAACCTTCTTAATAACTTAGGGATCCCAGGGATCTTCTTTATTAAAGATTTTCTAAATTTTCCTGGTGATGGGTTTTTTTCACTATTATATGATTTGGTATATTTTAATAAATCTCTTTTATTTGCTAAAGACATTTGTTTATTTCCTTTAAGAACTAACATCTTAACCTTTTTTGAACCCATTATTGCTCCTATTCCAGATCTTGCTGCGATTCGACCTCTATCATTCACAATTCCTGAAATTAAGGAAATATTTTCTCCTGCTTTGCCTATACCCGCCGTTTTAACAAATTTACCATGCTTTTTCTTTAATTTTTCCTCTGCTTTGATGACATCAAGACCCCAAATATCATTGGCATCATGAATACTCTTTTCATCTTCAATAATTGTTACATATTTTGGACTTTCAGCAATTCCTTTAAACAAAATTGCATCATACCCACATTTTTTAATCTCTGGACCAAAAGTGCCTCCCGAATTGGCATCTCCCCATGTTCCCGTTAGAGGAGACTTCCCGGCAACCATATATCGACCAGAACAAGGAGCTGTAGATCCAGTTAATAAACCTGGAAAAAAACCGAATATTGAATCTGGACCTAAAGGATCATATTTTATTGGAGTATTCTCATAAATTAATTTACAACCCAATCCATAACCGCCAAGATATTGCCGATAAATACTTTCAGATAAGTTTTCTTCCTTAAATGTCTCATCAGAAAAGTCTATCCATAAAATCTTACCAAAAAATCCGTTTCCCATAATTTAAATATTAAAAAATTGAAATTTATTTATATTTTTATAATAAACATAGTGTGATATTAGTTTTAAATTGTCTAAAATATAAGATTATTTATATACTCGAATCTATACGAAATTTAGGAAGAATGAAAAATTATTAGAGGTTAATATAATATGGAATGTATTAATGCCCAAGATGAGGAATGGGCTGAAGATTGGAAATTAATTGTTGAAATATTTGATACAATTGATCATTTTGAATCACTTTTAAATAAATTAGATGTGAATTTCCTGAGAGAAGTTCATCAAAAAGTTTTAACTTTAAATATGAAAAAATACGCGTGGAGTTTGCAAAATTATATAATTGAAAAATATTCTAATGAAAAAATTTAATTATATCATTCTTTTAAAAAATTTCTTTTGTTCAAGAAGTATAAATTTTATTTAGGAAAATTTTTTACACCTATTCTTTTTTTATAAATTAAAAGATAATCTTTTCATAATAACATTAACTCATTTCGAGATAAAATAGATTGGTACGTCCCCCTCCGACAGAAAAAAATATTTGTATCCGATGCAAAGGAGCAAGACTCTTATGTGGAAAAAAGACTTGTCCGATTTTAAAGAAAACATCTATTTTAAAATCCATTTTACCTTTTGAATTGGGTAAAACCTTACATAATATAGATGTATTTGGTCCCAGTCCTCCCGGCTTCTTCGTAGGAAGGTACAATTATCCGAAAGTATTTGTTGGACCTTTAGTCCCGTTTAGAGAATATGTAGAAAAATTAAATCTTAGTGATTTTCATATTCTTGATGCTCCAGAATTATGGTATGGAAAGCAATCTGACGATGTCATAAGTTATCGAAGTAGCTTAGTTCGGAGTAATTTTAAGATAAATGTTAATTATCGGAGTAAAAAATCCAAAACAACCCCCCCAACTCAAGTTAAAAAATTACTAGAGACTTCACAAGAACTTTCAATGGCGGCTAGACCTGTAGATACTGAAACATACATAGAAAAATTAAATCTTAATCTTATAATGGATAACCATGCCTTGCCGATTGGACCATCTGGAACAACTACAAAAATAAGAATTACTGAGAATGTAAAAGTCCATCCTAAAGTTGAATATTGCGTTTCGGATACGGATTTGAAAGCAAGTGAGGCAATAGGGGATTACTTATTCTTAAAGGGACGCGTTCCATTTTCAACAATTCAAAGAGTATTTTCAGCTGGATTGCTAGGTGAAGAAAAAAAACGTAAGTTAGTTCCAACAAGATGGTCTATAACAGCCATTGATGATATTATATCTAAACGATTGATTAAAGAGATTAAAAAATTCCCTGAAATTAATAATTTTCAAATTTTTGAATCAATTTATCTTGATAACCACTTCAAAATTTTATTATTTCCCGGAAAATTTTTATATGAAATGAATGAAGTATGGGCTCCAAATTCTCTATGGAATACCTCTCTTTCGGGGAAAAAAATACCTCTGCAACCCCAAATTGCAAGTGATATGGAATTTTATCGTGGTAGGAAAAATTACGCAAGTAATATAACCGGGGCATATTATTCAGCACTTAAATCAATATGTGAATATCTTTATAAAATAAAAAGACAAGCAAGAGTTTTGGTATTTCGCGAAGTTTCAGCGGGATATAATGTCCCATTGGGAGTATGGGTCATTAGAGAAACCGTTAAAAATGCAATGGATTTCAACAAACCTTTAATTATAGATAATTTCGATACAGCTCTAAATAAAATGTCTGAAGGATTAATGGTTGATTTAAAATATTGGAAAAAATACAGTAAATTAATCAATTTTATTAAAACTCAAAAAACTATTGATAGCTTTTTTTAATCAAATGTCTCTCTTCTTAGATTCAATATAATATTATCCTCATAACACACTATTTTTTCATTTATTTATTGTCAATTTCCCTTTAGATACCTCTATTAAGCAGGTTATTTTATTCTAAATTTAAGGAATTAGATTGGCAAGCGAAGCCTCAAAAAAACAAAAAAGAATCCCTCAAGTTGAGATATTTACTTCCGAGCATTGTTATTTTTGCGGAAAAATGGAAGAAATTCTATTAGATTTACAAAAATTTTATAATTTCCGTATAAAAAAAGTGGATGTAGATAAAATTCCAACAAAAGATATTTTAAAATTGCCCACCATAAGAATAAATGGTGGAAAAAATATTGTTGGGTTTATGCCTAAGGAGGATCTTAGTGCGATGTTAGTGAGACAACTATATTCTAAAATTTAAAAACACAATTTTAACTTGAATTAATTTCAAAAATTATTATTTCTTAGATTATTTATTACATAGAAAATCTTTTTATATTATTTAATTTATAAAATAGCGGGAATCGCCAAGTCTGGTCAAAGGTGCTGGACTCAGAATCCAGTGGCGTAGGCCTTCGAGAGTTCAAATCTCTCTTCCTGCACTTCCTCTACAAAACCATAAAAAATTAATTCAAAGAAATTTATTACTGACATCATTTCAAATATAATTGAAAAAATTCGATTTTTTCTTTTTTTTAATATTTTCTAACTTAACTTCATAGTTGAATATGAAATTATTTTATTGTCTATATTCTATATAATATTATAATAATTAATCTGAATCATTAATTAAGAGTTAAGTTAAATGTCTGACAAACAAGAAAATCCACAGAAAGAAGTTAAAAAAGAAGATAATGGAATTCCTCCAATTATAAAACAAGAATTAAAGGTGTTCCAATTTAATGATGAATTAGGGGAATATGAAGAATTAGAAATTGAAGAAGATTTAGAATTGTTTGAATTGCTTAATCCAGAGTTTATAATATTATTTATGGACCCAGATCATTTCCGAGTTTGGATTTGGCAAGGATCTGAAACGACAACCAGAATGAAGTTTATTTCAGCAAAGACTGCTCCAAGTTTAAGAGATCAGTATGGATTATCGTATAAAATAACCTCCGTGGATGAGGGTGATGAAACTAAAGGCTTTAAAATATTTGTAGGTTTAGAAGAGGAGGAGGATTTTGAAGCTGAGGAATTGGGCCCTGCTTATGTAGGGAAAAAAGAAGATCTTGAATTACTTGAAGAATTATCTCATGAGAAGATAATATTAATATTAGAAAAATCAGGACTTCCACAGGGCTATGAAAGAGATTTAGTAATTGTTAAAAATCAGCTTTATGCCTATAGGGAGTATGACACGGTAGGTTCTACAATAAAAGAGAAAAAATTATTCCCTTTAAAAGAAGCGGTCCCAGATGGTCCATATTTAGCTGAAGATTATATTCCTAGAATGTTGTTTAGTTTTAATTCTGTCGTACTAACTGAACTCTTAAAAAAAAAGCCTAATGGGCCTAATACTCAAATATCAACAATAAATGAAGTAAATCAATAAATTTTGGAGTCTTTAATAATAATATGACCTATAGAAGGCGAAAAGCAAGAATTATTCGGAAAAAAGAAAAAAAAAGGCAATGGTTAAGTTTTTTCCTTATAATGATTTTTTTTATCGCTGTTATTGTAGGTATATATATCGCTATTATTTCAATTCCAAGTTAATATTACGTAAATTAACTAACTTATTCTCATTTTTGATAATTTTAAGTTCATTTTAAAAATATGTTAACCTACAATAATTTATTTAATTTAGACAAATTTTTTTTAATGTATTTTGCCAAATTTTGGTTAGATGCAATAATCGAGCATTTCGATTCAATTTTAAGAGGTAATTCCAGGAGTAATCCCTCATTTGAGAGAATTGTTCCCCCTGCTTCTTGAACAATTAAAATACCTGCAGCACAATCTAATATTCTTAGAGTTCCTCTTACATCTAAAAACAAATCAAGTGCCCCCTCTGCAACTTGGCATAATTCTAAGGCGACAGATCCCATCGTACGAACTTTATACACTTCGTCGATAATGGGTTTATACCTCTGTACAGCCCTTGAAAATGGCTCGGAAGAATTTAATGCTACTCCAGCCACAGCTCTATCTATATCATCGAGTTTAGAAACAGAGATTTGTTTATTATTGAGATAAGCTCCTTTTCCTTTAATCGCCCAGTAGATGGCTTCAGTGTATAAATTAAGAATTACTCCTTCTATTATATTTCGAGAGTTTGGTCCGTTCGCATGAGCCACTGAAATACAACAAAATGAGATTCCCCGGTTTGCATTTAAAGATCCATCAATAGGATCCATAATAATATAATCCTTACACTTATCATAGTTCTTTTTATCTCCATAATATTTTTCACCAATTTCTTCACTTACTAAATGAAAATCTATATTCTGTTTTTTAATCATCTCTATTAAGGCTTGCTCTGCAATTGAATCTATCTTAGTGGTAATATCACCACCCGCTCCCTTTTCATCAGTAATCTCTGCCCCTTCCAGTGTTCCTAAAAGAGTATGCACCTTATCATATGCAAATTTTACTGCCTTTTTTAAAATATCAATCCATTCAATAGACATAATTTCTCTCTCAATTAAATCATTATAATAAAAAAATTTACTCATTTTTCAAAATAATCTTTCAATAAAAAATCAAAAAATGATACCCAATAAGCCGAAAAATAAATTTCTTATATCTTAATATAATTTTACATCAGTTCTATTTCCACTAAAACAGTCTCGGGAATCTGAATCTTCATAATTAAATGCATTGAACGCTCTCCTGCGATGATATCTATTAATCTCTTATGTAGACGCATCTCATATTTTGCCCAAGTATTTGTACCCTCACCGCAAGGACTCTTCCGAACGGGGACAACGAGCCTTTTAGTAGGTAGAGGAATTGGACCAAACTTTTTTATTCCAGTTTGCTTACAGACTTCCTCTATTTGTTGACAGACATTTTTTAAATCATCCAAGTCATTAGAAGACAAACGTATCCTTGCTTTTTGCAAACTTAATCCCAAAATTACAAATTAATTTGTAAATATTCTAATAATTATTTTTAATTAAATTTTATCTTTCTTCATGCATCCTAGTTTTACAACATTTAAGAAATTGGAATTTTTGATTCATTCTAACTTGAATTAATTTTGATTTCTCTTCTAAAAACAATTTGAACTTAAATAAATTAAAATTATTTATAAATAAAAAAAAAGAGAATAAGAAAAACTGAGAAAATTAATTAGAATAAATATAAAAAATGGAAAATCATTTGAGAAAATCAAGAATAGTTTTAATAAATTTTTCTGGTTCGTGGGGGTATATTGCATGACCGCTATTATCGAATAAGGAAACATTTGCTCCAGGTATTTTCTCAGCTAATATTTTTGCGTTTTGATACGGATTGAGAATATCTTTTTTTCCTTGCATTATTAAAGTAGGAGTGTTAATGTTCTTGATTCTTCTATATGTATTAAAGTTCATTATCGCCCTAAGTTGTCGGTTATAGATGTTTAATGGGATTGGAAATTTGAGGAATCTTCGAATTTTATCTTCAACATAATCTGGATTATTTTTCCTGAACTCCTTGGTTAATATCAGTGGGATGGAGGCTTTGGTAATCTTCTCAGGAGTCAACCCTTCAATTGCACCTAATAGTAATCGAAATGCTACTAGTGATGGTGGTATTGATTTCGTTCCCCCACAATTTGTCCCCCAAAGAATGAGTTTTTCAACCCTTTCAGGATAATTAAGAACAAGTTCCTGAGCAATCATTCCTCCCATGGAAACTCCGAGCAGATGTGCCCTTTGAATGTTTAAAGCATTCATCAAGCCAATTGTATCAACAGCAAACATTTTTATTGAATATTCAACATTAGGTTTATCAGTTCGCCCTGCTCCTCTGTTATCGAAGATTATGGTTTTAAATTTTTTTGATAACTCATTTATGAACGGGACATCCCACTCTTCAAGACTAAGAGATAATCCCATTATCATCACGAGAGGAAAACCTTCTCCGTGAATTTCATAATACATATTTATATCATTGACTTTTACTTTAGGCAAATTAAACACTTCTCCAAATGTTCTTTTATTAGATTTCTCCTTTTTTAGATTATTTTAATATCATATTGTTTGATTTCATATTAAATAGTTCAGTAAAGGATATTCGTAGTTTTTTAAAATCTTAAAAGAAATTGATTTCCTAAATGAACATTATTTAAATTTTTTTGGGCGATTTCTAAACATTCGAGTGCTTGCTCTTTTGGGGTTATGGGTAAATCTCTCATCATATAATCCGGATGAAAAACTAATAAACTATAGGGAATCTCTTTATTTATCGATGCTATAAATTCTGCAATTTTTTCCACTTCCTCGACCGTCGTATAACCTGGTACTAATAATGTGCATCCGCTCATTTCTGGAACATTTGGACGAGTTCCAAAGTATTTTTCTGCCAAGAATTTGAAATTTTCATAAGTGCGTTTATTGGATACGCCACAAAGTGCTAGATTTAAAATTTCATGATAACTCTTTAAATCAAATTTTATATTCCCACCACTTTTAAGTGCAATTTGCATGCATTTCTCAACCTGTTTTTTATTTCCACTCCCATTCCATTCCCAGCATATACGCATTTTTCGTTTGGGATCTGTTTGTTGTAGTCTTTTTAAAATTTTTTCTGAGGCAGCAATTGTAAATAGAAATTGGCATTCTGGAGTCCCTCCAAAGTAGCATACACATGTAATTTTTTTATTTTTAATGAATTCATTCACATAATCATCAATTCTTTTAATGTTGTCTTTAGAAAAGTGTTTATGAGACGCATTTTGACAAAATAAGCAATCGAAAGAGCATCCATACATAAACGCAGCATAACTATATGTTCCAATCTCTGGACCAGGAAAATTTGAATATTTCGGATAGCCATAAGCCGTTCCCGCAGGACAAAACCATGCATTACAACAATTGGTTGGATTCATATCTAAATACCCATGCATATATGATAAGGCTCTTGAAGGCATAGGAATCTCTTTAGATTTATCTATATTAATCATTCTCAAACCACAATAACTAATATCCCCTTCCTCTAATGAACATTCATTTATGCATAAATTACAAGAAAATCTTTTTTTAGAATCATCAATATTTGGAGCTATTTCAGGTAAGCCCTCTGTTCTTCTAATTTGTTTATGTATATGTAATACATGCTCTTCTACTTTTTTTCTATCTTTATTTAAAATACAATCTCTGCATATTTGTAATACCTCTGATATCAGCGTACCCGTTTTTCCACAAAATTTACATGTTCCCAAAAGATTCTTACTCCATTTATTTTTAATTAATTTTCCTCTTTCTTTAAAATTAAAAAATTCTGTTCTTTACGTAAACCTGGATTGTCTTGAACTAAAAAGCCATTAAAACCTGCTGATTTGAAATATCTCATAAGTAATTTAGTATCAACTTCTGTTTCGGGATAAAATTCTAAAATTACTCTCCCATTATTATTTAAAACTTCTTTAAAAATTTCAACAGTTTGCTGTAAAATCTTATTTTTTTCATTATTATCTAAAATATCTTCATAAATAAAGTTAAAAGAAGAGACAGAAATAATATGATCAATTTTATTTTCTCTTATCGGTAAATTACGAATATCAGCCAAGACCAAGTTAAAAGTATCAATATTTTTTTCACGAAATAAATATATCATATCCGATAGAATATCAATACTAATAACATTAAATCGTTCTTCAAGTAGAATCTCTGTTGAAAACCCAGTTCCACATCCTAAATCTAATACCAACAATTCACTATTATCAAATTCTGGGAACGGACCTAAGTTAGAATCAAATAAAAGCTCTACACATCTAGCCGTAGTGTTTTTTTGATTTCTCTCCATCCAATTAGATGTGTCATACTCTTTTGCTTGTTTCCCTATATAGGAATCTGGAAATTTAGGACGATCTTTTTTTACCATAAAAGTTATCTATTTAAAAAAAGTATGTAAAAATAATAAATTATTCTTTCAATCATCTTCTTTTATATAGTCCAATAAGCTCTGCATATTCAATAATATGTTCTTTTATTTTTTCTCTAAAATTTTTTTTCTTAACACCTTCCAATTTTTCTACATTAATAGCGTAAACTCTAAAAAAATATCTATGGGTTCCACTTGGAGGGCAAGGTCCACCATATGAAGTTTTTCCAAAATCATTCTTAACTTCTATTCCCGGTATTTGACCTCCTTGCTGAATTTCATTTATCTCTATGGGGATATCGTGAATATACCAGTGTATCCAATCTCCAATTGGTGCATCGGGATCATTACAAGAAATTGCAAAACTTTTAGTATCATCAGGAACATCATCCCACTTTAAATGTGGGGATATATCTCCTCCATCACAAGTAAATTTACTATCCATCATTTCATTGTGTTTAAAATCATTACTTATAAGTTTCATAAATAGTTTCTAGAATAATCACATATTTAATGATTACGTCTTTTAAGAAAAAAGACAATTAATTTTAACTATTTTAGTTCAAAATTCCGAAATTTCATCAATTTAATAAGTATCTTGCTTTATTTACTTTTTTTTTTCAGATTCTTCATTGACGTCTAAATTATTATTATCTTTTTTGCCCTCATCTTCAATTTTTTTTGGGACTTCTAATTTGAATACATCGTCTTTGGGAATTTCTGTTAAAATCATCTTTTCTTTTTCAATCTTTTGATCCAAAACGTCTTCACTTGAATATTCAGTCTTTTCAACAGGTTTTTCTAGTAAATCCACTTGTTTTTTGATCTTTTCATTATTAGATAAATTATTCTGTTCAGAATTTTTCTCTTGTATTATTTGTTCTTCTTTAGGTAATGTTAATTCAAATATACTCTCATCCTGTACACGTTTCTCATTTTGAATTTCAATGGCTTTCTCTTTCTCAATTAGTTTATGATCTGTTGATTTTTCATGATCTTTTATTTCAAAATCTGATAATTTTGTTTCAAGTGCAAGTGCAGTTGATTTTATTAGTTCTTTAGATTTATCTATATCCCTATACTTTTTTAAATTGATCTCATTGATGTAATCAGCATAATTTTGATTCACAAATGTCATTTGTATTGTATTTCTAAGGTCCTTTTTTATGTTAATTTTTAAAAATTGATCTAATCTAATTTTTTTTTGTGTTTTAGCCCTATAATTTAAATATGGAAATATAAAAAACAGTGAAAATATTGCTATACCGATAAAAATTGAAAATGTAAAATATCCTACCAATATTGATGTAATTAAGCCTAAAATTGAAAAAAATAAGACTTTGAAGCCTTCTTTACCAAAAACTCCTGTTTTAATTTTAAGATAATTATTACACTTTTCACATATTGGTAAGGTGAATTGATAATCATTTTTCGAATTCGTCATATAAGAATAAGACCCGAGTTTAGTTCTTCTAATTGTGTTATTAGTTGTCTGACCGCAGATGATACATACGTTAGGAAAGTATATCTCTTTAACATCATAAAATTCCATTAAATTTTTATTAAGGTTAATTTTTTTTTTACTATCTTCACTACTTGTTAATTCCGTAATTTAAAACGACCTCCCACATTTTATACAAAAATTATTAGTAGATTTATTCAAAGTTCCGCACCACATACATTTTTTATGGGATACTACTTTATCCATTGAGGTTATAGTTGAATTATCAATATTTTGATCTAATAAATTTAATAAAGTTCTTTTTATTTGGCTATTTATGGGTTCTGGGACTCCTAATTGTAAAGCTAAAATCATAGATTTAATGCTTTCATCAATTCTCCCCTCTGCAAGTAATTTAAGAGATGCCATTGCTATTTGCATAGCTCGTTGTCCATCAGATGAAAAACTTGGTTTTGGTGGAGGTAATTTATTCTGGATGAAATCCCTTGCAATAATTCTCATTTTATTTAACTCTAAATTAGAAGGTATTCCATAACTTGATATCCGTTCATAAGGGGTGCTAGGGGTGTATGCTGAAGTCGTACTTGGAATAGCATATTGAGAATAAGGAGGTCTTTGTTTATATGTTATTACGGGAATTGGCTTAACTTTAGTTTCCACTCTTAGAGAATTATAATTAATTGTATTTTGATTTATCTTAAACTTTCTATTTAATTTTTCTTTCTCAATAATTTTCAAATTCTTCTTAATAACTGTATTGAAAGTATAATATCCCAAAACACACATTAATGTTATTCCAGCCAAATTTAAAAAAATTGAATTTAGCGAGTAGAGTGGGTTTAATGGATCTGTACCCCACAAGACTTCAATTCCATCTGAATATAAATCACCATCTGTATCATAATCTTGAGGATCTGTTTGGTAAAGATATTCATCAATATTAATTAATCCATCATTGTCAGGATCAAGCTGTGTATCATTATAAGTTAAATTTAAATTATTATTATATTCCCAATAATCTGGCATTTGGTCAAAATCTGAATCAGTGTTGTTTGCACTCGACCCTATTTGAAATTCTAAATAGTTATTTAACCCATCATTATCAAGGTCAGCTTGTGCGTCGTTATAAATTAAATTTAAACCATTATTGTATTCCCAAAAATCTGGCATTTGGTCAAAATCTGAATCAGTATTGTTTGCACTCGACCCTATTTGAAATTCTAAAATATTAATTAACCCATCATTATCAAAATCAAGATCTGCATCATCATTTAACAAATCTAAACTATTAAAAACCTCATATCCATCAGTTATACCATCACCATCTGAATCAGTATTATTTGCATTAGACCCAAGTTGAAATTCTAATAAATTGCTTAACCCATCATTATCAGAATCAAGGTATGAATCGTTAATTAAAGGATTTAGATAACAGTTAACCTCATACCCATCATAAATCCCGTCTCCATCTGTATCTGGATTTAAAAAATCTGTATTATAAACATTTAATTCTAACCCATCTAATAATCCATCATAATCAGTGTCTGGTAGTAAAGGGTCAGAATCTCCATAATATTCTTCTCCATCACTCAATCCATCGATATCTGTATCCATTAATATTGGATTTAATCCATTCATAATTTCAAATATATCATCAAGACCGTCAGAATCTGTATCATTAAACAAAGTATCATTTAATTTAATTAAATTATTCCCCCTAATTTCAGCAACAATACCATAACTTGTAATATTATCACTATCTTCTAATTGGATTATTCCTGAATAATTCCCAAATCCTGTCTCTGAAGCTGGATTTTCCAATAAATCATCTATTTCAAAATTAATCTCTTGAGAAACGAAACATATTCCAACATTCAATTCTTCTATTAAACCAGTCCCGTACATCGTAAAATTATATGATAACTCATTACCAGATAAATTATAAGAAACAGAGCCAAATGAAGGATATAAAACAGATTCTCCCGTTATTCCATCATATTCCTGTGGATGATGTGTATAACCTAAAGATCCTGAATATGAAACTGTATTTGAATAAGTATATGAAAAACATTCTTCCATCGATTTCACTCCATCTTCATTTGCATCGTTTGCATAATCTAACGATCTAAGGAAATAATAACTAAAAACTCCATGTTGCAAAGATGGTGACTCTAAACTTGACTCATTATCATCACATGCTGACATTATATACCTTCCGATATCTTCAACCTCTGGGATCATCCCCCCACTAAAGCATGAATCCATTACAATATATTTTTCGGCACAATTAAAATTATCTAATTTTGAGTCAAGTAATGTATCTAAATAATAATTATCTGGATTATCAGGAATACAGTCATATGAGCATAAATAATGAGTACCATTAGGAAGTAAAGCTTCATATGAATCAATTTTAAAACCATAATCAGTAATTGAATCATCGGATTTAAATCTTATATAATATTCATTTACAGGAATATACGCCGACCAAAAATTATATCCATAATCTCCAGAGTACATTTCATAATACCATCCTGAAGCCACATCTGAATCACCACATAAAGCATAATCCCAATAGTATTCACAGTCAAATCGATAAAAATGAACTCTCATATATATAGCTCCTGGGTGTGAGACACTCCATGTATGATCATAATTATTTGAATAAGAATGAGGGGTTTCTGCATCCCATGAAAAAGGTCCCTCTTCTTCAAGATCAAGTCCCCCATGCCCTGAATAATAGAAGAAAAAAATATCATCCTCGCTTATTTGAGAAGCGATTTGATCAAATGCATTGCTAATTTCGCTCTTTCCAGCGCTTGAATCTTGGAGATATATCACATTTTCAGGCTTAAAATTATAATCATTAATTAATAAAGAATATACATCGTTTGCATCATTATCAGTATAAGATAAGTCGCTACTAGATCCGGGATAATCTGCAATCCCCACAACAATAGCATAAGCATTTTTTGGTGTTAAACTTGAAGGATCTCTAGAATTATGGTCCTTTTGAGTTGTTTGATTATTAATTGCTTTAATTTCAAGATTTTCAATTAAATCTGATGTTTCATTTAAAGAATTATCCTGTAATTTCTTTGTTAATTTTATTAAACTTCCAATTGATTGTTCTATAGGTTGTTCTTTTGGATTAAGAATTATCCCTTTATTATAACAATATGGTACTATTGTGAAATTTAATAAGATCAATATAAAAAATATGTTTTTTCCTTTTATGATAATCGCCCTTGATTTTTTAAAATAGAAATTAAATAAATAAAATTTAATAATTATTGTCGTATATAATATGCGAACTTTTTCTATATAAAGGTTTTGTTGCATTTTACATTAAAGCCATAAGAGATAAACTTTAACAAGTTTTAAATTAATGTAAGCAAGAGCTATTAGATTTATTGAGAGATTTTGTTTTTAAAAAAAAAAAGTTGTCAAAAAAATTAAAGAAAAGCGATGAAAAGAAACCACCAAACTAATAAGAACAAAATTAGAAGACAGAGAGTCTTTCTTATCATATGAGCAATATGAATTCGAGGTTTTCGCCCCTCTCGATCTAATAATTTTGGAAAGAGACTGTGATCGTGAGGTTCTTTTTGATACCAATAGGCGGTAGAGGACCAGTCATCACGTCGGTGGTTATCATGTCCATGTTCTATAGTTACTTTAATTTCCTTATTGAAATAGACGGGATCTTCTATATGATATCGATAATAAGAGATTTTACCCCACCAGTTGAATCCTCCAGGAATAATTGTTCCGTGATAGGGAGCAGAATATTTTTCTCTCTGTGAGAATGCTTGATTTACATAATCTTCAGTACCTGTTCCATATAAGGTTGGGGTCCCTTTTTTAATATCCTCGTCTATAAAGATCATATCGTCACCCTCACCTGGCCAATTAAAAGAATTAGGCATAAATGTGATATTATCGATATCTAAATGGCATCCACAATATTGTCCTTTTCCTTTAGCCTCAAGGATCATATAATTTTCTTTTAATGGATTTAAATTTTTACCACCAAACATGAATTTACTTGGTCTTAACGGCGTATATTTTTTACCAGTTTTTGGATTTATTCTTTTTGCCGTTGTTGGATTTTCTCGTCTCCATTGAGCATGAAATCTTCCAAAATCCTCTTCATTTTCAAATCCATCTTCAAAAAATTCATAATCAATATAATAATATATTCGAAAAAATTTCGGATTATCATTTTCTAGTGTAATTTTAAATCCTTTTGAAAAGGGCATTGGCCACCAACAATTAAATCCCTTTCCTCTCCGAGGAGACATTTGAAATGGTAATGATACAAAATTTTTCTTTTTTCCATGCCCTAACCCAAAAAAATCTCCAATTGGGACCTCTATACTTGGTGTATCATCGGATTCTTCGTCCCAGTACATTCTTAAAATTACATTTCTAAGATAATGCTTTCCAAACAAACACCTTGTTGTACACCAAATGTGTTTTATACATCCAGCTCCTTGAAATTCAGCTATAGTATATAATTCTCCCGGTTTTATATCTACCCAATCTCTATTACCACCAGTTCGATCATAACTAGATATTCGAGCTCTTTTAATTGAATCCGGTCGGAGTCTTGCAATATCATTTAAACTACTTTTTCCTAAATTCATAATTATAAATCAACACTGTATTTTAAAAACAATTTCTATATTTAATTATATAATCTCTCGGATTATTGAATATAATTATATATTTCTAAATGTTTAAATAATTTTAGAACATTATCCAATTCAATAATGTCTAAAAAGCAAACAGTTATTTTGGTTTTTATCGGCATTTTGATACTATTAAATTCATTTTTATTGGCTACAGCTTTTATTCTATTCCCAGAACACGGGGGTTTTACGCGCTATATAATTTTTATACACCCAAATGAAGAGGAGAATAATAGTGGGTATTTCATAATTGTTGATGAACTTATGCCCAAAACTCAACAATTTGACATCGATTGGGTTTTACACGGGAGAGGTAATCTTACTGTTAGCGAAGATTTTCAAACTCTGAGTTATTCCACTAAAAGTTATAGTTCAAATGATATAATCTCATTAAATGTTTCATTTTTAAGTCCTATTCAGAAACTCACAGATCATGAAGGAGAATTTTTTCCGACTCAAAATTATGAAGGAGTAGATAAGAACCAAATATATATTAAAGCCAAATATTCGGGTATGACTAATCCACAAATGGGAACTGTTTTATATCCTAATAATGAATCAGATTCATCTACTTCTGTTCCCTTCATCTCTTCCGTAGATATTAATACTATTGGCCAAATCGGTGTATCGGATTTGATATACTATCAAGTTCAAAGAATTACAAAAACTTTTTCCGTTCCTAATGATATTGAATCGGATGCTAAAATATTTTTCATTCATAAAAATGAACTTGATAAAATTAATTATTTTTTTGTCCAAGATTCTTCGAAATTGTCATTTGAGAATAAAAAGTATTTTGAAAGCTCTGAACCAGTTGTCAATCTTTTAATCAATTATGGGAATTGCCCAAATGAAATTACAGGTATTATCAATATTGATCTTCACCGCTCGTTAATTGAAGAGGAATTAATAGAACCGGAAAAAATTTCAATTTATGTCCCTTTTGAGGTATCAAGCTTGATAGTTAATGGTGTTAATACTCCATTTGAATCAGAAAGTTCATTAATAAAATTTGACCTTAAAGATAGTTGTTCCTTCATAATAAGTAAAGATATATTAAGCGAGGATGTAGAATATATAGAAAAAAATCCTCTACAAATCTCAGAAAGTTATGATTCTTTCCCAGATGACACGATATGGCAATTTAATTCTTCGAAAATAATTGAATTAGAACATTTAGATCATCCCTATCTTTTATTTAATGCAACAGAATTAGATAATCTAAAAGATAAAATCCATAATTCTAAAGACCCTTGGAATTATTCATATTTTTCATATGTATCCGATGTAGATATACTAGTTAATACTGATATAAATACATGGGATGAAAATCAAAGAGTTGATCCTATAAGAAAAATATCTTTAAAGTTTGCAATCCAGGGCGGTCAAAATTACTTAGAAAAGATAAAAGAGATTTTATTAGATATGGGTAACATAGAAAACGATTATTCAATGGATCTCAGCCGATCATATGCTGTTCAAGCATATGCAATAGCTTATGATATTATCTATAAAAATATCTCTGCACCTGAGAGAGTTCTAATTAAAGATCTTTTAAAAAGCCATGCTCAACCTTTATCTAATATAGATTTATACCCAGAAAATAATCATTGTGTTGTTAATGCAGGTGGTTTGGGATTAGCGGGTCTTGTCTTAAAAAATAAAACATTTATTGATATAGCAACTGAAGCCATTCTAACATATTTATATGAGAAAAATCGACCGGATGGTGCATCCTATGAAGGTCAAAGTTATCTCGCATTTGCTTATCTTAACTCAATTGAGTTTTTGCATGCTCTAAATAGATTAAATGCATATAATTTCTTTAATAATTCGAGATTTCTAAATAGCTTGGATTTTATGGCCCATTGTCTAAGCCCGCTTGCAACAACTCCTCTATTTGAAGATGCAACTACCTCAGGATATGCTAATGAAATTTTATTGATTTCAGCAGCTCAAATTTCTAATCAACAACGCGCTAAAGAATATCAATGGTTTTGGGAACATAGAAAAAACAATACTGACTTATTGGGATTAAAAAAATATAATTATTTATTAAGCTCTTTACCAAATTTTCGAAGTATAGTTTGTTATGATGTTAATGAGAAAATTGAACCAGTAAAACCAGAGTATGCAAGTGATGTTTATAAAGATTCTAATATGGCTTTCTTGCGTTCGGGTTATTCAACTGATTCTATTTTTTTATCATTTTCATGTAAAAATTATACACAAAGTCATCCCCATTATGATGAAAACTCATTTGAGTTATGGGCTTATGGCGCCTGGTTAGTAATAAATCCAGGATATCCTGGATGGGGTAATGATGGTCATGATTATACCATTAGTACTGAGTCATCAAATACCCTATTAATAAATAATAAAGGACAATTAAATAGAATGGCCAGTGGGTTTAAATCCGCTATTATTTCACCATATTTTGATATGGTTCAAGCAGATGCCACTCGTGCATATAATTCCCCTGGTTCAATAGCTGAATCAGTTCAGGTTTATATTATAATAATATTAATTTTTTCATTTCTTGGAATTAGTACTCTTTTAATTTTAGATGCAAAAATTTCTATTCGAAAAAGACTTGAAAGAGGTGATGAACAACCGGAGCTATTTGAATTACAAAATATTTCGATAATAAAAGATAAGGCTTTGAAGTCTAATAAATACTCTTTAGCAAATTTTCTTGAGGATGTTTTCATGGCTCCAAAAGCTGTCCAAAAAAGAATTTTCTTCAGAGAACAAAAATCTAATCTCAGAGTTTTAAATCTAATTATAAGTGGAACTTTTACTGTTTTAATTCTTTTATGTCTTCTATACATTGCTAGTAAAATTAATTCTCATTTGCTTTATTATGAAGAGCAGTATGATTTCTTTTTGAAATTTATGCCACTCGCAGAATTAATTCTGATTCCATTCATTTTAATTTTTACTTTTATTGCTTACTATGCATTTATTAGACTTTTTGCAAGAATTTGTAATTATATATGCTCTAATTGCGATCCACAATTTCCAAACTATCGAAAACAACTAAAAAATACGATATCAGTTAGCTTAGCCTGGCAATTATTGATCTTAGGAGTAGGATCAATTTTCATTTGGTTTACTATTATGTGGGGTATTGGTTTCTTTATCCATGATTTATTTCAGAGTATTGAGGGAATTAATGAAGTAATCTATAATCTATTTAAATTAATAAGTGAAGCGATATTGGTATTGGGATTAATAGTTGCATTGGAAATCTTATTCTTTACAATAACCGTTCAATCTATAGGTTATTCCATCTCACTAATGTCTGAGGCTAGAATTAAACAAAGAGATGGAGTAAAAATTACTTTAGCAACTCTTTTAATAATTCTATGCATAATTTTTATGATCATTTTAATTGTATTTTTCTCGCTTACGTATTTTACTTCAATATTAAGTATTGAAGGATTAACTGGAGGATAGAATGGAAAATATTGCTGTAAAATTTGATATTAACGGTCTGGCTAATTAACTATTTGAATAAATTTTTTCAATATTTTCTAAATTTTATTTCTCATTTTTTTTCTTATTAATGCAAATCTCATATGTAAATATAGAACTACCTATTAAAGTTATACTCCAAAAGATGAATGCTGGGATATAATTAAAAAGAGTTCCAGGATTGTGATATATAAATGTAAAAACTAAACTGTATAATGATATTATAGAACATATTAAACCACAAATTCCATCAAACAAATCATCTGTATGTGTCATTATATAAAATTCATCTTACTCTATTCTAAAAATATTTATTAAAAATAAATCAAAAAACATTTATATTTTTTTTTGCAATATGTATTTTTTTTTTATAATATACAATATACATAATAATTAAAGAAAATCCAAAAATAATTGAGAACATTAACCATAAATAAAAACCAATAGTATCGTTATTTAATAAAGCATCTAAAGTTTTATAGATGGGGAATATTAAAATTATAGTTAATAATAGAATCCTTTTTTTAAACTTACTTCTATAACTCATTTTATTATATAATAATAACTCTTTAAATAAATTTTAATTTAATATAAAAATATAAAATTTTAAATAATCAAACTTTATTTAAATTTAATTAAATTTCAGATTAAAAAGTGCAAAATAAGATGTCGGAAGAAAAAATATTAAAAATCGGAATTTTGAAGAATGGGACGATAGGCTCATCACTACTTCTTGCATTTTTAATGGACGAAAGAGCTGAAGGCACTAAAATTGATGTTAGAGAAGTAACATCTGGAGCTAAAATGCATCCCCCTGAACATTGTATAGAAACTATGAAAAAATTACTTGAATTTGAACCTGAATTAATTATAATGTCAAGTCCAAATGCTGCTCTCAAGGGCCCACAAGCCGCACGAGAATTGGCGAAAGGAATTCCTACAATTATAATTTCGGATGCCCCGGCAAAAAAAGCAATAGATGAAATAAAAGAAAAAAATATGGGATATATTTTAATAAATTGTGATAGTATGATTGGGGCCCGCAGACCATTTTTAGATCCAATCGAAATGAGTGCTTTTAATGCAGATCTTTTAAAAGTATTAGCTATAACAGGAGTTTTAACAATAATTACAAAAGAACTTAATAAAGTAATCATGGACATGTTAGAAGGAAGGTACCCAACATTACCTCAAATAATAATAGATAGCGCAATGGCTACAGAGGCAGCCGAGTTTTCAAATCCTTATGCTAAAGCAAAAGCTATAGCAGCCTTCGAATTAGCAAGTCAAGTTTCTAAATTAACAGGTAGAGCATGTTTTGTATTAAAAGACAAAACAGAATATATGCCTTTATTAGCTGCCGCCCATGAAATGATGAGGACTGCTGCACAACTTTGTGATGAAGTGAGAGAAATAGAAAAATCAAATGATTCTGTAGTAAGAATTCCACATAATGCCAAGCAGTACTTAATGAAGAAAGTTAAATTAATGGAAAAAGAAATCCCACTTGAATAATTCATAAATATATGTATCTCTCAAAAAATCTTTAAAATTTTTGAAATTAGATCGAACTAATGCTTTTTTAAAGACCAGTAAATAAAGAATCTTTTTTTTTACTTTTTTTATTCCTTCCTACAAAATAAAACAAAAATAAAAAATACATAATATTAAGTTTTTATAACATCTAGTTTTATTATATTATTAATAAAATTATGTCGCTCTTTTATGACTGCACACAACAGACCTAATACTACTAAAAAGAATATATGTTTTTTATGTAAAAAAAAATTTAGTTTGGAGATGTTATATTACTGTTTTTGTGATATTGTTATATGTCAAGACTGTATATCCAAACATTGCCAGAAAGCAGATTATTGGGTCTGTCCAAACTGCCAAATGGAATTAAAAATAGCTGATTCAAAGTTAATTCGGACAGATTGAAATTTAAATTAGAAAAGTTAATATACTTTTATTAAAAGCTCATTAAAGGATAAGGCTATGATGAGATTTAGAGAAACAAGACATATTAATTTTGAATGATTGAATCTGAGGAAGTCTGAGCCAATGTCTAAAATTGTTGAAAATGATCTTTTTGAAAAAATGGGGAACAAAGTTCCCGGAGCTTTTACAACATTAGCAATGGGTTTTGGAATATACCTTATAATTTCGATTACTCTCTTAATTATTATTTTTTTATTGGTTTTTATTGGAAATTTTTTTATTCTTGGATTAAATTTATTAACTTTTAAATTTACTGCAGTTCTTTTAATTTGTCTAATATTTTCTGCCATACCAATTGGAGGCATTTACATTACATTAACTATTTTAATAAAAAATGTTCCTGAATTAATACTTGCTATGTCCATTGAAATAAATGTCTGGATTTGGATAATATATATTATCTGTTTCTTTATTGGCATAGGAGTCTATTTATTCAATACAATCTCTCAATTTTATGTAATATTTATTGTAGATTATCCAACACCTCAATTAAAGAGAAAAAATCAAAGATATTCAATTTTAATATTAATTTGTTCCGCTGTAATTGGAGTTATAATAGGAATCAATTTCGATATGATATTTTTATCCATTTCCACGTTTATATTTAACATATAAAAAAAATTATAAAATATTAAAAAGCTTTTAATTTCCTAGGAGAATAAATCTTAATCTAGAATTAAATGGGTTTTAATATTAATTATTTTTTAAAAAAAAGATAAAGGAATTACATGAATATTTGGATTGTTGACAGTGAATCAGGAGTTACAATTTTATATAAAGATTCCCTTGGATTAGAAATTGATGAAGATTTAGTATCAGGCCTTCTAACAGCATTAAATTTATTTTCTAAACACGAGCTTGATCAGTCTGGGATTGAATCTATTGATATGAGTGGCCTTAAATGGGTATATAGTCATGCTCCAGAATTTAATCTGTTATTTATTGCAGCAGATAAGAAAGAAACTCATGCTGAAATTCTTAGAGCTCGATTAATTGTAATTAAGAAAGATTTTCTTTCTCATTATGCTAAAACATCATCTGAATGGAAAGAAAAATGGAAAGGTTTTGTCAAACCATTTAAATCTTATGGAGATCAAATCGATGAGTTTATGGTTCAATGGAAAGAAACCGAAAAAATCGAATCTTATGGAATTTTATTTGACTCACTGGGAGTATTTCAACAGATTTTGAATATTTGTGCTACTGTAATTGAGAAATATATCTCTGGATTTAGAACAGAGCGTATTTATAGAAATATCGAGAATTTCTATTCTAGATTTATAGAAGCAATTCAATCAGATAAAGATAAGGAACTATCTAAGATCAAGTTTTCAAAAGAGCATGGTTGGAATATTTTAAATATTAACGTGAGTATTGCAGATCCGCAAACAATACCAAGAGTATTTCTTGATATTGTGAAAATGATGAAAAATTTTATATTTTATGAACTCGGAAATGAGAAAGCTTTAGATGCCTTTAGCGAAGAGCTATATCCTTATCTCTTAAATAATTGGAATCAATTACAGCAATTAAACCTTGAAAAACCTTTATTCAGTATTTTCTTAAACTATACTTAAAAGACAAATATAAAATGTAAAACAAATTAATTAATTTTTACTATATCTTTTCTGTAAGATAACTATCAATCTCAGCTGCAGCTCTCTTTCCTGCTCCCATTGCTGAAATAACTGTCGCACTACCAGTCACAATATCTCCACCCGCATAAACACCTTCCAGATTTGTCTTTCCATGCTCACCGGTTTCAATATAACCCCACTTATTAAGTTTTAACTCAGGGATTGAATTTGTAAGAATAGGATTTGCTTTTGACCCAATTGCTATAATTATCGTATCTGTATCTATTTTATATTCTGAACCTTCAATTGGAATAGGGCGTCGTCGCCCAGAATCATCAGGTTCTCCTAATCTCATTTTAATAACCTCCATTTGCTTAACATTTTCATTTTCATCTCCAATAAAGCTCACTGGATTGGTTAAAAATTGAAAATCAATTCCTTCTTCAATCGCATGATGATATTCTGCTCTCCTTGCAGGCATTTCTTTTTCAGATCTCCTATACACAACAATTACTCTTTCAGCACCTAATCTCAATGCAACTCTTGCTGAATCCATGGCTACATTTCCCCCTCCAAGAACTGTTACAATTTTTCCTATTTTAATAGGTGTATCATATTCTGGAAATTTATAGGCTTTCATTAAATTTGCTCTTGTAAGAAATTCATTTGCCGTTAAAACACCATTTAAGCTTAAACCGTTTACTCTAATAAATGTAGGTAGTCCTGCACCCACTCCAATAAAGAAAGCCTTGAACCCCATAGATTTTAAATCTTCTATAGTCATTATCTTTCCTATTATCTTATTGTATTCTATTTTGCCTCCTAATGTTTTTAATGTTTCGATTTCTTCTCTAACTATGTCTTTTGGTAATCTAAATTCTGGTATACCATAAACTAGCACACCTCCTCCCGTATGAAATGCTTCAAAAATTGTTACATCATATCCTCTCATTAAAAGCTCCCCGGCGCAAGTTAAACCTGCAGGACCTGCGCCAATGATTCCTACTTTAATATTCTTTGGAGCTTGACAATCAGGACATGCTTTAAGTTCATTTGCTCGGTCCCAATCAGCAATAAATCGTTCTAAGTTACCAATTGCAATTGGTTTTGAAACAGAACCTAATAAACATGTTTGTTCGCATTGTATTTCTTGAGGGCACACTCTCCCACATATTGCTGGTAATAAATTATATGTTTTTACATTATTGATGGCATCAGAAAATTTCTCTTGTCTTAAAAATCTTATAAATTTTGGAATATCAACATTAACGGGACAACCCTCAATACATAAAGGATTTCCACATTGTAAGCATCTTTGAGTTTCTAATTTTACCATTTCTAGTGTATATCCTTTTGGGACCTCCTGGAAGTTGTTTTTTCTTACATTTGGGTCTTGTTCAATCATTTTTTGTCTCGGAATTTCTTTATACATTTTTAATTTGGATTTAGCAATTTTACTTAAAGTTATAAAACTTTTACTGTCCTCTTCAATTTTTTTCTGTTCGATTAATTTCAGATTAAAAGCTTGCTGAAATAAATCCACTCCTTTACTTGTTCTTGTAATAATTGTAGACCAACCCGGTTCAGATCCAATTGACCCAACAGAAAGATCAGAAAGCTCAGAAGTTAAATCATCACATAAAAAACATCCAAATCGACCATATTTTTTTATCTTTTTTATCGGAATATCTAGTGAATCTCCATTTTTTTTGTAAATAATGAACCGTCCTTTGTTGATGTCCATTTTTTTAATTTCTTCGGTATTCATTTGACCTTCAGTAAGAAATTCATTCTTTAAAATATCAAGTATCTTTTCATAATCAAATGATTCCATACAAAATAATCCTATTTTTAACGCAATATTATTATAAAAGGGTTCATTAAGTGGATAAACTGAAACTTTTCTGAGAGCCTCCAAAACACAAGGAGTTCCTACAACTGCAATTTTCTTGAATTTTCTTGAATCTTGTAAAATTTTTAATGTGTGAGCATTACTATATTTTGTCCCCGCACTTTTTAATAAATCTTCTTCCTTTTCAATCAAAAGAGGTAAAGGCTCATGTGGTTTTTCTGATACATCGACTACTAAAGCGGCATCAATTATTTTCTGTTTAAACGCGGTTTTTAGTAATGTTGTGACAATTCCCCCATCTTGTGCAACTTTTCTAATAAGATCATCTTTTGTTTGTGCTGAATAGATTTCCCTATAGTTATTAAATTCCTTCAAATATTTTTTATCAGAATCGAGTTTTTCTTGATCTGTCTTTAACTCTTTGGGAAAAAATGAGCGATGACAACAAGCGTAGCATAAACCACAATTGATGCATAAGTCATCATCAATAATTAAGATGTCATTTAAGAAATTTATTGCATTAGTCGGACAAATCGAAACACATAACCCACAACCACTACAAATTTTTTTCTCCCTTATTATAGAGACATTTGGAAATAGTCCTTCCTTCTCATTCTTTTCTTCGATACTTTGATAAAATTCAGATATCTCTCCAATAAACTCCAATAATCCTAATTCCTTTAAATATTCGATATCATAAATTAATCTTTCTTCAGAAATTTTTAATTCTTCTTTTAATTTTTGGATATCAATTCTTACCAATTCCTTTATTTTTTTCAAAACTTTCTCTCTTTCATTTTCAGCTTGCATCAGAGAATTAATAAATTCTTCAAACTCAACCTCATTATATTTCTTAGAATTGAGAATTTTCTGTTTATTATCGATTAAAACTTCAATTAAAGGTGATACTTTTTCCATTTTAACCATTCTCCTTATAAAATTTTTTTAATGCTTTACATTCACGATCATATAATTCTAGTGATTCTTTTTCTTGCGTTTCAAATCTTTTTGCACGCTTTAAAAGATTATCAAAATCCACAATATGTCCATCAACATCAGGTCCATCAACACATGCAAATCCTATTTTTCCATCAATTGTTGGAAAACGACAACCGCCGCACATTCCAGTACCGTCAATCATGATTGTATTTAAGGATACAATTGTTTTAACTTTAGGTAATCCATCAAAACCATTAGTTGTAAGAGCCACGTATTTCATCATAATTAATGGTCCAATGGCAATTACAATACTCAATTTTTCTCTTTTTAATAAATCCTTTAATGGTTCTGTTACAACACCTTTTATCCCCTCTGATCCATCATCTGTACAAATAATTAATTCATCACTTACAGATCCCATTTTATCTCTCCAAAATAACAACTCCTTATTTCTGGCGCCTAATATTGAAATAATTTTATTTCCTACTTCTTTTAATTCCTTTGCCTGCGGGTAACAAGGTGCTATTCCCACTCCACCTCCAATAATCACAACGGGATATTCATATTTTTTAATGTGAATTTTATTTCCTAAGGGACCAACAACATCAAGAATCGAATCTCCAACATTTTGATGGAAAAGTAATTTTGTACTTTTTCCAGCAATTTGAACTACTATTGTTATTGTTCCCTTATCTCTATCATAATCAGCTATTGTCAAAGGAATCCGCTCTCCCGTTTCATTAATTCGAACTAAAACAAAATTACCAGCATAGGCTTTTTTGGCAATGAATGGAGTTTCCAATACCATTTCAAATACGATACCGCTCTCTCCCAATTCTCTTTTTTCTAAAATTTTATATGGCATTCTTATATACCAATTTCTATTTCTCTTAAGTTTCAATAATATTAAATTAAATTTAACCTTTCTATTTTATTTTAAAAATTGAAATCTAATATTTAAAAAAAATGAAAAATTCAATTTTAACTTAAAAAAATAAAAATTGTCAATTTTTTTTAATTTTACACTATAGAAAATATTTTTTAATATGATTCCTATAGCAATTCAAGAAATATCAAGCACGTATATGCCTATTTAAAATTAAATTTAGAAAAAGTATCAACAATACATACTTACTAAACAAGTGGGAAAACTGTGGGAAACTCCACTAATTCCAACTTCAGTTATTGGTTTTACAATATTGAAAGAGAAATATTAAAAAATAAATCAAGCCTTTATTTTATTTTAGAATTTCTTTCTTAAAATAAATAAGATAAATAACATAATAATGTGAATAAATTTTATTAGAAAAGATTGAAAAGAAAGGAAATATAATAAATATTTTATTTATAATTAATATTGAAACGAAGTAATTGAAGTTAAAATGCAATCTAATTGTAAATTCGTGTTTGTTACAGGGGGGGTTATGTCAGGGATTGGTAAAGGCATTGTAACTGCTAGTTTGGGAAAATTATTTCAATTTCGAGGGTTTAAAATCTCTGGCGTAAAGATCGATCCCTATTTAAATGTAGACCCTGGAACACTCAATCCCATTGAACATGGAGAATGCTTTGTCACCGAACAAGTTTGGGATTTTAAACCTGTACCTACTTCAGATGAATATATTTATAGAATATCAGAAATTGACCAGGATTTTGGTTCGTATTCAAGATTTTGGGGCGAAAATATTCATCCTTCTCATAATATTACCTCTGGACAGATTTATCTTTCAACTATTTTAAGAGAAAGAGAAGGTAAATTCCTTGGAAGAACTGTTCAAATAATTCCTCATTGTACGAATATTATAAAGGATCGATTAAGAAAAATTGCAGGTGAGGAGGATTTAGATGTTTTATTAGTAGAGTGTGGAGGAACTGTTGGAGATATTGAGTCTCAGATATTTTTAGAAAGTTTTCGACAATTAAGACTGGAATTATCAAAAAGAAGCATTGCTCTAATTCATGTTACTTTGATTCCATATTCTAGTGTTATTATGCAACATAAAACAAAACCTACTCAACACTCAGTTAAGGCTTTACAAGCTGCTGGTTTACAGCCTGATGTTTTAATCGGTAGATCAAGCAAACCTTTAGATAATAAAATTAAGGAAAAAATTTCATTATTTACAAATGTTCCATTAGAAGCAGTAATTTCAGATCCTGATTTAGATGTGGTTTATGAACTTCCTTTATTATTTGAAGATCAAAAATTAGGAGATTATTTATGTGAACTCTTAGACCTGAAAGCAAAATTAGTAACTTATAGTACAGTTAATAATTATTCTGAATGGCAAAAAATGGTTAATCTTTATAAAAATACAAAAGAAACAGTTACAATTGGTATGCCTGGAAAATATTTTAACATTTCTGATTCCTACATTTCAATAAATAGTGCATTAGAACAGGCTGCAGCTCATGAAGGATACATTGCAAATTTGAAAATGATCAATATTACAGAAGAAACAGATATTGAAAAGGAATTAAAAGAATGCGATGGAATTTTATTAACACCCGGATTTGGGGAGCGAGCAGTAGAAGGGATGATAAAAACAGCTGAATTTGCAATGGAAAATAAAGTCCCTTATTTGGGTGTTTGTTTTGGAGCTCAATTATTTTTCATTGCATTTTGCAGAAAATATTTAGGTTTGAAAAACGCAAATTCGACAGAAATAGACCAAAATACACCTTATCCAGTTATTGATTTGCTTGAAAGTCAGAAAAAAATCAAATCAAAAGGGGGCACGATGAGATTAGGTGGGCTAAAAATAAAGGTAAAAAAAGATACGAGATTATATGATGCATATCAAACTGAAGAAATAATTGAGCGATTTCGTCACAGATATCATATAATTGAAAAATACATTGATGATGATACTAAGCAAAAGGGATTAATAATTTCAAGTAGAGATGAAACTGGAGAAATTATTAATAGTATTGAATTAAATCGTGAAGATCATTGGATGGTTGGGGTGCAGTTCCATCCAGAATTCAAAAGTAAACCGTATGCTCCCTCTCCTTGCTACACAGCATTCATAAAAGCATCAATAAACTATAAAAATAAAAAATAGGTTAATTTATAAATTAATTACCAATTTTTTATTAAATCTCTCTTACTATTTTAAGATATAAGATAAAGTATTTTTGCGTGTAACTTATGAAAAGAGAAGAAAAAATTGAAGAGATTCTAAAAATCATAGAAGATCAAGAGATAAAATTTGCAAGTTTAGAATTCACTGAAATTAATGGGATTGTAAAAAGCTTTGGAGTTAATATTAATCGAATTGAATCAATATTAAAAGAAGGGGAAAATTTCGATGGTTCATCAATTACTGGGTATGGCTCAATAGAGGAATCTGATATGGTTGCAATTCCAGATCCATTTACTTTTCACATCATTCCATGGAATTCTCCTAAAATAGATGAATGTGGATTTATATGCGATATATATGAACCTGATGGTAAAAGATTTGAAGGAGATCCGAGATATATTCTTCAAAAAACCTATAAAGAAGTTCAAGAAATGGGCTACGAATTTATGTGTGCGCCAGAATTAGAATTTTTCATATTAAATGAAGAGGAAGCAATCAAGCCTAGAGATTTACGCGGATATTTTGATTATGACCCACATCTTATAGACGAAAAAATGAGAAGAGATATGGCTGAGTATGCGAAAGGATACGGAATTGAAATCGAAACATTACACCATGAGGTTGCAGAAGGACAAAATGAGATTGATTTTAAATATGATACAGCCTTAAAAACTGCAGATCATACGGTTTGGCTAAAAATGATTGTAAAAGTAGTAGCAGCACAATATAATTGTATCGCATCTTTTATGCCAAAACCTTTCCAAAATATCAATGGCTCTGGGATGCATGTACATCAATCTTTATGGAAAAATGGAGAAAATATCTTTTATGATGAAAATGATGAGAATCATATCTCCCAAACTATGAAATATTTTGTTGGAGGGCAAATAAAATATGGGAGGGAAATGTGTGCTGTTTTGTGCAGCTGGCCAAACTCATATAAACGTTTAGTTCCCGGTTATGAAGCGCCAATTTATTTAGCGTGGGGTTTTAAGAATCGATCTCCATTAATTCGCGTACCAAGCTTTCCAACTAAGTCGGGAGCTCGATGTGAAATACGATGTCCTGATCCTGCAGGAAATCCATATTTACAATTTTCAGTGTTATTGGCAACGGGATTAGAAGGGATAAAGCAAAAGATTGAGCCACCAGAACCTAGTGATTTCAATGTGTATAAAATCTCTACAAAAGAAATGAAAAAAAGAGGAATTAAGGCACTTCCAGCGAATCTTTATGAAGCACTTGAAGAATATGAAAAGAGTGAACTTATGAAAAGAGTTTTTGGTGATAGACCATTCAGAAATTTTCTCTGGGCTAAATTAGAAGAATTTGATTTATACAGGAAAGTTGTTTCTAATTGGGAATTTGATAGATATATTAAAAAATTATAAAAATTCTCAATATTTTTCATGAATTTTTAATATATTTTAAAATTTTTATATTAAGAATAGATTGTCATCTGATTAGCTTTATTTCTCTTTATAATGATTTTGAACTGTAATTTTTGGTTAAAGTTTCATATTTTTATTAAATTGTGTTAAAACGAGTTAATTATTAATCTTTTATTAGGATATAATTTATAATAAGAAAATATTAGTGATATCAAGCTAACAATATTAAGTAAATATCGCCTTATACAGAATAATTTTAAATTAAAATGGATACAGTTATAATTCTTGATTTTGGAGGTCAATATAGCCACCTAATTGCTAGAAGAATAAGAGATTTAAATGTTTACTCTGAAGTTTTTCCTTATGATATTGATTTTAAAAAAATTAACAGTATTGAACCTAAAGCGATAATATTATCTGGAGGTCCCAGTAGTGTATATTCGGAAGATTCTCTCAAGCTATCTGAGAATATTTATAAATTTATACACCAGAATAAAATTCCAATTTTAGGAATTTGTTATGGTTTTCATTTAATAATTCACCATCTTGGTGGGAAAATCGAGCCGAGGGAAAGTAAAGAATATGGAAAGACAATATTACATGTTCTTGAACATAAGGGATTATTCGAACTTTTATTAGACGAAGAAACTGTATGGATGTCTCATTTAGACCAAGTGCTAGATCTTCCCTCAGGATTTCAAGTTTTAGCAAGAACTGATAATTGTCCAATTGCAGCTTATGGAAATGAAAAACTCAAAATATACGGAGTGCAATTCCATCCAGAAGTAAAGCATACTATCAGTGGAGAAAAAATATTTTCCAATTTTTTATTTAAAATAGTCAAATGTAAAAAAGAATGGAAATTAGAAAATTGGATTGAACATACAATTGATAAGATCAGAGGAGAAGTAGGAGACAATAGGGTTATTTTAGGACTGAGTGGAGGTGTAGATTCATCAGTCACTGCAATATTACTCCATCAAGCTATTGGTGATAAATTGCACTGTATTTTTGTAAATAATAATTTATTACGTAAAAACGAGGAATTAGAAGTCCAAGAATTTTTCAAAAGAACGTTAAAATTTAAAAATTTTCATTATATTGATGCAAAGAACTTATTTATGAAGCGCCTTAAGGGAGTATCTGATCCTGAAAAAAAAAGAATAATAATTGCAAACTCATTTATTGAAGTTTTTGAACAAAAAACTAAGGAATTAGAAACCAAATATCCAAATATTAAATTTTTAGCACAAGGAACAATATATCCTGATCGAGTCGAATCTAAAGCTACAAGTAAATTTGCTTCAAAAATTAAATCTCATCATAATGTAATCTTGCCAGAAAAATTAAATTTTGATATAATTGAACCACTTAAAGATTTATATAAAGATGAAGTTAGAAAAATAGGTATAGAACTTGGATTACCCGAAGAATCAATAAAAAGACACCCATTTCCTGGTCCTGGATTAGCCGTAAGGTGTGTCGGTCCTGTTGATGAGGAAAAATTAAGTATGATAAGAGAAGCTGATCAAATAATTCAAGAAGAAATTAAAAATGCTGGGATTTATGATGATATTTGGCAAATATTTCCGGTATTCCTTCCAATAAAAACAGTTGGAGTTATGGGAGATCATAGAACATATGAATATATTTGTGCAATTCGAGCAGTTCAAAGCATAGATGCTATGACTGCTAATTTTGCTAAAATTGATTGGAATTTATTAGAAGAAATTTCAACAAGAATTATTAATGAGGTTAAGGGATTCAATAGAGTAGTATTTGATATATCCAATAAACCTCCATCTACAATTGAATATGAGTAAAAAAAAATATTGAGAAATGAGTTATAGAGGGATAAAATGCATTTAAAGAATGACCGTCCCGCAATTTTAATGTTTCAAGATGGAAGATATTTTGAAGGAATTGGATTTGGGGCTACAAAAAAGGTTTGTGGAGAAATAGTATTTACAACCAGTATGGTCGGTTATAATGAAACTATTACAGATCCCTCTTTTCATGAACAAATATGTATTATGACTTATCCCTTAATTGGAAACTATGGTGTTCCAGATTGGATAAAGGATGAATATGGAATACATAAATGCTTCGAGTCAGATAGTATTAAAATTAAAGGATTAGTAGTAAATGAATATTGTAAGATACCTAGTCACTATGAAAGTGTGAAATCTTTAGACGATTTTCTTCAAGAACAAGACGTCCCTGGAATTGAATGGGTTGATACTAGGGCTTTAACTAAGATAATTCGAGATGAAGGAGTAAAATTAGGATTATTGCAAGTATTTAACCCTGGTGAAAAACCAGATATCAAACTAATAAAAGAGGAAGTTAAAGAAATTTCAGATCCAAATAATAAAGATTTAGTTAGTGAAGTTTCTACTGTAAGAGCAAGACATTTCACTCCCTCAAATCCTATTGGGACTGTGATTGTTTTAGATTTGGGCACTAAACTTAATATTATAAGAAATTTGTTGAAAAGAAATTTGAATGTAATTTTACTGCCCCATGATTTTAGTTATGACCAAATCATGGATTATAATCCAAACGGTGTTCTAATTTCAAATGGACCGGGAGATCCCTTGAAATGTAAAAGTGCAATTGAAGTTGCTGAAAATTTAATCGAAAATTCTATTCCTACAATGGGAATTTGTTTGGGTGATCAAATAATTGGTTTAGGTGCTGGAGCGAAAACTTATAAACTTAAATTTGGACATCGAGGAGCAAATAAATCAGTAATCCATAATCCAACGGGAAGATGCTTTATTACTACTCAGAATCATGGATATGGAATTAATACTGATAATTTGGAAGAAGTAAGCTTTAAGGAATTCTTTTACAATCCTGATGATAAAACAAATGAAGGGATTATCCATAAAACTAAACCTATTTTTAGCCTTCAATTTCATCCCGAATCATCTCCAGGACCTAAAGATACTCAAGCATTTCTATTTGATATGTTTTTAAAATTTATGGGGGTTCTAAAATAGATGCCTTTTGATAATACAATAAAAAAGGTGTTATTACTAGGCTCAGGTTCAATAAAAATTGGTCAAGCAGGTGAATTTGACTACTCTGGTTCTCAAGCATTAAAGGCACTTAAGGAGGAAGGAATTTATACTATTTTAATAAACCCAAATATCGCGACAATTCAAACTGATCCCCAATTATCAGATAGAATATATTTACTCCCAATTAATATGCGTTATGTTGAAAAAGTAATTAAAAAAGAAAGACCTGATGGGATTTTATTATCATTTGGTGGTCAAACAGCATTAAATATCGGTGTTGAATTAGCAGAAAAGAAAATATTGGAAAAATATAATGTAAGAGTATTGGGAACACCTGTCGAAGCAATAATTGCAACTGAAGATAGAGACTTATTTGTTAAAGCAATGGAAAAATCTGGTGTAGTTTGCCCTAAAAGTTTTGCAGTAGATAATTATCAAGATGCATTGAAAGCAGCAGAAGAATTGGGTTTTCCATTAATGATTCGAGTTGCATATACATTAGGTGGTAGAGGGTCAGGTATTGTTGAAAATCTAAAAGAATTTGAAGTATTTGCGAAAAGAGCGTTAGCTCAATCAATAATACATCAAATTTTAGTAGAAGAATCAGTGTGGGGATGGAAAGAAATCGAATTTGAAGTTGTTAGAGATGTATCTAACAATTGTATTATTAATTGTAGTATGGAAAATGTTGATCCTATGGGGATACATACTGGAGAGAGCATTGTTGTTGCTCCCACTCAAACACTAACAAATGAAGAATATCAAATGATGAGATGTGCATCAATAAGAGTTGTTCAAAACTTGGGTATTATTGGAGAATGTAATATTCAATATGCATTAAATCCAATATCAAAAGAATTTCAAGCAATTGAAATAAATGCAAGGTTGTCTCGCTCATCTGCACTTGCCTCAAAAGCAACAGGTTATCCTTTAGCCTATTTTGCTACTAAATTAGCACTGGGATATCTGTTAACAGAATTAAAAAATACTGTAACTGGTATTACAACGGCATGTTTTGAACCTTCAATTGATTATATAGTTTTAAAATATCCCCGATGGGATTTAGACAAATTTCGACGAGTAGATAGACACATTGGAACACAAATGAAATCAGTTGGAGAAGTTATGGCAATTGGACGAACTTTCGAAGAAGTATTACAAAAAGCAATAAGAATGTTGGATATCGATATGAAAGGAATTGTTGGTAATGACTTAGAACCAATTGATAATTATAATGAATTAAAGAATGAATTAAGGCATCCAACGGATAAAAGAATTTTTAGAGTGGCGGAAGCTATTAAAAAAGGAATTTCCATCAATGAAATTTACCGTTTATCGCGAATTGATAAATGGTTTCTCCATAAAATTGAAAATATAATAAATATAGAAAGAGAATTGAAAAGATTAAATCTTCTTAGGTCTTCAGATGAAGAAAAAGAATATCAGTTAAGAAAGGCGAAACGTTTTGGGTTTTCAGATGGACAAATAGCAACAATAATGGGGCTTGATACAATCACTATTCGACGACTTCGAAAAAGATATAATATAATTCCCTATACAAATCAGATGGATACACTGGCAGCTGAATGGCCAGCACAAACAAATTATCTTTATCTTACATATTCTGCAATGGAAGATGATATTGATTATGAAAAAGAAACCACTGAGAACCTTCAAAAAATAATTGTTTTAGGCTCAGGAACTTATAGAATCGGTTCTTCTGTAGAATTTGATTGGTGTTGCGTTAATATGGTATGGAAACTCAAGGAATTAAATGTTGATCAAGTAATTATGATTAATTATAATCCTGAAACGGTTTCAACTGATTATGATATTTCAGATAAATTATATTTCGAAGAATTATCGGGCGAACGTGTTGTAGATATCTGCGAGAAGGAAAAAGGTTATGGTGTAGTTGTATCGGTTGGTGGTCAAATTGCAAATAATTTAGCGGTTAAAATCCAAAAATATAATGAGTTTTTTAGAAAAACTAATCTCAGATTATTAGGTACTCAAGGGATTAGTATCAATAACGCAGAAAATAGGAAAAAATTTAGTGCCCTACTTGATCACTTAGCAATATTACAACCTATATGGAATAGTCTTGAGGAAAAAGATGAAGTGTTAAAATTTGCAGAGGAAATTGGATACCCTGTGTTAGTTCGACCTTCTTTCGTATTAAGTGGTGCTGCAATGAGAGTAGCACATGATCCCCAAACCTTACGGCACGTTTTAGATATCGCTTCTAAAGTATCTAAAGATAATCCAGTTGTTATCACAAAATTTTTTACCGACTCACGTGAAATTGAATGTGACGGTGTTAGCGACGGTGAGACTGTATTTATAGGTGCGATTATTGAACATATTGAGAATGCTGGGATACATAGTGGAGATGCAACAATGGCAATCCCCCCTCAGACAATATCTAATGATATTATTGATAATTTAATCTCTATATCGAAAAAAATCGCTTTAGCATTAAAAATAAGGGGACCATTTAATATCCAATATTTATTAAAAGAAGGGAAATTATATGTTATAGAATGTAATTTGCGCTCAAGCCGTTCTATGCCTCTAGTTTCAAAAGCTCGCGGAATTAATCTTATGAAAATTGCTGCTGAAGTCATTCTTGGAAAAAAAATTGATCCAAAAATAATGAATATACCAACTGGAAATTTCGTGACCATTAAATGCCCCCAATTTTCATTTATGCGCTTAGATGGAGCCGACCCTGTTTTGGGTGTTGAGATGGCATCAACAGGAGAAGTTGCATGTATTGGAGATGATTTTCCTGATGCTTTAATAAAAGCATTAGAATCAACCGATTTAAAAATTCCTATTGAGAATGGTAATATTTTAATTACAGTTGGTGGAGAAAAACTTAAGAAGGATATTATTCCTTTAGCTCGCAAAATCAAATCTTTAGGTTTTTCAATTTATGCGACAGAACATACTTCAAAAGCTCTTGAATCTGCAGGAATATCAAACTTTAAATTATTAAAAGTAAAAGAAATTGGAGAATTTCCGAATATCTTAACTTATATAAGAGAAGGAAAAATTAACATGGTAATAAACATCCCAACAATTGCAATGGAAGCAGAAAAATATAAGAGAATAATGGAAGATGAGTATGAAATTCGTAGATTTGCAGTGGAATATAATATCCCAGTTATAATAAATCTGCAATTAGCATATGCAATATTTAATGCAATTGAACAGATTCGAGAAAGAAAAATATCCATTAAATCATTAAATGAATATCATAATGGCGAAATGCCATATTGGTAATAGGGAGGTTTAGTTATGAAAATTATTATTTTTGCACCTCATCCTGATGATGAAATCTTTGCAGCAGGTGGCTCAATTCTAAGATGGCTCGAAGATGGACATACCATTCACATAATTTGGTTTACTGATGGAAGAGCAGGATATAGAAAAGCAAGAGAGAAAAATGAACTTGAGGATTGTAAAGAAACTAGAATAGACGAAAATCAGCTTGCTGAAATAAGATTAGAAGAAGCAGATGCATCCGCCGAATTCTTAAGAATAAAAAAAGAAAATCGACATTTTCTAAAATTTTATGATCAAGAACTTAAAAATTATATACATGAGGCAGTAGAGCAAATAAAAAATATTGTAAAAGATGCCGATAGGTTTGTAATTCCAAGTGCTAATAATGAACACCCCGATCACCAAGCTACTCACGATATTGCTATTAAGGTAGCAGAAGAACTTAACCTTAAACAACTTGAATTTTATATATTTGCAGTTCATTGTCCCTTAAAAGCAGAAGGAGAACATTTAATAAAGGTTAAGGTAGGAGAGTTAAGATTTAAAGCGTATGAAGCCTTAAAATTTCATAAATCACAATTTTATACTAAAGATCTGGGTCCTCAAAGCTCTTGGGTTAAAGGAAAACGAAGAGACAGATATGGTTATTATAAACTAAAAGATGTTGGTAAATTTTATAATTTCTAAGTAATATTTAAAAGAAAAATTAAAAGTTGTAATATTTTCCAATATCTTCAAATTTATAATATCCGAACCGTTCTCTACGCTTTCCCTTTACCCAAAGAGTGTTACGAGACATTTCTTTAGACCAAAATTGAGATTTATAAATTTGTAAACCATCAAATAATTTTTGGCGCAAATCACCCATCTTAATTTTAACTAAATACTCGCCTTCTGCTCGTAAAGGTTTGTGTAAAGCATACACAAAAAATTCGAGATTTTTTAATTTGAGTTCTTCAGCCGTTCTTACTGCAATCTCATAGGTAGCTTGATGATCTGTGTGTTCATTATTAGCACTAGGGATAACAAATCTATCTGCATCCTTTACAATTGGTTTTGCAAGTTGTACACCTTTATCAATAAAATCTTTAACTTTTTGATCAGGAAATTTAAATAAATGAACTTTTTTCTCTGACAATCCTAAAAATTTTGCAGCTTCTCTTGCCTCTTTAAGTCCGATTTTTGCCACTTGTTCTTCAGTTAAATTTTTATTTTTTTCAGTTTCAATAAAATTTCCATGCTTTTTTGCCCAAGTAATTGTCGCTCTATTGTCAGAGATATAAATAACGTGAACGTCATGGTTTTCTTCAATCCATTTTAATATGCTTCCTCCACAGCCAAAAATCTCATCATCAGGATGAGGGCTGAATACTATGATCTTCATTTTATCCTCTATTTATTATATTTTTGGTAATTTATCGATAATTAGATATTAAGTGATATAAACGAGAACTAAATTTATTGAAGGAATCCTAAAGCTAATTTATCAATATTTGATAACTCACTTTTTTCAAAAATTCTATGGTCTCTAAGATAATCGTTAACAAGGAGACTTTTTTCAAATAAATCATCAAATTTCTGTTTAAAAATTTTTACAATATCTTTTTGTCGAGAAATATAAGAGCCTAATAGAATATTTGATGGATCAAAGCTCGGTTGAATTAGCATTTCATCGTCTCTTAATGCAAAATTACTGAAATCTTCATGTGTTATTCTCACTTCAATCTTATGGGGTTTGATCTGCTTTTCATATAAATGATTAACTAAATTTTTATATCGAATTGAATTTAAAAAAGCCTCTAATACATTTGAATTTAAAATAATCAAGATTTCAATTTGTTGAATATGTTCAGCTAAAACTCTTAAATTTTCTGCTAATATTCCAACTAATTCTTTCTCTATTTTTGAAAACTCTACTTTAGTAAGTTCATTTATAAATGGATTTTCATAAGCGATTCCAATTGCAATTCTGGAAACTCTGTTAGCAAAATAGGGATAATAAACCCAATTAAGGTTTTTAGTATCAAAATTTAAGAATTCAATCGGTTCTCCCACTTCTGGTTCTTTTAGTTCATATACTTTAAAAAATGTGTTTAATGACTCTTCAAGTGAACTTATTTTTTTATCCAAATCTTCACTTAATTCATTAATATTTTTATTAATTATTTTCTGCCAGGCAACAATTGGATTTAATAAATTGATTTTCATCGGGCGATCGAAAATTTGTATTAAATCTAATTCATTTAGAACCGCACAAACTTTGTATCCCCTTTTTAATGTTATGCCTAAATCATCTGAAACTCTTCTGAGATCTTCAATTTTTTTATTTTTAAGCAAAAAATCGTATATCTGTTCAATACTCTTTTCCGATTTTCCAATTAATTCAAATATTCTTCGTATAGAATTAATTTTATCTCCTTCACGTTGCTCCATTTTTCAGAATTTACTCCTTTTTACTGCTCGTTCTAACATAAATTTACAAAGAGTTTCAAAAACATTATCTACATTGACATTATTTTTAGATGATATTTCTATCCAACCAGCTAAATTATTTTCTTGGGCTACTTGAATTCCATAATCTCGATGAACCGATCTTTCATGTTTTTCTAGATCTAACTTAGAACCCACTAACATAATGGGGATTAATCCACTTCTTTGATATACAATTGATAACCAAGAATGAATATTCTCTAAAGTATTTAATCGAGTAATGTCATACATAAATATAGTTGCATTAGCTCCCAAACAATATGTGGGTAATAAAAATCGGAATCGCTGTTCACCTCCAAGGTCCCATATTTGCAGTTTGACTTTTTTGTCTAAGACATCAACATTTTTTATATAGAAATCCACTCCGATAGTCAGCTTCTCATCCGGGTTAAAAATACCTTGGACATATCGTTTCGTCAAACTTGTCTTTCCTACTGATGCTTCCCCCAACATAAGCACTTTAAAGGTATAATCGAAACTAGGCATACTATATCAAATTTGTTTAATTGTATCGCTATGTTATATATTAACTTAAGATTTAATAAATCTTTATAGATTTAAAATTCTCATAATTTGTGGAATTATACATTGAAATAATTAGAAATTAATCGTTGAATTGTTTTTTTAATTACAAGGTTATTTTCTCTAGAATTCCTATCAATAAGACATATGAGAATATTGTTTTTTATAATATGATTTAAATTTACAATATCATCTTTAAGAAATATTTTTAATGTTTTACAGACTGCAAAACGAACAGATGGATCATCATCATCTATTAATTTTATTACTTCTGGCAAATAGGATTGTAATTTTAATTCTCCAATTCTTTCTACTGCTACAGCACGTTTAACGAAATCTGGGTTTTTTAATTGAAATTGGAACAATAAATTATTATTTTTATTCAATTTTATAAGTAATCTAAGAAGTAGCTCACTTTGATTACCATCATAGTCATAGTTTTTAATTAAATATTTCTCTAAATATGGTTCAACTAACTCCTTTCCTAACTTTATAAGACTTTTATAAGCGATATTTTTATCAACATCACTCGAATTTGAATTAAGAACATCTAATAACTTTATAATACTTTTAAGCCCAATATCTTCGATTCTTATATCTTCCCATTTAATCCTATTCAACTTCTAAATATACACCAACTATAAAATATTTTTGTCAAATAAAATTTGTAAAATCATTTTTCTTTCAATTTTTGTCAAATTTTCACTAAGCTCTCTAAAAATTTCTATTTTTTTCCCAGTATCTTATTTTTATTTCTCTTAAAAAAGTATTGTTTCTATTATTTATATATTTTAATTATTAAATTAAAAATAAGCGACGTATTTCTGGTTGATAATTTAGGAAATTAATATAAACTAGTAATTATGATTAAATTTTAAAAAATATTATCAATACCGACAAAATTATTTTGTAAAATTCTAGAATTTCAACTACAAAATTTAAAATATGTAATTAAAAAAGTTATTCGCCTTGCAATTGAATATGAAGCTTCCTATTCCGAGGTCCATCAAATTCTGCGAACATAATTCCTTGCCACGTCCCTAATACTAATCTTTTATTGTTAATTAAGATCTCTAAAGAAGGACCAACAAGTGTGGATTTGATATGAGCATCAGAATTTCCCTCCATATGGCTGAATCCGGCGTTTTGAGGAATTAGTTTTCCTAAAAAATTTATTATATCTTTTTTAACAGAAGGATCAGCATTTTCATTAATGGTTATTCCTGCTGTTGTATGTGGAACAAATAATCGACAAACACCATTTTGTATATTAGATTCTGATACAATATTATTTATCTCTCTTGTAATATCCATTAATATCTCTCGTTGGGGGGTATTAATATTAATCATTTTTAAATCAATCATTTAATTTACACCAATTTTATATTATATTGAATGAATTTAAAAAGTTAATTCTTTGAATTCAAAAACAATAAGGTAGAAAGGGTTTTAAAAAAAGAAAAATTATTTTTGGTTTAAATATTCATTCATTTCCATAGTAGAACTGGTTCGAATTAGAGCAGCTTTGAAAAATTGAAAGCCAATATCATAATAGGAACCATCTCCTCCAATATGAATAACATATGGAATATCTCCGTCAAATAATCCTTTAGTTTTTCGGATTTTATAGGCAGTAGAAATTGCTTCCGCCACAGTTGCTCCAGATTCAAATAAATGATGCACCCATGGAACATTCCAAGAACTAACATTATCTTTAGCAGTGGAAACTTCGCTACAGCTCGTATTATTTACATAAACTATATTCTTACCTGCTACTTGGGTTGCTGCGGTAGCTAATTGGTTTAACACCATTCCTGCTCCACACCCTGGGCATAAACCATGACCTGGTTGAATATGAATTTGTGGCTCAAATTTTTTTCGATTTAACTTATATAAATCACTAGGTTTCTCTGCACCCATAATGGCAATTAAATTTCTCAATCTTTCATTTCGTAATTCCGTGAAATATATAATTTCTTCTATTTCTTTTTGTCTCATAGTTGGTTTAAAAAGGTGTCTAAACTTACCCATTGACTTTAAGTATTCAATGAATATATCACGATCAACGTCTAATCCACGATAAAATGAAAATTTAGGTATACCTTCTTTAATTCTAACTGTATAAAGAGGCCAATATCCACTATCTGTAGCCATTTTTGATATTTTATAAGCATCTTCTGCCGCATGACGCCATCCTCTCATACAATCAGAGTAAGCTTGGATGAAAGCACCACCATTTGTTTTTAATGCTTCAATTACTTTTCCCATGAAATCATTAGGATATGCTGGATTTACAGTTGCTAAGAACATAGATTTACCACCAAAAAATGCCATTGGTGTAACTAAATCTTGTTTAACACCAATTTTACCAGGAATCTTTTCTCCAGCAGGACCAGTCGTTGTTGAAGCGAATGGTGGGGTGGCACCCGATTCTTGAATTCCTGTATTCATAAAAGCTTCATTGTCGTAATTAAAGAATAGCGTATTACATTTTTCATTTCGTGCGAGCAAATCTTCAACTTTAATAATATTTTTCTCTGGTTTTGACATTTTTACATATTCACCCCATGAATTTTATTTTTTCGCTCTCTTACTCCAAGATACATATAGAGCTGACCTTTCATATCTTTCACATTTTCCATATTCTTTTTAGCAACATTAAACTCATCCCTCGTAACATCTCGTCCACCTAATCCAACAATATATGACCTAAATAGTGTTCCTAGAGGATATACTGCTGTCATAATTGAAGAGGAAAATGGCGGTAAGAGATTGTTTAATGAGTCACATTTCTCAAAAATAATTAATTTTTCAATATTATGTTCTTGGATTATATTTTGTAATTCATCATAAGGAAATGGACGATAAGTGCGTATTTTAATAAGCCCTATGTCTTTATTTTTAGTCATCCAGCTTATAATGTTTCCACACATGGAACCCGTAGTTATAAATGCAGTTCTGGAAGAATTATCTAAATTAAAAGTTTCAATTAAATCATATTTCCGTCCTGTTGCTTTTTTAAAGCGTTCAAAAACGTTTTTAATATGATTTAAAACTGGCTTTTTATCCACATCTAATCTCATTCTACCTTCCATAAAATAGCTAGGAGTCACAATCCCGCCCCATGTTCCTGGATGTTCTGGATCAATTTGATGCCTTGGTTTTTTCGGAGTCAAATTCCGGACAGTCTCATCAGGAATTAATGTTAATTGTTGAACTGAATGAGATATAATGAAACCATCATGAACAAACATTGTGGGAAATAATGAGGTGTCTGAAATCATCACGGATAAAATAGCAGAATCATAAGTCTCTTGAACATTTTCAGAGACGATACAATTCCAACCAAAATCAATTAAAACAAATTCCCAAGAGTTCCAAATTGATAAATTCGGAGCGTTAAAAGCTCTGGCTGAAATCATCATAGTTAATGGAACACGCCAACCAACTGCCATAGGTAAAGCCTCCGCCATTAATAAATAGCCTTGAGAAGCGGTTGCAGTAAATGTTCTTGCTCCTGCAGCACATGCTGCTGTAGAATAACTCATAGCCGCCAATTCTGATTCAACATTAATGAAAGCTGCCTTTAATCTACCCTGATGCACAACGTCGGATAATCCTTCAACTGATTGAGTTTGTGGCGTAATTGGAAATGCACATATCACATCTGGGTCAGTTTGTGTTATTCCGCCAGCGACAGCATAATTTCCAATCATTGTAGTCTCAATAGGTTCTTTAATTTCCTTAAAAAATATTCTCATTGGTTCTATTGACATTTAATTTTCACCTCCAATTATTCCTCCACGGCACATGTGCCGGGTCTTTGTTTTAATTTTTTTGATAGGGCATTTACTGGGCAAATATTCACACAATTTAAACACGATTTACAATGAAATTGATCAACCCCCGTCATGTGCCATAATTCATCCTCACCTTTCTCTCTTAGAATAGCGAAGTCAGGACAAATATACCAACATTGAGCGCAATCAGTACAAGTTTCTTTATCCCATATTATATCATATTCACCCCAAGAACCGGTTTTTACCTGTTTACTACCATAAGAAATAACATCTTCATCGCAATACCATACACCCGCTTTATCTAATTCCTCATATCCAGGTAGAAATGGATCAATTTGTGTCCAAGCTACTTTAGTATCCACAGTGAAATCTATCTCATCTTCTACTTCATATACACAAGTTGCATCTATTGCTTGTTTTATAGCTTTAATATTTTTTTCGATAATCGAGCCCTTAAATCTATTTTGGATGGCATTCGATAATTCTTCCAATGAGAAAAGTTGAGAAACTCTAATTAATGCACCAAGAATTATAGTATTAGTAATATTTCTTCCAAAAACATCTAAAGCAATTGTAGTAGCGGGAATTGTAGCAATATTTAGATCTTTTCTCTCAATTAATTCTTGAATTTCTAATTGATTCATATCTGTATTAATGATTATCCATCCACCTTTTGGGAGTCCCTCAGTTACATTAATCTCCCACATTAGGGATTCATCCAAAATGGCTACAAAATGAGGAGCGTAGACTTGTTCATTTGACCTAATCAACTCCTTGCTTAAACTTAACCGCACATAACTTTCAGTTGGACTGCCCATTCTTTCAGCTCCAAAACGAGGCTGGCAAATTCCATAACCGTAAAATGCTTCTACGCATAAGTTTGAAGCAGTTACACCTCCTTGTCCTCCGCGTGCATGGAATCTAAGGTTAATACAATTGTGTTCTAAAACTTCTTTAATCTTTTTTGGTGTTATCATTTTTAAAATCTCATTTTTGAATCTTCTATTATTTTAAAATAAAACGCCAAATAAATTTTTAATTCTAATAAGAAATAATAAATAGATATAATTTACTAATAAAATTTATTGTCTATTTTATATTATAGCGTTTAGGTAAATTACTTTTTTTTTATAAATTTTATTAAGTTTCTTTCTTAGTTAATCATATATGTTTAATGATAATCTTCCAGAAATTAAAGATATTTCATTTTTATCTGAAATACAAAACATAGCAATTATTGGAGTTTCAAAAAGTCGAAACTACTTTTTTCTTAAAGCACATCAAGAGAATTTTGATGGAAAGATTTTTGCAATTAATCCAAATCTTAAAAAAATTCCAGGGTTTGACGATGGTACTCAAGGAAAAATATTTAATTCAATTAAAGATATACCAGAACCAATCGATTTTGCATTTATCGCAGTTGCAAAAGAACAGATCTTAAAAGTGATTGATGATTGCGTAGAAAAGGGTGTTAAATTAGTAAGTATTTTTACCTCGGACTTCTCAGACTCGGGAACGGAAGAAGGAATCCAATTGGAAAAAGAGTTAATTAAACATGCACAAAATAAACTCAGGATTTTGGGACCAAATGGAATGGGAATTACTTATCCCAAAAAAGGAATAGCTTGGCGCATAGGGTTTCCAAGTAAACCAGGTCGAATTGGATTGATCTGCCAATCAGGCGGACTTGCCAATCTCGCAATATTTATGGCAAAGGAATTAGGTTTAACTTTTTCTAAAGTGTTTTCTTTCGGAAATGGAGCAGATCTTGATTTTGTGGATCTTTTAGCTCATTTATCTCAGGATAATGAAACAGATTATATTATTGTGTATTTGGAAGGCATAAAAGAAGGAAGGGGTAAAGTCTTAAGAAAAGTTTTAGAAAAAAATAAAAAACCTATTATATTATTAAAGGGAGGCGTTTCAAATACTGGTCAAATAGCTGCAAAGACACATACAGCAGCTCTTACGGGAAAAAATGAAATTTGGGATGCGTTATTTAAACAATTTGGAGTTATTCAAGTTGAAACTCTCACAGAATTATTATGTGGCGCTTTAATTTTAGACTATTATGGTACTTTTAAAGCTAAAAACTTTGTTATTGTATCCATATCTGGCGGATATGGGGTGATGCTTACTGATTTAGTTGAAAAATATGGCTTAAATGTTCCCAAATTTAATGATGATATTCAAAAAAAAATAGATAAATTATTTTATATGAGAGGTACCAGTCCAAGAAACCCAATTGATTTTGCTGCTCAATTTTATGATATGAAAACCTTAACAAAAATTTTTGAAATTGCTTTATCTGATAAAAAAATAGATGCAATGATTTTTGATATCCCCGCATTATATTTTGATCCCCGTTTTAGATTCCTTAAATATATTAACTGGGAAGAAAATTTATTAAATGCATTAAGTACAGGTCAAAAATATCATAAACCTATTTTTATTATAATTCAGCGTGTAGATTTTCCTGAAATAAGATACGATACTATTAAAAAATTAAGAATAAAAAAAATTCCAGTATTTGGGCAACCAAAAGAATTCCTTCCATTCCTTCAAGAATTAAATAAGAATTTTAATAAAGGTAATTAATTCTTTAAACAATTCAAGATATCATTTACATTCCTTTTTCGAATTAAATTTTTAATATTTTCGAACTGTTCTTCATTAAAATCTAAAATAGGAAAAGTTTCAATTAAACCTTTTACTTGTGTGAGCCCTAAATACTTTCTCGTGTATTTCGAATTAGAATACTTATAAGTTGTCAAAAATTCACTATCAAGTTTTTCTCGAAAGTGTTCTAATATAAGATTAAAATAATTTTTTAATAATTTCTGATTTTCTACTGAGAGTTGTGGCGAGAAAAAAATTTGAATTGGATGTGTCCTATATGTATTACCTGAAACAAGAATCCCGTCAACATTAAATTCATTTTTAATTATATTAATCCCTACTCTTCCCTCCTCCGAACCTGAATCCACTGTTCGAATAAATAATATATTCGATTTGATTTTTTTTTCTAATACTTCATTAACTTCAAGTGTTAATTTTTTATATTCATTATTTTGATAATTATTTGCATCAATTACGTTAATTTTAATAATCCCGTTGTTTTTTGATACTTCCTCCATTAATAAGTAATATCTAATGTGTAATGGATTATCAGCGCGATGATTTTTGAGAAATTCTTCAAATACTGAGCCTGCTCTGTATTTAAATTTGGGTTTTAAAAGATAAGTTTTTTCTAAAATCTTGTTTTCTTTTTTAACTTTTATTCCATTAAATTCTTGAATTTCAATTGATGGGATCTCCTTTCTTTCAAAAAAACATAAGCATATATTTGTCCCAGTAAATTCGAAGATCTTTTTTTCGAAGATAACAACTCTTTTGATATGGTAGTATTTTAGGAAATCTTCTCGAATCTTATTGGATACTGATGCACCAAATAAAAAATTAGACGGGATAATATATATCAAATTTTCAAGTTTATTTCTCAAATCATTAATCATAGCAATTTGATATAAATCTTGATACCCCTTATTTTTATTATCGAAATAGGATAAGTATTTTTGCGTTTCTTTATGCTTTCGGATGTATCCTAAATATAAATAGGGGGGATTTGTAATATGATACACAGGATATTTGAATTTTTTTAAAAAAGTAGGGAAAGTCTTTAAATTATCACGTAATTGAATATTTTGTTTAGTTATTTTTTCTTTAATTCCATAATTTTTAGCAGTTTTAATGCACTTATGAACCATTTTTTCCTGAATATCCGATAAAAATATATGGTCTTTAAAAAAATCAATTCTTTCCTCTTTAGGAAGATGATTTAATATTGGGAAAATCAGATTTCCCTCTCCAGCATAAAGATCCATCCATAAAAAATTATTTAAATCATTTTTTATTTCAGGAAAAATCAATTCCTCAAAAATTTCTGTAGATGTAAGATGTTCCCCTAATAATCTTCTCTTATCTTTAAATGCCATATTTTCATTCCTTTTTAAGGAAAAGTTAAAGTTGCTACGGTAGGATAATGATCAGAACCAAATTCAGCGGGATTATCAACTTCAGGAAGCATATCGCTAAGTATATAGTAATCAACAACCTCTTGATAACCCGAGGCGTAAATATGATCAATTCTTGCTCGTTGATCAATAGGAACTGCTTCAGCGGTATTGTTAAAATAGGAATGAATCGGATAAAGTGTAGATTCTTCGGGATGAGTCCAATTCTCACGCAGATTAAAGTCTCCCATTAAAATTTTAGGTTTTGTAGAAGAAGTAAAAACCTCCTCTATATTTTCGACGAGAAAATTTACTTGTCTTGTTAAATTCTCTCCTCTAATCCCAAGATGTGTTACAAATACATCTAACTCGAGTGAACTATTTATTCTAACGACGCAATGGATATAAACCCTTCTCATAGAAATGCTTGGTATCTGTTCGCCAATTTTAAATGTAATAGGATATTTACTTAGGAGTGCACAACCCCATGCATGTTCACTTTCTGCAGGATAATAATAATAATACATATTTAACCTTTTTGCTAACCAAAATGCCATATCTACCCCTTGAGTTGTCATTCTACCATTTTCTACTTCTTGAAGTCCAATGATATCGGGTTCTGCGACTAAAATGTTCTGCGCTAACCGTTCAAAATTTAGTAAATTATCTCCACCTTGTCCAAAATGAATGTTATATGTCATAAACGTAAATTCATTTTTTGTTGAACTTTCTACAGGTGTTTCGCTAACTCCAAACATTATAATTGAAAATATCAGCGGAATGAAAAATAAAAATATAAGAATAATTCTATAATTTTTCCTCATCTAATTCCCTCCTCCTTTTTTTTTTGAATATAATTGAAAACCAAGTTGAAATAGAAAAAATAATTCCTGCTAGCAGTAATATGAATGGCCCTAGATCTTTTAAAAATTTAAATGTATATGCCCATTCATCTGCAAAGGCATGCAATAAAATAAATAAAACTAAAAAGGCGAGTCCAATTGTTATAGAATTAGAAATTGTTTTTAATTTCTCCCATTTGAAATTTATTTTTAATAATCGGAACAATAATAAATAGAAATTTAAATACATGATTACGAGAGAAATTGAAATGAGGATACTTGCAATATAGGTTAAAATTTTTCCAAGAAATAGGAATAGACACAGAGACAAAATCATAAAACCATTCAGAATACCTATTATTTTTATATTTGAAATTAAATCTACGTTTACAAATAGTATTATACAAATCGCAATCATTAGTGCAACTATATTTAAAATATTGTTAAAAGAATAACTAGTTGCAGTATATTGGGCAATTGCGTTGGGATAAAGGAAGAGATTAATTAAGAGAAATAAGAACATTCCTAATCCTATAAAGATTAGGGAATAAAGAGTGCTGAAATTATCTTTTTTCTCTATAACTTCTTTAGATTTTGTGGAAAATCTTGGAAAATGCAATCTCGTGAAATAGATACAAAAAAAGCTTAAAGGAATTTGAATAAATAACCAGATATATTGCGTTATAAACCAATAATCTGCGATTAAACCCGGTGGTAATAGTGAAATATCTTGGGAAAAACCAATTGTTCTAATTAAATAATCAATTAGAAAGGCAAAAAAAATAGAAAATGTAATTATTATTACTTTATGATTAAGTTCAATATCATCAGCTTCCTCTACCCAAAGCGTAAGGAATATGCTCATAAAAAAGCCGTAAAATGTGATTATTACTCCCGAACAGATAACCTCCCATATAAATGGGAGATGAAATGCCATTAATAATCTAATGATAGTAATGACATATATAGAAAAAATCATAAAACGACTTTTTTCAATCTTCTTACCAATTGTATTGGTCAAGGCTGGTAAAAAGAAAAAAATTAGAGTAAGAAGGATGGGATAATATTGTGGTTGCCCTGAAAATACTGCATAATACATGCCCATATATAATCCTGTTAAATAAGCCTTTAAACTTTGGATGAAAAACAAAGTCATTAATACTGTGACAAATATAAGCGTGAATAAGGGTTTAGATTTTAATTTATTTTCTATTTCTGAAAATGAAAAATCAGATTTTATTTTATTTGACATCTTTTTCACTTAAAATAATCAAATTGGAATGATAAACTAAAAGATAGTTATATACTTAATTCTATTAGTTTATATATTTTTATCAAACCTTTTTAATTAGATTTTATCTAATTTACCAAATTAAATCATTAGTTTTTTACCTTTATAATTCACTTTATTCCTTATATTATTTCATTTAAAAGGTAATTTTACAATAAAATTTGCACCCTTATTTCTTCCTTTGGACTCAACAAAAATTTTACCTCCATGATTCTCTACTATTTCCTTCGAAATAAAAAGCCCGAGACCGGATCCTTCAGAAATTATATCTAAACCCTTTCCATATCTTTCAATTTTTCCGAATTTTTTGAAAATCGTTCTCTTTTCACTTCTTGTAAGACCTACCCCACTATCTTTTACAGATAGCACCATAAATTCATTCTGTTTGCTTAAATTAATCTTAATATCACCAATAGGGGGTGTGTTTTTAATAGCATTTGATAATAAATTTATAACCACTTGTTCAAATCTGACTCTATCTAATTCTATATTAAATCTTTCTGGAAGATCCACATTCAAAATAATATTTCGTTTATTTGCTAAATAAGCTATATTACTTATACAATCTCTAATAATCTCAGTAGCATTCTCCATTTTCTTATTTAACTGGAATCTTCCTGATTCAATACGTGAAAAATCTAGTAATTTTTCGACCAATCCTTTCAACCTATATCCTCCTTTCTCAATCATTTCAACAAGCTCTAAGGCATTTTCTCCTAATTGGTCTTTATATAACTCTAAAAGGAGTTGAGTAGTACTATAAATGGAAGTTAAAGGAGTCTTCAACTCATGTGATGCTCTAGATATAAACTCTCTTCTCATTCGATCAAGTTCTGTGAGTTTATTTAACTCCTCTATTATTAACTTTTCTGCCTCTTTTCTTTCTGTGATATCACGGGTTAGACTGTAAAAACCTATTTTTTTTCCATTAGAATCTAATTTTAAATTACAAGTACCCTCATAGATTCGTTTCTCCCCGTCATATCTAATAGCTTCAATCTCAAATCTTGCACTAGGAACTTCTTCTCTATAAACTTGATTGAAGATCTTGAATAACATTTTTATATATTTCTGATCTACAAAATCTGCATAATTTTTTCCTATCATTTCATCTTTTGGAACGCCAAAGAAATTACTGTGATATTCATTTACAAAAGTATAATTACCCTTCAGATCAAGTTCAAAATATCCTTCTTCTATATTTTCGAGAATACTTCGATATTTTTCTTTAGATTCTTTTAATTTCTGTTCTGCCTTCTTGCGCTCGGAAATGTCCCTCCCGTAAACATTTGCATAATTTGCTTCTTTTACAGGTGTAATAACGAGTGAGAAAACTCGGTTGTTGATTTCTACCTCTAATTCCCCAGTTGTATTACTTCTAAATGCTTTACCAACATCATCCTTTAATATTTTCGGAATTTCACTGCCCTCAATAATTTTAAACAAATTTTGTCCAGCTTTATTAATATAAAGTACATCTTCTCTACTTACCCTTAACACAGGGTTTGGGTTTTCAGAAGGAAATTTTGCCAAATTAGCAATTTTTTTCTCCACCTTCTTGCGCTCGGAAATATCTCTTGAAATTGTTAATGCTTTAGTTTCTCCGTTAGAATCGATAAAAGTTTTTCCTTTAGTTTCAATCCATATATAGTGCCCGTCCTTATGTTTAAGTCGTAATTCTGCTATTCCTTCTCCATACTTAAAGCCATTTCTTAAAGCTTTCATGCCTTGTTTAAGATCATCTGGATGTATTAAATCTAATCGGGTTTTTCCCAACATATCATCGTTAGAATAACCTAAAATTTTCAAATAAGTTTCCTCATTAATATATTCGTGTTCGAATTTTTGATTGAGAATAGTGATTAAATCATTTGCGTTTTCAGAAATAAGACGATGTTTTTCTTCGGATTCTTTTAATTTTTTAGTCCTTTCTTCTATTCTTTTCTCTAAATCTTTATTTAATTTAGTTAAACTCTCTTCAGATTCTTTTAATTTTTGTTTTGCTATTTTCTTTTCATTAATATCTCTCGAAATAATCAAATATTTCTTTTCCCCATTTGCATCTAAAAAGGTGTTTAATCTCCCTTCAACCCACCTGTACGTTCCATCTTTTCGATAAGTTCTATATTCTACTAAACCTTCTCCTTTTTTCAATAATTTTAATGATTCCCCTAAATCATCAGGATGAATTAAATCTAATACTTTTTTTTTTTTAATCAACTCTCCAATTGTATATCCCGCATTTCTCGTAATTGGTTGTTTATTCATATATTCTAATTCAAACTTATCATTAAGAATAGCAATAATATCAAATGTATTTTCGGAAATCAACCGATATTTTTCTTCAGATTTTTTTAATTTTTGCTCTACTATTTTCCTTTCAGTAATATCTCTTGAAACTAGAAGATATTTCACTTCACCATTATTATCTATGAATGTACTTCCTCTAGTTTCAAACCAACGATATGTTCCATCCTTTCGTCTAGTTCTAACGTCTATTACACCCTCGCCTGTTTTAAAGACCTCTCTAAATTTTTTTAAGGATTGTTTAAGATCGTTAGGATGGATGAAATCCAACACAGATTTGCCAATTAATTCTTCCTTTGTAAATCCTGACGCCTTTAAAATGGATTTTTCATTGAGATACTCTAATTTAAAGTTCTTATTAAGAATAGATATTAAATCATTTGCATTTTCTGATATTAACCGATATTTTTCTTCTGATTCTCTTAACTTTTTCTCTCCTTCTTTTCTTTTTGTTATATCTCTTAAAATTACGAGTAGTTTTTGTTCTCTATCTTTATCTGTAAATACATTTCCATCGGATTCTGTCCAAATATAATGTCCATCTTTATGTTTAACTCTTACCTCTACGGTTCCTTCAATTTTTTCAAAGCTCTCATTGAATTCTCTTAAAAATCTTTCAAGATCATCTGGATGTATGACTTTTAACAGATTTGTATTCATTATATCATTAATAGAATATCCTAATATTTTAAAAAGAGGTGGTTCATTGATATATTCGAATTTAAGTTTATTATTTAATATAAAAATTAAATCGTTTGCATTTTCCGACATAATTTGATATTTGTCTTCGGATTCTTTTAGTCTTTGCTCCACTTTCTTGTGTTCAGTAATGTCTTTTGCAATACATAGAACAGCATAAACTTCTCCATTTTCTTTTAATGGAATTCCAGATGATTTTAAATAAACAAAATTGCCCTCTTTTGTTTTGAGTTTAAACTTAAAAAGCTTAGTTTGTTCTCCTTTTTCAACAGCTTGATATATCATATCAAATGCCATTCGTGCTTGATCTTTATTCATAAGATCTTTAAAAGATAAATTTAATATCTCTTCTTTTGTATAACCGAGAGTTTTTAATGCAATGTCGTTTGCGTCTAGGAAGTTCCCTTTCAAATCATGGACAAAAATTAAATCTAAAGAAAAGTTAAATAAAGATTTATACTCTTCTCTAATTTTCTTTAGAGAACTAAATAGAATTTTCTTTAGAATATGACATCCATCTCCCAATTGAATTTCAAATTAACCCGAGAAAAATTTTTGTTATAGTGTATATAATCCAAAATTATAAATTTAAATATATTGTAAAAAGTAGCTTTCAATTTGCTACTATATTCCAATTTTATGTAAAAAAAAATTCCATTAGGATCCCAAAATCTTAGGATATTAATTCTCTCTTCCGAAAATATATATAGCTCTTTAATATTATGCCTTAACTTTAGATTCCAATCCTTATTTTGCCTTATTTCTTATATTATATCAATTTAGATTATCTACTAGTTATATTAATTTTTCGAAAACTTAATACTAAAACGAGTGTAATTCTTAAATAAAAAATTTAGAGGTGAATCATTTCTTTTTTGTTTGTATCTACCAGTAAAATTTTAGTCATCAATTCTATTGCAATTTCAACATTTTCACCTGATTTAGAGCTTAACTCAATAGATGAAAATAAACCAAATTGCTTTGCAGCCTTTAGACCTTCTTCTGTGCTAACAATTCTATATTTTTTTAAATCTAGCTTTGATCCAATTAACATTATAGGAATATGTCCCTCTTGCTGTCTTACAACATCTAGCCATTCTTGAAGGTGTAAAAATGAAATTGAACTTGTAATATCATACATTAAAAAAACACCATTAGCTCCTTCAATATAACCTGGTAATAAAAATCGAAATCTTTTTTCCCCAGCAAAATCCCAAATTTGTAGTTTTATTAAATCTCCTTTACATTCTACAAGTTTGGAATAGAGTGTGGTTCCAATTGAACTTTTAAGGGTTTGTAAAAAATCTCCTGTTATAAATCTATATGTTAGAGTAGTTTTTCCAATTGAGGCATCTCCTAAAATTGCAACCTTAAAAATATATTTATATTCCGTCATAAACCTACTCTCAAACCCTTTTTAAAAATCTAGCAATTAAAAATGCTATTAATAATAGATTTTTAGAAATTCAATATTTTGGTATTTAGAAAAAACAATATAAGTAAATCACATTAATAATTTTTCTCTCAACAAATATTAATTAAATATCTTTTTACTTTTTATTTTTATATTTTATTCCAAAATTCACTAGGTGTTATAGATTTATTAATTTTAGAAAATGGGCATACTGCGATGCAATTTCCGCAATCGCCGCTATTTTCTACCCAAAATTCAAAACATTTTTCGACATTTACGTAATATTTCCTGATACCTGGATTGTTTGATGATGATTCTCCTTTAAAGCTCGGCTCTCTATCCTTAGTTATTGCACCATTTTCACAAGCATCAGCACATTTATAACAATCCCTACAAGTTTTATCCACTATTTCAATAAATTTAGAGTTAGGTTTATCAGATTTTAATGGTAGATCTGTAAAAACTTTACAAATTCTAACCCTTGGACCATATTCAGGAGTGATTAGTAAGCCTGATCTTCCTAAAGCGCCTAAACCCGCATCGATTGCTAGAGGAATACTTAAAGCTGTATCATTTCCACATTGAATCGCCCTATACCCAAGATTTCTAATAAATTCGCCAACACATGCTATTGAAAATGCCATTTTAGAATACGCAATAGCAGTTGATGCCGAGGATGGTTGTGCAGGTGCAGTTGCTATTCCATCTGAGTTCATTTCTATTGCCATTACAATAGCTTTATTAATTCCTTTCGGTAAGAAGATAGGTTGTTTAGAAAAAGTATCATCTTTCTTAGTAGATTTAAATCGGTTTTTTTCCAAGAAGATTTTTGATAATGCTTTCGCTTTTAAACCAGTGTTATAAATCCATTTTTCATCAATATCTGTAATTCCTACCAATGTTGCTCCATAAAACTTTGCAACTTTTTTAATTTTTTGAGTAAATTCATTAGGATTTTCAATAATATATTTGGATTTTGTCCAATTTGTACCATATTCATCTATTGTATGAATTTTCTCTCCTTCCCATGCAAATGCAAATGGAAATTTCACATAGATTGTCCATCCAGCTTTCACAAAAGCGAAATCAAAGCGTGTATATCCTTCTTTCTTAGATTTAATGTGTTTTTCAATGTTAGTAAAAAACATTTGTCTGTAAGTTGGTAAAGTTTTGTCCCAGAAAGGCCTATAGATCATATGATTTTTTGCATCAAAACGTTGATATATACTATTATCAATTTCATAATATTGACTTAATGTACTTTTATTACTAGTCTTGTTTGCGTTCATTAATAATAATTACACTCAATAAAAAATAAAAGGTTTTGAAATAGAACCAAATTTTATTACAAAGAATCTTAAAAGATAATGTAAATTAATTAAAAAATTAGTTTGAAAAAAAATTCTAAATATCAACTATTATAAATATATTTAAAATTTGAAATAATAGGAATTAATTTGATAAAAGCAGTAGATTGGTCAAAATATTTTTCAATGGATTTGAAGAAAATTGAAAATATACAAACAAATTTCGGAGTAAAAAAAGTTTATGCTATGGGACTGATGCCGGTTAGAGGTCCAAAAGGGTTTAGAAAATTAGATTATAAATTTGCTCAAAATGGTCTTAATGTAAATGAGGTAATGGATAAATTAGAAGAGTGTCATATTAATGTTTTTGGTTTAGTTATTAAAGACACTGATGGTGCATGTACTTGGGACACAAATATTGGATGGAATCCTACTGATCGAGACATTTTAGGAGAATTTTGTGATGCTGGAAAGGATAGAAATATTGCATTAATGGTTTCATTCACATCAATGAATGATGCTTATCAAGGGTATTTACATCCTGAAAGAGTTAGTGTTCACGGCAAAAGTGGAAAAAAGCATGGGATAGAATATAAAAAAGGAGAAATATCAACACATAATGAAGGTGAATTGAGAGTGGATTTACCAGAAGGAATTTCCTTTGAAGAATATCAGAAAAAAATTCCATTCTTAACAAATAAAATAGATGAAAAGCTTGGTGCTTCTAGAGCCACTCGGGGTCAAGGTTATATCCCCTTAACTAGTTTCATGTGTCCAAATAGTGAGCATATTGATTATCTTTTAGAGCTAACGAAAGAGATAGTAAAGAATTATCATATTAAAGCTTTTTTTGCAGATTATATCAGATATGATGGAGCATTTATTGATTTATGTGCTTGTGATCGTTGTGTTAAATTATTTCATGATAAATACGGAGAGAAAGCAAAATTAATTAATAGCAATGAATGGTATGATTTTAAAGCCGATACTATTGCAGAATATGCTCAGAAATTACAAGATACGATAAAATCCATTAATCAAGATTGTATCACAGGATGGTTTTGTCTTCCTGGACCAAAAAAGTTATTTTCAAGGAAAAGACTGGGTCAAAATTGGCAGAAAATATCTACGATTTTGGATGTTGTCTCATCCATGGAATACCCCTATTTAATGGGAACTAGAGATGATGGATGGTTTTGGGGTAAAGTAGGTGATTTCTTCTATTGGTATTTTATTAGAAATATGAAAAAGCGAGCTCACGAATTCGGTAATACTCCTGTATTGTCAATCACCAATTCCGTAGAATGTAATACTGAAGAGATGTTAAAACAAATGAAAGGATTTGATTTTGGCTTAGGCATCGCTCTCTTTAAATATTATGGAACAAGTGAAAGCCAATGGAGTGCAATAAAAAAGTATGCGGAGGATGAATTAGGATTGAATAAAGATAATACAATTTAAAAATAATAGAAAGGTTCAGATAAACAAGGAAGGTAAAAAAAGTTTTATTGTTTAAAATTCGTATCAATATGATTAAATTTTTATAAAATCAATTAAATGAAATAAATTAAAATACGTTTTTATAAGGTAAATAAATTATGAGTTATGAAGAAGAAAGAGATGAAACCTTCATTGACAAATTAAATAAATCATTCCTTGATTTTGTTGGGAGTGTTTTTGGTGATTCTGGAAGAGATTTTGTAAAAGAAACACAAGAGAAAGTTGAAGATTTATCTAGTAAATCGATTAAAAAGTTTATGGAATTCACCGATTCGGTTTTAGAGAACTTGAACTTGAAAGATAACGAACAAGTTATGAAAACAAAAGAAACTGTTGAGGATATGTTGAAACAAGCAGGTTTGTTAAAGGAGGAAGAAGAGGAGGAATTTTAACTTTATATATTTTAAATAATTTGAATACTAAATCATATTTTTCATAATATTTTTTCTTTCTTTAAAAGTGATTTAATCTCTTTTACTGAGGCATTAAACAATTCACTAATAACTGTTAAACTCATATCCATTGACATTCCCATTGCAGTGTAATCTTTATAGAGCTGAATCCATGTAGTTCTATTCTCATGATATTCTTTTGGATGCTTTTTTTGTAGATGTTTCCAATATGGTCTTTTTAACATTTTCCCACATATTGGGCATTCTCTGGTCTCTTCAGTGATATCTAATGGTTTATCTTTTGTCCTTTTTTCTTTATTTTGAGGCATGAAATATCACATTAGTTTCTAAAATTGAAATATCTTAAATTTATATGAATTTATTATTTTATAATAAGTTTTTATTTATCTTTACCTAAATTTTAAAGGAAATATAAATTTTATGAGATTTCTTATGCTATAAAAGATCTTTAAGATTGCTAGTTTTGCAGTATTTTTCCAAATTTCTCAACAAGCCAGTTATTTTTGATCTCAGAATAAATTCCGAAGCGCCTTTACCAATAAGGTTAAGAAAATCACTACTTAATTCAAGATTTTGAATGAATACTCCAACTTTTGCAACATTTGTAGAGATCTGTTTAATTCTAAAACGCCCTTCTAATCTTTTTACATCTTTATTATTTCGAACGTTAAATTCAATTAATCGTCCTTTCTGTGCTATTTCTCCCTTATCTAATAAAACCATTTCTCCGGTCATCTCTATTGGAATATTTAAAAGTTTTAATTTAACTTCATCAATAATCTCACTCCGAAATACATTGGGGGAAATGAACTCTACTTCAATTTTAGTAACAGGACTCACAATTTCCCAAAATTCTTCTTTATAAATTGCTGCTATAAGTGTATCTCCATTACAGTTATTTATTTCTACTACTTTTGTAATTATATTTGCAGTCAAAGATTGTTCTAACTCTTTTAATTTTTTTTTTTAAAATTTTAAAAAGTTTTAATTATTTATAGTTTATCTCTTTCTTTTTTTTACATAAGTTGCAAACAAAGAATCGAAGTGTTTTTTAAATCTTTGACAATCTTCTTCTGAAATTAAAATAGGTTCTCCTATTTGGAGTGCGCCCCAATAAATTCTTGCTAATTTTTCAATCAATTCTGCCAATTTAACAACATGTCCCATAGATCTTGCACATACTAAAACTCCATGATTGGCTAATAATACACCATTTTTCATACCCATAACTTCAAGTGCTTTTTCTCCAATTTCTTCAGTATGTGCCTTACCAAATTCCGCTATATCAACAGATCCACCTATAAATACAATTTGTTCTTCCATAATTACTGGAATCTTTTTTTGCACAACAGAAAGCATAGTTGCAAATGGTGAATGAGTGTGTATTACACAATTAGCTTTTGGACGCGCTTCATAAATAGCTACATGAAGCCGATATTCTGTAGAGGGCAGTTTTCCTGAACTTAAAGGCGTACCATCAAATTTCATATGAACTATTTCATTTTTCACTAAGGTTGTATATTGATTAAATGATGGTGTGATGAAGAGTTCATCCTTTTTTGGAATTCGGATACTTACATTACCTTCTCCTGCTTCCACTAAGCCTTTAGTAAAGATTGCTTTCGCTCCATTTACAACTTCTATTCTAAGTTGGTCTTCTTTATCAGCTTCCATAATTTTCCATAAATATTTGAAAAATTATAAAAATTTCGATATTTAATTATAATTTATGACAGAGCCAATGAAGAAATATATTGGAATAGATCTAGGTGCAAGTGCGGGAAGGGTAATAGTAGGAATTCTTGAAAGCAAACTCTTAAAATTGGATGAGGTATACCGTTTCTCCAATGGAGGTATTCAATTATTTGATTCCTTATATTGGGATACTTTAAGACTCTTCGAAGAAATAAAAAATGGTTTGAAGATGTGTGTAGAAAAGTATGGACCCAATTTTGATGGAATTGGAATCGATAGTTGGGGAGTTGATTTTGTTCTTTTAGATGAAAATTATGAGCTTGTAGGGCTCAATCATCATTATCGAGATAAGCGAACTGATGGAATGGTTGATGAAATGTTTAAGGTCGTTCGAAAAGAAGAAATCTTTAATCAAACTGGAATTCAATTCATGCCAATTAATAGCTCTACTCAATTATTTTCTATGGTAAAATCCAAATCCCCACAACTTACTGTTACAAAAAAATTCTTAATGATTGCAGATTATTTTAACTTCTTACTATCAGGAAAAATTAGATCAGAATATACATTAGCAACAACATCGCAGTTATATAATCCAATTAAGAATGAATGGGCGTTTGATTTAATAAAAAAGTTAGGATTCAATCCTAAGTGGTTTCCCGGTATTATAAACCCTGGAACTATTCTTGGAAAAATATATAACTCTATAACAAATAAAACTGGTTTAGATGAAAATACACCCGTTATTGCAACTCTCTGTCATGATACTGCTGCGGCAATTGCAGCAGTCCCACTTGAAGAAAAAGTTAAGAATTGGGCTTATATTAGCTCGGGTACTTGGAGTTTAATGGGATTAGAATTATCTCAACCCATAATAAATCAAAAAGCTCTTAAATATAATTTTACTAATGAAGGAGGGGTTTTTGGAACAATTCGCTTTCTTAAAAATATTATGGGATTATGGTTAATTCAAGAATGCAAACGAATATGGGAAGAACAAAATAGAACAAAAATTTCTTATGATGAAATTGAAAAATTAGCGCAAAGAGCAAAACCACATACTAGTTTTATTTTTCCAGATAATGAAATGTTTTTAAACCCAAAGAATATGATTGAAACAATCCAAAATTACTGTAAAGGAACAGATCAAGATGTTCCCACGGAAATAGGTTCTATTTCTAGAACAATTTTTAAAGGATTAGCTTTTAGATATCGTCAAATTCTCGACCAATTACATGAATTTTCAGATAAAAAAATCGAAAAAATTTATATTATTGGTGGAGGTTCTCAAAATGAACTTCTATGCCAATTTACATCCAATGCTACTAATCTTCCTGTAGATGCTGGACCAAGTGAAGCTACAACTATTGGAAATATTTTAATGCAGGCTGTAGCGACAGATCAAATAGAATCACTTGAACAATTACGACGTATTGTTAGGAATTCTTTTGAAATAAAATCTTATAAACCAGAAAATAATTCAAAATGGGAAGAAGCTTATAAATTATACTTAAAATATTAAGAAATGCAAAAATATGAGCCAATTAATTAATCCCAAATGCATAAATATTAAAAAATAAAATAATATATCATATTAGAATGGAAAAGAAAAGAATCAAAAGGTATAAAGAAAAGTTAGAACAAATTGAAGAATTCTTAAATTATCTTAAGGATTGGACTAAAGATATTAATAAAAATGATTTCATATATAAATTAAATATCAGAGAACAATTATCAATATATCATGCTTATCAAATAATAATAGAAGCAATTTCAGATTTAGCAGCAATGATCATAAAAGATTTAAATCTAATCCCCAAAGATGATTATACGAATATTAATCTTTTAGTTAAGAAACAAATTATTTCTAAAGAAATATCACTTGTTATAAAAGAAGCAACTGGCCTGCGAAATAAAATTGTGCATAAATATAATCGTCTTGTTGATGAAATTGCATATAAGGGAATTTTGTCTCACATAAATGGTTTAGAGAAATATAAAGAGGTTGTTAAGAAATGGTATCAAAAGAACTTTTAAACCAAATAATTAATGATTTTTCATTTTCATTTACAAATAAAGAGATATTAGGGATATTATTATTCGGATCTTATATATATAATTGGGAGACAAATAGAAGTGATATCGATATTTGTATTGTTGCTCCAAATAAAGAAAATTACGAACTATTATCAGTATTCTTAAGAAATATAGACGTTGTTTCGAAAAAATATGACATTCGATTTTTCTCTGAATTACCATTATATATTAAAATTCAAGTTATCAAAGATGGAATTCTAATTTATTCACCAGACAAATTAGATTTATATGAATATTTCTATTTCTATCGTAAATTATGGGCAGATCAAAAACACCGACAAGAAATATCTAAAGAAGAATTATTATCGATGTGATATCAACCCCACTTTCTTATTAATTCTTTACCTGTTACTTTTCTTACAAGATCAACTGCTTTAATAACATATTTATAGCATGTTTTTCCCCAAATATCATCATCTAAATATTTCTGAAGTCCAGAAGGATCTCCAAAATCTATTCCACAAAGATCTTCGCAAATTACAGAGCCAAACTCTTTCTCAAAGTAATGAACGAATTTAGCCGTTCTTAAATATATTCTTGGTTTAGCTCCAAATTTTAACTCTTGTTGCCCTCCCATTATTATTCCGATTGCAGCACAACCACCACAGATGGCTCCACAAGGCCCTTTCCACCCATGCATGCTCTTAAAACCCCCAAAACCTTCAGCAAGAGGAATTGCCAGATTATTAAAAAAAACACTTTCTAATCCTAATACATCCAAGATACTTATAAAAGTCCAAGCAGAACAGTTTTTATTTTGCTCCCCTTTTGGTAATAGTTTATTTAATTCTTCTATTTTTTCATCAAAACACTTATCTAAGTCAACTTGATCTGAATTTTTTGCATTCATAATAATTATTATTCAATTTAATTCTATAAAAAAGTTGAAGAAAAGTAGTAAAATTAAAAGTAAAGTTATTTCTATTTAGATTAAAATATTCTCTATAAATAAAAAATTTATAGATTAATTATGAAAGTTGCAAAATATTATAATAATGATGATGTTAGATTAGAAGAAATGCCTAAACCTCAGATCAATTATGGAGAACTATTAATAAAAGTAAAAAAATCTGGAATTTGCGGGAGTGATATTTTGGAATATTATCGTTTTGCTAAAATGAAAAAATTAGGAGTAGATAGTCTCGTTCTAGGTCATGAGATGACGGGTGATATTGTTGAAATCGGTGAAGGTGTTTCGGATTATAAATTAGGGGATCGAGTTTTTGTGTCCCATCACGTACCGGATTTCGATTGCCATTACTGTCAACTTGGGCATCATACCGCTTGTCATTTATTACATAATACAAATTATGATCCTGGGGGTTTTGCAGAATATATTAAAATTCCAAATATCAATTTAGAAAAAAAGGGGGTTTATGTTTTGTCAGAGAATATGACGTATGACGAGGGAGTTTTTATTGAACCATTAGGATGTGTATGTCGAGCTCAGCGTTTAGCAAATATTAGAAAAGGACAAACACTCTTAATTTTAGGTAGTGGAGTTTCAGGCCTATTGCATCTTATATTAGCAAAAGCAAAGGGGATTGATAAAATAATTTCAACTGATATTAGTGAATACCGATTAAAAAAGGCAAAAGAATTTGGGGCAGAAGTAGTTCTCCATGCAAGTAAAAACATACTTGCAGAGGTAAAAAAATTTAACGAAAACAGGCCTCCTGATTGTATAATTGTATGTACAGGTGCATTATCTGCTGCAAAACAGGCAATAGAATGTGCAGGCCCTGGAACGGTTATTATTTATTTTGCAGTCCCAAAACCCGGTATAAATATAAAAATCCCCATAAATGATTACTGGAGGAATGAGGTTGTTATTATGACTTCTTATGGCGCTGCTCCTGAAGATCTTGATGAAGCATTTGAATGGATTAAATCTAAAAAAATAAAGGTAGTAGATTTAATTTCCCACCGATTTCCACTAAGTAGAGCTGGAGATGCTTTTAAAGTAGTCTGTGAAGCGAATGAATCTTTAAAGGTCATCTTCGAACCGTAACAATGTCAATAATAATTAAATTTAAATATTTGTAAATTTTGTAACTTTTAATACGAATTGAATATTATTTTTATGATAAATCTAATTTTTTTTTAAAATTAACTAGTGAAATTAATGAATATTCTTCTTACAGGAGCTTTTGGAAATGTCGGATTAAGCACTTTAAAGGAATTATCTAAAAAAAATTATAACATTAGAATTTTTGATATTGAGAATTCTAAAAATAAAAAGATAGCAAAAGATTATGAAGGAAAAGTTGAAATAATTTGGGGGGATTTACGGAATAGTGAGGATGTTAATAAAGCCGTCTCAGGAATGGATGTCGTATTACATGTTGCTGCCATAATTCCTCCAATTGCTGATGCACAACCAAAATTTGCCGAAGAAGTTAATGTTGGAGGAACCTCAAATATTATTAAGGCAATGGAAATGCAACCCCAAAAGCCTCGATTGGTTTATACATCTTCAATAGCAATTTATGGAGATCGCCGTAAATCTCCTTTAATTAGCACTAGCGACCCTCCTGATCCCACAATTGATGATGAATATGCCAAACAAAAACTAAAATGTGAAGATCTCATCAGATCTTATAGTTTAAAATGGGTTATTTTACGCTTAACCTATATTGTCTCCCCTAATAAACTTCAAATGGACCCCATAATGTTTGATATGCCACTAGACACATGTATTGAGATTTGCGATACTAAAGATGTTGGACTTGCTCTTGCAAATACAGTGGAAAATAATGAAATTTGGGGTGAAACACTGAATATCGCCGGAGGACAAAAATGTCGGATCATCTATAGGGATTATCTTAATAGAATGTTTAAATTATTTGGTCTTGGAACCAATTTTTTACCTTCCGAGGCCTTTAGTGAAGATGATTTTCACTGTGGATTTATGGATACAGAAAAAAGTCAAAATTTACTTCAATATCAGAGATACACTCTTGATGATTATTTTAAAGAAGTCAAGAAAAAGGTTAAAGTCTCAAGATTTTTCAATCAAATTTTTCCGCTGATTATTCGGCCAATTGCTAAAAAACATATACTTAGACAATCACCTTATTATGAAAGTAAATAGGAATAATCCCGTAAAATATAAATAAATGTAGAAAAAAAAATTAAGAAAATTTTTTAATTCACCCGTTTTGGTAAATTTCAAATGCATCATCTACACTAGCGTTCTTATGGACAATTTCTCTTACTGCTTTAATCATTCCAACAGGTTTATCAGATTGAAAAATATTCCTTCCCATGTCTACGCCGACTGCCCCTTTATCTATAGCATTTTTAGCCATTTGTAAAGCATCTCTCTCAGGAATTTTACTGCCACCTGCAATAACAACTGGTGCTGGACATATACTAGTAACTTCCTCAAAATCTTCACAGTAATAAGTTTTAACGAAAGTTGCACCCATTTCAGCTGCCATTCGAGATGCCATACCCAAATATCTTGCATCTCTTACCATCTCTCTACCAACAGCAGTAACTGCTAGAACCGGGATACCATATGTTTGACCCCAATTTACTAACTTCGAAAGATTCATAATTGATTGTTTTTCATATTCACCACCGATAAAAATCGAGCATGTGATAGCAGATACATTCAATCTTATCGCATCATCTATAGTAACATTGATTTCCTCATTTGAGAGTTCCTTCAGCATACTCGCACCAGCTGAAACTCTCAGAACTATTGGTTTATCAACTTCTGCAGGAACACAGTTTCGAAGCATTCCACGTGTTAACATTAAAGCGTCAGCATATTCAAAAAGTATATTTAAGTCTTCAAAACGTTTCAAAGCACCAGGAACATTCCCAAAATAACCGTGATCAACTGCTAACATTACACAATGCCCAGATTTTGGGTTAATTATCCGTGATAAGCGATTTTTCATTCCCCAATCCATAGTAATTCACTTACTTTTATTTTTTTTTTGTTTGATTATAATTTTTTAATGTTAATTTAATATTCCTTATATCTAATACTTCTTAATAGATTAAATTTTTATTAACTTTTTTGATTTTTTTTAAAGACTTAAGGATCTTAACTAATAAACTCATTATTAACTATATTTACTTTTATAAATAGGTCTAAATTCGATTTAATTTATTGCTTTGCAAGGAAAAAAAAGGTGGCTTCTCCTTAGGAGAAGCCGTTCTCCCCCCATTACCCTATGTGGCTTTTTTTAAAAATTTTATTTCAAAGTGCTTTATAACTTTTTAATCCTATTTGCTTTATTTCTTAATCTTTGTAATCGAGCAAAATCAATCTCAGTAAAAATATCTTTTACTCTAAATTGCTCAAGATATATATCATCTTGCTGTATTTTGCTTGATTCTTTTAACGGAGTATTTATATGAAAATCTTTCTTTGAATATATCAAATTATTTGATAATACTTTCATTATTTTCACTTTTTGAGTTCTTTTTTTGTCTCGAACTTTTTTTTTACCCAAAAAAAAAAATATTAAGTACTAAAATATTTTTTTTCACATATATAAACTTTTTGTTATAAGACTTTTTCTTAGAAAAAAAATTCTAATATTAAATCACCTGATAATGAATATTTTTTTACAACAAAAAGATAAAATTAAGAATCAAGTTATAAATTTACTAGAAATTATAAAAAACCTATAGTAAATGAGAAAAATAAGAGAACTATCATTGTTAATGATAGGTATATGATCAAATTGATTAAATTTTTCTTACTTTTTGTTTTTTGAAAGTGATAATAATATAATAATTTATTTAATATTGCTGCACATAATCCAAAAACAATCATAATAATAGCCAAGTTAAGATCAATCAATCCTGAAATATATGCTGTAGCTGTAAATAAAGAACTTGCACCACCAGATAATAACCCAATCATAATTGCAATTGGTAAATACAACTGATATGGAATTGGGATGTTTTTAAATATAATCGTTAAGAACACCGCAAATAAATAAGTAGAAGAAAAAATTAAAGCTGATTTTAAAGAAAGAGGATTCTTCACTTTTTGAAGAATATGTTTTTTCTCTTTTTTCCTTAAAATTAAGATATTAAAAATTATACCCAGTATAGTTGTTAATATTAATGGGTAAAATAATCTGACGGTTAATTCAGATGAGATTAGAATTATTACTAAAAGAATTCTAATGATCATAGTTTGAAGTAATAATGAAACAGTTGCAGGATGCGCGTCAATTTCAGCTAATTCTTTAGTTGTAGCTTCACTATGAGCAAAGCCGCCTAATATAGATAAAATATATAAATTCTCTTCCGACGACGATTTGAGGAGAAAATATGAGAAATATTTAATCGCTAAAATAGTTAGAAAGACATATACTATAGTAACAATTTGAATATCATATATTATTAAATCTTGAGGGAAAAGTATAAACGTTAATATCATAATTGCTAAAAATTCAACAGTTCCCGTCCATTCAATATCTTTTAACTTTTGTATTTTATAGAATTGCTTTTTAGTAGAAAGGATTATTAAAAATATAACTGAAATGGTAATAGCAAGAAAAGAATTATAATAACTAACGATTCCAACAACCATTGCCAAAAGCATAGATAATGTTGTTGTATATCCTGGGTCATCAGTTCTAAATAATCGATAAAAAGTACCAATTAATAAAAATACAATCATTCCTCCAAAAATAATAATAAGAATATAAAAACCTAGATCTTGCAAAAATTTATCGTATAGAATAATAATTGTAGTAGATATTATTGAAAAAAATATATGATCCCTAGCACCATATTGTGCAGATACTCTTGTTCGTTCAATTCCAATAATAAAACCACAGAATAAAGAAACTAAAATTGGAATTAAAAATTCAATAAAATTTGGATCCATCATTTGTAATAACAAAAATATAGAACGAATTTATTTATATCTATTTAGAAATACAATTAATTATCTTTCCTTATTAGAATTATTGCATTTTCTGGACATTTTGAAATGCATAAACCACATCCAAAACATTTAATTCCCTCAAAAAGAAATCTATTTCCCTCAATTTTTCTAGCTCCAAAATAACACCATTGTTCACAATTTCCACAACTCTTACATTTTGATAAGTCTGTTTTTGCTATGAAATCAGATTTTATGATTTGAGGTGAACCACTTTTTATAAATTTACTCAATATAACGCAACAACAAGGGCAACAGTTGCACACAATGTAATAAAAACTCGGATTTGGAAAATATATTAACTGATGAACTAAACCTCGTTGATCACAATCTTCTAATAATTCAAATATTTCTTGTTTTGAAACTCGTTTAAAATTCTCTGATTTGTAAGGTATCTCGTATAAAGATTGTCCAAAGCTAATATGTATGCAAGTTCTAATTGGATTATCACAATTCTTGTAAGTTAATCTGCAATAACAATTCCCAATACCTACCACATTTGACCTGGATAATAGTTTGAAAATTTCTTGGGATGGAAGAAATTTTGTTTCTGGATGAAAATTTACATTTAAAGGAATAACATGTCCACCCCATCTTTTTTTAAGGATGTAAGTATCAACAATTTCAAGTATGTGTATCTTAGTAAATTTTTCCGTTAATCTAAATAGCTCCAACATTGGTACTTCAATTATACCTAGCAAGAAAGAAAATATTCTACCAAGATGAGGAATTATTTTTAATAATTTATCAATTTTAGTCTGAAATAAATATTTTTTCCGTTTAATTGGTGGCATTATATTATGATTTGGAATAATAGAATAAATATAACAAATTTAATTAAATAAAAATCAACTTAGATTAGCCTTAAAAAGAGCAAGAATGTTAATTTTATTTTTTTAGATTTTGTTTAAATAACTCAATTGTTTTTGATATTTCATTGATTCGAAGTGAAAATTCCTTTGGGTGTATACTCTTTAATTTTTCAAAATCCGAAATAATCTCATTTAATTCATCAATCCATAAATTCATAAGTAATTCCTGCTCCTTACCTTTAACCGCCATACCTATCTCGGTATTAATCATTGATTTTAACCTTTCCAATAGATGTTTTTCATTTATTGCCAGGGAAATCTTCATTGTATCATATTCACTTTCTACTTTTTGTAATTTCGCTGTCATATTTTTTTTAAAAATTAAATATTCCTCAGAAAATTCTTTAAATTTACTATTAATTACTTCTTCTTGAGTTTTTATTTGCTCTCGAATACATTTGACATCTTTTTTTATAGTTTTTATCTCTCCATCAACAAATTTTACCCAGTTCTCAACATTTGTAATTTTTTCATCTAATTTTTTAAATTCATTTATTGTAGTTTCATTTGTGCTCTCTATCTGCTCCATTTTATTGTTTTTCTCTTTAGGGATTTTTATTCACCCCGAATTTCTTTAAATTTCTCCATTTCTTCTTTCACTTTTTTTTCACTTTTTTCTAAATTTAATAAGGAATCTAAATTAAATTCAAAATCTACTTTTATATCATTTAATTGTTCCATCGTATTGTCAATTGTATCAATAAGTGAATTTATTGGAGTTCTTTTTAAGCTTGAAATTAAATCTTTTATTATGGTTAATTTATTATCAAATGAATCTATAATTTGACCTTTTATTTTATTAAATTCTTCAATTTTTTCCTTATATCTTACATAATCAACTAATTCTGTTCCAGAATTTAAATCAGGGACAGATGATGATATTTTTTTTTTAGTTAATTGAGGTGCTGCTTTACTCGAAATCAAAATTGAGTCTACATCACCTAAATTAACAAACAAATCTTTCAATTGCTTTTCAGTTTTGTTAATTAAGTTTAAGAATTCCTTTGATATTCCATGAAATTTTTTAGATGTAAATCCTTTCTCCCATTCCTTTAAAAAGCTAAATATGATTAAATCAAATGCATCATATAGATTTTCTTGAGTTTTAGCAGAAATTAGAATTAATGGAATATTTTTTATTTTATAATGGTTGGCAATATTCTCTAGTTCTTTTTTAGTTGAAATTAAATCTAATTTATTTCCAATTACAAATGCAATACATTCATCTGTATATTTCGATAAATTTGTTAAATAATCAATTTCTAATTCAGGTAATGTTTCTTTTGGTTGAGTCAAATCAAACACTAAGAAAGCAGCATCTACATTAGTAAAAAATACGGGATTTAAAGGATTAAAGGATTTTTGACCACCAATATCCCATATATTAATCTTCATAGCAATATTTTTTAACATAAATTCCTTCCTTGCAATACTGCTTCCAATTGTTGGAATATACATTCTTGGTATCTCTTGATCTAAAAATGATTTGACTATTGAGGTTTTTCCAACACCTCCACTTCCCAAAATTACTAATTTTATGTTAATTTCATCAACTAGCATAAAATATTCTCTAAATATTACTCTATCTTTGAATTTTAATTATATTTATAATACTTAACTTAGGTATGAATGCTTTTACTTATAAATGTGCCTTTATGATATATTTAAAAAATCTAATAAATAAATTACTATATAAAATTTTTTTAATTAGAAAAAAATTATATTGAAAGTAGTTTATGATAATAATATATTACAGATATGAATGATTAATAATTTGAAAGAAATGTATGAAGCTGGTGTAATACTTCGTGGATTTACACTTGTAAATTATATTATTAGAAATGTTTCGGTAAAAACAAAAAAGGAAGTTCATAAAGATCTTAGATCATCATTTATTTCTGCAATATCACAATTTGTAGAAAAAGCATTTCAAGGCTCTACTTTAGAATATCTTGAATCTGGTGATATTCTTTTTATTTTTATTACTGAAACAATTCAAGCTGGAGATTTTAATACTGTAGAAAACATACTTGCATATGCTATTTGTGATAAAAAGAAAAATATTGATAAACAAGTTGAAAAAGTTAGAGAAAAGTTGAAGTTAATGTTAATTCATTTTAAACAGAAATATAATAATGAGAATTTTACGATTATTGATAAATTCCAAGATTTTAAACCTGAAATTGAAAAATTTTTTACTAAAAAATAATATGCTTTTTCAAAAAAGTATTAACAACTCAATTTACTAAGATTTTTTGTTGAAAATTGAATAGACGCACAGAATTATTAAATATATAATCATTCTGTATTCTAAATTACTTTATAAGATTTTTTTAATAAATAAGTTTTTTTTACAATTTTCTCTTCTTCTTTTATAACAAAAAGTTTAAATATATGACTCAAGTATTAATTAGGTAAACAAATAAGAAAAAAAATAAAAAGAATTGTAAAAAACTTTAAATAATAGGTAAAAAACCAAAATATCTTTCTGAAATTTTAAAAAAATAAATAGTTTATATACTAAAGGTAATCAATAAATCCAGAGTGGCTTTATTACCACTTTTCTCTATTGGGAGGTGTAGGGATGTATATAAAAGAAAATATACTTGCATTGAAAATTATGAAATCCAATCATATCCCAATTATATTTAATCACTTAAAGCTCATTTTAAATCCACGCGATGTTGGGGGGCTCCAGGGGGGAAGTACTCAACCAAAATATAAAGATCTATCACCGGATAGATAATACTAATCCTATTCTAACAAAAAAATTATCCCCCATGAAGAATTTCTTTTATTCAATTAAAAGATAAGATTCCTATAGTTAGATCATTCACATTTATGCCAATATAACCTGTAATAATTTCATCCTTTAACATTTTGAAAAATGTATTTGAGTTATTATTTTTTAGGAATACTGAAGGGTTTAAATTCATGTCCTTATATTTCTTTATCGTATAATTATCAATAATAGCTCCCATAGCTTTGCTATTTCCTTCTATACCATCAAGATTTACTGCCAAGATTAAAAAATTATAAATAATTTCTTCATTTTTAATTGAATTAAGAAAGCTCAAAAGCATTTCTTGATTTCGTCCGCCAATTCCTTTTCCTTTTATCGTAACTGTCAATTCTCCACTTCCTATTAAAGCTATTTTCTTAGAACCATATGTATCTTTTTTATTTATACATTCCTTAAATTTATTTAAAAAAACTAAACCATATTCTCTGGCTTCTCCTTTAATTTTTTCTTGAATATATTTAACCTCTATATTATTTTGCTTCAAATAACTTTCTGCGGCTTTTGCAGCATTCTCTACACTTCCTATTATGTAATTATGAACTTTAAAAAAACAGGGGTCTTCTTTTTTAGGAGTCTCAGGAATCTCCTCCTTATATCCTGAGATTAAAATTTTTTGTGCATTTTCTGGGATCTTATCAAATATTTTATATTTTTTCAAATAATTTATTGCTTCCTCATAAGTGGTTTGATCTGGAACTGTGGGCCCTGAAGCAATAGTATCTAAATTATCACCTACAACATCTGAAATTATCAATGAAATTATTGTTGGTTCCCCATTTTTAAATGCAGCTTTAGCTAAGCGACCGCCCTTAAAAGCAGAGAGATGCTTTCTTATTGCATTAATTTCTTTAATATTTGCACCAGAAGCTAATAATAATGAGTTTACATCTCTTAAATCTCCTAAAGTTAAACCTTTCATTGGGAAAGGTAATAATGCTGAACCTCCACCGGAAATTAGACAGAAAATTAAATCATTATTGGAAGTATTTCGGATCAAATCCATCATGCTTTTAACTCCATTTATACCATCATCATCAGGAATGGGATGAGATGCAAAATTAAATTTTATCCTACCAGAGAAATCTTTGTCATCAATTTCTAATCCTTTGGGGATATTAATGATTCCATTAAATGGAATTTTTCCATATGAAATTAAAATATTTTCCAACTCTGCTGCCATAGCACCAGATGCTTTTCCGCCACCAATTATGATACATCTCCTAAATTGTGTTAAATCTAAAGATAAATTATGAATTTTGAGTTGATTTTTATCAATAATTACGGCTCTCTCAATTAAAATTTTTGGCTTTACTGCATCTAAAGCTCTTTCTAAAACGTCAATAAGTATCCTTCTTAATTCTAGATTTTTCTGAGGAATATTCTCATTCAGTAGGATATCTCTATTTTTTATGAACATTTCTTTGGAAATCTCATTGATTTTTATATTAATATTATATAACTATTTTTATATAATATTTTGAATTTATTATATTAATTTAAATAAATAAAAAGAAGATGGTTAATTTTGGAAGAAGAAAAACCAAAACCTAAAAGTAAATCTATTATTAAAATTCAAGAACTATTAGATAAATATTTTTATAGAATCTTTAATGAAAGCCATTTATTATATACAATAATATTTTTCATTTGTGCAATTTTGATTGCTTTAATAAGCTTAATTCCAGATTTGGGGGATTTAATTTTATTTTTAGCAACAACAATTTCATTAACTTTTATATTTTTAATGTTTTTTGGATTAATACCCAAATTGAATGAATTTTTATTTTCTACAGATAAAATAATTGATAGGAATAAAATCATTGGTTTCTTAATCGCATTTGGAATAAGTTTTGTTATTATATTAGTATACTTTTTATTAGGTCATTCTACCCAATTAACCATACAATTCTTGGGTTGGGATTTAATTCTACCAACTATTTTCATAATAATTTATTTTGGATGGAATCTTATTCAAATATTTTTTCTCAAAGGAGGATTTGAAGATTTATCTGTTAAGATAAATAATAAAGTTCTTCCAAAATCTGAATTATCTGAAACAAAAGAATATATCACAATAACTTTTTTAATTTTAGGACTTGTTGTACCTATTTTAATGCAAATTGGTACTTTATATGGATTTTGGTCATATTTTGCGCCAGAAATTGAAGGAGGTCCTCTTGATAATCTCTATTTGTATATTGGTTGGAATGCTGTCGTCTTTATTATAATTGGTATAACATCATGGCGTTTAATTAGTCTTTATCTAAAAAGCAAAAAGAATGAAACATCTAATGTATTTTCTTCTATGTTCTATATTTTCATTTGGATAATTATTTGGTATAGAGTATTCAGTTTCACAAATGCATTACGTGGTGCAACCCAAACGACAGGTACGGATATTATTACGGCAATTCTTGATGTTTTATTAATGGTTGCTACAGCTATTTTAGTTCTAAGAGGATTGGGTGATAAAGCGTATAGTTCTCGAATATTTAATGCTAATAATATGCCTTTCTTCCTTTTCGCTTTTACTTTTTTATACATCGAAGGGCAAATTATAATGATTACCGGAGCTGGTTCTCTCCCGGGATTTTTTACTGATCGTAATCAAATTAATTTAATAAGTAATTTTCTAATGTTAATTATTACCGTTTTCTTCTATCTATGGTATTCTGAATATGTTTTAGAAAGGAAAGGGCTCATAATGAGAAAGCATTATAACCAAGAAGAGGTAATTACAATTATAACTGATTTTAAAGAATATCTAAAGAATAATGAAGCGCTTGATACAAATAAGATCGGAGATAAAGAATTTCAGGATTTTTTACAAATGAAAAAATTGGAAATTAAAGGAATCAGACTAATAGAAACTGAACTTAAAAAAGACAAAGAGGAGGAGATGACCTCTCAAAAAGAGGGAGAAGCAGAAATAGAAACAAGAGATAAAGAAAAAGACTCTTTAGAAAAAGAACAAATAAAGGAAAATTCTAATGAAGAGGAAATAGAATAACTTATAAAATAATTTATTACAAAAAAAAAACCTTCATTCAAACCTCCTTTCTAAATAATACAATACGATTTGTATTGGTACCCGATTCCTTATTTTTTATACCCCAAATATTAGATGTTTTAGTAAAATCTTGTTCATTGATTACAATTCCTTTACAGACAAATCCTGCATTTAATCCTTCAGGAACAATATAATCATCTAATTTTATTTTTCCTTTTTGAATCTCTCCCACCTCAAATGCTACCCATCCATTTATTTTGGTTATTCTATATAATTCTTTAAAAACGCTACCCATCATCTTTGACCATCTATTTACATCAGATTCCATTGTAATTTTTTTAGAAATAACTTCTGCATTAATGGAATTGAACCAACATCTTAGCCAATTATCCTTTGAATATTGAACTACTTTTAAAAAGGGGGGAGATGTTACTGTTAATTGAACCAAATTCTCATTAATTTCTGGTGTATTTCTTGCATCTTTCGTTAAAAATATTGCAGATTTAGAAATTTCTTTTAAGTAATTTTTTTGTTGCATAGTTAGGTTTCGTAGTAAAGAGATTGATTTTTTTATAATTCTATCCTTCACACCTCTATACTCTGGTTTTTGACGACGTTTTCTATTTATTTTAATTTGACGTTTTGGTGAAACTGCTTGATTTGGTGGTAGCGTATAAACGGAAAAAAAACCTATTGAATGTCCAGTCAATCTATTCGAAGCAACCATCCGGATCCATCTATCAATATCATCTTCTTCTCTACTTTCTTTTCTTTCATAAAGATAATTTTTCAGAGAAAGTATTTCCCTCTCTGTTTTTTCGTGATAAAACATAGACAAGTCAATTTCATTTTCGAATTTCAAATTTAACGGAATTCTATCCAATTTATCTTTAACATCATTAATAGAGGGAATATTTAATCTCGGTCTTGCCAAAATTTCACTCAAAGGATTAATATCATTGGAAATTACTTTTCTCTTTAATAAACCCGCTTCAATTATGGTTGTACCCCGCCCACTAAATGGATCATATATAACATCGTCTGGTTTTGTTAATAATTTTAGAAAAAATCTTGGCAATTGTGCTTTAAAGCATGCTCTATATGAAATTTCATGAATGGATGATGCTTGTCTCTGTTTTGACGTCCAAAATTCATTAATATACTTTTTTATCGATTTATTTTTTATTTTGAAAGCATCAACTTGAGTTTCCTGGGAATCATCAAGAAAACTATCTAAATTTTTTTTAAGTGAAAAATTAATCAAATAATTAGAAATATCGAATTCCATGTTTCAAATCCATTTATATTATTCTTTTTCTAAATATTTGAATTTATTGTCATGAACTCCTTATTAGGTTAATAAATTCATTTAATTCATTTTGGTAAAAATTTTACATTAAAAGATTCTATTTTTCCTTTTTTTATTTTTATTTCTCTATATGCTCCACCTGCAGTAGGATGCTCGTACGAACCTAATCCCAAAGCGGGTGTTTGAAATAAAAAAGGTTTCTTATCCAAAATATCTTTTTGATTTTTTAATAACTCGGAATAATTATCAAAAAATACTGCTGCAGGGTTTTCAATTTTTATCAAATTGAATGGAACAGATTTGAATACTTTGCTTTTTTTAATAGGAGTTTTTAATCTAAACTCTCTTAAAGCATGTGTATGCCCACATAACGCTAATAAACAGAAATCTTTACAAAAATTTATCATTTCTTGCCAGTTATTAGTAATAGTTCCATACTTGAGATTTATTTTATCATCAATATTTCTTTTATCTTCTGAGATTCCCTTTTTGGCCAAATTTGATTCTTTTAATTCCTCAAAATTAAGAAAGGTATCTGCATTTATCTTTTTTTTCAGCTTTTGAATAAATTTTATCTTTTTTATAGGGTTAATTATTGGTCCATGTGTGAAAAGAAATATATTTTCTTTTCCTTTAAATTTATAATTTATAAAATTCTCCAAAAGCTTTATTTGAGCATCTGTCATACCAGTTGATGATGGAAATCCCGTAATAAAATCTCGAAAATCTTTACCAGAGTCATACCCTGAGTTCATAAAAATAAAGTGGTTATTACCTAAAGTTATGATATAATCTAAAGCCGGATTAATCTCTTGCCAATAATTAATCAAGCATTTTCTTAAGGGAGTTAGTGCTCGTATTGGGTCTGCAACCCATTCATCATATAACATTATTGCTTCTGATAATATTAACCCTAATTTTCTATACATAAATCCCCATCTTAAATCATAATGCCCTAAGCGGTAATCATGATTTCCAGGAATAGTGAAGATAGGACAGAGTAATTCTTCACCAGTTATCATTCCAGGTTTATTATAATCTATTCGGTTTAAAATTATATCTTGGAAAATTTTCCAGTTTGTGTTTGGAAAGTTAAAATCCATCATATCTTCTAATTTTTCAATTGCACTAATTAAACAGAAGTCTATAATATCTCCTGTAAGAACTAAAAAGTCAATTTGGTTTTTTTGGACTTTTTCATTTATTATTTTTATAAGTTTTCTAAGTTGATTATTTGGATTTATTAATCTATTTTCTATTGGTGTAATCTCTTTTGTTTTAAATTTATTAATCAGATCTCTAATTTTGGTCGAAACTTTTTTTGATGAATCTTCCTTTAATTTTTCTAAAATTAAGTCATTTCTTTTGGCAAGATGAATATCCGTTACTTGAACAAACGTAAAATTTTTCCAATCCTGTTTAGTTAACACAAGTGAATGATAATTTATTCGTTTTAATTTATCTGAGATTTTATGAATGATATCAAATATTATAAAGTTTTGATGTTTTAGGATAGTATTTATCTCAGAATTATCCGCAAATGATACAGATACTTTAAAAAATTGATTTAAATTTCCAAATGTCTTAAATTTAAGAAGGTAATCCTGAGGAGACAAATAATATTGTTCTTCAAGAAAAGCTACCCGATTTATTGATAAGATATCAGTGTTCTCGATTTTATCAATTTTTAAATCAATTGGAATGCCTCTAATAGCATTATTTTTAATGGAATTATCTTTAGATTCTTTCTCGATTTTCAATCTTTTAAGAGGAATAATTTTTATTGCATCTTCTAGACGTGTTTTTAAGGAATTACTTGATTCAATTTTTTTTGTAATTACCAATAAATTGAAATAATAATCTTTATTTTTACTATATTTTAAAAAACAAGGAATCCCTAGATTCGGGCTAACAATGATCGGGAAATCTAAATCATTATTTCTAAAATCAATCAAATTTTTAGATCAAACGGCATTTTTGGGGAATTTATATTTAATAAATTAATTTAATAATATAAAATATTTTACTACTAAATGAATTTCGGTAGAATATAATAAAAATTATTGTTTAAAAGTAAAGATTTTTATTTAAACTTTGATTCCTCGGATTTTGTTAGCAATTTCCTTTACTTCTTGAAAGTCTTCTACTAATATCGCCTTCATCAAATCTATTTTTAATTTTTTAATTTTTTCTAAAATTAATGAAAATTTAAAATTAATATCTGCGGATATATCATCTATATGATGATAAAGTACTTTAGCTTGATCAAAATCAAAAATCTCTAGATTCATAGCCATGTTTTTATATTTTTCGTTAAGATTTTCCAACCATTCTTTCCCTTCCTTATTTAAATTAGAAATTTTAGTCATATAACCTGTCTCAATAGCAGACTCAATTTCTTTTTTATGTACTTCAAAAAGATTTTCAAACCATTCTCTGATTAGATCTTCAAAAAATTTAACATTTGTTTCTGGATTTATAAAAAGAGTAACCGTATATAATTCAAAAGATAAAGTCTGCATTTCTATATTTGTTCCCTTTAATTGAAAACCTGCTAAGTCCTTTATATTTATTTCTTCCGAGAATTTTTCTAAAGCACTAATAAACATAGGAATTAACTCAAAATCAGTTTTCATCGCTCCCTCTTCAGTATTTAAGAATAAATCAAAAGCTCCGTCAAATACTTCTACATTTATTATTGATTTTCCATCTTTATCAGCCACTAAAAAACCTAAATATGGAGGAACTTTTGGCCCTAAAGCGGCTTCTGTCTTATAATGTTCTTTCTCAAATTTAATCAATTTTTGCAGAGAAAATTTATCTAAAATTTCTTTAAAATAATTTTTACCTTTATCAGTTAAACTAAAAATTGTTCTATCATTTATTTTTGAAACATCAATATGTCCTTTATTACTCAATAGTTTGCTTATAGAATCAATCATTTCATCAGGAGCTTTCAATCTTATCTGTAAATCATTTTTCGTAATTAAAACACTCTTTTGTAATTCATATAAAAAATCAATAGTATTTTGAAGTAGATTCAAATCAATTCTTTCAGGAGTTTCTCTTTCACTTATACATGTATCTAAGATATCCATAAATAATGAAAAAGTTGAGGGGAAATACACTTTCTGAATACTTGTAAATGCAATTTTAACTAACTTTTCCTTACCAATAGCATCAGAAATTTTATATTTTAATGCTTTAATTGTTTTTTGTGCTACCAAATCAATTTTATGAATTAATATATAAATGATTGCAGTTGGTATTAATTCATTTCGAGTTTTAATAACCTTTCCGATAAACTCTAAAATTTTCTCATGGTCCGTTGTAATATCAATAACTACTATAAGAATTTTTGATTCATAGAAAATTTCTTTGTCATCTGTTTCGAACCACCTTGTATTTTCCTGACCTGCTAGATCAAACACTCCAACATCCTCACTTAACTGAAGAATAACTGATTCTTTACCATGCGTAGGCTCCAATGCATAGTCTAATAATCTTGAAGAAGATTCTCCCTCAAAAAAGACTTTTCTTAAGGTAGTTTTTCCCGCTCCAGGCGGTCCAACGAAAATTATCTTTTTACCCATTTTAGATTCTCATTTTTGAATGTCTTTATAAAAATATCTATTCAAAGTATTTTTAATTTCCTCACAAAATTCTATTAATTGAATGATACTAATTGTTTCAGAGATTAAAATTAAATTTTTGAGATCATAATTCGAGAGATTAAGAAATTTCATAATAATATTAAAATTTTTCAAACTTGAAAGTATCATATAATCGATATTATCATTAATGCTCATGTCTTCAAATGATTGGTCAAATTGAGCAATTAATCTATGAATTTGGTTAATTAATTTAAAATTGAAATCATTAGACATTGTCTGAACAACTATACTACTATTTTGATTAGTTATAAAACACATAGATTTTGAATTATCTTTAATTTTTTCATCCAAAACCTCTTTAAAATAAATAGTCTCCTTGGAAAAATTACTTAAAATCTCATAAAAGGCATTATAAATATTATAAATTAAATTTGGATAAAGACTTGTAAAATAAATCTGCAAATTCAATTGTTCTTTTATTTCTCGCTGGATATTTTTTATGTTTTGTTCTCTGTTTTCTTCCTTAATTAAGTCAATTTTATGTAGAAATAATATAATTTTAGCATTATAAGACTCTTGTTTAATAATTCTTGAAACTTTTTTTATATCTTTTATTATTATTTCGTTATTTTCAATCCACGTTAAGTAATCAAACATATATATTACAATATCAGTATTTTCGAATGCTAAGGTTTGTTCATTTTTATCATCTAATAAATAATCCAGTTCTTGACCAGCTGAATCGAAAATACCCAAATCTAGATCTAACCATGAATAAACAGAGGGTGTTAAACCACGAGTTGGCTCAAGGGGATTAGATAATAACTCCTGTGGCATCTTTCCTTCAAAAATAACTTGCTTAATACTAGATTTTCCTGTAGCTGCTCGTCCAACTAATAATATCTTTTTCTTTACTGTTTCTTTAAAAAACAAATCGAGATTTTCAAAAAAATACTTCTTTCTCTCAATTTTAGGTTTATTTAACACTTCTCTCGCAAATTCAAATAATTCAGATTTTAAATTTTTAAGATGTATTTTCTCCTTCTCATGAACAATAAGGATTATTATTTCATACCCAAGTTTTACAACTTTAGACATATCACAGTAACTAAGAATAATTTGATTCTCCAGATTAATTTCCATTAACTCTTCTTTTTGATTTTCCTGCCTATAAGCATGAGTCATATATATTTTGTTAATTAAATTTTGTGATAAATCAAGATTTTCAGGATGTTTAATCTCTAAAACCGCACCCACCTTCTTATCCCAACTAAATAATGCTATGCCTATAACCATTAATTAAACCAAATTTTTAAATTAATTTTGTCAAATAAATTGAATATATACTTTATTTCTTAGTTGTTTAATTTGATTATTACTAAATAGATTATGGATTATGTAAAAGAAATGCTTTCTGTAACTAAGAAAAGAGAATTTTAAAATTTATAGATATGTATATAAAATTTCAAAATCACTAAAATCAAATGGTTTTAAAATATAACCATCAGCACCAGCATCTTTAATTCTTTTCTCAACTTCCGAACTTGGAATAGCTGTTAAGAAGAAAATTGGTATATTTTTAAGCTTCTCTTCAGATTTTATCATTTTACAAACATCATATCCATTTATATCTGGCAATATTATATCTAACAATATTAATTTTGGAATGTTTGCTTTTAATTCATCTATTCCCTTAGAACCACTAATTACCCCTCTACTAGAATAACCTTTACTTTCAAAAAAAGTTGTTAATAATTTTATAGTCGATGGATCATCTTCGATTAATAGAAGGTCATATTGTCTCTTTCCAATTTCTCCTTTTTCCAAAACTTCCTTTATTTTATTTTCAAGAAATATACTTTTATTAAAAATCTCCTTAATTTTTGATAATACATCTTCTGTCAAATTATCTTTATAATTTTCAAGCAATAACTGTGAATATCCTTTTATCGAAGTTAAAGCCTCTTTTAAATCATGAGAAAGATTTGTAATTGATTTTAAAGGTCCTAGTTTTTTAAGTTTTTCATCAACACCTACTCTTAATTTCTCATTAATAAAAAAATCAACAGCATCTCTTATCAATTTTGAAATAGAAGAATATTTACTACTTTCAATAAAATTCTGCCATTTATCTTTAGTTTCTTCTGCAATATAGAGTGATATTCTCTCTTTATCTCTATCATAAATTTTTTCTCCTCGTTGCCACTTTTTAAATCCTTCAGTTATAATACCACGCCAAATAGCATATTTCCTTGTCTCTTTTTCATATTGTTCCATTTCACTACTTTTTTTTTCATTACTCAAAATTGAAATCACCAATAAAAAAGGAAAGATTCACTATTTTTATTACATTTCTAGATTATTATTATCACAAAGTATAATATAAGTTTTTTCAATTATTAACACAAAATTTAATTTAATTTTTCCAATTTTAATTTTATGATGCTTATATTAATAAACGCAATTAACTACACATCTCTTGGAGGAGAAATTAAAATCTTTTCTGAAGTAAAATCTAACTTTTTTATAATCTCAATAGAAGATAATGGAATTGGGTTTTCCGCTGAGGAAAAGAATCAATTATTTAAACAATTTGGAAAAATTGAAAGATATGGTCAAGGTTGGGATGTTGGAATTGAGGGTACAGGGCTCGGTCTATATATTGCGAAAAAGATTATTGAATTACACGGGGGAAATATCTGGATGGAATCAGCAGGAAGAAATAGAGGAAGTAAATTTTCTTTTTCTATTCCCATTTTAAGAGATTAAAAATTATTAAAAATTAATTTAAATATTTAAATATTGAATTAAAATCCGAAAAATCAAAAGGTTTTGAGATATAACCTTCTACTTTTGCTTTTTTAATAAAATGCTCAACTTTTAGACTTGATACAGCAGTTAATAGAAAGATGGGAATATTTTGATATATTTTATTAGATTTTATTATTTTGCAAACATCAAATCCATTAATATCAGGTAAAATAATATCCAATAAAATAATTCTAGGAATATTTCTCTTTAATTCATTCAATCCTTTAGAACCACTAATGACACCTTTACAACTATAACCCTTCCTTTCAAAAAATGATTTTAATAACTTTATTGTTGATATATCATCTTCAATTAGTAAAATGTCATATTGTGATTTACTAATATAAGAGTATTCTAACGATTCATTAATCTTGTTTTCAAGAAAGATGCTTTTATCAAAAATTTCTTTTATTTTTAAAATGATTTCCTCATTGAGTTCTTCCTTATAATTTTCAATTAATAATTGGGAAAATCCTTTTATTGAAGTTAATGCTTCTTTTAAAACATAAGAGATATCTGAAAGATTTCTAAGTTGATCACCTTTATTATAATTCTCATGCTCTATTACTTTTATTTTTTTTTCAATGAAATTGTTTACAGCATCCCTTATTAGTTTAGAAATTGAAGTGTATTTTGAATCTCTTACGAAATTCTGCCAATCTTCTTTAGTTTCTTTAGATACATAAAGAGCTATTCTCTCCTTAAATCTATCGTATATCTTTTCTCCTCGTTGCCATTTTTTAAATCCTTCGGTTATTACTCCACGCCAAATTGCGTGTTTGCCAGTCATTTTTTCATATTTTTCCATTTCTTCAGTTTTTTTTTCATTCATTCTTTCTCAAAAATTTTAAGTATGAGGATTTCAATATTGTATCAGAATCAAAGAAATCAATTTAATAATTAAAATCATTTTTTTACAAGAAACCAAATTCCATACTGCCCTACTAATTCAATGCATTAATAAACACGCATTATTCAATTTTATTTTGTCTTTTTATATATCGGGTTTTACACACAAAAAACTATATATTTGTAATTACTACATAATCTTTTTAATTTTTAAATATTTGTTATAATAGAGTAAATATTTAAAATGAAGAATTTAATATTAATAAACACATTATTATAACAAATATTTAAATACAATGTTTATCACTAATATTTTGTATCAATTTGTTATCAAAGAGTGTTGTTATAGTAATATACAAACATTTGATGATGAGGAGATGCGTATTTCATCATTACAATAATATAGAGTTAAGGTTTTATGAAAAAACGAGTATTTCTTGTGGAAGATAATGAAAAAAACATGAAATTATTTAAAGCAGTCCTAAATACAATGCCTGATATTGAAATTATAGCAGAGACCCATGGTGGTCGAGCTTTTGAATCTCTAAAGTCAGATAATCCAGACCTAATAATTTTAGACATTCAACTACCAGATATGAGTGGAATCGATATTTGTAAAGAACTTCGTAAACTTGAAAAATATAAAAACATTCCAATTATTGCTGTCACGTCTTTCGCGATGAAAGGTGATAAAGAACGTATATTGAAAGCAGGTTTCGATACTTACATTGCAAAACCAATAAATATTAACGATTTTAGGAAAACAGTCAAAAATGTTATTGTCTAATCTTATTTTAATATAAAAATTCTGATATTACAATTTTTAAGATTATATTTCTTTTTAAAGGAAATTTTTTACACTATTTTTTAATGAATTAACTTTTTTTATGAAAAATTAAATTATTACTTTTTAATCGTTATAAAAAATCTTTTAAAAAATTGATATTATGATGTAAGAATTACAACAAGTATATTTATATAGTGATACAATTATTAATACCTTATAACAAATTTGTTATCAGATATTGTTAAATTAAAATTTGTCAATTTTATTCAACCACATAAAAATAAGATGAAAATTCGTTAGAATATGTCGGAATAACTAATACAATTGCCAGATATGAGCGGAATTGATATTTGTAAAGAACTCCGTAAAATCGAAAAATTTAAAGATATTCCCATCGTTGCTGTTACCTCTTTTGCGATGAAAGGAGATAAGGAGCGTATATTACAAGCAAGTTTTAATGAATATATTTCAAAACTCATTAATATTAATGAATTTAGACAAATTGTTCAAAATAACATTTAATAAATTTTTTAATAAAAATTATTGGTTCTAAAAAAAGGTGAAATAAAAAATGGCAACACAAGAGTTAAAAAAATCTCTGGAAAAAATAGGGTTAATCTTTTCAAATATGAAAGATCCAATTTTGGTTATTTCTCAGAAGAATAAGATATTATTTGCAAATGAAAATGCTCTCAAAGAATTCGGAAAGAATTTGGTTGGAAAAAACTGCTATGAAACTTTATTTAAGCGCTCAAAACCTTGTGAATCTTGTCCTATTGAAAAATCTTTAACAATAGAACAACGTAGGATGAGATTCGAAAAAATTTCAACACTTCCTTCAACCAAAGAAACAAAATATTTTGGAATTGACGCTTTTTTCGTAGAAGATTTTTATGGTAATCCAGCAGTTATTGAGGTTTTCAGAGATATTACTGAGAGTAAGAAGATAGAGGCAGAATTGCATAGATACCAAATGTTAATAAATAATTCCAATGCCATCGTTTTGGCACACGATGATGAGTGGAGAGTAACGTTAATGAATCCATACACCTGTAAAGTATTAGGATATGAAGAAGGGGAGATGATTGGTAAGGATATAAGATCAATGCTTGAGAAAAATGAATTAGAAAGGGCTGAACCCGTAAGGCAGAAGGTTAGAATAGATCCAAATATGAGTCAAGAAGGTTTTGAGCAATATTTTTGGAAAAAGGGAAAAAAAGAAAGGGTATTGATTTCTTGGAATGTTACTGCGGTAAAAGATACTGATGGAAAGGCAATTGGGATTCAAGGAGTTGGACAAGATATTACGGAGCGAAAGAAAGCGGAGGAGGAATTAAGGAAATATCGCGAGCATCTTGAAGAATTGGTGGAAGAGCGCACAAAAAAGCTCCAAGAATCCGAAGAATGGCTTTCTACGACACTTAATAGTATTGGCGATGCGGTAATTGCTACCGACACAAAAGGTAAGATATCGTTTTTAAATCCTGTTGCCGAGTCTTTAACTGGTTGGAAGCAAGAAGAAGCCACGGGAAAACCCGTAGGAGATATTTTTAACATCGTTAACGAGAAAACTCGCAAGCAAATCGAAAGTCCCGTATCGAGAGTAATTCGAGAGGACGTTGTTGTTGGTCTGGCGAATCATACTGTTTTAATATCTAAAGAAGGAAAGGAAATACCGATTGCCGATAGTGGTGCTCCGATAAAAGACGATAAAGGAAATATTATTGGTGTTGTTCTTATATTCCGGGACATCACCGAGCGTATAATAGCAGAAAATGCAATGAAAGATACATTAAATGCTTTAAAACGTTCCAATGAAGAACTACAACAATTTGCTTATGTTGCATCTCATGATTTACAACAGCCATTAAGAATGGTGACAAGTTATACCCAACTCCTAGCAAAGCGTTATAAAGATAAGCTGGATGAGGATGCAAATGAGTTCATTAAATTTGCTGTGGATGGAGCAAATAATATGAAAATTCTTATTGAAGATTTGTTAGAATATTCAAGAATTCAGACTCGTGGTAATCCTTTTGAAGTTATTAACTGTGAAGAGGTTTTAAAAGATGTTCTTTTCAATTTACATGAAACTATAAAAGAAAATGATGTAGAGATAACCCATGACTATTTACCAAACATATTGGCTGATAAAACACAATTAATACAAGTGTTTCAAAACTTGATTGATAATGCATTAAAATTCCGCAGTAAAGATCCCGTGAGAATACATATTTCAGCAAAAAAAAAAAAAAATAACTGGCAATTCTCAGTAAAAGATAACGGGATCGGCATAGATCCAGAATATTTTGATCGTATTTTTATTATATTCCAACGTTTACACAGAAAGTCTGAATATCTTGGAACTGGAATAGGTCTAGCCCTATGTAAAAGAATTATAGAAAGACATAATGGAAAAATTTGGGTTGAATCAGAAGTTGGAAAGGGTTCAACATTTCATTTTATTATTCCAATAAAAAAAAATAATTATATGAAAAAAGAAGCAATTTAAAGAAAAAAATGAGGTAAAAGTTTTGACAAAACAAAAACATAAAATGGTAGAAATTTTGTTAATTGAAGATAATCCAGGAGATGTGCGTTTGACAAAAGAAGCTCTTAAAGAATGTAAAATTGCTAATAAATTACACATAGCATTGGATGGTATAGAGGCAATGGATTTTTTATTTAAAAAAGAAAAATTTAAAAATTCACCACGACCAGATGTAATTCTTCTTGATTTAAATTTACCTAAGAAAGATGGACGTGAGGTTTTAGCTGAAATTAAGCAAGATAAAGATTTAAGGCGAATTCCGGTCGTAATTTTAACAACTTCGAAATCTGAAGAGGATGTCATAAAAACATACAATTTACATGCGAATTGTTATATCTCCAAACCTATAGATATGGAGCAATTTATAAAAGTGGTGAAATCTATTGGAGATTTCTGGTTTACGATTGTTAAATTACCACCTGATGGGCCAGAAATAACTTAATTTGATAAATTTTAATTGAAAGAAAATGCTAATGAATTTAACACGATTAATTCTAGAAATTCTTATATAACTAATGAGGTAAAAAGAGGAATAATCTATGTGTCTCTCTCTCATCCAATATTTCTATATCATTAAAAATTATCATTTTTCGTATTATCGTAATTACTTATTAAACTAAATAACATAAAATAATAAAAATATGTTAGATAATTTAATTAATATTCTGTTAATCGAAGATAATCCAGGTGATGCTCGATTAATAGAAGAAATGCTAAAAGAGATTAAAAATTTAAAATTTAGTTTAGTTTGGGTTGAAACCCTTAAGGATGGATTTAAACGTATTGATAATAAAAATTATGACGTAATTCTCTTAGATTTAAACCTTCCAGATAGCTCTGGACTTAATACTGTATTTAAGACTTGTGAAAAGGTTCAAAATATTCCAATTATTGTTCTAACTGTAAATGATGATTTTCAAATAGGCGTAGAAGCGGTTAAAGCAGGAACTCAAGATTACTTGATTAAAAATGAGGTTAGTAGCAATATATTATTACGTTCAATCCAACATGCTATTGAAAGAAATCGAACATGGATTAAAATGGAAAAATTAACTAGCCAAATACAAAAATCTGAGGAAAAATATCAATTTTTATTTAATTCTTCTCCAATAGGGATTGGGATTGCTGACCTTGAGGGTAATATTCTTGCTATAAACAAAAAAATGCAAGAAATAACAGGTTTTACCTTAGATGAGTTAAACACTCAAAGACTTATTTCTACTTATGTTGATCCAAATGAACGTAAAAAATTACTTAATAAATTGCATGAAACTGATAAGGTCCATAATTTTGAAGTAAAATTGAAAAAAAAAGACGGCACAATTTATACAGCTCTAATGAATATAGACTTAATAGAGTTGGGTGGTAAAACTGTACTCCTAACGAATTGCGAAGATATTACGGAACGCAAGAAGACGGAAAAAAAGAAAAAAGAGTCAGAAGAAAAATTCAGATATCTATTCGAAAATTCTCCAAATTCTATAATCCTACTAAATTTGGAAGGTGTGATTATTGATTGCAATAATACTACAGAAAAAATATTTGGATATAAAAAGGAAGAGTTAATCAATAAATTTTATAGTCAAAATTCTATTATTCCTCCAAAATATCTTCCAGAAATAAAAAATAAATCTAAAGAAATTAATAAAGGAGAGGTTCCAGAGCCTATTGATATTCAAGTAAATAAGAAGGATGGAAGCCTTATATGGGTGAATATGCAATTTGCTTTATTTAAAATAGGTAAAAAAAAATTAATACAACTTATTATACAAGATATTTCAGCCCGAAAAAAATCAGAAGAAGAAATAATGGAATTGGAAAAATCACTCCAAGAAATCCATGCGCTTAATGAAACAGCTCCATTGGGGATTTTTCTATTAAATCAAAAGGGTGAAATTTTAAAAGCTAATAGAGAAACCGAGAATTTATTTAACTATAATAGAGAAGAATTATTAACACACAATATATACGAGTTATTTGACCCAGAATTTATGGATTTAGTTAAAAAACATTACGAAGAAGATATTTATGATCTATCAATTTTAAATAAAGTCGAAGCATTGATAAAAGAAAAGCATGGAAACCTATTGTATATAGAAGTTTCGTCAACCATATTAAGAATTGAAGATCAAATAATCATTCAATCTTTTTTTTCCGATATTTCTGATAGAAAGAATTTTGAAAAGAATCGAGAAATGTTATTTGATCAATTACTTGCTTCCTTGGATATTAAATCACGATTTATGGCTACAATGTCTCATGAATTAAGAACACCGTTGAATGCAATATTAGGTTTTTCACAGTTGTTATTAGATGGATCATATGGGGATTTAAATGTAGATCAACAAGATTTCATAAATGATATCAATTCTGCGGGAGATCATTTACTGAGTTTAATAAATTCTATTTTAGATATCTCAAAAATTGAAGCTGGAAAATTAAAATTAGATATGCAGAAATTTGATTTAAATGAATTAATTGTAGAAATTAATGCAGTAATAAAACCATTATATTCAAACAAAAATTTGGAATTTAAAGTTAAAGGTATAAATGAACAAGATTGTTTAATTGCTGATCCTGTACGTTTCAAACAAATAATATATAATATTTTAAGTAATGCATTTAAATTTACAGAGAAAGGAAATGTTTCACTTCGTGGTATTCAGAGAATCGATCATTGGGAATTTCAAATTAAAGATACTGGTGTTGGTATCGCAAAGAAGGATTATGATGTAGTTTTTAGAGAATTTGGAAGAGTAGAAGGTGATAAGATAAAACAGGTTCAGGGGACAGGGTTGGGTTTAGCATTAACGAAAAGACTAGTAAATCTTCATGGAGGGGAAATTTGGTTTGAAAGTAAATTAGATAAAGGAACCACATTCTTTTTTACAATTCCTAAAATCACATTAACTGAAGAAAAGTTGCAAAAAATATCTACAATTAAATAAAAGGTAATAAATTTGAAATAAAAATAATTTTAATATGAAAATGGAGAGAAAAAGTGTCAGATCCTTACCTAAATTTTAAAGAAGGGCTGGATAAATATCAATTTATTTTAATTATTGGAAAATATGATCAAATCTTAGGTCCCAGAACTTTATATTCATCTTTTCCACTTAAGGAAGAGCAATTCATTAAAAATCTTTTGAGAGATGCATTAAATACTAAAAATAAATTTGTCATTTTGGATTTTAGTCAATTTTATTCCCAGATCTGTAAAATTGAAATTGAAGATCCTAGTGCTCGAGGAGGGAAACAATTATATTCACTGATAATTCTTCGGGATGTAGCATATCCTCTAATCCCAATAATTCATTTCCGAAGAATTGAAATGGAATTCCTAAAATTAGGAAACAAGCAAATTTTGTCAGATGATAAAAAATCATTTGAAAAATTTTTTAGTGAAATAAATGAAATATATATGAAAAAAGATGAAGTTTTACCATTAGAGTCATTTACTATGCAAATTAGAAGTGGAATTAATACTATTCAAGGATTTTGCGAATTAATTTTAGAAGGGAAAGAACAAGGAAATCTGTCTGAGCAAACAGTTGTGAATTACACAGAAATGATGCTTGAATCATGTAAAGAAATAACTAAATCTATTGATGAGATGCTTTCAACAAACTCAATAAAATAAATATGGTAATAACTGATGCAACATCATGATTGGATTAAAAATTAAAAACCCTGAAGAAAAATTTGAAATTCTTATTATAATTGCAGTCTTATCTGCTTTATGCTTTTTAGAATATTATTTTCTCTTCATACTTAAAATTAGCACGATATTTACTCATTTTTTTTATATTCCCACTATTTTAGCATGTCTTTGGTGGAAAAAAAGAGGTTTAATTGTGCCTATATTTTTGACTAGTTCATTAATTTTCTTTTCATTTTTTATTGGATTGAATACAATAATCGATAACTTAATTCGAGGGATTATATTTATATTTACTGGTTATTTTGTTGGTTTTTTAAGTAAGCAGATCTCAAAGGCAGAACAAAAAATAAAGGAATCCGAAAAAAGATATCGTGGATTTATTAATAACATTTCTGATATTATATTAGAGACTACTTTAAAAACGAAGATAACTTATATAAGTCCTCAATGTTTTGATATATTTGGGTATAAACAAGAGGAAATGATTGGCTTAAGTAGTTTAAATTATATCCATCCAGATGATTTATTAAATGTTGCAGAAGCATTGAAAAAAGCAAATGCTACCGGAGAAAAAATCTCTACTGAATTTAGAGTTCGACATAAAGATGGGTATTATGTTCCTGTTTCTGTCAATGGGCAATTATTAAAAGATGATAAGGGAGATTTTTATATTGCAGTACTGAGAGATAATACTCAGCGTAAGAAGGCTGAGGAGAAAATAAAACATATCTCTTCTGTATTACGAGTCATTAGCAATGTAAATCAGCTTATAATTAAAGAAAAAGATCGTAAGAGATTGCTTCAAGGCGCCTGTAATAATCTTATAGAAACTCGAAGCTATTTTAACGCTTGGATTGCCTTCTTAAACAGTTCAAATAATGTTATATTAACCGCTGAAGCAGGTTTGGGTGAAAATTTTTCATCCATGATTGAATTATTAAAGAAAGGTGAAATGACTGAATGCAGCAGAAAGGCAATAGTGCAATCAGATTTAATTATCAATGAAAATCCTAATTTAACTTGCACAGATTGTCCTTTATCGAAAGTATATGAGGGTAGAGCAGCGATGACTATTCGATTGGAACACAGAGAAAAAATTTTCGGTTGGTTATCTGCATCTATTCCTCGAGATTTAGTTAATGATTTGGATGAACAAAATTTATTTAAGGAGGTTGCTCAAGATATTGCTTTTGGTTTAAATATGATAGATCTTGAGGAAGAACGCAAGAAGGCAGAACAAAAAGTAAAAGAATCTGAACAAAAATTTAGACATCTATTCGAAAATACTCCCTTATCTATAGCGCTAATGGATACACAAGGAAAATTTCTTGATTGTAATCCTAGCGCTGAAAATTTGTTTGGATATAAGAGAGATGAAATAATTGGTAAGCATTTTAAAAATATTGGAAAATTTCCTTTAAATTCTTATTCAAAAATTATGAAAAATTTTAAAACTATAATAAAGGGAAACACTCCAAAACCACTGGAAATTCCATTGTCTAAAAAGGATGGAAGTTTGATTTCTGTTATGCTCTATTCTTCAATAGTACAAATTAGTGGAAAAAAACTATTCTATTTTGTAATTCAAGACATTTCGACAATAAAGGAAACGCAAAGGAAAATAAGAGAATCTGAAGAAAAACATAGGACTATTCTTGAAAATATTAAAGAAGGATATTATGAAAGTGATCTTGAAGGAAATTTTACATTTTTTAATGATAGTTGGTGCGAAATTACTGGATATCCAAAAGATGAATTAATGGGTTTGAATTATCGGCAATTCTTAACAGAAGAAACTGCAGAAAGCGTTTTTAAATCTTTTAATGAAGTTTATAAAACTGAAACAATAGCTAAAATCTATGATTTTGAGCTCATTAAAAAGAACGAAATAAAAAGTAATATTGAACTCTCTATTTCTTTAAAGTATGATTCACAAAATAAGAAGTGTGGATTTTATGGTATAGTTCGGGATATTACAGAGAAAAAGAAAGCAGAGGCGTTAATAAAAAAATTTGCTGAAGAATTAGAGGAAAAAGTAAAAATTAGAACTATAGAATTGGATGATGCTATAACAAAATTAAATGAAACTATAAAACAAAAAGATCTTTATGTTAATGAAGTTCTAAAATCTTCTCAATTTAAAAGTGAATTTATGGCCACCATGTCTCATGAGTTAAGAACACCTTTAAATGCAATTATTGGATTTTCAGATTTATTAGCGGAAGAAATTTACGGGAGCTTAAATAAAGAACAAAAAGATTTTATTAAAGACGTTCGATCCTCTGGTGAGCATTTATTAAACATGATAAATCAAATTTTGGATATATCCAAAATAGAATCGGGTGAAATGAGATTAAATATTAAAAAATTTCCTTTAAATAATTTAATAAATCAGATTAGATCAACAGTTAAGCCCTTACTTGATGAAAAAAAGTTGAAATTTGAGGTAATTGGATTAGAAACGGAAAAATTTATTGAAGCAGATCAGATAAGATTAAAGGAAATACTTTACAATTTGTTAAGTAATGCAATTAAATTTACCAATGATGGGGGAATTAAGCTGAAAATTATGGAAAATGAAAATCAATTTGAATTTTATATTATTGATACTGGAATAGGGATTGCAAAGGAAGATTATGATCTAATATTTAAGGAATTTCAAAGAGTAAGTTCATTTTTTGTTGATTCAATTCCAGGTACCGGATTGGGATTACCCTTAACTAAGAAATTAATCAATATGCATGGAGGAAATATCTCTTTTACCAGCGAGTTGGGAAGAGGGACTACATTTAAATTTTCAATACCTAAAAATTTAGGTAAAGTCGCAATAAAACCAGATTCAATAATTACGGAATAAAATTCCAGAATATTACCTCATCATATTTCTTTTTTATTACTTTTCCTTTCTTTTCTAATTTATATAGGATTGTTAATATTTTCTTTTCAGAGAAATTTGGGAATGTTTTAAGAATTTGTTCATGCCTCATCGGATGTCTTTCTATTAATAATAAAATTTCATTTTCCAAGTCAGAACTCGGACTAAAAAATTGCCCTTCTTCAGGAAAAGAGATATTATAGATTTCACCTAATATTTCTTTGCATCTTTCAATTGATTCTTTACTTGGCTTTATTACCCAAGATTCTGCAGGAGGTCTTATAGGTACATTAATATATGTACGGTCTGGATTAATCTGATTTAGGATTTTTTTAATCACTTTAAGTGATTCGATTCCGTCATTAATGTTCTTCATTAACATTATCTCCATCCAGATTTTACCGGGAAATTTTTCTCTAAATTCAATCATTCCTTCAACCATCTTATCAAATTTTATATCAGGATGAGGTCGATTAATCCTTCTAAACATTTCTTCATCTCCTGCATCTAAACTTGGCATAATGACATCTGCTTCCATTAAAGAATTTTGCACTTCCCGGTTATACAATAATGCTCCATTGGTTATTACACAAACTGGTTTATTTGTTAATCGTTTTGCCGCTAAAATAAGGTCTTTCAAATCCTTATATAATGTTGGTTCTCCACTTCCTACAAAAGTTAAAAAATCCATCGTTTTTTCGTGAATTTTTAATGATAGTTTCATTTCTTGAATTATATCTTCTTTTGGAAAAAAATTTTTTCTTGTATTTGTTAAGTTTGTTGTTCTTCCTAATTGACAATAAATACATGAAAAATTGCAAGTTTTAGAAGGGATTGGATCAACTCCTAATGAATTTCCCAACCGTCGAGATGGAACTGGTCCAAAAATATATTTCAAATAAAGAATTTCTCCATTTAATTTAAATAGAAATAATTTATTATTATTATGTTATTATTTGACAAAAAGTTTATAATTTAGCATATGGGGGTAAATCATTGAAAAAAAAAGTTTTTATTATCGAAGATAACGAAGCCAATATCAAATTATATAAAGCTATCTTCAAGAAAATCCCAAATATTGAAGTCTTCTATGAAACTCGGGGAGATAAAGGCTTAGAAATGATAAAATCTGGGAATCCCGATCTTATTATTTTAGATAATAACCTTCCAAAATTAAAAGGAATTGGGATTTGTAAAGAACTCCGCAAAATGGATAAATTTAAAGGGATTCCAATTATTGCCGCCTCTTCTTCTCCAGTTGAAGGTAATAGGGAATCCATATTTGCTAGGGCTGGTTTTAATAAATCGCTCTCAAAACCATTAAACCTCAAGGAATTCAAAGAAGTTATAAAAGAATTTTTATCTTAAACCTATAGAAATTCCGGAATCATTAAAAATAAAAGATTATTTGTTATGGAACTTAAGAAATTTTAAGTATTTTTTAATTCCCTTTTTAAATAATAAAAAAGTTATTTAAGTTCTTCCAGATATTATATTACATTATTTTAAGAGAGTGATAAAAAATGTCAAATGCAATCATTATTTATGATACACGATCTGGGAACACAAAATTATTAGCAGAAAAAATTATGAAAAGATTGGAAGATCTGGAGGTTTCGGTGGAGATTTATCGGGATAAAGAATTCAAATCAATTGATTCTATTAAAGATTTTGAAATCATAGGATTGGGTACTCCAACTCATGCTGGTCAAATGGCGAGGACTTTTAAAAAATTCTTAAAAAAAGTAAACCAATTGAATTTACAAGGCAAAAAACTTATCGTATTTGGGACAGGTGCTGATCCAAATAGTCCACCAAAGATTTGCAACGATATAAAGGAAATGGTAAGTCCAACAGGACTTCAGGTAATAGCAGAAATAGGATGTGTCACAAAACCAACTGATGATATTAATAAAGAAATTGAAAATTCTATTCAAAAAGATATGTTTTAATTCAGATTATTAATATAATATTTTTAAATTTCTTTTTTTATTTCTATTAATTCCTTGCACTATATTCTTTCTCACATTTTTATAAAAACCTACTTTAATTCTAAAATTTAATCCCATTAATAAAAAATATATAAAAATCATTACAAATATTATTAATTGGTTACAAATTTTGGTCAGCTGATGAAATTTTATTAAAAAAATTATCTCTTACCAGATTAACAAATTCCATTACTCGACAAAAATATTTCAATTTTTCTCACTTTTTTTTTACTATTTTTCAATACGCACCAAAATCTTTAAATATTTGAAGAGAATATATTAATTCAAACACAAATTTTAATATAAAATAAAAAATTAATAAAAAACCAAAAAAGTGTAAAAAAATTATGGCAGAATACTTTTCATGGAGCCCCATCCGCCGATTAATGAAAAACGTTGGTGCTACAATCGTTGCACGCGACGCTGTTGATGAATTAATCGATTGGTTGGGTGTTGCCAGTAAAGCAATAACTACAACCGCTTTGAAGTTAACAAAACATTCGAAGAGGAAGAAAATTACAAAAGAAGACATACTTTTAGCGATTAAGTACTTTTAGTAAAGCTCTTTCACGCGTATGCTTCCAGTGAATGTCTCTTTTATGATATCTTTCTTTCAAGCGGAGGAATAAATAATAACCAATTTTTTTTCTTTTTTTTATTATCGATGGAATAAATCTTAATAATACGAATAACATCCTATTATTAGTTTAATTTTTCTGATTTAGAAAAGAATTTATAACAAAACATTATCTTGGATTAAACCTGCTTCTTTTATCATTGTTTTAGCCAATGTGATAAATATTTTTCCTACATTTTCTCCTGTTTTAGAGGAACATTCAATAAACCCAATAAATTTTTGTTTTTTTGCTATCTCAATAGCGTCTTCGCTCTGAATTGCCCGTTTCTGAATGAGATCTGCTTTTCCTCCGACCATAATAATAGGAAATCGCTTTTCAGTTTTAATTAAACCTTGATTAAAAACAAGTAACCAATCCTCCATATTTTTTATGGATGAAAATCGAGTAATATCATACATAAAAATTGCTCCAGATGCTCCTTTTACATAGTCTGGTAAAAGAAATCTAAATCGAGATTCACCAGCAAAATCCCAGATTTGTAAGGATATTAACTTTTCATTGATCTCCAAATTTTTAACGAAAAAATCCAGTCCAATTGTAAATTTCAAATCCGGATCAAATAAGCCAGTTACAAATTTTTTGGTTAAAGATGTTTTTCCTACACCTCCGTCTCCAAAAATGCATATTTTAAACGTGGCATCTTTCAAATTTTATACACATTGTATTTACTTAATATTTGATAAAATATAATTGAAAATTTATTTTTTTGAGGATTGTTGCTATAAAATAATAATAAGATCACAGCTATTTAATTTTGTTTTGTTCCCTTATCATCTAAGAAATCTAAAAATAAATAGTCAGCTATTAAAACTTTAGGGTTAATTAAAAGCTTTTATTTTTGTTTAATTAATATCCTTAGAAGTATTAACAAAACAGAATCTTCTTTTAAGGAATGTCTTTTTTCACGATTCCCTTTTTTTTGAAGATATCTTTTAATTCTAACATTATTTGGCTACGAGGATTAATAATGTTTTGTGGGGGAATTGACGGTGGTTTTGGAGGAGGTTTGGGTGGTGTTAAATTTTCCAATGCCATTATCTGTTCGCTTTCTTCAAATTTTTGACTTAATTTATCCATTGCTTCTCCAATTTTGGATGGTTGCGGAGATAATTTTATAGGTTTAGGAATTTTAGTAGGAACTGCGGATTTTTTAGATTTTTTCTTTTTTTTAGGTTTTTTCTTTTCAATTTTTGCAGTTATTGGTTTTTTAGCAATTTTTTTGGGAGTTGATACAAAATCAGAAGGAACTTTATCGAAAGGAACGGCGTAGATTGATTGTTTTAGATCTGATGGTGTTAATTTATATAAAACTCTTTTTATGTCAGAGAGTTCAGAAACAACTTTATCCATTAATTTAAAATTAATATCCAATATCCTCTGAAGTTTTTCATCAATTTCCATTTCTCTTTTTTCTTTCTTCGCAATAATATCTTTTGAAAAAACATTTTTTATGGTTTTTACGATTTCAGGCTCATGGGAATAAATATTATAAATACTTGTTTGTATTATTTCATAGTTTACGTTTTTTGGTTTCTTAAGAAAGATTCTTGTAATTTTATCAGATAAATATTCAAGTTTGATTTGAAAATCGGGATCTTTTTCGATGTCAGGATCTACTTTATTTATAAGAATTAAGATATAAGGAATTTCTTTTAAAAATTCAAGAATTTCTAAGATATCATTTAAATATTTAAGAGCAGCTTCATAGCGAACATCATCTTGAGCATCAAATACAAAAAATAAAACATCTAGTTGGATAAAAAATTTCTCTGGTTCTTGGATATATTCCTCTAAATTACTTTTTTGCCCTCCAAGATCCCATATTATCAAGTTTAAATTATCCGATTCAAATTCTTGGATATTTGCGCCTATTGTAGGCTCTAGATTAATCAAATCCCCATAAGTATGATCATGCATTAATCTATTAATAAGAGATGTTTTTCCTGCATAATCAAGCCCTGCTACAACGATTTTGCTCTGAGATTTTTTTATATATTCTTTTCTTTTAGTCCAGGCATTTGCTATTAAAGTAGCGGCAACTTTTGCATTATTTAATATATTTAAATCCATGTTTGTTAGCGTTGCAAGTTCTAAAAACTCTTCTTCACTAATTGTGGTTAAATCACGTAATATTTTGATATCGATTTTATTAAATTTTGAAATATCCTTTTGCGTAAAATCCCTCAACTTATCTATTGGTAAATCTAATAGTCCACTTAAACTGGTTGGATAATAATCTAATTCAAAAAACCTGTCACAAAGAAATTTAATTATATTTTTAGCTGAGTCTGACATAATATCACTAATCTTGTCTTATTAATCTCATAAAAATTCGAAAATAAAAATGTTCCATCAAAAATTTTTTTTTAAAAGAAAAATTAGTGATTATGATATAATAATGGTTGAATGTAATCAAGAAGAAAGGAAGTAATCTTGTGCTTGCACATATAATTGCTCACACCGAGGTCGATGTTGTGAATGCATAGAATATCATCTCAAATATAATCAATTACCGGGCTGTGTGTTTGCCAAAATTTCACTAGAAGCAGAAAAGACATATAATCGAGATTTTGAATATTTTGCAGAATTAGTTCTTAAATTAAAATAATTAATTCCATACTTTTCATATTCATTTTATTTTCAAAAACCTTTTTTATTGAATTTAATTTTCTAATTCAAATGGTAGATTTAGAATTTTTTCTTGAGTACTATGAATTCTTGAAACAAGAGAAGGAAAAAGGTAAAAAAATAATTGCATATATGTCTCATGACAATATTCCTGAGGAACTTATCGACGCTGCTGGATTTATTCCATTGAGATTGATTTTTTCGGGAAACGACGAATTAATGGATAAAGGCGCGGATTATTTGCCGACTTCAACTTGTAGTTTTGCTCTTAGTACTATTGGCTTATTTTCAGTAAAGCCGAATAAATATCGATTTCTTGATTTAATCGATTATTTTATTGTATCCAATCACTGCGTTTCTGATATTTGTTCTTCAGAAATAATTTGTAAATATTTTGATATTCCAAGAATTGATTTTTATGTTCCTTATATTTTATCAGAAAACGGGCTGAAATATTATAGAATAGAGTTAATAGAATTTAAGAAAAAGTTGGAAGAAATTAGAGGATCTTCCATTTCAAATGAAGATATCATCAATAGTATTGAAAAATATAACAGATTTCGTAGAAATATATCAAAAATAAAATATTATGATATTTCCGGCTCAGATAAGTTGGAATTATACCAAAAAGCATTATTATATGGTCCAAAAATTTTGGAATTGAGAAATTTTAATGTTAATAACGCTGGCCAAATCAATATCAATAATAAGAAAAACGTTATTTTAACGGGATGTTCGATATTTCTCGGTGATGATTTAATAGAGATTATAGAGAAAGGAGGCGGTAATGTCATATTTCTAGATACATGGGTTGGAGATGTTTATTTCTCACAAACATTAGAGGATAATTGGTTAGATCAACAAAAAAAAAACAATCCATTTGACATTTTAACAGAGATGTTTAAGAGAAATACTTATACTGATCATGTAGTCCCAAATTTTATAGAATACAAAATTAAAAAAATCGTTTCAATCATAAATAACCTTAAAGAAAAATTGGGAATAAGTAATATCGGTGTAATTAATCATATAATTAAATTCTGCGACCATATGAGCTTACCAAGAGAGCAATTAAAAGAGAAATTACAAGCAAAAAATTATTTTGTGCTAAATATTGAGAGGGATTACTCAAGAGCCTCACATGGACAATTATCCACAAGAATTGAAGCATTTTTGGAGATGATTTAAATGAGTTTAATGACGGATGATGTTATAAATTTTACTTCAATGTTAAGAATGTCCTATGATTTTTTGCATTCCGGACGAAAATTCAACATTAAATCTAATAGAAAAGGAAAGAAATTAATTTCAGTTGTGTTCCCCTTTAGTGACTTAGTATTTGCAGCAAAAGCGATTCCTATTTTCCCGATAAGATTAGAAAAATTTAAAGTTAATACATACTTAGAGGCATTAAATTCGGCCTCAGGTCTTTTTGGTTGGAAGGCAGTGTCAAATTTTTTAGGATTTATAAGAAAATTTGATTTTCTTAAAGTCTTTGATGGAATAATAGATGACGTGATTAATTCACTAAACTATAAATATAATAATATGTATGATTTAGGGATTGAAGAAGGGGTTTCCAATGACTTTTGTTATGGAATTAAGGCGCTTTATGGCATGCATTCATCAAGACATAATAATTTGGACGCAAACTTAAATGTTATAATAAGGTGTAGTGCCTTTAACAAATATTATGAATCTTTAAAGCGATTTAGTGATAATTTAATCTGGTTGGACATCCCGCCGAGAAATATTGGCAATGCTTTGGAAATTTGCACCGGAAATGTAAAAGAAACTATTTCCCAATTAGAAAAATTAACTGGAAATTCCATTACTGATAATGACCTAAGAAAACAGTTTAGAATTAGTAATGAATGTAGAGAATTGTATAAAGAAATTATTTATGAAATAAGTAATTCTAATTTTTACCCTTGTAACCCTGCCACCTTTTCTGAAATCCTCGCCCTTTTGAGCATATCATTTCAGGATTTTAATTCTAATGCTGAGACATATTTGAAAAATTTTAGAAATCTTGTCAAAGAAATGAAAGAAAGGATTAGGAAGAAAATAGGGATGGATGTATCTAATCGACCTCGTATTCTTTTAACACCTCGGTTTGGAGGTTGGGAACCAGAATCTCACAATTTAATATATAAAATGGGAGGTCGACTTCTTTATGCTGATTGGGAAATATTAGGGGCTTTAGAAAATATTGAGGTTTATGCTTATTCTGATCCAATAGAAGCTTACGCGAAGTTTCTAATGGATATTACAACAAAAGGCGTTGGTTGTGATAATAATGCCCTAACCGATTCTTATATTCGGGTTGCAAGGAAAATGGATGTTGACGGCTTAATATTCATCGAACTATTTGGTTGTCATTCAATATCAAATTGTTATACAATGCTTCGTCAAAAAGTTAGAAAGGAGCTTGAAATTCCCACAACTGCTCTAACATTTAATAAAATTGGAGAAAACATCGAACAAGTGAAAACAAGACTCGGAGCTTTCATGGAAATGTTTAATTAATATATAAAAAATCACAAATTTTACTTCTAAACTAAAATTAATAATAAATTTCATTAGATCGCATATTTAAACAAATATTTTTAGTGAAAAAATTTATGGAAAGAAAGAATAAACCACTTTATCTTGATTATACTCAACCTATTGAAAAAAGAGTGGAAGATTTAGTTTCAAGAATGACCCTTGATGAAAAGATTTCACAATTATTGAACGATGCCCCAAAAATTGATCGGCTGAAAATACCTAAATATAACTGGTGGAATGAATGTCTGCATGGGGTTGGTTTTTCTGGGACTGCAACTGTGTTTCCTCAGGCAATTGGTTTAGCAGCTACTTGGAACACTCAGTTAATGGGTGAGGTGGCAACAGCTATATCTGATGAAGCTAGAGCCAAACATCATGAGGCAATAAGAAAAAATCAAAGAAAAATATTTCAAGGTCTTACTTTTTGGAGTCCGAATATAAATATTTTCAGAGACCCCCGTTGGGGTAGAGGGCAGGAGACATATGGCGAAGATCCTTATCTCACATCAAGGATGGGAGTAACATTTGTTAAAGGACTCCAAGGAGATGATCCCAAATATTTAAAAATAGTTGCAACTCCGAAACATTATGTGGCTTATAGTGGGTTGGAATCGGAGCGTCATCATTTTGACGCAAGAGTTAGTCAGAAGGATCTTTACGGAACATATCTCCCCGCTTTTAAAGCTTGTATTCAAGAAAGTAAGGCTTTTTCTATTATGGGAGCCTATAATAGAGTCAATGGAGAACCATGTTGTGGAAGTAAAATATTATTAGAGGATATTTTACGTAAGAAATGGGGTTTTGATGGATATATTGTTTCTGATTGTGGTGCAATTTCAGATATTTTTAAGTTTCATAAAGTTGTCGACTTTCCCGAGGAAGCGGTGGCAATGGCACTTAATGCGGGTTGTGACCTTTTTTGTTGCATTGTGATTGGAACCAAAAGGATTAAAAGGATTGTATGGGACTGGATAAAGGGAGCGGTAGAGAAAGATTTACTTACAGAAGATATCATTGATAAATCAATTAAACGCCTTTTTAGCGCGCGATTTAGGCTTGGCATGTTTGATCCACCAGAGATTGTTCCATATGCACGAATACCTTTCGAAGTGAATGACTGTGAAAAACATAGGGATCTTGCTCGAAAAGCGGCAAGAGAATCGATTGTGTTATTGAAAAATGAAAATAATATACTTCCCTTAAACAAAAATATTAAATCAATAGCCATAATTGGACCTAATGCTGATAATTTAGATGTACTCCTTGGGAATTATAATGGTATTCCATCTAAATACACGACACCTCTCCAAGGAATTAAAAATGTTGCGTCACCTGAGACTGAAGTCTATTATGCAAAAGGATGTCCTCTTAAAGAAAAATCTACAGATGATTTTAATGAAGCAATTGAGATTTCTAAAAAATCCGATGTAATTATTATGGTATTGGGCATATCATTACGCATTGAAAGTGAAGAAGGCCAGGCAGCAGAATCAGATTTAAAAGGAGATCGTATTTATTTAGATTTACCAGAAATTCAAGAAAAACTTTTAAAGGAAATACACAATATCGGCAAACCAATTATCCTAATACTAACCAGTGGTAGTGCATTATCTGTGAATTTTGCAAAAGGAAACATTCCTGCCATTATAGAAACATGGTACCCTGGCGAAGAAGGTGGTACAGCGTTAGCTGATGTGATTTTTGGAGACTATAACCCCGCAGGAAGGTTACCCGTGACTTTTTATAAATCAATCAACCAAATACCTGATTTTCGCGATTATAGTATGGTAGGGAGAACATATCGATATTTTAAAGATGAACCATTATTTTCTTTCGGTTTTGGTCTTAGTTATACGAAATTCAAATATAGCAATCTCCAGATTTCTCCAAGTAAAGTGAAAATTGATGAAAAAATCACTATTAGTGCAGATATTGAAAATATTGGAGACCGATTAGGTGATGAAGTTGTACAACTCTACTTGAATAAAGGATCGATCTCATCTGAAGCTCCAATTCGAGAACTTCAAAGTTTTAAAAGAATTACACTCAAAAAAGGAGAGAGAAAAACGGTTTCATTTATACTTTTACCAGAGCAGTTTTCAATATTTAATGAGAATGGAGAACAGATTATTCAGCCAGGTGAAATATTTATAACTGTAGGTGGGTGCCAACCTGGATATAGTGATACAAATATTAATATTGTAGAAGGGAAATTTGAAATAATTTAAAGATTTGAATAAAAGATTAAATAATCTACCCTTATAATCAGAACTTTAATTCATTCTTTTTTTATCTTTACTTATATAATAAAGTTATATTATATATGCGATTATTATTATTTAGTTTAAAAGGAACCAGATCAAAATAAAAAGAGATTTCATGAAGAAAATAGTAGAAAATTGGCTTAATGAGGCGTATTGGGATCTTGAGAATGCAAAAATATTGTTGAAAAATCAAAGATATAGTACCGCTGTGTTTCATTCTCAACAAGCATCAGAAAAGGCAGTAAAAGCATTATTATTTTCTTGTAATTTAAATGGATGGGGGCACTCAATAACTACTTTATTGGAAAAATATAAGGAAATAAAAAATCGCCAAATTAGTAGCGTAGAAAAGGAAGCACTCAGTCTTGATAAACAATATATTACAACAAGATATCCTGATTCATTACCAGGAATCGCACCTCATAAAGCATATAATAAGGAAGAAGCTCAACATTACATAAAACAAGCAGAAAGAATTATTAATTATGTAGAAGAGGAGATGAATTATTTCAAAAAAAATTCAAAAAAATGAAGATGTAATTAATTATCTTAGCAATTTTATTAAAGAAATTAAGAAATGTATCTCCTTAGATTGTGTAATCTTATTTGGATCTCGAGTTAGAGAGGATTTTCTACCTCATAGCGACATAGATTTAATATTTATAGGAGATTTTAAAGAGAAATTTATTAATCGTTCTAGTATAATTTACGAGAAACATAACCGTAAACTTGGTTTAGACGCTTTTTGTTATACTCCTAAAGAGTTCGATACAATGTTTATTCAAGGCATTGTATCGATCCTAGATGCAATAGATGAAGGAATTTGCTTATTAGGACAGGATTTTTATAAAAATTATAAGAGAAAAATTGAATCTTTAAAAAAAAAAGGACTTCGAAAAGATCCACCAGTATGGATCTTACCCGATTCAATGTTAATCGATTAATTTAATATAAAATTGTTTGATTAGCCCAGATTCTCATATAATTTTACTAATTTTTTAATAATAACCAAAAAGTTAATTAAATCTTACATCATTAAATACGCTATGTTAAACCATCGCTTAATAAATGCACCTCACGAACCTAAGAAGTTTGTAGATGCTGCTGTTCAATTTTTACAAAAACATGCAAAGGAAAAAAAAGTTTTTTGCGCACTATCTGGAGGGGTGGATAGTTCCGCCACATATCTTCTACTTAAAAAAGCGAAAATCAATGTGATTCCAGTATTTATTGATCATGGACTAATGAGAATAATTAAAGGCGTAGAAGAAAGAGAGTATATTAAGAAAACTTTTCCTGATACCATTATTTTAGATATTCGGGAGAAATTTCTCCCTAAAATTATAGGTAAGGGAGATGCAGAAGTAAAGAGAAAACTTTTCAAAGATGCCTACTCAGAAACTATAGGTAGAGTTATAGATGAGGAGAATTGTGATTTACTCGCAGATGGCACTATTCTTCCAGATATTGAAGAAAGTTTTGGAGTAAAAATCACAGACTTAAAAGAAACAATGTCTTTAGAAGAAGAGAATGTATTGAAAAAAAAATATATCAAAGGATTTGTAAAAAGTCAGCATAATGTGGAAATTGAATACGATGTTGATGCGACTATTCAGCCCGTAGCCAGTCTAATGAAACCAGAAGTTCGAAAGGTTCTTGAATATTTTAATATGCCTCAAGAATTAGTTTATAGAAAAGCATTTCCTGGACCTGCTCTCTCGGCAAGAATTATAGGGTCAGTAACTCTTGATAATTTAGATTTTGAAAAAAAAGTTCATGACATTGTAGAAACTCGTGTTGATGATTATTATAAAGAAAAATATGGGAAATCAATGATAATTAACGAAACTGGAGAACAAGAACCGTTTCAAGCGTTTGCAGCAATTAGTGAAGATGTTCTTAATAAAAAAGTCACTGGGATAGTTGATGGTAAAAGATCTTACGAAGTTCCATTATGTGTGAAGGGTAATTGGGATTACGAAAAACTTACAAAGATCGCCGCGCAAATTAAAGGATATGCTAGAATGTTTTTTGAACTTGACTGCAATCAAAAAGGACGATATGATTTAATAATCCGAAGTATTAATAGTAAAGACGCAAGGACAGCAAGCGTTACTAATCTGCCAATAGATTTAATAAATCAAATTAAAAATGAATTGCTTGAATTCCCTGAAACAAAATACATTTATTATGATATAACCCCAAAACCTCCTGCTACTATAGAATATGTATGAAATTTTACTAATAAGAAGATTATATTTAAGGGAGAAATCAAAGAAGGAAATATAAAAAGGAATAAAAGTAGCAAAAAACCTCTAAAAAATTAGATTTTAATTAATCTCCTTTACCATTTATTAAACACTTCTTCTGCAAACCCTAACATTCGATCGATATGAAGTTTTTTTCCATCATCAAGAACTATGTCCCCCGTATAATAACCAAAAATTTGATGTGGCTCTGTCTTTAAAATTAAAAGATTCATTTTATTAGTTCGATCAAATATTGGTTCAAAATCCATCTCAAAACGTCCATCATTGCTCGTAAATTTCCATGGTTTTAAATAATCATTTGAGTCAATATGGAAAGTAACTTGATCAAATTTATGCCCTTTTCCATCATAGAATATTAAATTTTCACTTGCAGCTGATGTATCACCAAATCCATATCCAATATTCCATCCAATCGGGACTCCTTCCAATAACCCCGAAGCAGAACCCCAATACCATCTATTTTTATACGTCCAGACCCCTCGACCCCAATCCAGAACACTAAAACATTTATCTTCTGTAAATTCATAAGTATCCTCCCCCAGTTGTATTGTTCCCTTTGCAGACATGCAATTTATTTTTTGGTTGTAATAAAACCTAGTCTCTTTTTCTTTAAAGGGTGTTGCAATTACCATTGTATCCATATTTGGGTCTTGAAAAAGTGTTATTTCACCCTTAATTCCTTTACCCTTCATAAATCCTGGATAATCGACTGACAAAATGCGATTACTACCTCTCTTTTCAAAATTTACATTTATTTTTTTACTTGAGAAGTTGATATCTCCAGATTCAGAAGTTCTTGGCAAATCTAATTTTCCCCTAGTAAATAATTTTAACTGGTCTTCTGATGTATATGTTTTTTCTATAAAATCGAGCCAAGCGACAGTAGTTAAACCAAGATATCCTACATCTGCAATAACTAATGAAATGCCGAAATCAGGATGTAAAATCGCATAATAATCCCACTCTTTTATTCTGTGCCAGCCGGCTTTTATATTCTCTCTATTATAATTTAAAATTAATTTTCGAGCCCAGCCTTTTTGAATTAATTTCCCATTCTCATCTAACAAATCAGATGGTTTTATAATTTCGTTTTGCATATTATTCATTTCCACTTTTAATTAAATCTATTCTTTTAGAAGATCTATTATATGTTAATTAACTTCCGGTGCTTTTTCAAAGGGGGAATCATATCCAACATTTTCTAATATAATTAAAGTACTATTTGTGAAATATTATTATTGAAAACACCAAAAATCATTGAAAGCGAAATATAATTAATCAATTTCCACCTAAATAAAATTTCAACCAATCAATTGTGTGCTTTATGAATTCTTTTAGATGTTCCCCTTCGAAGTCATGAGGAGCATTTTCTATTTCTACAAGCTTATTTTTATTATTATTTGGTATAAAATTGAATGCTTTTCTTGTTAATTCATAAGGCACTATTTCATCGGAAGTTCCTTGTACAATTAATACGGGGTAATCCAACTTTTTTAAATGAGATTTTACTCGAAGCTTTGCAAAATCTGTCATAAAACTTAAATCGATGATTACAGGCCTTCCCTCTATAGTTGATGGAATTTCTACGGGACCTTTGTTTAAATCCTTAAACCAATCGGTTTGATCGTCAGTAGTATGAAGAAATAAAACTGGTGCCCAAAAAATATATGTTTTGATTCCGGGTAAATTAGATCCTAGTGCAGTGAGACCTCCGAATGATAATCCCAATACAGCAATGTTTCCATAACCTTGATTTTGCACCCATTTATATACTGATTCTAAATCCTCAATTTGTTTGAATAAAGTTATGGGAACTCTCTCATTTTCTCCAGAACCCGTAAAATCAAAAATCAGTCCATCGATTCCCTCTTTATTACAAGTTTTAGTTAATTCAGGAAAACGGCCATATTCATATTTATCCCCTGTAAAACCATGGCACATTATTAAAATTGATGTTTTTTTTGATTCTTTACTGTGCAAATAATGGATCCCATGAAGATCACTTCCAGTGGTACTTTGAATTAACACTCTTTTTTCTATCAAAAGCTTTCCCTAAATACCATATATTACAAGTCGTTAATTAAAGATATTATAATTCTTAAAATCAATTTATAATTAAACTTATTTTCATTCTACTTTTTTAATAGTTATGACTGAACTATTCTCTTTTTTTCCACCAAATCCATGAATCAATATTACTGGATAACCATCACCATGTATCTCATAACAAATATTTATTCCATTTACATCTGCAAAACTCATAATAATCCCTCTATTTTATTTAGCCATAATAATAAGACATAATTTAATTTCTTAAAAAGTCTATAAGAATTTGATTTACTTCTGGTGCTTTTTCTAAATTAGAACCATGCCCTACATCCTTAATTATTTTTATTGTGCTATTAGGAATTCTTTCATGCATTTGTTGTTGATTATATACCGACATAACTCTATCTTTTTCAGCTCCTAGAATTAAAGTCTCACTCTTAATTTCTCGTAATTTTTCAAGAGAATGAAATCCTTTAAGTCTATTTGCTTGATTTTCAATATCTTGCGGGGTTGTAGGGTCAATTGTACTTTCTTTTATAAGATCTTCAGCTGACCAAAGTCCATGGAATTTTCTTTTTGGATCTTCCTGCATTAATTTTCTAAATTTCCGAGAGTATCCTCCTCTTGCACTTTCGAAAAAAGTCTTAAAAGGATCTTTAAGTTTTGCGTAATAATTATCAATTTTTCCTTGTTTATACATTTCTGGGCCTTGATCACTTGGATAACCAGTAGATGTATTCAATAATACCAATTTATTTACATATTGCGAATATTTTAATGCAAATATTTGGACGATCATCCCACCTAGGGATTTTCCTACAATATGCGCCTTTTTTAGACCAGGAAAATCCATTAAACCTTTAATATCATCTGCAAACATTTCCATTGTATAAGGATAGTTTGGGCGATCTGATTTGCCAGATCCACGGTTATCCAAAGTAATAACTTTGAAATGTTCTGATAATGGACCAATTTGTGCAATCCACTCTTCTTTTTTTGCGCCATATCCTTCAACTAAAATAACTGGATATCCATCGCCATGCATCTCATAACAAATTTTTATCCCATTTACTTCTGCAAAATTCATAATAATTTAATTTTTCTTTTCAATTGTAATAATCTTTTCGAATTTATTTTTTTTAAATACATTTAAAGTAGTGAATTCGTATGAAATATATATGGAAAAAATAAATATTTTAATCGGGAAATCGCTTAAAGTTGTTCCTGGGGAGTATTTTGGCCTTTTATCTTTAATATTTGGAGCTGGTTTTATTTTTTTCGCGTATTTTAGAGTTCCGGGATTTAGTATGCTTAAAAATACTATTAGTTCTTTAGGTGTTATCCCTGGAGAAACTGGTATTTTCTTAAATACTGGATTAATTCTAACTGGCATATTTGTTCTTCCACTTTTCTTAGATCTTGGGAGATCTATACAAACGGAAGGGTCTAAGGAAATAATTAGAAAAATATCATTACCTTTATCCATAATTGTTAGTATTTCTGTATCTCTTATTGGTTGTTTTCCTGCCTATAATAATTTAATTGGAATTATTCACGGAATTATTTCGGGGATATTTTTTTTCGGTGCCTTAATTTTAAGTATCCTGCTTAACCTATTAATTTGGTCAGATCCTAAATTTTCAAAATTTCAATCTTGGATTGGCATACTAATTACTGGAATATTTAGCTTTTATATTTTAACTGGATGGCCAATAGCAGAATGGTCTATACTTTTTGCATGTTTCTTTTGGGTTTTTCAAATTTCGATTTATACGGTTTTAAAAAAAAATTTATGGATCTTATGAATCCAAATTACAGAAATCAAATAAAGAAAAACTAAAGGATAATATGATAATTGATAGAAAAAATTAATAATGTAATTAATAAACTGCTTAAATTAGCACCTGGAGGATATTATGGGCTTTTATCAATGAGTATTGGAATTATCTTTACTTTTTTATCATACTTATTAGTTCCAGGATATAGTATGTTTGAAAGTTTTATTAGTGTTTTGGGTATATCTCCCGGATTGGCAGCTCCATTATTTAATCTTGGTTTGATTCTAACCGGTATTTCGGTAATCCCATTTTTAGTTTATCTTGGTAATTCTTTAACCCAAGAGAAAATTAATGAAAAAATAAAAAAAATAACCATTAAAATATCAATAATTGGGGCAGTGTCCATATCTCTTGTTGGGTGTTTTCCACATTACACTCTTTTACTTGGCATTATTCATATCTTTTTTGCAACTATTTTCTTTTTTTGTGAATTATTCTTTTGCGTCATTTACAGTATCTTAATTTGGTTTGATTCAAGATTTTCCAAAATGCAATCCATAATTGGATTTGCCGTCTCTGGAGTATTTATATTTTTTATATTTACTGGATGGACGATATCAGAATGGATTGTATTTTTTGTGATAGTTATTTGGGTTCTTGAAAATTCGATTTATATCTTATATAAGAAAATTTGATTTCTTAAAAAAATAAAATTTTTTAGTAAGGATGTATTACTTCTATATAAAAGTGATATAGTATGAAAGTAAGTCTATCTAAAATTACAAAAAAAGGACAGATCACTATTCCAATTGAGATAAGAAAAAACTTAAAAATAAAACAAGGTGATTTCTTAGCTATAACTACTGAAAACGATTATATTCTTATTAAAAAAGTTAAATTGCCAAGTTTAAAAGATATTTTTTCAGAAGGAAAAAGAATTGCTAAAGAAAAGCATATTACCCAAGAAGATGTTATAAATGCATGTAGAGAAGCGAGGCATGCTTATTGATCAGTATTTTTATTGATACTAATATTTTCATTTCCGCTTTCTTTTTTGATGGGAACGAAAGAAAAATTCTTTCTAATCCTCCTACAAATACTAGGTACTATACATCTCAACAAGTCATAAATGAGATCGAATTTGTTTTAATGAACAAATTTCAAGTTGAAAAAAAAATCGTTTTTGATTTTATATCAAAATTATATGTTAAATTTACACTATCTAAGCCAAATTATAACTTGAACCTTATTGTAAGAGATGATAAAGATACGGATATTCTTAAAAGTGCATTGTCTGCAAAATGTAAATACTTAATCACTGGAGATAAGGATCTTTTAACACTTAAACAAGTTGAAAATACAAAGATTATAAAATCAAAACAATTAATTAAAGAATTTAATTTAATATAAGAGAAGAGTAATCTCTGCTTTCTATGAATAATAGAGTAAATAACTAAATATTATTAATAAAAATTGGAAAAATAATAATAATGAAAATGATTATTTGGTTGCAATTTTTTAAGTCAAATATTATTTACGAATATCTGCTAAAACTTTATTTTCATTATCTCTTAGAAGGGAAAGAATATCATCTATTTCTTTCCTAAAATTAATAATTTGACCATTCGGTCTCTCGATTTCAATTAAACATTTTTCTGTTTCAAATTCCTTTAATGCTTTATCTAATTCTTTGTGCCTTGTTTCCTTAAGATGGTCCAGAACACGATGGAGATAATAAGCTTTTATGTAATTCTTATTTTTTGGGTCCATTTCATAAAAATAGGTTAAATGAAGGAACCTAGGATCATCATTATTTTTAATGTCACTTTTAGCAGAATATACCCAATTGAAGCCATAATCAATAACTTGATTTGTAATATTAGCTATACCTTCCGGAATTCCTGCCTTTTCTGTCCATTTCAAATGGATGAGCCAGTTAGGTATATTTATAACCTCAAATTACTATTAAAAATCGTGAATAATATTTCTAAGAATTAAGGAATCTATAAATTTTTCATTGTTTAAGTTTTTCTAACCATTTTGTAGTATTCATTAAATCTTCATAATCTTTAATATCTCCAAGATCTTTCCTAATTTGATGTTCTTTCACTATTATCAGCCTAAATTTTAAATTTTGATGTAATATTCCCAATTTAATTGCTTCAGTCAATTCAATTTCTCCTCTTATAGATTCAGGAGTATTTCTTAAAATTTGAAAAATTTCTGGAGATAAGATAAATATACCTGAATTGTTTAATTTTGATTTAGATGTCCCTTTTGGGGGTTTTTCGATAATTTCTGTAACATAATCATTTTCATAATAAATTGCAGCACCTCTATATGGGTCGTTGGTTGGATTTGCTACCAATACAAACCTTTCGTTTTGTTCTTTGTATGATTTATATAATTCTTGATAGATACTATATGATATTAATACATCTGAATAAGTTAGAAGAAATTGTTCATCTCCGCAAAACTGTTCGGCTAATAAAGTTGCATGTCCGGTTCCCTTTTGGTCTGCTTGTAAAATATAATTTATCCGGACACCCAAATTATCTCCATTTCTAAAATATTTTCTAATGATTTCATTTTTATATCCAACAATTAACGTAATTTCATTAAAATTGGCGATTCTTAAACCCTCAATAATGTATTGTAAAATTGGTTTTCCATGCAGTTCCAGCATTGTTTTAGGTAATCTTTCTGTTAAAGGACGCATTCTTAAACCTTTACCGGCTGCCAAAATAACAGCTTTCAATAAAGCTCAACTCCTTCACTTGTTTTAACTGTATAACCTATCCCCCCAACCTCTGCAATGTTATCCATTATTTCTTTTTTATTTTCAGAAGCTAACGCAAACATACATCCTCCAAATCCTGAACCGTTAATTTTTGCTCCAAAAGCACCATTTTCAAGAGCAATTGATATCATTTTCTCAATTTTTGGAGTAGAAACGCCTATATTGTCAACCAATTGCCGATGGTGTTCAGTTAATAAATTTCCCAATGCTCTGTAAAATTCTAACTCAATGTTATGATTTTTTTCTATTATAATCTTGGAACTTTTTTGGATGTAATTAGTAATAAGATATTTAGCTTTTTGGGTAATATCTCGGTTTATTATGTTTCCAATTAATATATTTCGGAGATCCTTATTAAGATTGGGGAAAAATTGTTCAATTTCATTAAGACTCGTTCTATTAGGATCAAATTCTTTCATAATTTCCTTTAATATCTTAAATGTTTTTATTGCACGTTTTTTAACTTTACGTAAATCTTCAACCGTATCTTTGGACTCTTTAGAATTAGCGAGAATAAAATGATCAATATCTATATTAAATTTTATTGGTATAAATTCCGGATATGTCTCTAAATAAATTAATTTACCTAATGTAGATGTATAATGATCCATCATACCTCCTGCCTCTCCAAATTCTCGAACTTCCGCCGAATATCCGAGTTTTGCTAGATCTTCTAAGTTTAGATAATGATTAGAAACCTGTGATAAAAAAAAGAGCCAAGCAATAATTAAAGCAGAAGAACTTCCGCACCCAGCATTAATTGGAATATCTCCAGTTATTTTAACTTTATACCCCTTATTTATTTTCGCCCCTATACGTATAAAATGATTATAACCGCTCCTTAAATAATCTCTATTTGATAAATAATCAATTTCCTTGTTATTGAGTAAAAATTCGTCGTGCCATTCCATATCCGGTAATTCTATTATGAATTTGGGATCAATTATTGGTTCGGCTTCTAAATATATGTATTTAGAAAATGCCATCGAAATAACTGGAAATCCTAAATAATCTTGATGCTCCCCAAATAAACAAATCCTCCCAGGTGCTCGAATTCTTATCATATTCATTTTAATATTTAATTATTTTACATCTTATGGATAATGAAAAAAGAATTAATCTTTTTTGGCTTTATCTAATTGTTTCTTTAATTTGACAAAGAACTCAGGTGTGCTCAGTTCATAAGGTATTGGATATCTTGTGCCAGCTTTATGAGTCTTCTCCATTCCTTCTATTATTGAATCAACAACTCCAAATGGTATGGATGCTATTAAATCTGTATCTTTTGCCATTCCAAACCGGCGATCACCGAGACAAGGGAATGCGATTTGCAATTCTCCCGCAAGATATGCTTTTGCGATGGTATCTGCACAAACCCCATCACAAAAGGTTGACATTGTGATTCTTCCCCCTTCTTTCCATAAAGAACCCTGAATTATTCTCATTATCTGAGCAGAATTTCCCCAAATCATAATAAAATCTGGTTCAAATTCTACACGATTTAAAGCTCCCGAAACAATTGCGGAGAACTTTCCATAAGGTATTTTAGGCATTGTTGATGTTGTTTTTTTCGCTGCTTCTTTAGTTTCATTATATCTACCAACAAAAAAGGCACCTTCTAAAAAAAGCTTGTATGGTTCTTCAAAACCAAGTGCTATATTTGCGAGAGGACATAAATTATCCTCCATAGTGCATCCCATTGTCCATCCATAATATCTTGAATAACTGAATATTTGACATAGGGCGATTTTCTTATCTAATTTTTTTAAAAATTTTATCGCTTTTAATTCTTCTTTATCCTTAAGTAATTTTACTGCTATCGGAAATGTAGCTAACCTAAGAAATTTATTTAATTTTTTATCCAATTCATTCCATTTACCCATAAAAATCCTCACTTTTTGATTTTTCTTTACTAGGAGTTTTTTTTAAATATTTCTAAAGGATCAAGCCCTCTCTCTCTAAGAAATCGAGAACTCTGCTCCCTAGGATCTTTTGGAAAATCCTGTTCTTCGTCACTGTGTATTAAGTAACAAGCTTCCTGTGGACATTTATGCACGCAAACACCACATCCAAGGCATCGTTCAGGGTCAAATATCACCTTTTTATCATTAAGTTCTAATGCTTTCATTGGACAGAATGTAACGCAAATACCGCAGGCTACACACTTTTCTTCCTCTATTTCCCGAATATAATTCGATGGTTGATGTCCTCTTGGAATTATACCAGGTATCTTGACAGCTGATTCTAGGAAAATACAGCAACATGTACAGCAGTTACAGATCGTATCTATGCGTTCTTTTGTTGTAGAAATGCCATGAACTAAACCCGCGTCAGCTGCTTTTTTTAATATTTCTAATGTCTCTTCTTTCGTGATCTCTTTACCCAATCCATTCTGGACAATATATCTACCGAGCCGATCAAAATGTAAGCATTTTAATGTATCATACTTACAATTTTCTATATCAGGGTCAATATTATGTCGATGACTACATGGGCATGTCGATACCGTGTAATATTCTACATGATCTATTACCTTTAAAATATCCTCATAAGGCATTACCTTACGAGTATCTTGAATAGTTTCATTTATTGGAATTGTGCGAAGTCCTTGAGTGGGATGTCCCAAGTAATCCGTAGCATAAGCTTCAATATAATATTGATTCAATAATGGACTAATTTCGCGATTAAATTCATCATCAAGTCCAGCCCAGCCTATGCTTCTGTAAAATAAAAATAATGAATCTGGTAAAGAGTAGCGAATAGCACTTCTCCCTTCTACTCGATAAATCATTCCTTTTTGGGCTAAATCGTCTATTTTTTTTGTAAGTTCAACAACAGGAGTTTCTAACCTATCGGAAAGATCTTCAGCAGTATGAGGTAGAAAAGGAATTTTTGAAAGAAATTCTGCCTCCTCAGGAGTGAAACGCAGTTCAAACAATGGTAAAAGATATTTGGATTCTGGTAGCCCAAATATCCAATTCCGAAGGTGATCAATCAAATCATTATAAACTTTATTATTGGACATACTTAATTCCTTTATTTTTTAATAATAATTATTGTATTAAATAAAATGCTAGCTGAAGATATTTATTTTATGAAAAAATAGATTATTTGCAATTTAAGATTAAGAATCTTTTTAGATAAAAAAATTTAATTCTACAGAAAAAATAATTTGAATAATATGAAAAAGGTATATAATACTGCTGTAGTAATTATTCCACCAGAAAATATTTGGGGTTCAATTCAAAAAATTCGCAGAAAATACGATAGACATATAGACCGTTGGATGCCTCATATCACAATAATATATCCTTTTTACCCCCAAAGTGAATTTTCCTGGATAATTAAAAAATTTAATGATATAAAAAGAATTCATGGCTCATTTGAGATTAAGTTTGAAAAAATGGATTTTTTTCATCATAAAAAGGAAAATTACACACTTTGGCTAAAACCCGAACCTCCAGATAAAATAATAGAACTTCAAAAAAAGTTATTAGAGTATGTACCAGAATGTGATGATGTTAGTAAATTTAAAACCGGATTTACTCCACACTTGAGTTTAGGACAAATTAAAGGAAAATTAAACTTAAATTCAATAAAAAAAGAACTAGAACAAAATTGGATACCTATATCATTTATTGTTCAAGATATCGCTTTAATTTGGCGAAATAAAGAAAATCCAAGAGATCCTTTTAAAGTTATTGAAAAGATCTCATTAATTTAAACTAATTTAAAGGGTTATTTAAAATGCAAATTAATATCCATAAAGCCGAAATTAAAGATGCAGAAGCCATTTCTGCTATATGGGGTGTCGTCTGCGCGGAACGGATTTACACCGCAGTGAATTACCCTTTCACTCCTCAACAGGAGCGAAATTACATTGCGTTCCTCTCTGATCGTGAAGGTATCTTCCTGGCAGAGGTGAATGATAATATCGTGGGTTTCCAATCCCTAGATCTATGGGGCAAATGCACTGATTCATTTGACCACATTGGGGTGTTGGGCACCATTATTCTCCCAGAATGGCGTCGGAAGGGCATTGGAAGATACTTGATGAAATATACCCTTAATTTTGCTCGCACTAAATCCTATGAAAAGATCATCATCTATGTACGTGCGGGTAATGATGGAGCCCAAGCTTTCTACTGCAGCCTTGGATTTATCCCTAAAGGGGTATTGACGCGGCAGGTCAAAATTGATGGGCAATATGATGATGAAATCTTCATGGAGTTGTTCTTATAGTATATTTTAGATTTATATTTATTCTTTTAATTTGTTTTACAATTGTCATTTATAACAAATTTTTTAAAATTGTTTAAATAAAATTAATAAGTTTATTAAATTACAACTTATAGACAATTAATTGTAAGAAAAGAGTTGAATAAAAACGTCAGATAATCTTCTTGAAGAAATTACTCAAGCAACAAGTAATGGAGAATATAAACGTATAGGAAGTATAGTAAGAAAAGCTAAAAGAAAAGGATTCACACCTCAAGAAATTATACAAGCTCTATCAGATGGTATAACTTCTGCAAGTAAAGAGTATCAAAATAAGGGAATGTATCTTGATGATATTGTTTTAGCCGCTGGAGCCTTCGAATTAGGTGTTCGATCACTCCCAGTTTCCACAGAAGAATCCAAAAAACCTGAAGAACGAGTTGTACTGGGTGTTATGGGGGGTCCTTGGACTATTGGCACATCTATTGTATCAGCAAATTTGAAAGCTCACGGTTTTGAGGTTATTGATGCAGGTTCAGATATCCCCCCAGAAAAAATTGCAAAAACAGCATTAGATTCAAATGCTAGAATTATAGCTTCGGCAATTTATTTAACACATTCAGCAGAAGAAGAAGCCAAATTGGAAGAAGAATTATGGAAATTAGGTATACGCCATAAAATTAGAACTATTCTGAGCGGTCCAGCTGGATCACCTGGATTAGCAGAAAAATTACACATAGACGCTTATGTAAAAGATGTTATAGAGTTGATACCTAAAGTTAAAGAATTTTCGGAAGAACTTAAATCAGAAATGACATCATATGATCGTGTTATGACTTCACTTAAGCACAAAGAACCGGATAGAGTTCCAGTAATGCCCTTCGCTCAATCTTTTTCCGCAAAATTTTCTGGAATTCCATTCTCTGTTTATTGCAGTAAAGCGGAAAAAATTGCTGAAGGTCAATTAAAAGTATATAATACGTTTGGTTGGGATGCACTCTGCTTCTCAACAGATGCTGGGCTATATGCTGGAGCATGTGGAGCAAAAATTGATTTTCCTCACGATGATATTCCACGCATTGCAGAACCTGTCCTTAAACATGGATCTATGTATGAAGATTTTAAGAATCTTGACATGCCAGATCCTATGAATGCAGGTCGGTTAACTGAAACTATAAAGGGTATAGAAATCGCAAAAAAGAAAGTTGGAGAGGATGTACCCGTTATTGGATGGACGGAAGGCCCCTTTCAAGGAGTATCTCTTTTAGCAGGGGCAGACCCTATGCAAATCTTTTTTATAATGGACCATCCAGATGAGTTTAAAGAAATTTTAGATTGGTATGCAGATTGGCAAATTGAAATTGCACGCGCTATGTATGAGGCAGGTGCAGATATAATAGGTGCAGGAGAATCCGCTGCATATTTTATGTCGCCAAAATTTTTTGAGAGGTTTGCACTAGAACCAGAGAAAAAAGCTTGTAGTAAAATAACCAAGATGGGGTTGCCCGTTCTTATCCATTGCTGTGGTTATGTCCCTCAATGTATTAAATATGTAATGGAAACAAATCCTGGTGGAGCAATTCAGTTTGATTATCAAGTAGATTTGCAATGGGCTAAAAATCTTATTGGAGATAAAGTTACCATTATGGGAAATCTTAATTACAACAAACTTATTAATGCAAGCCCAAAACAGATGTATGAAGATTGTGCCAAACATTTAAAGATTGCCGGTAAGGGTGGCGGTTATTGGTTGGCTTTTGGGTGTGAAATACCACGAGATATGCCACCAGAAAATATCAGGGCAATGGTTAGAGCTGCAAAAAGTGTAGGAAAATATCCAATTAAAGAATAATTATAATTTCACTTTTTATTTTTTTCTCCTATTTAATTTAATATATTGAAATTTCTACAATTTCAATTATTATTTTATTTATTCTTTTTACTTTTCTACAATTGTATATTTGACTCTTTATGATTTTTGTCTTTAATCTCTTTAATATTTTTATGTCTCTTCAATTTTAAGAACGGTATCATAAAAGGTACATTATTAGTGTATTTTAAGTATATATCTCCAAATTTTGATTTTAGTGATAATTCCTCAATTTTAGCGAGTATTATATATGCTAATACTTCACCGAACCATATGAATATGATAATTATATGAGCTATTTGTTCATTTAACGTTATTGGCATAACGGGGGATGTGCCGAGACTTAATAAGGTAAGACCAAAAGTCATAACTATTATTCCTAAATACTGTGGGTGTCTTAAATATTTGTAAGGTCCTGTTTCAATAATACTATTATTATGTCTATAAAGATAGATAAGAGAATAGAGAAATAGGATTAATCCACCTATTACAGGAAAAGATCCAGTGAAGAAAATTTGAAAATCACAAATTATCATATCTGGTTGTGAAATAAAAAAAATAAGGTAGGTGATTAGTGGTATACTCATTATTCCACGCCATATAGAAGCGCAAGGAACATACTGGAAGATGGGAATCAAAAAAGCTGATATTGTTAGAGCGATTTTTTTAATCTTTTCTTTTAAATTCATTTTATTAGATAAGTATTTAGACCTTAAAAATCATAATTATAGACATCTTTAGTAGATCTCTGTTTGTTAACAACTATAAATGGAAAAAATAGAAAGATTTAAAATCCTTTCCTAATAAAAAATTTGATTATTGATTCATTTTATTGAAAAATTCATCAGGATCATCAATCCCAGATATCAATAATTCTAACTCCCTTTTAATTTCTAGTTCACGACATGTTTGCTCCATATAAGGAATCTTTAAGTTACCTTGGTTTCTTATCCAACATCCTAAAGCATCTGTATAATCCTGCCATCCTCCATATACTAATTTACTAATAATAAAATCTTCTTTTGATATAATCCAACATTCGGTATCAAAAAGTGTTTCTCTTACTCTATGTTTTAGTGAAAAAACTCCTATTCTTTTATATTTACTTTTACTAAATTTATCAAGGAAGTAATTATCAAATTTTATCATCCCTTGTTTATCTAAAAATTGAATAAAATTAGATTCGTTGGCTAAAAAAATCGCTGTTTTCCAATCTTGAATGGGTTGAAATTCTTTATTTTTTAAAAAATTTACATATTCATCTATTGAGATATTTACAGAGTCGATATCTACTACAAAGTCAATATCTCGAGTGATCCTAAAATCAGAGTATATATTGGTTAAAATACCACCAACTATAAAATATTTAACTTTTTTTTTTCTTTCTAAATCTTCAAGAAAATTAATTAATTGCTTAAAAGCGCTTAAAAACGATATTTCCATTTATTTCTTCGCCCTTTCATTTTCTCATGAAACATATGCATGTCTATAATTATATCTTTTGTTGATTTATTGGGAAATCTCTTTTTTTCATTGTCAATATACTCCTTCAATCCTATGTCGTATAATTCTATAAACATTTTCTCTAAATGCTCTAAGGGAATATTTTTCATTAATTCAACTCGTTTTTTGAAATCTCTTTGTAGTTTGCGATATTGACTAATTGGTATTTCCTTCATTTTCCCAATTTACTACTAATATAATTGCTTGTTCATAGTAATAGAAAAATGATTAATATTTTTACTTTGTGTTTAAAATGTTTTTTCCAAATTAACAAATCTCATCTTTTCATACTATTCAATATATTTAGTTATTGATCTTTAAATATAAGATTATAAAATTTAAAATTGTAGAATATAAATAAATACTAAATCTACAGTCTATTTTCTTTTAATTTCTCAATAGAATCATAAAAAATAACGAATGAATAAAATACACCCGACTTATTTCAATGTAAGATATTTGAGAAAAGACTGTATTTCATACCGACAATATCAAGTTGATATTTCGAATAGATGTCTTTCTGGAAATTCTTTAGTTGTTATACCTACTGGTTTAGGAAAGACTATTATTGGGCTCATTATTGCAGCAAATAGATTATTAAAATATAACTGGACAAAAATTCTTGTTTTGGCTCCAACACGCCCGTTAGTCCATCAACATTATGAGATGTTTTCAAAATTTACAACTTTACCTGAGAAAAAACTTTGTCTAATGACTGGTAAAGTTCAACCTCCTATTAGGATGGTACAGTTTCAAAATTCACAAATAATTATTAGCACACCTCAAGTAATAAAAAATGATATTTTAAGAAATCGATATGATTTATCTCAAGTTTCATTAATAATTTTTGATGAGGCACATAAAGCTCGCAATAATTATGCTTATACCTTTTTAGCTGAAGAATATATTAGGATTTGTAAAGATCCCTTAATTTTAGCTCTAAGTGCATCTCCTGGAAAAAACTTTGAAATAATACAGCATCTGTGTGATAAACTATTCATTGAAAATGTTCTTTATAGAACTGAAGAGGATGTGGATGTAAAAGAATACATATTTCCAATTGAAATCTTTACTGAATATGTCGATTTGCCTATAGAATTTATGGAACTAAGTTTAGTATGGGAATCTTTATTCAAGAAATATCTCTCCTTTTTTCTGGATAATGAATTATTAAAGCCAAAAACTTATTATACTAAAATTGACTTTCTTAGTATCGCAAAAGATTTAACTATTAGTTTAAAATACGAAAATGAATGTTTAGATACATCTAAATTTGGTGAAATTTCTGATATTCGAGACTTATTATTCTTTAAAAATCCTAGAATTATAGAGATCGTTAGAAAAAACAAAATAGACATTCATTTGGTATATTCAATGGCTTCAAGTTGTATCTCTCTTTTGCATGGAAAAGATCTATTAGAAACTCAAGATATTACTTTATACGAATCATTTTTAGAAACATTAGTTAGAAAGGCTGATAATGATATTTTGTCTGCTAAACGTATTTTAAATTCTGAAAATTTCCAGTATATCTTTTCATATATTCAACAATGTAGAAATAAGAATAAGCGAATAAATCACCCAAAAATTGAAAAAACATTAAGTATAATTACAAAAGAGTTTTTTGAATTAGATTGTCAAAAAGTCATTATCTTTTCTCAATACAGAGAAATGGTCTCCCTAATTAAAAGATTTTTTGATGAAAAATTTGAAGGTAAATTACGTGCTGAAAAATTTATTGGACAAGCAATGAGTAAAAAGGAACTTGGTTACAGCCAGAAAAAACAGATTGAGATTTTAAATCAATTTAGAAATGGAGATATTAATGTTTTAATTGCCACAAGTGTCGCAGAAGAAGGTCTTGATATACCAAATGTAGATTCAGTTATCTTTTATGAACCTGTTCCGTCTGAAATTCGTTTAATTCAACGAAGAGGTAGAACGGGTAGAAAAGCTCCCGGACGTTGTTACATACTAATAACTAAATACACTGTAGATGAACCTTATAATTATATCTCGTTAAAAAAAGAAAATACTATGCTAAAAACTTTAATTTCTTCAGAAGATTTACATTTAACTCCACAATCAAGTAGAAATAATATCTGTAGACCATTAAACGGAACTAACATTATAAATTTCCATGATTTATTGAGAGAATACCGTGAAAAGAAAAATCAAGAATATAAAATTTTAGCAAAAAGGTCTATTGATCAAATAATTGACGAGATTGACTCTTTATCAAATTCCGTAGATTCAAATAAATTTAGAGAACTTGGAGTAACATTGTATTCAGACATTTATCAAAAATCCATAGAACAATTAACGATAGATATCGAAAAAATAAAATCTCGACTACATAAAAAGAAGGTAAAAGAAAAAAAGAAATATGTTAATAAAAACGTGAAAACTCTAATTAATATTGTTAAAACTTACGGTGACGAAAAAGGAATAATTAAATTTGATGAATTTAATAAATACGCAGAGAATGAAGAAATTACTGGAAAAAAATTTTATCAGTTCTTTAATAATGCATGCTATTTGGGATATATTAAAAAGCAAGGGAATAAAGTTGTTTTAAATTAAAAAAAATAAACTTTTAATCCAAATAACAATTTTGGATTGAAAATTTTTATATTTGATTAAAAAAGGAGAAATTTTGGAGATTTGCTTTAATTAGATAAGATTCTAAACAAATCTAAATATTTCTCGAGATGATGTATTAATAGAAATTCATTTTTTATCTTCTCACGCCCTTTTTTACCCATTTCCTTCGCTATTTTCGGGTTTGCAAGAATATACAAAATTCTATCTACAGTTTCATCTATAGAATTAACTAAGAACCCATTTACACCATTTTCAATCTGTAATTTAATCCCTCCTACATTACCACCAATAACTGGAGTATTTTTCCATAGAGCTTCAGCTATAGTTAATCCAAATCCTTCTCGGAGCGATTTTTGAAGAATAATATCTGATACTTGCTGGAATGCATTTACTTCAAGGTCAGCTACACCATCAAGATTAGTCAGAATATGGATTTCGGGGTCATTGGATGCATAATTCTTAACTTTTTCTAAAAATTCAATTCCCTCAGGATCATCATGAGCTAAACTCCCAATTAAAGCTAATCGAACTGGGATTTTTTCTCTTACCTTTCGAAATACGTCAATGACACCCAAGGGATCTTTCCAAGGATCAAACCGAGAAACTTGAGTTATTAGAGGACGGTCAAGTGGAACAAATTTTTTCACAATTTCGTTTGCAGTTTCTTTATCAAGTTTTTTATTTTTTTCTGAAAATGGATCAATTGAAGGTGGTATCGGATAAATTAGATTATTTATTCCTGGTTTAGCATACTCCACTTTAGTAAAAATAAGTGCATCATAATTGGGAAAATACCGAGAAACCAAATTCCAAGCCTGTGGATTCGGATCAGAAGTATCGATATGACAGCGCCAAATCCATTTACCTCTCCTCTCATGAGCGAATTCTATCACTGGAGATGGCTGAGGATCGTGTATAATTACAAAATCGCTATTTGGGTGAATTTGTTCATATGTTGATTTAGCTTGTTCAAGAAAGGCAGAAATTTCATCTTCCGAGAAATTAATAGACATATTTCCTTGTAACGCATTATGCATCTTCTTTGAAATTTCAAAGAAACTTTTAGGTGCAGTAAATACTTTCCATTCAGCATCTATCTTGAGTTCTCTCATCATTGGGATCATGTTATTCAAAATTTCTGCGACTCCGCCACCAAACTTAGTCGAATTAATATGTAAAACTGTTTTTTGTTCGAATTTTATTGCTTTTTTTCGTAGCGAATTTATGGTTTGTTTTCCTAGAAGGCGTTGATATGCTTCTAATATTAAATTATTTTTTTTTTCCATTTAATTAGATCACTGTTTATTACTTATTACTACATTTTTTTTTATGATAATTTTGTATAATTTGTTTGTTTGTAATTTATATTTTGTGATTTAAGCATTAAATTAATATGTACTTTTATATAAAAATCAAAAACTGTGCAAAAACTTTTAAATAAGTTTATCATAATGTTTAATAATTTTTCTATTTTTACTCACGTAATTAGAAAAATTCAATTTTTACAACAATCTCTAAAAAAAGTGATTAAAAAATTATGAAAATACATAAAAATGCAAAAGCAATTATTATATTAGTTGCGTTTCTTTCGATCTTCTTGTTTGCCTTTATACCGATGCCTGTCAAGGCACAAGGTGTGACTTTAAAAATTATCGTATCCGATCAACAAAAACCAGGCGTTGATGGTGTAATTGCGGATTTTCTTGCATCTCCTCTTGGAACAGGTGTAGATGACGTGGAAGTAATCGCTTCCGGAACCCGAGCTGATGACCAACTCGTTTATTTAGTAGCTCAAATGACTGCAGAAAGTACTGAATTTGATGTGATTGGAATAGATCCTCCATGGATGGCTCAATTTGCTGAAAATAATTGGGTTGTTGAGCTTGGACCTGTTCTGGGTACAAATGAATTAGACGATTATGTCGATGGTATGGTTGCTGCATGTACTTATAATGGAAAAGTATGGGCTTATCCATATTTTATGAATTTAGGTTTGTTATGGTATAGGAATGACCTTATAACCAAATATGGTTTTACTGAGGCTGATTTTGATACTTGGGCGGAATTAAAGACGGTGGCTAATACAATTTTAAATCCAACCGAAGAAGCATTAAATCCAGATTTAGTAGGATATGTAGGACAATTTGATGCATATGAAGGTGGTGTTTGTAATTTCTTCGAATGGATTGGTAGCAATGGTGTAAGCGATATTATGGTTGATGGAACTAGTGTTGATCTAACTGATCCCAAAATTGAAGCAGCTATGACTTACTTAAAGGGTTTATTCGCTCCCAGATATACTGGTGTTTTTGATAATGAGTATATAATACCTCGTGCTGGACTTGTCCACGATGAAGGCTCCTCTGTAGGTGCATTTTGGGGTGGGAACGCGATTTTCATGCGACAATGGACATTCGCATATGGAGGCGCAGAAGACGCAGGTTTGAATTTTGGTGTTTGTCCGCTCCCAACATTTACAGGTGCTGCTAGTGAAAAATCATCAGTTGTGGGTGGTGCGATTTTATCCATTCCAACATTTAGTACACATCAAACAGAGGCACTTAATCTGATAAAATTCCTTGGTGATGAACTTGCTCAGGAATTTGAGCTTACAGAATGTTCCAATTTTCCAGCATTAGAATCCGTTTTTGATAATCCTCCAAGTGGTTGGGCTTGGATAACGGATGTGAAAGACCAATTACCTAGAACGCTAACGAGACCAGTTCATCCAAAATATTCATTGATGGCCGTGCAAATTGCAGATAAATTTGCTGATATAATTGGCTGCGTTAAAAATGCCTCGGTAGGTTTAGCAGAAATGGAACAAGATGTAAATGAGGTACTTGCAGGACCTCCTATTATCCCTGGATTTAATATTGCTATTTTAATACTAACTATAACAGGAACACTCGCAACTATTGCAATTTATAAGAAGAAGAAGCAAAAATAAGAAGTATAAGGAAATAAAATAATTTTTTTTTTTTTTTTCATTATAATTTGATATTATTAAAAAAAATCATTCTTATAAGGAAGGTTATTAATGGAAAAGAATTTTCAAGAAGATTCTATAATCCTTAATTCTTCAAAGATTGAAGAGAAACCTCCAACTGATACAAAATTTATTATCACATTAATTATACCTGCATTACTTGTATTTTGTATAGCTATTTTTATCCCCATTATTATTGGGGTTTTTATTAGTTTCACTGATAGTAGTGGAACGACAGGATATTTCGGTTCAACTGTTTCTATTACAAATTATTATGAACTTTTAACATATGGCAATTATAATACACGTGATTTTTGGCAATTCACTTATCAAACGCTTTTCTTTTCAGTTGTATCATTAGTTATTGAATTTATTTTAGGTTTAATTTTTGCTCAACTCTTGAACAAGCAATTCCGAGGTCGAGGAATAGCTAGAGCAACACTTTTGATCCCTTGGGCACTTCCAACTGTTGCCTCAGCAACTATTTTTCGTTTTGAAATAGTCTCACCAGCCGCTACATATGGGTTAATTAATAATATTATTGGACTACTTTCACTTCGTCCGATTGATTTTTATGGACCTGATGCGTTAATTCTATTCGAATTGCCAATCCTTATTCCATTTGAACCATTTATCGATTTTCTTCCTATAAAAATGACCATGTTAACAATAATTGCAATTGATGTGTGGAAAACGACCCCTTTTTTTACACTCTTGATACTTGCAGCATTACAAATCGTTTCAGAAGACCTTTATAAAGCTGCGGATGTTGAAGGGGCAACTGCTTGGCAAAAATTCAGGTATATAACCTGGCCTTTGATTAAACCAGGCGTTGGAGTTGCTTTAATCTTTCGAATGATGGATGCTTTTAGGGTTTATGATCTAAACGTAGTTTTTAATGATAAAAGTGTTGATTCAATGACTTCCCAAGCTGTTAATTTATGGTTTGCAAGTAGATGGGGGTTATCTGCAGCAGTTACCATTATGTTATTCTTATTCATTTTATTATTTGCAGTAATTATATTAAAACTTACTGGGAGAGAAAAATCTATTTCTATTAAGTCTAAATCAAGATTTCAAAAATTATTCAAAAGGAAGGAAGATCTTACGGAATTAGTCATAGAGGATATAGAAATTGAATCAGAATCGAGCATTTTAGAACTCTCTGAATCGAAAATGGCGTGGTTTAAAAGGAAGCTTCTCTTAAAAAAAGGTGTTTTTTATTTAATAGCCATTATGATGTGTCTTTTTTGTGCATCTCCCTTTATATGGATAGTATTACGATCATTTAGAGACCCATATATTACTCAAACGGGATTTGAATTTTTCCCCAAAATTTTTAATTTAAGATCATATGAAGTTGTTTTTCAAACTTCTGAATTTACTGGAGTCTCTTTTGATCGAGCATTACTTAATAGTTTCATTCTTTCAGGTTTAACTGTGTTGGTAGTTATTTTTATTGGTTCCTTTATAGCTTATGCTTTAGCGAAGTTTAATTTCCGACTAAAACCAACGTTAGGTTCTTTCATTTTTTTTATGACAAGTCTGCCACCTTTAATGATAGCCATCCCCTTTTTTATTCAAATGGCAGTTATTGCAAGAATTTTCCCGTTTTTAGATTTTCGAGATAATATTTTGGGCCTTGTGCTACCATATGCTGCATTTAATTTACCCTTAGCTGTTTTTGTCCTACAAGCTTTCTTTAAGGAAATACCTGAAGATTTATGGCATGCAGCAAAAGTTGATGGAGCATCAAATTTTCAAATTTTACGCAAAGTTATTCTTCCACTAACTGTTCCAGGGATTTTTACATGCTCAATTTTAGTGTTTATTGCTTCTTGGAATGAGCTTCTTTTTGCTCAAATATGGCTTACGTCAGATATTAATCATACAGTAACAAGAGCGATTTTACGTTTTGTTCGAAGCCCCCTTAGCCTTCAAGCTGATTGGAATACTGATTTAGCTCTTATGGCTGCAACTTCTATCGCTACTGTTCCTCTAGTAATTATTGTATTAATATTCCAAAATAAAATAATAAGTGGAATTACAAGTGGTGCTGTTAAAGGATAAACAAAATAAAAGAGGTTATAAAAATGGTTAATATAATTTTAGAAAAAGTAAATAAAATTTTTAGTCCAGATGTCCACGTTTTAAAGGATATTGATCTTGAAATTCAGGACAAAGAATTTTTAGTTCTAGTAGGACCTTCGGGTTGTGGTAAATCAACATGCTTGAATATCATTGCTGGATTAGAATATGTAACTGATGGTCGAATTTTGTTTAATAATATTGACGTATCTTATCTACCACCCAAAGAGAGAAAGGTTGCGATGGTATTTCAAAGTTATGCATTATACCCCCACATGAATGTCAGAGATAATATGAGTTTTTCTTTAAAATTATCTAAAACTGATAAACGTATCATTGACAAGAGGGTAAAGGTAGCAGCAGAAATCCTTGGAATCTCGGAATTATTGGATCGTAAACCTAAAGAGCTAAGTGGGGGCCAACGACAACGAGTTGCTCTAGGAAGATGTATGGTGCGTAACCCAACCGCGTTTCTTTTTGATGAGCCTTTGAGTAATCTTGATGCTAAATTACGAACTCAAATGCGGGGCGAGATAATCAAACTTCAAAAAAGACTTGGAATAACTCTAGTTTATGTGACTCATGATCAAGTTGAGGCTATGTCAATGGCAGATCGAATTGCTATCCTTTTTGATGGTCGTATTCAACAACTAGGGACACCTTCTGAAGTATATAATTGTCCTACTAACCTCTTTGTTGCTGGGTTTATTGGTTCTCCCACTATGAATTTCATTGATACAAAGTTTGATCAAAAAAATAGGAATATGCTCATTTTTGGGGAACAGAAGTATCCATTACCTGAAGATATTGCTAATAAGCTAGTTAAAGCAAGTTTTGAAAATTTAATTTTAGGTATTCGTCCTGAACACATAAAGGTTACAACTCAAACTCATCAAGATTCATACGAAGTTGAAATTACTGTTATTGAATATCTTGGTGCAGAAACGATTATTACTTTCGAATTTCCTGATAAAATTTCCGCTATGGCGGTTACACCTGGATTTTATCCTGGACGAATGGGTGATATTGCATATATATCTTTCTCTCCAGACCAAATTCATGTTTTTGACAGTGAAACGGAAATGAATCTTATTCACTTTCCATCATAAAGCGATTAAAAGTAATTATTCAAGATAGGTGCCAAAAATTCCATTTATTCAAGATCTATATGAAAAATCTAAAGAACACAATTCCTTTTCGGGAATTATCATTTTCGATTTGATTGCTTTTATTGCTTATCTAATAAATCCAATTTCTTTTTTTTTTTTAGGAGACCTCCATGTTTTATTTGGAGCTATCGTTGGGGTGTTTTTAGCATTAAAAGCTCGAAAAGTAGGTGATAATCCCATTCATATAGGGCTCATTGTAGGATTTTTTGGAGCATTTTTATCTGCAATTTCAATTATAATATTTCATTTTTTTGTATTTGTTTTACCGAACGCTGGCTTCGACCTTTATTTAACTCTTAGTTTATTTTTCGAAATCTTTATTGTGGCTACAATTATTGGTATAATGGTTGGTGGAATGATGGGATTTTATATATCACATAAGGAGAGAGAAAATAAGAATAAACTTAGAGATCTAAATAGAAATAGTTTTAAATATTAATCTTATATTTCAAAAATGCAAATTAAAAATTTAAATATCGCTTTTATCTATATTTTTAATATTTTTACTCTTTAGCAAATCAATTTTATAAATTTTCTAATAATGCATGTTATTTAGGTTATCTCAAGAAGAAAGGAAATAATGTTGTTATAAACTAAAATATTCAAAAATCAGTTTTATCGAGTACTCTAATATTTTTACTCTTTAGTAAATCAATTACTTTTTTATTATCAGAAACTCTAAGAATTATAATTGCACCATTTTTAACAATTGTAGAATATAAATAATCGATATTTACCTCATTTTCTCCTAATAATTTTATGACTTCATGTAAAGAACCTGGTTTATCTGGGATCTCTATAGCAATAACTTCTGTCACTGCTGTTAAATAACTTTCCCTTTCCAAAATCTGAATACATTCACTTGTTTTGTCTACTATTATCTTTAAAATACCGTAATCCGTAGTTTCTGAGATCGTAAGAGCTCTCAAATTAATAGCATTATCCGTTAATAGTTTTGTTAAATCCACTAAAACACCAGGGTGGTTTGGCAAAAATATAGAAATTTGTTTTATCATTATTATCTTTACTCCTTACTCTTTTTATTTCTTACTTTTTTAACTTTACTCATGAAATGATATAACCTTTTCTGATCAATAAGTGACAATATTTTAAAAATTTTTTCCATTCTTTTTTAAAATAGATTATTGAATTGTAAAAATTAATTAAAATCGAAAACATTTTACTTCATTAATTAATTTTTTATAAAAAAAGAACAAATTAAAATAAACGATCACAAACCAAATTTATAAAGATATTATTAAACCCATATCGTGCTGTTTAAATGATTGAAAAAAATGATACCCACATTTTAAATCGGGAAAAAAAAGCCCATGACTTAATAAATGAAACTAAATTACTCAATATTGCAAGATTGGCTAAGCTTTTAATTGAAATATATGGATTCGAAAAGCCTTTTAAGAAAATTGGCAAAAGATGGGGACAAGAAGTTGAATTCTATTTTCCCTCTTTAAATGGTTATCTAACTTTTGTACTTGTAAAAAATAAAGATAATTTTGACCCTCGAAAGGGGAGATCTATAAATCCTATTTCGTGCGTGACTTTAAATGTAAAAAGAGATGAAGTGGTTCGTGTAGTAAGTGCTATAGTGCGAAGAAAAAATAATATTTTTGGAATATTAAAATTTTTTATTAAGTATGTCTTTACCGGAAAAATTAAAATGAGTGGTTCTTTAAGAGCTAATGTAAAACTATTGAGATGTATTGCAATAGGAAAGCGTAAAATGTATAAAATCAAAGATAAAGGAGAATGAAGATGAGTCTACAAAATGACCCATTTCTGAATATTTCTAATTCGATTAATAATCAATACATTAAAGAATGGCAAGCAAGTAAAAAAAAAGTTATTGGTTATTATTGTACTTACATCCCTGAAGAATTACTGTATGCAGCTAATTTATTGCCTTTTAGAATAAGAGCGACTGGACATGAAAAAACTGAACTTGGAGATATATTGATGGTGAGATTCACATGTAGTTTTGTAAGAGCATCACTCGATTTAGCGTTACGAGGTGGCTTTGATTTTCTTGATGGATACCTTATATGTAACAGCTGTGATCATACTCGTAGGATGTTTGAAATTTTTAATATGAAAGTTTTTAATCGAGAGGGCTTTAATAAGAAAGTTCCGAGGTTTTATTTTTCTGTACCCCATATTATATCAGAAGAAGGATTTAGTTGGTATTGGCAAGAAATTATAGAATTAAAGGAAGAATTAGAAACGGTTTATAATGTAGATATAACTGATAATAGCCTTGAAAATTCAATTAAGGTTCATAATGAAAATCGTAAACTATTAAGAGAGATTCATAGACTACGAATTTTAGAAAACCCAAAACTTTCTGGTGCTGAAGCATTACAGATTTCAGTTGCAAATAGTTCTATTCCTAAAGATATTATTAATCAAGAATTACATCGAATTAATTATAAATTAAAAGAAAGTGAAGGGATAAAAGATCTCCGAAAAAGAATTATGTTAGTTGGAAGCATTATAGATGATTTAAAGTTTGTTAATTTGATTGAGAATTCTGGAGCGTTAATTGTGTCAGATTTTTTGTGTTTTGGAACCCGTAATTTTTTAGATGATGTACAAATTGGGGGTAATCCCTTAGAACAAATTTCAAAACGTGTGTATCATAGATTATCCTGTCCACGCATGATGGATGATCATGAGCGAAGATTAAAATTTTTAAAGGATGAGATTAAAACAGCAAAAATTGATGGTGTCATACTCCAGAGGATAAATAATTGTGATCTTCATGGATGTGATAATATGTTGTTCGAGCATGAACTAAAAGAATTAGAGATTCCAGTATTGAATATTGATAGGGAATATATACAAGCCGATACAACACGACTCCAAACCCGTATTGAAGCTTTTTTAGAAATGATAAAATAATAGTAAAAATATAATTAGGATATAAAAAATGAAAGAAAGAGTTATCCCTTATAAAATGTTATTAGAAGTTGTTTCGAATTCATATGAGTTAGTATGGAGAATTGTTCCAGAACATGAAATGCAAGTTTTAAAAATGGGATTAAAAAATTTAGAAAAATGCTTAATTGACAATATACAAAAAGCAGAAGAAGGATTGCCAATAATCGGTTATCATTTTGCATGTCCAGCAGAATTTTTACATTGTTTTGATTGTGTTCCTATTTGTATTGAAGGAACATCATATCTATTGGCGGCATTACTTCCTAACGGTTCAGAAAAATATTATGACTTAATTACTCACTGGGGACACCCCTATCACACATGCTCTTCCCAGAAGGGAGTAATGGGCATGGTATTGGATGATTTATTTAAATTTGATGTAATAACCACTCCAACTGCTCCCTGCGATAATACATATGCCTCATACCCTTTCTTTAAATATAAAGATATTCCTTTGGTTATCACAGACATGCCCTTTATCCATGAAGAGAAAAGTTATGAATTTTATGCTGAGCAAATCAAAATAGGATTAAGTGAAATTGGCAAAATAATTGGTCAAGAACCAGACTTCGATAAAATGAAGAAATCTTTAGAAATTGAAAACCAATCATTAAAACTAGAATTAGAATTATTTGAATTAAAAAAAGCTATTCCTTGCCCACTTGAGAGCATGATAAACCCAATGTCTGCTGCTGCTGCAGTATTTATGGCAGGACGTCCAGAGAAAGTAGATTTTTATGAAAATATGCTAGCTCTAGCAAAAAAAAGATATAAAAAGAAAGAAAGTCCAATAGAAGAACAGATTCGTTCAATCTGGCCTTATATGACCATCTTCTTTGATTTAGCTTTATGCGAATGGTTGGATCGAGAAATTAAGATGTCAGTTTTATTAGATATTTTTACTTACAATTTATATAATCCTGTAGATACAAGTTCGGAAGATAAAATGTTTAATGATATGGCACGAAAAGCAATGAATTTTCCAATGATTAAGCAATCTATTGAATTTTATGATGATTTCATTCCAGAATTTATAAATATTACAAAAGAATTTAAAGCTGATTGTGGAATATTTACTTCTCATTTAGGTTGTAAGCAGTTCGGGTCCATTCCTCAACTTCTTAGGGAAGCCTTAAGAGATGAATTAGGAATTCCTCTATTAATTATAGATATAGATGTAGGTGACAAACGCTTTGCCTCTATTAAAACTGTGAAGGATAAGATTAGAATGTTTACAAAAACATTATTGTAAAAGTAGTTATAGAAATGGTTGATAGGACAAAAATGGAAGATCGAGTAAAGAAGATTTTTAAATAATTTTAGATATATATATTTAATTTTTATTAAAAGAAAATTAGTGAATGGAAATATTATGACAAAAGAGAAAGAACTAAAAAACCAGATTAATAAAGGTTTTGATATCTCCGAAAAGGATGAATATATGCATGATTGGGGAAAGTTCCCTCCATTCCACAACGAGAGTTGGTACTTTAATTTTATTGATCGCCCAAATAAGGTCTTTTTTATTACTAGACTAGCGTTCGAAATGGGTAAAAAGAGATCTCTAGTCTTATTATTTTTAGTGATTGATGGTAAGGTGATATCTTATTTTAAGGGAATTCCCTTTGAAAAAATGCCTGATAATTGGGAATTCGATGCGAAAGTTAAGTATTATTGCATCAAACCAATGAAACAATGGAGAGTTAAATTCAAAAATAGTAGAGTTGATTTAGATGTTAACTTTGAGAGGAGATTTCCAATATTTAATTCAGCTGAGGGTACGGATCCCTTAGCATTTCTTAAGGAGGATTATAGTAAGACAGAGCTAGTATTTGCTCAGATGCATTATGAGCAACCTATGGTAGCTACAGGTACTTTGATTCTGAAGGAAAAGGGGGAAGTAATTGAAACGCGAATCATTAAAGGTTTCAGTCAACGCGATCACAGCTGGGGCATTAGAGATTGGGGCGGGATTGATTCGTGGAATTGGGTTGTTGCCCAGTTTGAAGATGAGACAATTAATTTTTACAAAGCTGAAGCCCTTGGTGAAGTAAAACAAGATGGAATAATTTATTCTAAAGGCGCTGATAGTATTAGAATAAAAAACATAGAAGTGACCACAAAAATGAAAGAAAACGAAAAAATACCTGTTTCATCAACATTTATCTTAACGGATGAAAATGGAAAAAAAATAACCATAGAATCAAAAACAATATTTTCGCAATATTTACCTCTTCCATCCGAGAAAGGATTAACTGAAATTTACGAGCAAGTAGCAATATTCACTTTCAATGGTAAAGAAGGTGATGGCATTTCGGAGTATTTATCCACAACGCGGGATTAACACTAAGAACCGAAGTTTGAACTATTTTATTTTACTTTTTATTATTATTAAACCACAATTGACTATTCATCTTGTAATTTATAATAAAATGGGTCTAATTTTGCGGCTCTTCTCCTCCTAAAAATTCGCGTCATAAATGGATGTACACCTTCGTATTTTTCTAAAGCTGCGATTTGCACTTTCTCTGCTTCTTTTTCGTCTTGGGTAGTCTTTACTCTTTTACTTAATTTATCAATATAGAACTTTATTTTTTCTTTGTCCACTAAGTCGGTTTTCAATTTTTTACCCAAGGCATAGTCACAAGGCCAAGTCCAGTTAAAGTTATCTTCTATACCTGCGTATTGGGTACACACACTTAAAAGGCTATTAACATAAATGTGACTCCCAAAAAGCAATCTTTTAGTAAAGTTCCATTTCGATATATCAATATATAATTCTTTCGTGGCACTTTTTGCAAATTTCGACAGTTCCTCTAAGATATTAAGCGAGAGGGGTTTTAATTCACCTAAATAATCAGGATATCTAAGATCTTTTGGGTGCGATAATTCTCTTGTCCAAATCCCTATTGATGTTATGTTTGAAGAAAAATCGGTTGGATCGGCAAATAAAGTGTTCCAATCATTAAACTCGATTTTGTTCATATCTTTCAGCGTCATTCCAAATATCACATTTGAAAACGGCGCAATTTTGGTGATTTTATATGGCATATTTCCAGTCATATCTATTTCAAACATTACATCCCCAGTATGTAGTTCTAGGAATTCTTTGAATATTAAAGGTTCAGTGTTGTCTTCAAAATAATATGGTCCATGCTCAGATATGCTCATTCTACACTCGGCTCGGGAAAGGAAACTATAGATGGTTAAATGGGCGATGGTTTGCTTTAAACGCTTGGTTATCTCTTTATTATTATTTATAGGGATCATATTATCTTTTAATTTTTTAATATAATCGTCGGAAAGGCACATATTTTTTTTATTTTTCAATATTAGTGTCTCGTCATTGAGATAATTGGGACTCAATCTTTTCCAAAAGTCAAGAATGAATTTTGTTTCTTTTTTCTTCTTTTCAGGCTCAACAACGATATTAGTTTCGCCAGCTTTTTTTTTACTAAGGTTATCATGAATAACTTGAGCTCGACCATGCAAATACAACATACATGTAGAATAAAATCCCAATTGGTTTAATCCTGGGCCCAAGGATTTCGATCTTCTGGCGAGCTCCTCAGGCGATATCTTACTTGCAACTTCTTTTAAGATATTATATTGATAAGATTGATCGTATAAAATATAACAAGCAACGTGAATGTAATGGTTTACAGGAAATATTTTACTTTCCACTACTCCTCGCGTTTGAAAATTTTCTAGAACGCTTTGAGAAAACATCACGATTATTTCATTAACTTCTTCATCGCTAATATCACCTAACATATAGACAACTCCTTATAATTTTATAATTTGTAATTTTAATTGAAAATAATTTCGATAATTACTCAAGTAAATAAACAATACCCTTGTCTTCACTTTCCGTAACTATTTTTCCCTTTTTCCCGTTCAGTGATGACCAATCGTCTACTAGAAATTCTACACTCATTACACAAGGTATTTCGAATTCTCTTGAAACTATGGCAAGATGTGAGCCCGCAGAACCGAATGGACATAAAACTCCTGCTAAATCCGATAAAATTGGACCAAGAGTAGTAGTACCAGCATCATCAACTATACATATTTTCCCGTTGGCATCATCAAATATGTTTATAACGTCTTCAACAGATTGGATATATACAAATTCCCCTAGTGCTTCTGAATTAGACGAACAAGAACGTCCTTCCCCAATTTTTTTCATTTAAATCAACTAAAA
>JAUWGH010000009.1 GCA_030606485.1 Promethearchaeota archaeon | reverse complement strand
ATACATATGGTTTCTTTGAAGTATTCATAAGCAGGATTGTGATAATTTTGATCTGTGGATATGTTAATTAATTTGGATTTCAGAATAATCTCATTAATTTGATTAATGATTGCGAGAATTAGCGAATTATTCTTATTCTCGTGTAGTTTCTTAAGTATATTAAATAAAACTTTAACTTTAACAATCTCGTCTTTAATAAACTCTGTGAACTTAAGAGCTAAATTTGAATCCTTTTCAAGAGACATAAAAATTACTTCAAAAATGGCATTTTCCTTTATCGAATCCTCTTTGATAAAAGAAAGAATTTTGCTCACTTGATCAGGATCAATATTCACATAATCAAGCGCAATACTTTTTGCGATTTGATTTTTTTTCTTAAGATCATTTAATTTTTCAACAACTTGTAAACTACTATCGAGTTTAAGAGTTGCATTAGCTCTAATTAGGTTATAATATAGTTCTAACTTCTCATCTTCATTAGTTAACTGTAGTGAGCTTTCTAACGCTTTATAAAACTCACCAATCGAAAGATATGATTTTGCGAGTAAAGTTAAATTCGTATCAATTTCACCCTTTGGAACACTAGAAGATTGACTATTATTTTGTGACTTCGTAGAATTAACTATAGATTCTTTAATTTGTTTTTCAATCTTCTTAATTTCGCCTTTACTTGATGTGATTATAAAGTCTTTTGGATTAAAGCTATCACGTTTAACGGATTGGAGAAACTGCTTATTTTTTAATATGTGGGTAATCCTACTTGTGGAAATCTTATCCCTTATTTTTTGAACTTTTACCGTGTATTCAACTAATTTCATCCAATAGGCATTTACTGTTAATTTACCAAACCCGTCTGTTGTTGGCTTCAATAGTAGATCAATTTTCTTAGTTTCTCCCGATTTAAAGAGAACCTCATCTAGAAATTCAATTGGTTTAACATCGATCTCAAGATTCTCTCCTTCAAACACGAATTTAAAATGTTCGTCCTTGTCAGATTGATTAATAACTTGGAAGGAAACAGAATTTTCACCGTCAGGAATTAAAAGGTTTTGAGGAAACTTGGTTACACTGATCGAAATTACATGATTAGGATCTACGTTAGACATAATTGAAATGATGTTTGGTTTTAGTAGTATAATTAATAATACTTTAAAAAATGTGAAAAACTGCTATCTTACCTTAATATCACCAATATAAAAGTTATTGATTTTAAATATTTACTAATAAAAAAGTTCACTTGCCCTTCCTTCTATTTCTATTTGCGTAATCTTGTAAATCTTCTAATACCATTTCTTTACTATAATCCGGCCATAAGTCAGTTCGAAATTTAAATTCAGCATATGAAGCATCCCACAATAAAAATCCTGAAATTCTTGCCCCATCTTCCATCCCTGTCCGGATAATGTAATCCAATTCGGGAAAATCTTTAGTATATAGATAATTTTTAATTAAATCAATATTTACATCCTTTGAGTTTATTTTATCATCTAAAATTTTTTTCACTGCATCTATAATTTCTTCTTGGCCATCATACATTATACATATATTCAAAAATTTTTGGTCATAATCTTTTGTTGTCTCAATAAGTGAATTAATTTTTTCTCTCACATCAGGTGGTAATAACGATAATCTACCTATTACATTCATTCTAACTTTCTCTTCTTTAATAACCGGATCTTTACTAATAACATCAATTACATTAATTATCAGATTATAGATATATTGAAGTTCTTGGGGACTTCTTTTTTTAACATTTTCATTTGATAAAGCAAAGACGCTTAAATATTTAATACCCAAATCTAAGAAACTAAATAATATTTTCCTCAAAGTTTCATATCCCGCTAAATGCCCTAAATTCATATTAAGATTTCTTTTTTTTGCCCATCGGCGATTTCCATCGAGAATAAGTCCAATATGTCTAGGTAATTTGCCCTTTGCTTCTTTTTTCAATTCTTCCAACTTATTTCCCACCTAGATATTATAAATAAATTGCATTAAAAAAAATTTATATTGATTTAATCATTAGAAAAATAAACAATCATTTACTTTTTGATTCAATATTGTACTTTAACATCAATAAGAATATGAACAATTTAAATTATTAAAGTTAAGAGAATTTTTAAATATTTTATAAACTTTTACACTTTTTAATAAATAATAATTTATTATATTAAATGAACATTTAAGTAATCCCTACTGGCTTAAAAAAAGAAAATCTTAGTCTTGAATAATAGAGAAATCTTCTATGAAGAGTGATAAACACTTATTTAGTAATATCGGAATAGACTCAATTGGTTTCTATGCGCCAAGATTTTATTTGAATTTAAATGATCTTGCCATTATAAGAAATGTTGATCCAAATAAATATAAAAAGGGATTGCTTTTAAAAGAGATGAGATTTCCTGAAGTAGGTGAAGATATTGTATCTATGGGGTTAAAAGCCGGTTATAATGCATTACTTCGAGGAAATATCAATCCGAAAAAAATAGATGCAATATTTGTTGGAACTGAAACAATAACTTATGCTGTTAAATCTGTTTCAAATATACTCGCCCAATTATTAGGGATTAACATAAATTCTTTAACACAAGATGTATATAACGCTTGTGCTGCTGGTACACTTGCAATTCTTAATGCAATTGCTTTAATTGAGGGGGATGTAATTAAAAGAGCATTGGTAATAGGAGCAGATATATCTTCTTATAATTTAGAAAGTCCAGGAGAGCCCACACAAGGAGCAGGTGCAGTGGCTTTTGTTCTATCAAAAAATCCACGAATAGCAACCTTCAGTAAGAAATTCGGAAAAATTTCAGGAAATATTAATGATTTTTATAGACCCGCAAATGAATCAGTTCCTCAAGTATTTGGACGATATTCCGTTGATTCTTATCTTAATTTTCAATTAGCTGCATTTGATGATTTAACTAAAAATATTGGAGATTTTTACGCAGATTATTATGTATTTCATGCTCCATATAGTAAGCTAGCTTTAAAATGCATGCAGAATATAATCGTTAAGCGTTGGGTTAAGGATATAAGTAGAACTTTAAAAATTGAACCGCATCATATAAGATCTTCAATTATTAAAAAAATAAATGACTTTATGCAAAATATAAGTTTCATTCCAGAATTTATAGGTGTAAAATTAAAAGATAAAGGATTGAAATTAACTCAACTAGACATCATGAAAAATTGGGTACTTACAAATATAAAAAATAGAGTAATTCCACAATTGAAAGTCCCTATGCATTTCGGTAATATGTATTCAGCTTCAGTTTGGGCTCAAATATTGTATATCCTCGAAACTACTGCTCGTGTGGGTAGTACAATTTATTTTGGTTCTTATGGTTCTGGGGCAACTTGTATCTCAGGTTTATTAAAAGTTCAGCCAAGATTTAATCGAGTTGTTAGACACAGACCACAAATTATTGATTATCTTAAAATAAAAGAACGAAAAAGTGTTCGAGAATACGAACAGATAAAACAAGGTCTTTTAACACCGCACATTAGCTTAGGACATATAGAGGAATATAAAAAAAATAAAGCAAAAGGTTTTACACTTCATTTTTGCAATGAAGGATGTATAATTCCACATATAGAGGGATTAAATTATTGTCCTAAAGGACATTCTGGTTTTTATACGAAGTTTTTTCCACTATTTGCTGTATTAATTTCTGAGCCAATCGATAGAAATGGAAATGACCTTAGCTTCCTAAAAGAAGATCTAGTAAGAATCCAAGGCTATCCAGAAAGAGGAAATCTTTTAGAATGTGAAATGCGTCGTGTTGAAAGTACGCTTGAAGATCAATCCGTAAGTAATGGATTGTTAAATTGGACTCCTACTTATATTCCCTTAAATAAATCAGCTTATCATTATATTAATATTTAGGGTCAATGATGTCTAATATTGTTCCTAAGTCTCTTGTGAATCAATTAAAAAACGATTATGATGAGATTTTAAATTATTTAATTAAAAGGAATTATAATATTCAAACACTCCCATTAAAAAATAAGGCAATATCTGATGAGGGTGAATCATATACATTAGCATATCCTATTCAAGGAGTACTAAAATATCATGGGTTGGTAAGTAAAGAACATCGAATCTCATATTTCCCCAGTGTTTCTTTTAATAATGATGCAGCCTTTACAGTTTCTTATTTAAAATTTGATAAGCGATTAAGAGAAGATATTGCATTTTTAAATGGAAAAAAATTATCGAACGATAATTTAAAGAGAATTGCAATTTCTTTAGATCTAATTAGAGAATATTCAAAAATTAAATCAAAAGCTTTGTTAATTTCGGGTAATTTTTTAAAATCTTCGCATAAATCGTTAACTGGTAAAGGATTAGGAACATCTGCTTCCGGTTCTGCAGCTCTTGCTTTAGCTGCAATTTCGATATTATATAACAATGAATCAGAATATATTGAAAATAAACGTTTAATTAGCTTATTTTCTAGATATTTAGCTGGATCTGGAACACGTAGTGCCGCAGGTGGATTCGCACTTTGGTTGAGTCATCCTACAATAGATCCATTTGACTGTTTTGCAATCCGCCTTGATAGAGAAGAACACAAAAAATTTGTTAATAATATTTCCCTTATAACTATTCCAATCAATTCTGATTTAAAAACCGAACAAGTTCATAAGATTGCCCCAAAATCGCCTTTTTTTCTTTCTTGGTTAAAAGAACGGAAAAAAAAGGTTTTTGAATTCTTTAAGGCATTAAATAATTGTGATTTGAATAAAATTGGAGAATTAGCGGAATATGATACAATGTGTCTGCATTCAATAACAATGACCGCACAACAAAAGCAAAATATTATTGCTTGGAAGCCAGATACTCTAGCGATTATGCTTCGAGTTCGAGAACTGCGTGCATCTGGTTATAATGTATATTTTTCAATTGATACGGGTCCTTCAGTGGTATTATTAACATATAAAAATGAAAAAAATAGTATAATTAATAATTTAAAAGAATTGAATCCGAATTTGGACATTATTGAAGGAAAAATTGGAGGAGAAAGCAAGTTAATTCGTGCTAATTCTCCCAATGCTCAACTGCTAAAAGAAGATATAAATAAATTTAATATTTCTTAAATAATGTATGTAAAATAATGAATGATATCAACTCTAATATTCCTGGATTTTATAAATTATCAATTGATGAACGTCAACAAGTAATAACTAAACTTGTTAATCTTAATAGAGAAGAACTCAAGTTGTTAAAAAATTATGGATATATTTCTCCTTCTCAACTAGATACATTAATAGAAAATGTTATAGGGAGTTACCATTTACCAATGGGTATTGCTTGCAATTTTAAAATTAATAATAAAGATTATTTAATACCAATGGTAATTGAAGAGCCTTCTGTCGTAGCTGCGGCTTCAAATGCTGCAAAAATTGCGAGAAAAAATGGTGGATTCTATTCTGAAAAAATTAGATCAATAATGTTTTCTCAGATACAAGTTACTAATGTAAAAAATATGAATATTGCAAAAGAAAATATTGAGAAAAATAAGGATAAAATTTTAAAAATCGCGAATGAACAAGATCCAATTTTAACAAGTTTAAAAGGGGGGGCATTTGATCTTGAAATTCATGAAATATCAACAAGAAAAGGTACTATGCTGATTGTCCATTTATTAGTAGATGTTTTAGATGCAATGGGTGCCAATGTAGTAAATACAATGGCAGAAGCTGTAGCGCCTTATATTGAAGAAATTTGTGAGGGAGAAGTTTTTCTTAGAATTGTTTCTAACTTAGCTATACATCGTCTTGCAAGGTGTAAAGCTGTTTTTAATAAAGAGTTATTAGGTGGAGATAATGTAGTTGAGGGTATAATAAATGCCTATGAATTTGCACTCGCTGATCCTTTCAGAGCAACAACCCATAATAAAGGTATAATGAACGGGATTGTAGCTTTAACTATGGCTACAGGAAATGATACGCGCGCTATTGAAGCTGGGGCTCATGCATTTGCAGCATTAAGTGGACATTATTCTCCATTGACAAAATTTCAAGTTGATTCAGATGGGAACTTAGCAGGAGAAATAGAAATACCTCTTGCTCTTGGCATTATAGGTGGAATGACTAAAATACATCCTATGGCACGATTAGCGTTAAAAATTTTAAATATTAAAAGTGCTAATGAGCTTTCTCAAGTAGCAGCCGCTCTCGGTTTGGCTCAAAATGTAGCTGCTCTAAGAGCTTTAGCTTCAGAAGGAATTCAAAAAGGACATATGTCCCTACATTCAAGAAATATTGCAAAACTAGCGGGAGTACCTGAAGAATTAATAGAAAAAGTTGCAAAAAAATTGGTGGAAGATAAAAAAATTAGAGTTGATTATGCGAAAGAAATTTTTAAAAAAATAATTGATAGTGAAAACCTTTAGTTTTTTAAAATTTATTCATGTAAGTTTTCTTAAAAAAAACAATAATGTAGATAATTGTATTATTAATAATAAGGCTTTGAGATGATTGAAATTTATGGGATTTAGAGAATATATAAATCAAATTGATGAGAAAGGTCTTCTTCGAAAGGTAGATGTTGAAGTATCGAAGAAATTAGAGATCTCTGGAATTTTAAAAGAGATTGAACCAACCCCAGTAATGTTTAATAATGTTAAAGAATCGGAATTTCGAGTGGTTGGTAATATATTTTGTACCAAGAATGTAATTGCTTCATATTTCGGCGTGACTCCAGTAGATCTCATACCATTGCTTTCAAAAGCAATATCTGAACGTTCGGAACCAGAGATTGTTTCAAACGCTCCTTGTCAAGAAGTAATTGAATCGAACGTTGATTTAGATAAACTTCCAATTTTATTCCATTGTGAAAAAGATGGTGGGAATTATATCAGTTCTGCTGTTGTTATTACTAGAGATCCAGATTATGGACAAAATATGGATTTTCATCGAGCAATGCAATTTTCTAAAGAAAAATTTGCTACTCGAATAGTTAGTGGTCGTCATTTTCATAAATTTTTGGAAAAAAACGCTGAATTAGATGTAGCATTTTGTATTGGAAATACTCCTAACATTCTAATTGCTGGAGCGACTTCTGTAGATATTGGAGTTGATGAATTACAAATAGCAAATGCATTAGAACCCATTAAAGTTGTTAAAGCAAATTCAGTAGATCTTTTAATTCCTGCAGAAACAGAATTTGTTTTAGAAGGTCGCGTTTATATGGAAAAAAAACACTCTGAAGGGCCATTTGTCGATTTAACAGAAACTTATGACGTGATTAGGGAAGAACCTGTTTTTGAAGTCAAAAAAATCACTCATAGAAAGAAGGCAATTTGGCAAGCTTTATTACCAGGGGCGCTTGAGCATAAAATATTAATGGGAATGCCACGAGAACCAACTATTTTCAAAAAAATAAATGAAGCAGGAGTGAAATGCTTGGATGTAAATATTAATCCTGGTGGATGTTCCTGGTTACATGCAATCATCCAAATTGATAAAAAAACAGAAGAAGATGGCAAAATGGCAATAGAAGAAGCTTTTACTGGTCATAAAAGCTGCAAACATGTTTTTATTGTTGATAAGGATATTAATATTTATAACCCTCTGTTTGTAGAATGGGCAATGGCAACTCGCTTTCAAGGGGATACACGGATGATCATTAAAGATAAAGAACCAGGAAGTAGTCTAGATCCTAGTGCTGAACCTGGTACAAAAATGACTACAAAAATTGGTTTTGATTTGACAAAACCACTTGTAGCTAAAGGAAAGAGTTATAATAAAGCAAATTTCCCTAAAGTAGACATAAATAAATATTTTTAATATATAGAAGTCGATGAGATTGAAATTAACATCAGAAGAAAAAGATATGTTGGATGGCAAGCAAGGAAGATCAACTCAAAAATCCATGGAGATATTAACCACATTAGGTGAGATATTCGATGCAGAATGTATGATTGAGGTTTATAGCGTGCAAATAGCAGGAGTTTCTTATGCAAATTTAGGGGAAGCAGGTCTAGAATTTTTAGGTGAGATGGCAGAAGATGGAAAGGTTAGGGTCTTAACAACTTTAAATCCAGCCGGAATGGACCGAGAAAATTGGCAAGCTTTAGGAATTGAAAAAGAATTTGCTATTAATCAAAACCGTGCTATAGATACCTTTGCAAAAATGGGAATAATTACAACATGTTCTTGTACACCATATTTAATAGGAAACGCCCCACATTTTGGTCAGCATATTGCTTGGGCCGAGAGTAGTGCTGTTTGCTATTCAAATTCTGTTATTGGTGCTCGAACAAATCGTGAAGGTGGTCCAAGTGCACTAGCTGCTGCTTTAACTGGAAAAACACCAAAATATGGTTATCATCTAGATAAAAATCGTCATGGACAGGTTTTAATTGAAGTTAAGGTTCCAGTGAAAGGTACAGATGAATTTGGCGTGTTAGGAAAAATAATTGGTGATAAATTGGTTGAATTAGGAAAGAAAATACCTTATATTACTGGAATTTCTTCAGCAACAGTTGAGGAACTTAAATCATTCTGCGCTTCAGTGGCTACTTATGGAGGTACAGCATTATTTCATATGGAAGGCATAACCCCAGAATATAATATGTATCCTAAACCAAGAGATGATATTTTTGAAATTAATCAGGATAACCTTAATAAAACTCGTTCTGATCTTATTGATGATGATATTGAAATTGATTTCGTTAGTATCGGGTGTCCTCACGCTTCAATTCACGAAATAGCAACAATTGCAAGTTTATTGAAAGGTAATAAAGTAAATAAAGAATTTTGGATTACTACTGCTCGACCTACAAAAAGAATCGCTGATGAAGCTGGCTATTCTAAAATAATTGAAGATGCTGGAGCAAAATTCGCAGCAGATACTTGCTGTGTTGTAGCTCCAATTAAAGGACGCTTCAAGGGAATAATGGTAGATTCAGCAAAAGCGTGTTATTATGGCCGCGCTAAGAATAAATTTAAAGTAAAAATTGGAACGATTAAAGAATGTGTTAAGGAGGCGACAATATGAAGTTAGAGGGGAGAAAGATTTATAAGGGAATAGTAGAAGCAGAGGCGATTGTAACTAAAGATGGAATTTCATTTTATGGAGGCGTTGACCCTGATACAGGTAAGGTGGTTGAAGTTGGACATGAATTAGAGGGTCAATCAATAACTGGAAAAGTGTTAGTTTTTCCTACCGGAAAAGGTTCAACAGTAGGTTCCTATACGATGTATCGGATGAAGAAAAAGAATACTGCTCCAGCTGCAATAGTAAATGAACAAATTGACACGATAATAGCGGTAGGTTGTATAATTAGTGAAATTCCTTGTGTGGACAAAATTGATATTAATAATATTAAAACTGGACAAAAAATCATTGTTAATGGTTCAGAAGGAACTGTAGAGATAAAATAAAATGGGGTAAAACTAATGGGATTTGGTAAAGGTTATGGAAAAACAATTTTATTTGGTGAACATTTTGTTATTTATGGGTTTTCAGCAATCGCATCAGCATTAGGTTCTTCTACGACTGCTAATATTAAAATTATCGAAGGCAAAGGATGGATTGTTGATGATCAGAGACCTGAAACGCCAGGTTATAAAATAAAGAAATTTGATGAAGCACAACAATCCATTAAAAATGTATTAGAGTATCTAAAAATTGATACAGATAGTCAAAAACTTGAAATAACTTTTGCTGGAGATTTAATTGCTGCGAGTGGAGTTGGTGCTTCAGCGGCTCAATGTACATCACTAGCTCGAGCCTTAAATGACAGCTTTAATCTAAATTTGGACGATGAAAAGATAAATGAAGCTGCGTATGAAGGAGAGAAAGCATATCACGGAACTCCTTCTGGTATTGACAATACCGCCTCAACTTATGGAGGATTGATTTGGTTTGTGAAAAACTTGAGTGGTGGGAAAAATACTATGGATCTCTTGCAATCACCAATAAAAATGATTTTAATAATCGCAAATTCAGGAATAACTGCCTCTACAGCAGAAGTAGTTGCTGATGTTCGGCGTTTAAAAGATGAAAATCCTAATAAATTTGAGAAAATTTTTAAGGAATATAAAGAAATAGCAGATAAAGCAAAAATGGCCTTACTTGAAGGAAATATTATTTCTATAGGTAATTTAATGAATCAAAACCACAAATTACTCCAAGAAATTACGGTTTCAGGAGAAATAAATGATAAATTAGTTCAAATAGCGTTAAAAAATGGAGCGATTGGAGCTAAAATGACAGGAACCGGGCGTGGTGGTTTAGTAATTGCTTTAGCTGAAAATAAAGAAATACAAGAAAAAATAGCCAAGGCAATCGAAAAAGAGGGTTATGATGCCTGGAAAACCATAATTGGATGAGATTGATTTAAATTGAATAACAGTAATAAAATTTATCTATTAAAGTTGGGTGGAAGTTTATTAACTAATAAAAATAAACCCTTTTCTATTAGAAAAAATGTTGTTAAAAGCGCAGTTCAACAAATTATAGATGCTAATGAAAAATTAATATTAATTCATGGAGGAGGTTCGTTTGGCCATCCTCTTGCTAAAAAATATAGCCTTTCAAATGGTATAAATGCATCTATTCCAAATCAAATTCTTGGACTTACTGAAACTCACCAATCAATGAATAAATTCAATTCCTATTTAATTAATCTATTTTTAGAAAAAAAATATCCTGCATTATCAATTCAAGCTTCCAGTATTTTCATCAAAGATTCTCAAAATATCTCAACTCAATCGATTAATGTTATTGAAACTGCCTTAGATCTTGATATTTTACCTATTTTGTATGGAGATATAATCCTTGATTCAAAGGGGTCATTCTCAATTATTTCAGGGGACCAAATCATCGTGGAATTATGTAAGAAAATTAAAAATTATAATATCTCTAAGGTTATTTTTGCTATTGAAAAAGATGGATTATTTATCAGAGAAAGAGATAATGACAAATTTTATATAAAACTAGCGACAGAATTGAAATTTGAAGATTTAGATATAATTGAAATAGCTGATTTAGAAAGTAAAATCGATGTAACAGGCGGAATTAAAGGTAAAATTAATAAAATCAAACAAATTTGTCAACAAAATATTCCCGTTCAAATAATAAATGGTTTAAAAGATGAATTTATACTTAAAGCATTAAAAAATCAAGATATAATTTCAACCACAATAAAATGAGCAAAGAATTATGAATGAAAATGATATAAATAAGAGAAAACTGGATCATCTAAAAATCCCAATTGAATTTGATGTTCAACATTCTGAAAATTACTTCAAATATATTAAATTGATGCATCATTCTCTCCCTGAGGTAAATTTTGAAGATATTGATTTAACTACAAAATTTTTTAATAAACAAATATCGGCACCCATATGTATTGCTGCTATAACTGGTGGGCACAAGATTTCTAAAGAAATCAATAGAATTCTTGCTACAGCCGCAGAGTCAGAGAAGATTATTATGGGAGTAGGGAGTCAACGCGCTGGATTAGAAGATCTGTCAACAGAGAACTCATTTAAAGTGGTTCGAGAAGTTGCGCCTAATATTCCACTGATTGGAAATATTGGTATTGGTCAAATAAGTGAGAAAAATTTCAATATTGAAAATTTTAATAAATGCATTGATATGATTAAAGCTGACGTAATGGCAATACATTTCAATGCATTGCATGAATTAGTTCAGGATAAGGGTAATATTTCATATAGTTTATTCCGTTCAAATTTTCAAAAAATAAGAGAAAAAATTAAGATTCCAATAATAGCAAAAGAAGTTGGAACAGGAATCAGTCAAGAAATGGCTTTAATTCTTGAAAACCTTGGATTTGATGGTTTTGATGTAGGAGGATTTGGTGGAACAAGTTTTGCTGCAATTGAATCTAAGCGAAAAAATTTTATTAATGAAAAATATTCACGTGACCCAGCAGAGCTTTTCAGGGATTGGGGAATACCTACTCCTGTAAGTGTAATTAATGTAAGGAAAGTTTCAAATAAGATTATTATTGCGACTGGTGGGTTGAGAACTGGAGCTGATGTTGCTAAATCCATTGCATTAGGTGCAGATATTGGAGGGTTTGCTTATAATTTCCTCTTAACTGCATGGAAAGATTACCAAAATAAAACGAATATTAATACTATAAATGAAATAAAAACAATAAAACGAGAATTACGTTCTTGTTTATGGTTGATGAATTTAAAGAATATAAATGAATTAAAGAATAATATAAATAAAAGAATTTTTCTTAGTAAATTATATCCGTGGTTAAATCAATAATTCTGTTTAGAAGTTCCGCTCAACAACATATTTTAATAAATTTTCAAAAAACTCTGCTTCAGACTGATTAATATAAGGAATTAACTCTTCAAGCTGAATCCTAGCAATTTTAGCATAATCATTCACTATGTTCTTACAAGAAAAAACGGCCTCAGCTTCAAGGAATAAATCCTTGACTTCTTGAACTTCCTCGTCTCTTATATTAGGATTTCCAATTAAATCAAGGATCCTTTCTTTTTTATTGTAATCTAATTTTTCAAGAGCATCTATCAACAAACAAGTTTTCTTGCCTTCCCTTATATCTCCATTTGTAGGTTTTCCAGTAATTTTTTCATCTCCAAAAGTTCCTAATATATCATCGATCATTTGAAAGATAATTCCAAGATTAATAGCATATTTTGAGATATTTTGAAGATATTTATCCTCAACCATAGCATAATTTGCACCAATCAACATAGATTTTTCAATTAATGCACCGGTTTTTAATGAGATCATTTCAATATAATCCTTCATTGGTATAGATTGCCTATTTACCATATCCAATTCAATTAATACACCATCACATATCTCCTTAAAAGCGTTTTCATAATATTGAATTGCTTTAAGATTCTGGTCATTATCAAACTCACTATTGAAAAACGCCTCTAATCCAAAAAAAAATGCTGAATCTCCACCTAAAATTCCTATTGAATTACCAAAATCTTCTTTATTCATCTTTTTTAAATTAAATCTGGAATGATACTGCTCGAATCTATAATGAAATGCAGGATTATTGCGCCTAAAATCATCCTTATCTATTATATCATCGTGAATTAATGAAGCATTATGGAGAAATTCAACTCCCACACTGGGAAAGACTATTTTATCATCCCTTTCAGAGCTAAAAGCATTATATGTGGCTATACAAACCAATGGTCTTAATCTTTTACCCCCAACCAAAAAATAATCCATTAATTCATTATAATATTCCTTTAAAAAAGGATTTTGGACTTCATTTAATTTGTTTTCGTATATTTTTTTTATTGAATCGTTTATTTTGGGCTTATATAAATTCAAATATTGGGGAACTTTCATAATTACAGCATTTTAAAGTTAATTGAATTCATAAGAAAAGGTTAATTTAAAATATATAATTGAAACTTTCCAAATCTTTTTATAGTTTTTCAGAACTTTAAGCGTTTAAATTTTTAAAAATAGTATTTGTATGATTTTAATTCCTAATTTAAAAGAGGAATAATTTAATTTTATTTTAATGAGAATTTCTCTACGTAATTTTTAGATCTTTATTAATTCATATTCGATATTACCGATTCTATCTTTAACTGCAGCGTCTAATTGCCAAGAAACATTTACCATCTTATTTAATGCATTAAATTTTTCGATTCCAGGGGCAGTAGGTTTTGTCCATTGCCCATTTTCATTTAAGATTGGAATTCCAGGGGCATTAGTTTCTGCGTCAACACAAGCTTTATCTATTGCAAGAGGGTCAACTGATCCGAAAATACCCAGATCGGGCACAATAGGAACACTCGGATTTACAACACAATCACACATGAGAGTAATTTCTAAAGCAAAATTAATACAACGAATATTTTCTTTACCAAAGGATGTTAAAACAGCCTTAGCATTATCAATTACACGGCCACAGAATATATCGAAATTAGCCAATGCTGCACTTTTTATTGCTTTTCTCACAGGACATTTTTCTTTACAACCAAAACAACCAATACAAGTAGAAGGATCGATAACTGCAATTTCATTTACTATCTTTATTGCCCCTACCGGACAGGCTTGAACACATTCTTGATTGCATTTTGATATATCGCATTTCTTGGGATTAACTTTTAGATCGCCATCAAAATGAGCTCGAAACTTATTTCGCTTAGTGATACAGCCAATTCCAAGGTTTTTCAAGGCACCTCCAAAACCTGCCTGGGGATGTCCCTTAAAATGCGAGACAATAACAAGTTTATCAAAATCAAAAAGCCCTGCAGCAACAGATACATCTTTTAAGTGAATACCATCTATTTCAATAATTTTTCCATCAATTCCATTTTCCCCATCAATAAATTTTAGCGGAGCTCCGATTAAAGACTCATTATATCCATGAAGATTAGCAGTTTTTTTATGTTCAGTTGCAGTTTTTCTGCATCCAAGACGAATCGAGTAATTTTCAGAGATATTTAAGTGCTTGACGTTCATTCCAATACCTTGGGTTTCTATAAGCGTAGGAATACCTCCTTTTGATTTAATAAAATCAACAACCTCATGTACATAATCATGACGCAAATAGCGTGTATTATAGGCTTCTCCAACATGAACTTTTACTCCAACTTTATCTCCAGAATTGATGTTATCCAATATTTTGTCTAAAATTAGGCGTGTTTTTACTAGATTATTTGTTACCATATTTTCAGCAGTGTTTCTTAATGTAGCGACTTCATATGGGGGAGCCCAATATACTATTGATTCTTGCGAGATAATAATTTCACAATAATTTATAGATATGAAAATTTTAATTTTTAATTTTTAATTTAAATGGATATATTAAATAATTTTATTTATTTGTTCTTGATTTTTTTCCTTGAAGTTAGAAAATACATCATCTTAGATAATTTAAAAGAAATTTTTTAGTAAAAAGAAGAATAAATTTTATTTTTTTTTAGAAAAATAGAAATTATATTTATAAATAATAATGACACCATATTAGATAGAAAATCAATGGTGGATAATTTATGATAAATAATAAAAATGAATGGAATCCATTAAAATTAAATTTAATTAAGGCAGATGCTAATTCTAGAAAAAAAATTTCAAAAGCTATAGTAAAATCCTTAAGAAAAGAATTAATTGAAAAATTAAATAAGAAACTAGACATACTTAAGGGAAAATTTTTTAATATTGATTTCGATTCTAAAACTAAAACCTATGCTATGTATGATCCCACCATCACTGAGAAATATTGTGATATTGTCGGTGAAGATGAAATTGGGTTTTTTTTAGAAGCACTATTATATGAATATATTGAGTTATATAAAGCAAAAAAAATAAGATTCTAAGAAATAAAGCAAGGTACTCTCTTTTTTACTTCATTTCAAGTGTTGATTTTATTAGAAAATTGATTATATTATAATATTATAAGTCCAAAGAATTACTAGTTAACACTTATATTTGGGAAAGCGCTACTTGGTTGTTCTAAACAATATATATTCATTAAAAAAGTGAAAAAAATATGATTTGAGTCAAAAATTATATTAAAATAAAAAATTTCTTTTAATTAAAAAATACACTTAATAAAAATGTATAACTTATGAAAAATTTTAAAAAAATGATTTTAACGGCTACAACAGCCAATTCCTGGATTTATCCAGATGTAAAGAATTGGGCTCAAACAACCGATGATTTAATAGAATCAATTGTAAAATGCTATGAAGTAGGTGCTTCTATAGCTCATGTTCATCTCCCGAGAGGGGAAGAGGTTGATACTGTTAAAAAAATTAGGGAAAGATGTGATATTATAATTCAAGCTGGAATGTCGAGTTATCCAATAGAAGAAAGAGAGGCTGATTTTCAAGCTAAACCCGATATGCTTTCGATAATTTTAAATCATCATGATGAGTATTTCACGCAAATAAGAGTTAATCAACTCCATACTATTGAGGAATTAGAAAAATATTGCGTGAAATGTAAGGAGTTCAACATAAAGCCAGAGTGGGAAGTATGGCATACTGGGTCTTATTGGAATTTGAATTATCTAATTAATAAAAATTTATTAGAAACACCTCATGTGTTAACCTTGTTTTTTAATTGGCCCGGAGGGACATGGTCTCCTTCGACTGATGATGAATATTTTCATAGGATAAAATATATGCCTCAAAATTGTTTGCACACAATAAGTGTTATGGGAGAGAACCAGATAAAAATTGCAACTCTAGCCATAGCACATGGCGGAAATGTACGAATAGGAACTGAAGATTATCCTTTTATTAAGAAGGGGATTCCTGCAAAAGATAATGCAGAACTAGTATCTGGAATGGTCAGAATATCTAAAGAAATGGGACGAGAAGTAGCAGATCCATCAGAAGCACGAAAAATTTTAGGTATTTAATTTAAATATCTTCAAATCAATTTCTTTCTAATTAAAAAAAAATTTATTTAATTTTTGCTTAAATAAAACTAATATTAAAAAAGATTTAAAGAATTAAATTTATTTAAAAAGTGAAAAATATGAAGATACAAATAATTTTTATTGGAAAACCTCAATGGGAGGCTGGCTGGCCTTATTTAGGATATGATAACGAACCTTTGAAAACATCCATTCTCAACCATCTAAAGAAGAAATATCCTGAAGTTGAGTTTAGCCAGAGTGAAATGGTTACAACTGACGATGTGCAATTAGTTAAGAAAATCAAAGAAGATATTTTTAACGCAGATGGGATATTAATCTATACAATTGGGCACTATGGTGAGCCAGGAATAGTAAAAGCAGGCATAGAATTTATCGAAATTGGGAAACCTACAATTTTAGCAAATTATATCTATGGGGGAGATCATACATTTACAAAAATTTACACCATAATAAAAGATAAGAATTTTCCTGTAATTCCTATATCTTCACAAAATATTGAAGATTTTGATAAACAAATTGAAAATATGATTAATCTCCTAAATATTAAAGGAAAGAAAGTCTTAGTTTATGCCACCGATTCAAAAAAGATAAATTGGGAAGGAGTCTTGGGATTAGTAAATCCAGAAAGGAGTAGAATTTTGAAAGAACATCCAGAATTCATTGAACAAGTTGGAAAAATGAGAGAGGGAGAATCTGAATTTTATCTCGATTTAGTTGGAACTGATCAAGCACATAAATGGAGGAAAGATGAGGATAAATACAGAGAAAATCTTAGAGAAATTTTTGGTGTTGAGATGATAAGAGAAAATCCAGAAGACATTAGAAAGTATTATGATGAAATAAGTGAAGAAAAAGCTGCTAAAATTGCAGAGAAATGGATTAAAAATGCAAGAGAGATTGAACCTACTGAAAAAACCATTTTAAATTCTGCAAAATTATATCTGGCGTTTAAAAATATCTTAAAAGAAAAGAAATACGATTTTGTTGCTCCTGACTGCGGAACTCTTCTTATAAGTGGTATTTTTCCAGCTTATCCTTGCATGCCCTTTTTCGAATTAAGTAATGAAGGTCTTTATGGAATTTGTGAATCAGATATGGATTGTGCTATAAGTTATATTTTTGGCTTATATTTAACTGGACGACCGGGATTTGTTTCAAATCATACTCTCGATTCAGTTACTAATCAAATTACTTATATGCATTGCCTTGCTCCAAATAAATTATATGGTGTCGATGGTCCTTCTGCCGAATATGATATTGTATATCACGGAGAAACTGGATTTTTAGGAGCGACTCCGCGCGTTAAATTCCCAATAGGTGAGATTGCAACAACAATAAAAATCAGTGTATTTGAAAAAAAAATTGCCATCCGTCAAGGAAAAATTATAGATAATGTCGTAGATAAAAAAGGATGCACCTCGAAGATGCTTGTAGAAAGTGATGTGAAAGCGATTTTGGAAAATTATGACTGGGAGACCTTTGGCTGGCATAGAGTAACTTTTATTGGAGACTGGAAAGAAAAATTTTTAATTGGCGCTAAATTGTTTGGATTAAATGTTATAGAAGAAGATAAATAAATAGATTTTGAAATAACTTTTAGAAGCTAAGCTCAAAAGAATAATCCTTAAAAAACCAGAAAAACTTAGATATTGCCTAATCTGATTTGAAAAAACTTTTTATACTTAGAGAAAGAATATAATTTGATTACTATGAATGAAAAAAAGATTAAAGAAAAAAAAGTAAAAGATAAAGTGCATTCCTTACGTGGACATCTTCTGTATTCTCTGGGAGCTATTCCTTCATCACTTCCTTATCAAATAATAGGTTCTTATATTGTATTGTTTTATGAAGTAACACTTGGACTTGATCCTTTTTTATTTGGTGTTTTATGGGTAATTTATGGTGTCTGGAATGCAATTAATGATCCTTTAGTTGGATATTTAATGGATAAAAAGGTGACTAAATGGGGTCGTCGAGTTCCATATATTGTCGTTGGAACTATTCCATTTACTATTGGATTTATACTTTTATGGTGGGTTCCATGGACAGATCAGACAGCTATATTTTTTCATGCTTTACTAATGCTATTTCTATTCGATCTTGGTTTTACATTGGCAATGACTGCTTGGTCTGCATTATACACGGAAATGTATGAAGAAGAAGAAGAAAGGGCAACAATGGTAGCTATGAAAGATACCTTTGCATTTCTTTCAGGTATGGTTAGTGTTATAATAACTCCTATGATTGTTTCAGCTACTAGTTGGACAATGGCTGGAATAATTTTTGGATTAACAATACCAATATTTATGTATTTGTCACTTCTTGGAATTAAAGAAAGAAAAGAGTATCAAATAGATAAACCTTTATCTTACATTCCTGCATTTAAAGAGACTCTTACGAATAAGCCATTCTTAATTATTACATTGACATATGCAATTCTTGACACTATATTTGGCTTAACCATGATGGTTCTTCCTCTATATGCTTTATTTGTTCTGGAAGTGGAAGTAGGATTGATTGGTGTTGGTCTCTTGGGAATCGCATTAGGAATTCTTATTAGTGTGCTATTTTGGAGATGGATGTATGCAAAAAAAGGACCAAAATATGGATTACTCCTATCAATGGGAATATTTACGGCAACAATTTGGCCTATTTTTCTTGTAAATGATTTTACCATGCTAATACTTATAACAATCATACCAGGTTTTGGAGTAGGTGGAATGTTGATGACTGAACCAGCAGTCAGCGCAGCGATAGATTATGATGAATTGAAAACTGGAAAAAGACGTGAAGGAACGTATACCGGAGTTTTTGGATTTATAGTAAGGTTATCTCTTGTGCTCGCGGCTATAACTCTAACAACTGTTCAACTACTTACTGGCTTTGAATCGGGATCAGAAACTCAATCACCCTCTGCTTTATTCGGTTTAACATTATTAATATCACTAGTTCCTGTTCTTGGAGGATTATGTGCTTTAATAATTTTTAAATTCTTCCCAATAAACTACAAAAACTTCTGCGAACAACAAGAAAAACTAAAGGTTCTTCATGAAAAACGATTAATTGAATTAGAAAAAATTCAATAAATCATTAATCTAAAATTTTATTTTTTTTTTTAAAATAAACAGAAAAGATAGTTAATATTTAATCAAAAATTTCTTATATTCATTTACAGAATTTTTATTAGATTATTTATTTTACAATTTATTTTAAAAAATTTTTGCAAAAAATATGTGAGAACATTTTGAATCAAGAAGAAATTATTACTAGGGCCAAGAGTAAAACGAGTAAATTAGTAACTTTTGGGATGCCAAAATTTGGAACATCTATTATCATGGGATTTGCTGATTTTGCTTTATTCGCTCTTTATGTTTTAGGTTATCAAATAACTCCATTTCTTGTTGGTATTGCCTTAGGATTAGGAAAACTTACTATCGCTACCTCTCAATTTTTTTTTGGATGGGTTAGTGATGCAAAATATACACGATGGGGGAGAAGAAAACCATATTTAATCATTCTGAGTCCAATACTAGGATTATCTTTCATATTTTTACTTCTACCTGGATTAATATTAGATATCACTAATCTTGACGTATTATTTATTTGGTTATTAGTTTGGTATCAAATTTTTAACATATGTTATGGCGTTACTTCACCATATGGAGCTTGGATGGCTGAACAATTCAGAGTTGAGGTCCGACCCAGAGCGTCTCAATACGAGCAATTTTTTGGTATGGTTGGATACGCAGTAATTACAGCTTTTTCAATGGTAATTTTAACAGAAGTGTTTGAAAAAATACAAACAAACCCAGAAAATATTCCGCCAGAATTTTTATATAGTGTGATAATATTTGGGATATTTCCAGTAGTTTTATTTTATTTAGCTAGCCTTTTAATGGCTAAGGAACCACATTTTAAGATAGAATCAAATATAATTCAGAATTTAAAGACAATTCTAAAAAATAAGAATTTTTTATTAGTAGCCATTATGCAAGGTATCTCTGGTATAGCTACTATAACAATAACTGGAATAATGTTAATATATATCGTGGAAGTTTTACAATTTAATGATATGGATTATATTATTGCAGCAGGTATTATGATTTTTGGGATGTTAGGTTTCTTATATATATGGAGAAGAGTGATACAAAAATTAGGAAAAAAACAAAGTCTTTTATGTATTTTTCTGTTAGGATTTCTTATTCTCCCATTAACTTTAATAGGATTAATTCCGATGGATTCATCCCTTATATTTGGAATACTTTTTATCCTTGGATTAGCAGGGTGTTTGAGCGGCTGGGCTTTATTCCCTGCAATTATGTATGCAGATATTGCTGAAGATGATGAGGTAAAAACAGGGGAATTAAAAGCAGGCATATATACTGGTTTTCCAAGTATAACTTTAAATCTTTTTCAAGCATTGGGTTTGTTTATTATGGGGATTATATTAGAATTACCTGATATTGTCGTAGGACCTTTAACCTTTTCATTAGGTTTAGTTTTATGGGGACCATTATGTTCGTTAATATTTGTTATTACATATTGGTACATTAGAAAATTTATACAACTTGATTTTGTGTGGGAAAAAAACCAATAAAAATAAAGTTAAAATTTTTTTAGTTGCTATTTGAATAAAACTTTATAAATCATGAGGAAGAATTTTATTTACAATTTACTTAAAAAATTTATTAATAAATATGTGAAATTGATATGAGTGAAAAAGAAATTAAGCTATGGAGTAAAAGTAAAACAAGTAAATTTCTCTTCTTTGGGATGCCAAAATTCGGAACATCTGTTCTGATGACATTTGCAGATTTGGCTTTATTTACCCTTTATAGTTTGGCTTATGGTTTACCTCCATTTATCACAACTGTTGCTATGGCATTAGGAAAACTTACTATTGCTGCCTCTCAATTCTTTTTTGGATGGATTAGTGATGCGAAATATACACGATTGGGAAGAAGAAAACCATATTTAATTATTTTGAGTCCAATACTTGGAGTATCCTTCTTTTTTTTACTATTGCCAGGTTTAGTATTAGATATCACTGATGCCAGCATATTATTTATGTGGTTATTAGTATGGTATCAAATTTTTAATCTATGTTATGGTGTTACTACACCATATGGATCTTGGATGACTGAACAATTTAGAGTTGATGATAGACCCAAATCGTCTCAATATCAACAAATTTTTGGTATGATTGGAACGGCAGTAATTACGATTTTTTCAATGGTAGTTTTAACAGCTTGTATTGATGATATCCAAACAAACCCAGATATTATTCCACCAGAATTTTTATATAGTGTATTAATATTTGGGATTATTCCAGTAGTACTATTTTATTTGGCTACCTTTTTAATGCCTACAGAACCACATTTTAAGATAGATTCTAATATATTTCAGAATTTAAAAATAATTCTAAAAAATAAGAATTATATATTAGTAATCATAATGATCGGTCTCGCTAGTGTGGCTTGGATAATGATAGGCTCATTAATGTTACAATACATTGTAGTAGTTTTAATTTTTGACTTCATGACTAATATTATAGCATCAGTTATTTTCATAATAGGGATATTAACTTTCTTATATATATGGAGGAGGCTAGTACACAAATTAGGAAAAAAAAGAAGTCTTTTATATATTTTTCTAGTAGCAATTATTATCCTTCCATTCTCTTTGTTAGGTTTGATACCTATGGATTCATCCATTATATTTGGAATATTATTTATCCTAGGATTGGCTGGGGCCATGGCTGGCTGGTTTTTACTTCCTCCTGTTTTCATTTCAGATATTACTGAAGATGACGAAAAAACAACGGGCGAATTAAAAGCAGGAATTTATAAAGGCTTTCCTAGTATAGTTCTAAATCTCTTCCAAATAGTAGGTATTCTTATTATGGGGGTTCTATTGGAATTACCCAAAATAGATGTTGGGACGGCAACCTTTTCTATAGGACATGTAATATGGGGGCCAATATGTTCTTTAATATTAATTGTTGCTTATTTCTACTCCAGAAAATTTGTAAAACTTGATTTCGATTGGGAAAAAGAAGAATAAAGAGAAAATTATTTTTAAATATATTTTTTTTTTTTTTGGTCTTAATGAAAAGCTCTTTATTTAAGCAGAAAAATTAAAAAGAATTAACTATAAATATATTTTTGTTTATCTCGTAGTCCAACCACCATCTAGACGTAAATCAGCTCCCGTCATATAAGATGACTCATTAGTTGCTAAAAAGAGAATTCCAGCAGCAATTTCTTCGGGTTCTGCCCATCTACCTATTACTCCCTCCTCTTCAAATTCTTTCTTTATAACTTCATAATCAACCCCTCTGTCTCTTGCTTGTTTAGCCACATCACCCTGTAGCATTGGAGTATCGGTGGCTCCTGGACTCACACTATTTACACGAACTCCATAAGGAGCCAAATCTAACGCTAAAGCTCTTGTGAATCCTAAAATTCCAGCTTTAGTGGAGCAATAATTTGCATGATTGACTTGTCCAATATGAGCGGCAACTGAAGCTAAGGTTATAATTGAACCAAATTTTTGATTTTTAAAATATGGAACAGCATATTTACATGTATAATAGGTACCCTTAAGATTAACATCAATCAATAAATCATAATCCTCATCTGGAAAGTCTTCAATGGGACCTACTCTTACAACACCAGCATTACATATCAATATATCTATTTTTCCATATTTTTTTATGGTAGTATCAATCATGTCTTTAACTTCAGCGGGTTTAGTTACATCCACTTTCATAAATATTGTATTTTCTTTTCCATCTTTTATCATTTCATATGTTTCTTTTAAACCTACTTCATTAATATCTGAAATAATCTGAATCGCTCCCTCTTTAGCTAATAAAATTGCCGTAGATCTCCCAATACCGGAGGCTGCACCAGTTAATATTACAATTTTATCTTTTAATCTTATTTTTAATCACCTATTTTATTTAATAAAGATATTTTTATCAAGACTTGAAAGTCTTTCGCAACCAGAACTAGTAATTCTATAACAATCCTCTATTCCAACTAACCCAGCACCCGTAAGATTTTGCCAAACTTCTATATCAAGAACCATATTTTCCTCAAATTCGATATTTAATGTCTTCATAGGACTGAACAAATGAACCTCCTCACATTCTAACCCAATACTATGCCCTGTAATAATAGTTAAACCTCTCTTTTTTAGTGATTTCGCAAATTTTTTTGCGTTAGTATTGAATTCCTTAATATTTATTCCAGGTTTAATATTATCAACGCAATATTCCTGCACTTGGATCGTACGATCCATTACTTCTTTTCCACCTTCAGGGATTTCCCCAATTACAGCTTCTCTACTCACATCTGAAACATATCCTTTCCAAATTGTTCCAATATCAAATCTTGATATATCCCCACGGTTCATTATAGTTCCAACTCCAGGTGCTTCTGGATCTGATGAACCAATACCTAATGTTAAGTGGTCCCAGCCTTCTGCACCCTCATCAATAATAGTCCGCCTTGCGATTTTGAGTAATTCATTGTCAATTATACCCACTCTTATGGAATCAATCATATTCATTATTGCCTTTTCGGAGATCTCAGTAGATTTTTTTATTCGCTTTACTTCTTCTTCTGTTTTAATCAATCGCATATCTAAAAAAGCTTGATCTCCATTAACAAATGTTGCATTCGGAAATTTTTTTTGTAAAAATTCAGATTGATATCTCGGCATTAGGGATTCAAGACCAATCGTTTTGTTAGATAAGTTCCATTCTTCTATCTTATCTGAAACTTCTTTCATAGCTGCCTTTGGAGAAGCAATCCCATTCACGTTTTTTACCCAAGAAAATTTCTCTACACTACTATATACCATCCAAATTATTAGACTTTCCTCTCCATCTCTACGAACTAAGGATAAGGTTGGATACTGATTATATAAAACATATAGAATAGGATTATGAGCAACATGGAGCGTTGGCACTCCAGTTGTGTAAAAAACATTCACTGGCGTAGAAGCAATTAAAATATCAATGTTGTTTTTTTCAAGAGCTTCACTAGCCTTTTTCTTACTATATCCAATGGGTTCCATTTTTATTTCTCCTTAATAATATTAATTAATTTAATTTTTAATATAGTTAAAGATTTTTTAATTGATGAAATATATTAATTAAATCTTCAATAATAAAAAAGGTTCAAAAAATGGGAATAAGAGTAGAAAAAGATGGAGTGATAACTACAGTAATTATTGATAATCCTGAAGTTAAGAATGCAATTGATCGAAAAAGCGCTACTTCACTTGCAAATGCGTTTCGAGAGTTTGAACAGGATGGGAATGCACGTGTAGCGGTTCTTTGGGGTGCAAATGGGATATTTTGTTCGGGTGCAAATCTAAAGGCAATAGCCATGGGAAATGGAAATAGAATAGAGAAGAAAGGAGATGGCCCAATGGGACCAACTAGGTTGGTTTTATCAAAACCCGTTATTGCTGCAGTTGCTGGATATGCAGTTGCTGGAGGATTAGAGCTCGCTTTATGGTGTGATTTGCGAATTGTTGAAAAAAATGCAGTTTTTGGAGTTTTTTGCCGGAGGTTTGGAGTCCCACTTATCGACGGTGGTACGGTACGCCTTCCAAGATTAATTGGATTAAGTAATGCATTGGATATGATACTTACAGGACGACCTATTACTGCTGAAGAGGCATTTAGGATGGGTCTTGCAAATCAAGTTGTTGATGTTGATAAGTCAAGAGAGGAGGCTGAAAAATTAGCCAGAGAAATTGCTTCATTTCCACAATCATGTCTTAGAGAGGATCGATTTTCGGTATATGAACAATTTGGATTAAATTTAAAAGATGCATTAGCAAATGAATTTGAACATGGTCTTAAAACTTTAGCAAGTGAAGAACACTTAAAAGGATCTCAGGTATTTATAGAAGGGAAAGGAAAACATGGAGATTTTTTTAATTAATCTCTTACTTCTTAATCCTTTTTTCAAGTGTGCTTTAATATGGGAAAAAATATGGAGGAGAAAAGCTCTTCTAATCTATATCCATAAAAATTTCCAATTTTTCCAAATCAGCTAAATCTCCTTTAGGTTTTAGTTCGCCATTCATAAATGCTTCCATTGGATCAATATCTCCAGTGGATATGCCAATAAAGAGATCCGAATTAACTTTTAAACTCATTTCCGCTTTATCATTAAACCCATCTACAACTTTTGCAGTTTTATCTTTAAAAACCAATTGTAAGTTTAAATTAATGTCAGGAAATATAAATTGCATTATTTTATTGTATCCTTCAAATTCATCTGCAATTTCAGGGTTTTCTAACATTTTTGCCCAATTATGCAATGTATTTTTAATCTCTTCAATAGTAGCCATTAAAATCACCTTTAAATTTTGATTAAGTTTTTTTATTTTTATGTTTTCTTATTTATTTTTATATTTCTCTTTTAAAAAAAGGTTGAAAATCCAAAAAATAATTAAATCTGTCAAGGAACAAAATAAAAAAAAAAGAAAGTTAATTTTTATATTATTTATTATTGTTATTGTAGATTCCTTTATGTTCTTCTAGATAATAATAATACAACTACACCGAGAGCTGCTAAGCAAACTCCTCCTATAGCCATTCCAAGGAATAACCCACTACCTAGTGTATATGGATCTGCTGGTAGTCCCATTTGTTCTTTTGCAAGAACAGGAACAACACTGTCTCTAAAGTTATTTAACCACGTGGTTATCATTCCCATTTGAGTATCTGTTAAGTCAAATTTTACCTTTAATTCAGAATATTCGCTAGAGTTTGAATCCGCTGCCCTATACCATTTCTGAAGACCACTGGGGTCAACTATTGATGAGGGATTTGTATCATCAAAAAGAATTTCAGCAACTGATAACGAAATATTTGATGCTGTCGGACAACCTACTTCTACTCCTGTGAGATCACCAATTGGGAGTACAATTCCTTCTGGAAACATTTTCTCACCAAGAATCGTACAATTAGCCCACTGTTCAAAGAATAGATCTTCTGCATAATCCGATAAGGACATTCCTAACTCTTCTGCTGCGAGAATTGGGACAACATCGTCTTTAAATGAATTCTCCCATAGCCAATTAAGGATTAAACTCATTTGGGTTGCATTCAAACCAAAGGTTGTGCGTAATTCAGCTTGAACTGTAGTATTTGTAGCTGCATCAAGCCATTTACCAATTCCAGTATCATTGACAAATGTTGAGACATTTAACTCATTCCAGAGAAGTTCACATATCGCAAGCGAAATATTTGATGCTGTTGGAATACCTACTTCAAAACCGGTAAGACCTTCACCTAGATCCAATCCTTGTGGATATTCTTTTTCACCAAGAATCGTACCATTAGCCCATTGTTCATAGAACAGAGTTTCTGCATATGCTGGTATTGTCATTCCTTTTCCCAATGTTGGATCAGCAAAAAGAGCTGGAACGAAAATATCAATAATATCATCTAACCAGTTGAGCATTAATCCCATTTGGGATATATCCAGCCCAAATGTTCCACTTAAATTTAACAAAACGTCAAATTCTGTAGCTGCATCGCGCCATTTCTGAAGTCCAGTATCATTTATAAATGATGAGGGATTTGTATCATCCCAAAGAGCATAACATGCCGTAAGCGAAATACCAGAGGAGGTTGGAACACCTACTTCAAAGAGTCCTTTAAGTGCTTCCCCTCCTGGAACTGGGAGATCAATTCCATCTGGATATTGAGGTTGACCTTCAATAGTTGCATTAGCCCATTGTTCATATAATAAAATTTCTGCATAAACCGTTGTTGTCATTCCTTTTCCTCCTAAAGCCTCTGGGAGTGCAAAGAATGGTGGAACAATATTTTCCTTAACTGTTTTAAATAACCAATCGATAATTAATTCAATTTGCCCCGAAGCCAGACCAAAAGTTACGTTTAATAAACTCACTATTGTTGCATTTTCTTCAACTCCTGCTAAATACCAAGATCCAAATCCGGTGATTGTATTGATAAATGAATATGGATTTGAAATATTCCATAGAGCCTTAGCAGATGTAAACGAAATATTTGATGGATTGGGTGGAAGTCCAACTTCAAATCCAATGACAGGTCCAACTAACTCCTCAATAAAATCACTGAAATCAAGTCCGCCTAGAAACATTTCCTCCCCAAGCATCGTACCATTTGCCCATTGTTCATAGAACATATATTCTGGAGCAACATCCAATGTTATGAGATATTCATAATAAAAGAGAGTTGGTGCAACAATGACTGTCCAATTATATAACCAGCCAAGGAGTGCCATCATTTTATCATTTCCCAAACCAAAAGTCGTATTTAAGAAAGTATAGTTAGCACCAGGGGTGGGTAATTCTGCTAATGCACCAAGCCATAGCATAAGTCCAACATTATTGATAAGTGAATAGGAGTATGACGGATTCCAGAGATCTATGGCCGTCGTAAGCGAAATATTAGATCCATATGGATAAATACCCACTTCAAACCCATAGAGGTAACCAGGGAGGCCAAGAAATTCATTAAAGTTAATTCCTGGTGGTGGAAACATAACCTCACCGAAAATTGTACCATTAGCCCATTGCTCATAGAATATAATTTCTGGAGCTGCCTCCAGTGATATCCCTTTTTCAGTCTCAAAAAGAATTGGGGCAACATCTGTCATCCAATCATGTAACCAATAAAGCACTATTCCCATTTGAGTATCATTCAGACCAAAAGTTGTTTTTAAGTTAGTATAACTAGCAGGATCCCCAGCTAATGCACCAACCCATAGCATAAGTCCAGTATCATTCACAAAGGATGAGGAATTCATATGATCCCAGAGATCTAAAGCTGTCATATAAGAAATATTAGTTTTGATCGGAATACCCGCTTCAAATCCATAGAGGGGGTCATCATATCCTTCAATAAAAAGACTCAAGTCAAGTCCAGCTTCGGCAAACGTGGCATTAGCCCATTGCGCATGGAACATAAATATTGCAAAATCAGAGGTTGTCATTCCGTATTGAGCCCAAATCACCGCAGGAACTATGGTTGTCCACAAATAGTTGTTTATATATCCTGCTAGATACGTAATTTGATCCCAAGTAGCATTGTAACCTAATGTCATTAAGCCCTGTATCGTGAGATTTCCAGCTGCTCCTAACGCATAGTATCCCATAAATTCTAAGAGTCCCTTACCCAATTCAGTATCCGTTATTATTCCTGGTAAATTATAAGGTGCATTTCCGTATAATAAATAATCTTGAGCAGCAGTCGTATAGGAGAGGTTAGTGAGTACTGGGACAATAGAATGCATATATTCTGAAACACCCATAACTGGACACGTTGTATTTACTTGGATAGTATAATTATTGAAGTAATGTTCTTTGGCAAGAGTCCAGTCCGAAAAATTATAGTAATATAAAAAATCTATGGTTTGATTAATTAGTTTTGCTGCGGTTGAACCATTGACTATATCAGGTAAAAATTCCAATGCTTTGTTTTTAGTTTCGTTTAAAGTCTCAAGATAAGCTGTAAAATTAACCATCTTTTCAATTTCTGGAATGAATTGAGTTTTAGTTTCAATAAGAGTATTAAGATATGCTGTAAAATTGACCATTTTTTCAATTTCTGGAATAATTTGAGTTTTAATTCCAGCTAAAACCTCAGGAATTGCTTGGGTCTTGATATTATCATCAAATTCTGGAATTGCCATTCCTTTTACTGTCTTAAGAACTTCAAGAATTGCTTCAGTCTCCACATTATCTTCAAATTCTGGGAGAGCTCCTTCTTTAATTCCCAAAAGAACCACAGGAACTCCATTAATCTTAACAGTTTCTTCTATTTCAAGTTCTACTTGATCTTTAATAGCCAAAAGAGCATCAGGAACCCCTTTAGAGACTTCACTACGAAGGTAATCGTTTGTCACAAATCCACTCGTTATTAAAAGACCACCAATTACTAATAATAAAATTGATGCTGTTAATTTTTTAGTAGACATAACATATACTAATTTGTTAATGTTTTATATAAATATATCGACAAAAATATCGATCTAGGTTTTTTCTTCTCCCAGTTCAAAAATGACCAAACATGAAAATAACAGACTTAAATCAAGAATGCTTTCTGGAGATTATACTTTCATAAATCTTAGAAGAAATTTAAGAGTGAAATCAAGTGAGCTATTTATTCAATAATTTGTTTCGTTTTTCAAAATATTTTAAATTTTTTCTATAATCATTATATCTTCCTTCAGGTGGTTCTTTTAAAAATTGCGGGTCAATTTTATGAAATTATCTACTTCACGAATTTGGGATAAGGAAAAAAAGAAAAAAGTCAGATTCTTGCAAATCCTTATATATCACTATTATCTCCAGGAAAAATTAATAATAATATAGTAAAGATTTGAACATTATTTTAAGCAGAAAATTAAATATTTCTAATTTCTGTAAATCAGCCATATTTCCCTTTGTTTTGAGATGTCCTTCCATAAAAGCCTTTATTGGGGCAACATTTCTATTAACAATACCTCCAAAAAGTTCAGAACTCATTTCTAAAGTCATATCAGCATTCTCATTAAACCCATCTTCAATTCGAGCTTTTTTATTCTCAAAAACTAATTGTAATTTTAGATCTGTATCATTAAAGATAAATGCAAGGTATTATTATATTCTTCAAATTCATCTACAATTTCAGTGTTTTCTAACATTTTTGCCCAATTATTCAATGCATTTTTAATTTTTTCAGTGGGAGCCATCAAAATCACCTTTAAATGTTGATTAAGTTTTATTATTTTTATGTTTTTTATTTATTTTTTCTATAAATTCGTTTACCAGATTTTGCAGATTCATAACCTAATAAAACAATCTCCAATGCTTTTTTACCATCTTCACCACTCATTTCAGGTTCTTTATTATTTATTACGCAATCATAGAAATGTTTTATTTCTTCAAGAAATGAAATTCGATAATAGCCAGGATAAGGTTCATGAAATACTTCAGGTTCAACCCATTCACATCTATTTGGTCCCGGTAATGTTGAATATAGTTTTATTGGTTTTTCCCAATTATGATTTTCCAAAATTGTTCCCTTTGTTCCATATAGCTCTAAACTGCAATTCCAATCACTTGCAACCGTGAAACTAATTGCGATCTCGCCTAATGCTCCACTTTCAAACTGGACATTCATAACGCAATTATCATCTGCCTTACCTTCACATTGTGATAACAATTTTTCTGCGTGACCACTAATACTTTTAATATCACCTATTAAATAATTAAGCACTGCAATCCTGTGAACTCCACTATCCATCCACGCACCCCCACCACCTTCAATCCATTTACATTTCCAAGAATTAGGGTCAGACATACTGGCGACTTCAGAACCTCCCTCATAAGTTCGAACAAGTTTAATATCTCCTATTGTCCCCTTTCCAATAATTTCTTTTATTTTTATTAGTGCTGGTAAGAATCTTTGATTTTCGGCAATCATTAATTTAACTCCAGCTTTTTTAGTTGCTTCGATCATTTTATCACACTCTTCCAACGTATTTGCGATTGGTTTTTCGCATAAGATATGTTTTCCATATTTTGCAGCCTCAACTGTTACTTCTGCATGTAAAAAATGGGGTAAACAGATGTGAACGGTATCAATATCATCACGCGCTAGTAATTCCTTATAATCTGTTAAAATATTAGCTTCTTTATTTGTTCTTTTTAAACGTTTTCCCTTTTTTTCATCAATATCACAAATAAAGGCTAATTGCACTTTTTCAGGAATTTTTTTTAAGGATAATGCATGCCAACCCCCTGCAACTCCAGCTCCAATTATTCCTGCTTTTATGAGTGTCATTATAATTTTCTCAAAAATTAAATTTACAAAAGGAATTTTATTTATAATTTGAGATTAAATATAAAAAAAGTTATGGTAATCCCATTGATAAATAGGTTGGACAATAAAGAGGTTTTTCAAATTTCGGGATTGATAAACCATTTTTCATAGGTTTTAACATAATAACTTCCATGGGATGTTGTAAAAGTCCTATACTAGTAAATGCCCTTCTTAAATCAACATCAGATTTTATACTTAGATAAAAAAAAGCTCCTTCTTTCCGTTGAACTGCCGCTTTAAGAATTTTATCAATTAAATATAGATACCCAAAATGCAATTCCCTTTTATTCAAGAAAAATGATTTATCAAGATAAATTTCATGAAGAACGGAGAATCCAAACTTGAATTTTAGTTTTTTTGAGACCAATCGAGAACTTGTAAGAGTACCTCCTCCAATTATATTACCATTTTTTTTGATGAGAACATAGGTTGGCTCATAATCTTTATTGGGAACGTTGATTCGCATCCATCGATATATCTTTCGATCATATGGATAAAAACCGGTATAATTTTTTGAAAGAATTCGATTTATGACATCCATAACTTCCCAATGTCTGTTGTTATGCACGATTTCATATGAAAAATTTCTAAAAGATAAGTCTAATTTAATTCTTAATCGATTTAAAAATCTCCCACCATAATTTAATGTAGCAAATATGGGAAGTGCTGGGGAAGAAAGTGGCATATCTTTGATAAATTTAAGAAAATATGGAAAACCGATGGTCGCGTACCCATGTTCAACATCTTTATATCCCATCTTTAAGTAAATTTTTTTTCGTGGAAAACCTTTAGGAACTGCTGTAAGAATAGAGTAATCGCAATCCCTTGATTGCATATAATCAAATGCCATCTCCATTAATTTTTTTGCAATCCCCTGGCGCGTATAACGAGGATCTGTGCTAACATCATTAACATCACCTACTAAATACTCATTACTATTAAAAAGCACTCTTTCAACTCGATTAACAATAACCATGCCTACGAGTCTATCATTCTCTGAATCTTCAGCAATTTGAATCATCTCAGGTTCAAAATCTGGGTCAGAAGGATAACGCCAATGCCATTTGCTTTCTGTATCAATTCGTGAAATACCAGTCATTTGAAACGCATCAACAAATAATTTCGCAAGTTGCTTGTCGTCTCCCTCATGAAAATGACGATATGTTATATTAACCATGGTCTATTTAATCGGTTCCATTTATAAATAAAATATAATTTAATTGGAATTTTATTTTTTATTTCAAAAATATTAACATGTAAAAAACACGGATATTTTAGTTAAATTAAAATAGTTTTAAATTTAATTAAATTTTATTAACATACTTATAAATATAATTTAAAATCCTATCTTACTTAGAATATAATGTGATTTTTATGGGAGAGAAAAATATTAAAGGAATATTAGAATCCTTAAAAGAAATTAAAGGCGTTCATGGAGCAGTTTTAATTGAGAAATTTGCAGGAATTTTAGGTGAAGCTCTTCCCGGCTGGATTGATAGTGATGCAATCTCTGCCATGGTTAATTTGATTCTTAAAGTAGGTCAAAGAGCTACAAAAGAATTAGAGCAAGGTTCATTTATTAGTGCTACATTAGAAAATACAAACGGTAAACTTTTATTTTCTGAAGTAGCTGGGAACATTATCTGTGTAATTGCAACTACTGAAGCTAAGCTTGGAATAATTAAATTAAAATTAGATGCTGCAAAGAAAGCTTTAGTTGGTTGATCAAATTATATTTCTATTTTTTTTATTTTATTAGAAAGTAAGTCTAATAAGAGTTCCCGAGTTAATTCTGGGTCTAATCGACCCTTTGTTTTTTTCATACATTTTCCAATTAAGGCTTCTAAAGCTCGTGGATTCTTTTCAAAATCTTTTATTATTTCCGGATTATTTATAATTACTTCTTTTGCAATTTTAAGAATATATTCTTTATCAGAAATTCTTTTCTTACCTGTTTTTTCAATTAAAACTTTAACATTAACTCCCACCATAAGATCTGGTATGAAAGATTTGGCTATTTTTCCGGTTATTTTACCATCTTTAATAGTATTTATTAAATCTACAAGATGTTTTGGTGTTATTTTGGTTTCTTTTATTGTCTTATTATTATTATTTAACCATCTCGAAATGTCATTCATTAACCAATTACAATATAATTTATGTTCTTCAGAGCCAAAAGATGGGTAAGATTTTACTCCTTCTTCGTAAAAATCAGCGAAATTTTTATCCAAAACTAAATTATATGAGTCAAATTCAGTTAATCCATATTCTTTTCGAAACCTTATTGATCTCTCATTTGGCATTTCTGGTAATTCACTTTTAACTTTTTGAATAAAATCTTTATTAATTTCTATTGGAACTAAATCTTGTTCGGGAAAATAGCGATAATCCTCCTCCAATTCCTTAGTTCGTAATGGAATTGTGATCCTTCTTTTATCATCCCAATGCCTTGTTTCCTGAATTAATTTTTTTCCTCTTTTAAGTATGTTTTTTTGCCTAATAATTTCGTGTCTTAAAGCTCGTTCAACTTCTTTAAAACTGTTGATATTTTTAACTTCACTGCGATCATAGCCCTTTATCGAAACATTTGCATCGACTCTAACTGAACCTTCAAGCCCGAGATTAGAAATTCCAGTATATTGAACGATTGATTTTAATTGTTTGAGAAATTCTCTGGCTTCTTCTGGAGATCTAATGACAGGTTCAGTAACTATTTCAATCAAACAAACACCAGAACGATTATAATCTACTAAAGTGAATGGTGAAGTTGCTATGCTTCCCTTATGTACTAATCGTGCTGGATCCTCTTCAAGATGAATTCTATTCAGGATTATATCTTTTTTATGATTATTTAATCTAATAGCTATTTTTCCCCCATCTGCAAAAGCTTTGCCCCCTGCTTTATTATACTGGCTAATCTGGAATCCTTTAGGGAGATCTGGGTAAAAATAATTCTTTCGAAAGAACCAAAATTGATTATTTATTTTACAATCTAATGCTAATGCTAATCTAATAGCAAATTTGATTACTTTTTTATTAACAACAGGAAGTGAACCTGGTAAACCTATACATATAGGACATACATATGTATTAGGTTCCGCACCACGATAATCATTGTTACAGCTACAAAAGAGTTTTGTTTTAAGATTTGTCAATTGAATATGAACTTCTAAACCTATCATCACTTCATCATTTTGACTCAAATTATTTACCTCCTTTTACAATTGGTGCAGTTTTTCGATAAATATTCAATTCTTGCTCTAATTGATATCCAATATTAAGAATACCTTTTTCATCAAAATAGTTGCCAATAATTTGAAACCCTATAGGTAAATCATTACTGTCAAAACCACAAGGTATTGTTATTGCAGGTAAACCAGCAAGGTTAACGGGACATGTTAACGCATCATCCATGTACATTTGTAATGGATCATCTACTTTCTCTCCAATTTTAAACGCTGTTGAGGGCATTGTTGGACAAACAATAAAATCACATTTTTTATAGGCTTCTTGAAAATCATTTTTGATTAAAGTTCTCACTTTCAGAGCTTTAATATAATACATGTCATAGTATCCAGCAGATAAAGCATAAGTACCTAAAAAGATTCTTCTTCTTACTTCAGCTCCCAAACCTTCATTTCTGGTTCTGCTAAAAACGTCATAAACATCACCTTTTAAATTTTGACTCATTTTTCCATACCTTAATCCATCATATCTCGCTAAATTCGAGCTTGCCTCACTCATACAGAGTAAGTAATACGTAGCAACAGTATATTCAAGATGTGGAATTGTCACCTCAACTGTAGTTGTTCCTAAACTTTCCAATTTTTCAATTGATTTTTTTACTGAACTTTTTACTTCATTATTGATCCCTTCTCTAAAAAATTCTTCGGGTACCCCTAAAATCTTCTTATTGATTGGTTTTTTTAATTCTTCGGTATATTTATCTACATTTATATTTACTGAAGTGGAATCTAAGGGATCTTTACCAGCCATAATCTCAAGTAATAATGCTGAATCGTATACACATTTAGTTATTGATCCAATTTGGTCTAATGAGTTGGCAAATGCTACTAAACCGTACCTAGATATTCTTCCATACGTCGGTTTTAATCCTACAACTCCACAAAATGAAGCAGGACAACGAATACTTCCACCCGTATCACTTCCTAAAGCTAATATTGCTTGTCCTGATGCGATACTAGCCGCAGAACCACCACTAGATCCTCCAGGAACTCTTGAAATATCCCATGGATTGTATGTAGGACCATAACAGCTATTTTCTGTAGAACTTCCCATTGCAAATTCATCCATATTTGTATTTCCAATATGAATTGCTCCCTCTTGTTCTACTAGACGTTCGATGACGAAAGCATTGTATGGAGAATGATAACCTTTCAGTATTCTTGAACAGCAAGTCGTAGGAAAACCTTTTATGCATATTAAATCTTTATTTGCTAAAGGTAATCCATAAAGCCTTCCAACTTTTTTACCTTTTTGAATTTTTATATCATATTCTTTTGCTTTTTTGAGTGCTCTATCTTTTGATAGATTTGTAAAAGAATGAAGGAGATTATCAGTTGTCTCAATTCTGTCAAATGTCGCTTGAATTAAATCTTGAACGGTTAGATCTTTTTTGATTATTTTTTCGATTAATTCATATCCCATATAATTATAGAGTTCCATTAATAGCAAACCATACTTCTAAATAATTTAGAATAAGCATCTTTTAAATAGCTCATTCAAAATAATTGTGAATTTCTAAAAAATTTTACTGTAGTACCACATTAAGGTGCTTTTCTAAGCATAGTTCTAGGGAAAGGTATGGCATCTTTAATGTTATCTAATCCGCAGACCCAGCTGATTACTCTTTCCACACCTAAACCATAACCTGAATGAGGAACACTACCATAACGTCTCAAATCAAAATACCATTCATAATTTTTTGGATCTTCGCCATCTGCTTCTAATCTTTTTATCATGTTGTCAACTAAAGTATTTCTTTCTGACCCACCAATGATTTCACAATATCCTTCTGGAGCTAACATATCAAAACATAATGCTTCTTTAGGATTTTCTTCACTGGGTGGTTTATAAAAACCCATAATTTCTATAGGATAATGTGTGATAACCACAGGAACTTTAAAATGTTCGGCGATTTTTTCTTCTTCAATGGTTCTTAAATCCTTACCCCAAGGAACATTTAGTTGGTATTTGTTATTAAGAATATCTAAAGCTTCTGCATACTTAATTGTAGGATATTCTGCTTTCGCATAATGCTCTAGCAGCTTAATATCTCTCTTTAAAATTTCAAGTTCTTTCCTATTATGTTTTAAAACTTCTTGTAAAATAAATCTGATCTCATCTTTTGCAACTTCGGTGACCTCATCAAGCTCCATCCATGCAGCTTCCATTTCAGCCATCCAAAATTCTGCTAGATGTCTGGAAGTTTTTGATCTTTCTGCTCTAAAAGTTGGTCCCATATTGTAAATTTTTCCTAAGGAAAAGATCGCTGCCTCAGCATATAATTGCCATGTTTGGCTTAGATATATCTTATCTTCAAAATATTTAACTTCAAATAATGTAGCACCACCTTCGGACTGGGTAGGTTGAAAAATTGGCGCGTCAAATTCATAATAACCATGATTTCTAAAAAACCCATGAATAGCCCCAACAACTGTGTGTCGAATTTTTAAAACTGCGTTTAATTTCCTTGATCTTATCCAAAGATGTCTATTATCATATAAAAGTTCAGGTGATTGATGTTCGGTAATTGGAAACGGTTCGGCAATTTGGATAATTTCTAAATCAGTTACGGAAATTTCATAGCCGGTGGGAGCCCTTTCATCCTTCTTTAATTCGCCAGACACCTTTATTGAAGATTCAATTGTTAATTTTTCAGCTTTTTCAAAGAGTTCTGGATTTCTATTTTTAGATATAACACATTGTATTATGTCAGATTCGTCCCTTAAAACAATGAATACAAATTTGTTAGATTTTCTTTCTCTATATACCCAACCTCTCAAATTTACATTAATAGAACCCTTTTTCAGAGCTTCCTCAATCGTTGTATATTTTGACTCCTTCTTTTCCAAATTATATCACACTATTTGTTAATTTATTTGGGATAAAATTAAATTTATTCTTTCTTTTTTTCGTTTTTTTTCAGTAGATATTGTGCAAATATATTCATATATAAACATTCTTCAGGATCCATTTGCATAGAACTTGGTGGCTTATCAATAAAAGTAACTGGTGCTCCTTTAATAATAACAATGGGTGTTTGTTCATCAGCTTCCCCTAGTAAAATTTGAGCTGCACTCACTAAGTCATCTGCTACAGCTCGTTGGGTAATTAGAAGTGGTCTTCCAAATAAATCGGAACGGCCTCGACAATCCTCAATTGGTTCAAAACCCGAGACAGCAATAGCTACACCAATGGTTCCTTTCTTTAATGGCTGGACCCTTGAATCCGATAAAATTACTCCTAAATTTTTAAGATCAAATTCCTTCATAAAGAATGCTCGATATTTATTAACTGTTTTTTGAGGGTTTTTTGGCAATAACACAACAAAATTTTCACCGCCCGAATTCGAATGATCTATTCCTGCATTGGCAATTAACAATCCATTGATTTCTGCTAATACTACAGTATCTATTCCACCTAATACCATATCCGCTTCGTTTAATATCAACTCTACTATACGTTCATCCATTTTATATTTTAATGCTAATTCTTTTGCTTGATCTGAAACTTCTCTAATACTTGTAAGATCTACAACTCTTCCTTGTGCAGTAGCAATAATTTTCTCAGAAATAACCACAATATCTTTATCTCCAAGAATAATATCTTTTTCCTCGAATGTATCTAAAATAATCTGAAGTAAATCATCATTGGATTTAATAATTGGCAATTTTACGCTATTAACAATCATATAATCATCTATTACGGACTCAAGACAATTTTCTTATTATTATAAAATGAAATAATTATTATTTCATAATGTTTATTATTTTATAATAAAGAATTTCTTAGGGATGTGCGGGATCATATGAGTTTAATTAACATTAAATTGTTTGATTGCTTAGAAATAGGAGATTCACATCCAATTGTTATAATGGGAGTTATAAACTTAAGTCCAGAATCTTTCTATAAAGGTTCTGTTTTAATGGATTTAAATGATTTATCTTCCATTATTGAAAATATGATTCAAAATGGTGCTAAAATTATAGATATTGGTGCGCGTTCGACTGCTCCATGGTCTGCAAAAATTTCTATCGATGAAGAATTGAATCGGATAATTTCTGTAATAAAGATAGTATGTAAATTAATCCCACAAGAGATTATAATCTCCGTTGATACTCAATACAGGAAGATTGCACAAAAATGCTATGAAATAACGCAAGAACACAATAAATATATGATTATTAATGATGTTTCTAATCTTAAAACAGATACGACTCTGAAAGATTTAATAATTGAAAAAGAAATCCCTATAATATTAATGGCATCAAAAGATATACCCGGAGATCTCCTATTAATTGAAAAAATTTCGGATATATTACATGAATCAATTAAATCTTTAGAGGATGAGGGTTTTGCAAGTGATAAAATCATAATAGATCCCGGAATTGGAGCATGGATTAAGGAAAAAACCTTCCAATATGATATTGGCATAATTAATGATCTTAATAAATTAAGATCTCTAAAGAAACCAATACTTGTTGCGATATCCAGAAAATCTTTTATTGGAAATGCATTGGAGATTCCCGATCCTAAAGATAGATATTTTGGATCATTATCATCTACGGCTATTGCTGTTTATAATGGTGCACATATAGTTAGAACTCACGATGTAGAGGAAAATTTCCGTGATTTTATAAGAATGTCTAAAATAATAAGAGATCATAGGAAAAATTGGATTTAAATGATATCATCTTTTTAGAACAGAGTATTTTCTAAATAATGATTGTTTAAAATTTTGCAACATATTTCGAAAAAGAATAATAACTTCTAATTTTCATTATAGATTTTGATAATTTATTTTCCAAAATTGATAAAAAAAACTCCCATAGGTTTATATCGTTAATTTTCTTATATTTAAATAGAAAACTACAAAAAAAGAATACGTTTTCACCTATAATAAATCAAATTTAATTAGAAAAAAATAGGTAGGAAGGATTAATTTTTGGATTCAAATAAAAACCACCAAAATCAAAACAATTCCGTTTATGATGCAGAAAGTATTAAAGTTTTAAAGGGATTAGAAGGAGTTAGAAAAAGACCTGCCATGTATATTGGCGATACTGGGGAAAATGGACTGCACCACCTTATTTTTGAAGTCATTGATAATTCAATAGATGAAAGTTTGGCAGGATTTTGCGATAAAATTGATATTATTATCAATTCTGATAATTCTGTTGAGATTATAGACAATGGACGTGGAATTCCAATCGGAAAACACCCAGAATATGATAAATACACTCCAGAAGTTATTCTTGAGCATTTACATGCAGGAGGTAAATTTGATAGTAAAGCATATAGGATATCAGGTGGCTTGCATGGAGTGGGGCTTTCTGTTGTGTGTGCACTAACTGAAAAATTGATTGTTGAAGTAAAAAGAGAGGGAAAACTTTATCGGCAAAATTTTTCTAAAGGCGTAAGTGTTTCCGAACCTGAAATAATAAATTTACCAGAAAATGAAGTAAATATAACTGAAACCAAAATCTCATTCTATCCAGATAATGAAATATTTGATTTTAATCCTGAAGATGATATATGGAATATTACTAAAATATCTAATCGCGTGAGAGAATTAGCTTTTCTTAATCCCAACACAAAATTTTCAATTCTAAATGAAAATATTGAAGAACCCATTGAATATTATTTTAAGGGGGGCTTGATAGATTTTGTATCTTTTCTTAATAAAAATAAGAAATTATTGATTCCAACTCCAATTTATTTTAAAAAACCTTTTGTTAAAAAAAAAGAATCTGGTACGGTAGAAATTTTAGTTGAAGTAGCTATGCAATATAATCAAAGTTATGGGACAAACATTTTAACTTTTGCAAATACAATCAATACTAAAGAAGGGGGTACTCACTTAACCGGATTTAAAGGTGCATTAACAAGGGTTATGAATTCATATCTTGAAAATGAACAATTTAAGAAATTCAAAGGAATGATATTATCAGGTGAAGATGTTAGAGAAGGATTAACAGCAATTCTCTCAATCATGTTGCCTGATCCACAATTTGAAAGCCAAACAAAGATAAAACTAGGAAATCCTGAAATAAGACAAATAGTTAGTAGGATTGTATCTAATGAATTAGAAAAACATTTGGAAGAAAATCCAGAGACTGCAAAATCAATAATTTATAAAGCATTAGAAGCAAAAAAAGCGAGAGATGCTGCTCAAAGCGCAAAACAATTAATTCGTAGGAAATCTGCTTTAGATTCAATTCGATTACCCGGTAAACTTGCAGATTGCTCTTCAAGTGAATCAGAAAAATGCGAACTTTTTATTGTAGAGGGATCCTCGGCTGGTGGTTCGGCCAAACAAGGGCGTGATAGAGAATTTCAAGCAATTTTACCTTTACGAGGGAAAATTCTAAATGTTGAAAAATCCCGAATTCATAAAATCCTTAATAATAAAGAGATACAAGCAATGATTAAAACCATTGACGCAGGAATTGAGGGTATAGATGATGAACCTTTCGATTTAACTAAACTTCGTTATCACAAAATTATTATTATGTGTGATGCAGACATCGATGGATCTCATATTGAAACACTTTTATTAACTTTTTTCTTTAGATATATGCGCCCATTAATTGAAAATGGACATCTTTACGTTGCTTTACCCCCTTTATACAAAATTAATTATAAAAAATTTAAAAAATATGCATTCAATGACAAAGAAAGGGATAATATAGTTAAGGATTTAATGGAAAAGTACAAAATAAAAATAGAAAACAAGGGATCTATAAAAATACAGCGGTATAAAGGTTTGGGAGAAATGAATCCTCCAGAGTTATATGAAACAACGATGAATAAAGATAATCGATCACTTTTACGAGTTAAAATTGAAGATCTCATTGAAACTGATCAAATATTTTCTCAATTAATGGGAGATGATGTCCAACCCAGAAAAAAATTTATTGTGGATAAATATAAGGACGTAAAAGTCCTGGATATTTAATTTTATTTATTTTATCACTAAAAATTAGAGTAATATTATGAGTTCAGAAAAAATTTTAGAAAAAAAAATTGGAATTGAGTTAGAGGAAAGGTATATTGATTATGCAATGTCCGTGATTGTTGGGCGAGCTATTCCTGATGTTAGAGATGGATTAAAGCCGGTCCATAGAAGAATACTCTATACAATGTATAGAGACAATTTCCTTTACAATAGGCCATTTGTCAAAAGTGCTAAAATAGTTGGGTATGTGCTTGGCGATTATCATCCTCATGGAGACCAAGCCATTTATAATTCATTGGTTCGATTAGCTCAAAATTTCTCGATAAGATATCCTCTGATTCAAGGTCATGGTAATTTTGGTTCTGTTGATGGAGATCCACCCGCAGCAATGCGATATACAGAAGCAAGGCTAGCACAAATTTCAAATGAAATTTTTGAAAATATCAAAAAAGAGACTGTAGAGTTCATAGATAATTTTGATGGATCAAATAAAGAACCTAAAGTTTTACCTTCAAAATTTCCAACTTTATTGGTGAATGGAACGAGTGGGATTGCGGTTGGAATGTCGACTAATATGGCACCGCACAATTTAACTGAAATTTGCAAAGGCATTATAGCAAAAATTGAAAACCCAGAAATTTCAATTAAAGAACTCTCGGAAATAATAAAAGGTCCCGACTTCCCAACTGGAGGGATGATTATAAATCCCCAAAGTATATTACAATCATATAAAACAGGTCGTGGAAAAATAATCATAAGAGGAAAAATTTCTGTAGAAACCATTAAAAAAGATAAAACAGCAGTTGTAATAACAGAAATTCCTTATTTAGTAAATAAAACATCTCTTATGCAGTCAATTGCAAAACTCATTCGCAATAAAGTCATGCCAGATATTAAAGTCTTAAGGGATGAGTCAGATCAAAAGGGTATGAGAATAGTTATTGAACTCTCCAAGGATGGAGAACCTAAACTTGTTGAAAATATTCTCTATAACAAAACAAAACTCCAAGATTCATTTAATATAATTAATTTAACACTTATAAATAAAGGATTACAACCCAAAATCCTAAATTTACTTGAATTAATTAAAGAATATTTAAATCATAGAGAAAGAGTTATATATAAACGTTCTGTATTTGACCGAGATGAGGCTAAAAAGAAATTACATAAAATTGAAGGTTTATTAATTGCTCTCGATGATATTGATAGCATCATTCAAATAATAAAAAGTTCTAAAGACGCAGCAGAAGCAAATAAAAAATTGATAACAAAATATAGTCTAACCAAAATTCAATCTGAGGCAATTTTAGCTATGAGACTTTCAAGATTAACAAGCCTAGAAAGACAAAAACTGGTAGATGATAAAAAAGACTTAATCATTAAAATAAAAGAACTTGAAGAAATTATTGCAGATGAAAAAATAAGATACAAAATTATAAAAAATGAGTTAATAGAATTATCCAAAAAGTTTGGTGATAAACGTAGAACACAGATCATAGATTTATCTCATCAAAAAGAGATTACACGGCTAGATTTAATTAAAGTTAAATCAACTATTGTTATACTTACTAGCAATCAATATATTAAACGAATCCCAACAGAAGTTTATCAACTACAACATCGGGGCGGTAAAGGAAAAAAAATTATGAAAATGGACGAGGAAGATTTCATAAAAGATATTTTCTCATGTGTTACTCATGATTTTATCCTATTTTTTACTAGTAAGGGACGAATTTATTCCTTAAGATGTTATAACCTTCCAAAACAAACACGAACATCTAAAGGTCGTTCAATCATTAGATTACTAAATTTAAAAGAAAATGAAAAAATCGCCCATATGATTCCGATCAGTAAATTCTCAGAAGATGATAAACTTATTTTTGTATCTAAAAATGGGTTAGTCAAGAAAACTTTATTAAAATATTTCTCAAAAATTTCTAAAAGTGGAATAATTGCAATCAAAATCAGACCAGATGATGAGTTGATAACAGTATTAAAACTCGAAGATGAGAATAAAGATGTTTTTATTGGAACAAAAAATGGTTATGCCGCTAGATTTGACGTTAAACAACTTAAAAATCTAGGAAGGACAGCAATGGGCGTGAGGGGTATAAAATTACGTGAAAATGATGAGGTGATCGGTGCTTTATTAACAGATGAGAAAACTAAAATTCTCACTTTAACTAAAAAAGGAAAAGGAAAATGCAGTTCGATTAAAGAATACAGAAAAACCTCAAGAAACGCAAAAGGAGTTATAAATATTCATTTTAAATCGAAGGATGATGAAGTAATCGCAATACAACGGGCTGCAGGGCAAGAGTTATTAATAGGCACAAAAAAAGGACAAGTAATAAGAATCCATTGTGATTCAATTAGAGTTAGCCACAGAGTCACACAAGGAGTTAAAGCAATGGATCTTCATGAGGATGATGAGGTCGTTACTATAGGAAAATGCATAGAAGTAGCAAACGACAAATTTAAATCATAAATTATAGATTATTGGAAAAAAAAAATTAATTAAATTTTAATTTTAGTTCATATTTTTTTCTTCAATATTTTTATTATTCATTTGTTTTGATTTTTTCTTTTTCAGCTTAACTATTATTATTGAAAGTATAACCACTGATGCAATAACGACAATAACAATTATAAATTCATAAGGTTCTAGAGGAAACCATAGAAACCATATTTTGTCTTCATCTGAATCCGCTTCTGAATCCTCTAAACAAACAATTTCAACTTGATTTTCTGTCTTATTTACTGTTTCATATTGAGCAAATTCCGTGCCATTTATAGAATAACCAAATCGTATCCACACATTCGCAGATTTATTTTCACCCACATTTGATGTACTGGAAGAATTGAAATTATAGAGAAAAGGTTGTGTTTGGTATGCAATTCCACCAAGTATGTTTAAGAACTGATAGGTCTCACCTTTACTTAGTTTATAGAATATTTGAATATATTTAGGAACTAGATATCCATTAAGTTGAGAAATATAAACAAATAGAGTAAAATTAGGTTTTGTATCAAAATAATACTTTAAATAATAGGTTAAATTAATCGTAATGTCAACACCAACATCTTCTATTTTTCCACTCATTGTCGAAATAGATTCTGTATCATAAACATTATCAGAAATCTGTGTTTCTATAGATTTTGTCATTTTTAGTTCAAAAGTTAAAATTAAACCACATAGTAGCCATATTAATAGTAATTTTTTAAGGATTTTCATTTATAAGCAACCTCCTTCAAAGTTTTCTACGTTTTTTGAAAATTAATAGGGCAATTAGGATGAAAACTGTGCCAAAAATAAAAATCGTTAGGAGATCAGGCAATATTTCTATAAGTCCAAATCCGTCGATTAATACATTTCGCATCGCACGACCTGCATAATAAGTTGGAAATATTCTATTAAATAATGTATCACCCAAACTCATTATTAAATTACCAAAAAATTGAAAAGGTAAAATAATTATCCAAGCTATTCCTCCTGCACTATCCGCATTTCTAACAAGAGCGGCGACAATTAATCCACACCCTATGCACATATATGCAGTTACTATAACATTCACAAAAGCGGCTATCCAATCAGCATTTCCTGCAACTTGAACACCAAACAACAATAAACATAGCATAAGAATTAAACCTTGTACAGAACTAAAAATAATTTGTGCGGCTCCTCCACCTAAAAGTTGTACAGATCGAGGAACTGGAGTAGTGTCTAACCTCTCCATCAAACCTTTTTCCATTTCTCTTGCAAATAAGGTTGCAACATTCATTATTGCTACAGTAATACCTGCAATAACCATTCCAGGCATTATCCAATCAAAAGGATCAAAAACATCTCCAGTTATTAAATGAGATATCGATAATTCTTCAATATTATTATATGCTAAGATAAGATTGTTGATTATTCCATCAAAAATACTTGGAATTATGTCTTTCTCCATAGGATCTGGGCTTGTATATATAATTATAGAAGGCGCTTCACCTTCGATTACTCCATGTATAATTTCGCTAAAATTTTTTGGAATTATAATTAAAGCATCTATAGTATCTGCTTGAATAGCTCTAATTCCTTCAGCTTCAGTTAAATCGTTTTGAAGCACAAATGTTTCACTGAGGTTGCTGTCAGAATTTTCTGGATTAAAAAGATTTATAATAAAAATAGAGCTAAAATCAATAATTTCATTTTCTGCTTGCCCCTCCATTACCAAACTGTCATAATTAATAATTGCAATTGTATAAGTCGGTCTAGTTGTTCCCCCGAATGCAATATAGTAAATAAACATAAATAATAATGGATATCCAAAAACCCAGAAATACAATGGTTTATCCCTATAACTTGACTTGAGAAATTTATTCACAATTCCCATAAATCGGCGTAAATTACCTAATATTTTTCCCATAGGTTTTCTTTTCTTTGATACATCTTTATTCATATTATCCACCTCCTAATCGCGTAAAGTCCTCCCAGTTAAATCTAAAAATACATCTTCTAAAGTATTTTGTCTGATAACTAAATCATGCATTTTTACTCCAAATTTCGACTCTAATTCATCATAAAAGCCTGAAATTTTTCGTAAACCATCTAATGCACTAAATGAAACTCGTTCTTTCCCAAGTGATTTTGCCCATAGAACTGCTGGATTTTGTTCTAAATCTTCCACAACTTTTTCTCTAAATTCGAGTTTATCATCTAACAATCGAAACCCGATTATATCACCACGTCCGATTTTTCCTTTGAGTTCCTGAGGTGTTCCTTCTGCAATAATCTTTCCATAATCAATAATCGCAAGTTCATCTGAAAGATCATCTGCTTCTTCCATGTTGTGAGTAGTTAATATTATTGTTTTATTTTCTTTTTCAAAATCCTTAATGAAATCCCACACAACGCGTCTAGATTGAGGATCTAAACCTGCAGTTGGTTCGTCAAAAAAGATTACCTCAGGTTCATGTATAACCGCCATAAGTACATTAATTCTGCGTTTCATACCACCTGAATATTTTTCAGTTAAATCATCGGCTCGATCAAGCAGATTCATTTTACCAAGCAATTCATCTGCTCGTTCCTTATAATCTGTGGGGTGGATTTTATGCATCTTAGCGATTAATTGAATATTTTCACGTGCTGTTAGTTTATCCCATAAAACTAATTCTTGAGGGCAAACTCCGATTAATTTCCGTATATTTTTTCGCTCTTTTATTAAATCATAACCAAGAATTTGAGCAGTACCTTTAGTAATCGGCAAAATAGTTGAGAGCATTTTAATTGTTGTTGTTTTTCCAGCTCCATTTGGTCCTAAAAATCCAAATATTTTTCCCTTTGGAATTTTAAGATTCAATTCATCCACAGCTAATAAAGTACCATCATAAATTTTTGTGAGATCAAATGTTTCTATACCATATTCAGTCATAAAACCACTTTATCTTTACTTTTTAAAAAATTCGTTAAATTTTGGAATAAAAATATTTAATTAAGCAATATTTTTTTTAAAATGTTTAATATCTCAATTTTTAATTAATTTAAAAAATAATAGGAGACCGATTTTTATCACAATTTAAATATTACTATAGAATAAATTAAAAAATGATACAAATGGAAAAAAAATCTAAATATTAATTCAATTTGAGATATTTAAAAAATTATAAATAACAAATTTTAGGTTCGATTTTCTCCTTTGATAAAGTTAAAAAACCATATGAGTTAATGTCCGTGAATTTTTTATCTGTTGGGGTCCCAGGATTAATAAAATATTGATTATCAACCTTCTCGGTTAATGGCTTGTGTATATGTCCAAATAATATAATATGGTATTTATCCAAATCAACATGTTTCTTTAGACGTCGTATCACCATATTAGGACCACCCCAGCCATGTAATAATAAAATATTATGTCCATACGCGGTTAATTCTATGCGTTCAGGCAATTTTGAATTTATCTTCGAATCATCCATATTCCCCCTAATTCCAATAACCTTTTCCTTTCCAAATATATCTTGCAACCCTTCATACACACGATACTCAGTAAAGTCGCCTAAATGAAACACATAATCTACTCCCTTATCTAAAAAATCATCAATAATTATTTTAGGAATTTCTGCACATCGGGAAGGGATGTGTGTATCTGCTATCAAACCAATTAAAGTTTCATCTTTGCTATCATCAATCATAAGAAAATGTCTAACCTTCAGATTCAAATTTAAGATATCTTATTGGTGGAAATTATTTAAAAGCTTTAAATAATGTTAAATTTATATATTTTATCTTAGTTAATAATAATTTAAGGGTTTTTCAATCTTTACTAGTCTGTTCTGTACTTAAAATCTCTTGAAATAAGGAGTCTTCGATGTTTCCCCCACTCACTACGGCTACCACCTTCTTTTTTACGAATTTTCGTTTTTCTTCTAGAATATGGGCAATGGTCGTTGCTCCTGCTCCTTCAACGATCTGCCCCTCTTTCTTCCATAAAAGGCGGATTGCTTCTTCAATACTTCTCTCTTTTACTAAGACTAACTCATCTACATATTTTTGTATCAATTCTAGGGTGATAGCTTCGGGATCAAGACCACCCAATAGACCTTCCGCTAATGTATGATACTCTTCGACGCTTACCACTCTTCTAGCTTTCCAAGACTCATACATTGTGGAAGCTCCCCCTGTCTGAACCCCTATTATCCTGGTATTAGGATTAAAAGATTTTACTGCAATGGCAATACCAGAAATCAAGCTTCCTCCACCAACAGGAACAATGATTGAATCTACCCGTCCAATCTCTTCATAGATTTCAAGACCTATTGTTCCTTGACCTGCTATAACCTCTAGATCATTGTACGAACTGATGTAGGTTAGACCCTCGCTGGTAGATATCTCTCTTGCTTTTGTATAGATCTCTTCGAAGTCTCCTTCTTGAATAACTTTGATATCATACTCCTTCATCTTGTTTAGCTTGGCTTTTGATACATTCGTCGGAACTACAATTATGGCAAAGATGCCTAAATGTTTTGCAGCTAAGGCTACTGCCAATGCATGATTCCCTGATGAAGCGGTAACAACACCACGAGACCTCTCTTCTGTACTTAATTGCATCATTAGGTTAAATGCTCCTCGTATCTTGAAAGCGTTGGTGAGTTGTTGGTTCTCCAACTTAAGATAGACTGTGCCATTACATAGCTCACTAATAAACTCCGAATAGATAAGAGGTGTTCTCTTGATAAAATCACTGATTCTCTTTTGTGCATCCTCGATTTTTTTGAGAGTAATTATTTCAGATATGTAAAACCACCATCTGATTATGGATTTAGTTATTTCTTAATTATTAACTCTAACAATTTCACTTCTTATAAATTTTTTTCCAAATACAAATCATCGAAAGTTAAGGTATTTGTAAATTAATCCCTTTACTACAGGTTTTAATTTTATAATAAAATTTGGGTAGAACATATCTTCAAACATATCGCTATTTATTTTATCTTAAGGTTCAAAATTAAAATATTGAAATTTAGAAATATCTTTAAGATTACATCGATAACTATAAACTGCGTATGCTCATTCTGTTTAATAGTAAATAGATTCTTGGACAAACTACAAACCTGGAATACTTGTCCGTTTGTGGACAAAGTCTAGTACCTTGGAGATAATTGTGATCAGAGCTAGAAAAATGAGAGCGATTATGCAATATGTGGTGAGTGTGCGAAAAATATTTGCAACGATAAAATGCGCCTTGCCAAAGAGGTCCACCACTCCAATGAAAAATACAACAACGGTGTACTTCGGAAGATAAGCAGCTTCGTTGGACCACGCAGGAATAACACGACGCAGAGCCTGTGGTAACACGACATGACGAATACTGGCCAGACGAGACATACCCAGCGATTGGGCAGCTAATAATTGACCGGTCCCAACAGATTTAATGGCTCCACGGATGTATTCAGCCTGATAGGCTGCACTATTAAGAGCTAACGTGAGGAGACCGACAAGCATTCGGTGATCAAAGATTGTGTAAGTGATAATCCGGTCGAGGATTATAATGTCGGTTTGGAAACTCCACTTCCCAATAGGTATGGGGAAAAGACCTTGTGCCTCTAAAATAGCATTCATGCTGTAGGGGAGAAAGTAAATGAAGAACAACTGCGCGAGTAAGGGTGTACCACGTATAAATTCAATGTACCCGGTAGCAATCCGTGAAATAATAAACCCCCCATACTGGCGGAGAAGAGCGAGCAGAAGACCAAGGAAAAAGCCCATCACAATCGCCCCTCCATACAATTCCATCGTAGTTAGGAACCCTGCGAGGATATGATCCCAGTACTCCAGTACACGGAGAATATCCTCTATCGGTTGAGGGAGTACTTGAAACATTACTTGCTTTCCTCCTCGTTTGACCGCTTCAGAAGTTCTTTATGGCTTCCGTATAAAATATCAAGCTGTTTGAGAAACTGTTTTACCCGCTCGGATTTGGGCGAGACGAAGAAGTGCTGGGGGGTTCCCCGTTCTACAATGACTCCATTATCGAGGAAGAGCATTTCTGATGCTACGGCTCTAGCAAATCCCATTTCGTGGGTGACGACTATCATTGTAGTACCCGATTTAGCGATGTCTAACATCACTTGAAGCACTTCGCCTATCAGTTCAGGATCCAAGGCAGATGTAGGCTCGTCAAACAAAATTACATCGGGTTCCATGGACAAAGCACGTGCAATGCCCACACGTTGTTGTTGGCCACCGGATAGTTGTGCAGGATAGTGATCAACCCACTCCGCCATCTTGACACGATTTAACATCTCCAATGCCTTTGCGCGAGCCTCCTCCTTTGGTAGCTTTTTGACCTGACGAAGACCGATACTGACATTATCTATCGCTTTAAGGTGGGCGAACAGATTAAAATGTTGGAATACCATGCCGATTCTCGCCCGTATCGCATTAAGATTGATTCCAGGTGCCATAAGATTCTGTTCACGGAGATGTACTTCACCCTTGTCTAGTGGGTCCAGCATGTTGATGCAACGAAGCAATGTGCTCTTGCCAGAGCCACTTGGTCCAAAGATGACCTTGACCTCTTGCTCCCCCACCTCGAATGAGACTCCCTTAAGGACCTGTAAATCCCCATATGACTTCCAACCATCAACTATACGTAGCACAGATTTAACGATATCTAACCACCTCCCATTCCCAACTTCTTAAGTTTCTTGGTTTGTCGTTCGCCAAATATCCTTGTTATAGGATAAGTAAAGATAAAGTATAGAATCGCAACAACACCCATCGTTGGAGCCCAGAGCAGTGGGTAATTAGCAGATACACGAAATGCCACCTTTAGCATCTCAATAATTCCAACCGCGTAGGCGTAGGACGAATCCTTGATGACCACCGCATACTCGTTAGACCAGCTAGGTATTGCCAGCCGTAGGGCTTGGGGCAACACAATGTGTCGGAAAGCTTGGAACTGGCTCATCCCCATCGCACGAGCAGCCATCATCTGCCCCGGGTCCACGGATAAAATAGCCCCGCGAAAAAGCTGAGATTGGTAAGCCCCACTGCGAAGAGCAAGCGCCAAAATTACGCCGAAAAGCGGTCTCATAAGTGGGTCTATAAACCAAAATATACCAGGTATTCCAAAGACGAAGATGTAGATCAAAACCAAAAGTGGGATGCCACGCAATACCTTCCCGTAGCCGCTCGATACCAAATCAAGGTCTTTACCTCCATAAACGCGCATGATTGCCAGCGATAAACCCAGGAAAAAGCCCCCCAAAAGACCTAGGGCAGTGAGTAGTAAGGTTAAGGGTAATCCATTCACGAGAATATAAAAAAAAATAGAAGGGAGATCTGGCGTCTCCACCATCAATCACCCCTAAAACCACTTTGCGATAAGAGCATCTATCGTCCCGTCTTTATAGGCTTCAAGGAGGGCTTTATTGATCGCCGCCATTAATTCCGGTTCTTCCCATTTACACCATAACGCTGTAGGTTCAGCTGGTACGCTAAAAATGGACTTGAAGCCGTATGCCATATACTGACCTAAGACTGGCTCGTCTATGAATGCTACATCGATACCGCCAGCGTCTAGGTCGGCGAGCATCAAAAGAGCACTAACATATGACGCATAATCTACACCAGCGTCTATCAATTCGTCCTCTTGTGTAGTACCCGATTGGCAGCCGACTGATTTGGCCGGAAGAGCTGCTAAATCCTCTAATTTAGTAATCGTAAGGATTGAATCACCTCTAACGATGATTAATTCGTTTACACGAATGTAGGGCACGGAATGCGCGAGAACTTCTGCACGTTCTGGTGTGACCATTATTGCAGCCGCAACCATATCGATTGTGCCTCCAGTACAAGCACCTATCAGTGAGTCAAAGTCCATGTCGCTCCATTGAACAGTAACACCGAGTTCTGCTGCAACCAATTCTGATATGTCGATGTCAAAGCCTTCCAACTCTTGCGTAGTCGTGTTGAATACCTCGAAGGGTGGCCAATCAGAACTAGTTCCAACAATGATATAACCTCGCGCCTTAATCTGATCAACTAGCGATACTTGTGTTAGCCCCGGGAGAAATGCGGAAAAAAGCCATCCAGCAGCGAACCCTGCTACTATACAAACTATTATTACTATTGCTGTAATTCCTTTCCTCATTTTATTTCATTTTTTTTTTTTTTAATTTAATTTATTTAAATTTATTTTATTTCATTTAATTTTTCTTGTCTGAACATATAAAGATTTCTTTTTTTGTTTATTAAATACAAGTTATCTTTATTCTTAAAATTTTTATCACTCACCAACAAGATGTAGTATAAAACGTTAATTCATTAATTGCAACTCCATTATAAAATATTAGGGTGCATTATCATATATTTTAAGTATAAATCTAGATACGAATACTTTAGTTGCCAATGCAATGACTGGGATAGATTTTGATAACTTAAATCTTGACTATAAATTAGGTTCGAGTGCTTTTTATTTCTATAATAACCGTGAATATTATACTTACAATACAAACAGTGATTGTGACTCAGAAATTTTCGAACGGAGGTATAACACACTCGGATATCTTCAATAAAAAATTTGAGAGGTTTCTTAACAGTTCATTAAATATGATTAAATAAATTATTATCGATGGACACCTTGAATATTTTTTTATTGATGAAGAGAGACCACTCGATTAGCTAACGTTGCCGAAATACAACTATTAAGATCTATTTGTTATTAGTACGCAGAAGTATGGTGAATTAACTGAAGAATCACAAATTAAAGATTTCATCTTTGCTATCATCAATCATGAGAAGATACCTAACCTTCAGACTCAAATTTTGAGATATCTTATTAGTAGATATTATTTAAATACTTTAAACAATATTAAATTAATATAATTTAGATAACATTAATTTAAGAGAATTATTATAAATTTTATAACAATTTTCTTTATCAAAATTAATAAATGAAAAATTTTTAATAGGAGAGGATTAAATATTCCAAGTCGTCGCGGGGATGGAACACTGGTTTTCAAAGTTGTATTCTGGGGTCCATCTTTAGGAGGAAAAACAACTGCCTTAGAATGGGTATACAAGAAAGAGGGACTTGCTTCAGGTGATATGCAGCAGATAGCTGATCCAACTGGTCGTACATTGTTCTTTGATAGAGTAGTAGCCCGAGTAAGCAATGTGGTGTTTCAAGTTTATACCGTCGCCGGCCAGAGACGCCACAAATTCCAGAGACGAACGGTCCTCAAAGGAACTGATTGTATCCTCTTCTTTTGGGACAGTTTAATCGACCAGTGGGAAGAAAATATATGGAGTTTAAAAGAATTATTACAATTTTATGGAGATAGATTAATTTCTAAAAGTTTTTCAGACCCAGCGGAAGTTCCACTTGTTGTTTGTGCAAATAAACGGGATTTAGAAGATATTGTAGAGATAAATAAAATTCGTGAGGTTCTTGATAAAGCAAAGTTAAATCAAACGCTAATCTATGAGACGATAGCTATTACTGGAGTTAATGTGAAGCGGGGATTTGTTTATGCTGCACGTCAAGGGGTATTAAATCATTATAAGAAGCTTCAGGGTGAAATGCCCGAGCAAGAAACTGCCTAGTCTTTCAATTTTCTATTTAAATTAGTTAGATTATTTTTTGAACAATTTTATTAAATTCTTTTAAAACAATATTAATTTTTATTTTTATCGTTAGAACATTAACTTTAATAAAAGTTAATTAAAATAACATATGTCTTACCAATTCTGAAATAGAATATGAAAGTTAATTTTAGAAAGATGGTTTATACCATAATAAAAATCTTTTGGATATAGCCCAACAATCATATCAAGAATCTCAACGGTTTCATTATCTAATAATTTTATAGTTGTTGAAAAATCACCATACGCTATAGATCTTGATGTATTAAGTTGTTGTATTAAAAATTTTCCTTCATAAAAACCATTTTTAAAATCAGGAATTACTGAGCCATTGACTATTAAAAATTTGAAGTGATTTTTACTTGAAATAAAATTCTCTCTTATTAAGAGGTATTTAATATTTTCAAGAAGAAATGATTCTAAATTTTCATTTAATGTTTGTTCATTAAGATCATCTAATATTAATTCCGTATATTCTTGATCTAATTTATTTAACATGAAATAAAATTATAAGATGAAAGATTTAAATAAATAGAGAGAAAAGAAATAATAAATTGTTAAAAAACAAATATTTTCTTAGTATATTTTAATTTGTGTCGCTTTTTTGATTTAATTAATAATACAAATATCTCTTTTTTTGACAATTTATGTAATATCCATGTATTTTATGATTTCTTCTACTAGTTATTGACAATTTTGTTATGAATTTTAATATTATTATAAACCAATCTTACAAATAATAAACATGGATAAAAATTAATGATTTCAAGTTATGATAAAGATTTTGATATCAGTCCTTTAAGAAGAGCCTTAAATGAGCATACTATAGAACACTGGTTTGAAAGTTTATTTGATAAATTTGAACTTAATTATCAAGAACAGCAAAAATTGCTAAGTGGAAGACCTGATTCATTAATAGGAGATATAATTATTGATTTTAAATATAAAATTTCAAAAAAGGAGTTAGAAAATTGGATTGGCTCCAAAGGGAAACAATATATTGAGGAATATCGAAAATTAAATGCATCCTTCCCTTCACTTTTAATTGTGATATCTGATGAATTTATCTGGTATTATGATGAACATTTGGTACTACATCAGCAACAAGAACTAAATAAAAAATCTATAAGATCTTTAATTCAATGTCTTCTTGAACCGAGAGTTTTAAATGCTGAACAATTTGCAATATTATTTGGAGTTAATTCCCCTCTCTATATATTATATTTAGCACGATTAGAAAACCATTTTGATGAACATAAGGGACAAAATACTGTTTGTTTCCAGCAATGGAAAAATAATTTCCGTATGGCTTATCATGACGAGAAAATAGGAAAAGAACTCTTTTTGAGACATTCATATTTGAGTACTTTAATAAAATTAATACTATACAAGGAATTCATAAAACCTGATGAGTATTCCAGAGATTATTTTATGGATTTAGAAAATTATTTTGAAACAATAGGTATTTCCTTATTTCATTATGATTTTTTCCGTTGGGTTATCAATGTTTCAGGAGTATGCGATGAGTTGTTTGATAAATTAAAATTAATGAAATTTGAAGCAACGGATATCTTTAGAACAATTTATCAAGAAATGATCATTGCTGGAGTTAGACATCAATTAGGTGAATATTATACTCCAGAAAAATTAGCAAAACGAATGGTGGAAAAATCTTATACTTTAGGTGATGCTGTATTAGATTCATCTTGTGGAAGTGGAACTTTTTTAATTGAATTATTAAAAAAAATTGATAGCTTATTTGAATTAGAAGAAGGTGCAAAACCCACTAAGAAATGGTTTGAATCAGTTAATAAAATCTATGGTTTTGACATTAATCCTATTGCAATATTAACCTCAAAAGCAAATTTGATTTTATATTTTAAATCTCGAAGAAAATGGATTGAAGAAATATCAATAAATGTATATCTATGTAATTCTATTGATCCAATAGAATTTTCTAAACAATCTGATATATTATTAGGTAATTATTACAATTTTTGTATTAATACAATCGATGATAAAAAAGAATTAAAAATCCCTGAGGAAGCTTTATCTTTAAAATCTATTGGTATTTTTAGGAAATTAGTAAAATTAATTTATAATGTCTGGGAAGAATTTGAAAATTTCGAAGATACATGGGATGCTGCAATTGAATTTTTAAATAATAAAGATGAACTATCCTTCTTTAATTCAAAAATAGGTTCTACTAACACTTTGATAAAAGAAGTATTATTTAATTTTTTTAACCAATTATATGATTTAAAGCAACTCGATAAAGACCATATTTGGTTATATATTTTGAATAATTTAGTTGGAATTCGAATGTTATTGTTAAAGGAGAAAATGGATCTAATAATAACTAATCCCCCTTGGTTAACTTATAAAGATGCAAATTCTGACTTAAAACGAAATTTGAAGCTAATTTCCAAACAATATAATATTTTACCGGGATCTGAGAATATTACTAATATCGAAGAAGCCGTTATTTTTCTATACAAAATTCCTAGTTTATATCTTAAAAAAGAGGGTTCTAGTAAAATTGCTTTTGTAATGCCCCGATCCTTAATAGTTTCTTCTCAAAATGAATTTGCCCGGAGATTTGATAATTTTTATGAAATAGAATTTTTTATTTTTAATGATCTAGTTTTTAATATTGATTGTTGTTGCTTTTTTGCAAAATTTAATGAAAGTAAAAAGGATGATATAACTACAGTTTTTCAGAAATATCCATGTCATTGTAATTACTTGGATTCAGAAAGTATGCGATTAATAGAACAATATTATTTGGAACCATGGGCATATTCACAAAAAGAAAGAGGAAAAAAATATTCAGTTAAAAAATTAATAAAACCTAAAGAAAAAGACAAATTACTTCCAATTTATACCTCTTACTATCATCCAAAATTTGTTCAAGGGGCTGATCTAATCCCAAAGTCTTTACTTTACTGTCACATTATTAAATTAATTCAGAATGGAAATATTGCAATAATTGAACCATGGATATCACCACAAGCAAAAGGATTTTGGAAAAAGGCCCATTATCAAAGAGAAAGAGTTGAAATAACAAATATTTTCGAAGCAACTCTTTCAAGAAAACTTTATCCGTTTTATTGTGGAACTTATTCTATTTTTTTACCTTTAGATAAAGAATATCAATATAATTTTGAAAATTTGGGACCTTTCAGTAGAAAACATTGGAAATTAATAAGTAAAATTTATGAGCAACAGACTAAAAAGGATCTGTTTAAAATCGGAATTAATTTTAGAAATAAATTATGTAGCCCACATACTGCAAATAATCTTCCAAAGGTAAAAAAAAATCAAAAAGGCAAATATAAAGTAATTTTTCCCAATGCAAAAAATTTAGTTGCCAGTGTTATATACGACCCTGATGGAAGAAAATTCATCGATTCAACATGTTATTATTATAGTACGGAAAATGAAAATGAGGCACATTATCTATGTGGGATGTTAAACATTCCTGATTTATTTGAAAGTGTAAAAATTATAAGAGATACTCGACATCATCATAAAAGACCTTTATATTTTAACATTCCTAGATTTAATAAGATTAAATCTCATTTAGAGATTGCAAAATTATCAAAGGAAAGTAGTAAAATTATTGAAAATTATATTTCCAAAAATCAAAAAATCAAATTAGATAATATATTTATGTTGATAGAGGGAAAATTGGAAATAATTCGAGAAATTGGATTAGGTATTTTAAATTCACGCGAAGGGGAATCTATATTAAAAGAATTTTAAAAAAAGGGCGTTCATTTAAATATTCCAATTGTAAAATAAAATTACTGATTTAAATTTAGGAATTAAATGATGTATTTTAAAAATTTTTTTTTATGGGCATTATCTCATAAAGGATGGAAGCATATTCAAGAAGATCTGTTCAATTCTCGCTAATTTATTTTTTTCTTTTACATGAGTTCCTATTAAAATAGAATTAGATAATTCTTTTTTAACTAAGGATGCTGCACTGAATACAACTTCTTTATCATTCATAACTAAGAGATATTTTACATTAGGGTTATTCACAATACTTACATTGGATTTAGTTTTTAAATCATCGTAATATTTTTGAAATTCTGGTGGTATAAACCTTCTGTCATTAATTATCATAAGCACGGGGATTCCCCTATTAGCTACATTTAAAATATCTTCATAATAGAAAGGTCCAATTTTAGGGGTTATTATTTTTAAACTAGAAGCAGTTGAATTTATAACTGATGAAATTTTCTCATTTAGTGCTTCTTTTTTACCTTCAATTCCGGAAGGAAAAAGTTCAATTAGACCGACAATGGAGATAATTTTTTGTTCGAGGTCATTAACCTTATCTCTTAATTTAGTATTTTCTAATCTTAATTGTGATATTCTATCCATACGAATTTCATTGTTTTTTATTTTATTTATTATGTTTTATTAATTTTGAATATTTAAATTATTTTTGTTTCTCTGGCTAACAATTTATTCAAGCATTTTCCAAGGCTTTCCAAAAAGAAGAAATGAATTAAAGGCGATGATTGATTCTACATTCATGTCTTGTTGTATATCTATTTCTTTTTGGTCAACATTTGATGCAACTTTATTTAGAAGAATTTTTTGTCGGGCTTTCAATACAGAAATTCCTTGACTAAACCCATCAGTTAGATTATTATATATATTTGAAATTAATTGCCTTGTATTATCGTTAAATTCGTATAAAATTCTTACAATAATTCCAGTTATCTCGTTTTGATCGAAATTTTGAATTATCTTAGAAATAACCTTTAAATTTGATGGTAATTGATCTCCCAAAAGATTGAAAATACGTACATTAAAGAAAATGAATGGTTTTTTGGTAGTAGTAGTCTTTTTTATAGCATAATTAATATCTGAAATAGAAACTGTTTGATAATCATTAGTAATAAAATAACTATTTTTTGGATTCTCGGTTGAATAAAATAAATTTCCAATGATATGAATGATGTCATTAGTGCCTGAGATTATACTATTTAAAATATTTTCTCGTGTTAAATTTTCTTGTATATAATATTCCATATGATCAACGAAAGAAGATTCACGGAAATATTGGATAATATGATTTAACTCATTTACACCTTCATTAAAGGGATACATTAACACATTATTTTTTGTGGCATCATCCCATTTTGATGGAAGCATTAAATTTAAACTCCCAAAAATTAATATATTAAATTTTTGTTTCAATTGATCTAAAGGCAAAACAGGTATTTTCGAATTAATTCCTCTTAAATCAGGTTCTCCAAGAGAGTATCCAATAGAATATTTCAATGAAGTGAATCCAGACCCATCGTGGATTAAATCAAACGGTATAGTTATATTATCAAGCATTAAAAATATGTGAGGAATATGATCTGTACAATCTTGTTTCAATTTTAAAAATATATTTCTAAGTTTTTTTGGAAGAGATAAATACAGAAGTTTTCCAAAATCTACAAATGTTATATCTTTTTCAACTTCTATATTCCAAAAAAGATCATTATAAATTTTAATTAAATAATCATCGTTCCAATATTCATCAATAATTACATCCTGAAATTCTTGTGAATCCTCGAATTTTCCAGAAAAGTTTATTTCTCCATTATCTCTAATTCTTATTAAGAGATTTTTGATTTTCAGATTTTCTTTTTCGTCAAATATATTAAGTAATCCTTCGTCTTGTTGATCGAAAAAAGGCATATTTTCAAGCTCCAGTGAACATATATTTCGAAATTCTTGTAAATTTGTCAATAATGGTTGTATTTTTTTGGATAAAAATTTAATTATATTTTCGCTTAAATTTATATCCTGTTCTTCAAAAAATGCTCTATAAAACATTGAATTCCAAAATTCAAATTTTTCAGGTGTAATAAATTTAGTTTTTAGCCTCCAAATAAAATTATAGACATAAAAGTAATGCACTATTTGTTTAGTATTTGAAGGAGTAGAAATATTTTTTTGTAATTCTTCTAAAGATCTCAAAAGATATTTTTTTTCTTTTAGATCTCTAAAATTTTTGCAAGCATCAGCCCAATGTTCAATTAAAAGAAAATTATATTCATTTTCATGGAATTCTTTAAAATAATTCCCTAAAAACTTATATACATTAAATGATATCTCAAATCGATTTCTTTTTAGTAAAAAATATAAGTATTTCTTTATATATTCAACAGCATTATCAAAAGAATCGTATTGAATAATTTTTAGAAATATATTTTCAATTAAACTTAATATCCAATTAGATTCCCCGATATCATTTAGATACATCAATAAATTTTCTAAATCTGAGAAGATCTCATTAAAATTTTTATCGTTTATTCTTATTCTAGATAAAAGAGAAAATTCATTTTTTAATTCGGTGCGTAATCTATTTACTATAATATGATTTATCTCTTGTATGAATTCATCGGAATTCTCCTTTAATTGATATGAGATTCCAATATTTTCCAAAAAAATATATAGTAATAGAGGTCTCTTTGAAGGTTCAATTTTTTTTAAAAATTCCCATAAATAATTCATAGAAAAATAATATAGAGTTGATGGAGAAAATGATTTTTGGAGGTATATGGATAGGATTTGATATTTAAGTAGTTCATAATAATTTCCCTCATCTTTCATAATGTTTGAAAGAGAGTTGACTAATCTTGTTAAACCATTAATTGAAATATCTGGTTGATTAATATAAGATTTGATAAGATTTTTTCCGTGATGTAGTAATTCATAATATTTACCTTGTTTTGCCAAAAAACCAAAATAACGATTATAAGAATCATAATATTTTATAACATCAAAAATTGTACCCTCCTCAGTTTGTGCAACTAAAGATTGTATATATTTATCCCAAGAATTATTTAAAATTTCATTTAATTGGTCTTTTTTTTGAAGGTTTATCCAATCTGCTTTTTGAATATCAAGATATAGTTTTGTGAATAACTTATCTGCCCACTTATGATTTCCTAACTTTAACAATTTTCGACCTTGGATTATTTGCTTTTCAAAATTTTTGAAAAATTCTTGGCTTTTTTCATTTTGAGAGAGCATATTCTTATTAACTCCTTTAAAATTTATTAAAATCAATTATATTTGACATTTTAATCCTCATCTACTGCGTTAGAAGGGGGCTGGGATAAAACTTCATCATTTTTAATTTCATTTTGATTATTCGGATTTTCAATCCATCCTTTCGAAAATAATCCACGTGAATATAAAATGGAAGCACCAATCCATCCCATATTTTCTCTGCCTGTTGGTGTAATAACTTTTATCTCATCTTTTATTTTTTTGGAAAAAAACTTTCCGATTTCCAATTTTAATCTTTTACCAAGATCTTTAATTAGACTAGTCCCCCCACAAAGAACAATATTTTGAAGTAATTCCAGCCAATCATTCCTATTCCATGTTTTTACAAGTTCTGCAACCAATTTTGGTAATTCAACTGTGTCTAAATGAATCACATTTGGATTAAATAAAGGTTCAGAAATCATTATTCTTTCGAAGTTAATCGTAAAAATATATCCATCAGGTAATTGAATTTCTTGGTCAAAAGAACTTAATCCTTCTTTAATTTTTTTTTTTGTTTCTTTAGGATTAAAAACACATATTGAAGATTTATTTTTTATTTCTCGTGCAATCCATTGATCTATATAATTTATTTTGTATTTTTTATTGAATAATATTAAATCCATTAAATATTCTGTAAGATCCTTTCCTGCAATTGGAAAAAATTCACGGGCTGAGAAATTACTATATCCATGTAAATATGTTGATACAAATGAATTTTGTTCCCCTATATTGATAACAACCCCTGTATTTTTACCTAAAGCAGATAAAATACAATCAGAAAAACTAATAAAATTAATTTTTGGAAAATTTAATTCATCTAAAAATATCTGTTGCAATTTTTTTTTATCATTTTCTGAGCTGGTAAAAGGAAATAAAATAATTAATGGCTGTTGAAAAAAATAGTTCTGTTCTATTTCCAATTGATGATAATAATATAAAAAGAATTTTTTCAAGACATTATAATTTTTTTCTATTACAAATTGATGATTATTCAAAATATCCTTATATTTTAACGCCTCCATTCCATATAGATGTTTTTCTGTATTCTTAGAAACAAATATATCCTTTAATCCAGAAATATTATCTGATTTATATATTGGATCTGTTATATCCGCATATATACTTGGAACTATAATATCTGGAAGATCGTCTCCCGCAAAACCTAACCGAAAATTAGCAGAACCTATGTCTAAGATTAGGGGACGCAAAAACTCTTCTTTCTCATTTTCCATATTATTTAATATGAAATTTATGCTTAAAAAAACCTTGTTATTAACACCCCCAAAAATTATGAAATTCTTGGTTTCTAGGAGAACTAAGAAATATTATTTAATGAATTCAATACTCTATTTATGAAGGTTTAAGGAAAAGCTCCGAGACTTCTTTTTTTAATTGATATTCTTGAATCTGTAATTCTAGAAGGCCTAATATTTTTTTAAAATCTTTAGAAATATTGGTAAAATTAGTATTCGAAATTTTTTCGATTTCATTACGTTTTATTTCAAAATCAGTTAATCCTTTTTGAGTTTTTGCAAGTAAATTTGCTATTGAATTTATCAGTTGTTCTGTGTTTTTTTTTGTTATTTTTCTCATTTTTCGTAAAATGGATAAAATCATTCCAGTAGAATTCTCCCATCTTGTGTATCTATTATTAAAACTACTAAATAATTCATCGAAAAACCCACCCATATTCTCATATAAATTCAATTCTTCTCTATGAGGTGTTGTTGATAAATCTTCAATTTCTTTAAAATCCTCTAAAACCTCGATCTTTATTCCCGACTCCTCAGATGTCGTTTTCTTATCCTGACTGGTTTCAGATGTCAATTGTGGGGTTATCTCGATATTATCATATTCCTCATTTGCAGTTTCTTCCATTTTTGACTCTGCTTTTCCTAGTATAAATTCTTCTAAAGTTTTTTTGCTATCTTTACTTTTTTTCAAAGCGGTCTCTAAAAAACTAAGTCCATCTTGCTTAGCTTCTGGCTCACTTAAATCTTCTTCCTTTTCTGATTTTTCTTTTTTAATCTTCTTCTTAGCCATAATAATTCTAATTTTTTATAATTCTTTAAAAAAAATATTCTATTGATATAATCATATTTTATATTTTTTATTTTAACGCTTGTTTATTATTCAATTATCTCAATTTTCTGAGCTTTTCCTCTTTGAATTAATGTTTCAATTATTTTTTCAATATTTAAACCTTCAGGAATAGGTGCAATTACGTTCCATATCGCTAATTTTCCTTTCTCAATAACGATTGCTTCACCGTAAATAAGAGAGATTTTTAATTCACCTATGGTTTTTGCAATTAGTGCTAATGAACCCGCAACATCATTCATATAAATTTTAAATTTAACGGTATCTTTTTCTCCACTCCAACCTACGGGATAGATTCGGATTTCTTTCTTCTCACTATCTGCTATCATCATTATTTGGGTTGCATCCTCGATCCCTAACGATTTTCGGAAGATATTTGGGATTACTATTCTTCCTCTCGTATCAATATTAAGAATACGTGCTTCTTTCATTTTTTATAAAATCTTATATTATTTATTAATAGAAATTCTTCAAACTTGTTTAATAATATTACTTAATCATTTAAATAAAAAAATTTTTTCTCAATAAATTCCTTTAAAAATAAGTAGAGTAGAAGAATGCCTTTACATAAGTAAAATTATAAGAATTTAAGAGAAAAATTATAATTTGATTAATTAATGTTATTTTATTTATATCTATTTATGAGCTTTAAGTTTCACTGTTAAATCTCGTGCGCGTTTACTATACCAAATTAATAATTCCCCGGCATCATTAGGTTTAAAGTATTCTCCACCGCATAAATTAGCAGCTCTATTCATTAACTTATCATCAGGATTTCCTAGACCTACAATGTATATTACAACATTTGGGTTTTCACTGAATTGTTTAATAGCTTCAAGAAAATTATCTACATCGGTAGGAACACCATCAGTCAAAATAACTATCATAGTTGGCTGATCAGGATTTATTTGTTCAAATGTGTAGAGAACTTCCCTTCCTGCAAGCATAGCGGCACCCATATTTGTTGCTTGACCATAAGCGTTTCCAATCCTATCAACAATCATTCGAGCACAATCTTCAAGAATTCCCTTTTCTCCGCTGGCAGAGTCCATATACAGCCCTCCTTGGAAGGGTAATACTTGAGATTCATCTGCAAAACGTATAACACTCACTTTTTCTCCAAATCCTCTTCCAACTTTCTCACTTAAGAATAGAACTGCTGCAAAAGCGGCTGCTATTCGACGTGGAACTGATATACCTTCCTTAAATTTCTTCAGAAATTCTTGAATTTCTGGGGAATACATAGCTGCCTTAATTCCTTCGATTGCAGGAGCAATATTTCTAATTTCTACATCGCGCGCCATCATACTCCTACTAATGTCAATAATTAATATTGCATTAAACGGAATAAGCCCCGTTGGACTCAAGCTTAGTGTAGTATCTGGAGTTATTTGCGCAAAAATATCTCCTGTCAAATCAGGTATACAATCAATGACAGAACATGCAATATTAGCTGCATTCCATCGTAATTTAATTCCTTTAAATATTATATAATTCATAAGCCAACTTTTTAAGGCATCAACGCTTTTACGTATTGTACTTACGAGTTCCCACATATTTTCTCCTTTAATTGGGCTTATACCTAAATTTATTGATTGTAGATTTATAATTTGCCTTAGGTTTTTCCTTACAATAACTTCATAACTACCGATTCCGGATGCTTCTAATATCTCAGTATCAATAATAATTTGATTGGAAGGCATTCTTTCATTAATTTGAACTTTTGCGGCTCCAATAGCGCCAGTTAATTCGTCTTCAAAAGCAAATATATCACCAGGTTGCACAGATAATGAATGCATTATCCTAGGGCTGACTTGACAAAAACCATTAAGTTCAGGTTTTGAATTAACTTCTAGGGAAATTTGCTCCATTTTCTGAATGGGTGGTTCAGTAGAATAAACTACAATTTGATCAGAGAGGATATTAGTATCTTCCTTTGTATTTTGATCCATTATGATTTGATTATCTGTAACATTAAGACCCATAGAAATTCTCGCTGAACCTACAGATCGTGTCAAAGGATCTTCCCATGCAATTAACATTCCTACACCTAATCCTAATTTTCTGAGATTATTTTCACTTAACTGAACCCTTCCTTCAATATCATCGACTACTTTTGGTGTTAAAATTATTCCACTTTTTTGAGTCTGCAGAGCATATATATCAATTTGATTAGGGTAAGTAGGTGTTATTTCAGTTTTGGGTAATCCATTTGGTTGGATTCCTAATTGGTCTAATTGTGGTGGTTGTGGTGGGGGGGTTAATCCAGGTGTTGGCATTTGTGGTTTTGGAGGTGCATATGTTGGTGATGGTTGTGAAGGCGGTGGAGGGGTTGGAGTTAATCCAGGTGGGGAGGGTGGAGGAGTAATTCCAGGAGTTGGTTCCTTTGGTTTTGGAGGTGCATAAGTGGGTATTTTAGGCGTTGTTGGTTGTGGTTGTCCTATTGCGAATTCAATTTTAGGTGGTTTTATTTCTGCGGAAGGGGTTTCTGGGACTGAAATTATTTTGGATGGAGTGGGCTCAGGAACGATTTTAATATCACTTTTTACTCGAATACCTAATTCTACTCCTTTAAAATTTAAATTGTTTATTATTATTTTGGAAAATTTACCGGCGAATTCTAAAACATCCGGAGAGCCCTCAATAAATGCTGGTATAGTTTTATTTGTATCCATATCTATAACTTCAACTATATCTCCAGTCTTAACACCCAATTTTTCAAGATTCTCATTAGAGGTAATTACTTTCTCAGAATCTGAATCAAAAACCTCAACAAATAATATTAATGGTTCTTTAGACATGATTAACCCTTCAAAATATTACTCATTATTTTATTCCTTTTAGAACATAATAAATATTCATTAGTATAAAATGTTAGAATTATTATATTTATAATTTATTTTTAATCAATAAAAAATTTTAAACGGACCTCTTCTCATTATTAATAAAATTTTGAAATATATGTCTCGTGTCTTTTAAAAAAAGTTATAAAATTAACAAGATTAGCGCGATTTACAACAACATTATTTTCCTTAAATAATTAAAGAATTAGGAAATTTTAAGATAATTTTGGATACCTTTTAGAGATTTCTTTAGCATAATATCTAAAAACCGAAACTATTTTTCCTAAATCTTTAATCTCTCTACTTGCACCCATTAGGAAAAATCGTCCAGCGTTGCTTAAAATTATAAAGGCGTTATCGCCTCGAAGAATTACTTCAAGTAAATTATTATATTCAAGTCCTTGAATAGCATCTTCCCCGCTTTTCATAACTACAGCGCTCATAGACGAAAATAAATCCGGATTGATATTATATCCCGATACGCATGAAAAAGCAAGTCTTAAACCTTCTCGTGTAACTAACGCCAATGCTTCTAAATCAGTATGTTCGGTGATATTTCCTAAGAACTCGGATAAATTCTGAGCTTCTTGTGGTGTTAAATCGCTCATTATTAGATTTTATTTTGAAATTTAATTAATTTTATGAAATATTAATTAAAATGACTTAATATTTTTTTGTAAATATCTTTTATTTTAATTCCTGTTATTAAGATGAACCTAATTGTTGCTTTATTTGATTTTTCAAGATGTTCTTTTTATTAGGACTATTATTTTCATTACTATTTGATTTTTTTAAAAATTCTATGGCCAATACTTTTCCATTTTCTGATAAAATTCGAGGCGTATAACCTTCAGCAAAAAAAACACCTTCGGGGATTGAACTAATACGCTCTATAACCTTCTCAACTTGTTTTCTGCCCAAAAATGTTTGAACTTTTTCGATAACTGCAAAGGTTTGGGAGCCAATAATTATCAATTCTCGTTCGAACCCTTCTGGAGTAGCAATTTCTTCTAATTTTTGCATCACAAATTTAAAATCAACAGTAGTTGGTTCTAAATATCGAGACATGGATTCCTCTCCAGTATATAAAGGTCCTATTCCAGCTTGAGCCTGAGGTGACGGTCCGATTTTCATCCCTTCTGCTGGTCTTGGTGGTTCAAAAATTTGTTTTTGCCTTAAAGGATGAGTCTCTATTCCATCACTATCATCTTTAATTTCTCTCGCAAATCCTTCACTAGGATTGCCGCCAATAGCTTTTATGATATCGGGTTTTTCCTCGCCTTGGTCTACGGGAAACACTGAATATTGCATTCCAACTTGTCCTCGAATGTCCTGCGACTTCTGGGCTCCTATAAATTTTCTTCTGACCGATGATTTTGCACCTTTCCATAACCAAATTGTTTTATCACGATGTTCGCTGATTATAATAAATACTTCAGAACTGTCTAGAATATCCTTAATTGGACTCCCAGTATCTTTAATTTCTTCAGTTTCCCCAGTATCTAAAATTTTAAAGACTTGTACCATTTTAACCCCATCCCTTATTATACTTATAATGTTTATTTTTTTATTCTTTACTATTTATTATAATAATTTAAAAATATATAAAATTTTATGTACCAAAAAGATTGGAGATTAATGAATCTTATAATAATTTTTTTAGAGTTGCTGGAATCTTATTTATCATATCGAGGGATGTGAAAAAATCTCCAACTTCCTCTAAACACAATTCTCCAGCTAATCCATTTAAAAAAGCCGCTGAACATGCTGAGTTGAAAGCGCTATTATTTACAGACATAAATGCGGCACACAATCCTGCAAGGACATCACCAGTTCCACCTACGGTCATTTGGGAACATCCTGTTTGATTAATTTTTCTCTCAATACCGTTAGATATTAGATCATATTTCCCTTTAACTAAAAATGTCGCTCCATATCTTTTTGCGACTCTTGAGACATTCTCTAACCTTTCAATTAGATTTTTCATAGGTGGTAGAGATATTCCAGTCATTATTTTTAATTCTCCTTCATGCGGTGTTAATATTATATTAGAATGTTGTATTAATTCAAGGTTATTTTTAATTAATTTTAATGCATCTGCATCAATAACACAAGATTTATTTATATCGGCTAAAAATGTTAATATTTTTAAAACCGCTTCTTGAGTAATACCATTAATTCCCATTCCTGGTCCTAATAAAATTACATCAGCCCATTCAATCAATTCTTTTAGAGAAGATAAATGTTCAATAGAAATATAATCTCCACTCCCGTAATTTACGATCAAATTAGGGGAATATTTTTTTACAATTTCAGAAATTGAACCTGGTACAAAAGTTCTTACTAAATCAACTCCCATTTTAATTGCTGCTAAAGATGCTAATGCGGGTGCCCCAGAATATTCTTTACTTCCTCCAATTACTAATACTTTTCCATTTTCGCCTTTATGCGAAGATTCGGGGTGAATTTTAACTGTTGGTATCAAGTCGCCCTTACCAACGAAAAGATTTGCCTCAAGCGGTATTCCAATTGGACTTACTTCAACTTTTTTTACATATTCTGTGTTTTCATTCAGCCCTTTTTTTAATTTATGGAAGGTCACAACAAAATCAGCTTTAACTGCTTTATCTAAAATATTTCCAGTATCTGGATTCATTCCAGAGGGAACGTCAATAGAGGCTATTCTTTTTCCTTGAGGTTGAAAATCATTAATTATATCAATAGCAGAAGATATTGGTTCTCGTATCTTTCCTTTAATGCCAGTTCCTAGCAGTCCATCAATTATTAAGTCAATTTTAATTTTATTTAATTCTACTTGAAGTTTTTTAAATTCAGATGAATCTTTTATAATTCTAATTTGAATAGTTAAACTTAAATTTTGAATAATATTCCAATTTAATCGCGATTCCTCCGTTCTTATTTTCTCAGGTAATCCCACTAAAATTAAATCGACATATATTTTCATACTCGATAAATGACGAGCAATTACAAAACTATCACCACCATTATTACCAAGGCCAGAAAATATAACAACTCGTTGATATGGCTTCAAATTATAATGTTTAATAATCTTTTGAGTGAATGAATAACCTGCACATTCCATTAATAAATTCTTGGGAATACCTAACCATTCAGAATTATTATCCTCTGAAGCCATTTGGGAACTGGAAATCTTATTCAAAAAGGAGATTTTATTTAGATTATCCATATCAAAAAATATTGATTACCGATTATTAAAAGTTAATGTTTGAGGATATGTAGAATAATATAAAAAAAGTGTCGGTGGCGGGATTCGAGCCCGCGATCTCCAGATGTCTTATTTTCTGACCCAATTCTTTATAAGAGATTATGAGTCTGGCGCTTGTTGGCGCTAACGCTTTTTAGCGCTTTACTAACCAAGCTTAGCCACACCGACTTCCTCGAATATTGAGCCTCAGGCGGGAATCGGACCCGCGACCTTTGCCTTTCTGTTTAAACCTGCGGATTTGATACCAAGGCAACGCTCTACCGGCTAAGCAACTGAGGCATCTTTTTTTATAATATTTTCCTATTCCAATGCTATTATTATAAATTGTTTAATCTTAATAAATATTTTATCTCTATCTTAAAGAATCTTAAACCATTTATATTATAGACATTAATACTAAATATTTTTACAATATTATACCATTTTAAACGCTTCTAATAGCATTTCATTAGCCTTATTCATAAATTCAACCGCTTCTTTCATTTTTTCAGCCACTTCATTCAAACCCAATTCAATTGCCATTTCAATTCGAATATTTAATTTTTCCAAATGTGAAGAATTATGGTCGTTCCAATATTGTATATACTTTTTTAATTTTTCTTTTTGATCTTTCATAAAGGTTTTCAACTAATTTCATTTTAAGAATGTTAATTAAAACTAATAAAGCGTAAATAATTAATTTAATTACGAGAAGTTTATTTCTTATAAAAAAAAATGAAAAATTTTATTTAATTTTTATGTATGATTAAATGGTAATAAAATGCAATTAGAAGTAAATAATGAAAAATATAAAGCAAATATACGTAAATCATATATATTCAATTTAATTTTAGGGATACATACAGTTAGGGGCATATATATCCCATATATGACTGATTGGGGTCAACTTACATTTTTTGAGATAATGTTATTGCAAAGTTATTTTACATTCGTAATTTTTCTTCTTGAAATTCCATCAGGAGCCATTGCTGATTTCATTGGGAGAAAACCTGCGTTATCGTTATCTGCACTTTCCATAGCATTTGCAGCGATTCTATATAGTATTATTCCAAATTTTCTATTATTTATTTTTGCAGAGACTTTTTGGGGTCTTGGTTTAGCATTAATGTCAGGCACTGAAGAAGCTTTTTTATATAATACATTGAAAAAGTTGGGAAAAGAAGACAAATTACCAAAAATTTTAGCAAGAAATCGAACAATGAATTTGATTGCATTAACCCTTTCTGCTCCAATTGGGTCAATTATTGCAGTATTTATTTCATTACAATTTGCTATGACGTGTTTAGCATTTGTTTATATGGGAGCGTTTATTGCGTCATTAACATTCAAAGAACCCATCTATAAAGAAGAATACAAATCAGAAAGGTATTTGAATATAATAAAGGATGGTTTTAAAGAACTTAAAAAAAATAAAATATTAAGAATTCTATGTTTTGACAGATTACTCATAAATGTGTTAATATTTCTCTTATTTTGGACTTATCAGCCTTATCTACAAGAAATTAATGTTCATATTTTATTTTTTGGTATTATTTCTTCTATGATGAATATTGTTAATGTAATTTTCATTAATTTATTACCAAAGTTTGGAAAATGGTTTAAAAGTAAAATCAGACTTTTAATTTTGTTTAATTTAATAACTGGCTTCTCATATATCTTTTTAGGATTAACCACCAATGTATTATTAGGCATTGTAATTATTTTGATTATTGTAGCATTTGGTTATCCTAGATACTTATTATACGTAAATGGAATTAACAGTCAAGTTGAATCTGAAAATCGGGCAACTATTCTTAGCACTGTGAATATGTTTGGAAGTCTTATCCAAGCAATTATTTATCCTTTTATTGGAATTATAGTAATGTGGAACATTTACGCGTTTTTTATAATAATCGGAATCTCAATAATTATACTCACAATATTTACGCGTGTCAAAAATGATTATCTATAGATTTAATATCATTTATACAATACAATTAATTTCATTATAGTAAATAGTTAGAATATTTATTTTTCAAGGACCAAATTGAGAAAAAATTAATGAATTTTTAAAAATAAATACATTTCATAAGACAATATAATATTTTTCAAACCCTAATTATACTATAAGGAGTAATATAGCGAAAATCTCAATCATTTATAAGAATAAATTTTTATATAATAAATTGCCTTTATATTATTAAGAAAATTTCCTTAAGTTTTAATTAATGAAATAAATCTCGGAGATGTATTCAAATTTCTCTTGATACAAAAAGTTTTGATAAAATCCTTAGTAAAATAATTAAATCTGAAAGTGGAATTAAAAAAGTTATTCTAGTCGATAGAACGGGCTTAACAATCGCCAGTGTATCAAAATTCTCGTATTTCCCCACCGATGTTGACGGTATCGGTGCTATTGCGAGTGCAGTATTTTGTGCTTCTGAGGAACAAGGTAAGAACCTTGAATTAGGGCTTTTAGAAATTGTCACTTCCGAATTCGCTAATGGTAAAATATTTGCGAGCTCCTGTGGGCGTGGGGTTCTAACTTTAATATCGGATCCAGAAGTAAATCTTGGTCTAATTAGGCTAATTTTAAAACGTAGTGGGGAAGAGCTAAAAGAACTACTAGATGAATTCTTAGCAGAGATGCCCTCTGAGATGGATTCTGGGTTGGATTTATCAGATTTGGATGAAATTACTCCAGAATAAGTCTTTTTCTATTTTTTCAATTTTTATCTTAAAATAGATATAAAGGAAATTATGTTTAAATGTTAATTATAGCATAAAAAATTTTTAGTTCCATTTCAATTTAATTTTCTTTCAAAGATTTTAACCCTTTAATTTTATCTAAAACCACATAAAGCATTGAAAAGTATCGTAATTGGATATTCGGCTAATTTATACTGTTTTTGGTTTTAAAGAGGCTTACAAATAGAGTTTATGATCGGAACCATAACATTTTTATTAAGAAACCTAGTTATATTTAATTGTGAAAAAGAAAATAACGGATTATTCCGTAAATAGTTATCGTGTTTGCTCACATATATAACTAGATTCTTTTTCCAAATTTAATTTAGAGGTATAAAAGTAATACATATATATTATTATTGTCGGTTAAAGGTCAATTACTGATAATTTAAGATGGACAAAATGAAATTGTAAAAAGATAGTGAATTTTATTGAAAAATTCTAAAGATTTTAATAATAATAATTCTGAAAGGTCTGAGGATAACACCTTAGAGCAATTGTTCATATTAATTAAAAAGGGGATTCAATTAGTTGATTTAAATAGATTCATTGAAGGTATCAACTATTATAAAAATGCAATTAAATTAATGAAGAATATTGGTGGTTTTGAAAATGAGGTTGAAAAGGTTGAAAAACTATTGGATGAAGCAAGCAATAAGCAGGAACAATATCTTCAAAAAGTAGAACAAGAAAGTGAAGTTATTGAAAAAGTAATTTTAACAAAAGAAGAACAATTGGCTGAGTTTGAGAGAAAACGAAAAAAAGAAGAAGCGATAAGTGCAGAAGCATATAATCTCTTAGAAAAAGGGTCAATTTTAGTCCAATCCAATCAATTTGATCAGTCTCTGGAGAAATATATGTTAGCAATAGAAAAATTTAAAGAAATCAATTGGTTAACTGAAATTCCAAAAATTCATATATTGATTAAGGAATTAAATGAAAAAAAAGAGGTCATTTTAAGACAATGGGAAGCTAAAATGAAAGAAGAAAGGATGAGACAAGAGATAATAGAAAAAGAGAAAGAATTTCTCATGCAACGTCAAGATTTCCGAAAAATGTCCGCAGAAATGAAGAAGCATAAATTTGATATTTTTCAGCAACAAAAGAAAAAAGAAGAAAAATTAAGTTCAGAAGCATACGATTTATTAGGTGAAGCATCTAATCTCGAAGAAAAAAACCAATTTAATGAAGCTTTGGAAAAATATCAACATGCAATTGAAAAATTTAAAGAAATCAATTGGGATACTGAAATTCCTAAGATTAATCAATTAATTAAAGAGCTAAAAGATAAACAAAAAAAATATTTAGAATTCTTCATAAAAGAGAAGGAGAAAATTTTACAATTAAAAGCTCAACTGGAAAAATCTAAAGAAATTGAACAAATTAAAGAAGAATTTCTTCAAAAAACCTTTATTGATAAGGATAAGGAAAAAAAATTAAAAGAATTAAAAAAAGAATAGGTAAGTGTAAATCTCGGTTTTATCTCTTATTTTCTTTGTAAGATTTAAACCAAATAAGTAATTTGAAAATATATAGTATTTTAAATTCTCAAATTCAAAATCTTTAACTGTTTATAAATTCTAAATGCATTATTGAAATATTTGAGAGATTATATGTGTTGCTTGGTTAATGTCGTTAGTGGGATAGCTATTGCTAAGGACTGAATTAAAAAGCTCATGATCTTCAATATTGAAGTATTTATATCCAAATTTATTCCATTTTACATCCTTTTTAAGAGGAGTGAGGATTGCAAGTTGATTTTGAAGTAAATTCATGAACAATAAATTGGTTGTTTTATTTGGTGATGTTTTAGAAACCGTTTTCAATAGTACTTCATTATTAAAATTTTCATAAGATTCTTTAAATTGGAAACATAGCTTAGAGATGTCAATTGTGTTATCAGATAATAGTTTGGCGATTATTTTTGTGCCAATGTTTAACGGTATATTATCTTGAGGTTTAACTTGGCCCAATTGGATATTTGGTATAAGAGTCGATTTAACCATTACATTATTTTTCTCTATTTGAGGTAAATTATATTCTGGTAGAAGTTTAATAAGGTTCAATCCTAAAATATTTTCGACATCCTTTAAGGTTCCACCAGAATCAAAAAATTGTTTATTGATAATATAAATTATTAACTTCTCAGCGTGGACATCCCCAAAATATGGATAATCAGAGCCATAAAGCAAAAATTCAGACCATTTTTTTCTAGTGATTTTTTCTTTATTATTTTTTATATACCAATTTCTAAAACTTTTAAAGAAATTTCCTGCTCCTGAACCATGAAGCATTGATAATTCTCCAACTGTATTTGGTTGTATTATTGCGTCATAGACTTCATAATCATCAACGTTCCCTTGGGCACAATGACCTATTATGACTTTAAGATGGGATAATAGTTCTGGATGTGATTTTTGTATTATATTACGCGTGTTAGTTACAAGATCTCGTATATCTAGGATAGTTTGCCTTCCTCTAGTATCAAAAAGAGTAGGCATCGAATGTTTTGCGGCCTCAATTAAGACATTAATCGTTTTTTGTGTATTTACATGATCAATATAGCCTTCAGATCGAGGATGCAGTTTTAACCCTCTTAGACCTAAAACTTCATTACCATATTTAACTTCATTTACCGCTTTATCACCTTCCATTGGGTTAACACGACAATATCCAATCAATTTAAATGAAAATGGAAAACGTGTTGTGAATCTTGATGTATTAATATTACTTGCGCGATACATGGCTTCTGGTCGCTTATTTCTAAAAGTATCCTGAAAGGGAAAAACTACAGCTTGGTCAATAAATGTAGCATATCTTATTTTTTCTTTAATATCCGAAAAATTTCCATTTAACGTTTGTAAATTTTCAAAAGTTTTTTTAATAAAAGGTATAGGTTCAAAATCGAAAGTTAATTTAACTGATTCACCGTCTAATATAGTTTGGAAAGTTTTTTCTCCTGTTTTATTCCATTCTTCAATTAATTTTGCTTGTACATTTGCCCAGAAATCAAAAGTTCCAGAACCAGGAGCAAGAGGATTCATCATTGTGGCTCCATCTACATCTTCGCCAATGTGTGAATGTGCATCTATAACAAATAAATTTTTTATATGTGTTCTTTTTGTGCTTTCAATTTTAACAGTTAACATTTTTAAAGATACCTAATATTTATTCTCTCATTTCTTTCGGTAGAATTAAAGTTCCCGTTAAAGGCTGATTTAAGGGATCTTGACAATATTCAATAGTAAAATAGATTAAATCTTCAAGAACATCTGGAAATTGGTCATTATCTATTTTATACTGAAAAAGACTTAATTGATATTCTGCTTCAGTTATTGGGGGTTCAGCATATGAAACATTTCCAAAAACTGATTGTAAGAGTGGCTTTAAAAAAGGAGAATATAAAAAACCCAATTCTTTCAATTCCGGTTTAAGATATATGAACATCCTTTGAACTGCTTGAAACATATAGCGATTAGGATTATCATCAGGTCCAAGATATGCTTCAGCAAATTCAGGATCATATTCTACTAGTGTTTCCTTTGTTAGATTTATTGGTTTAAATAGGGCGATTAACCCTCTGTTAATTACGCTCGCACGATTAAAGGCAAGTGTTTCAGAACCTGCATCTGGAACCCATTGTTTGTTTTGATATAATTTTCTAGCTTTATAACATAGTGCTTGAACAAGTAATCCTAATCCAATTCTTCTACAAATTGAAATCTGTGCATCCATTGCTCTTATTTCAATAGTTCCCCAATCAGTAAATGGAAAAATATCTTGAAATCGTCCATCTTCTCTACTAGCTTTATTAACTACTTGTAAAAAGTAATTAAGCCCTTTTTCACCACCTTCACTAAGATAAGGCATAAAAAAATTGGGATCGTTACTGGACAACATAGTTAAATTATATTTTAATCTTAAAGAACGAACACAGTTAGGAGCAGTTATTCTATTATTGATTATTTTGATAACATCTGTAGGCCTATTATTCATAATAGGGGAATTAGTTGATAATGCAATAAGATGAGGTATGAAATTTCTTATCATACAATAAATTTGCATTTTTTCTAATTCGGAACTAAAATCACCTAAATGATGATGATCTGCTTGCGATAAACCTCTCTGATATTCTTTTGATGTAGGATTTATGGCAGAAGCTACTATATGCAAATCTCTGGGAAGTGTTTTTTTTGCCAATAAAAATAATGTTGAGGACCAATAAGCTAATTCTTCGACGTATTCACAGGGGGGAGTGACTAATTCTAAAATATAAGTAATGGCAGTGACATTTCCATCTCTTCCAAAACTATCAATATTTAATTCGGTTCCTTGAAGATTATATGAAATATTCATTACATGCCCTTTTTCGATATCATCCTTTCCAAAGGGAGCTTGCATGATTTTCCCTCGAATATAATCAGGCATTGGTAAAAAATCCTCTCGCCCCTCATAGATAATTTCATTCATTATTTTTATAGATTCTTTAACAATTTCTTTCATTCTAAAAACCATTTCATCACCAGGAGGATAATTCCCATCATCATCACAGATTATAAGCTCCATCTCGATCCCATGCGTAAAAGGGAGTGGCGTCCAATTACTTATATCTGCAAGCATTTCACCCCATGGGATCTCTGGAAGAATAACTTCTTGATAATCAGTTCCAACAGATAATTTATCTTTTTTTTCAACTTTAGAGCCAAATGTTGCACGTTTAACTTTAGAAATGCTTTTTGCATCAACATGCTTTTTTCCTTTTTTAAAATCTGAGAAAGATGCTATATTGGCTTGAAATAGAGTATTTGAGTCAGAAATATCTCTTTTTTCTGCCCCTCCACTAAGAGCTGAAAATAACCCAGCACTTGAGGGTCCTTCATCTTCTTTCTTTTTCTTTTTCTCTTTTTTCCCTTTTGCCATTTTTTTATTACGCCTTTATAACAATGCCTTAAGAAAGTCCTTAAATAAAATATAATTATTTAGTATTTCATAAGATAATACTAAATTGATAATTTTAAAATTGTTGTTAGTAAATATGGATTTTAAAATTTTTGGGATATCCCCACCTTTAAAAACTCCATTATCGAGAATAAAACTTATTTTATTTCCCAATTTACTGTTTATTTTTGATTGAATCGAATTATTTATAGTGGGATCAGACTCCATAATAATTGTGGGTGCATTTAAATACGGAATGAAATCCAAATTGAAAAGATAAATATCATTATTCATTTGTGAAAAATTTGATTTGAAAAAATGTTTAATTGTTTTTTTTATTATGATAGAATCACTTTCATTATGCTTTCCTTTTACGGGTAATGTGTAATATGCAAATAAATTACTGTTTTCTTTCTTTAATTCATTATAAATCCTATCAAAAAAGGGAAATGTATGAAATGAATACCCAAATAGACAAAATACTAATATTTTAAAATTAAAATTTTTAGATAATATATTTTCACTTATATTACCATCCATATTTGCAAAATTTGATAATTCCCCAAAAATAGTTGAAGAATATGTATTTATCAGGAAATATTGATTAATCACAATGATTGGATCAATTCTTGTGCGTGTCTCATCAACCATTTTATAAATTACCTCAAATAGATCCTTTTTGATTTTTTTTCTCAATTTTTTATCTTTAAGTGATTTTATGTAGGCATCAGCAGATTTTGGAGAATCCAATTCAGCAATAGCATGAATAGAATTTATAAATAGATGAAAATTAAAATTATTAAACTTATTTTCTGCTAAATTAACAGATTTTTCAATAAGAAGCGTCTTTAAAATTAGTTGTAAAAGTTCTAATACTTTTGATTTATTATTTTGCGCTAATAATGCAGAACAAATTTCAAATAAAACTAATATCCTTAAAGTTAAATCTTCAATAAGATTTGATATTTTTATAGCTAATAAAGGTTCTCCCTTTACACATTTGAATAATATTTCTGATAAGAGTGTTTCTTTTAATTTAGAGTCATCAATTAGTAATGCAATTTGACTTGCTTGTTCAGCATCAATTGAAATTATATCTAATGCAATATTTTTAAGCAAATTATCTTTTTTTTTCTTATCAGGAATCACACCAGCATAATCAACGGCTTCTTTAACATTAATAAATGCATATGCTCTAACCAAATCAGAGTATAAATTCCATCGCTCATTAACATCTGATAATCTTTCAATTATTTTAAATGATTTTACAAGTTCCTTTTTCGTAAAGTAGGCTTTTGCAATTTTTTTAATTATGATATTTTTTTGTTCGGGAGGACAAAATGGAGAGGAAAGTTCTTCACTATATTCTGATGCAACAGGGGGTTCATCGGGTAGATCCAATATATTAAGAGCTTCTTGAATTTCAATATCACTCATATTTACTACAAACTCATCTTTGAAGAAAAGATCCTCCATATCTGATGAAGAAATGTATTCTTTACCAAAAATCTCATTAATTTTACTTATTGATACAATCTCTCTTATTTTTTGCACTTTAACGGTGTATTGAACAGTTTTCAGATGAGTTATATTAAATGTTATTTTACCTTGTCCATCAATTTTAGGGCGTAAATTTATTTTAAACTGCTGAGTTTCATTCCCCTTAAATTGTAAACCTTTAGCAAACTCTTCGGATTGTATAATATCTAAATTCTCTACACTAATAATTAATTTATAAAGTTCTGAATTTGCAGAATTATTTGTAATTTGAAAATTCAACTGAAAATCTTGATTAGGAATTAAAATTTTCTGAGGAAAATTTATAAAATCCAATCTAGCTATATTTTGAGATTGTGACATATTAACCTTTTAATCCTTAACGCTTTATAGTAATAAATTCCTTTTCATATAAGTTTTTAACTTTTATTTTTAATAAATGCTTTTTTTGGATTACAATTTTAAAACATTTTTAAGATTATAATAATAATATCCAAGATTAAATTTTATTTTTTGGTAATTAGCAATTACTTTATAATTTAAAAGAATAACCTTCTTTTACAGGGACTACTTTATCAAAATTGTCAACAAATCAAATAGGATTATCTGTATGGACAGGAATTATAATATATGGATTAATTGTTTCTATTGCTAAACTAATATCCTTTTTTGATGCATGTCCAATAATATCAATATGTTTTTAAGTAATTATTTACTTTTGTCTAATTGCTTCATTTTTTCCAATGCATTATTAATAATATCATCAATAGATTTTCGTTTATTAAAATCATTGTTATTAAGTATTTCTCTAGTTAAATTCGCTATATTTTTTAATTCTTCATTTTCAAATACAGGAATTTTTATGTTTGACATAATTCTCTGGGTAAAAGCAATTCTATAACCTCTTTTCGCACCGTGAGATAAATAATACTGTCGAAAAAAAACACTGTTCAAATATCCAAGTAAAAAGTAGGGATCTATTTTAAACGGAATAATCACTAACACATCACCTGAAGGATAAGCTTTCATATCACTAAAACTAAATCTATTTACTTTACTTCGATCCAATGTTGGGACAAAAATTTTTGGCAATTCCATATATTTATCTAAAGTCATTTTATTTCTCAAGGCTTGCCAATGAAACCATTTTTTATGATTCGGCATATATCTAGTGGACATTTGTTCTTTAAATTCAACCATCTTTTTATAGATATTTGGATAATTTTTACTTAGATATATTTCATCTTTTATTTTTTCATCCATCAGAATATATTTCTCAAAACCTTCGACCCTAAAACCTTTACAATTCATAGCTTTAATAAAATTAAAAATTAAGTTCTTTTCTCTTTCATTATAATATTTATCTTCATTTATTTTAATCCTAAACGCCTTATCAAAACCAGAAACTAATCCAACTCCAACAAAGGCAAGATCTTTTAATTTCTTATATTCTGGAATATCAATTGAAGGATATGAAGACCAAATTTCTCTATAATTACCAAAATTTAGTTTAGTGTAGTAGAAAAAAAGTTCATTCTCCTTTTTTTCTTTGAGAGATTCAATAAATTTCTTAAAAATATTTTCTGGTCTTGCTTTCCTATGTTTTATTCGAAATACTTCAATGTTTTTATAACTTCTATTTTCTGTTTTAACAAATTTAAAAATAATAGTTTCGGGGTATTCCCCCTCAAATAGTCTAACTTCGTCAAGATCAATTAAAATTTCAAAATAGCCATTTTCTAAAATTTTTTTCCTTACAATTTCTGCATGAGTATTATAAAAGAATTGATAAGGAACTATATAGATCAATTCTCCATTTTCCCTGAGTAATTCAATTGATTTAATAATAAAGGCATAATAAATATCGGATTCTCCAGTTTTTGTTAAAGAAAAAACTTCTTTTTGAATTTTCTTTGGTAAAGAATTATAATGTGAATAAGGGGGATTTCCAATAATCACATTATACTTTTTAGGACTTTTCCAAATTAAAAAATCTTCATTATATAACTCAATGTCCTTAAAAGATGACCTAAGATAATCACATAAACCCGGATCTATTTCAATTCCATCAATGTTAGTAAAGCCAGATGATATTAAATTCTTTAAAAAAATGCCTTTACCGCAACCACTATCCAAGATATGACAATCTTTGGGTTGATTAGTTAATGTTACCATTAATTTAGATATTTCAGGAGGAGTTTCAACAAAAGAAATAAACTGATTGACGTTAGACATAGGTTTCTTTTTTGACATATTCCTCCTCTAGTTATATATTATAAAAAGAGAATTATAAGAAATTCATTTTGAAATTATTACCTTAATATTAGCTAATACATGGGGTTCTAATATAATTTCCAATTGATTTGTGTCGATTTGAAAAATTGTTGCTTTTATTCTATTAGTTGGTTGCTCTTCTAAAAGATTTAGAATTTCAATATTTTTAATATTATTATAAAAACTAAGTTTTGCCTTTTCAGTATTGTTTGATATATTTATAAGTCGAACTATTAAATAATCTCCATTTTCAGCCTTTTTTAAGGCAGATAATTGCACATTTGGGTTGTCAATTTTTAGAAAGCTAAAGCTTAAAGGAAGATTTTTTGATTTATGTTGTAATTCCAATTTTAAAAAAGTCATTCCTAAGAAAAGGATTTTATTTAATGCATGATACATTGAATTTACACTTGAAGGAAGAAATGTAATTAAGGGACAATTGAATTCTTTACCATAAATGTGAATTCTTGAATTTAACCAATCACCTAAACCTTCTTGGATTACCAGTGAAAATTCAAAAGTATGGTCTCCTAAACACTGTGCTTCAGGTGTTTTTAAATCGGGACCTGCATTTGATGCACGAGTAGCTAAATCTGTCCTTGATAACCACTCAACACACCTTAGTAATGTTATTGCAAGAGTTATTATTCCATCTTTATTCTGTATTGCCTCATATTCAGGTAAACCCTTGTTCAAAACAGCTATACATGTCCTATTATCATTAACAGCAACAAAATCTTTTTCATGATTGGTTCCAAGTGCTTTTTGGGCCCATCTTTCATCATTAGGTAACTCCACATTTCTTGGAACTACATAAAAATGTCCATCTGCATGAACTACCTTACTCTTAATGCCTGTGGGAAAGAGAACTCGTAATCGATGATCTTTGCTATCATTATTATATTCTACCTTGAAATCAATTCTCTTTATATCTTCATAAAGAGTAATATAGAGAGACAATTGATTGTTAATTAATTCCTTGGCTCGTTCAGAACGATCTTTAGATAATGATACGGGAAGATTGAAAGTGTATTCAATTTTACCAGTTATTTGGGTAGGTCCTTTCACAACAAGATTATATTTCCAATCTTTAAAACTAGTTGATAATATTCGTCTATCTCCTGTGCCACTTTTTGGCCATGAATAATCATACTCATCGCCCCAATCTCCAACATCTTCGAAGATACATATATTTTTATATTCTTTACCACATTCTTTATCTAATACATCTAATGCTCCATCCTCATTGATTGTAATTTTATAATATTTGTTTTCTAAAGCGTTCTTTTCTGCTTTTAAGAGTGAATTTCCTTGATTATTTTGGTCTTTTGGACTTTCTCCCAAAATAAAATAATAAACTTTATACCCTAATGCCGGGACATCTGCTAAAAATGTGAAACGATAAGTACTATTATGTTCTTCTGTGTATCTTGGTTGTTCTTCAATCAAAAAGTTCTGTGTCGGAATTTCCTTTCCGTTATTATCAATTAATCTCACAGGATCTGGATATTGTTCTGACTTTTCCTTTATAGGAATTATTAAATCAAAAAATGTAATATCCTTTCGATGCCATGGGAGAGGATTAAGAACAAATAAAGCAATTTTTTTATCCCTGGTTTTGTCCAAATTTACTTGTTTAACAATTTCTAAAAAGGAGTCCTTTAAAATTTCATTTCCAATTTGATCTGCCCATTGAAATCTTGTTTTCATTTCTTGATGGACTTCATCAATACTACACCCACAAATACTATCATGTGGATGATTTTTTATCAACCATTTCCATCCTGTCCATAAATAATCCTTTGGATATTCAAAAGAACTAGTATTATCCAATGCCCAAGCCATTGTAGAGAATGGTTCTGCGTATTTTTCATATAAATATTCAATTTCAGTATTTTGTTGCTTTATCCACATTCTGGCTGAAAAAACACCTGATAATAAATGAAAATATCTCCCCCATCTCAATTCTCCTTGATATGTGTTCAATTTAGGATTGAATTTTAAGACTTCATTAATATAATATTCGAAATCTTGTTGGACTAAAACTTTATCTTTACCATATTCCTCATTCCATTGACTCACAATTGTAGAGATTTCAGGTTGTGCATACAAATGATCTGAACCATTATTCAATAAAACTACATCAGAAGCAATATACTTTTCTAAATTCTTAACTCGCCTTCTAATTTGTCTTAGAGCGTTTTTATATTTTCCGTTATATATATTTGTATTTATATTGGCAATTGAACCATAGCCCATTATTAAATGTATCGCTAAAATTGAGGCAGCATTACCCGGAGCTTGCCAATTAAATTCCATATTAAGGTTGTTTTCTTCAAATTCATTACCAAAACCTCTCATAAATAAAAAGGATGGTAATTCAAAACCGCTTAAAATTTGTGGAAGCTGTGCAATGTGCCCAAATGGGTCTGGAATATATCCTGCTTTCATTATTCTTCCGAAAGATCTGGCAATTTTATGCCCTAACATTAAATTTCTTATCAATGATTCTCCACTAATTAAAAACTCATCTGGTAGAATGAAGAATGGGCCTATTGATAATCGCCCTTCTTTTACATATTTTTCTATTTCTTCTCTCTTTTGGGGTTTTACTTCTAAATAATCTAAAACTGGGATGGTTTGTCCATCTAATGTAAAATTAGAATAATTTTTATCCTTCCTTAAAATTTCTAATAGTCGATCCATAAGCTGAACAAGCCTTGCTCGATATTCCTGAAAAGGAAGATACCAATCGTGCTTTATATCTCAAATATATAAAGTTTCACGGTCCCAATGAGTTTCAGGAGTTATTACAATTTTTTTAGCATTCATAATGAAAATTCTTAGTCAATTTTATTATATAATTAGAATAATGAAGAGAAGTATAATTAAATTTTAAATAATTTTTTGTTCCTCTCAATTTTTCTTTAAAGCGTGTTTTTTACAATAAGCAATTACATATTATGACTAAAAATGATTTTATAGAGGTCGTTGGTAAATTTAGGTTTATTTTCAAGAATCTTTTTTGGATCTAAAGATAATATTCGAAATTTAATAATGATGTGAGAGCTAAAACCAATGATATTGTATCTTGGTTTAAAACCAAATTTTTTTTTATATTTTGTACATAATCCTTCGACTTTATCTAATTTTATTCGAAATTTTTCATATTGAAAATGCATTCTAAATGTATAGGTATGTAAATCTGGATTTTGTCTCCTAGAAAATGATCTAAAAAAAGCCATTAAGTTAGTATTTTTTTCAACTATTTCATCCATATTTGTTTTCATTTTTATACGAATATCTCCCTTATCTTGGGGGCTTTGAACTTTCTTTTTAAAATCCACATATCGTTTAATATTCCTTAATTTAGTTGTATAATTGACAATTTTTGAAGAAATAACTTCACTATTTGATTTTACAATAAATATGTTGTCAAAAGTTTCAAGAATAACTTTAGTCATAGATATAGATCTTACTATTCCTTTATCAGTATCTATTTTTACAATATCTCCAATATCAAATGGTCCGATCGCGATTAAAACAAATCCAGCCATAAAATTAGCAAAAATTTCACTTGATGCAAATGCTATCGCTGTACTTGTGACACTTGTAAGGATTGCCTTATAAGTTGGATCAATAAGTTCAAATGAAGGAAATCCTTCTAGAACAAAGAAAATTACTATAATTACCGAAATGGTCCTTATAATAAAATAGATTCCATTTTTTTGTTGAATAGATACCTTTTTACTTTTATCCAGAAAAAAAGAAATAACTTTATCAATAAAAATCAATGAAATAGTAATAATTATAATAAAAATAATTGCTTCTAAATCAGAATTGAAAATCGCCATAAATTATTTAGCCCCCCCCTTTAGATTTCAATTTAAGTTCATCTTGTATATAAGATTCCCACCCATCAAAAACATCATCGTGATATAATTGAAAAATGCATTCTTTCAGAAAATTATCTGTGTATTGCAAAATTAGCAGGGGTCTTTTAGCCATTAAATAAAATGTTGTAACACATCGAAAACCAGTGGTTTCAATAATATATTCTGGCCTAATCCCAAAAATTTTTTCATATTTGTCAAAAACTGGTGATAATAAATTTTCAAGTTTATTTGGATCTATTTTAGATAATATTTCTACAGTTTTAGTATATTTTGTTATCTTTTCTTCCCTCAATAATAACTTATCAATGTTCTTCAAATATTTTTTATATTTTTTCTTCTTAGTTTGAGTTTCTTCATCCATTAATTGTTCAATTGGCTTTAATTTTCTATAAGTAAATTTTTTTAAAGATTTATTTAAAACATCTTTATTTGGTATATACGTAATTACACCATCAAACTCCTTAATTTTAGTATAATTCAATGAAATTTCATTTACTGCTCCTTGAACTTCACTTGTTTCGATTAAATCACCAACATCAAATGGTTCTGTTGCCAATATTATTGCACCAGATGCAATATTGTTAATTATATTTTTTAAAGTTAAAGAAATTGCAACTACTAAAAAAGAAACAAGAGAAACTACAAGATCAGAAGATATTACAAACAATAACCAGAATATGAAGAAGATCCAAACAATATTAAAACTAGCTGAAATAACAACTATGTAAATACGACGTTTTAAAACTAAATTTGCTAAACGAATAAAAACAAAACGTAATATAAAAATTATGACATTTAAAATGATTAAATTAACAAGAATTTGATCCCAATTTGAGAAAAAATATATCCATAATATAAATAGAGTAATTAAAATAGACAAAATTGCCGGATATTTTTTTTTCATCTTAAATTAACTCTTGTCAATTATTTAAATTTTTATTAATTCACCTTCTATTTAATACTTTAAAATTGTTACTTGATAAATATTATTTTTGCTGTTTTAAATCAACACAGTATTTATTTTTAATTTTGAGAAAAAAAATTTAATTTATAAAAAAGAAAATTTTTATAAAATCCAGAGCTAGGCCAGCCTTTTATCAATTAAATACAAATGTTTTAATTAATTGAATCATTAATTGGATTTTTTATAAACTTGAAAACCTTAGCACTCTTCTGTAGTGGTTTCATTCATTTTTACAAATTTTTCATCTTGAATTTGTCTTACTCGCGAATTTATCGATTTTAATACCTGTGGAATTAATGAGTTAGCTCTTTTTTTGCCTTCTTTTAGATTTGACAATAATTCTTCCTTGCTTAATCCACCAGATATAATAATAGGAATTTGTAGTAATTCTCCCTTATTCAATGTTCCTAAATTCCATGCAAGTGCAGAAGTTTTTTCACCAGGTTTATCTTCAATAATATTATTTAATTGAATTGATTTTGCTCGCGATAACATTTTATTGGAATTTGACACTTCAAAACTACTAGGTTGTTTAATAGAACAGAAACCAGCATAAGTATTGGTATCATCATATTGGAAAATAATTCCTTCTTCTTCATCGAATACGCCTAAATCATTATCAAATCCATCTAATCCATTGATATCAAAATCGAGAAACATATAGAAAGATACATCGTCCAATTTGAATGGAGCAATATTTTTAAACGTGAAAAAAGCGATATTATAAGGTTGTTTAAATTGAAATACATCAATATATTTTCTAATATAGATGGATTTAGAAAGATCTAAATTATTCCTTAATCTATTTGTATCACGTATCTTCTTTTTTAAGTATTCATTGAGATCTAGATCTATAGTAACTCGATCAATTGACCCCCCCGTTTTTGTGTTTATTAACTTATAAATTGGAGTTGGCTCGACGTTTTTCAAAAATACTGAAGCCTCAGTTCCTTTAAGATCAGATCTTTTAAATCTTAACCAAGGACCTGAAAATTCTTCCTTCCCCAGATAAAATAACCGTCTCCCCTTATATGAAATTTCTCTAATAGAAAATCCGAATAAATATCCCCGGTTATCTCAAGTTATGCAAATGTTGTTAAAAAGAACTTTCAGCACTCTCTTTAATCCACCTCCAATTTTTTTTGATAAGCCTTATATATATAATTAATTATAAAAATAATAAAATTGTTTATTAGAATGAAAAAAACACAATTAAATGCGCTCCATAATACGATAAGCAATATAATTGAAAGCATCAGAAACATTTTCTCCAGTTTTAGCACTTGTTTCAATAAAATAAAAACCATACTCTTCAGCTTTTCTTTTCATATCTTCACTCGTAATTTCAATATTTTCTATTAGATCTGATTTATTACCAATGAGAACTATAGGAATCTTTTTTATGTCAGTAATTGTGTTTTTCATATCTTTATACCATTTATTTATACCATCCAAGGTTGACCTTCTTGTACGATCAAGAACAATAAAAACTGTGTTAGTCCCATGATAGAATCTACTTCTATAGGGGGCCATCTGAGTAATTTGACCTCCAATATCCCAAATAATAAAATTTATCGTACAGTCTCCACTTAAATTTACTGATTTCTTCGATATATCAACACCAATAGTAGATATATAACTTTCTGAAAACTTATTTTCAACATATCGTCTGATCAAACTAGTTTTTCCAACTTGAAAATCACCAGTAACAATAAGTTTCGATGTAAATACTCCCTTTGGTAATTTCCCCTCTTTCATATTCCCCATTACTTTTACAATTTCTGAAATTTCTGTTGAGATATTTTCCTCACCATTAAGTATCCTTTTAACCTTTTCAGCGATATGTAGCGAATAGACTTTCAATTTAATATCAGGAATATCCTTAAATGAAATACTGGTTAATATTACATCGGTTCCAGCACCACAATATGCGAATTTTTTATCTTCTGTTGAAGTAATATTAAAAAATCCTGCTTTAGATCCAAACTCCTTTTTAATTCTTTCAAAATAAGAATCAATTAAACCTGTCGTTGCACCAATTACAGTATCATCTTCGTCTGCATTTTTCATCTCAGAAGCAATGATGAATCCATTTTGATCAACTACTGCAACAGCAATGAGATTAAGATCCGCTCGATAATTTTTAAGAATTGTTTGTAATTTTTTGATATCCATATTAAATTTGTTTATTTTAAGTATTTTTTATAAAAATCAAGAAAATAATAATTTTAACTATTTTATTTATTTGTATTTTAGTTTATTATAATTTTTTTCTAATGTTTTTATTATCTTATCAATAATATACCAATTAAAATGCTAAGAATTTCAAACGAGTATTTTTTGGATTTCTATCATTAATCTTTATAATATATTTGTTTTTTATAATAATTTAAAATTTCCTTCAAAATAATTAAAAAAGTAAAAATTAGAAACTATTTGCTAAAAAGAATGTACGATCTCAGTAATTTCCATAAATTTGTATATGGAGTTCATTAATATTTAAGAAAAATATATATATAATTACACAAAACTATTAAATAGAAGAATCTAAAATAATAAAAATATAAAAATTAAATAAATGTAAAAGATATTTTATCAAAAATAATAAAACTCTTTAATATTAAAAGAGTTTTAAAAAAAATATGCAATAATTGTATTTGTGAATTTCCTAAATAATATTTAATCAAAAATTAATAGAATTAAGTTTGATGGTTATGTTAAAGGTAGATTTTGAATTTCGTAAAGAGATTGTAAAAGATGATTTCTCCTTAAATTATTGTTATCAATGTGGAACATGCTCAAGTGCGTGTCCTGTTGCTTTAGTCACTGAAGGTGAATATAATCCTCGAAAAATTATTGAAGAATCATTATTAGGTCTGAAAGAATTATTAATAAAAGATCAAAAGCCAAATGTATGGTTATGTAGTACATGCCAGATGTGTGTAGAGGAATGTCCTCAAAACGTATTTTTAACAGAAATATTTGATAATCTAAAAAATAAAATTGTTCTAACAGGAAATTATCCCGAAGCTTATAATGTTCAAGGAAATGCAATTTTAGAGTATGGTTTAGCAATTCCTTTAACTACACCGATAATTAGGCGAAGACAGCAATTGGGGCTTCCAAGTGTTGAATCAGCAAACATAGAAGAAATAGGAAAATTATTAGAAGCTACAAATTTTGAAAAGAAAATTAATACAAATGGATATTCAAAAACAGAAAAAGGAGGGATGTAGTAAAAAATGACATATAAATATTTTTTTGGTTGTGTTATTCCAGGAAGATTACCTTATTTAGAAGCCTCAGCTCGAAAAATATTTGATAAACTTGGTATTAATGTTTCTGATCAGACTCAATATTCCTGTTGTCCTGATCCAACAGGAGTTGCTGCACTAGACCATAAGAGTTGGTTAGCTCTAGGAGCCAGAAATTTAAGTCTTTATGAGAATGATAATAGTGATGTTTTAAGTCTATGCTCGGGTTGTACAGAAACTCTTAAAACTGTGCAACATATTTTAAATAATGACCCTGAAGAAAAGAAAGAAATTAATTCAATATTAAATAAGATTGGTAAAAAATATCAAGGTAATATTAATATTAAGCATTTTGCCCAAGTATTATTTGAGAATCTTGATTTAATTAAAGAGAATATAATTAAACCACTAAAGGATTTGAAAGTTGCATGTCACCCTGGTTGTCATTATCTACGTCCATCTGAGATCATACAATGGGATGATCCATTTGAGCCAACAACCTTGGATGTAATAGTTGAAGCACTTGGAGCCGAACCAGTAGATTATGAATTAAAAAAAGATTGTTGTGGAAATCCACTTGAAAAAAGTGATAAAGAACTTTCACAAAAATTATTATTAAATAAACTTGAGAGCATAAAAAAGTCTGGTGCTGATTGTATAGTTTGTGTTTGTCCTGCATGTTATCAACAATTTGATTTCAATCAAAGAGAACTTAATAAAAATCTTAATACAGATTTTAAGTTCCCAGTTTTTTATTTAACTGAATTAATAGCTCTTGCCTTAGGAATTAAAGGTGAAGAAATCGGTCTCAAATTTCACCGTGTAAGGGTTAATAATTTATTACAAAAAATTAATATTTTAGAATCTCCAAATAAATAAATTTTTATTATGGTGCATTATAGTGGGAGAAAATTCAAATAGTGTCTTAGTGATTGGTGGAGGAATAGCCGGGATTCAAGCTTCTCTTGATCTCGCTGAAAGAGGAATAAAAGTTGAATTAGTTGAAAAAAAACCTTGTATTGGCGGTAGAATGGCCCAACTTGATAAAACATTCCCAACAAATGACTGTTCGATTTGTATTTTGGCTCCAAAACTCGCAGAATGTTATCGTCACCCAAATATAACATTACATACATTAGCTGAGGTAAAAGAAATTACAGGAAAGGCTGGAAATTTTAAAGCAAAATTACTTCAACATGCACGTTATATCAAGGCGGAAGAATGTATTAATTGTGGTATTTGTATTGAAAAATGCCCAATGAGAGTTGATGATGAATTTGATGTATTTTTAAGAAAAAGAAGGGCAATTTATATCTATTTTCTTCAAGGTGTCCCTTCAATAATGGCTATTGATCCAGAAAAATGTTTATATTTAACTAAGGATGCATGCAGAATTTGTGAAAAAGTATGTGAGAGAGAAGCAATCGATTTTGAACAAAAGGATTCTGAAGTCAATCTTAATGTAAAATCAATTATTGTTGCGACTGGATACGAGCCTTTTGACCCTTCTCCATTGGTAAATCTAGGTTATAAACATTTACCAAATGTAGTTACTGGTTTAGAATTTGAAAGAATGATTTGTGCATCTGGGCCATTAAAGGGACATTTGATAAGATCTTCAGACAGAAAAGAACCGAAGAAACTCGCCTTTATAAATTGTGTAGGTTCAAGAGACATGAAATATAATCCTTATTGTTCTTCTGTTTGTTGTATGTATACAACAAAGGAAGCCATGATTGCTTACGAGCATGATAATTCAATTCAATCTTTTATTTTTTATATAGATTTAAGGGCAGGGGGTAAAGGTTTTCGGGAATATATTGAAAGAGGGCAAAAAGAATATGGAATTAAATACATTAAAGGAAAGGTAGCAAAAATTATTGAGGATGATGATAAAAACCCAATTATTATTTATGAAGATATGAATACTTCAAAAATGAAAAAGTTTCCTGTTGATTTAGTAATATTAGCAACTAGTATGATTCCTAATAAAGATACACCTGAATTGGCTAACATTTTGGGAATTGATCTAGATAAAAATAATTTCTTTCTTTCTAATGCATATTTACCATTAGATTCCTCTAAAAAAGGAATTTATATATGTGGATGTTGTAGAGGGCCGATGGACATTCCAAATTCAGTTATAGATGCAAGTGGTGCTGCAGCTAAAGCAGCTGAAAATGCTATAAGAGAGGGTTAAAAATGGAAGATATAAAAATGGGTGTTTTTATTTGTCATTGTGGAACAAATATAGGAGGGTTTTTGGATGTTCCAAGTTTAGTGGAATATGCAAAAACCTTACCAAATGTAACTTTTGCCACAGATAATCTTTATTCTTGTTCAGAGGTTGGTTTATCTCTAATTAAAGAAAAAATAGAAGAACATGACTTAAATCGTGTAATAGTTGCCTCTTGTACTCCTCGAACTCATGAACCTTTATTTAGAAGTATTTGTCAGGAAGCTGGTTTAAATCCTTATCTATTTGAAATGGTTAATATCCGTGATCAATGCAGTTGGGTTCATATGAAAGAGACGGAAGCAGCAACTGAAAAAGCAAAGATTTTAATTGAAATGGGGGTAGCCAAAGCATTATTATTGCAACCATTAGAAAAATTTCAGATAGATATAAATCCAACTGCTTTAATTATTGGAGGAGGTATTGCTGGAATGACGGCCGCCCTTAATTTAGCAAATCAAGAATTTAAGGTAATTTTAATTGAAAAAGAGCCAGAATTGGGGGGATTACTAAGATACCTCTATAAATTGTATCCAACTCATGATGATGCATCAAAGGTATTAGAAGTAAGGAATTTGGTTGAAAATCATCAAAAAATTAAAGTAATAACTTCTACTGAACCAGTAAAAATTGAAGGATTTATAGGAAATTATAAAGTTTCAGTAAAAAGGAGAGATGGAATTTATGACATAGATACAGGTATTATTATAGTGGCTACTGGAGCTCAAGTTCTTAAACCGGAAGGATTATTTGGGTATAATGGCTCAACAATCATTACTCAATTAGAATTAGAACAATTATTAAAAGAAAATAAAATTAATGTTAAAAATATTGTAATGATTCAATGTGTTGGGGCTAGAAATGAAGAAAGACGATATTGTTCCAATATTTGTTGCATGACTGCATTAAAAAATGCTATGTTAATTAAGGAACTGAAACCAGATGCCAATATATCCATAATATTTCGAGATATTCAAACTCAAGGAACCACTTATGAAGAATATTATAGAAAAGCAAGAGAAAAAGGGATTACTTTTATTAGATATATACCGGAAAAAGTTCCAATTGTTAAAGAAAGCAATATTGAAGTATATAATGATTATTTGAATCAGGATATTAGCATACCATATGATATGATCGTGTTATCAACTCCTTTAATTGCAAACCCTGATTCAGAAGATTTAGCAAAAATGTTAAAGGTCCCATTAGAAGAAAATCACTTTTTTTTAGAAGCTCATGTAAAGTTACGTCCCGTAGATTTTGCTACGGATGGAATATATGTTTGTGGTTCTGCTCATTGGCCAGCAGATATTCCAGAGGCTATTTCTCAAGCTTATGCAGCAGCATCTAGAGCAAGCACTATTATATCAAAGGATGTTTTAGAGGTCGAAGGTGCTATTGCTGAAGTAGATGAGGATTTATGCGTAGGTTGTGGAATTTGTATCAAAATTTGTCCATATAATGCAATTTCTATGGATGATAATGGAATAGCTCATGTTACAGAAGCAAGCTGTAAAGGGTGTGGCCTATGTGGGGCTACTTGTCCTGAAAAGGCAATAACTAATCACCATTTCACTACTAAACAAATTTTAGCTCAAATTTTAGCTTCAGGAGGTAAATAAAAAATGAGCTTTGAACCAAATATATTAGGCTTTTTATGTAATTGGTGCTCGTATGCAGGAGCAGATCTTGCAGGGGTGAGTAGAGTCCAATATCCACCCAATATTAGAGTTATTAGGGTGATGTGTAGTGGAAGAGTTGACCCGGTATTTGTAATTGAAGCTTTGGCTACTGGATTAGATGGGGTCATTGTAATGGGGTGTCATCTTGGAGACTGCCATTATATAGATGGAAATTATGAAGAAAAAATGAAATTAGATTTGCTTTCTAAAGCATTACAATTAATTGGTCTTTCTGGTAGATTTCGCCTTGAGTGGGTTTCTGCTTCTGAAGGTGTAAGATTTGGTCAAGTTGTATCAGAATTTACTAAACAAATTAAAAATGAAGGACCTTCTCCATTTAGTGGTTCAAAACCTAATCAAAAATTAAAAGAAGATTTAGAAGCTATAAAAAGAACTTTATCTGATAATAGATTACGTACTTTAGTTGGAAGGGAACGAGCTATTACAGAGTTTGGAAATGTCTATGAAGAAATCATTGAATTTGAAGAATATGAAAAAATAATAGATGATGCTCTCAATTCAGAATTTTTACGTAATAAAATATTAATAAAACTTGAAAAGGAACCACTTTCAGTAAAAAATTTATCAAAATCATTGAGTATCGAATCAAGTTTAATTTTAGAACATATTGTTTCATTAAAGGCTAGAAATCTTATCGATTTTAATAGAATAGATGGGATTACCCCTTACTATCATGCATTAAAGGAGGCTTTATGATGGATAAAATTGGATCTGTGTTAATCATTGGAGCAGGTATAGGTGGAAGTCAAGCATCTCTAGATTTAGGTGAATCTGGTTATAAAGTTTATTTGGTAGAATCTACCACAAGTATTGGTGGTGTAATGGCTCAATTAGATAAAACTTTTCCAACAAATGACTGTGCTATGTGTATTGTTTCACCCAAATTGGTTGAAACAGGAAGACATCATAATATTGAATTGATTATTAATGCTGATATTAAAGAGGTTAGTGGAGAAGCTGGTAATTTTATTGTAAAATTATTAAAAAGGGCATTATATATCAATCAAGAAAAATGTACTGGATGTGGAGTATGTGCATCAAAATGTCCTATAGAAGCTATAGATGTGTTTAATGAAGGATTAGCTAAATGTAAAGCAATTTCTGTTGAATACCCCCAAGCAGTTCCCTTGGTTTTTTCAATAGATCTTGCAAAATGTATTGGTTGTGGAGTATGTGAAGGTGTCTGTAAAGCAGGAGCAGTAGAATATGATCAAGAAGATAGGGAAAACGAGATTAATGTAGGAGCCATCATTTTAGCACCAGGTTTTGATGAATTTGAACCAGAATCAATAAAGGAATATGGTTATGGAAAATATAAAAATGTAGTAACCAGTATCGAATTTGAACGTATTTTAAGTGCAAGTGGGCCCTTTGCAGGAAAAGTTTTGCGTTTATCTGATGGAGATATTCCAGAAAAAATTGCATTTCTTCAATGTGTTGGTTCGAGAGATTTAAAAAGAGGGCAACCATATTGTTCTTCAGTTTGTTGTATGTATACTGCAAAAGAAGCAGTAATTGCTAAGGAACATTTTAATGTAATCAACCCAACAATTTTTTGCATGGATATTCGGGCATATGGTAAAGATTTTGATAAATATATAGAAAGGGCGAAACATCAATATGGCGTTAGATATATAAAAAGTAGAATATCTTCAATTTTAGAGATTCCAGAATCCAAGGATCTAAAAATTAGATATGAGACTGAGAATGGCGAAGTTGTTGAAGAAATCTTTAATATGTTAGTTTTATCTGTAGGATTAAATCCCCCTAAAGATGCGAAAAAGATTGCTAAGGCATTTAATATTAAATTAAATGAATATAATTTTTGCGAAACTAATTTATTTAACCCAATAGAATCATCAAGGCCAGGAATATATGTATGTGGAGCTTTTCAAGGACCAAAAGACATTCCTGAAACTGTTACTCAAGCAAGTGCTGCTGCAGGAGCAGTTAATGTATTATTATCTGATGTAAAAAATACCTTAATTACAAAAAAGGAACTCCCAGATGAAATTGACGTAAGAGGACAGCCACCAAGAATAGGTGTATTTGTTTGCCATTGTGGAATTAATATTGGTGGGTATGTGGATGTTCCTGCTGTCACAGAATATGCAAGTAAGCTTCATAATGTAGTTATGGCAGATAGAAATTTATATACTTGCTCAGCTGATACTCAGACAATTATTAAAGAAAAGATAAAGGAGCATAATCTTAATCGCGTTATTGTTGCATCCTGTACTCCTAGAACCCATGAATCATTATTTCAAGAAACAATTAGAGAAGCTGGATTAAACAGATACCTTTTTCAAATGACAAATATTAGAGATCAGTGTTCTTGGGTTCATATGCATGAACCAGAAAATGCAACTGAAAAAGCAAAAGATTTAGTTAGAATGGCAGTTAATAAAGCAAGAAGAATTTTTCCGTTGGAAAGAATGACCTTAGATGTTATAAAAAAGGTCTTAGTAATTGGTGGAGGAATCACAGGAATGGTTGCTGCATTAGATTTCGCTAAACAAGGTTATGAAACTTATCTAATCGAAAAGAAAAACGAATTAGGAGGCATTTCTCGCGAAATCTATAGTACACTTGAAGGAGGGAATGTACAAGAATATCTAAATGATTTAATCACGAAAGTAAAGAGCCAAAAGAATCTCAATTTATATACAAGTACCCATATTGAAGCCATTGATGGATTTGTAGGCAACTTTCATACTACAATAACACATGGAGAGAAAAAGATTCCTGCGGAATTTGATCATGGCGTGGTTATTGTTGCTACAGGTGCGAGTGAATATTTACCAACTGAATATCTATATGGTAAAGATCCAAGAATAATAAGACAATCAGAATTAGAAGAAAAAATCTATAAAAGTCCAAATGAACTTAAAGATGTTAAATCAATTGTAATGATTCAATGTGTAGGTTCAAGAAATGAAGAACATCCTTATTGTAGTAAAATGTGTTGTGCTGAAGCAATTAAGAATGCATTAAAAATAAAGGAATTGAACCCAGAAATTAACATTACCATTTTATTTAGAGATATTAGAACTTATGGTTTTAAAGAGAAGTATTATCAAAAAGCTCGTCAAGCGGGAGTTTTATTTATTCAATACAATGATAATCAAGAACCTGAAGTAAAGATAGAGAATGGAGATTTGAATATTATTGTTAAAAAACCAGATATTGGGGATATTTCGATTAAGGCAGACTTATTGGCATTAAGTGTAGGTATTGTCTGTTCGAGAGATGAAAATGAAGAGTTAGCAATGCAATTAAAGGTACCATTGAATGATGATAATTTCTTTTTAGAGGCTCATGTTAAGTTAAGACCTGTTGATTTTGCTACCGAAGGAGTTTTTGTAGCAGGTTTAGCTCACGCACCAAAACCGATAGAAGATTGTATTTCTCAAGCTAAAGCAACTGTTTCAAGAGCATGTACAATATTATCAAAAGATAAAATTGAGGCTGAAGGAAAGATTGCTCGAATAGATCCAACTAGGTGCACTGGTTGTGGTCTGTGTGTTCTCAACTGTGCTTATAACGCAATTGAGCTTCAAGAAGATCGTCGATTTGGAACAATTGCAGTTATTAATGAAGCTCTATGTAAAGGTTGTGGAGCATGTTCTGGGAATTGCAGATGCTCCGCAATCGATATATTAGGATTTACAGGTGAGCAAATATTTGCTATGATAATGGGGAGGGAATAAAAAATGACTGATAAAAGTAAAGAAAAATCAACAGAGGAGTGGAAACCTAAAATAATTGCTTTCTTATGCAATTGGTGTTCGTATGCAGGTGCCGATTTAGCGGGAGTCAGTCGAATTCAATATCCTCCAAACATTAGAGTTGTTCGCGTGCCTTGTACAGGTCGAATTAACCCATTCTTCATAATAAAAAGCCTAGCTTATGGTTGGGACGGTATTCTTGTCTCAGGATGTCATCCTGGCGATTGTCATTATATCTCTGGTAATTATATTGCAAGAAGAAGGTTTGCGATTTTAAGAGATTTAATGATATTTTTAGGAATTGAACCCGAAAGACTCAATTTTACCTTGGTTTCTGCTGCTGAAGGAGAAAGATTTGCAAAAATTGTACGAAAAACTGTTGAAAATGTAAAATCAGTAGGTCCTAATAAAATATTTAATAAAAAATGGTGATAAACATAATAGACGACATAGAAAAATCTATTAGAGAAACTGCAAAGAAATTATTGGAAGAAGAAAAAGTTGATCTAATTATTGGATACACAAAAGGATCTATTCCACTTCGCTCTGGACCTTGTTTTATTACTGATGCAAGCCAAACAGATATGCTAGTTTGGAACCAAAGTTGTGATTTAAACCTCGCAAAGTATCTAGCGAAGAACGATGATAGAAAGATTGGGATAATTTCAAAAGGTTGCGTAGGACGCGCTATTGTTCATTTAATAGTAGAAAAACAGCTAAACAAAGAAAATATCACAATAATTGGAATACCATGCGAAGGTGTTTTAAATAGAGCAAAAATCATGGTTGAAATTGGAGATAAAGAAATAATTGAAGCCAATATTGAAGATAATAAAATTATCATTAAGGGAAAAGACTTCAATAAAACACTTCCTTTACAAGATTATATAAATCAACTATGTATAACTTGCCACTATAAAATCCCACCAATTTCTGACATAATTATTGGGAATAAAAAACCCGAAAAACCACCAAAAGATGATTTCAAGGATTTAAATGAGATCGAGTCAAAAAGTTCCAATGATAAAATGGAATACTTTAAAAAAGAATTAAACAGATGCATTAGATGTTATGCGTGCAGAGAAGCATGCCCTATGTGTTATTGTAGCTTATGTTTTATTGATCAGAACAAACCAGTTTGGTTTGGAAAAACCGCAGATATTTCCGATAATTTCATTTTCCACATGATTCGCGCCTTTCATGTTGCTGGAAGATGCGTTTCTTGTGGAGCGTGCAGTAGCGTCTGCCCCATGGGTATAGACTTGAATTTTATTACGAGAAAGTTAGAAAAAATTGTTAAGGAGAGATTTGATTTCGAAAGTGGAATAAATTTAGAAGCCCCTCCACCTATGGGCACTCATAAATTTGACGATAAACAGGAATTTATGATAGAAGAGGATTAAATGGAGGTAAAGAAATGGTGCAAAAAATGATATCAAAAGAAAAAATATCTGATCTCATAAAAGAATTACAGAAAGAGTTCAAAGTATTTGGTCCAGTTAAAGAAGAAGGTGTAGTATTGTTTAAGGAGATTACTGATGCAAAAGAAATTTGTTTAGATTATTCAAATTCGAAAATTCCTGCAAAAAGCGTGCTTTTTCCCATGATTGACACTCTGTTTTCCTATAAAAAGGAGGGAAAAGGCGTAAAGATTATAGAAAACCCACCATACGAAAAGACAGTAATATTTGGAATAAGACCGTGTGATTCTATGGGTTTTTCATTATTCAAGAATTTCTTCTCATTTGGGAAATATAAAGACCCAAATGTTTTGAATCGATTAAAAAACATAACTTTAATTGGAATGGGTTGCTTGGAACCACGAACTTCATGCTTCTGCACTTCAGTTAATGGAGGTCCTTTCAATAAAGAGTCCGTAGATATCCTAATTACAGAATTTAAAGATAATTATTATCTCGAATCAAGTACAGATAAAGGAGAAGCATTAATTAAAAAAATTAAATCACTAACAGAGGCGGACAAGGGTGATTTAGCTAAGATAGAAAAATTACAAAAGGATATCGAAAGTGCAATTCCCGTTATTGAAGGTTTAGATAGTATTCATACCAAATTAGAAGGTTTATTTGACCATCCAATGTGGAAAATAGAATCTCAAGGATGTATAGGTTGCGGAACTTGTACCTATCTTTGTCCTACATGCCATTGTTTTGATGTACTCGATGAAAATAAGCAAGATGGATCCGGAAGAAGGATCAGAATATGGGATACTTGCCAATTTCCTTTATTTACACTTGAGACTTCTGGACATAATCCCAGAACAACTAAACTACCTAGAGTAAGACAGAGAATTTATCATAAATTTAACTATTATCCGAAAAATTACAATATAATTGGGTGCGTTGGATGTGGGAGATGTATCATTAACTGTCCTGTGAATAGTGATATTAGAAATATATTCACATCTGTTGAAAATATATCCTCTAAAACAGAGGTATAAATAAAAAACTTAATTCAAATTACAAGATAGAAAAAAAGATGATTTAAAAAATGCAATTAGAAAGTCTGTATATACCAGTATTGACCACAATAAAGTCAATCGTTAGAGAAAATGAAGTAAATGATATAAAGACATTTGAATTTGTTTTCAATAATGAAGAGGACTATAAAAAATTCGATTATGTTGCTGGTCAGTTTGCAGAATTAAGTGTATTTGGAGTAGGAGAATGCCCTATAGGAATAGCTTCATCTCCCACAGAAATAGGTTCGATAAAATTTACAGTAAAAAAAGCAGGCGAGGTTACAACAGCACTTCATAATTTAGAAGTAGGAGATATTGTCGGAATAAGAGGTCCCCTAGGAAATGGCTGGCCCGTTGAAGAAATGAAGGGAAAAAACATAGTAATAATTGGAGGTGGATTTGCATTTTCCACATTAAGATCCCTAACTATATTTGCATCACACGAAGATAACAGGAAAAATTATGGTGATATAACCGTTATTTATGGAAATCGAGAGTCTGGTGAGGTTTTGTATGGAGACATTTTAGAAGAATGGGAAAAAAGAGATGATATTAATGTCGTTTTAACTATAGATAGGGAACAAGAAGGTTGGACGAGAAAAGTTGGCTTTGTTGCGCCTATCGTTAAAGAAGTATCACCAGCCCCAGAAAATGCCGTTGCAATAGTTTGTGGCCCACCTATTATGATAAAAACTACAATAGATGTTTTAAAAGAGTTAAAATTCTCCGATGAGCAAATATTATTATCTTTAGAGATGAGAATGAAATGTGGGATAGGTAAGTGCGGAAGATGTAACGTAGGGAATAAATTTGTATGTTTAGATGGACCTGTATTTTCCCAAGCAGAATTAAATAAATTACCAAAAGAATATTAAAAGAAAAAAATGAAATGAATTATGAATGAAAATCTAAATACAAAGGAAGTTGTTCCTAAATCTTTTGAAGACCTTATAAAGGAGGTTCATGATATAGGAATTTGTGGAGAATGTGGAGGTTGCGTCAGTTTTTGTTCTGCTGCTGATTTAGGTGCAATTAAAATGAGTGAGGATGGTCCTCCACAATATATCGATAAAGATAATTGCCTACATTGTGGTATTTGTTATCTAATTTGTCCAGAGATTCACGAGTTAAACAAAGAGTTAAATGAGAGATATAAGTTTAAACTACCAATAGGAAATTGGCTTAAAATTGTTACGGGTAAGGCTACGAATCTAGAAATTCAAAAAGCAGGAACCGATGGAGGAGTTGTGACTTCCATTCTTATTGCGATGTTGGAAAATAATTTAATTGACGGTGCTCTTGTTTCAAAAAGGATAAATCCATTTCAGAGAGAACCATTCCTTGCAACAACAAAAGAAGAATTAATAGAAGCTGCAGGAACAAAATTTGATTTAATGGGACCTATTTCTGGGCTAGGACAATATAATACTTTTGTTCCTACAATATCTAAATTAAAACATGTTGTTGATAGAGATCTTATGAATATCGCTGTAGTGGGAGTTCCGTGTCAAATTCACTCTATTAGAAAGATGCAAGAGTTAAGCATTTTGCCCGCTCATATAATAAAATACACTCTTGGATTATTTTGCTATGAAAATTTTAAATTTAATGAGACAGCAAGAAAAAAAATGGAAGAACAGTTTGATTTTTCCTTTAATGATGTTGAAAAAATGAATATAAAAGACTATTTGATTATTAATCTTAAAGGAAAAGACCAGCCATTATACATTGAATTTTCTGAACTTCATGATATTATGCGCCACGCATGTTCAGTGTGTAAGAATTTCTCTAATTTCTATTCAGACATATCATTCGGTGGCTTAGGTTCTAAAGATGGTTTTACTACTTCAATAATTCGCACAGATCTAGGTGAAAAAATATATAAACTTGCAATAGATAAAGGATATATTGAAGAGCCTCCAGAACTCAATACATCCGTAGAAAAATCAAAAATGCTTGCAAAAATAATTAGTTTTAGCCGAATGAAAACCAAAAGGGCGGAAGATGCTTTAAAACATCTTCCTCTTTAAAAAATTTTTATTTTTCTTCAATATTGCACCTTAATATAAAAATCATTCCGATAAATTTCATTGGAAGATATTAGGAAATTCCTAAACTTTTCAATATTAAATCAGCTTGGGGAAAAGGAATGGCGTTTAGATTTGCGATTTTTTCAGGGTGATAATATGAATTTTTTAGTATAAAATTATTCAGAAAATCTTTTAGAAAATCTGCCCTCTTTTTTATTAATTTATCAATTTTACGTTGCTGTTCTGATTCCAATATAAGATCTCCATCAAAATCAATTACAGCTACATTTGGTTCTATTTTTAACTTAAAATGGAAATATACTTTTGTTTCTATTTTATCCAATAAATTATCTGACAAAATATCGAGAGAATGAATAAAGTCATGAGTAATTTCTTCTTCTTTCTCAAAAGCAACATTATTAAAAAAGCCTTTTTGAATCATTTCATTAGAAAAATTTAGATCTCTTGTAACTGTTTCAAATTCTATTGTTCTTCCCATTTTAACCATATTTCTATTATTTATTTATTGTAATAATTAATGAGTTAAATTAAAAGTATTACCTAAATAATATTTTATTTTTTTTAAGATTGTCTTAATTTTTTCTACATGATTAATCAAGAAAAGTTTTATTTTAATAACTCAGTAAGGAAAATACTTGCTGATTCTGTAATACTTTTTAGAAAAACAGGTTTAGATGATTTGGCTCAAAAATGGGAGCGAATTCTAAAAAATTATGTTAGAAAGAAAATAACGGCACCATAATAGATCCAAGTAATTATTTGATTTTTTCTAATTGAGCCTGTCGCTTTCCCAATAAAAACGAACTTATAAGAATAAGACAAATCCCTAAGATTAAAAAAATAATAGACATGATACTTGGGGGTTGTAAGAGAAAAATTAAGAGATATATAAATATAGATGTAATTTGAATTGGAACTTGTTGAATTGGAATCATATTACTAGCCTGAGCAACTTTAAAAGATTCCTGTATTTTTAATATACCAACAAAATTGGTTGCTATTAAAATCAATGAGGAACAAATAAACAATATTAATTCTCCTAGACTATAAATACCTTGAAATACATTAATAATGGTCCCCAATAATAGGCTTACCCAAAAATTGGAGAGAGAAAACATTAATCCTGAGAAAATAGAGAGCAAAATCCCACTATATTTTTCAATTTTTCTTTGAAGAATTTCACAAATTATAGCAGAAATGATTATTATTGAAGTAAAAATAATTATTCTGATGAGAAACATCAGATCCAATAAATTTTGTTCAGATATATTTATAGATAATCCACTAATTCCGAGTAAGAAAATTGCTCCAATCATTAGTAATATTCCAATAATTTCATCTCTTTTTAGAGTCTCTCCAATAATTTTAACAGAGCCAAATGCAAGAATAATTAAACCAGAAGCCATTAATCCAGGAATTAGAGCGGGACCAATATAAACTTGTGCTAATAGAAAAAAGATTGTTCCTATTCCCAACTGAATAATTAATCCAAATAACCATAGCGGATTTTTAATTAGAGCTCTTCCAAATTTTACTTCAGCTCTAATTTCATTTACAACTTTTTTTTGTAATATTATACCGAAATTATTAATAATCCCTGATAATATTGCAAATGAAATACCCACCAAATAGAGAGAAGAATCCATTTTTTGGTTCCAATTTTTTTTTAGATTGTAATAAAAAGTAATTAATTATTTTTAAAAATTTTAAAATAAAAATTAAAAAAGTTTATTTTAAAAAACAACCATTACGTTTTTTCTGCATTATCTTCTTCGTCCTTTTTTATGCACAGCCATACCATGGACATCTTCAACACCTTCAAGAACCATTTCCGAAATTGTTGGATGACTGTGAATTGTCTCGGCAATTTGATGAGTAGTTAAATTATTTTTCATAGCGAGGGTGATTTCAGCAATCAGTTCTGGTGCTTCAGCACCAATGCAAGATGCCCCCAAAATTTCATCTGTTTCTTTATCGGCAAGCACCATAATGAAACCTTTATCCTCTCCCATACATTTTGCCTTTCCTAAAGCAGCATAGGTAAATCGTCCCATAAAAGTGTCTAATCCTCTATCTTTCAGCGACTTTCTCCTCATTCCAACTGAACCAATTTCCGGGCTCGTAAAGATGGTAGCAGGTACAATAGAATAATCTGTTTCTCTGGGATGTATATCGAAACCTCCGAGGCTTGATAATGCATTTGCAATGGCGATATCTCCCTCATAACTTGCAACATGTGCAAGCATGATCCCAGGAATTACATCACCAATAGCATAAATTCCTTTTACACTTGTTTCTAAAGTGTTTGGATCTACTTTAATTGCACCTCGTTCGATTTCTATTTTGAATTTTTCTAAACCCAAATTAGCAGACAATTTAGCTCTGCCTATAGAAACGAGACAATATTCTGCTTCATAATATGATTTTTCTGCAGATTCAATTTGATCTCTAGGAACAGAAGCGGAACAAGTCGTAGCTTTTACTCCAGAACCTGTATTCTCTATATTAATAACATTTTGATTCTGATAAATTTCAATACCTAATTCATTAAATTTTGATTTTAATTCTTTCACAATCATCGGTTCTTCTGTTGCAAGAATTGTGGGCAAATATTCGAGAATAGTAACTTTTGAGCCAAATTGATTAAATATATTTGAAAATTCACAACCAATCACTCCGCCTCCAATTACTAAAAGACTTTTGGGAACTATTTTAAAATTTGGAGCAAGAATATCATCACTAGATAAAATTCGCTCATGATCAATATTAAATGCCGGAATCATTGCAGGGCAGCTTCCAGTAGCAATTATGATTCTCTTTCCTTTAATTGTTATAATCGAATCATCACTCTTCACCGAAACTAGATAACCACTTTCTGGATTTCCTCCGCTTAAAGAACCAAATCCGTAATAGATTTCGACTTTCCACATTTTTAAAAGTCCTTCTATACCCTGAACTAATTCCACTACAACTTTATTCTTTCGTTTTACCGCTTGTCCAAAATTTAATGAAACATCACTAATATTTATTCCAAAATTCGCTCCTTTTTCCTCAATATCTTCAATAAGTTTTGCGGAAGCATAAAGTGCTTTTGTAGGTATGCATCCAACATTAAGACATGTGCCTCCAACTTTGTTTTTCTCGATAATAGCTACTTTAGCTCCATATTGAGAAGCTCTAATTGCAGTATGATAACCTCCTGGGCCAGCTCCAATAATAATAATATCAAAAATTTCACTCAAATTATCCAAACTCCCTACTGTATAAATATTTTAATTTATATGTAATAATTAAGAATCAATAAAATATTTTTTTAATTTAGATAATGCAATTAATTGGTTTGTAAAAAGATATTTTTAAAAAATACAGTAAAGCTTTCAATTTCATCAACAATTTTATTTTATTTTCAAGAAAATTTCAGAAAAATAACAATTTTTACTTATAATAATAAATTGACATAATCCAAATATTCCATGATAGTATTAAAAATTTTAATACTCTTGCCCTATTATGTTCTAGTAATTAAAATAATCCAAAAATCCCGTAAAATATTTATCTGTTATTTTCCAATTTTATATAATTTATAAATTATAAATACGAAATTCTAATTGTTTTAATGAGATAGTTGATCTGAGTTGAATAAAAAACCGCGAGATCATGATTTCAATGAAAATCTAAGGAGACTTTTCAATGAAGAAAAATGGGAAGATAGAGCATATGCTGCAAGAAACCTCGGCTATATGAGAGATGGGCGAGCCGTTAATTTATTAGTAAAAGCACTTAAATCCGAAAAGAATCCTTCGGTAATAAATAGAATTATTGAAGCATTGGGCAGAATTGGGAATCCCAAGGCAACGATGAGTATTATAGAAGTTTTAAAAAGGGAAGTTGATAGAGAATTTATAGATAAAATGCGCTTATTTTATATTATTGAAAGCCTAATGAAAATTGGTGATAAAAGGGCTTTAGCATATTTAAATATTTTATTTAATTCAAACGATACAGAGATTAAAAGTTTAACTCTAGAAGCATTTGACTGCATTGATCCACATTGGCAAGATAACATTGAAAAAGAAATGACTAATTTATAAATAATTTAAAAATAATTTTTTTAAGAACAAATGATATAAGGCGTTTAAGCCATTTTGCAACTCCTTTTAAATAGTTATTTAAGTAAAAATTAAGATTATATTCTTAAATTTATAATCTTAAGACAATATTTGAAAATTAATTATGAATCTATATAATAGTCTAATCTTAATTTATTTTAAGGGAAGGAAGAATTCCATAAATTCTATTAAAGTCAAAATTTGTGTTTAAAAATGAATAATAGAGAGAAAAAATTAGAAGAATCAGAAGAAAAATATCGTTCTTTAATAGAAGGATTAACTTATGTAGGGATTGGTATTGATATTGTTAGTATTGATTATAAAATTCTGTTTCAAAATCAATTTTTAATAGAAAGATATGGTGATTTTACAGGAGAAAAATGTTATGAAAAATATATGGACCTTGAAAAACCATGCGATTTCTGTCCCATGGTAAAAGCAATAAAAAATAATCAGGTAGAGAATGCAGAAATAACAACACCTGATGGAAAAAGTTATGAATTGATTTCATCTCCATTTCCAAATCCTGATGGAACCATTGATAAAGTTGCTGAAGTCATTATAGACATCACCGAGCGTAAGAATACTGAGCAAAAATTAAAAGAAGCCGAAGAAAAATATAGAGAATTGGTCGAATTATTACCTGATATAGTTGCCGAGATCAATACTAAATTAGAGATAACATATGCTAATTCAATTGCATTTGTACTATTTGGGTATTCCCAAGAAGATTTTAATAAAGGTTTGAAAGTAATTCAAATGATTGCTCCCGAAGATTTGGAAAAGGCAAGTAAAAATATGAAAAAAGTTTTTAATGGAGAAATTATCGAACCTATCGATTATCTACTATTAAAAAAGGATGGTACTAAATTTTATGGTAGAATAAATTCTCGACCAATTTATAAAGAAGGAAGAATTACGGGATTAAGATGTGTGATTAGTGATGTTACCGAGCGCAAGATGATTGAAATTAAGTTAATTGAGTCGGAACAGCAATATCGCACAATTCTCAACTCAATGATGGACCCAATACATGTCGTTGATAAAGATTTACGGATAATTTGGACTAACACTGCATTTAAACAATGGATTAATGAATTGGATATTAATGTAGAGATAATCGGTCAAAAAGTATTTGATGCTTTTCCCTTCCTGCTAGATCGCTCTATAAATGAATATAAACAAGTTTTTGCTACTGGGGAGCCTCTACTAATAATTGATAGCATTAAAATCAAGAACATGGAAATCTTTACTGAAACAATAAAGATACCTATTTTAAGCAAGGGAGAAGTCTCCCAAATCATCACCATTGTTCGTGATATTACTGAGCGTAAGAAGACAGAACAAAAATTAAAAGAATCTGAAAAGAAATATCGCCTTATCTCTGAAAATGCAAATGATTTAATCACAATTCTTAATCAAAAATTCGAACACGAATATATTAATGAGGAAACTTATTTGAAAATTCTAGGTTATTCTAACGATGATATGTTGGGAAAAACCCGATTAGATTTAATACATCCAGATGATATT